>NEWP02000099.1 GCA_002869895.2 Nitrospira sp. CG24E | reverse complement strand
CTCCTCTAGTAGGATGCTGAAAAAATCCGCCAGTCCGACTTGTTCATTTGGTCTGTTCGGTTTGTCCCGTTTAATTGGTTTGATTGGTTTGTCTTGTTTATTTGATTGAACCAGAAATTCCGGCGTGCGCACAGAGTTTTTCCGCAGCCTGTTAGAGGTCAGATGAGGCTGGTCCAGAAAGTTCTATGGAACTTACGACACAACTGAGCGTATTATCCAGGCCTTGTCGATAGGCTCAAATTCGTCGGGGCACAATTATTTTCGACAGACTCACGGGCGCTGGATAAACATTTTTCTCTGAAACGGGAGACAGGAATTGTGGCCATTATCATTGTAGATGATTCGCGCGATGAGCAGACATTGCTATCAACCAGGCTTCGCGCAGCCGGTTATGAGGCGCTGATGGTTGCCGACTCTGCCGAGGCTGCGCTGGGAATGCTGAGTCAAGAGAACGTCGGACGGAGGAAGGAAGCGATCGATCTCATCCTGATGGATATCATGCTCCCCGGCGTGGATGGACTTGAAGCCTGCCGACGGATTAAGGCTGCCGAATGGCTCCATGATATTCCCATCATCGTCATTACCGTAAAGACCGATGAACAGTCGCTCCTCGCGGCCTTTGCTGCCGGTGCAATGGACTACATTCGCAAACCGGTCAATCCGACGGAACTCGTCGCCCGCGTATCCTCGGCCCTCGCGCTGAAAGAAGAGCGAAACATCCGTATGGCGAGAGAGCAGGAATTGCTGATGCGGACCCAAGAGCTCGAACAAGCGTTGCGGGAAGTCAAAGTATTGCACGGGCTGATTCCCATCTGTGCCAAGTGCAAGCGGGTACGGACAGACAACGGTAATTGGCAACATTTAGAGGAATACATCCAAACCCATTCAGAAGCCGAGTTCAGTCATGGCATCTGCCAGGTATGCATAAAAGATGTCTATCCCGGTGTGATCATGGACTGATGGGCGGAAACGATTGCAGGGGCGCCAAGGAAGCAGAGAAGTCCAAGCTTTGCAATGGCTGACGGACCAGTGGGTACGCGTTCTCACTCATGGCACGGAGTAATCGTCATCGATTTAATTGATCGTTCCAAGCTAGCTTGCTCCTCTCACCAGGA
>NEWP02000098.1 GCA_002869895.2 Nitrospira sp. CG24E | reverse complement strand
GCTGTACGACGTGACGGTTTTCACCTTTTTTCAACACGTCATAGTCCCTGCGGCTGGGTACATTGACGGATGGATCGCTGTCCGTCCCCATCTGCCGGACACGATTCTCCAGATGCCGCTGCTGCTTCGCTTGTTCTGCTACTTCCTCATCGCCGACTTTGGGCATTACTGGATTCATCGGTTCATGCATCAGAAACCTGTTTGGCGCATCCATAAATGGCACCATGCGCCGACGTACATGTATTGGTTGGCTGGTTCACGGGCTACGATTCCACAACAAGCACTTGTGAATTTGCCGTACACTTTTGCCTATTCGTTTCTCGATCCCTCGCCCTGGTGGCTGGGGCTCGCCATTGGAATGTTCGGTGGGTTGCAGAATGATTGGATGCATCTCAATGTAACCTGGCGGTCCAATTGGCTGGAATGGTTTGTCGTCACGCCGCGCTACCACCACATCCATCACAGCGATAAGCCCGAGCACTATATGGCCAATCTCGCCGCGCTATTCACGATCTGGGACCGTTTGTTCGGAACCTATGTCAATCCAGACGAGGTGAAGGAACCATTATCGTTTGGAATTGGAGAAGAAGTTCCACTTGCGCGCCTTGTAGTTGGGGTGTAATTAGCAGCGCCACATAAGAGGAAACATATGGATTGGATCGAGTGGCTGTTGAGTCGAGAGTTCCGGCAGTTCGTGCTTGAACATAACCTCTTTTTCCCCCTGCTCTTTGTGGTGCGGCTTCTCGGGGTGACCGCTCTCGAATGGCTCCGTCCGGCCCGGAATGTTCCCTATCGCAAACTCATCGGACGCGATGTTCTACTCATTTCAGTCTATTGGTTCGGCATGGTCCCGATCGCCGAGTCTATCGATCGGCTGATCGCGATCCGTCCGCACCTGCCCGAGGCCGTGCTCCAGATGCCGCTGCTGCTTCGGTTGTTTTGCTACTTCGTGATCGCTGATTTCGGCCACTACTGGATTCATCGGCTCATGCATCAGAAACATGTCTGGCGCATCCATAAGTGGCACCATTCGCCCACGCACATGTATTGGTTAGCCGGTTTTCGCGCGACGATCCCGCAGGACGTCATCGTCAATCTTCCCTATCTATTTGCCTACTCATTTCTCGGCCTCTCCCCCTGGTGGATGGAATTTGCGATTGGCATGTTCAACAACCTTCAAAATGACTGGATGCATGTGAATCTCACATGGCGGTCCAATTGGCTTGAATGGTTTGTCGTCACGCCGCGTTATCACCACATTCATCATAGTGATAAGCCTGAGCACTATATGGCGAATCTTGCGGCTCTGTTTACCGTTTGGGATCGCCTCTTCGGGACCTACGTGGATCCGGAAACGGTGAAGGAAGAACTCTCGTTTGGCATTGGGGAGGAGGTGCCGCCTCTTCGCCTCGTATTGGGCGTCTAAACGATTCCGAGACCCTACGCTTTACGTACAGTATCCACACAGTTCACCTGAAACACCCGTCGATCTTCCAGCCTGATGGCCGTCAGCTGCCTTCCCCACACGCAACCGCTGTCTATGCCCAGCACAGTCGGCTCCATGTGTAGCCCAAGAGCCGCCCAGTGACCGAAGATGACGGTGGCGTTTGCGCTCCGCCTGTTAGGGATACGGAACCAGGGCAAGTAACCTGTCGGGGCTTGATCGAGCGGACCTGAGAACGGGGAGAGGGCTCCCGCCGGTGTGCAGGTTCGAAGGCGGGTGAGGGCGCGCGTGATTGCGACGAGTCGATCTGGTCCGCTGATCGTCTGCTCCCAATTGGGTATCGTACCGTGAAAGAGATGGTGAAGCAGAGTCTTGAAGTTGGGGCCTGCGAGAGCGGCCTCCACCTCCTGTGCGTGAAGCTCTGCCTCTTCGATCGTCCATTGCGGCAGGAGTCCGGCGTGGATCATGAAGTGGGAACCGTCACGATGATGGAGCGGTTGCTGTCGGAGCCAGGCGAGCAATTCACCGCGATCTTTTGCCGCCAGGACATCTTGAATGGTGTCTTTCGGTCGCAACGCGACGATGCCTTCAGCCACGGCGAGCAGAAACAGGTCGTGGTTCCCCAATACCGCTCGTGCTGCCGGACCGAGACTTTTGATGTAGCGCAGGACGTCGAGGGAGCGGGGGCCTCGATTAACCAGGTCGCCGACAAACCAGAGGCGGTCTACGGAAGGATCAAATCGGATAAGGTCGAGTAGTCGCTCCAGAGAGCGCGCGCAGCCTTGAATGTCGCCGATTGCGTAGATGGCCATCGTGCAGAAAAGGAAAGACGATGGTGCGAGGGTATCGTGAGCGGCCTCGAAATACAAGCCAGCAGGTTGTTGAGAAAGTCCGCCAGCGCATGACTTGCGGGAGCTTGGCCCGTGCGGCCGGGCGCTACGCGGCACGGCGCTCGTGGTCGGCCTTCGCGCGGAGGTCGCGGATCAACTGCTCGACTCGGTCGGCCGGCAAGGGATGGCTGAAGAAGTAGCCTTGAATGGCATCGCACCCTTGGTCGCGGAGGATGTCGAGTTGTGGCTGAGTTTCGACCCCTTCGGCCAGCACGCGAAGTTTCAGTCCGTGAGCCATGGCGATGATGGCCATGGCGATCGCGGCCTGTTCAGATTCTGATGCGAGATCTTTGACGAAAGCCCGGTCGATCTTGATGGTATCGATGGGGAATCGCTTGAGATAGGCCAGCGATGAATAGCCGGTGCCAAAGTCGTCAATGGACAGACTGAATCCCATGGTTTTGAGTTGTCGAAAGATCAAGACCGCGTTTTCCGCATCGTGCATCGCGGTACTTTCCGTCAGTTCCAATTCCAAACGGGCAGGATTGGCTCCGGTCTCACGGACGATCGTGCGAATCGATTCCACGAGATCCGCTTGCTGAAACTGAACCCCCGACAGGTTGACTGCGATGGAAACCTCGCCGAGGCCGCAGGCCCCCCAGGCGACCTGCTGCGCGCAGGCGGTGCGCAACACCCATTGCCCGATTTGGTCGATTAACCCGACTTCTTCAGCCAGTGGAATAAACGTCATGGGAGATACCATGCCTCGTACCGGGTGCTGCCAGCGGATGAGGGCTTCGACGCCGACGATCTCCCATCGGCGAATGTCGACCTGGGGCTGGTAGTGCAGCACAAATTCGCTTCGCTCCAAGGCTTGGCGAAGATCCGACTCCAGACTCAGCCGTTCTGCCAAGGCCACGTTCATCGACTGGGAATAGAACTGATAGGTGTTCCGTCCCTTCTCCTGCGCCGCATGGACGGCCGCGTCCGCGTTGCGGAGCAGTGTGTCGACATCGTCCCCATCCTGCCCGAGTAGCGCAATCCCGATGCTGGCGGTTACCACCACCTGACGTCCGTCGATGTGGTAGGGGGCATTGAGAGATTCCAGGATCCGCTGAGTCACTTTCGCGGCGCTCTGCGCTGAAGCCAAATGGGTCAAGAGCACGGTGAATTCATCCCTACCCAATCGGGAGAGCGTAATGGGCTCTTGATCGTCATGGCGTGCCACCGAGTCGGATTGTCGCACGCAATGGAGCAGCCGTTCGGCCACTTCGCGGAGAATCGTATCTCCGCATTTCGGGCCGAGCGTATCGTTAATGCGTTGAAACCGGTCGAGATTGACGAGGAGAATGGCGCCTTGTGTCTCGTGACGTTTCTGCGTGGTCAGGGCCTGGGTCACGCGATCTTGGAACAGCTGGCGATTGGGCAACCGGGTGAGGCGGTCGTAGTTCGACAGAAAATGAATCTGCGCCTCGGCTTTTTTCTGATCGGTAATATCCTGAATCGTGCCGACGACGCTGGTCGCTGCGCCGCCTTGTTCGAAGGCCACCTCGGCATAATGATGTACGACACGGATGTCCCCTGTTGGCATGTGGACCCGATGATCCTGGCGGAAGGGGGCTCCGGTGGCGATGGCTTGGCGGATGCCGGACTCGACAGCCGGCCGATCGGTTTCGTGAATATGGCTGAGGAATTCCTCAAACGACACAGTCGTGGAATAGGGATCCGCGCTGATGCCCAGAATGCGGAAGGTTTGGGTGGAGGCGATAAACCGGTTCGTCGACAAGTTCCAGCGCCAGTTGCCCAGGCGGGCGATCCGTTGGGCTTCCGCCAGACTCATCTCTCGTTCCAGGAGCTCTTCCACGGCCTGGCTGGCTCGCAGCATATAGCGGACACGGTGGCTGAGCACGAGGGCGTTCCACGGCTTCGTCACAAAGTCGGTTGCGCCGGCATCGTACGCGGTGGCGATGGACTTCACATCATCGAGGCCGGTCATGATGAGGATGGGCACAGAAGCCCCTCCGGGCAGCTTGCGGAGTGCCGCACAGGTTGCGAACCCGTCCATCCCCGGCATGACGACGTCCAAAAGGATGATGTCGGGTGTTTCCCGCTGAAAGGCCTCGAGGGCTTCCTGTCCTGTCGCGGCATCCTCGACCCGGCATCCGGCTTGTTCCAGCGCTTCCCGCGCAAGCACACGCAACGTGATGTCATCGTCAACGATCAGGGCCAGTGGGGTGGAATTCATTTACGCCGCTCTCCTCTGTCGTTCACTTTCAAAGATGTCGCAGGTTGCGGTAAAGGTCTGTTGTAACTGTCTGCCCAGCCGTTCGGCTTCGGTCCAGGCTAAGGTCTGCTCTCGTGCTCCTGTTTCCAACTGTTTACAGAGGTCCGCGACCTGCCAGGCTCCGAGCGTCGCACTGCGCGATTTCAAACTA
>NEWP02000097.1 GCA_002869895.2 Nitrospira sp. CG24E | reverse complement strand
CGCGGAACGCGCACGATCAGAATGTGCTCGCCTGGGACAAGAGCGCGTCTCGGCGTGCCACTGGGTGGGCGGGTGAGAAAGTTTCGCGCAGTAGAAGATCAATCAGCCCCCATCCCTGAGAGAGGACAAGCGAGCTTGGAAGGATCATTGATGCGCCCAGTTCAGAGCAACCTTGGCCCCTCCCTTGGAAAGGAGGTGGAAAGAGTTCGGAAGCCCTGGTTAGACAGACGCAGTTGGAGCAACACCGAGTGTTCCTTGAAGAAATTGTGATTGACAGAAGCCGGCCTAATCCGCAATCTTGCCTGGCACTTACTGGCATAGGTTCTACAAGACTGGAAGTGATCAAGCACCATGGAAATCAAGATTGTCCGTGAATCCATCACCAAGATCGAGCTGAACCAGATGGCGAAGGAGCAGTTCGGAGATATGGTAAAAGCGGTCGTCGATGTGGAGCAGCAGATCGTGGCGATCGGCGGAGAACTGCACTCTGACGAGGAAGCTCTGCTCTTAGATCAGGGGTCTATCCAGAAAAACCTCTGGGGCATCAATCTTTACCCCGAAAGGCCGGCGGCAGAATGGATTGAGTTCGATTCTATGATCAATGTGCGCCCTTCAGCTGGAAATCGTTCCCGGAACGTTGAACGTGCCGAGATCCGCGAGACCATCACCGCGATTGTGAATCGATTGGTCAAGGAGTAATCGGCATGGGTTACGTGCATGCGAATCTTGCCGCAGGGCGGTGGCAGACTCTCCCGTTAGTCGAACAGCTGGCCAATGTCGGCAGCGATGTGGCGCGCGCCTCACGGTGGCAAGGGAAGGATCCTGAGCGATGTGAACAGGCGTTTCTCCGAGCCTTGGAATTGCTCGATCTGACGATAGGTGATGCTCGCTGGAAGGGTCGCCGAAAAGAACTTGCGCGCGCCCGCGAGTTGCTCTGTGACGCGATGTTCGGGGGAACAGCCTACGGAAGCGACCTAGCGTCTTTAGACCGTTATTTTCTTTACTTCGCCGTCGCAGCACGAGCAGGCAGATAAGACCTTACCCCGTTTCTAATGCCCCAATAATTGGGTGTCGGGAAGGAGTAGGCGTGCGGCCCAATTAGGGATTACCCAACATCTTCAAAATACGCTTGACGAGGTGCTCATTGACCTCAGTATGGCGAGGAATAGGCTGGGAAACCTTGGTGGTGGGATTGTGATACCAGTCGTGCTTCCCACCGTGACGAACAAGCAGGCAACCGTTGGCTTCGAGCTGTCGGATGAGGTCTTTGCGCTTCACCGGAGTGTCAGCTCTGCAAGCTTACGCACTCCAGGGATTTCGCCGCTGGTCAGGTCAAGGTACAGATCGCGAAGGTGGGATTGTAGGTCTTCGAAGGAATCACCTTGGGTCCAGTAATCAGGATATTCCTGCAAGTAGCCGAGCCACTGCCCCTGATCTTGCCAATAGATATATTTGGTCGATTCCATGGTGGCTATTATAGCTGGACTCTGAACGTCTGGAAAGTGGAGATAAGGAACGGACAGCGCAGGTTGTTTCTCCCCGCTCGGCCTTTATCATCGAATCGCGGCAAGGATCTCGATCTCTTCTGCTGAGGTGAATTCGAAGGAGGCTTTGGAGTCCCGTCTGCCCTTCGGACACTCAACGCTCATAAGAGATCTGGTTCCTTCTTCGCACCTGCGCGCTATGGCGGAAGGAGCTGAAAGAGTCAGAAGGCCAAGGGGTTACAGGGAAAACGTGTTGTACAGGGGTGGAAGAAGGAGATGCAAGAGCGGAAGAGTGGCAGGACAGCCACGTTGCTCCCTTGCTCCCGGAACGCGCGCCCTAGGAAGGGCCTCGTTCGACGGGCGCAGTTGGAGCAAACATGGGTGCCCTGCCAAGGCCGCCTGTCCCCCTCGGTTGGGAGGGGAATGAGGAAGAGGAAACGGCCAGGTGTCCTTCTTGCTCGCAGAACGCGCACGATAAGACTGTGCTCGTCCGATGCGCGCAGTTGAGGACCACCTGCCCACCCCCTCCAATACGATTCCTCGGAGGAGGAGTAGAGGAGAAAAGGAAGGAAGGCCTGACAATTCCCTGTGCTCGCGCAACGCGCGGCCTCAGAAGGCCCTCGTTGGACGCGCGCACATTGAGATGGACCAGACTAACCCGAGAAAGTAGAATCGACCCCTTTGTTTCACCGCATGTTGCTCACCTCCTGGGTGAGCATGCCCCACCCTTTTCGAGGTGTCCACTATTTCGAGGGAGGCGCACATGCGCTACTTAAGGCTCTTAGATATCTTGAAAATGAATGAAATAAAAGAGGCTTTTACCCTTTCGAGTTCATGAATGGCATCATCGATACCACCAACGCTATACTCAGACCTAATAAAGCTTTCCATGGCTGCCCCTTCCTTCTCGATTCTATCTATAGCCTGATTTAGCTCTTCGGAGTACCTCTGACCTCTCACAGAAAGAATTATCGAGACAAATATGACAACTAAAAAGAACGCTAGGAAAAACTCCAGCATTGATACTGCCTGAGATATTGGCAGAATCGGGGTGATCTCTCTTATTGAATTAAACAGAAGGTTGTTAAAACTGTAGTAAAAAAAGATGAAAAACCCTGCTTGTGGAATAGAAACGTCAAATAGTCCTGGGTCAATCTTGTAGAGCGCGAGATTGATAGCAGCAAAGGAAACGATTGCCAGCAAGATCAGAAGGAGAACGGTGAGTATGCCAGAGATAGTGTTTACCCCACTATTTTGGCTGAATGTCCCCAATCTCGCTGCGGATCAGCAGGGCCGAGTAGGCCCCGATCCCAGGGATGGTGCAGAGGAGCTGGGCGGCGGAATCGGTCGCGACTTGTTCGCCAATCGCCTGATCCGCCGCCTGAATCTCGGTCGTCAGCTGCGCCAGCTGGCGCAGCTAGCCGTCCAGGGCCAACCGGTAACAGGCTCGCACGGGCACGGTGGCGAGAAATCGCCGACTCTTGACCCCGAAGGCGGTCTTGGTCGGCGTCTGCACCCCGGTCTTCGTCAGAATCGCGGCGAGCTTGTTCTTCACTTGCGTCCGCAAGCGCACGAGCGAGGCCCGGTAGCGCAGCACTTCCCGTTGATCCCGGAT
>NEWP02000096.1 GCA_002869895.2 Nitrospira sp. CG24E | reverse complement strand
AGATTGAAGCCAAGATTCGATCGCTGAGTCTCGAAGATAAAACAGAATTGATTCGCTTCCTGATTGCAGATCTCGATGGTCCGGCTGACGCCGATGTTGAGCGTGCCTGGGCACTAGAGGCAGAACGACGTCATCGTGAGATTGTTGAAGGGAAAGTGAAGCCGATACCTGCTCGAGAAGTCTTTCAAAGCCTTCGAGCCCGCCTTAAAAAATGAGATTGGAGTTTCATCCCGAAGCGGAACTGGAACTCATTGCAGCCGCCGTGTACTACGACAAGCAAGTCCTGGGTTTGGGTGAGCGTTTTGAATCCGAGATTCGCTATGCAACCGATCTGTTGCTGGATCAACCAGAGATCGGAACTTTCATCGGTCCTTACATTCGAAAGTTCATTCTGACCCGCTTCCCCTTCACCCTGTACTACAGTGCCGTATCCGATGTTCTACGCATCGAGGCTGTTGCACACCAAAGCCGCCGTCCCGGCTATTGGAGGGCTAGAGTTGAGTGTTAGTTGCAAGAAGGTGGGACCTGAATGAAAAGAATGGCGAATTGCCAACCGCATCAAGCGCATCGGGGATGAGTGGTTGTTGATTCATCATCATGGCAGTGCGGTCATGGGCTGATGGTTCCCCTGTGCTCCCGGAACGCGTACGATAAAACTGTGCTCGTCCGACGGGCGCAGTGGGGGAACCATTCAGCCCATGACCTTAGGAGAGTAGGGGGAGAGGGTGTGCTCGCGCAACGCGCGGCCTCAGAAGGCCCTCGTTTGACGGGCGCAGTGGAGAGCAGAACCCCTCAGCCCATCGTTTAAGGGGTGGGGAAGAGAGGAGAACCGAAATGGGTAGGGAAGTCATTGACAACTTAGGGCCCTCTGGCTAGAGTCACATCAGTTTGGCGTAAGAGCGTGCAGCACGGAGGTCGCTATGCCAACCAATGTCGCTGAGATTGAAGCCAAGATTCGATCGCTGAGTCTCGAAGATAAAACAGAATTGATTCG
>NEWP02000095.1 GCA_002869895.2 Nitrospira sp. CG24E | reverse complement strand
CAGCCTCCGGTTTCGACGCCTAGAATACGATCTTGAGGGAGCGCGCCCCGGCGCGTGAGAAACTCGGCATCCTCCTTGGTGAAGATGTCATTGGTGACCACCGCCAAACTCACACGGTCCCGCAGACGGAGGCAGAGCGCTTCGACCAGCGCAGTCTTACCAGACCCCACCGGCCCCCCGACACCGATCACAGGAATACGACGAGCCCGCGCCGCCGTAACATGGCCGTTGCCTAAGAAATGTTCATCGGCTCGATGCATGATGGTCTCAGGACCGAAACAACCGCGATTCCAACCGGCTATGCCTCATGGCATAAATATCCTGGATCGGCGACCAAGACTGAAGCACTCGTTGATGCGCCGCGTTGTGACTGACTCGTTCAATCACCTGAAGCCAACTCTCCAAGAACCGCTGCCCTTCACGCTGCCCGATTGGCAACAACTTCATCGCCGCTGCCACAAACCCTGTCGCGGCTTGATAGAGGAATGCCGCAATTGCGTCTTCCTTCGACCAGCCAGCCGCCGCCAACGTAAGGCCGAAACTAACAGCCAGATGTCCTGGCACCCGCTC
>NEWP02000094.1 GCA_002869895.2 Nitrospira sp. CG24E | reverse complement strand
GCAGTAGTTAAACATCTTCTGCCAAAATCCGAGCATCTCAGTCTTGGCTAAAATTTTAACAAACATTGCGTCCGCTCCTCGACCATTCGCTTGGGCGCATTATAGCACCTCTATGCTTGGCATGACAGGCACAATGAGGCAAAGAGTTATCCAGGTTTTTCCGGACTACATGTCTCCGATCTGAGGCACTTGACAACTTCCAATGTACTGTAGTTCAATACCGAGTCTTACCCCTCATGCTGGTCAGCGTCGTCACCGAGTGCTGACGTGTGTTGCGGCGTGGCGGCTGATAACCGGCTCATCTAGAAATCTCGCGCGGAAACCACGAGAATAGCCAATGAGCTTGCCCGTTGTGAAATAAGACGGGCGGTTATTGCGGGCCAGGGGCGTTCACAGTGTAGAAAGGTCGTAGCTTATCTACCAGCCTGACCGGTAAATTCAACGAGCCATGCAGTGATGGATAGACCTGTAATGTGCGGTCGTGTGCGTCGAGTCGTGGGGGCAAGCCTGTACCCGCTACTACAGTGCGTGCCCTTGTCAGTCTCATCCGCTCGCGCATCGCTCTATTACCCACGAAGACCGGCATGTGTGAGGCCACGACAGAGAAAGCCTGGCTACGACTCTGTTGAGCATTGGCAGCCGAGCAAGGAGGTCGGTCTCGCGTCAGTCCAAGTCGGGCGCGGTCCCCCCATGACCGCATCAGTTTTTGTGACGTTCAGCGCAGTTCAGTCATTAATTCACATCACGCATTCATAAAAAAGGAGGGTTACGCACGATGAATTTCAGAAACGTCACACTCGCAGTTGTTGGGCTCTTCTTGTCCCTGTCACTCCTG
>NEWP02000093.1 GCA_002869895.2 Nitrospira sp. CG24E | reverse complement strand
CCCGCCACAACGGGAACCACCTGCAAGAACAGCAAGAATCCTACGAGCAAGCAGCTGGCAATGATTCTCCTCATGCCAGCGAGACCAGGCACACTCACATACTCGAATAGGGAGGTAGGAAATAGAGACATGTGGCTTGTCAGTCAGTCGCAGTGGAAAACTCTGGAAAGGCTACGACCCTCCGACAGCGGGTGTCAACTCAGCAAGATGGCGATATGCAACCAATCTGCAGACTCGGCGACTACAGAGGCCCAGGCCAACTATCTCTCACTCTTTCTCCTTCACTATTCAAGAGGGGAGCGACCAGACTGCCCTGTACTGCGCGTCCGACAGTATGATGCTCCTTCCGAGCTTGCTTGTTACCGCCTCAGGGGTGGGAGCTGGCTGATCTTCCACTGCGGCGTCCAACGAGGGCCTTCGGAGGCCGCGCGTTGCGCGAGCAAGGAAGATCAGCAGCTTCCACCCCTCTGCCCCTTTTATTGGTTATAATATGGGGCCATGTCTTCCGCGTCCCGTACACACGCGAGCAGAGCCGCTCCCCGGAGGAGGCGCAGACGTCGGATCACGTTCGCAGCTATCCGGCGTATCGCACGCTATCGGTGGCGTGAGCTCCGAATGGTGTGGGCAGCACTGTCCACTGTGCCGCCGATATTCCGGCTTGTCATCGGAGCAGCCTCCGTTCTGTTGCTATGGGCTTCCGTAAACTGGGCCTATCACGCGATCAACAAGCCGACGGAGATTCTCTTTCCTTTGGACCATTCGCTCGGCAAGAATCCGACCGAGACATGGCGGCAGTACAGTTCTCTCTTCCGCAAACATGCCACCGCCGTCATGACGCCCGATCTACTCGCCGCACTCGCCCAGGTCGAAGGCGGAGGCAACCCAGTGGCGCGAACATACTGGCGATGGCATAAGACGTGGAATCCCCTGGAGCTGTACCAGCCGGCATCGAGCGCAGTCGGCATGTACCAGATTACCGACTCGACGTTCCGCGAAGCGAAACGCTACTGCATCCACGATCACAAGGTGGTTGAGGATGGTCCTTGGCATGATGCCGATTCGTGCTGGTTCAACAGTCTGTACACACGTGTTGCACCGAGCCATTCAATCGAATTGACGGCGGCGAGACTGGATCGCACCGTGACGAGCATACTGGGGAACCGGAAGATGACATCTGCCACGCTTCAGCGGAAACAGAACTTGGCCGCAGTAATTCATTTGTGCGGAGCCAGAGCGGGTCAGGCCTATGCAAAAAACGGCTTCCGGCTGATCCCCCGCCAACAGTGCGGCAACCACGACGTGAGCCGTTACCTTGCAAAAGTCAACGGCTTGAAGCGACAGTTCTCCCGGATGGCATTTACAAACTAGCCGTCCGCTCGTCCGCCGGGCTTTGATATTTTTGGCATCACAAGGTAAAGATGTCTGCTTAGCAGGATGCTCAAAAAGTCCGTCCAGCAAGGCCGCAGGCGAGCAAGAACCGGAGGCGTACCCTCTGGG
>NEWP02000092.1 GCA_002869895.2 Nitrospira sp. CG24E | reverse complement strand
AGAAATAGGTCGCTGCGGGTCTTCACGAACCCGAGCAGAGCACGTATCCATTCAATCTGGGTCGGAAATAATGGCGGAGCCAGAAGATGGCGAGCGCCGACCATCTCTGCCGCCACTTCTTCATCATAGCTGCCCATGGTCACCAACAAAAGTTTTTGAGCCGGCCTAACTCCGAATCTGGCCCGCGTGTCGAACAGACCCGTACTTTTCCTGCTGGAGTATACGAAATGACTCCGACCACGCAGCAGCTCTAGGTAGTGGTCGGTCACCAACTTCAATAGACGCCCGGTGCAAGGCACTTGCGTAAACTTCGCATAGGTCTCAACGCAGTGAGGCATATACTGAAACGTATCCCCACGACCCAGTAGAAGCGTCTGCAAACGGTTCGACAAATTACCCCCGGCATGCATGAAATAGTGTGGCACGCCACGCTGCTCAGCCAGCTTGCAGCAAACACGGTTCACCGAGTACAGCCCGTTATAGACCACGACGCGGTCTGGACGTTCCTGATCCATCAACTTCTTGGCAGCATAGAACGCATAGAGCGCATTGCGAAATTCGTTCAAGCATTCACCCCATTCCTGCACGCTCAGGTCCATATTAATACGTTTCCGGAGGAGCATGAACTGATAGAGCGCCAGCTGCCCAATCGCGAGTCCATTAAGTTCGAACGTCGTGAGAGAGTCGCGCGTTATGCCCGCGACTATTTCTTCAACATGGCACTCATCTTCACTAGTAATCAATTCGGACATGTCGCAACCCTTAAAGCCAAACTGCTCGCGAATGATCTGCTTCCGCGCATCACAGAGATCACAGATCTGTAATTTGTTCATGTCCGGTGCGGCAGGCGCGACTCGATACGCACTCATGGCCACGCAGTATCTCTGGAGTTTCCGCCCGCAAGTCACGTACACGATCTCATGCCCGCCCTGTTTCAACGCCTCGGCCACGAGTGCTTCAGGAAAGGCATGGACCCAGATCGCACTATGAGGAGCGAAGAACAAGATTTTCATCAGTTAAGATGCCCGCGCCGGTTGACGATCAATAACTTCCTCGAACCACAGTTCAAGATTGAGGAGTTGCCACAGGAACATCATATGGTTCTCGATCGGTTCACCGGACGCCACAATCGCCTGGTGCTCGTCGATGATCTGCGACACTTGAGGCATGTTGTAGATGCCACGCTCCTTGAAAGCCCGTGAGTGCACAAGATCATTCAACATCTGTAACCCCTCTCCTACGAACCAGAGATGAGCCGGCGCGTTCCATCCGGTTTTCTTGATTCGGGTACGTGTCTCCTCCGGAAGAACCCCCTTCATGGCCTCGCGCAACAACTGTTTTGTGACACCGTTACGGATTTTCATGTACCCCGGCACGCGAAACATGAACTCAATCAGCCGGTGGTCGAAGAACGGGTCCATGTGAGCCAACCCAAACGCCGAACAGTCGCGATCCTCGGCACGCAGGCAACATGGTGCAGTTTCACGGAAAATATCCTGGCAGGTTCGATTCTTCAACCAGCTCGAGAACGGATGATCAAGCACGGGTTCTAGGCCCGATAAATCGAAATAGTCGCGACGAACGACGGATGAATATCTAGCCAGGCGCGACTTATCTATGCAAACCCGCCCTGAGATGGTCGGATCCGTCAGACGGTCGAGCAAGCTCTTTGCGACTTCTGCATTTTTTCGATAGATGGGGTGATCGTGATGGCGAGCCCATGTGTCGATCTCATGGGCAAGCTGCGTCCGTTCTCCTCGTCTATCCAGATCCGCGAAGTGAAATATGAAGTACTCGTATTCCCCAGCGTTGAGCTCGTCGCCACCAAGTCCGCCGAATAGTGTGTCGACTCCTTGCTTTGCAACCTCCTGACACAGCAAGAAATGCGACAGCCAAGTCGCCGTGGCCACCGGTTCGTCGTGGGCTCGTACCATCGCGCGCACAGTCGCGAACAAATCGAAACCCTCTATGGGCACGGCATGCCACTGCTTCACCTTCTCTTGCACGAATCCTTTGATATCTTCACTCTCGTCATAGGTCTTGTCGGAGTAAACCGAGGAGAAAGCGTTCTGGCGACGCCCGGTGAGATCCACCGCGCAAGCCAGCACCGACGAGCTATCCAACCCGCCTGACAGAGTAAAAGCCTGACGCGCGGTTACGGCCAGACGGCGTCGTACCGAGTCCATCAAGAGCGCACGATAGCGGGCGGCGAGCGTGGCCTCATCATCCGCCCAGTCCGGTTCTTCTTGAAGCGTCCAATACCGTTCCACTCGCCGGCTATCTGCTCGGATCTCGATGAAGGTGGCCGCGGGCAACTGCTTTATATCTTTGAAAGGCGACTCATCAGGTCGATTATCGATGTAGCGATAATGCGAACCGGCAAAGACCGCCACATAGCGCCGGTTCGGCTCTCGATCGACACCAGGGAACGAGAATAAAGCGCTGGGACGGGAAGCGAATGCGAGCCCCTGACTCTGTTCAACATAATAGAGCGGCCTGTGCCCGACCCTATCGCGCGCAAGCCAGAGCGTTTCCTTGTCGGCATCATACAAGGCCAGCGCAAAGTCGCCGTTGATTCGCCCCAGCGCCGCCGACAGTCCGAGTCGCCTGTAAGTCGCGACCAACTGCTCTGCGGGTCCTTCCTTCGGTTCACCTTCAAGCTCTTCAGGATTGTAAAAAATACCATCGACCACCGCGAGCACGCCCTCTCGTATAGCCAGGGCGGCGTTGCCTTGCCCCTGCCAAATCAACCCTGCCTGGCGCTGGAGTCGCCAGAACGCCGGACCGTCTCCCATTGGCAGTCCTTGTCTGAGCAACTCAAGCGCGACGGCGATCTCCTTGCCTGGGTAAGGGTTAAACACACCGGCGATTCGAGGCATCAGCGACGCTCCCCAATCAGAATCTTCCAATGGTGCGGAATATCGACGACCATTTCAACTCCGTCGTTCGTGCGCTGATCGACAATGCGTTCGACTCGGAAGCCATGCTCTTGCATGAAATTGGCTACCTCTGCGATGGGGTATGTGTTGTGATAGACCCGGATGTGACGCTTACCCTCGTCGAGGTACGGATCAGGTGTGTAACGCACCGTCAGGCTGTCGTCGAGGCTTTCACGCAACAGAATTCGCTTGCTTGCGGACTGAAGCAACCGTTCAAGCGGCTGCGCATAATGAGGGCTATTTGTGAGCACGTTGAAACACAGCACGTTGTCATAACGCCGATCCAGATCTTCGATCGCGCCAAGCACAAAACGTTCTCTAGGCAAATCCGTGCGTGAACACATCTCCTCACGGGCAAGCTCGATCATCTCCGGCGTATAATCGAGCCCTTCATATTCGACTTGTACCGCGCGACGAAGCATTGAGTGTAAATAGTACCCCCCG
>NEWP02000091.1 GCA_002869895.2 Nitrospira sp. CG24E | reverse complement strand
TAGACGACAGACGTGAGACGGCATCGGCCCGCTTCAGTCACGTATCAATGCCCAATTCGTTGGTTCGGATCGAAGAACACAATCAACCAAATGAACCAACTCACCAGATAGACGAGATAGACCACGTAGACCAGATCGACCTGTCCTGCCAGTCTTGCATGCCAGGATGGTTGTTCTGCGGCCTGGTGGTGGTCACATCCATCTGTCAGGCTATAATCGTTGACTGATGCGATGAGTGTTGCGCGGTTCATACTCATCATCATGCTCCTGCGCAGCCTTCTTGTTCTGCCGGTCTCGGCTGCGATGCTTGCCGCCAAAGATGTCGAGAATGATCACCCAGATGATCCAGATCATGATCCAGACCAATCCACTCAGTAACGCCAACACCATGTTTGAAGTTGTCATGGCTGCGTCTCCTTCTATTGCGAGATTGGGCATCGGTTCGCCTGAATGTTTCATGAACATCGGTGCGAAGCATCAGAGACCAGCGTTCGCCAGGGGCTCTCACAAGTACGACTGACGTCGACATGGTTGCAGTCCGTCGGGGAGGTGCATACGTGAAAAGGGCGCCGGGGAACGGATCGAACGATTCGCGCCGGCATCCATGAAGTAATCGACTATAAAGCAAACCACGTGCCCCATCGGAGATGGGCATATCCTTGCAACCAGTTCGACGGTGCCTTTGCTATTCTTGGCATCCGTGAAGCGTATCTCGTGAAGTGTGAAGCGTATTTAGGGAACGACGAGTCGCTGACGCTCGTCACGGATGGCCCTGTCGGTAGGCTCCGATTGGGAAAGGACGCAGTCCATGTGAATCGAAAACGATTCGCTGTTGAATCAAAAAGTGAGGCATGGGGATGGGGTAAGGGGGTATGGGGCAAAGGGGTAAGGGAAGTTCTGGGTTTTGAGTTCTGAGTTAAAGATTCGCGGGGCGGGTGAGACGAGCTGGCGGAAGTGGGAAATTCGGAATGAGGAATTATGAATGAGGAATGGGGAGACGTTCTGAGTTTTGAGTTAAGGAATTTTGGCAGAGTACGACGGCCGAAAATCCGAAAATTCAGAACCCAGAACTCAAAACTCAGAACCGCCGCTCGTCCTGTGCGTCGCGCGTTTCGCGCCTGTCTCGCCAGTCACGCGCTGTTACTTTGCCGGCGCTTGCATGGAACGAAGATCCCACTCCCCAATTCCGGAAAGGCCGACTTGATCCAGCAAGGCAGCTCGTTGTCTGCGAAGCGTCTGGTCAGAAGGGTTCGCGTCGATCAACTCACAGAGGCAGGCCATCGCGTCGTACCAAAAGCCCCGCAAGGCATTCCGCACCACGCTGTGCTGGTCGCAGCTCAAATCGACTTGCATTTCCACGAGGCAGTTACTGAACTCGCACCGTTCAATGACACCGCCGGCCACAATATCCTGCGACGGCGAGTCTGGATTGCGAACCGCGGAAATATACCACCGGTATTGCACATCCGCCTCCAGTACCAGGTTCCAATCTTTGAGATCGATGGAATGGATGCCTGCGCGAGCCGGTGTGGGAATCGGGGCTTCGTGCAGTGGTGTGACCGATCGGATGTCGATGAGTGTAAATTTTAGCGGGTAGGTCGTCGGTTTCGAGAGGAACCAGTTCAGAACTGGAGTCTTCTTCACAGTGAGCCCGACATGGTCCGGCACCAAGGCGACCAGCACAGGATCGCTTCCGTCTGTGCCGCGCAATCCGCCACCGACCCGAGCGCGAGGGGTCAGTTTCTTAGGAGGTTGGTAGAGGGGAAGCGGCACATTCTCTGTTGACCCGGACTGTTTCACGGCAGGCTGATCCGCGACCGCCGGGGTCGTGGCCGGGCCAGACAGTTCTATGCTCACGAGTAATCCAGAAAGTAGAGCAGCAGTTATGCGTCGCATCGCTAGTGCCCTCCTAGTTCGTGAAGCGTGAAACGTGAAGCGTATCTCGTTTCAGATCTGGCTCACCGAAGGGACGAGCGACGAGATTCAGTCTCACGAAATACGCTTCACGCTTCACGAAATACACCCGCGCCACCCTAGCACAGGACCAACCCTATGACTAGAGCCGGTCGGCCTGAGCTATCTTACTAGCGTTTGCAGCGGTGGCTGTCCCCTGGCAGGCTACGGAAAAACGATTTCGGCATACGAGAACTTCGAAGGTCCCCCTCTGCAGTACAGTGGAGGAACGTTCCTGCAAGATGCTCAAAAAGGCCGCCCAGCAAGGCCGCAGCAAGCGAAGAGGTGAGGCGTACACTTCGGTACGTTGAACCTCTGAGTGAAGTGAGAACGAAGCTGGCGGACTTTTTCAGCATCCTGCTACAGCCAATTGTTCAGTAACAGAAACGGCGACCAATATGCCGGATGTTCATAGACCCGGTCTGCCAAGAGCTTCTGCTGTGCTTGCTGCAAAGCTTGTGCCTTCGACAGGGCGGGATTTCGTAACTGCCGGTAGAATTCGGAGACCAAGGCAGCCGAGGCTTCATCGTTGATGAACCAGAGTGTCGCAAGGGCGCTCCGAGCCCCGGCTTTGATCGCCACACCGGCCAGGCCGAGCGCCGAACGGTCGTCGCCCGTGCCGGTCTGGCAGGCGCTGAGGGTCAGGAGCTCCAAAGGATCCTTTCGATAGCGGAAGAGTCCCACCAACCGGTCCAGTTCATTGATGGTGAGTTTTCCGTTATAGGTCAAGAGATAGGACTGCGTTGTGTCCGAGGCAAACCAGCCATGGGTGGCAATGTGCAGAATGCCATAGGGCTGGTCTTGTAACTTCTGTTGAAGACGCGGAGTCGAGAATTCGGCATTCAGGAGTTGATCCCCTTGATACAGCCTGCGTATGGCATTGATTTCTTCTTCGACGAAGGGGAGAGAGGGGAATCCTTGAACGGCTTTCGTGAGGCCGCTCGACAGCAGCCGGACCTTCTCGCGGTCGATCGGTTTCGGATCGGTGAGACTCAACCCGGGCGTGCTGGCCACCGCAAATTTCTCGATAAGAAACTTTTCGCCGTCATGGAGTGCGGCCATCGGCACAGTGCGGAGCGGGCCATCCGGGATAAAGACCAGGGTATGGATCCGGAAGGAGGCCAAGTCCGGTTCGAGCGGGCGGATCAACCAGGCGTAGAGTTGTTGGGCGTGGGGGAGATACTCGCGCGTCGTTCGTTTTTCCACCGTCTTGCGAAAGGCACGTACCTCCTGTGTGAGCGTGGCAGACGAGACGGGGATCGACAATCGTTTCAGTCCATTGGGGAGACTGACCAGCAGTTCCAAGCGATCCGCAAAGACGATGGGATAGACCACCGCCGTTCCGGCTGCCAGCTGATCCAGCTGTGTGATCCGCGCCTGGAGCGTATCCACACAGTCGTCCCGGAAGTAATCCCGTAACTCGGCTGCCTTGTAGGTTTCGATGGCATCGCGCGCGCGGCTCAGATACTGCTCGGCCCTTTGCCGGTCCTCTGTCAGTGAAGCTCGCTGGAGCAGCAGATCGGCCAGCTCAAAGAAGAGGGTGCGGATCGAATCTTCTCCTGCGAATCCCTCGTTCCCCCATGCGGAGGAGACTTCTACGCGGATGGGGCGCAGAGTCGTGGTGGAATGGCCATAAGAGGCGATGGCCTCATCCAGCTTGCCTGTCGCAGCCAACAGACGTCCGAGTTGCCATTGCCAGCGGAAGAGCGACTCCGGTGCGTTGGCCGATTGGGCGGAGAAGACCGCGCGTCTTGTCAATTGCAAGGATTCATTGTAGCGATGTTCGGTTTCATACAAGTGGCCGAGATAGCCATCGGCATAGGAGCGTATTCTCTCGTTGCCGATTTGCTGTGACAAGGTCGCCGCTTCCAGCAGGACGCCGGCCGCGCGCAACAGCAGGGGTGCGTTCATGGCAGGCATTGAGGCACGGAGTTTCTGGTAGCCCAGTCCCACCTGAATGAGATTCATGGCCTTGTCGTGCGAAGGCTCGAAATTGTTCAGGGCATCGAGTGAGAGGTCCAGCCAGTTCCGCGCGTGATCCGGTTGCTTCAGCTTCAAGGCCATACGGGCCGCATTGATAGAGGCCCGCACAGTCAGAGATCGATCTCCGATCGCTTGTGCCTCTTGTGCGCTGGTGAGGAAGGAAGCCAGCGCATCCGCGTCATGCTGTTGAGCGACGTGGGTGATGCCGAGGTCGTTCTGGATGGCAGCGATGACGCGTCGATCTTGATCGGCTTGTGCCATGGCCAATGCCTGGGTCAGATACTCCAACGCCGCGTCCGGTTTGCGCGCCGCCAGGTACGTACGTCCGAGGCTCTCCATCACGCCGGCAATCCGCGCACGATTTCCTGCCTGTTGCGCCAGGGTCAGCGCCAGCTCCAACTGCTGCAAGGCCTGACTGACCTGGCCCAGTGATTCAGACGCCTGCGCAGCCTGTTCCAGAGCCCGGCTCTGCTCGCCGATCTTACCGGCCCGCTCGTAGAGATCTGCCGCCTGCTTCCAGGTAGCGAGCGCCTGATCGAACGATCCCCGCTGATAGGCCTGCAGTCCCTGCTGCATCAAGCTGTCCGCGGAGGGCTCGACGGCAGCGACTGTTCCAGTCGACATGAGTCCGTTCGCGAGAATGAGGAACAGGGCGAGCCAAATTAAAAATGTGGAATGTGGAATGTGGAATCTGATCGTGACATTCTTCATTTCGCATTCCTCATTCCACATTGTCCGACTCAGCACTTCTTTCCTCAGAAGAGATTCACTACGAGCCCTAGATGCACTCCGTTATCCTGGATCGTGTTGCTGATCTTCGGCACGTGGTTTAGCTGCTGGCCCCAATAGACTTCGAAGCTGGCCTTGTCGTCCGGCAGGATATTCCACCGGAGACCGACGCCCACGCTGGCGAGGGTGTCGGGAAAGGTGGTGATCGGCTGCGTTGGGGCTCCACGGTTGCCGCTCTGGTTCCAACCGTGCGCGATGTCCACAAAGGGCGCGAGTTGGAACATCGGTGTGCCGTTTGCCCAACGATACAACGGGAAGCGTGGCTCGACCGAGGCGATGAACGAGTTGTCTCGCAGAAGGGTCACCTCGCGGTAGCCGCGCACCGTATACCGGCCTCCGAGCGCCACCTGTTCAACGGGGAACAGAGGCGAGTTGGTGAGTTGGAGGTCCATATGACCGAGGAGCTGCATGCCGAGCAGCTCTTCGCCAAACTGCTTAATGCCCTGCACCTGACCCAGCCAGGAGAAGAACTGCCCGTCCGGTGTATTGGGGTTCGCATTGATGGTCGCGCCCAGCACGTTTATGCCCACGCTGAAGCGCGAACGGACGGCCAGCACTGTATCGATTGTGCGATGGGTCCAGTCCTGCGCGAAGCGGAGCGCGGAGACGGTCGCGACGCCGTTCTGATAACCGGGGAACACATCCAACGTCTGCTGGGACGGGGTGCCGTAAAAGAGAAAGCTTTGGGTAAAGAGATGTTCCCCGATGATTGAGAGGGCCACCTCATCAGTCACGGTCTTATAAATCGGGTGGCGGAGGCTTATGCCGATGATCTCCGAATTGGTCTTGATGTTCAGCGGACTGAAGGGCGGCTCGATCAGTCGGAAGCCGTAACGCCGGTAGTAGGGCGAAAAGGTCGTGCCGTACCGATTGAAGGGCAGGGCGTAGGAGGCGTCTACGATCGGATAGGCCCCGCTCGACTGGCCGTAGCCTAGGCTGAGTTGGTCCCCTCGGCCTGTCAGGTTGTCGTTGACCAGCCTGCCGACCCCGCGGATTTCTCCGACCAGCGGCGTCTGGTAGTTATTGACCTCCATCGAGGCGTGAAACGGTTGTTTGTCCGCCACTCGCACGTTCAACAGGCTGTCGCCTTGCTTATCGCCGGGCCGCAGTTCTGCGTTCACGCGCTCGATCCGGCGGTCCTGCTGCAAGAGTTGCAGCTGTTCCTGGAAGGGAGCGAGCGTCACCGGTGTGCGAATGCCCAGTTCCAGGCGGTCGCGCAGGTAGGAGGAGCTGAACCAGCGGTTGCCTTCCACGTCGATCCGCGTCAACTTCCCTTCGATGATCTGTACCGTAATGACACCAGAGACGACGTCCTGGTTCGGGATGATCGCGCCGGAGGTCAGGTAGCCCCTATTGACGTAGAGGAGCGTCAGGGCCAGCCGGAGCCGCTCGAGATCCTCGGTCTGCAATGTCCGGTTTTTGAATGGGGCCGTCACCTCGGCGATCTCGGCATCTGAAAACACACTGTTGCCGATCACCAGCACGTCACGGACAAATACTTGTAGTATGCCTGGCTGTATCGGCACCCCTGTTTCAGGCGTGATGGGCACGATGGGAAGCACGGGACTCGGAGGCGGCTGCGGGTGCACAAACTCTTCCTTCAACGGGCCGGGTGGTTCGCCGTAGCGTCCTGTCGGTTCGATCCTATTCGGGTCGGTCGTCAGAGTCTGTGCGAAGGCTGAAGTGGATGCCAACAGCATGACCATGGCGAGACCGATGCAGAAGAAAAGGTGCTTTACGATCCGAATGGAGCGGGCAGAAGCCGGTTCGCAAGTGTTACCAGTCATTAGCCTCATTCGATGCACCGGCTCCCCGCAAACGCCTGCGCCAGCATCCACACGTTCTCACGCGACCTCTGTTGCCCCGACGATACTGTGCCGCCTGACGGTCGTCGGGTTGCGGTTCATTGTGCTCTTTGCTACATTACATGCATCACAATGCTTCATTTAACGATGCATAAAGGAGTGCTATGAAAGCCATTACACTGAGGAACCTCCCCCCTGATCTCGATAAGGCGATCCGCAAGCAGGCGCGGGGTAAGCGCATGAGCGTGAATAAAGCCGTCATCGGCTTGCTGGAAGACCATCTGACGCAAGCCAAGAGAAAGCGGGCCGAGCTGCATCATGATCTCGACGACCTCTGTGGATCATGGACTAAGGAGGCTGCCGACGAGTTCGACCGGGTGCTCGCCATACAACGGGCGATCGACCGGACCTTGTGGAAATAATGCGAATTCTCCTGGATACATCCGCGTATTCCTCGTTCATGCGGGGGCAGGGCGAAGTCAAAGAAGCCCTTCAATCGGCAGACTCGATCTCTCTCAATCCAATCGTCTTGGGCGAATTGCAAGCGGGGTTTCAGCATGGTCGGTATTCCGATCGAAACAGGAACAGGCTCGATCAATTTCTGGCGTCACCTCGTGTTCAACTACTGACTATGGATGAGGGAACAGCCGAGCGGTATGCCGTCATCTTGAACGGCCTCTGGGCGATCGGTCGTCCGATTCCCACGAATGACCTCTGGATCGCAGCCAGTGCTATGCAATACGGCCTGACTATCCTGACGACGGATGCACATTTCAAGCATATCGCTCAAGTGCTCGTTCACCACATCGCTCTCACGTAACCTTTCGGCTTGAATCGCATTCTCTCTCGATCGGCTCGTAGCCCGTTCGGCGCCTTGACTTCGGCAGGTCTCGGACACACAACACCACTGCCGGTTACGACTTATGGCGTGGCGGTCAGACCGCTCGAACCATGAGCCCCCACGCTAGACTCGCAAAATCTTGAACGGCTCTTCGTTCAGCAGCACGGTTCATCACTGGCGTCACGCAGCACACAACAAAGGTTCCTGGAACCTTTCAGACCCTTCTCACCTGATGTAGTTACCTTCACGATCATTTGCGTTTGGGCTTTGTGTCCTTATGCTGGCATGTGATGGTGTCCGCCGACCTGCTTCTGCTCATCCTCGATGCTAGCGAGCGCCTCGAAGGTCGAGGCGAACTCATTGCTCGGGATTACAATCGGGTCCAGTACCATCGTTCTCTCAGGTGGATCGAGGTCGTTGTCCTTTACACTACACAGCAGCTGTACCCTCAGCCCCTTGACATGCCGCTGATCTGATAGGTCAATGGTCAGATGTCTATTCAGTCGCATGTCCCCACTTAAGATATTCCAGTCCCCCTCTTTTACATCCAATGTGCCGACGCAAAGCCACCACCCCGTTACATCTGGGGTCCCCCTTGGATCCCACCGGATGGTGATAGGTTTGGAAAAGTCTTGTGGCGCTCCTTCCGGTTCTGTAATTCCTGGCATTGTCACTGCCGCTATTTTTTCCATTCTCAGCTCTCCTTCTGTATTAGGCGAATCTATATGGCTCTCTCTGATGAATGCCTCCTAGGGGTAGCAGTAGAAAAAGGTGTATGTTCCACCATTGCTCCAGGTTTTGCCTAGGTCCGTTGACCACTCAACGGTAGCGTAACACCTTGTGCCGCTAGGAGCCGCAAGACCGACATTCCCATCCTGAAGTTGGGTGAATGGCACTTTAGGACCAAGATAGTAGCTGTAGCTGAATGGGCCACTTCCGATTTTGAGTCGCCAGTGTGTCCCGGTCGGGACGACAGGATTTGTGTTACTCCACTGAAATACCCTCGCGCTGGGAGGGGGGGTAATATGGTGGTGTGTGGCACCGGTCGCAGGATTGATCAGTAGAGCCATTGTGACCTCCTTGATGGTGGGTGAATAACCGATCCTCATGATCCCTTGCGCCCCATTCAGTCAGTGAAAAGGCGGTGAGCCCATACCTCATGTTGCCGGCTGGCCCTCTCATCTGGTCACGCGAAGAAGGTTGTAAACTGACCAGTGCGAAGCGATCAGGTAGCGATTTTCCGGCGCGATGGATCATGATGTGCAGCCTTCCGACGAGTTCACTGCAAAGGCTTGGGTCAGGAACCCGGCTGGTGCGATCTGCCGCAACGACAACAGGAATTGGTCTGTCTGGTCTGTCTTGTCTATCTGGTTTGTTCGGTGCGTAACCAACCCTGCTCGAACTACACCCGACACACCAGACAGACGAGATAGACCAGATAGACCTTCTTCCGTCCCCGTGCCTGCGGCGTAGAGCGGACTCGTGAGCCAGCTGCCCGGTTCTGTCGGCAGGCTATCCCGTCCCGCCACGGTAAAGCTGCTGAATTGCCCACCGGCCAGAGCCGCGCAACGTTGGTTGAGTAGCGACGTGGCTGGCAGGGGCGCTTTGTTCAGCGGCTGAATCTGGCCGCTGACCGGGGCATTCGGCGACTGAATCGTCACGGTGCCATTCACGCCGAATTGCGAGGAGGCTGAGATCACACTATTCGCGTCCATTAACAAGAAATTCGTTGTAATGGAGATATTCCCGCCAGGTCCCTGCACCGCGTTCGCGAGAAACTGGCTACCCAGCATGATCATAAATAGCGGATCGAAGTTCAAACTTCCGCCGCCGCCCGTCCCGTCGAGCACAGACGTGCTGATCGTGCTGTTGGCAAATTGCATCGTGCCCCCTGGATTCGTGGTGATCTTGATGGCGCCGCCGCTCGACTGGTCAGCCTCTGCTGTCATGGAGCTATCCGTCATAGTGAATTGGTTGCCGGCGTTGATCTCAATATAGCCTGTGTTGCCGGGGCCGGTGCTGCTGGCAGAGATGCCTGCTCCGTTGGTCAAGGTGGCCGACTGGCCTGCGGTGATCGTGATGTTGCCACCAGTCCCTTCCCCTGTTGTGGTGGTGAAAATGTGGCCGCTATTTGTGATCGTCACCGTTGGAGCGGACACGGTGATCTGGCCGGCATTGCCCGTCGCTCCGAAATCGCTGCTACTGCTCATCGCGGTTGAGAGACCGGAAATGGTTGCGTGATCAGTCGCGGTGATGGTGATTGTACCGGCTCCGCCAGAGCCGAAGGTGTCGGCATTCAGCTTGGCGTCATCGGTCAGGACGAACCGAGCTGCATTGATTGTGATGTCTCCAGCAGATCCGTCCGATGCTGTCAGAGTGCGAAGACTGCTACTTCCAGAAATGGTCACGTTATCCGCATGACTGGACGGTCCATCTAATCCGCGGAGGGTGACTGTGCCGCCATGACCCGATCCGGCCGTGAGGGCAATGAGGTCCACGCCTAGGCCAAACCCTTGCGCTGCTGCGAAAGGGCTTGCTCTCAGACTGATTTCATGGCCCTCCAGCAGGACGTTTCCCGCCTGGCCTGCTCCGGAAGTGGTAGCACTCAGTAGTCCGCCGTCTATACCGATCGTTGGTGCTCTGAGCAAGATATCCCCCCCTCGTCCTGTCCCTCCCACCGCATCGGTTTGCAAGAAGGAATCAACCGCCGTGATCTGTTGAGTGGCATTGAGCGCAATATCGCCTGCTGCGCCGTCGCTCAAGAAGGTCAACGTTCTGATGGACGCGAAGTTGAGCAAATGTATTGCGGTGGCATTGATCTGAATGTCTCCGCCCGCGCCTCCGCCATCGGTCTCGGTGGAGATCACACCGCCGTCGATCAGGACGGATTGGGCTGAACTCGCCGTGCCTTCGATAGTGACACTCCCGGCGTTGCCCGTGCCGTTGGATTTGGCAGAAATTACTGCGCTGTCGGTGATTTGAACCTGGTTACTTTGGACAGTGATCGTTCCTCCGTCGCCAGTGCCTATAGTCGTGTTGCTTCCGCTCTCACTGAGCAGTCCGGTTCCTGTGCCGGAGAGAGAGACAAGGTTGTTTGCCTTGACCGTCACCGAGCCGGCAGGGCCGCCTTGAGTAGTCGTTGTATTGCTTTGGATAGTTGAGCCTCCTGAGAGGATAACCGAGTTGGAAGCGTCAACTAGAATCACCGCGCCACGACCCGTACCCTGTTCAGTATTGCTCCGGATAATGCTGCCATCCATAAGCGTAAGAGTGTTCGTGGTGAATAGTATTCCCCCCGCGCTTGCGTCCGAGGACGTGGTGCTGGTCACGGCGGCCTGGTCGAAGAGCCTGATCGCCGGTGCGGAGAAGCTAAGCGAGCCGACTGTGCCGCCGAGGGTAAAGGCCTGGATGTTGAGGCCTCCCGAGA
Organism: Nitrospira sp. CG24E; assembly: GCA_002869895.2. Taxonomy (GTDB): domain Bacteria; phylum Nitrospirota; class Nitrospiria; order Nitrospirales; family Nitrospiraceae; genus Palsa-1315. The sequence continues at coordinate 7,382 of NEWP02000091.1, read as the reverse complement.
TCGTAATTGCATCGTCCGCCGTAATGGACACATCACCACCTCCGCCAGGACCGGTCTGACTTTCGATCCTTCCATCGGTGATCACCACTTCTCGCGCGACGATCTCAATGCCCCCGTTGCTGCTCAATCCATTGTCGGTGCGGTTCACGATTCGGCTGCGCGTCACGTCCGGCTCAGGACCTGATTGATCGACGAATTGTCCAGAAACAAGAAGCGTGTCACCGGCTTCAAGACTAATTGTTCCGGACGCTCCGACACCGCCAGATGCTTCGATCCCACCACCATTCGTCAGACTAATGTTCCCCGCTGTGACCGTGAGCGCTCCACCGTTGCCGCTGCCGCTTGAGTCAGTCCGTATGACACCTCGGTCGCCGACCGTCAATGACGGAGTGTCAATGGTGATAGCTCCACCGGCTCCGTCCGAAGCTGCGGCACTCACAATGGAACTGTTGAGAAAGTCGGATAGGAACCCTGTGACCAAAACGGCATCGTCAGCCGTGATGGCGATGGCTCCTCCCGTGCCAGTTCCGGCAGTTGAGCTGATGATGATTCCGCTCTCTTCGACGTTCACGCGGGGTGCTAAGATGGTGATATCGCCCCCCTTCCCGCCGGTCGAGGTCGTCGCTGAGATCGCACTCAACGAGAACAGGTCCTGGCTGACTCCCGTCACAAGAACCGAATCGGTGGCCGTGACTGTGATGTCGCCGCCATCACCAGATCCCACAATCTCCCCGGTCTCGAAATTGAACACGCCACTCGTACTGGTAATCTGGGCCCCACTCATCACGTTAAGGGTGGTGCCGTTATTAATCGTGATATTTCCGCCTCGACCCTCACCAGGGGTGGTACTTGCAATCATCCCGCCTTCTTCGAGCGTTACTACAGGGGCTGAGACGACGATGGCACCGCCTGCGACGCTCGACGAGGTAGTTGTAAAGACTCCACTCCTCACAAACCCGACATCATCAAGGATGCCGGTCAGTGTTCCTTCACTGTCGTAGCCAAAGATGGACACATTGTTGGTTGTCAAGAGAGATATGGTCCCGCCAGTGCCTGGCCCTTCTGTCGCGCTCACGATCTGGGCGCCATTAACCAGGTTGATGGATTGCGCAATGACAGAAATGTCGCCGCCTCGACCTGCACCTGTCGTCGTGCTCTTCATTGACGCTCCGTCCATCTCGAAGTTCCCAGTGGTGACTGATATATCTGCAGCCTCCAGGTCTGTTCCGGCGTTCGAGGTCACGATCGAACTCCCTCTGGTGAGGGCAATCGTGTCGGAAGGTCCAGCGGTCTGGTCGGTGGTGAGCAAGGCGTCGTTCACGGCGAGCACAAATTGCCCGCTACGTATGGACACGGTATTCGTGCCGATGACATTAATGTTTGAGCCTGGTGCCAGAGAGACTGATCCAACGGAAGTAAACGATGCGCCATCCACGTTGGGGAGCGGTTGAAGCGTTATCGCATCGAACTCTCCTGGCGATGCAACGCTGGCCAGTTGAATCTGGCTGTTCGGTGCCGAGAGTCGAGCAGGCTGCGTGGTTCCGCCTTCCGGTGTGCCTGACTCGATTGAGATGTTGCCGCCGACGAGCGAGATGCCTGTTCCATCCGCCACCGTGAACTGACTGCCTTGAACGGTGATGGCGCCGGGGTTCGAGCCCAAGAATCCAAAAGCGGCCACCGGAAAAGCAGTCAGCAGAGCATCTGCTGCTGCGTTGGGAATCGCGTTGAATCGTGCGGTGTCCGTGAGTTTCATGTAATCGGCGCTGGTGAAGGCCACCATCCCGCCGACATTCACCGTGGCGTTCGGCCCGAACAGAAAGCCGTGGGGGTTCATCAGAAAGAGATTGGCGTGACCGAACCCACCTGGTCCATTGGTCTGAATCATTCCAAAGATGATCGACGGATCTTGCTGTTCGGTCACGCGGCCGAAAATGTTGTCGGTCGGCAAATTTGGAGGGAGCGGGGTACCGATCAGATCAAACGATCCCGCGTTGAGGAAGTTCGCGATGTTGTTGATCGGGACATTGAAATCCCCAAAGCTGTGAAAGAGATTCACTCCACCGCCCGGCCTAGTGCCGCCAGTAATGTCGTACTGAGTATGGCCCCCAATTGCGATGGGATCGCTGACTTGAGTATGCAAGCCGGACGGGGTGATGGGTGGGCCCTGGGCGTGAGTGATGTTCACACTCAGTGAAAAGAAGAGGACAGCCCCCGTAAGAAGGCGAATCGCGAAGCGCTGGAGGACGGGAGAATGAGGAGAGCATGCAACCTGACCTCTCATAATAAATTAAATCCTCTCAGGCGGGTAGTACGGATGCTGATTCTACTCCTTATCCCACAGGCATCGCAGCGCTGGAAACCGTCTTCGAGGAGCATTGTCGGTTCTTCGAGGAATGGACTCATCCCTCCGAAGTTTCCCCGCTCAGGAACCTATCGAGTCAGATTCAAGGTCAATCCGGAATGATACCGAAATCATCAATGGGGCTTATCAGCCTCATCCTTGTGAATCTTGTCCTTCCTCGGCTCGGCTAGCTTCTTTTCTTTTGTGTGTATCTCGGATGTCGTAAATGTGCCGGACGTCATGTCAGGCTTACCCTTGCAGCATTTCACGCAGGCCTCCTCATCATCGCTGTCTCCTGTCGAATGGCCGGGCAATTCAGGGTTGATATCTCCCTCTCCGGAGATGCTATCTGTATAGACTTGAGTCGACGGCAGCTTGATGAAATCGTTCGTATAGCGCATCTTAAACCAGACTTGCAGCCGCATTTCTCGATCGCCGGTGAGGGGTTTCGTTGCGTGGGGCCAATCTTCGTACCGTTGGTATTTGAAATTACCGCAAGTGGGATGGGGTGTGGCGCAGAACGTTCGTTGGTCGTACCCCCATATTTCGTCGCCGTTGATCCATCCGGTATTCTTCATCCAATTGTTTGAGGCTCCGTTCACCCCCCGCAAGGCTTCTGCGTCGATTGTTCGCCGAAATCTGATGCCACTGGGATTGGTGCTGGGGGGTGGCGTGTATGTGTGCCATGCCACAATGTCACTGGCGCAGGGATAGTTATACGTGGCAGAAGTTGCAGTGATCTTGGCGTTTTCTATCTTCAGCGTGTCGTTATTGGTGTCAGACGCGTTCACTTTGGCTTTGGTGCCGGATGTCAGCCCTGCAATGGTGAAGCACCCATAGCTGACTGGTTCTCCGGCAGGCCCACTGAGTGACCGAGCTGTGGCCGTGTCTGCCGGGTCATTTTGCCCCTGCGGGATCTCTACTCCGCCGACCTGAACCGTGAGAGCCCAGGCTGGCCTTTGCAAGTTTGTCATCAAGAGACTCATGCCCAAAACGAGAACGACAGCCCATCCTGTTTTCATGCGCCCCTCCTTGTTGGGAAATGAAACAATATGATGAACCTATTCCGTGACGTGATAGATGACGGTGACTCCGCCTACTACCTGGCCCTGGCGATTGCGCTGCGAGATGTCGGTTTGAAACATTTGTCCTGGCCGCGCTTCCTTAGGTATCTCGGTTTCAAGTGAAAGCGCCGCTCGACCCATATCTAAGGGAACGATATGGAACCGTGCTGTCGGTCCGGCGAACTCGAAGCTGCGCGGCCGTATTCGGGCCCCAGCATCTCTTTGATGGCTTGCGACCCCCTCGAGCCGTGACAGGGATGTCACAGTGGGGAATAGGGAGCGATCCACGTCCAGGGAAAGGCGAGCCGGAGCCGGGAAGAATGTCAAGGGCGCTGGGGGATGAAGACGATCCCTCAGATGAAGTTTCCGTTCAATTGCGACTTCCATTTCCTTGCCGATTCTGGTTGGAGCCGATGCCGGATTCCCAATCATAAATGGAAATGTCTTCTTCTCGCCCGCCTTGGTCTGTATGAAGGTGACGTTTCGCTGTGCGAAGTTGTTGATCCATCGCACCTGCGGGCTGTCCGTTACGAAGTCTATGTGATTGAGGTCGGAGTAATCTGTGGAACAGATCACTCGTACGAGGATGCAGGGGTGCCAGGTGTTTGTATAGAACTCGTCAACATACTGTTGCAGGAGCTTAAATTTTGCACGTTGGCTGGTCCCTTTCGGGGCATTGTTGAACGTAGTTATTATTGGGTCGAGTTGAATATGCTCAGTGTCAGAAGGGCCGGTCCAGTCATGCTTCTCGAACTCAGTCATGTTGAACCGGGCAAGACGAGCCTCTACCGTGAAGCTTGCCTGGGCCGGTCCTCGATTGGTGACTTCCACATATACGAAATTATCTTGGCCTGGTTGGATGTTGCTTGACTCGAAGGGATCATCTGGCAGAAAGGTTCCATCGTCGGTGGGTCTGACGACGATTCCTGAGGTGCTCCAAAAATTTTCCCCAGGTGGAGGGCAGGATGGCACTTCACCTGAATCGGTTGAACAGTCTTTGATATAGACATCGGAAAACGTCAACGCATGGTAGCAGTTGATTCGGCCATAGCCGACCTCGTTGTTCCAAGGGCCACTGGGATAGCGAAGTTTCCCCGATGGATATGTGTCAGTTTGATAGCGATAGGGGTATGCCGTAGGATTGACTTTGTCAGCTGTCCGTTCAATTGTCAGGCGGACTTCTTGAGGCGTGATCAGCGGGAACCGGCTCATAAGCATGGCGGCCAATCCCGAAACATGTGCAGTCCCGAGCGAAGTGCCAGCCAAGCCGGGGTGGTAATCCGAATTGGGTCCAGTCACCGGCCCTTGCCCTCGAACCGTTGTACTCAATATGTTTGTCCCTGGCGCTACGACAGAGAGCCCTGCACCGTATTGGGACCCTTTCGGGGTAAGAAGTTGCCAGCGTTCATCTATCTCGGATGAGGCTCCACAGGCGATCACAACTTTGTCATGCGAAGCCGGGTATCCAATGCCGATAGGAGGAATCGCTGGGTCCACGTCGTTTCCAGTCGCAGCGCAGACGATGGCGCCTCCAGCTACTGCGCTTTCGAGGATGTTATTCATGGGGGCTTTCCAGCTTGTCCAGGGCTCATAATCGAAGGTGCCTTGTGGTTCTGTCCAACTCAGGTTGATGATCTTGGTTCCCTTTTGGGCGGCATACTCGATCGCTACTACCCGTTCTGCAAGAGAATGATTTTTAGATCGCAGCGACATGATACTGCATTCTCCGGATACTCCGGCAATCCCTCCGTTGTTGTGTTTGCCGCCGATAATTCCAGCCATCTGAGTGCCATGAGTGTTGTTGGGGGCGCTGTCATCGGCACTGGCCGGACCTCCATCGAGAGTTGGGCCTGGGCAAGCTTGAGTTGTAGAACAGAACGGCACAGCCACATTAGGCGCGGGAGGAGGAAAGTTAAAGGTTGCACCTGAGGGAGTTGTGCTGAAGGTTAGGTCCTGATGATTAATGTCACAGCCATTGTCGACGATTGCGACCACAATTCCATTGCCTTTTGAAAGTTCCCAACCTGAGTGCCCAGTTACTCCTCCAGCTTGGATTGTGTTCATATTCCACTGCATCCCACCCTGATAATATGCATCTCCTGGCGAGTGAGAACTGGCTAGTGGGCTCACGAGCGGCATGACATCAAACAACACACTCTGGATTGTGTCTGCGTCGTGAGCGCGAAACCTCAGGTGCAGGTCGTACACTGTCGGATCACGTTCATCTCTCAAGACGATATATCGATAACCTTTCAGAAAGGCTGATATGGCAGGGATTTCTAGAAGGTTGAAGGAGGTAAAGAATTTGCGCAGGTCCTCGTCGGTAACTTCCGGCTGAGGTTTCACGACAAGGACATGCGGGAGGGGGCAGTACAAACCTGATGGTTCTGTCGACCGTGGAATACGATACACAGGACCGATTCGTTCCAATTTGCTGGCAGTGGCACCATTCAACGCATGAAGTATTTCCCGTCCGATAGGTTCCCCATCTTGGGAGCGAACCCAAAACCTCCGGTCCCCATGGTTTACTCGATGCCGCTGTAAGAAAGACTCGCCTCCGCCAACATCGTCGTGGTCTTCAAGGACCAAACCCGTGGGCTTCAGCAACTTGGCGACATCCTTTAGAGAGAGGGGCTTAGGGAGGAAGAGTAGCAGCCTAGTTTGATCACGGGTGGAAGGGAGACTATCGGTGAATGAAAGTTGGTTTGGGAACTGGGAAGGGTTCAATACGGGTGGAAGAAACATATTGCCGGTTGTATGGACCACCGGCGGAACCAGGTCGTCTGCAATGACTGGGGAAGAGACAAAGTACCTGAATACAGTGAGCCCCGCTATGACCTGTGCGGAGACTTTAAGTAGTTGCCTTCTCGAGAGAAATCTTTCTTTTCCCAAGCTCAGACCCCAATCAGTGAGGCAAAAATAATGTCAGAAACCTTTTCCCGCTTTGCGCTGGCGCTCGTGGACAGAGCGGTGAGATCGTAAGTACAGAGAAGGTGCCAAGCACAGGCTCCAAATCGATGTGAAGATGATTGGGAAATAGAATGCTGCACTTCGTTTGAAGCCTGAGGTGCCATTCATGGCCGGCTCCTTCTGCGTAGTTCTCGGCCCTGTGAAGCGTGAGCGTATCTCGCAAACAACGTTAGTCCTGACTGCGAGCAACGAGTTAGGGCGCCTCGTCACGAACGGCAATGTCGGTCAGGTCCCTTGTGGGAAAATCCGGTCACACAAGGCACGCACAGCGACTCACGCATACTGAGTTGCACCTAGCTAAACCCATATGACCGTTATTGCAATATATTTTGTGGGGAGGGACCCATTTGAGGGGATATCGGCTGAATACCATACCTTGGGCCTCACCCCTACCGCACCACCGCTGCCAGGAAGCTGGTTCATTTGGTTTGTCTTGTTATTTGGTTGGTTCGACGATCGAAAGAAACCAGATAAACCAAACAAACCAAATGAACCAGATCAACCAAATGAACCAGATCAACCAGATGAACCAAACCAACCAATAAAGGAGACAGCAATCGATGTGCCAGCTGGTTCTCTAGCCGGCTTTGAGAAATGTTTCGTGATTGCCTTCACAATTGCCAGGTTTTCACGATGTCAAAGGGAAAGACGATGGTAGAGGAGATGACCCGCACGATCTCAGTTGAATCCATTTTGATTCCAAGAGAATCCAATTGGATTCAGCTGCTTGTGCGCCGGGTCTCGGGCTAGGAGCCTGTCCGATTTGACCTTTCTACTGGGCAAACGATCCGCGGCCATCTGCGTCGTTCTCGGCACCTGTGAAGCGTATCTCGTTATTCTCGCGGGACTGGCGGGAAAAGTGGGACGGGCGAGAGAATGGGGGGGGGTAAAGGGGTATGCGAGGTAAGCGAGACGAATGTGGTGCACGCGGCTATCTCACGCTGCCGACCGGCGAGCGTGTCGGCTAAAGAGAGCCACTGGGGTCAGCGTGCAATTTCGGAGGAACG
>NEWP02000090.1 GCA_002869895.2 Nitrospira sp. CG24E | reverse complement strand
GGGCATTGAATGAAGACTATGAATAACCTGGAAACATAGGAGGCGAATTAATGAACCAGCCGGCGCTCTCCACGCGCCGGCAGCGGAGTGGGAGCCATGACCTCCCACTTCACGGGCGGGGGCCCTCAGTCCTCCTGGGACCCCCCGCCCCACATTCTCGAGTTATCAGGACGTCCCACTGATCCTCCATGGATCAGTATGGACAAGGCCAACGGACACATCGTCCAGAGCCCATGGTCATACACTGGCCATGGGCTTTTTTCATGAGACATTTTACGGAGCAGCGGTTCCAGTCTCGGGTCAGGAGCGTGCACAGGTGGACAGACAGGACCGACAACAACCTCATGACTGCAGCATTCGCTGCGCATGCGGACAACTAATTGCTAGATGGACAAGAAAAGGCTTGGAGATCAAATGCAAGCGGTGCCGCCGCCTTGTATACGTACCGGTTGAGTTGATTCGCGGAACTCCACCGCGGAAGCCTTAGTCACGTTTGTTCGACCACGCCACACGAATACGTGTGGGAGGCCAGAGGACATGAGTCCAGAGCCCGATATCATGCAACATCATTATATTCGTCATGTCGGCGCAGCCTCGCTGACAGGCCGCAGTGGAATGGGATTCGCTTCACAGATGACGAAGCCTGCGCAACCAATCATGCTTGCTGGACGCATTCACAGGCTCACAGCAGAGCTGAGCCGCTATGCCCCCCACTGGGCCGATCGACTGGCCCAGGTGAAATCGGAGCGAGAATTCCTGGAGGTGGTCAGCGGTCTGTTCAACTTGGCTCATGTCCTCAATCCGGCAAACGGGAACACCGCGGCCGCGCAGTCGCCTCTTTCAACGCGCATTCACGACTTCATGACTGCGAATCTCCACAAGGGCTTGACACTCAAACTCTTGTCGCAGTTTCTCGGCTATTCGGAAAAGTATTGCTCCGATCTATTCCACAGCACGATGGGCGAATCGTTCTCTACGCATCTCAAGCGTCGCCGACTTGAAACCGCCAGTCTATTGCTGCAAACCACGGACAAGGGCGTGGCTGAAATTGCGACAGCCATCGGATTCTGCGATCAGTTTGCATTCAGCCACTTCTTTAAGCGAGCGACCGGCCAATCCCCGA
>NEWP02000009.1:148437-149681 GCA_002869895.2 Nitrospira sp. CG24E | reverse complement strand
CCATGGCGACTACGAGCGGCGATCAGTACGTGGTGGATAATATTTTCCACGATTCGCTCCATAACGAGAAATTGGTGGCGGTGTACGCCGCCACTGTTCGTAAGGATGGAAAAAAGGATGGAAAGATAGTCGGTGTTCTGGGCGTCATGTTTAATTGGGAAGATCAAGCCAAAACCATCGTTCAGACAGAGCCTTCATTATCTGAAGACGAATGGAAACGCAGCCGCGTAATCTTGCTGGATCAGAACATGCGCATTATTGCAGCATCCGACAATAGTGGGATCCTCTTGCCTTTTATGCTTGAACATAAAGGGAAACAAAAAGGCCATTATGTCAATGCCCACCGTGAGTTGATCGCATTTGCAAAGACTCTGGGTTACCAGGAATATGACGGCCTTGGATGGTATGCGGCAATTGTACAGCGGCCTAAATAAGAAATACGTTTTCTTCGAGTCATCCAAAAGATCATAAGAACACCGGGTTTTTCAATCCCAGCGTGATCCCGTTCGAGAAGGACGGAAAGATGTTCCCAGCTCACGATCCTACCAATGCCGGTCACATAATCGGCTACACCTCCCTTCGGCAGCGGGTCGAGCAGTCCTGCAAGATTTCATCGGAGATTGTGGGCTAGGCGAGCGGGTCAACGAGATCATAGCCGAGATCACGGTGGCCTTGATGGCCTGTTCGCGATGAAATACGTCCTGCCATTGGCTCAAGCTTCGAGGAGCTAAGACCGACAATATACAGACGGGGAAAGTCAGTGAGCTCCGCGAGCCGCGAGCCTGCAGGAGGGGCGATGCCATCTATTCTGATTATTGACGATGACGACAGTCTCCGCGACGCGTTGCACCGGACTCTGCACAAGGAAGGTTACATAGTCATGGAAGCGAGTGAAGGTGGGAGAGGACTGAAACAGCTTGAGAGCTCGCCGGCTGATCTGATCCTGCTCGACATGTTCATGCCGGATAAGGATGGTCTAGAAACCATCGGAGAACTGCGTCGCGCGCATCCCAAAATCCCCATCATTGCGATGTCCGGCGGGGGGTCCAGAGGTACGGTTGATGTTCTGCACGTTGCGAAAAAACTGGGTGTTCGACGAACGCTGGCCAAGCCCTTTACGCGGGAGCAATTACTTGATGCTGTGCGTGAGGAACTGATACCGCATTAAGCCAATGGTCTAGCGGGATGCTGGTAGGGGTATGCATTCAGCGCCATTGTGCGAGACATCACAGCGCGCAAGCTGG
>NEWP02000009.1:138120-148337 GCA_002869895.2 Nitrospira sp. CG24E | reverse complement strand
GACTGGAACATCCAAGCCGAACAGATGTTCGGCTGGCCCCAGCGAGAGGCCATCGGGCGATCCCTCTCCACCACCATCATCCCTGCACAAGACCGCGAGGCCTATGACCGTGCCCTACAACAGTTCCTGGCGACCGGCGAGGGGCAGCTGTTCAGCAAGCGAATCGAGATCTCCGGCTGGCATCGTGAAGGCCGTGAATTCCCGGTCGAGCTGAGCATCACACCCATTCTCAGCAACGGCCGGTATACGTTCAATGGTTTTGTGCGTGACCTCACATCACGCAAGCTGGCCGAGGCGGGACAGATGAGGTTGTTGACGGTCCTCAATGCCAGCCTGAACGAAATTTTCATGTTCCGCACCGACACCTTGCGTTTTACCTACGTCAATCGTGGCGCGCTCGACAATCTCGGCTATACCCTCGAAGCTATACAAGCCCTGACCCCCATCGACATTAAGCCGGAGATGACGGAAGCCTCCTTCCGGGAATTGGTCAGCCCGCTCCTGACCGGTGAACAAAGACAACTCATTTTTCAAACCGTCCATCTGCGCAAGAACGGCAGTCACTATCCAGTGGAGGTTCATTTGCAAGTTGTCGAGCAGGACAAGGAAATAACCTTCCTTGCCCTTATTCATGATGTCACAGCGCAGAGACAACAAGAGTGTCGTCAAGCCGCAGAACATGCCGTCACTCGGCTGCTCTTGGAGTCGAACACACTGGAAGAAGTTGCGCCGGCCATCATGAAGATAGTCTGTCGGACCTTAGATTGGGACGTGGGTGTCCTGTGGAGGGTAGACGAGGAAATGCAGGTCCTACGTTGTGTTGATGTCTGGAGTGATCAGCGTGTGGATTTCACGCCGTTCATCGAAGGCACCAGAGGGAGCAACTTCGCGAGAGGGATCGGGCTTCCTGGTCGCGTGTGGGAGAGCCGGAAAGTCGAGTGGCTCCCGGATATTCTATGCGACGACAATTTTCCGCGTGCTCCGTTCGCCCGCCTGGTGGGGCTACATGCTGCCTTCGCCTTTGCGATCACGATAGATAATGAAGTTTACGGTGTCATGGAGTTTTTTGCCACCACAATTCGAGAGCCGGATCAGAATGTCCTGGACATGTTTCACGACTTGGCGGGGAAGCTCTCGCAGTTTTTGTCCCGCAAACATGCGGAGCAGCGTCTGCAACAGGCGAAGGACCGAGCCGAACTCGCCGCGCGTGAAAAGGCTCAGATCCTCGCGGCCGTGGAGGCCTTCTTTATAGGAGTCACCGAGCAGGGGGTCGTCAGTGAATGGACGAGCCGAGCGGAACAGATTTTTGCGATCCCCCTGAGCGATGCGATCGGCCGTTTCTTGCGAGACCTGCCGATCGCATGGGTTTGGGACGAAATACTCGCCGCGTTAGGAAAGTCCGGTGACACGGTGATGACAGTCCGCATAGAAAGGATTCGTTTGACTGTTGCAGGAATGAAAGAGAAATTCGTCAATTTGACCATCTCGCCGATATGCGAAGACCGGGGCATCGGGTATGTGATCATGGGCGAGGATGTGACGGATCGCCTGCGCCTTGAAGACGAACTGGTGCAGGCGCAAAAACTTGAGTCTATCGGGCACCTGGCGGCCGGTATCGCTCACGAGATTAATACGCCGACTCAGTTCGTCGGCGACAACGTGCGCTTTCTGTCCGATTCGTTTACCGATATCAATCGCCTGATCGAACAGTATCAGCGCCTGCTCGCGGCGGCCAAAACCGGAGTGTGTCCGGAGGCCCTCATCGAGACATGCGAGGCGGCCAACCGTGGGGCAGACTTGGAGTATCTCCTTGCTGAAATCCCGAAGGCCATCGCGCAAACGGTGGAGGGGGTCGATCGGGTGGCGACGATCGTGCGGGCAATGAAAGAGTTTTCCCACCCGGGGAGCAAGGAAAAAGCGTCGGTCAATCTCAATAGGGCAATCGAGAGCACGGTGACCGTCGCACGGAACGAGTGGAAGTACGTGGCAGATCTGCAGACCAATCTGGATCCTTCCCTGCCCCTCGTGCCCTGTCTGGTTGGAGAATTCAATCAGGTGGTGTTGAACATGATCGTCAATGCGACGCACGCCATTGCCGATGCCGTCAAAGGAACCGGCGGGAAGGGCACGATCACGATCTGCACCAGTCGCGTGGGTGACTTCGTGGAGGTCCGCATTGCCGACACCGGCCTGGGAATTCCAGAATCCGTTCGCCACAAGATTTTCGATCCGTTTTTCACGACCAAAGAAGTGGGGCGAGGGACAGGGCAAGGGCTGGCCATCGCCCGATCCGTCGTTGTGGACAAGCATGGTGGAACCATAGACGTCGAGAGTGAGGTCGGGAAGGGGACGACCTTCCTGATCCGCCTGCCGCTCATCGCGCCATCGTCCGAGTCGGTCAAGGAAGGTGCGTGATGAAGCAGCCGGCATGCTGCTAGAGGATGACGGTGCATGATGAAGCAACTTCTCTTTGTGGACGACGAACCGAACTTGCTTGATGGGCTCCAGCGTTCGCTCCGTCCCATGCGGCACGAATGGAATATGACGTTCGTGACCAGTGGCGCGGAGGCGCTGAAGGCTTTGGAGCAGGCGCCGTTCGACGTCATCGTTTCCGACATGCGCATGCCGGGGATGGATGGCGCACAGCTTCTGAACGAGGTCCAGCAGCACTACCCGCAGATCGTCAGGATCGTGCTGTCCGGCCAATCGGATCGGACAAGGATCTATCAATCTATCGGCGCCACACACCAGTACCTGGCGAAGCCCTGCGAGAGCGAGGTGCTGAAGACCACGGTGAAGCGGGCTTGTGCGCTACGAGAACTCCTCGGCAACGACTCGCTGCGGCGGCTGGTGACGGGCATGAAACAGATTCCCAGTCAGCCGACCCTCTATGCTGAGATCAAGCGAGAGGCGGAATCCAAGACTGCTTCGATTGAGGCCATCGGTGCAATTATATCCAAGGATATGGGCATGACCGCAAAAATACTTCAGCTGGTGAATTCTGCCTATTTTGGATTGCGCAGCACGGTGTCGACGGCAGAGCAAGCGGTGAATCTGTTGGGCTTGGATACGGTGCAGGCGCTGGTGTTGACGGTGCACGTCTTTTCACAATTTACCGCTATGCATGGTTCGCGCTTCAACATGGATCGTCTGTGGGAGGTGAGTACGGAGACCGGCACGCTGGCCCGTGCGATCGCGAAGGCCGAACAAGTCCCGGCACTGATGATCGACCAGACCTATGCGGCTGGATTGCTCCATGACGTGGGAATATTGGTGCTCGCGGCCAATGCCATGAAGCAATACGACGCGATAGCCAAGACGGCGCATGACCAGGGAATCCCCCAATGGGAAGTGGAGCGTCAGGAGTTGGGAGTCACCCATGCGGATGTCGGAGCGTATTTGCTCGGGCTCTGGGGGCTTGGCGATCCAATCATAGAAGCGGTGGCGTTCCATCACCATCCATCTGATTGTGTCGGTAGCACCTTCAGCCCCCTAACTGCGGTCCATGTGGCGAACGTATTGCAGGAAGAACTGTCTTGTCAGGCGACAGGGAGGGTACCGTCACAGATTGATTTGGTTTACCTAAACACACTTCACCTGACCGACCGGCTGCCGCACTGGCAAGAAATAGCCGGTACGGTTCAGCCGGGAGAGGAAAAGGAGAAGTCGAATGGCTGACAAGATTCTCTGCGTGGATGACGATCCCAACATCTTAGAAGGCTATAAGCGTCAGCTTCGGAAGGAGTTCGAGCTGGCCACTGCCGTCGGACCCGAGCAGGGTCTTCGGATGGTCACGGAGGAGGGTCCCTTCGCCGTCGTGGTGTCCGATCTCCAAATGCCGGGGATGAGCGGGGTTGAGTTTCTCGCGCAAGTACGGGCGCACGAGCCCGATACCGTGCGCATGCTGTTGACGGGCAACGCTGAACTCCAGGCGGCGATCGACGCGATCAATCAAGGGCAGATTTTCCGATTCCTCACGAAGCCCTGCACGGCGGAGGTGCTTGGTGGCTCTCTCAAGGCCGCTCTGGCGCAGCATCACTTGATTACTGCGGAGCGCGAACTCCTGGAACAAACGCTCAGCGGCAGCATCAGAGTGCTGTGCGAAGTGTTAGCCTTGGTCAATCCTGAAGCGTTCGGGCGATCGTCTCGCATCACCCAGTATGTGGAGTCGATCGCGGCGCATCTAGAGGTGTCTGAGTTGTGGTCCATCAAGACTGCTGCCATGTTGTCTCAGATCGGCTGCGTCATCCTGCCGGAGTCGGTCCTTAAGAAGGTGTACCGAGGCGAGGCATTGACGGGCGAGGAGTCTCAGCTCTTCAATCAACATCCGTTCGTGGCCTACGACCTGATCGCCAAGATTCCGCGCATGAAGCTGGTGGCCAAGATCATTAAGTTTCAGGATAAATACTACGATGGGTATGGCGTGCCGGGAGATACGCAACAAGGCACCACGATTCCGATGGAGGCCCGGATTTTGAAAGTCGCCCTGGATTTCGACGCGCTAGAATCTGCGGGCAAGTCGAAAGCCGAGGCGTTCGGCGAAATGAAGCACCGTAAAGGGTGGTACGATCCGGCGGTGATCGATGCCATGCAGGCTGCATTTGCGCAAGAGACTAAGTGCGTCATCAAGACGGCTGTTGTAGCTGACCTTGTGGAAGACATGATTTTGGCTGAGGATATTCAATCAAGTCAGCATGTGTTGCTCGCTTCGAAGGGCCAGCAAGTCACCCAATCCATGATCATGAGACTTCAGAGTTTTGGTAGGGCGAGCGGAGTCCGAGAGCCATTCAAGGTCTTGATTCCGATGAAACTGGAAGACACATCGGCTGGGATAACTGCTCAAGCTGTGAGTCAGCCGGCACAGATGTTGAAAGCATCTTAACCCATTTTGTTGATAAGGGGGGCTGCGACAAGCGGGAATGGCAGGCTGCGAAAGGTGGACGGGCTGCGCGTAATCAGAAATCTGAGGTTGGGGGTCGCCAGTTCCTGAAACCTCGAACGATGTCCCACGATCAGCCTCGGCGGCCACGACTACTATAAGGCCTTGTGTCGGATTCACCCGCCTTCGACGGAAACTACGGCTGTGAAACCGTGGTCCGGTATTTGATTGATAGCGTCAAAGTCGCACGACACAACGACCGCGAAACACAAGCACTCACGGCCAGGCTAATGGAACTCTCTGCCAGACGAACGAGAAAGGTGGTTGAATGATTACGGAACGATCCTGTCAGTGTGCAACGTCTGTTTTCGGTGAAGGCTTTGCATATACCATCGGAGCGCTGTCCAATGCCTGAAGAGATTTCAGTATCGCTTGGCATTGAGATCGAGTCGGTAGGGTGCTCCCCGTGTATTTCTGATACATCCCTGCGAATTTTTCGGCACCGAGCAGGGAGGCGCTTTCCGCCAGTTCCTTAAGCAGCCGCCCCAGATTTTCCGAAACCTTCTCTTCAGAGCCCTGTTGCTCTAACTCCACATTCGGCATAATGTCCTTCAGCTGAGCCGCAAATATACTGCCAGATCATCATATTCTCCCGGCTCCATATTCAGTTTGTTCATCATGTAGTTTTTGTCCCGCGGGACAAGGGGGGGATCTTTTAGGAGGTGTGTGACTCGCTCGATCAGTTGTTTCCTGTCGATGGGTTTGACCAGAAAGCCGTTGCATCCCAAGCTCTTCGCCTTGCTGACGATGCTCATGTCCGAATGCGCCCATGCCATAAGAATCGGAATATCTTTCATTGCCGGCATTGCCCGGACTTTTTCAATCAGCTCCAAGCCGTTCATTTCTGGCATCATGTAATCGGTGACGATCAGTTCGATCGCGACGTGTTCAGCGTTCGTTTTGGAATCGGATGTTTTGGAATCGGGCGCTTGACGCTTCACGTGCTCGAATTGCGCGCGTGGCCTGGAAGTCGTCCATGCAAGGACTTCGAGGAATTCTAGGGGAGGTGAAGCGTCGTTCGTGAAGCGTGAAGCGCAGGGAGCAGATAGGGAAAGTTGCGAGTTTCTAGTTTCGAGTGTTCAGAGCATTTTCCGTCAGTGTAGAACTTGAAACGTGAAACTCCAAACTGGTCGTTCGGAAGATCGCTAGCGGCGGCACCAATTCTATATCGCCGGAGGGTCACGATCCTCCGAGCAACCCGATGCCCTCCACTCTCAGGGCCGGTATCGTATCTGCTGCGCCGGGGCACACCTTCGATCCCTTTTCACGGTCGGATCTATCAACATCCGGCTCATGGCTCATGTGTCGCGCAGACTGTCAACCGGCCCTCATCTCACATCCCAGATCACCCGACCATTCCATATAATGGCTAGAGCCACGTGAGGGAACAGCCACTTGACAGGAGAGCGATAGACTCCGAATATAAGCACCCACATCGATGCGGCGCAGCAACCTGGCGAAGAGAATGAACTACTATGTCTAAAGCCACAGCTCCCCGCCCCTACTCCTGGCTGTTGGTCCTTATCAGTGTGTTGCCGATCATCATGTTGACGATCGGCGCAATGGCTCTCCGCTACATCGAAACCCGCATGATCGCGACAGCAGGCGAAACTCTGGCTCTGTCAGCCGCAGAAGTCTCCGACAAACTGGACCGATTTCTCATCGAACGCCATGCCGACGTGCTGATGATGGCACGGGTCTTCAGTGTGCAGTCGTCCAATCGGGTGTTTCAGTCGGCCTATGTCGCCGAGCTGAAGACCGCCTACCCGGACTACTTGTGGATCGGCGCCACGAACGAGCTCGGACAGATTGTGGTTGCCACCGATCCAAGCACGCTGGGGCGAGACTATAGCGCGCAACCCTGGTTTCAGGCTGCGCGCAGCGGGCAGGGGGTCCATATGGGGGACGTGGAGCCCTTCGCGGTGATGGGTGGCCCAGACGCGATAGCCGTGACAGCTTCTATCACCGGACCACGCGGGGAATTTCTGGGGGTCGTGACGACGAGGGTGGGGATTTCCGGGCTGGAACACATCATGACCGGAACCCTTCGATCGTTCCGGCAGCGGGAGGGGTTTTGGGGAGCGCTGGAGTACCAGTTCCTGAGCGAGAAGGGGCTGGCCTTCATCGATTCGGATCTCGATCATAAGGGCCACGTCAATCTCAAACGACTCGGCCTGCCTTCGGCATTGGCAAGCGAAGAGTCCCTGTCCAACTATGTCGAAGAGGAGCATTTGCGTCGCCACGTGCCGGTCATCACCGGCTATGCCAGGACGTCAGCCCTTGGTGTGTTCAAGAATCTACAATGGACGGTGCTGATGCGCATGGACCGGCGGGATGTGCTGGCGCCGATTCGAGAGGTGCTCTGGAACCTTGGCCTGGCGGGCGGCGCTCTGGTGATTCCAACGTTCGGACTGTTGGTGTGGACTGTGACGCGTGTGCGGAGGGAATATCGGCATGCGCAACAGGAGCGGGCGATCGCCATGGAAGCCGAAGCATCGCTGCGCGAGAGCGAGGCACAGACCCGGCGTATTGTGGAGATGGCGCTCGACGGCTTCATCGGGATGGATGCCGCCGGAGTCATTACCGAGTGGAACGTGCAAGCCGAACAGATATTCGGCTGGCCTCGGCAAGAGGCCATCGGGCGACGCCTCTCCACCACGATCATCCCGGCACAATACCGGGAAGCCCATGAGCGGGGATTGCGTCACTACTTCGCGACCGGTGAAGGACCGATACTGAACAGACGTATCGAAATCACAGGCTGCCACCGGGGTGGGCACGAGATTCCGATAGAACTGGCGATCTCGCCGGCCTTGGGGCAGGGGGGGATCTATACCTTCAGCGCGTTCGTGCGGGATATCTCGAAGCGGAAGTTGGCCGAAGAACAGAGCCGCTCGCACCAAGAGGAACTGCAACGGCTCAACGAGGCCCTGGATAAACGTGTGCAGGTCCGAACAGAAGAGTTGGCCGCGGTCAACGAATCGTTGGTGGCTGAAGTTACGGAACGGATGCAGACCGAAGCGTCGCTCAAGAGCAGCCAGGAAGCCCTGCAGAAATTGGCGCTCCAGCTGTTGCGCGTGCAGGAGGATGAACGGCGTCGTATCTCGCGCGATTTGCACGACGACATCAATCAACGGCTCGCGCTGCTGGCGATGGACATCGAAGCGGTAGAACAGCGGCTCGGTTTCTTATCGGAAGACCTAAGCCAGGAGGTCCGCGCGATACAGGACCGGGTTGTGGAATTGTCCGATGTGGTGCGTCATTTGGCCTATCAGCTTCATCCCTCCATTCTCGATGATCTTGGGCTTCCTATCGCCCTGCAGCGGTTGGTGGATGAGTTCACCGCGCGAAGTCGTATCCAAGGGAGCTTTGGACACAAGGATATTCCCTCAACCATCCCACAGGAGGTCGCGGCCTGTCTCTATCGCGTCGCCCAAGAAAGCCTCAGCAACGTGGCTCGCCATGCTGCTGCCTCCCGGGTCGATGTGGAGCTGACTCGGTCTCGATCCGGGCTGACCGTCACGATTAGAGATAATGGAGTGGGGTTCGACTCCGAGCAACCGGGGTATGGACCGCATGGACTGGGCCTGCTCGGGATGAAAGAACGAGTCGCCTTGGTTCAGGGGGACTTACAAGTGAGTTCGGCTGTGGGGAAGGGAACGACTGTGCAGGTCGTGGTGGTCGTTCCGGAGGGGGTCTCGTGAGCAAGCCAAGGGTACTCTTGGGCGATGACCATACTCTGGTGTTGGACGGATTCCGGAAACTGTTGGAAGACCAGTGCGAGATCGTCGGTGCGGCGGAGGATGGCCGTACGCTGCTTCGAATGGCCCAGGAGCTTCAGCCGGACATTGTCACGCTCGATATCTCGATGCCGCAGCTGAATGGGGTCGATGCCGCCAAGAAACTGAAGAAAATTCTGCCCCGCACCAAGTTGATCTTCGTCACCATGCACGCCGATCCGGCCTACGTGAATGAAGCCTTCAAGGCCGGCGCTTCCGGCTATCTACTCAAACGGTCCGCTGGCTCAGAGTTACGTCAAGCCATCCAATCGGTTATGGAAGGACAATGTTATGTCACTCCTCTGGTGGCGAAGGGTCTGGTGCAGTCGGTCATCACCGGGGAGAGACCTCCGAATATTCAAGATACGTCCTTAACGCCGCGCCAACGGGAAGTGTTGCAACTCGTGGCGGAGGGAATGACCGTCAAGGAGATTGCCTCGGCTCTCAATCTTTCACCGAAGACGGTCGAATTCCATAAGTCGCATATCATGATGCAGCTCGACCTTCATACGACGGCTGAACTCACCAAGTACGCCCTCGTCCACGGCCTCCTCACCTCGGAGTAGCGCCCCACACGTCGGTATCTGCCAAAACCTGTTTGTTTCTCTTGTTTATTTGGTCTGTCTGGTTTGTTTAGTTTGTTTGGTTCATTTCGTTCAGTTTAGTGCGGACAACTTCTCTCTTTTTTCAACCAAATCAACCAAACAAACTAAACAAACCAGATGAACCAGATCGCGCCGTCTTCCTGCTAGGGAGATTGTTTCCCGTTCCTAGGGAGATGCCTAGTGTCATTCTTGTTCTGCTCAGCTTATACATTTCGCCAGTGATCTGGTCGGGGTTCAACCACTGACACACTCACCCGGCGGGGCTGATGATGAAGAAGATACGGTTCCTTCTCCCAGATGGCCATCCACGTGATGTTTCAAGGGATTACACGGTCTGCTTCGGACGAACATCGGTCGTGGGGGCGGTCATGGATAGAAGGGGCTTTATGAAGGTGTCGGTTCATCGGAGTTGCGACCCGTCTGGAAAGTCCGAGAGGTTCTTTCTGCCTCCCGCACAATTTCCATCACTGTGTGAGGGACGACGATCCCTCGTGACGGGGGCCGATTATCCGCAGGGTGGACTGATCGCAGGGATTGAATGGTGGACAACGGGGTCCATCGGATCGGCCAGAATGCACGGGAAGGACAACGGCGTCTTTTTCTGAGCTCCTATAACTTCTTATGCTCGTGAAAGGAGTCCGACAATGGAAGAGAAGAAACCGAATGAGGAAAGTCCGGTCCTAGCAGACACAGTCGATGCGAGCGACGCTGGTCCATCCCGGCGTGAGCTTTTGGTGAAAGGAGGCAAGATAGTAGCCGGCATCGGGGTCGCCTCGTTGCTCGGCAACTTGGGCAACTGGGCCCTGTCCTATGCGGCGGACAAGGAGCCGATCAAGATCGGTATCCTGCATTCGCTCAGCGGCACTATGGCGATCAGCGAAGTGTCGCTCCGCG
>NEWP02000009.1:95420-138020 GCA_002869895.2 Nitrospira sp. CG24E | reverse complement strand
CCGCCGCTGCTTACGCCAGAGGCACAGGTGGGAGGTGTACAATCCCTCCCGCCTCAGCAAGGCGCCGATCTCCCCCGGCTCCGTGCAGGCGTCCGCCTCCTGCAGGACCGTGAGCTTGTACTCGGCCGTAAACCGTCGCCGCGTCGCCTTCGCCACGACTTCGACCTCCTGCGGCCGATCATCCAGAACCACTGCGGAACTGTGTGCACTCATCCTGAGAATCCTTGCTCGCCCTGCTCTGTAAACTCTAGTCAGCTGACTGTCTCACTCATCTTGACACGGAGGGCATGAGTGAAGCACAGCAGCGAGCAAGAAGCTTGGGGATATTCGGTGCGTTGATGATCTCCTTACTCGTGCCGACGATCGGCAGCGCGTCAACACCTCCGGTATCGACCAACCCAGCATCAAGCAAATCAAATGTCGTTGCCACGATGATAAAGGCGCCGCTGAGCTTCGAGGCGAATCAGGGGCAGACCGCCAAATCCGTGAACTTTATCGCACGAGGGAGCGGGTACACCCTATTCCTCACGCCGACGGAATCCGTGATGGTGTTGCAGCAACGGGAGGCGAAAGAGCGGGGCAGTGATAAGACGGTCAGCGATCCGCTATTGAAGACGGAACCGGCTCCGATCAAACAGTCCGTCGTCCGCATGAAGCTCGAAGGAGCGAATCCCTCGCCTGCCATCGACGGGATGGAGCAGCTGCCGGGCATCGTGAACTACTTCATCGGCAATGATCCGGACAAGTGGCGGACGAAGATTCCCACCTATGCCCGCGTGCGCTACACGGAGGCCTATCCCGGCATCGATCTGGCCTACTACGGCAATCAAGGTAAGTTGGAGTACGACTTCATTGTCGCGCCAGGCGCCGATCCGAATCAGATCAAACTGGCGTTTGAGGGCGCGTCAGAGATCAAGGTTGCCGACAGCGGCGATCTTTTGCTGACGACGGCACTGGGCGATGTGCGGATGCAAAAGCCAGTGGTTTATCAACTTGAGAAGGATGGCCATAAGACGCTGGTGGCGGGCAACTACATCGTCTCTCCGAACACACCCAAAACGGTCGACATTCAGCTTGCAGCGTATGACCACTCCAGGTCTGTTGTAATTGATCCGGTACTCATCTACTCGTCGTTCATTGGAGGGACAGGGAGAGATAATGCGACTGATGTTGCCGTGGATGCATTGGGCAATGCGTGGGTAGCCGGTTTTGTTGAGGCGCCCGGACTCAGCCTGTCTTCCGGGGGAACTGCCTATGACTCTAGCTTCAACGGTTTTATTGATGTATTCATCGCCAAAGTCAGCCCGGCAGGGGCGTTGCTCACCTGGACCTATTTCGGTGGGACTGCGAATGACCATACGCCTGCGATTGCACTTGATGCAGCAAACAATGTGTGGGTATCCGGAACCACGGGAGGAGGCTTACCCATCACACCAGGGAGCCTTCAGCCGGTCTACGCTGGTGGAGGTGATGCGTTTGTCGCAAAATTTGATTCAACGGTCTCATCCTTATTGTATTCCTCTTACTATGGAGGCACCGCCAATGAAAACGGCACCTCAATCGCTGTTGATGCCAGCGGATCCGTTGTACATCTCGCAGGCCTGACCTCTTCAACGAATCTTCCTGGTGTGACACCCACCTCAATTCAATCTGTATATGGAGGAGGTGCGACGGATGGCTTTGTCGCGAAGTTGAATCTTGGATTAGGGCAGATTGTGTACGCAACCTACTTGGGTGGAAGCGATCGTGATGAGCTGCGAAATGTTCGTGTCGATGCGGCAGGGTACGCTCACGTTGCCGGACGATCGTCTTCTACAAATTTTCCTGGAGCGTTAAGCAGCTCGGTCCCAGCACTCGCCTCTTTCCAACCGACATACGGAGGCGCCACAGACGCAGTTGTGGCCAAACTGAACCCCACCGGAACGCAGTTGGTTTACTCGACCTACCTCGGTGGCAGTAGTGATGATGTTGCCGGAGGGTTGGCTTTAGACAGCGCAGGCAACGCAGTTGTATCTGGGGAAACTGGTTCGCCGTCATTCCCGCTAGCTGGGACTCCGTTCCAACCCATTCTCGCCGCACACGACTACTTTGTGACGAAGTTCAATTCGTCAGGGACGGCGTTGATTATGTCAACGTTTTTTGGTGGTCTCGGGGATGATTTCGGTAGTGCTGTTGCCCTTGACCAGTTTGATAATATCTACCTGACCGGGCCCACCAACTCCTGCCGCATACCCAATTTCTCGCACCCGCTACAACTCAATCGTTGCTCATTAGGGGCGCCTTTTCATCATGTGCTATTTGCGAAACTGGATGCAACTGGCTCTAACCTCCTATCCCTTATGGCCTTTACCGGTAGTACTGGAGTAAGTGGCGGGGTCGGAATCGCGGTCGATACCCAAGGTAATGCCTATGTAGCTGGGATAACCCGTGCACCAGATTTCACAACGCAGAATGCTTTCCAAAGTACATACGTTGGTGGATTCGAGGATGGATTTATTGCCAAGATCTCCAACAAGCCCCTGGCCAACGCGGGCTCGGACCAATCGGTGCCGGAGGGCACGCTGGTTACCTTGGATGGTACCGGCTCTACCGGCGGATCACTCACCTACATCTGGACCCAGGTGCCTGGACTACCCGTAGTCGCTCTCGGTGGGGCCACCACGGTGCATCCGACCTTTGCGGCGCCCCATGTGCCGGCCGCTGGCGGGAATGTCACGTTTGATCTCGTAGTCTGCGAGGGGAGCAGCAGCAATTGCAGTGATCCCGACACGATCAATGTGCATATCACCAACGTCAATCATCCTCCGGTGGCTGAGGCTGGTTTGGATCAGACTGTGCAGGAAGGCAGTACGGTTATGCTGGATGGCACCGCCAGCTATGATCCGGACGTGGAATCGCTGACCTATCAGTGGACCCAGCTTTCTGGTCCGGCAGTGACCCTTCTGAACCCCACGACTGCCACGCCAGTCTTCAGTGCGCCGCCAGTCGGTGCCGGTGGGGCGACCGTCATGTTTGATCTGACGGTCACCGATGCGCGAACCCTCACGGGCTCGGATTCGATTTCGGTCGCTGTCACAAATGTGAACCAGGTGCCGATCGCGAATGCTGGATCGGACCAGACTCGGAATGAACTGACGCTGGTCACCTTGGACGGGAGTGCCAGCAGCGATCCAAATCTGGATCTGCTCGGCTACACGTGGACGCAAGTCGGAGGGCCGTCGGTAGCATTAACCGGCGCCAATACGCCGAGTCCGACCTTTACTGCCCCCAATGTCGGAGTCGGCGGCACGCTTTTGACCTTCCAGCTCGTGGTCCATGACAGCCAGGCTAGCAGCGCGGCGGATTTGGTGCAGATCGTGATCCAGAACGTCAACGATCCACCGGTCTGTACGCTAGCACAAGCCAGTCCGAATCTCCTCTGGCCGCCGAACCATATGATGGTGCCGGTGACCATTGCTGGGATTACGGACCCAAGCAACCAGTCTGTGACCATCACCTTTGGGACCGTGACGCAGGACGAGCCAGTCAATGGCCTGGGAGATGGCGATACGAGTCCGGATGCCGCGGTGTCGGGTAACCAGATTCTACTCCGTGCCGAACGGGCAGGCACTGGCAACGGGCGGGTGTACAAGGTGCAGTTCACGGCCGCGAATACTGACGGGGCTTCTTGCAGCAGCAGCGTGAAAGTCAGCGTGCCGCACAACAAGAAAGATCCGGCGGGCGAAGGGGCGCAGCTCTACAACTCCTTTGGACCATAGAGCAGAGGAACTCGGGATAGGATCGCCAAACACAGGTGATCCTATCCCATCGCCAATTTAGAGGTTGCCGATCCTAAGATATGGAACAACGGAAGCATCGCAGATTCCTGGTCCAGTTTCGCAGCGCATTCTCTCAGAAGGGGAGCGAGGTCTCTGGTGACGGGTTAGTAGAGGATCTGTCGCCTGGAGGCTGCCGGATTATGAGCCTGAGCAAGGTTTCGCCGGGGGATGATCTTCAACTGCACATCTTCCGGGATGATTCGAACAGCGAGCTGTTCCTGGAACAGGTGACGGTGCGATGGTCCAGGGGGCACGAATTCGCGTGTACGAGGGTCAGTTCTTGACCTTGTATCGAGCCTCACCGGTTCGCTTATGCTGTGGGGTGTCGGACAATTTCCATGGAGAATCGTCGTACTGTGTCGCGTGCTCCCTGGGCCAATCGTTGCAAGAATTTTAACGTAAGGGACATCATTCGTTGAGGATGGCTTGCCGGAATGCTTCGAGGAATTCGCCCGGTGTGACGATGGAAAATCCGACCGCCTCGCGAACCGCCTTCTTCTGGAAGTGTCTGGTGTTCCAGGTGACGAGGTAATCCACGTCGGCCAGAATCGCTGCGGCCAAGATCGGCGCGTCGTTGTGATGGATAATTCCCTCGGCTTGTTCGATGGCCGCGCTCGGCGGATCGGGGGCGATGCGGGGAGCGAGATGTTTGAGGAAGGCCCGGTAATCCGGCAGGATGGAGGGCAGCTTGACCGCCAGGTTGCGATCTGCTTCGACAAGCACCTGGCGTGAGATGAGTGCTTTGACGACACCTGCTTCACAGAGTCGCAGCACCTCATGGGCTGCGCCGGTCGGTGAAAGTAGACCTGCAATCAATGCACTGGTATCGATGAAGACCTGCCAGCGTCTATGCTCCACGGCGTTCCTTGTTGTACTGAGCTCGTTGCCGGTCAAGATCTGCCAGCACATCGTCGATCGTCAGTCCAGTCTTCTTCAGCTCATTTTTGGCTTTCTTGGCGACTGAGTCGATCTGCATCGTCATGGGGGTCATCAGAATCACATTGCCGACCTTCACGAGGGTCAGCGCTGCGTCGTCTTTGAGCTGAAGCTCTTTGCGGATCGAGGCCGGGATGGTCAGTTGACCTCTTCCCCACACTTTGACGAGAGCCATAGACTCCTCCTCCATTAGAATTCCGACATATTCAGATTTACAGAATATGACAGATACAGTGCTCTGGTCAAGGAAGAAGGGCGAAGGTAGACTGGCGATGGCTGTAATGCCCTTGGGTGGATTGCAAGATGGCACAGAGGCTGCGCTCTATGCCTATGCACGGTTGTTCAGGCATGCGTGCTTCGTAGAGTTAGATCCAAGGCTTGCAGCAGAGGGAGATGGGTGGAGAGGCGGCGATACACGTCCTTGGCAAGCGTTTCGTCATAGGTGTGGGCGGTGCGATTTCTGTCTTCGAGCATGGCCAGCCACCCGGCTTGGTCGCTGATCCAGCCATTCTTGTATGCGAGCTTAACAGGATGCTAAAAAAGTCCGCCAGCTTCGTTCTCGCGACGTTCAGAGGCTCAACGTACGGCAGAGAGTACGCGTCGCCTCTTCGCTTGCTGCGGCCTTGCTGGACAGCCTTTTTGAGCATCCTGCATGGCGGATTCTTATTGTCACAGACGTGCAGCCTAGTGAAATTCCAGCAAGCCCACAGAGTTTTACCGGTAGCCTGTTGAGGCAGCCCTTGAGGTCTGTTTCCGTGGCGCTGAGGGCTTCGTTGAAGCGCACAATGGCGTGGCTGAAACTGTCGTGCCTTGTGGTCATACGCGGACTCCGTGACGCAGAATTTCATTTCTGAACGCTTCGCCGACGGTGTGAATATCTACGAGATCGATTTCATGCAGCGTTGCCACGTCGTCGATGAGTGCTTGGAGTTCGGCCAACCGCTCAGGAGGAAATGTCTCGGAACCGGCGATGGCGATGTCTATGTCGGCGTGTGGTTTGGCTGTGGCTGTGCCTTTTGGCAAGAAGCCAAACCAGATAACATCGATATTGGCGCCCAGGACTCGTCGGGGCAGCTCAACGACCTCTTGCGCGATTTGTTGAGGCCGAGCCATGAGTTCTTGGTGGAGCATGCGCTCAGTGTGGCGGTTCTGGCGATGATGTCAACCAGGCTGGTTTAGAGCGAGGGGCTGTTTTGCCCTCGCCCTGGCTTGTGGGGCTTAGTCCGTGACAGCGTGAAGCGGGAAAATGGAGTAGGGATTGGGGACGCTCCAAGTTTCATGAGAGTCCAGGCCAGGCTGCTGGATTTGCACGGAAGTGGTGCGAATTCTTTAACCTAGTGATACGGTAAATTCCAAGATATCTGCGCGGGATTCACCGATCGAATATTCCCCGCGATTGCATCTCGACTCACAATTGCGACTAGGTGTTGCATGCCTGCTACCCTGATTCCCAACCTTTCCCTGATCGAGAGCCATCAGATCAGTGAGAAGAAACAGGCGATTCGTGAGCACTTCAACCGCCTGGCGAGTGAGCGTGCCTATTGGCAGGACAAGGCATCCACCTACTATGAAGATCAGGCGAAATATTTCCAATTTCTGGTTCCCGAAGGCCTTCGGGTGCTCGAAGTCGGATCGAGCCTCGGGAATCTGCTGGCTGCCCTCAAGCCCTATCGAGGAGTCGGAGTGGATCTGAGTGAGGAGATGGTCAGCGAGGCGGCCCGGCGGCATCCTTCGTTGGAATTTCATGCCGGCGATGCCGAAACGTTGGAGCTGCACGAAACCTTCGACGTCATTATTCTGGCCGATGTGATCGGGCATTTGCTGGATATCGAGGGTGCGCTCACACGGCTGCATCAGGGTTGCTCTGCAGAGACTCGGATCATCGTATCGTATTACAACTCTCTCTGGGAGCCTGTCCTCCGACTGGGGGAGAAGATCGGCATGAAAATGCCTCAGCTGGAGCAGAATTGGCTGTCGCCGGCCGATATTGCCAATCTCCTGCACTTGGCTGACTTTGAAGTCGTGAAAACAGAAAGGCGGCTCTTGTTTCCGATGTACATTCCGCTCCTGTCCGTACTGTGCAATAAGTTCTTGGCCTATCTTCCTGTGGTGAACAAACTGTGCCTGTGTCACTACGTTGTCGCACGTCCACATGTGCGCGAAATGGAGACAGTCTTCTCTAGCACGATCGTCATTCCGTGCCGGAATGAGCGGGGAAATATTGAGGCAGCCGTGCAGCGGATACCTCCGTTCGGAGGTCACCAGGAAATTATTTTCGTGGACGGTCATTCGACCGATGGAACGATCGAAGAAATTCAGCGTGTCATGGCGGCCTATCCCGATAAAGATATCCGATTGCTGGTGCAGGATGGAACAGGGAAAGGCGATGCTGTGCGGAAGGGATTCGCGCAGGCGACAGGGGATATCCTGATGATCCTGGATGCGGATCTGACGATGCCGCCGGAGGATCTTCCCAAGTTTTATGACGCTATTGCGAGCGGCAAAGGCGAGTTTGTCAACGGTTGCCGTCTTGTCTATCCTATGGAGTCCCAGGCGATGCGAGTGCTGAATCTATTGGGGAATAAGTTTTTTAGCATGGCATTTTCCTGGCTACTGAACCAGCGGATCAAAGATACGCTTTGTGGAACGAAAGTGTTATGGCGTCGCGACTATGAGCGATTGGTGGCGAATCGGCATTACTTCGGCGATTTCGACCCCTTCGGCGATTTCGATCTCCTGTTCGGTGCCTCGAAGTTGAATCTCCACATTCTGGAGATTCCGATTCGCTATCAAGATCGAACCTATGGCAGTACCAATATCCGTCGATTTGCCCATGGGTGGCTGTTGCTGAAGATGACGGTCTATGGCTTCTTTCGACTGAAGGCCGTGTAATGTCCGATGCCGTCCTGCATCGACATCGAGAAGTCTGGCAACGTAAGCCGCTGCTTCGGCAGCTCTACGGGGACTGGTATCGGGACATTGCGGCGTGGATGGTTCCGGGTCGGACGGTTGAGGTCGGGGGTGGAACAGGAAATCTCAAGGAGTATGCGTCAGGAGTCTGCTGTACCGATGTTGTCTCGCTTCCATGGCTCGATGCGGTGGCCGATGCGCAGCGGTTGCCGTTTCAGACCAGTTCCCTCGCCAATCTCGTGCTGTTTGATGCGTTACACCACATTCAAAATGTCTCACTGTTCTTCGATGAGGCTCTACGCACGCTCAAGGGCGGGGGCCGGATTATCATCATGGATCCCTACATCTCCTGGGCCTCCTGGCCCGTCTATCGATACCTCCATCCCGAGCCGGTTGATCTGACACAAGACCCGCTGCTGCACACAACTCCCCAGGCCGATCGGCTGCCCTTTGACTCCAATCAAGCCATCGCGACGATTTTGTTTGAAAAGGAATTAGCGCGATTTCGAGCGCGCTATCCACGTTTGGTTGTCCGACAGGTCAAACGGCTTGCGTTCTTTGCCTATCCGTTGAGCGGAGGATTTGAGCGCCGGTCTATGCTTCCAACATGTTTACTCGGTCCCACTCTCAAACTTGAACGGAAGCTGGGATGGTTAGCGCCGCTCCTTGCGTTTCGACTGTTCATCGTCTTGGAACATAAGATTTAGCTGGGTGCTGATGAAATTCTAGCCTGCTCAGTGTCAACGAAGCGGGCCACCTCATTGCTTGACTTGACACTTTGAAGCAACGGAACAGCAGGCGGATTGATCACTCGATCCGGCACCTCGGTGCGCTTCCTGCTGTGGCTTGGCTGGGCAAGGGATGACGAGGTGGTGAGGCCGGCTGCCGGTGTGGTGTCATCGCCGTCGTGTACGCTGATACAGCCATTCATGAGGCTTGAAAACAGGTACACATTCTATCTCTCTTCCTTGTTTGTGTGCCGATAATCCTTCCAATTCCATAATCCTCGATGCGCGCGATAAGCGTATGGTCATTCTTATCTTCTTGGACCGGTAGCCCTTCAAGTTTCATGATCCGCAGCGCATTGGTCGTGAGGCGGGACCTGGATGAGGAGCATTTTTGACAGCTCTTGGTACCTATAGCATCATATAGGCCATTCTATAGGTTGAGGGGAGACATCATGGCAAATACAACCAGGAGGGCGAACGTTACGTTACCAGAAGATCTCCTGGTTGAATTGAGGCGAACTGTTCCGAAGGGGGAACAGAGCAAAGTCGTGGGTGACGCATTGCGTCATGAGCTTAAGCGGATCAGGTTTAAGAAGGCGTTGCAGAGTAGTTTTGGAGCTTGGAAGGCGCGAGCGCATCCGGAACTGACCAGAGGCCCTCGTCGGTTTGTCCGTTCGCTTCGAAAGTCCTCTCGCTCGACAGGGTAGGCATCCAGCGGCCACGGTTGTGTTGGATACGGATGTGTGAATTGACGTGCTCAGAGGGCGAGAAACTGTTCGGTCATCTCAGTTGCAGAGCTGTATGTAGGGATGCGACCGTGGCTACCAGTACTGTCAAAGATTACCCAGTGCAGAAGATCACAGTGTTGAATGCGAGAAAGTAGCTCGGCTTTCAACAAGATCGCTGCGTAAGCGCTACCTGCTTGCACTGGCGTCTCAATTCGCACGTTCCAGCGATCGCGGTGGATCCCTGGCAGGTTCTTCTTGCTAATGTGACCAGATATGACTATATTATGACCATGACTGGTGTGCGGGTTGCAGACTTGAAAAGCAGGCTCAGTGAGCATCTCCGAAAGGTACGGGCCGGACGAACGGTGACTGTGCTGGACCGGAGTACGCCGATTGCGCGTATTGTGCCTTATGAAGAGCAGAGTTCGTCATTGACGGTGCGGAGTCCGTTGCCAGGGGCGCCGTCGCTCAAGCAGGTTCCGCTGCCGCCGCCGCTGCGGCTCCGTCGTGATATTGTCGCGCTTCTCCTTGAAGAACGGCAAGGAGAGCGGTGATTGCCTACCTCGATTCTTCGACTGTCCTGCGTATCATCCTGGGCCAAGCCAATGCGCTGAAAGAGTGGCGGTCGATCACTCAAGGGGTGGCGTCCGCTCTGGTCGAAGTTGAGTGTTTGCGCACGTTGGATCGATTGCGACTGGCCGAAGGATTGGAGGATGCCGAGATTGCGATCAGGCGGGAGGCGGTGTTCCGGCTTCTGGAGGCTGTC
The DNA here is from genome assembly GCA_002869895.2 of Nitrospira sp. CG24E. Lineage (GTDB taxonomy): Bacteria > Nitrospirota > Nitrospiria > Nitrospirales > Nitrospiraceae > Palsa-1315. Next base: position 128,134 of record NEWP02000009.1, on the reverse strand, counting down.
GAGGTTGTTGAACTAACGAGGCCGGTTCTTGCGAGAGCGTCACAACCGTTGCCGACCGCGCTGGGCACGTTGGATGCGATCCATTTGGCGACCGCCCTGCTTTGGAAGGATCGGAGCGGCGCCGCCCTCGTGATGGCGACGCACGACGACGCGTTGGCGACTGCGGCTAGAGCCAGCGGATTGCGGGTAGTCGGTTCGTGATTCAGGAAGGCCATCTTCGGCTTGCAAGCCTATTATCAGCCACTTATAATGCGCCAGGAGCCTGTCCGACATTGTCTTCGTAACGAGGCGAATGAGGCACTGACAGATACACGGCCGCAGGCCCTGAGAAACCGGAGGCGTATTCACTGGAATACGTTGAGGATTTGTCAGGGCCGAGAACAACGTAGATGCCTGGGCGTCGTCCGCCGCAGTAGAAGGTTCATGTCGGAGAGGCTCCTAGTCTATACAATCTATTCTTTAACTGTCTGGAGGAATCTCAGAGCCCATGAGTGAACGAACATTAGCCATTATCAAGCCGGATGCGGTGAAGAAGCATGCGATCGGCGACATTATTGCGCGTTATGAAAAGGCCAGTCTCAAACCGGTGGCCATCCGCATGATGCAGTTCTCAATGTCGACAGCCGAGGGGTTTTATGCCGTGCATAAGGCTCGTCCATTTTTTCAAAGTCTCTGTAGCTTCATGTCGTCCGGTCCGTCCGTAGTGCTGGTGCTGCAAGGCGACAATGCCATCAAGAAAAATCGCGAACTGATGGGTGCGACCGATCCGGCCAAGGCAGAGCCTGGCACGATTCGCAAGGCCCATGGCACGAACATCGAATTTAACGCGGTGCACGGATCCGATTCACCGGAAACCGCCAAGTTCGAAATTGCCTACTTTTTTCCTGAAATGGATCTAGCCGAATAGGGGGCAGGAGCAGACATGATTCCGAATGATCTTCGGTACCACCAAGAGCATGAATGGGTACGCATGAACGGCACACAGGCTACGGTCGGCATCAGTCATTTTGCCCAGGATGCGTTGGGCGATATCGTCTTTATCGACATGCCGAAGCCCGGTGCTGCGGTCAAGGCTGGGCAGCAGATCGGGGAGGTTGAATCGACCAAGACCACTTCCACGATCTACACACCCGTGAGCGGCACTGTCGCCAAGGTCAATGCCGATTTGAAAGATCATCCGGAAGTGGTGAATTCCGATCCCTATGGCAAAGGCTGGATGGTGACGATCGATTTGTCGAGCGCAGGCGAAGTGGACAAGCTGATGACCGCCGCACAGTATGAGGCCTTCCTTTCCAGCCAGAAGAAAGGTTAAGGCCTAAGCCTCAGCCTGAACCTCAACCTTGATATGCCGGTTCGAAAGCACATCGCCATTCTCGGCGCAGGACCAGGCGGATATGTTGCCGCGATCCGGGCAGCCCAGCTTGGCGCGCGTGTGACCGTCATTGAATCCCACGCCCTCGGCGGTGTCTGCTTGAATTCTGGCTGCATCCCCAGCAAGGCCCTTCTATCGGTCGTCGAACTTGGCGACAAGGTCAAAAAATCTGAAGACATGGGCTTGCTGCTCCAGGGACCGGTTACCTACGATCTTGCTCGGATGGTCGCGCGAAAGAATAGGGTGGTGGCGACGCTCGTAAAAGGTATCGCGACGCTTTTCAAGGCATGGGATATCGAACATGTGCGAGGAACCGGATCGCTGCGGGATCGCCAAACGGTTACGGTGATAGCAGACGATGGCGCGATGCGGGACATTCAGGCCGATGCAATCGTGATTGCCACTGGATCGTCCTGGCCGAATCTTCCACAATTTCCCGTCGATGGCACGAAGATTTTGACGAGCCAACATCTCTTGGACCTTGAGCACATTCCTGCCAGTCTGCTGATTGTCGGCGCTGGTGTCGAGGGATGCGAGTTCGCGGCGCTCTATAGCGGCTTAGGGACGGAGGTGACGATCGTTGAATTGATGGCGCACGTTCTGCCGCTGGAGGATGAAGATATCTCATCGACGATGAAACCGGAGCTGAAGAAACGGGGCGTGACGGTCCTGACCGGTACGACCGTCGAGAGACTGGAGCAGTCACCAACAACCATCACTGCGCATCTCAAAGACGGCACGCAGGTCATGGCTGAGAAGTTACTGGTGTCTGTCGGTCGAGGACTGAATAGTCAAGGCATCGGACTGGGCCAGGTGGGAGTGCAGACGGGGAAGCGAGGAGAGATTCTTGTCAACGAGCGGATGGAAACCACTGTGCCGGGGATCTACGCGATCGGCGACGTCGTCGGCAAGGTCATGTTGGCGCATGTGGCCTCGGCGCAGGGTAAGGTTGCAGTCGAGAATATCATGGGGCATCAGGCGGTAGTTCGTTACGACGTCATTCCTGCAGGCATATTTACCCTGCCGGAAATCGGTCGCGTGGGTGAGACGGAACAGCAGGCTCGTGAGCGTGTGCAAAAGGCTGGGCTTAATCCCGACGTGGCGGTGAAGGTGGGACGATTTCGGTATGCCGGAGTGGGCAAGGCGCAGGCGACGGGGGATACGACGGGCTTCTTCAAGGTCATTGCGGAGTCCTCAAGCGGTAGGATTCTTGGCGTCCATATCGTCGGAACCCACGCAGCCGATCTGGTGCATGAAGCAGCCATGGCGATGCAAGTCGGCGCGACGGTGACGCAAATGGCGGAGATGATCCATGCTCATCCGACGTTGGCGGAAGGTTTGATGGAAGCGGCTGAAGATGTCGCGGGGAAGGCGATTCACCAGGCGCGGAAAAGGATGTCGTAAAGTCATAGGACTTTCGACTTGGGACGTTCGACAGTTGACTTGAATATTATGGTCTCTTCACTTTTGATTAAGCTTGGCATGTTTGCGGTGACCCTGGGAGTTGTGTTTTGGATCGGCTGGACTCTGCCGAATTCATTTGATCGACCGAACGACTTAGGAGCGCAATCGTTAGAGGAGTCGAAGGTTGCTCCTGCCGCTGCTCCGAAACGATCTCACCAGACTCTGCTCGATTTGAACCGGGCGACGGAACAGGAATTCGATGCGTTGCCGGGGATCGGCGCCCGATTGGCGGAACGGATCATCGCGTATCGACAATCGGTGGGAACCTTCCGGTCCCTTGATGAATTGCAGCAGGTGAAGGGGATTGGGATGAAGAAGTTTGAGCGTATCCGTCCATTGATCACAGTCGTGCCGGATAGCGAATCTGTCAGTAGAGAGAGGAGGGGGACATGAGCGAACTTTCCCGTCAACTCGACTTGATTCTCCGGGGAGCGGTGGAGATCATCCAGCCGGCTGAGCTTGAATCGAAACTGACGCGTTCTTTGAAAGAGAACCGGCCGTTGCGGGTGAAAGCCGGCTTTGATCCGACCGCGCCGGATCTCCATCTGGGCCATACGGTCTTGATCCACAAGCTCAAGCATTTTCAGGAGCTCGGACATCGTGTCATTTTTTTGATCGGCGACTTCACCGGCATGATTGGCGATCCGACCGGCCAATCGGAGACGCGTGTGGCGCTTTCGAAGGAGAAAGTGCTGGAGAATGCCAAAACCTATGAGCGGCAGATCTTTAAGATTCTCGATCCTGCGAAGACACTGGTGGAGTTTAACAGTCGATGGATGAGTACGATGACGGCGGAAGGGTTGATCCACCTGAGCGCGCACAGCAGTGTCGCGCGGATGCTCGAGCGGGACGATTTTCATAAGCGCTATCATGAACAAAAACCGATCAGTATCCATGAGTTCATGTATCCGCTCGTACAGGGCTATGATTCCGTCGCGCTGAAGTCCGATGTCGAACTGGGCGGCACCGATCAGAAGTTCAATTTGTTGATGGGGCGCGAGCTGCAGCGGGATTATGGGCAGGAACCGCAAGTTGTAATCACGATGCCGTTGCTTGAGGGAACCGATGGCGTCAAGAAGATGAGTAAGAGTCAGGGTAACTATATCGCCCTGGAAGACACACCGAACGACATGTTCGGGAAACTCATGTCGATTAGCGATGCCTTGATGTTTCGGTACTACGAGCTGCTTACGACTGAAGAGATGGTCGGCGTGAAGGCGGCTCACCCGATGGAGGCAAAACAGGCGCTCGCAGCCTCGATTGTCGGCCGGTATCATGGGGCTGAAGCCGGTCAGCAGGCGAGGACGGTCTTTCAACAGAAATTTCAAGAGCGGGAATTTCCAAGCGAGCCGGATGTGCGTGTGACCTTGACCCTGGCCGATTTTCGAGAGGAGCAAGCGATCGGTCTAGTCGATCTGGTTGCCAAGACAAAGCTGGTGCCGAGTAAAAGCGAGGCCCGCCGGCTGATCGTTCAGGGCGGTTTAGAGATCGATGGGCAGAAACAGAGCGATGCGAATGCCATGTTATCGATCGTGGCGGGACGATCCTATAGACTGAAAATCGGCCGACGGAAGTTTGCACTGGTTGAATTGCAAGCTTCATCGCCAGGAGTTTCTTGACTTGGCATGAGGCCCAGCGTAGGATTCGACTCAGTGAGCGGGCGTAGCTCAGTGGTAGAGTCCTTGCTTCCCAAGCAAGTTGTCAGGGGTTCAAATCCCCTCGCCCGCTCCAAAGAAGACGTGAAACGTGAGGCGTGAAGCGTCACACGGATGAGATTAAAGACTTGAGAGGCATGCGCCTCCAAGTCTTTTTTTGTGTTTCGTTCTTCGCGCGGGACTCGCGCGATGAGCGAGAAGAGCGCGAAGAGCAGGAGTCTCGATCCAGCCGGGTCGCGCCTGTCGCGCACGTCTAGCGTGTCTCACGCACAAGCATGGCTGATAGGTTTGTGCGTTACAGGAAGGAGGAGTTGTGAGCCGATGGCATTTTGGGATCTTAGTCGTTGTGACGTTAGTCGGAAGCATTACAGGAGGTGCATTAAGCGGATGGTGGTTGGCTCCTTCCCCCGTTGCGGCGCAGAAGGTCAACGGGATGAATGCTGAGGAGTTTCTCCTATTGGATGCGAATGGCAAAGCGCGAGCAGGATTAGGACTGGACAAGAATGGCGAGGTAGGTCTCGTGATGGTAAGCCGAGATGGGAATCGAAAGCTGGCTTTTTCACCAGACGATCGATTTGCTGTGAGGCTGTCCGATCAGGACGGCCACGTGCTCTGGTCGGCTCCGTAGGGGACTGCCATCTTTCCGGTTGGTGGCTGTCCCCCTCAGATAGCGGGGCAGGCACCGTCGAGGACGGCGGAGCCAGTCCCTTAGACGGACTTTTGGACTTTGCCACTACGCAAGCAGCGTGTACAAACCCGAATACGCTTTGTCTGACCGTCGATTAGGGCTCGGACTGGCTGGAGGTTGGGCTTGAAGATCCGTTTAGTCTTGTTATTGGCGTGACTGACGTTATGGCCGGACTGCCGGCGTTTGCTGCAGAGATCGCATGTAAATGCCACTGGTAGACTCCTTCATCGACTCGAATTGAGCTCGCGTATGAAGCTAGGAACTTATCACAGGGCCATTCGTCTTGACAAGCAGGTTTGATGGGGCGGGCAATGTTGCTTGGGAGCCTCTGGGATGGGAAAAGGTGACGCAAAATGACAGGAATCGATTTATTAGGATTTGCGGCAGGGGCGTTTACCACCTGTGCATTCTGGCCCCAGCTGCAGAAGACCTGGGTCACAAAGTCTGCGGGCGATGTATCGATGGGGATGCTCGCCATATTTTCAGCCGGTGTTTGCCTCTGGTTTCTCTACGGGCTGCTGCTCCATGCCTGGCCGATCATCCTGACTAATTTTGTGACCTTGTTGCTGACTGGTGCGATCTTGGTACTCAAGCTGCGCTATCGAAGTTAGCAGGACTCTAAAACCGTTATTTGGTTTGTTTGGTCTATTTCGTTTGTTTGGTTAATCGGATAAACCAAATCAACCAAATAAACTGAACAAACCAATTTGAACATCCTTGCACGTGATGAGTTAACGCCGGTTAGTTCGTTTGGTTGGAGCAGTTGTCTGTGAGTTTTGAGGCAGAGATGTGCGCGAGACGATAGCAGGTACGCTGATGTCGAAACTTGCGTCGCCCCCATCGTCATAACGGTCTTTTCCCACACTATAGATCTTCTGTTGGGTCGGGCTCCATAACATCGGCAATCCACTGAAGGGATCGTAGTAAGAGGAGCCGACTTGAGCGAGTCGATTCGGCACCGTGGTCTGTGCGCTTGGTCGTTGCAAGACGACTTGCAGCGAGGCGAGGCGCAGCCTGGCATCGGTTTCCCGCAGTTGCTGATGGAAGGGATCCCAGTCCGGTTCGAAGGAGTTTGGGCTGACAAGGCTCTCAAAGATGCCCTGACGTGCGGTACCTCCAAGCGCATGAATTTTCGGTAAGGCGCTCTGTCCTGTTTCTGTCGCTTGAATCACCGCGTCGTAGTAGGTGGCATACATTTCCCAGGTCTCGCGTGTCTGTAGTGGGATTCCAAGGAATGAGGGCGTGCGGGGGTGTGAGATCCGGCGAAAGGCCTCTTGTGGAAGATGAGCCATGTTTGCCAACCATTGTTCCTGTGCAATCAGGGATTCAGTTTGCTTCTCTGTGGAGGACTCTCCGATACGATCGGCATGGACGCCGAGAATAAATTGATGTCGAAGCGGCCAGTGGAGGGATGATTCTGCTGCCGCGAATGGAGGGGCAATGTTGGGGGTCATCGCGAGAACGGTTGGGTCGACGCTCGGCTGCGATAGCAAATTCGAGAGAAGGCGGAGATCGTCGGTGATGACGATTTGCGCCATGACTTTTGTGCTAACGGTCGTCGCATTCCGAAGTACGTTCCTCCACATTTGCATATCCTGTTTCAGTCGCTGCATGCCTAGCGCCGTCTGGCGAGAAAATCCGTCGGCGATATAGAGGCGGTGCGCCACCTGCATGTCCAGAAAACGGGGCATGGCTCGGTGTCCGAACCCCATGTCCTCGAAGGGCATGGCAAGCCAGTGTTCGTATCGCATCAAGAGGGTGCGGTCGCGACCGGACAGAGTCTGAATCCGCGTCTGCAGATGACGGAACTCATTCGCCGGATTCTCGGAGTTCCAGGCGGGAATGACCTCTTCTAGCGGTGTGTCAATCTGCAGTTCCGCCCGTCCTGGTTTTCCGTAATCGAATGAGTTCGAGCCTCGAGCGGCAGAGATTTCCAGCCACATTTCGTGACCAACCTTGGCTGGATCGAGAGACGTAGCTGCCGTAAAGCCGAGAAGGTAGAAGTAGCCGTTCTCATAGGGGTTGGTGAGACGGTACTGCGGTGACTCAAGGAGTTTGGTATAGGTGGCGCTGGGCGATTGACCTTTTGAAGACCAAATGAAGCTCGATATCTGGAAGATGGCCCAGATGACGACGACGCCAATGATCAGGTGTTTCATAGGTATGTCAGGAACCGTTGCCACTGGGGTTGGTCATTCATGTGAGGCTCTGTCCGAGGCCCAGAAGTCATTCCCCAGAGTTGAGCAAAGCCCATGCCGTGGACTGTTGTGAAAAACATCAGTCTTTCACCCTGTTTCCGCTGGGTTTTGACAGGTTCCTGTCCACACTTGCGCAGGGGATGGGAAGTCGGACATTAATGAACTTGACAACCCGCTTCCCGGTCTCCTAGAGTGCCCCCCACATTGTGACTCCTGGGTAAGGGAAGAGGGTGCGAGTCCCTCGCGGTCCCGCCGCTGTAAATGGGGACGAAACCCGTGAATGCCACTGTCTTTGGGACGTTAAACGTTATTCGTGAACCGTTAATCGCAAGAGTAGATCTCCTCGATTAACGAATAACGATTTACGATTCACGTCTCCAGATGGGAAGGTGCGGGGAGTAGGGTGAACCATGAGCCAGAAGACCTGCCAGGAACGGGAGCCTGCCAGAGGGTCCCTTCGTCGTGAGGCGAAGGAGATTGGATCAGATGCAAGGCCGCAGGCGTGAAAACGACCGGAAGCGTATTCTCTGCAATACGTTGAGGATCGTTTCAAGCCGAGAACACGGCAGATGGTCCAAGATCGTTCGCCGCAGCAGAATGGCGATCCTCTGGTAGGTTCCCAAGACCGACGTTCCCTCGTGGGCTGGGGAATCGGCGAGGATGAGTTGCGGGTGCAATCCTCAGGGTCTGTCCAGGCCTTGGGGATTTTTTATTGGGCTCTGACCTATTCCGTACAAGCCGAGTGGCTGGTTGTTTGCTCGGCGCCGTCGTGCTGCTTGTCTTGTGGCCGGCGTCGGCTATTCCTGACGATGAGACGGATAATATGAAACGACGACAACAGGGAATTTTGACCGGCATGCCTTTTATGGCACACGTTGCGCCACGGACATTTGTGGATGCATTGGGGAGAAAGCTTTTTCTTGCAAAGGCGCCAAGTCGTGTGGTGTCGATGGCGCCGAACGTGACGGAGATACTCTTTGCGCTCGGTCTTGAGGAAAAGGTCGTGGCAGTAACGCCATTCTGCGATTATCCTTCCGAAGCGCAACGCAAGACACACTTGGGAGGAATGAATCCGAGCATCGAGCAAATTCTAGCTCTCAAGCCGGACCTGGTCTTGGTGCCTCAGGACATGATCCAGCCGGATCTTCTCCAACAGCTTGATCGGGTCAAGACCCCCACCTTCGTGTTGCAAGCCGCACAGCTTGACGATGTGCTTGGACAGATTCAAATGATTGCCCGGTTGTTTGATCGAAGCAAGGCGGGGGACGAGTTGGCCGCAACCATTCGGCAACGTATTGCGGTTGTTAAGGAGCGTACGCAGTCACTGGCCCGCCAGCGTGTCCTCTATGTATTGAATACAGACCCGCTACAAACGGTAGGGCCTGGGAGTTTTATTCATCAACTGATCGAAGCAGCGGGCGGCGCTAATATCGCAGCGGACACGGCGGTGGCCTACCCAAGATTCGCGCTGGAGGAGGTGCTGGCCCGCGATCCGGAACTCATTATCTTCCCAGTCGGTACAGCGGAAGGTATCCCCGATGAAGATCAGGAACGGTGGCGGCGGTGGTCGAGCCTCTCAGCGGTCAAACACAATCGTCTGGTTCTCGTGCCCAGTGTGTTAGTCGACCGACCGGGGCCGCGAATCGTGGAAGGGCTCGAACTTCTCGCGAAGGCCATTCATCCCGAAGCGTTTACGGAACCGTTTCCCGTAAGGAATCCATGATCGTCCATCCCTCTCCATCCCAGACCAGCCTGTCGGATTCAGCGACGATAGCCTCGTCTGCTCCATTGCCGACCTTTGAAGGGATCGCATCGTGGCAGGCCCTGCGCGCTCGCCGGTGGTATGGGGTGATGGGCTGTATGGTTCTTCTGACCTGCGGGGTTATCGTGTTCTGTCTTCAGTTCGGAGCTCACGCACTGACCATGGCAGAGCTGTGGTCAGCCCTGACATTCTCTAAGACTGAGGGAGAGGATGTCGCGGGCATCATCGTTTGGGATGTCCGGTTTCCGCGAGTCTTGATGGGCTTATTTGTGGGAGCAGCATTGGCGATCACAGGAGCTGCGCTGCAAGCTCTCGTGCGCAACCCGCTGGCAGATCCCTACGTGCTGGGTATCTCAAGCGGGGCCGCATTTGGAGCGACGATCGGGTTTGCCATCGGGCTTGGCTCAATAATAGGAGGGCTTGGGTTGCCGTTGTTCGCCTTTATCGGAGGCGGTCTCTCGATCGCACTGGTCTATGGGATCGCAGCCTCGCAAGGGCAGCTGCCGATGCACAAACTGTTGCTTGCAGGAGTGATTGTGAATGCCATCTGTTCTGCACTCATGATGTTTGCGACATCCATCTTGAACCCGACTTCTCTTTATCGGGTTGTCCTGTGGCTGATGGGGACTCTCACTGCACCGAGCCTCACGGCACTGATCGGTATTGGCGGCTGCTTGCTGATCGCTGTTGTCTTGCTCCTTCGTGAAAGCCAGGCCTTGAATCTTCTTGCGGTGGGTGAAGATGCCGCTCGCTCCTCGGGGGTCGATTCGGATCGAGTGCAACGGACTGTGTTCCTTGTTTCGGCTGTGCTGACGGGGGCCGTCGTGTCCGTCAGCGGCATGATCGGATTCGTCGGCATGGTCGTTCCGCATCTTGTGCGGATCTTGTGCGGGGCAGATCACCGGCTCCTGTTACCGGTTTCCGCGTTGGGTGGGGGGATCCTGCTCATGGTTGCGGACACGGTTGCCCGTACTGTCGTGGCCCCGGCAGAAATTCCAGTCGGTGTCATCACGGCCTTGATCGGCGGGCCATTTTTCATCTATCTCTTGATGACTCGGAAGTATCGGTTTTTCGCATGAGCGAACAAACATCAGAGAGCATTGGGCCTTCTCCTCTGCCGGTCATCGAGGTGCGGCAGTTAGCGTTCCGGTACCACTCTATTCGGGGCAGTCAGCCCGGTAACCGCTTATCTTGGGCCATCGATGGAATGGAATTCACCGTCCAGCAGGGCGAGATTCTCGGTGTGATTGGGCCCAACGGGTCCGGGAAAAGCTCCTTGCTGAAGCTGCTGATGAAGCTCGTGCGGCCTGAAAAAGGAGTGATACGTCTCTTCGGGGTTGAGCTTGGCACATTGTCGCGTGAATCAATCGCCAGGCAGGTGGCCTATATGCCACAGGATCTCTCGTATGACTTTCCGTTTTCCGTATTGGACATGGTGTTGATGGGGCGGTTTCCCTATCGCCGAAGTGGGTTGTGGAATCTTGTCGGGTGGGAGCAGCAAGAAGATCTTGCCGTCGCACAAGAGGCTATGGCCCAGACGGATGTTACGCATCTGGCCCACCGGATGATCGATACGCTGTCAGCGGGAGAGAGACAGCGAGTGTTGCTCGCGCGCGCCTTGGCCCAGGCCCCTCGCGTGCTAATGCTCGATGAACCGACCGCGCATCTCGATCTTAACCATCAGCTGGATGTATGCCGGATTCTCAAACGTATTCACGCTCAATCGCAGATGACGGTGCTGCTCGTTTCACACGACATCAATCTGGCCAGCCAATACTGTGATCGTATATTGCTCATGAAACAAGGAACTGTGGTCTGCATCGGTTCTCCTCAGGAGGTGATTCACCCTCAAGTGTTGAATGAGGTTTATGGCTGTCGAGTCTTGGTTGACTCGCATCCGGAAACGGGGCTGCCGCGTGTCTCCTTGCCCGGTGAAAACTGGCATCAGACCGTTGCTGTGTCCGGGATGCTATGAGTTTTAGCATGGGCGAGCTTTTGCACCAGAGCCGCCTATTGGTTCCAGGGGGTGCTGTTTAACCGAGGAGATAGGTTGTTCGAGTCAATACACTGTCGGGGACGGGGAAGATGGTGCAAATCCATCACGGTGCCGCCACTGTAAGCGGGGAGTGACTCTGCACGAATGCCACTGTCAGGGGACGTTAAACGTTGTTCGTGAACCGTTAAACGCAGGAAGAAATCTTCACGGTTAACGCATAACGATTTACGGTTTACGTTCTAGATGGGAAGGCGCAGGGGAACGACGAGCCGCAAGTCAGGAGACCCATCCGACGGAGCTTTCGACTGGACCCTTCGAGTCTAAGGGAGGTCTCTGTGCGTACCTATTTTACAAGTTTCTCTATCTGTGTTCTCCTGTCGTGTTGCCTCATAGCTTCCACCGCCCATGCCCAGTCAGATGATGCGCTTGAGACCAGAGAGGTCGTCGTTTCCAGCACCCGTCTTCCTGATGCTCCTGTCGATGCCAGAACCCTTCCGGCAAAAGTAACCGTCATTACGGCAGAGGACATTCGAAAGTCCGGGGCCAAAACGGTTCAAGAGGCGATTCAAGGGGCTACCGGTATCGTGATGTACGATGGTATCGGCAATGCCTTTCAGCAAACGATCGATCTGCGAGGGTTTAACGGCCAGCCGGTCCCGAACACAACAGTTTTTGTGGACGGTCAGCGGATGAACGAACCGGATTTTAACACTGTCAATTTTGACCTTATCCCCTATGAAACGATCGACCGGATCGAGATCATCCCGGGAGCTGCTGCAATTTATGGCAAGAATGCGATGGGCGGTGTGATTAATATAATTACAAAACGTGGCACAGATAAACATCAGGCGACGGGTCAGACCTTGTTTGGTAGTTTCCACCGTGAACGATATAGCCTCAATGCGAGCGGGCCGATAGGTAAATTTGATTACTACACGAATTTCAGTCGGGAGACAGAGTCGGGATTCCGCGATGAATCGGCTGCACGGATTTCACGGGTTTTTGGCAAGCTGGGATATCGCCCGACCGAGCACACGGATATCACCGTATCCTATACCTATGTCAAAGACCGGCTGCAGCAGGCCGGGACGTTACCCCTTAGCCAAGCCGCGATCGACCCAAAGCGAAATTTTACACCGGGCGACTTTTATGATTCAGAGACGAACGTAGTGCGGTTGAATGCGCGGCATGAGTTTCCGTTCGGGTTTTCTGTCAACGCCAATGGATTCTATCGCCGCTTGGCACAGGAGCAGTTTACAGTGTTTCAGAGTGGGCGGGGTACGAACAATATCATGACCGAATCGCGAGGTGGGGTTTTTCAGCTGAACCACAATAGCCAAGCCTTCGGCCTTTCCAATGCTTTTGTCTTGGGAAGTGAATACACTAGAAATGATTTTGGGAATCGAAGTCTGGCCTTCTTTCCCTTTGGCCCCTCTTCCTCTTTGCGATCCACGGACGAGGAAATTCTTGGGCTTTATGCCCAAGACACATTGAATCTGACACCCCAACTGATCTTGACCGGCGGGGTTCGGTACGATCGCAATGATCTTGATTTTATCGACAATTTGGACGCAGCGAATAACGGCTCAAAAGTCTTTCACCGGACAACTCCTCGTGCAGGACTGACTTATCTAGTCACGTCAGGTATGAGTTTGTATTTCAGTTACGGACAGGGATTTCGCGTTCCGACCTATAACGAGCTCTTCGGCTCTGGCATCGGTCCATTCGGCCAGGGCAACCCGAACCTCAGGCCTATGCGATCCCATAATTACGAGGTAGGCGCAAAGGTGCAGGTACAATCCTGGGGTGAGGCGAGTGTGGCTCTGTTCAGGGCTGACGTGCGGGATGAAATTTATCTCGTCTGCGGAGATCCTAGTACCTGCAACTTTGGGACTCCGGCGAATCAGAATATCCCTGAGTCGAGGCGTCAGGGAGTTGAAGCGACCTTCAAAGCAAAGTTCAGCCAGTATTTTGATGGAATGGTGAACTATACCTACACTCAAGCGACGTTTCAGACTGATCTAGTCCTGAACCCGTATTTTGTGCCAGGCACTCCATTTTCAGTGCCATTTCTGGAGAACGTAAAGAGGGGCGACAGCATTCCTCTCGTTCCGAAGAATCGATTGAGTGTAACTGGGAATTATCATCCTGCACCTGGATGGACTGTCTCGTTGATGGGGCTTTATGTGAGCACGCAGTTTCATACTGGCGACGAAGAAAACGCGCAACCGCGTATTCCTGGCTACTTTACTCTCAATAGTCGCATTGCATACGAACAGTCTGTGCCAGGCGGGCAGCTGAGCGGATTCCTGATGCTCAACAACATGCTGGATCAGCGCTACTATACGTCCGGCATAATAGCGCAAAATACAGTAACGGGTGGGGGTGCAGTTGAACGTTTTGTGATGCCGGCTCCGGGCATCGCAATCTATGGTGGGTTGAGTTATCGATTTGAGGGCTTGTAATCCCAATCATACAGGCGTGGAGGCAAAGCCGTGGGACGAGCAATAGCAGTCGCGGTTCTTGGGACCGGCTCTGATGTCGGGAAGAGCCTCATTGTCGCCGGGATCTGCAGACTCTTGTCTCGAAAAGGTGTAAGGGTCTCGCCATTTAAAGCGCAGAACATGGCACTGAATTCTTTCGTCACGCTTGATGGCGGAGAGATCGGTCGAGCGCAGGCGCTACAAGCTCAAGCCTGTGGGGTCGAGCCGACGGTGGATATGAATCCACTTCTGCTAAAGCCCGAGTCGGATTCACGATCTCAGGTGGTTGTGAGAGGCAAGGTCTACGAGGCATTGGACGCGTTGGCGTACTTTGACCGGAAAGAGACACTCTTTAAGATTGTTCGCGAATGCTATGCACGTCTGGCGTGCCAGTATGAGTGTGTCGTGATCGAAGGGGCGGGGAGTGCTGCGGAGATAAATCTTCGTGATCGGGATATGGTGAACTGGCCTGTCGCTGAGATGGCCGATGCATCAGTCGTCTTGGTAGCGGACATTGATCGGGGTGGAGTTTTCGCCCAGATCATCGGGACGCTGGATCTATTAGCGCCGCATGAACGTCAGCGGGTCTTCGGCGTGATCGTCAATAAGTTTCGCGGGGATCGTCGATTGTTCGAAGATGGTGTCCGCATACTCGAGGAGCGCACGGGTCTTCCGGTCCTGGGGGTCATTCCTTTTCTTCGTGACCTTCGACTAGATCAGGAAGACAGTCTTGATCCGGCCTGTTTCCGGTCGGTTCCGTTCAAATCGGATCTTACAAACGTGGCTGTGGTGCTTCTGCCTCGTATGAGCAACTTCACGGACTTTAATGTATTGGCTGCTGAAAAGGATGTGGCGCTTCGGTTTGCCGCTTTGCCTGGGGATCTCCGAGGAGCTGACGTGGTGATTATTCCCGGGAGCAAGAATACTCTCGAAGACCTCGGCTATCTTATCACAGCAGGATTCTCGGAGGTTCTAGAGTCCCATGTGCAGAGAGGAGGCGAACTCCTTGGAATCTGCGCGGGATATCAGATGCTCGGACAAGAAATCACGGATCCCAAGGGGTTGGAGCGGAGAGGGACCATAAAAGGCTTATGTTTTCTCGATGTCGTGACGGAGCTCGATACGCCAAAGATCTGCAGGCAAGTTCGTGCTGCATCATTGCTTCATGACGTGGAACAACATGCGCCGGTCCAGGGCTATGAAATCCATATGGGGCGCACTAGTCGTGGAACCACAAAACCGTGTTTTCATGTCGAAGTGTTGGGAACTTGGGAAAGCAACTCTCAGAGTGATGAAGGCGCGACAAGTGAAGATGGTCTTGTCTGGGGCACGAGTATACATGGTCTATTCGATCAGACTGGGTTCCGCAGGAGTTGGTTGAATCGCGCGCGTGCCCGGAAAGGCCTCTGGCCCATTTCACTCCATGAGTCTGAACTCGTCAGGACTGTGCTGCAGGCTGAACTCGATCGTTGGGCTGACCATTTGGATCAGCATGTGAACATGGATGTGATCTATTCTGTCTTGACCAATCAATGAAGAAGGGAGATGGCATGCGTATCACCAAGGTCTATACCAGGACAGGCGATAAGGGGAAAACTCGTTTGGCCGGTGGTCAACAGGTCTGGAAGGATAGTTTGCGGGTGGAGGCTTATGGGGATGTGGATGAATTGAACTCGGCAATTGGAGTTATCCGGGCCTTTAATGCGGAGTCGGTCGGGATTCATCCATCGGCTGATCGCTTAGAAGAGGAGCGCCGTTGGGTGCAAAATAAGCTGTTCGATGTTGGTGGACTGCTGGCCACGGCACCAGGTCAGACGTTCAAGAATATGCCGACGGTCACAGCTCGGGATGTGACCAGGCTGGAAAAACTCATGGATCGCTGTCAGAAAGACTTGCCGCCTCTGAAGGAATTTATTCTCCCAGGAGGAGGGAAGATATCCAGCTTGTTGCACCAGGCTCGAACGATCTGTCGGAGGGCTGAGCGTCTCTGTGTGCGATTGGGGAGGGAAGAGCCTCTGGATCCGGCTCTCGTGCGCTTTCTCAATCGCCTTAGCGATACGCTCTTTGTTTTGGCCCGCTGGATGGCCAAGCAGCAGCATGAACCGGAGTTCTTGTGGCAACGGGATACGAAGGGGATGTGAACTGCATTCTTCGTATCCCGTCGCCCTTCCAATCGGGCCATCACACTGAAAATCTCTACACGTGAAACCGCTGAGTCCTCCTCGCTGATAACGTTGCGTCCACTATTCTGCCTCCGCTCTCTGCTCTATCGCATTGCGTGCTTTCTTCCGCCGCCCCGAGGTTTAGGCTTTAGGCTGCTGCCTTTAGTTTACCGCCGCTCTGTAAAGTCTTCTGTAACCGGTTGATCGCATCGGCCAGTTGACCGATTTCATCGTGCCGATTGATGTCGGCCGGGGTGCTCAGATCTCCCTTATTGATACGATCTGTTACCTTTTTGAGTTCGGCAAGCGGCCTGCTGATGCTGCGACCAATCGATGCGATGAAGAGCAACGCGATCAATGCGCTGATTCCGACAATCACGAACGACAATCCACGGCGTTGATTGAATTTGTCGATGCGGTTTGCAAGCAGATCGTCGAGCACGTTTGCCGAGGCATCGTACAAGGCATAATTGGATTCAAGGGTTTTCAATCCGATCGCCGTGACGGCCTTGAGATCGACTCTGGCGAATTCGCTTGGACCCGCGTCCAGGACCTGGCGCCGGAGCATGTCGTCGAAGGATTTCACTGCTTCAAGATGTGCGCGGATGGGAGCGCCGAGTTTGCTGCGCAAGGAGGGATTCTCGGTAATGGATGTTTGCAGTCCGGTATTGATTGTTTCTAAGGCCGGCTCGATCCTCGCCAGAATGAACGAGATGAGCTGTTTCTTGGATTCGCTGTTCTCGCGAGTGAGGAGCAGGTCGACGGCGTGGGCGTGGGCTTGTCCGATCAATTGCCCAAGCTCAGGCAGTTCGTTGATGACACTATCCATTGCGTAGTAACTGTCCAAATCAGGGTCCAAGATGAGGTTCGAAGTGTTTCCTGCCTGGATGATGAGCGGGAGGATTGTTTTACCGACGAGGTCGTCATAGGCAGAGTTAATGCTTTCAGGCTTGCCGGAGCTGGAACTCCGGAGAACTAACGATCTGGTCGAGGACCATTTCTCTGCTAGTGCTGCGAGGGCATGAGTGGTCTTGAATTCTTTGCCATAACGGGCGTCCACCTCTTGGGCTGTTCGAATATCCTGGTCGATCTGTTTCTCTAAGGTCGATGCGTCGGACGAACCAGTGAGAAACGCGACCTGATGTTTCTGCATGTTCTGGAGTATTTGTCGAACCGGCTTGATGTATTCGACACCTTTGCGTTCTTGCTGACCGAACTCAATCGCAATGTTTTGCTCTTTGATGAGGAGGTATAGCAGCACGGCGATCGGTAGGCTGAATACGATTCCGAGTAATACAAGTTTCCCTGGGACAGTCAGGTTGCGAAACATACGCTACCTCCTCATCCAATGAATGCCGATCTTCGACATGGTCCCTCAGTCAATCGATATAGATGGCGGCGACAGCCGTCATGATTCAGGGCAGCCCTTCGTTTCTTCGATGGTCAGCGGAAGTTGTCCATGAACCCATAGTGGTCAATACATAAGCGCTCATTCAGGTTTAGCAGAGGTCTGGCATTTGTCAAGAAATGGAGCAGATCGTGAAAGCGCATATTCTCCTGTCACCATGCGGGAAATAGGAATCCGCACATGCGCGATTGTGTGTCGACAGGTTTGCTCCTATAGGGCAGCCAGTCAATGAAAGTCAAAAATTCGGCTGCGATGCACAACTGTGCACAAATGTGAAGATGCTGGACAGGTCTATGGCAATCGATAGCATTTAGGTCAGTGGTTGTTGATTTCACAGCATTTGTGCACACAAACCGACTCGACGAAAATCAATCATCCTTTCAAGTTCTTATGTCGGCACGCATGTTGCTGGAGTCCGGCGGGGTGGCCGCGGGCAGGTGCTATGAGGAACTATTCATGAAGGCCAAAGGGCTGATGATGGCAAGTGAGTTACACCTTGTCGAAATTGTCGATTCGCTTGCTAATAGACAATGACAGGCTACACTCAAGTCTCAGTGTTGACAGTTAAATCTGAGATATACGACTAGTGGACAGAGAATGATTCGGCAGAGGGGGATGGCTATGCGCAGACAGGTTCCCATGATGGTGGGGGTGGGGATGGCGATGCTCTCATTGGTCTGGGGCACGCCAGGAAGAGCTGCCAACGAGACTGAAGTGGCCGAGCATTTGATCGAATTGGTGAACATCGGTCGCACGGTGGTATTGGAACATCAAGCCACCATTAACGATGCGGCGAAGGCGGACAAGGGTTTTACCGGAGAGTTTGTGGCGGCTGAGGTTATGGAGCGGTTCAAGAAGAAAACCAGGATCGATCTTCGCATTCCCAATGTGGTGCCTCAAGCCAACGCCTATGTTGCCCTGGTCGAATCGGAGAAGGAAGTGGTCGATGAGGCACAGCCGGTCATCAATAGACAGGGAGTTGGGTTCAAGGGCTTTCTGCATGCCGTGTTTGCCAGACGAGTTGGAGAACATTTCTATCAGAAGACCGGTGTTCGTATGAAGTTGACTGGTATCGACTATCGGAACTCACACAGCAAGCCGGACGATTTTGAGCTGGAAGTGCTGCGCATGTTCAGCGATCAGCGCCATCCAAAAGGCCAAGTCTATTCTCGCAATACTATGTTCGATGGAAGACCGGTGTTGCGTGTCATGGATCCGGAATATGCAGCCGTTTCCTGTCTGAGCTGCCACGGTGTGCCGAAGGGTGAGCGGGATATTACAGGAATGAAGAAGGAGGGGTGGAAGGAAGGTGGGTTCGCCGGAGCGATCAGCCTGGTCTTTCCCCTGAAACAATAGGAAAGGGTGGGTTCGAAGCCGCCTGCGTCGTGCGATTCAGAAACCTCATCGATAGGGAGATGACTCATGAGCAAGATCGTCGTGGTGGATGATTCCTATGCGGAGCTTCAGCTGATCGAAGGCTGTTTGAAGGGAGCAAACCATACGGTTGTCTCCTTGCCGAACAGCGACAAGCTGGAAGACAAGATGGCCATCGAAAAACCGGATTTGATCGTGTTGGACGTGGTCATGCCTGGGCGTAACGGCTTTCAGACCTGCCGAGACCTGAAGAACGACGACCGCTGCAAGGACATTCCGATCATACTCTGTACGTCCAAGGGCAACGAGAGCGATAAGTTCTGGGGGCAGCAGCAAGGGGCGAACGGCTATGTCGTCAAGCCGTTTAAGTCCGATGACCTGTTGGCCGCTGTGAAGAAGGTGCTGAGTTAACGCTGATGGACTCCCTACAGCCAACACCGGTTATCGATCGTGACTTGATTACGGAGGCAACTGCTTCGTCAGATCCCGGCCAGGCCCAGAGTGGCGCAGCCTCGACCATGCGCGCCGCGGTCATCTCTCTTGGTGGAGAGATCTTTACGATCGACCTGAAAAGCGTTCGAGAAGTCTTTGTCATTGAAACCATTACTCCGGTTCCTGGAATGCCACCTGGTTTGGTGGGGGTGACGAATCTCCGCGGAACGGTGATTCCATTGCTCGATCTGCGGCCGATGTTTAGCCTGAACTCAGATGAGCAGTTGCGGTATGCCGTAGTGGTGAAACACGAAAAATGGCAAGTCGGTGTCATGGTCGATAGCGTCCCGGAAATTCGGACCCTCTCCAGGGAGCAATTTATGCCGGCTCCAGCCGGCATGGGTGAGGGGGGCTTTCCCATCGTGTCGACCGTTGTCAAGTTGGAAGATCGATTTCGAGGCCTGTTGGAAGCGTCGGTGGTGCTTTCCCATTTCGAAGGAACGAACTAGCAAAGCACGATCCAATACCAGAGAGAGGGAGGACGAGATGGCTAAGACAGATCGCAGCAACCTATTACTGAATCTCACGACACGGACAAAGCTGCTTGCGAGCTTCGGTCTTGTCAGTCTCGTTATTATTGTGATGGCCACCTTCGGTGTGCTGACGCTTCGGCAGTTGAGCGCCGCATCGCAGGCTGTGTACGTCGACTATACGGTCCCGCTGGCCGACTTCGCAGAAATGGGCTCCGCACTGACAGTGCACCATCAGATCTTGACCAACATGACGAACATTACAAAGCATGCGGACTTCGTATCGGAGTTCAAACGACTGGCGCCCTATCGCGAGAAGGTAAACCGCGTGCTCACCGACTATTCAGCGACTGTGCTCCGCGTATCTCGATCTGGGCGGGACGAGACGAAGGACTTGGCGATCTTAAAGCCGGCCATCGAACAATATTTCAAGGAGTCCGAAGGGGCCTTGAGTGCGCTGGCCGACAGTTTTGGAAAGTCCCTGACGCCGGCACAGGCCGAGAATCTACGGGAACTTGGCGTGTTGGCTCTGCGAGTGAATCTGCAGCAGCCATTCGATTTGGTTATCGCACGCCACCAAGAGCAGGTATTGGATTTGGAAGACGTGGCGAAGGATCTCAACGAAGATGCCCAGGCTACGGCTTTCAATGGGACGATCACCTTGATTATCGGCGGACTTATCGCGATGGCGGTCGGACTTGGAATCGGGTTTTGGATTGCCAAATTCTTCTCGAACAACCTCAGCCACATCGCGCAGGTTGCGCAATTGGCCGCCAGCGGTAACTACCAATCACGCGCAAACATCACATCGAAAGAGGAAATGGGCCAGATGGCGACTGCGTTCAACACCATGTTGGATCGCATTATCACGTCTTTGAAGACAACGGAAAATGAGCGCGACGAAATGCAAAAACGGTTGATGGTCTTCCTGGTTCTGGTGTCGGACGTCGGCAAGGGAGACCTCACGAAGCGCGGTGAAGTGACAGCCGACGTGTTCGGAAACTTGGCGGACGGGTTCAATCTTATGACTCAGCGGTTTGGTCAGTTGATGAAACAATCACGTTTCACGTTTCACGTTTCACGTTTCACGTTTCACGTTTCACGTTTCACGTGTTTGAATACCACAGCGGCGTTGTTGCTGCCAAATCCAAAAGCATTGAGCAGGGCCACCTTCACCCGACGTTCTTGTGCTGATCGAGAGAGTCCCGCCAGTGGGCAAGCTGGATCCGGGTCATCGTAGTTGGCGGTCGGATGAATTGTACCGCTGTGGAGGGCCAGCACCGAGGCAATGCCTCCGATTGCGCCGGCGGCTCCGAGTGTGTGGCCGATCAGCGACTTCGTGGCGTTGATGGCAATTTTGTCCGTGCGCGACTTAAAGAGTCGTCGAATCGCCTTGGCTTCGACGGCGTCCCCGATGGTTGTGGAAGTGGCATGGGCATTGATGTAATCCACCTGTGAAGGAGTCATGCCTGCATCCGCGAGGGCGAGCTGCATCGTGTGGGCGACTTCGATGCCGTCCTCATGAGGGATCACCATGTGGTAGGCCTCGCTCGTCGCGGCGTAGCCGGCAATCTCGGCATAGACTTTCGCCTTGCGCTTCTTGGCATGAGCGGCCGATTCTAAGATCAGTGTCCCGGCTCCTTCGCCCATGATGAACCCGTCGCGCAATCGGTCGAAGGGTCGAGAGGCCTTCTCCGGATGATCGTTAAATTTGGACGAGAGCGCACGCAGCGAACAAAATCCTGCGAATACGAGCGGGGTAATGCTGGCGTCGGCTCCTACGGTGATGACCACATCGGCGCGGCCTTCCCGAATACAGTGGAGGGCTTGCCCGAGTGCATGGGCACTGGAGGAGCAGGCGGTTGAGATGGTCAGGTTAGGACCCTTGGCGCCGTAGGCCATCGCCAGAATGCCGGAAGCTGAATTGAGGGTGATGGTAGGGATAAAGTTTGGGTGGACGCGGTGGGGTTTCTGTTGCTGGTAGAGCTGCGTGACTTCACGCTCGCCCATCACCATTCCGCCCATGCCGGCCCCCACGATGATCCCGACGCGATGGGGGTTTTCCTTCGCCATTTGAAGACCCGAGTCGGCCAATGCTTCTTTGGTCGACACAAGGGCAAATTGGGCATACCGGTCAACGCGCTCACCATGGGCCGAGTCGAGAAACCGTTCAACCGAAAAATTCCGCACCTGGCCGGCTATCTTTGAGCGGTAGCCCTCCATAGGAATGGGGTCGAACGACGTAATGGTCGAGACGCCGGATTGGCCTGCCAGAGCGGCTTTCCAAAAGTCGCTGATTCCGATGCCGATGGGAGAGACGATGCCTAATCCCGTCACGACCACTCGCGAGCGCATGCTGTTGAAATCCTTTCGGTGAGAGCCCTGCCCCTACTTACCGGAAGCGCCGACAGCAGTCAACCAAGGGCCACGCTAGTGGCCCCGCGAGACGAGCGGGACGAGCGAGAATAGCGCGACAGGTTGAAGGCCTTCGGAGTCGTTGAATGTTTGGAAATCATCAGATCCAGGTGATTCCGACAATTGAACATTAATCATTTCAGCACTTCCAATGCTCCTCACCAGTCGCGCTATTCTCGCCAGTCTCGCGGCGCTTAATAGCGCACCTTTAACATCAGATAAAGACCGAAGCTCATGAAGAGCACGTTCGCCATCCAGCCGGCATTCATCGGGGTCAAGACTCCGCCGCGGCCGAGAGCGATCGCAATAGAATGGGTCGACCAATAGCAGAAGCCGACGGCGAGGGCCTGCCCAATGCCCATTGCCATGCCGCCCCCTCTGGCGCCGCTCCGTCTGAGACTCAGCGCGATGCCGACCAGGACCATGATGATGGTGACGAAGGGGAATGCGATTCGGCTGTAATAGTCTGTCTGAAGCCTTGCGGCCTGGGAGCCTTGCTGGTGCCGACGTCTGGAGTAGGATCGGATATCGTGGAGTGTCATCATCTCGGAATCGCCGCCCAGCCAGGTGGTGAAGTCATCTGGAATCAGGGTCAGTTCGATGGGGCGGCTATCGAATTCATCGGTCGATACGGTTCCATCCGGGAAAAATTGTCGGTGCCTTCCTTGGCTCAGCGTCCAGGTCGCGTCGCGATAGTTGGCCTCGTCGGCTTCGGTCATGGCAACTAGTTGGAAGCTCTGATTCAATTGAAAGAGGCGCACTGCACCCAAGAGTTCTCCGCCGACTGACACACTCCTGACATACATGAGTCTGTCGGCTCCCACTCTGGTCCAGGGTTGTTTGAGTATCACGGCTGCGACTGGCGGCTTTTTCTCGATGCGCATGATCCGAATCTCTTCGGATTTGCTCGCGGCCAGCGGGATGACGGAAGAACTGAAGATCAAGAGCACAAGGGAAACTCCTGCCGCAAAGACCATAAAGGGAGACGTGATCCAGAGTAGGCTGATGCCGCAACTGCGCATGGCGGTAATTTCGTGACTGCGGGAGAGCAGGCCAAACGTGAGCAGCGCGGCCATCAGGATAGCCAGAGGGGCGATTTGGTAGGAAATCGCCGGGGCCTTGAGCAGAAAATAGGTCAGAATGTCGAGCCAGTTTGCGTCGTAGCGCAGGAAACGGCGCACTTTTTCGAAGAAGTCGATGACGAGATAGATCGTCATCAACCCGCTGAAACACATCGTGAAGATTTTCCCGTACTCGCGAAACAGGTAGCGGAACAGAATGGTCATAGGGCTACCGTCGACTCATATGGTAAAACCACCCGAGGGTGATGAAAAAGAAAATGCCGTTTGGGAGCCAGGCTCCTGCAAAGGGCGGCAGATGTGCTGTGGTGACCAGGAATTCGCATGCGACGTTCAGCATGTAGTAGGCAATGATGACGAGTACACCGACCGCGAATCCTCCCATTCGACCGGAGCGCTTCGACGCGATGCCGACCGGGACGCCCAAAATGCAAAATATCAGCGAGGCGGTCGGAAAGGCCAGGTCTTTATAATACTCCATCAATCGCCGGAGCGCGCCAGGGTCGCGCCCTTGGGATTGGGCGAGCTGGGCCATAATGGAGTCGTACGATGGACGCTCTTCCGTGGCAGAGTAGTCGCTTTGGTTGAGCGGGATTTTCAAGTCGTAACTGGCGAAGGAGGCTTGCTCATATTGATCGGTCTGATTCGGTTGGCTATGAATGACTCCGTGGTGTAGCCGTAGGGCGATCTGGTTACTAGGGGCGTCCATCAAGACCTCGAACTGCTGCGCCACGATGATACGAGGATCATCGGCATTCCGCTCATCGGAGACGAAGATGCCGGGCGTGGCCTGCGCGGGATCCCCATCCGGGACATAGATCGTCATTTTGGGGATGGGCTCGTTAAAAGTGCCCCGTTCCAACGCCAGAACCAGCTGGTCGCGAAGCAGATTCAGCGCCACTTTTTTGAGGTTCACAGAACTCCAGGGTTGTCCCCACTGCGCCAGCCAGAAGGTCAAGACGAACACAAGCAGGGCAAAGAGCAGCACGGGGCGAGCCAAGCGCATGAGGCTGAGGCCTGCAGTCTGCATCGCCACCAGTTCCTTGTCGAATGACAGGCGCCCGAATGCAGTGATCGAGGCGATGATCCCGGCGATCGGGAGGGTCAACACGAGGAACGAAGGCATCAGATGGGCAAAGACTTGCAGAACCGCCAGGATCCCGACCCCTTTGGAAACCAGCAATTCTACCAGGCGAAGGAGTTCCCGCGTCAGCATCACAAAACAGAGGGCCCCGAGGCTGACGCTGAAGGGGGTAAGCAGTTCGGTGAAGATGTAGCGATCAAGCAGCGTTCGTAGAAACATTCGGAGAATCACGCTCCACGCCGAGTCCACCACTATAGGTGAGCCAGCAGGGCTTGTCCACCGTACTGTCATTGCTCGGTCAGAAGCGTCGGCCAAAGAATGGCTTGACAAGATTTGAAATGACATGATACATGCTGCTTGCGTTATCACCGAGATGGGTTTCGTGATCGATCTTTTCTTTCCAATGAACCCGTCGTTCCACCCCACGTTTTCTTCCGTCTTGTTCACATTACCAGGCGTGTCATTGCCAACTGGGTTCCGGGACCGGCCATGTTTCGAGTCGTGGCTGTTGAGGAAAGGAGCATTTCTGTGAAGACAAAAGGCACGGTTAAATGGTTCAACGATCGCAAGGGATTCGGGTTCATTCGTCTTGAGGGCGGGGATGATGTCTTCGTGCATTATTCGGCGCTGCAAGGAGAAGGATTCAAAACCCTCAAAGAAGGAGAAAATGTTGAGTTCGAAGTCGTACAAGGCGCGAAGGGGCCTCAGGCTTCGAATGTTCTGAAGATGGCGGTTGCCGAGTCTTGAGGAATTCGTGCTGCTGATTTTTGTGGTAGAGAAGGCCTGCCTTTCACATGAAGGCGGGCCTTCGTACTTCTGCCGAGTCTGCCCGTATCTAAAGCCCCCAATTCGTTGACAATATCCCACGACACTGTTAGCGTTTCATTGTTGTGGAGGTCTGACTTGCCGATCGACCGTAGTACCGTACTGCATAGCGCGCAACTCTTCGCGTCACGGGGTCAATTTGACGCTGCGATCAATGAGTGGAAGAAACTCTCCGTCGAGTCGCCGGGAGATGGAAGTATCTTCAATTCAATCGGGGAGTTACACCTCAAACGCCGTGCCACCACCGATGCCGTAGGCGCCTTTGCCCAGGCAGCCAATGCCTTCCGTGCCGAAGGGGCCACCCTCAAGGCGATCGCAACCTACAAGAAGATATTGAAGCTCGACCCGTCCCGATATGATGTGTACCGGCATCTGGGAGACCTCAATGCTGAGCGGGGTTTGCTGAGCAGCGCCGTGCAAGATTACCTCACCCTCGGGAAACACTACCTCAAGGCAGGAAAGAGTAAAGATGCGCTGGACATCTATAAGAAGATCGTCAGCCAGGATCCCTCGAACCTGGATGCCCAGCAGCGCGTGGCGGAGCTCTGCGTGCAAGAAAACATGCAGGACGAAGCGACAAAGGTCTATCTGCAGTTAGGGCGTGAGCGATCGGCTCAGCAGCGCTATGCCGAAGCGAAGGATGCATATCAAGCTGTATTGCGGATCGATCCTGCCAATAGTGAAGCCGCCCAGTTCATCGAACACTTCAAAACGGCCGATGGGACGCCTAGCCGTGTCGCCAAGCCTGGCGTCGGTTCCGGAGGACTGGTGCCCAAGAGCGCCGAGCCGCTTGATCTCCTCTCTGAAGCCACCCGCCGCATCGACGCAAAGCAGTTCGCCGGGGCTGAGGCCATCCTCAATCAAATGCTGACGAAAGAACCGGGAAATCCTGATGTCTGTCAGTTGCTGGCCAAGTTGCATCTGCAACGGGGAGATCTTCAGGTAGCACTTGGGGAATATCGTTACCTTGCCGGGGCGGCATTGCGGGCACAGGACTATGAGAAGGCCGACCAGCTGATTAGAGATTTTCTCGCGGTCGAACCCCAGTCGGTTGCGATGCTTGAACTCTACGGAGAACTCTTTGGAGAGAAAGGCGATGCCGCCAATGCCGTGATCCAGTATGGGAAGGCGATAGAGTTGTTGCTGAAACATCCCGAACCGGGGATGCCGACATTGCATGAGGAATTGTTCGAGAAGGTCATCGCGCTGGCGCCGGAGAGTCTGACGGTGAAGAGACTCACTGCTCTCATGCATGGCACAGCAGTGGAGGAACCGCCCTCTCCTGCTCAATCAGAGCCCCCCGCGGCTCCAACAGTTGCGCCCTCGCCCAGCCCGGTCCAGACGGACACATTTTCGACGGACAATGCTGTTCCGGACGACCAATTTTGGACTCTGCCTCCCAAGCGCACCTCACTAGAAGACAACCAGTCCTCGATCGTTGTGCCGGAACCAACGGCAAACCCATGGGAGTCGTCACGGTCAAGAGCCTCAGAACCGGGTACGCCTGGTAACGGGTCCTCATGGGAGAATGTCGAGCCGGATCAACTATGGGGGACGTTGCCGGAAGAGGTAGGCCCGACGGCGCCCCAACAGCCGCTCCTTTCGGTGAGTGAGCAATTCCAGGTCTATGTGAAAGCGGGACAGCAGACTGAGGCGGAAGGATGGCTGAGTCGCCTCGTTACAGAGCAGCCGGATCACGCAGAGGCTCGAGAATTGTTCGGCTCTCTGCTCGAAGCCAAGAGTGATACAGCCGGCGCTGCGTTGCAATATTCCCGTGCCCTCGAATTGATCCTGGCAGATTCAACTAGAGATAAGGATATGACCCAGCCGTCAGGTCTCTTTGCGAAAGTCAAAGAACTCGCTCCCGCCAGCCCCCTGTTGGTCAAGTGGGCCTCGATATTCTCGCCGAAACCGCAAGTGCCGGTTCCAGCCGGCGAACCGAAGGTTTCTGCCCAGCTTGCGAAAGAGATGATCGATCCTGAGACCCATTACATGCTGGGAGTGGCCTACAAGAACATGGGGTTGCTGGACGAAGCGAAAGAAGAGTTTTCTCTCTCGATGAAGAGCCAGGATTTTTTCTTGGACTCCTGTCTCATGCTCGCGGTCTGTTCGAAAGAACAGGGAGACGGTCAGTCGGCGAGCGAACAGCTCGAGGCGCTGCTGAAGGATCCGAAGTGCCAGGGGGCCAAGGCGCAGGCCATTCGCTATGAGCTCGGTCTGCTGTACGAGGCCCAACAGCAGTGGAGTTTGGCTGCCGCAATTTACGAAACAATTTCAACCTTCCACGACGTGCCGCAACGGCTCGAATTGGCGCGCGCGCATAAGGGAGCCACGACTGAGACCTTTCCCGAATTCCGCTACAGAAACTAGCAGGTATTAGGTTTATTTAGTTTGTTTGGTTTGTTTGGTTGAACGAATCTAACCAGATGAACCAAAGGGAGCAGACAAACCAAATAAACCAGCTCAGGTTACCTGATTTGGGGTTGAACGGCCGCCGAGCACCGCTTCAATATTCTTCAAACAGACCAGCCCCATCTGAACCCTCGCATGCAGTGTGGCTGAGCCCAAATGGGGGAGCAGCACCACCTGTTTCAACGCAGTTAGTTCCGGATGGAGGGTTGGCTCCTCTTCATAGACGTCGAGTCCTGCGCCGGCGATGGTTCCTCTCTTGAGGGCATCGACCAAGGATGCTTCATCGACGATCGGACCGCGAGCTGTATTGATGAGAAAGGCGGTGGGGCGCATCCAGGCCAATTCTCGCGAGCCGATCAGATGGTGGGTGACTGGTGTGAGCGGCGCATGGATCGTCACAATATCGGCTTCTTCGAGAAGCGCCTGCAGTGGCCGGCACTTCCACTCAGAAGGTAAGGATGAGCTATCCGGTTGTTGGCGCGTATGATAGAGCACCGGCATCCGAAAGCCTGCCGCACGGTGGGCCACCGCTTGCCCGATCCGCCCCATGCCGATAATTCCCAGCGTCTTGCCCGTGACCTCCGATCCCAAGAGTTGTGTGGGACTCCACCCGGTCCAACGACCGGATCGAACGAGTGCATCGCCTTCGATGACGCGGCGCGTCGTTGCCAGGAGCAAGGCCCAGGTCAGATCCGCTGTGGCATCCGTCAAGACGTCGGGAGTATTGGCGACGATCAGGCCCCGCTGTCGCGCGGCGGCGAGATCGATATTGTTGTATCCCACGGCATAGTTCGCCAGAATTTTCAGCCTGGTGGCTGCGTGAATAGTTTCGGCGTCGATGCGATCTCCCAGAGTCACGATCGCAGCATCAGCCTGGCAGAGTCCCTCACGCAGCAATTTGGGAGTGGGGAGAGCATCAAGTGGTTCCAGCAGCAACTGGAACTGCTCCCGCACGATGGTCATCACGGGATCGGGAAGTAGACGAGAAATGTAGAGGGTGGGACCTGTATCGCTCACTGGCGCAGCTCCTATTTTCAGCGCATCTTAGCAGGATGCTGAAAAAGTCCGCCAGCCGCGTTCTCACCTTGAAAGCATCCTCAACGTAGCCCAGAGGCTACGCCTCCGGTGCTTTCTTCGGCTGCGGCCTTGCTGGACAGACTGTTTGAGCATCCTGCGGTGTGCTAGTGAGTCTTAATCCAGGTGTCCGTTATTTCGGGGCCACCTCAAGTGGATAGCGCGCAGAAGGACGGGCATGCAGGAGGCAGTCAGAGTGGCTTCGAGAACGAGTTTCTCTTGGCCGACAACTATCCCCTACTCATGTCGGGTTTCCTTGAACAGCGTCCTCCGCTGAGCTTGGGTTCAATAGTAATCCGGCGCTTTCAACGCAGGATAGTCACTCGTCACTGGCCTGTCCGCCGAAGCCTTGGCGCAGGCTGGTCATTCATCAATCGGTTCTGACGCTTCACGCTTCACGAACGACGCTTCACTTGTTCTTGCTCGCCAAGACCGTCTAGAATGAATGACGCCTTCAACTATGACCGCACCTACTCTCATTTTGCCTGAACGTTCCCACGCTATCGCCTCTGACCTTCGTGCCGCACTGGGTGCTGAAAAAGTCAAAGATGACTACTCGACGCTGACCGCCTATGCAGTGGATGCGAGCATCTACCGGATGCAGCCCAAGGCCGTCGTGCTTGTCGAGTCCGAGGAGGACATTGCCGCTACGGTGCGGTATGCCGTAGAGCGAGGCATCCCGCTGACCCCGCGTGCTGCCGGGACGAATCTGACCGGTTCTGCTATTGGAGCTGGAATCATTCTGGATGTCTCACGCTTGAATCGGATTCTTGAAGTGAATCGGGATGAGCAATGGGCCAGGGTGCAGCCGGGGATCGTGCTGGCTGAACTGAACAAGCAGCTGAGCCGCCAGGGTCTGTTGTTCGGACCGGACCCCTCCAGCGGGGACATGTGCAAGCTGGGAGGGATGTTGGCAAATAATTCGTCCGGTCCCCACACGCTACGCTATGGCGCCGTCAAAGACAATGTGGCAGCGCTCCGTGTCTGCCTGCAATCTGGAGAGTGGCTGGATGCCAAGGCCTATGGGCTCGACGAACTGGCCTGCGCCGATCTTCTGAGAACGCACAGGTCGCTTCACGATTTACGGTTGCTGCTACAAGAAAATGCCCCGCTGATCGCCCAGAAGCGTCCGACTGTCAGCAAGAACAGTTGTGGCTACAACCTCTTCGGTCTCGTCGATGGGCTTGCGCGAGGCTGTTTCGACCTCCCGAAGCTCTTTGTCGGCAGTGAGGGCACGCTCGGTCTCTTCAGTGAAGCCACCATCCGACTGGTCGAGAAGCCTCGCGCGACACTTACGGCACTCATCCATTTTCACCGATTGGAAGATGTGGGCGAGGCTGTGCCGAAGCTGCTGGAGTTGAGTCCGAGCGCATTGGAGGTCATGGATGCCAACACACTCAATCTGATCGGACGGGCGAAACACGGTATCCCGGCAGATGCGGCTGCCACCCTCTTGGTGGAATTGGATGCTGATGCCATAGGGATGGATCTCAAGGCGCAGGCCGAGCGCATGACTGAGATCTGCCGACGGTATCGTCTGACCTCCGACCCTGTCATCGCCTTCGATCCTGAGCAACGGGAGCAATTGTGGAAGGCCCGCAAGGCGCTCTATCCCACCCTCTATCGATTCGATCCCAAGAAGAAGCCCATCAACTTTGTGGACGACGTAGTCGTGCCGGCTGAGCGAATCAGTGAACTCATTCGGTATCTGGAGGAGTTCTTCGCCGGGCAGCGCGTGCCGGTCGCGATTTTTGGCCATATCGGGAATGGGAACGCCCACATCATTCCCTTGCTCGACGTGAACGACCAAAACGATTTCCAGAAGATGGTGCAGGGCTATCACGAAATTCACCAAACGGTCTTGGGCCGCTTCGGCGGTTCGATCTGTGGGGAGCATGGGGATGGACGGGTGCGCGCTGAATATGTGAAGACGATGTTCGGTTCGGAGCTCTATGACCTGTTTGTGCGGGTGAAGCAGAGCTTTGATCCCACCGGAGTGCTCAACCCAGGCATCAAGATCAGCGACAGGCCCTTCACAGATCATATCGACTATGAGCGACTGTCGAAATCCTGTGCGACCTGCGCCAAGTGCAACGCGGTCTGTCCGGTCTACGATGTCTTTCGATCGGAAGACATGAGTTCGCGTGGCTGGTTCGAGATCGTCACGGATAAGAACTACAGCTACCTCAATTCCAAGCGGGTCGTGGAGGCCTGCCTCAACTGCAAGTCCTGCCGTACTGCCTGTCCTGCCGGGGTGGATGTCTCTCAGCTTATCCTGGACCGGCGTGCTGAGAACCCGAACGAGATGGCAGGTGTCATCTTTCGATTTCACGCACAGACAGCACGATTTGAGCGATTCTTAAAGTTTCTCGCGAAGTATCAGGCAGTCTGGGATCGGCCTTTCATCCGGGGATTGCTCGATCGTCTCACAAAGCCATTGATGCGTCGTCTAGCTGCGACGGCAGCATTGTCACCTCAGCTTGTGCTACCGAAACTGGCCCGGCGACACCTGCGCGATCGCTATTCCGAACTGATCCCGGAAGCCAAACAAGCTCCTCGCTCACCGGTGGCCTATTTCCATGGCTGCGCGGCGAACTATTTTGACGATGGGGTGGGGGATGCCGTGATTTCCGTGCTACGAAAACATGGAGTCGAGCCGGATCTACCGCCACAACGCTGTTCCGGAACGCCAATCGAAACCTATGGTCATCGTTCGTTGGCCAAAGAGGGCGCGCGGGTCAACCTTGCCACGATGGCAGGGTATGACAAGGTGGTGACCGGCTGTGCCTCCTGCACCCTCATGCTGAAGGACTATCCCGCATTATTTGCCGGTGAGCCGGAGCAAGCGGCGGCCCAGGCCTTGGCCAAACGGGTCACGCATATTTCTGAGTTCGTGGCTCAGTCATCTGTGAAACCTGCCATGGCCGGTCCATTGTCCGGAAAGTGTAAGGTTGCCTATCACTCATCCTGTCATCTGAGGGCAGCGGGAGTAACCAAAGAACCTCGTGCGATTCTCAGAAGCCTGCCTGGTGTCGAGTACGTCGAGATGCAAGACGCCGATCGCTGTGCCGGCGGAGCAGGGACCTATCTTGTGAAGGACTTTGAGACCTCGCAGCGAATTGTTGCGCGCAAGCGGCAGGCTGTCGAACTGAGTGGCGCTGAGGTTGTCGCGACGAGTTGCCCAGCCTGTATGATTCAATTGCGGACCGGCTTGCAGGGCGCAGCGGAAGTCAAACATGTGGCGCAACTGCTTCAGGAATCCTACGACGCTGCAGACAGGCTATAGGTTTGTTTTGTTTATTTGGTTTGTCTGGTTTTTTGGTTAAGCGAAACTAACCAGATGAACCAAATCAACCAAATAAACAAAACAAACCAGATAACGAGGTGTTAAGTGGTCAGAGTTCTGGTCTTTGGATTGACGCTTCGCGATGCGGTTGGAGAAACAGAGTTTGAGATCGAGATCTCAGAGCCGACCACGGTCAGGAAACTTCTTGAATCGAACCCGGACCGCATGGGCCCGTTGTTACAGTTCTTGGCGAATCGAGAAGTGATGATTGCGGTCAATAAGAAAGTGAGCGCCGACGACACAGTGGTCAAGGACGGCGATACCGTGAAGTTATCCCACCAGTCGAGGGTGACGTATGATGGCACTCGCGATATCCCCATCTAGCCGAATGCTGAAAAATTGCAAGGCACTGCGGAGGTCAAGCACGTCGCCCAACTGCTTCAAGAGGCCTACGAGGCTGCAGACCGGCAGACCAAATAATTACAGTAGGCGACGTAAGGGAGATACACATTATATGGTCACTGTGCTGGTCTTTGGATTGACGCTACGCGATGCGGTCGGAGAAACAGAATTCGAATGTGAGGCTTCCGAGCCGACCACGGTGAGAAAACTCATCGAGGCGAACCAGGATCGCATGGGTCCGTTGCTACAGTTCCTCTTGAACCGAGAATTGATGATTGCCGTAAACAAAAAAGTCAGCGGCGAAGATACGGTGATCAAGGACGGCGATATCATGAAGCTCTCCCACCAATCGAGAACGTCGTATGACGGGACGAGAGACATTCCCGTCTAATAACCGAATGCTGAAAAAGTCGCTTTTCTCACCCTCCCGACCCAGGCGCGCCGTGACGCGCCTCTTCCCATGCGCCGTTCTCACCTCGAAAGCATCCTCAACGTAGCCCATCGGGTTAGAACTGTGCGAGCAGTTCGGGGCGGGCGGGTGAGAAATGCTACGCCTCCGGTGCTTTCATCGGCTGCGGCCTTGCTGGCGAACTGTTTGAGCATTCGGCGAGAC
>NEWP02000009.1:23090-95320 GCA_002869895.2 Nitrospira sp. CG24E | reverse complement strand
TCAACGTAGCCGAGAGGCTACGCCTCCGGTGCTTTCATCGGCTGCGGCCTTGCTGTCGAACTTTTTGAGCATTCGGCTGGGCTGTGTGACACGCGAGAATTGCCTTGTTTCTCTTGTTTATTTAGTCTATTTGGGTTGTCTCGTTTGTTTGGTTGAACGAAACAAACCAAATCAACCAAACAAACAAGATCAACGCGTGCGCCGTTTCGTTTTTGCCGTTGGCGGGGCTGTAAGTGGATCGTCGGGCCAGGAATGTTTTGGATAGCGGCCACGAAGTTCTTTTTTGACTTCGACATAGGTAAATTTCCAGAAGCTGGAGAGATCCTGCGTGATCTGAACCGGTCTGCGGGCCGGTGACAGGAGATGCAGCATGACGGGGATCTTCCCATCGACAAGGCGGGGAGTATCCTTGCAGCCGAACATTTCTTGCAACCGCACCGCCAGGATGGGCAGATCCGGCGTCTCGTACTCCACGCGAACGTTCGATCCGCTTGGGACGGTCAGATGGGTGGGAGCCCATCGTTCGAGTTGACGTTGCTGCTCCCAGGTGAGGAGCCTGTGCAACGGTTGGGTAAGATCGAGGCGCATTACCCGGTCTAGCGTCGTCAGTCCTGAGAGAAATGGCCCAAGCCAGTCGTCGAGTGTGAGCAGCAGCGCCTCGTCAGACAGATCGGGCCACCGTGACTCTTCCCCATCGATTCGACGTAGAAATGCCACTCGTGCTCGCCACTGACGAAGCTCTGGCGTCCAGGCCAGTTTATCCAACCCCGCCCGGCTGATGCCCTGCAGCAAAGCTGTTGAAATCATCGAAGCATCAGGCTTCGAGAGTCCCTGCTCAGATAACACAAGAGAGCCTAAGCGTCGTTGTCTGGTTGCGCGTACCATCTGTTTCGTATCATCCCACAAGACTTCATCTATCACTTGAACCTTGTCTGCAAAGAGGGTCTCAAGATCGGAAAGCTGTATCGGCGCGGCCAGATCGATTCTGGCCCATTGTGTGCCGCCATCCAGGTCGGCGATGACCAGATAGTCTTCAGAGCCGAGCGGATCAGGGCGCGCAAAGAGGGCGCCTCGGCCGTTGGCCATAAGATAGCGTGCATCGGTTCCGCGTTGGCGTTGGGCGATGCGATCAGGGTAGGCGAGTGCCAGCAAGAGACCGACAGAATAGAGATCTTCTTGTTTCTCAGCCTGCTTCTTATTCGGCTGCTGCGAAAGTTGTCGCTGCCACAAGTCGGCGGTCCGTTTTACTCGTTGAGCGGCGCTACGGTCGACGGTCGCATCGGTTGCGTGATCATGCGTTCCATGCAGGACATCCAAGCGGAGTCGCAGGTCTGCATTGTGCCAGCCGGAGGGACCTCGGAGAATATCTCGTTCACTGAGTAATGCCGCCAGCTCACAGGCAAGATTGCGGAGGCGCAGGGGCTCAGCCTTGAGCAGCATGTGAGCCAAACGGGGATGCAGCGGCAGCTCGGCCATCTGTCGTCCATGAACGGTGATCTGTCCCTCGGCATTGAGCGCGCCAAGGTCGATGAGCAACGCTTTCGCCTGGGCCACAGCCCCGGGCGGTGGGGGAGTGAGCCAGGACAATTCGGCTGGATTGGCCGTGCCCCAGAGTGCTAATTCGAGCAGCAATGGCGCCAGGTCTGTATCGAGTATTTCAGGCGGGCGTCTTGGCGCCATGGATTGTTGCTCCGCAGAGGTCCAGAGGCGTGAACAGATACCTGGTTCAAGGCGTCCAGCCCTGCCACGACGTTGCTCTGCAGAATCCTGGGTCACACGGATGGTCTCCAGTCTGGTGAGTCCCGAGCGTGGATCAAACCGAGGCACTCGCAGCAAGCCGGCATCGATCACGACGTGCACTCCGTCGATCGTCAAACTGGTCTCAGCGATCGAGGTGGCCAGCACGATCTTTCTCGTGCCCGGTTGAGTAGGCGAAATCGCACGATCCTGCGCCTCTTGCGGCAGGTCGCCATGGAGGGGAGCAATAAGGATCTTCTGGCCCAGATTCAGGTCGAGGAGTTTTCGTTCGACGCGGCGGATTTCAGGCATGCCGGGCAGAAAGACCAAGAGGCTGCCTTGGTCCTGCGCGAGCGAACGCTTGATCGATTGGACGACTGCCGTATCGAGATGACCGGAAAGCGGCTGATCGAGATAGCGGGTCTCTACCGGAAACATTCGGCCTTCGCAGACAATCGTCGGCGCCTGGCCCAAGAGTTCCGAGACCGGTCCACAGTCCAATGTGGCTGACATGACGAGCAGGCGCAGATCCGGGCGAAAAAGCCGTTGCGACTCCAGGCAGAGGGCCAGGCCCGTGTCGGCCTGGAGGCTCCGTTCATGGAATTCATCGAAGAGCACGATCGCATAGGCGCTGAGCGCAGGATCGTTCTGGAGTAGGCGAGCGAGGATGCCTTCCGTGACTACTTCGATTCTGGTTTTGGGTCCCACCTTGGTGTCGAGTCTCATGCGATAGCCGACTGTTTCGCCGACCGATTCACCCAGTGTGGATGCCATGCGATGGGCCGCAGCGCGGGCGGCGAGTCGACGCGGTTCCAACATGAGCAGTTTCATTCCTCCGAGCCACGGCGCATCGAGCAAGGCTAGTGGCACCCTCGTTGTTTTTCCTGCGCCAGGTGCAGCAGTGAGGAGTGTATTTCGCCCCTCTGTCAGTGCATGACGTAGGGCCGGTAGCACATCTTCTATTGGCAGTCTAGACATGATAGGTTCGATAGCGATCAGGCTGTTGAAACAGTCCGCCAGCGGTTTTGGAAGGTTAAGGCTCGGGCTAAGACTGAGATGAAGAAAGTCAGTCTTCGCTCAACCGTGACCTCGGCCTCAGCCCACCCCGCCTGGCCAGACTGTATCAGACTCAGGAGAGTGACGAAAAGGAAACAGTCGCATGGCCGAATATGAATGGACCGCGAAGAAACCCGCTGCCGCAGGCTGGTATTGGTTTCGGGGCCCGGCGCACGAAGCCGACCCCTTTATTGTGGAAGTGGATGAGGTAGGACAGTTTCAATGGCCGGACGGAGGATTTCAGGAGGTGACGTTGGCCAAAGGGGAGTGGGCGGGGCCGATCCAACTTCCGGGGGACAGAAGCGAGTAGGGTTAAGGTGCTCTCCCGTGCTCGCGCAACGCGCGGCTTCTGAAAGCCCTCGTTGGACGCGCGCAGTTGGAGAGCAACCTTAGCCCTACTCGCGTGAATAGGAGCGTGAAGGCTGGATCGGTCATATAGAGAACTGATGCGAGCAAGCTTGGAGGGAATATTTCTATAGTACGACGCGCGCAATAGAAAGCTTCCAACGGCCCTACGCCAGAAGAGGGGACAGCTGGATGGCCCCTAGGGGAGACAGAACGAGCAAGCTTGGAGTGACCATCATTGTTTGACCAGATCAACCAGATCAACCAGATCAACCAGATAGGCCAGATAGACCAGACAGACGAGATAGACCAGACAGACCAGTTAGACCAATTCCCAGGCCTCCTATCTCTTCTTGTAGAACAGCAGTAGTATAGCGGGACTTCAGCAGCAATCGACGATCAGGCAACAAGTACCTATTGCAGAAAGATTTTCGAGACATTTTATGAAACATGAAACGACCGGGCCATCTGCAGAATCGCAGGCGAAAGGGTTTTCTCCCGGCTTTGCCGCGCTGGGTCTGGAAGCTGCCCTGCTGACCACGCTTGACACGCTAGGCTATGAGGAGCCGACACCGATCCAGCGGGAGGCGATCCCTCCGTTGTTGGCAGGCCGCGACCTGTTAGGCCAAGCGGCAACCGGTACCGGCAAGACGGCAGCCTTCACGCTGCCGCTGCTTCAGCGCATCGCCCATTCGGCGCGGCGCTGTCCTTCGGTTCTTATCCTGGTGCCGACCAGAGAGTTGGCCATTCAGGTCGCCGAATCGGTCACCCGCTACGGCAAGGAATTACGAGTCTCCGTGCTTCCGGTCTATGGAGGGCAGGCCATAGGCCCGCAGCTCTATGCGCTCAAACGAGGGGTCGATGTCGTCGTTGCGACGCCCGGGCGCGCGCTGGACCATATCAAGCGAAAGACTCTGCAGCTCAAGACGGTTCAGACGGTCGTGCTGGACGAGGCCGATGAGATGCTCGACATGGGTTTTGCCGAGGATTTGGATGCCATTCTCGAACAGACGGCCAAGGAGCGGCAGACTGCATTGTTCTCTGCGACCATGCCGCCCCGGATCGCGTCCATTGCCAAGCGCCATCTTAAGGAACCGGTTGAGATCAAGATTGCCAAGGAGCCGCTCAAGGCGGGCGCCGCGCCGCGCGTCCATCAAACGGCCTACATCGTGGCCAGACAACATAAGGAAGCAGCTCTGGCTCGTATTCTGGATATGGAGGCCCCCAAGTCGGCCCTCGTGTTCTGCCGCACTCGTATCGAAGTCGATGAAATCACGGCCATGTTGACAGGCCGTGGGCACAAGGCCGAAGCCATCCATGGAGGGATGAATCAGCCCCAGCGGGATCGCGTGATGAATTCGTTCCGGTCCGGGCAGACCGAACTCCTTGTTGCGACCGATGTGGCGGCGCGGGGGTTGGACATTCCGTCCGTCTCGCATGTAGTGAACTACGATTTGCCGACGTCCCCGGAGGGCTATGTCCATCGGATCGGACGGACCGGGCGAGCCGGACGTGAAGGGGCGGCGATCACCGTCATCGACCCGCGCGAGCAGCGGCTGTTGTGGAACATCGAGCAGCTCACGAAAGCGAAAATTGTGGTAACCCCAGTGCCGACGGTCGCCGATCTGCGGACGAAACGGCTGGCGCGAATCAAGAGTGCGATTGAAGACGTGCTCGCAGCCGGCGAGCTGGATCTGTTCCGGGCCGCGGCCACCGCCCTTGCCGAAGAGGGAGACCCGACAGAGGTGGCGGCGGCTGCGCTGAAGCTTGTCTTTCGCCTTCAGGGTGGAGAGCGGAAGGAGCAGGATATTCCGGCCATGCCGAGCAGGCAGCCGGAACGGCCATCGATGGGGCGTCGTCCCATGGGAGATCCTCGGAGTCAGCCCGGTCGTATGATGCCGCGAGAGGGGCAGGGCAGGCCCTTCAGCCCTCCTGGTCGCGGTGGGCGAACGGCTGGTATGGCGAAGGTCTATATCGGCGCAGGCAGGGAGGCAGGGATCAGGCCTGGGGATCTTGTCGGAGCGATTGCGAACGAAGCCGGCCTCAATTCGAATGTGATCGGCGCCGTTGAAGTGATGGATCGATTCTCACTGGTGGAGGTGCCGGAGGTGCTGGCCCGCGAGATTATCGAGGCGCTCAGCCGGACGAGGATCAAGGGACAGAAGGTTGGGGTGAGGTTGTTTCTGGATCAAGGCGGTCGGAGGTAGCTGACGGTCCCCTTTGCTCGCGCAACGCGCGGCTTCGGAAACGGTGTCGCATCCCACAGCCCGAGCACACTGCCGTTTTTTTTGCCGGACGAGCACCACAAGCCGGGCGTGGGGATCGCCAAAGATCTCCTGCAGTCGACGGCGCGCACGGACCCCTGGAAAGGAGAACACGGCGGACAGCGTCTTGGTGTGCGGCCTCGGTCCTCCTGGTCGAACACCGCCAGGAGTGTGCCACAGATCTCGGACACGATTCGAGCCCTGGCCACCCACGCCCAACCGCAGGCTGGCTACGGAGTTGGGAGGCTTCACGCGTTCTCATTTACCCACTCCAACGTGCACTGAGCCTCTTTCCCAATTCATTGAGTCGCCGAGCAAGCCCCTTGTTCGAGCTGATCATCTCTCGAAGTTGAACGAACGCTCTCATGATGGCGATGTTCACCTGAATCGCGCGCTCGCTATGCAGCACGCTCGAGAGCATGGCCACGCCTTGTTCCGTGAACGCGTAGGGAGGATAGCGCCTTCCCCCTGATCCAATTTTTGAGGTCGCAAATTGCGACCTCAAACGCTCGACCTCTTCAGACGTCAGTTGAAACATAAAGTCTGAAGGAAATCGCTTCTTGTTGCGCTGAACTTGTTCGTTAAGACTCTTTGTGGGAACGCCATAGAGCTTTGCCAGATCTGTATCCAGCATCACTCGATGTCCACGGATCAGCAGAATGTTTCGCTCAACTTGTTGGCTCAATACTGGCAAGGTCATGTGTTTTCGCTCACGACAGGAAGGTAGATTTTCGGTGGCAGAGAAATACCGTTTCCGAATTGGAAAATCACCGGACAGCACGTTGAAATGGAAGTATTTATGAGTGGTTGCGACGGGCGAGCGATTTGAGGGACCGTGGTAGGTGAAGAGCTAACGAGCCGGAGGCATTCGCTTGGGAACTGTCCGGCCCTCTTCTAAGTCTTGGAGATCTGACCAGGCGGTGAGATCGGTGCGGGAGGGATCGACGGCGTCTCGGAGTTTGTTGAAATACTTCTGCTTATCCGGCGTGCTTGGCCCACGCGTCAACATCATTTCATTCCACTCGCGTAGTTCTGCCTGCTGGTGAGGTGGGGAGGCCTTCATAAACCATTGGGTCACGCTTTTGTCAGTGGGATTGGCCTTCACGGTTGCGGTGAATTCCTTGTCCGTAATCCCGGTGAATTTCATGAGCCGCTCGTCCATTGGACAGGGATAAATATACTCGCCCTCGGTGCCGGCGAGCACGGCCCTGCATTTGTCGATCATGCGCGCGAGATGAACATGGCCCGCCATCTTCACGCGCATGCTGCGAGGGAAACTCTTTCTCAAATCCATGATTAGAGCAGTTTGTGATTCGTGAAGGTCAAGTTCTTCACAATTACTTCGCCGTTTTCATATGAAATGATGCGGCGGGTCGCAGGCAAATCCGCCGATCCGACGCGTATGTGGGTATCGGTAAAAACCTCCACATTGTTTAGTTTCCCATCGGTCGGTGAGTAGTAATAGACGCTGTACTTTGTCGTCAGATTCTTCTGGTCTTGAGTCACGGCGCTCTCTTCCACATTAATCGTAAAGGCAAAGGGGGTCATGCCTGGGTGTGCCATCGTTCGATTGATTTGGGTAATGCGACGGTCTTTGATGCGATAAAACGAGTGCGATCCGTGAATGATGAGTTTCGTGCCGAACGGGTGCCGGTCTTCTTCCATCGTTAAGGAGTATTTCCCGTCCGATTCTTCGAAGGTTCTCGCCCCCCGGTGCGTCGCGATCATGCCGATCTGTTCCTGCGCCCACTTCTGCACCTCGGCCTCGCCCAGCTGGACCGATACTTCACGAGGGCCTTTGACCATGACTGGCCCAGTGGTTTCCTTCCCGTTCACGTTCACTGTCAGATCGGCAGTAAAGCCCTTAAAGTCCTTCTGCCACCGAGCGGTATTCTCGAAGGCCTGCCGAAGCATGTCCCGCGCCTTTGGATCATCGGCGACTGTTGCAGTTCCATCTTTCCGTTGTTGCTGTTCCATAGAGAGAGTCTCCTTCATGATTTAAATAGGAACTGCATTATACGCTTGAGGGGAAAGATGCCACAAGCGACTCTCATCACTCAAGGTCCCTTGACTTTGTCCGTGATCCGCCGCCAGTATGCTTTTTGGGAGGGGCGAAAGTATGTGGAACCACAACTTCATGTTCAGGTCCACCGAGGCCGCCCCCCTGAAAGAGTCTGAAAATGAGTTGTTTCACGACACCGATCCTGCCATGGACAGTGCTGGGCTCCATTTGGAGAAATTTTTATCGGTTTGGATTCAAGGCGACGGCGAGGGTGAAGCACCGACCTCTTTCACGAATATGTA
The DNA here is from genome assembly GCA_002869895.2 of Nitrospira sp. CG24E. Taxonomy (GTDB): domain Bacteria; phylum Nitrospirota; class Nitrospiria; order Nitrospirales; family Nitrospiraceae; genus Palsa-1315. Next base: position 87,614 of record NEWP02000009.1, on the reverse strand, counting down.
TGTCCGCACTGCGACGTTGGATTTTCAAAAGCGGGTCGGATTTCTGCAACCGCTTCAAGGCCGCTCGCACCAAATCAAACAGCTGCTGACAGCTGGTCAAAAGCAGTTTTTGCAGCAGTGGCTTGTGGCTAAGGCGCCCCAGGCCTGGGAGGCCACGGACGATCATTTCAAAATGTTGTTTGAACTCGAATGACTCAGGTCTGCTCTCTGCCATCGAAGAGGACAGCCGTTTCCAACCCGATCGCCTGGTCGTTCGGTCTCGTCCTGCTGATGCAGGCGGTTCCGGTTGGGGTCGGGTGGAGCGCGACAGTGGAGGTCTATTATGGGCCGGATGACGCGCCACTCGATCGTCTGCTGACGCTCTATCGGCAGGCGACACGCTATCTCTTTGTGGCGGTCTATGGGTTAACCTCTCCCCGTGCGGTGGAGGCTATGGTTGAAGCGAAAAAACGAGGGGTGGATGTGCGGATGATTACCGACCGGCAGCGCACAGAGGACATCAAACAGCGAACGGCTCTCGATACGCTGCATCTGGCGGGCATTCCTATCCTCGTGAACGAACACGATGGGCTGATGCATCTGAAGCAGGTCGTGATTGACGATGAAGTGAATGTGTCCGGCTCGATGAACCACACGACGAGCGGCAATCGCTATAACGATGAACGGCTTGACGTCATGACCGATCGCGAGATCACCGTCAAAGCTAGGGAGAAATTCCTCTCGATGTGGAACGATCATGCGAGATTTAGGGAATGGAAATAGTCAAGCAGGTTGAGGTTGAGGCTAAGGTTGACGTTGCAAGAAAGTTGGCAGGACCGTTCTTTTTCCCAACCTTAGCCTCAACCGTAACCTTTCTTTATGAGGAGCAATGACTGAGGAGACCGATGTCGTGGTGGTAGGGGCGGGAGGCGGCGGAGCCGTCTTGGCCTTGGCGCTGGCGAAGCAAGAGATCAGCACAATCGTGTTGGATCAGGCTAGCGGACCACCCAAAGGTTTGCGGGGAGAAATACTACAACCCAACGGACAACAGGTGCTTGACCGCCTGGGTGTGTTGTCCGCCTTACCGACCGATGCCACAAGATCCGTGCGGCACTTTCATTTTTGCCGGGCCGGGGGGAGGCGTCTTTGTAGCATCGACTATGGCGACCTGCCGGCGCCGTACAACCGCGCTATCGTGACACTTCCCAACGTGGCTCACCACGCCATTGTCGCAGCGGTGCAACATCAAAAGAGCGTCACGCTCCGTTACGGAACCTCCTTCACAGGGCTCGTGCGCGAAGGCGATCGCGTGGTGGGTTTGTCCACGAACAGTCCGGAGGGAGCCAGTACGATCCGTGCAAAGATTGTCGTCGGCGCCGATGGCGCATTTTCAAAAGTGCGAGAAGCGCTCAAGATTCCCACGGACCTGTATCTCTATCCCGATGGGTATCTGATTGCGATCCTCGAATCGGAGGAGCCTGTATCGGAATCGTTTTACTACGTGGGACAGAAGACCATTTTGGGCCTGTTCCCAGCGACGGGAAACAAGGTTTATATTTTCTACATGATTCCCAAGGACTCGATGGAGGCCGTGAAACAACGGGGTATCCCTTCGCTCCAGCAGATATGGAGCGAGATCGCGCCGCAGTTTGCCGGTCTGTTTCGGCATCTGAGAGATTGGAGTCAGACCGCCTATATGCCGACCGGGCGGGTGCGCACGCCGACATGGGTTGCAGATGGAGCCGTCTTGATCGGCGATGCAGCCCATGCAATGAATCCCCATGCCTCGCAAGGGCGTATGCAGGCCATGGTCGATGCCATGGCTCTGTCCGACTTGTTGCCTGGCTGTCTTGCAGAGAAGGACTATTCAGCCGCCAAGTTGAGCGCATTTGAGCGAGTCAGGCGGCCGCACGTAACGATGCTGCAACAGTTGGCCGATCAGCAAGTATTCTATTGGAATACGGCCAATCCAGCGGTGGCGTTTCTGCGCGACCGCGTGTTTCAGACGCTGGATCGGAATGCGCGGCTGCGCTATCAAGTCCTGTCGACTACGGCAGGGTTGCGCGCGACTCCGCCTTTTCATGGAATCGATCGCGTGATCGCCGCTGGGCTGTTTCCCGATATCTGCGCGAACGAGAAATCCCCACATCCAATGTCATCGTGAAAAACGACGGACATGACTGAACGTTTGATCGAGGGGTTGCCCGACAATACACAGAAGCTGCTGTGGGCCTATGTGAGGGCGGTCGAAGGCAAGTTCGGGGAACAGTTGGAAGGCCTGCTGCTGTACGGCAGTGCGGTTCGAGGAGAATTCCTTTCGGGGCGGTCCAACCTGAATATCTTACTCTTGGTATCGTCGTACGACAGCGCCGTCCTCAAACAGTACAGCGCGTTGCATCGCCAATGGAGCAAAGAACAGATTGTGGCTCCTCTCTTTCTGACGGAAGAGGAGCTGCACCGATCGGCAGGGGTATTTCCGCTTGAGTTTCTGGAGATCCAGGAACAACATCGTGTCCTAGGAGGGCGCGATCCCTTCATCGGGTTTCACGTGAAAACCGATCGGCTGAGGGAGGCCGTGGCCCAAGGTTTCATGAGTCATCTGATGCGTCTGCGTCAACGGTATGTCGAAGGGGGTGGTGGCGACGAGGCGACGACAATATTACTGCCGCTTTCGATCACCTCAATCATTCCATTGCTACGCGGGGTGCAACGTCTTCTTGGGCGCCCTGTCCTCTCCCTCTCCGATGCAGTAATCAAAGATGTTGCTGAACAGTTGCATCTGGATTTACAGAGTCTGCTGGAGGTCTGGCTGCTCAAGCGAGGACAGACCTCTCCTGGCCCCCATGAAATGCCTCGCTTGTTCGACAGATATCTGCAGGCTACGACATTGCTCACTCGGGTAGCCGAACAACAATTGCCGTCGGAGCAGCGATGACGAAGATCCTGGGTCTTGCAATGCTGCTCTGTCTCGTCTTGTTCGAGGGGCTTGCCCAGGCGGTCTCCTACGAGCGACCAACGATAAAGTTGCCGGAGCCACGAGGCTATGTCAGCGACCATGCGCAGGCGATCGATGGGGATTGGAAAGAGCGCATCCGGTCCGTCTGCCAAGATCTGGAGCGGAAGACCGGCGTCGAGATGGTGGTAGTCACAGTGCCGAGCATTAAGCCCTTCGGGTCGGCGAATGAGTATGCGACGGCCCTCTATGAAAAATGGGGTATCGGATCGACGCAACAGGAATATGGAGTGATGGTGCTGGTCGCGGTGGAAGAGCGACAAGCTGCCATCACGCTTGGGCGGCAGATGTTGCCGGTGATTACTCCTAGCGTGATGAATCAGGTCGGACGCGAGTCTCTACAGCCCTCGATTGCAGTGGGACATTTCGGCGAAGGTCTCTATCGCGCCGTGGTGGCGCTCGCTTCTCCTGCGCAGGACGTGCGTGTCGGCGACATCACCAAGGCCCATTCAAAAGGTTTGGGGGTTTGGCTCGCCCTGGTTACCGCTGTCGGGGGATTCTCATTTTTCTGGTGGATCAGCAGACCGGATCTTCGGCACCCCTACACACGAATACAAAGAGGTGAGTACTGGGGGACTGGCCAGGGGGGCTTCGGTGGAAACTTTGGAGGGTTTGGAGGGGGAACGAGCGGAGAAGGATTTCGGTAGCGTTGTCTCAATGTGAATCTGTGTAGTCCGTCAGGAAGGTGCGGTCAGGGCTGCGTTTTGTCCCAGACGACCGCTTTACTTGGAACTGAGCCGAGACCGGCTTTGTCGCTATTTCTACCTGCTCTGCTGAAGGGGTTCCGCCTGCTATCTGGAGGCGGCGCTCAGAATATCCATCTAGCTTCGCGAGTATCTGATGGGCTTCTGGAACCTGCTGATCAACGGCTTGGGTCAGCCAAAGTCGAGCCTGTTCTTCATCCTTTGCCACTCCGCGCCCAAATGCGTACATGACGCCAAGTACATACATCGCCTGTCCATTGCCGGCTTCTGCCAAGCGCTGTAGACCATCAGAGGCTTTCGCGTACCAGCTTACGGACTCTGGCGCCTTTGGCCCGCTCAGCTGCGCGTAAAAACGGCCGAGTCGATACTGGGCAAACGCATCTCCCTGCTGGGCCAAGCGGGTGTCGGGACTCGGACTGGATTCCGCACTTTTGGCGACCGCGCTCGGTGTTAACTCTTTCACAGAGGGGGGCGATATGGCACGTTCCGAGGAGCGGCCTGCAGGACCATTGTGACTGATTCTCAATTCTTGTTTCTCAACGTGTAATGTCGAAAGTTGATCCATATGCTTGCTTGGTATTGGCAGGGAACTCCGTAATGCGACCATGCTCCCACCCTGTGACGCTTCCGCAACGGAGAACTTGCCCAGGCTGGATTGCGTTTCAGCTGCGGATTGTCCCGATTGGCCACATTCTTTAAGTGCATGAGAAGAGGCTGCTTGCCCGCTAGCAGTTTGGCAGTTGTCATTGCTGTTTGATGGGGGAACCCAGAACTTGCTTGCCGATGCGCCCCATACAAGAGCGATGATGACAACACCCCCATAGAACAATCGACGTCTGAGGATCGATCGATCGCTAGGCGGTACCACTACGAGTCCAGGATAGCCTTTTGTGGCCATACCTTCTCCGAATCAATGATGTAGTGAAAGTATACCAGGGAGTTTGAGCCTTGTCTCGCACATCCCACCCCGACTGTCGCGCTTGAGAGTTTTCCGGTGTGCGCCAAGATCAACTACCTCTCGATTGCTGTCACGACAGACTGCCTGGCAAAGGTGAGACAGCTCAAATCGACGCTACACGTGACCCTGGAAACCGGACGAGTGTGATGAACCGCCCGGAATGATGTGGGCTCCTCGGAGTCTTTGGGATAGATTCCCGATTTCATTTAGCGTAGTCTTTGATGGCGAAATATGTTTTCTCTTTCAAGGAGACGGAATGATCACCCGACTATTCGTCGTTACAATTTTGTGGGCTTGTGGAAGCGCAACCTTTGCTTATGCTGAATGGCAGCCGATCGGTTCCACGGAGCTGTTCAGCCATTATGTCGACCGGGGGAGCATTAACAAAACAGATCAGTTTGCCAAGATGTGGGTCCTCGATGATTATAAGGCTCCTCAAAGGACGCTTGATGGCAAGCCGTTTTTTTCCGTGCGAACACGAGAAGAGTATGATTGCACGAAGGAGAAAGTTCGGACACATTCTGTCATTGCCCATGCTGATCACATGGGCAATGGAGTTTATGTGTGGGGTAATAACTATCCTACTGACCCATGGAGGCCGATCAGTCGAGGAAGTCTAGACGAGACCTATCGCAAGATCGCGTGCGGGGAGTAACAGCAGGCGACTGGCTTCATGCCGCAACCAAGCGTTCTACAGTGCGGTGGGAATTCGGCGCGCCTGAATTCGGCGGAATGACATCGTAAGCAATTGATTATTCGAAGATATATGAATTTCTGTATTCTTGGGGAAGGTTCATGCTAAAATCGGCCCGCTGCTTTCTTCTGGCTAGGGCTTCTCACCTGGCGTAGAGAAAGTTAGGGGGGTGATGTAGCCGTCACCTCCCTTTTTTTTTGCTTTCCTTCCGATAATGCTGAACTCAATCCGCTGGACATTCTCTCTTGCCATGCCTGTGCGTTCGTCGGGATGACGAGCTTCGCGCCTTCCTTTGACAGGAAAACCGGTTGTGCTGTTCTTCTACTGAATTTTCGACGTAGCCTATTTTGCTTGATCAAGGTTAGAGAGAGTTCGTCGTAGAGGATAATGAATTGCTCAGTCCATCTATGGAGGTGCCCAAGGTCGAGGGGGCTGGAGGAGGATGGTGAGGAGGCGACGTGGCCGCCGCCTCCTCATGGTGCGACTACTTCTTCTTCTTTGCCGGTTTCTTTGCTGCTGCTTTCTTCGTTGCCATTCGAGCTCCACCCCCCTTCGATTTCAAATTGTGATCTTGCTACTCTTTGTATAGCAGAGTTTGCGTAATGAGGAAAGTGGTCTGTTCTGGATTTCTTTGGTTGAGGTACAAAGACGAGGGAGAAGAGAGCGTGCAGCGAACCATGTCGATGTAACCCATGGCGTCAGTCTGGCCAGCCGATTAGTTCGCTGGGAGGTTGGCGATGTGGGCGATGGGGCCTGGTCATTGAGATTCTCATTGTGGAATCTACGAATGATTTCTGGTTGATGACTTACAGAGGTTGGTCCGCAAGTGTTTCCGGGATTGTAGAGCCATGTCGACAGTGAAATCGGCGACAACAGGAACGGCGATGGAGCCATGCCGCAAGCGCGGCAAGGATCTGGACTGTGCAACGCACTTATCGATTAATCCTCGTATGTCGAGCGAGATGTTCGAGGGGAAAAATGGAATTCGATCTACAGCCAGCATCGTTCATCGTCCCTGCCCCTATTGTAAAGAGCCCAAGCCTCTTTTTGCGCGTGAACTGAAGACCTATACAAGAATGTTCTGGCGTTTGCTGGTTGCGGCTTCTGTCTGTGGACTCTATGTGGCTGCGGATCCGCAAATATTCGATCCGCCCAATCAAGGGATAAATTCCATCGTTACATGGACTGCTGTATTTACAGGAGGACTATTCGCGGTTTTTGCGATTCTTCATGGAGTGAGGTATTTGATGAAGAAGAGTCAGGGGTAGTTCTTTTCTATGTTTCTGCCGTCAGCAATCAGTCATCGGTCGTTGTCGCAATGGTATTGCACAGGCTGTTATACGGCTTTCCTTATCAAATCCGCCTCGCTTGTATTCGGATGGGGGACGATGTTGATCCCATTCCTGCCACGGCTCTTTACACGGTAGAGGGCGTAGTCGGCCATCTTCCTCAACCGTTCAGAATTTAAGGGGTGCTCAGAGGACCAGATGGTCGCTCCGATGCTTACCGTGATGGTCAACGGTCCGCTCGTGGTCTCAAACGGCTTGTCGCTGATGGCGATTCGGAACCGTTCGGCGCATTCCTGTAGCGCATGAAAGTCGCAATCGGGAGCGACGATTAGGAATTCTTCTCCCCCGACTCGTCCGACATGGTCTGATCGCCGCGCCGTTTCATGGAGGCGCCGTGCGGTCTCTCGAAGGACGAGATCCCCAACCGGGTGGCCATAGGTATCGTTGACCTTCTTAAAGTGATCGAGGTCCGCGATGAGGACCGCTACTGGATGATCAGTACGTTGAGCTCGAGACAGTTCCTGCGCCAAGATCGTGAGCGTTGCCGAATGATTGAGCAATCCCGTCAGTGAGTCGTGCCTCGCCTGTTCCTTGGAATCATGGAGGAGTTGTAGGTTTTGAATCGCAGTGCCGGCTTGGACTGCAAGGGTTAAGACCGCCTGTTCATCCAATTCACTGAAGCAGTTCGCCAGTCCCTGCGTCGTGATTTTATTCGCGAGAAAAATCCGGCCAAAAAATTGGTCCTGGCACCGTATCGACACGCCGAGGAAGGATTCGAGAGGCGCATGGGCGGTGGGAATCTCGAGGGCAGTCCAATGTTCCCTGAGATGATTCAGGCGGATAATGCCGCTTTCTTGTCCCAAAGATTCTCCTGCTGTCTGCTTGAGTAGAACTGTCTGAATGGCCTGGGCAGCCTGGTCATCGTTTCCGGCTGCCAAGAACCGGGTCGTCTTGCGCGAGTTGTCGTGGTAGACATCCAACGCCGCATAACGTGCGCCGCTGTTGTTTTTTGCAAGCTGAAGAAGGTGGTGCAACAGTCCATCGATGTCTTGCTGGGCGGACAGGGTCTGTGCTGCGACGACCAACGTATCCAGGGCCTCCGTCCGTTTCCTCAGGGCGGATTCCGCCTCAGTCGCTCTTTGAAATTCCCGTTTTGTGATGGCCCATTCTCCGTACAGGGCCTTCAGCATTCCCAGCACAAGTCCAAACAGGGGGAGAAGAATAAGAATGGCGAAGACCGATAATTCCCTGAGAAAGGAGTGAATGGGGGTGAGGATGCTGGCCTCGTCTACATGGATCAAAATACCCCAGTGCAACGGCGGGTCGGCATGGGCGATGTTGACCTGTGCATAGGCGGTCACGATAGGGGTTCCACGTCGATGATGGGTCTCTTGGATGAATCCTTGCTGCTGTTTTTTCAGCATGGTTGCAGAAGGAGATTCGGGCTGTCTTACATTGGGCTGGCCGTCTTCTCGTAGGGTGGAGTCGACGATTGAATCACCCTTTTCATTGAGGAGTTGGTATTCAAGATGCGATGCATCTGTCCACTCGATGTTCTTGAGCACCTGCATAGTGTCGTCAAGGATGTGTCTCAGTGGAGGGATGCCTACAACTGCCGCGACCGCTCCAAGAAATCGTCCGTCTGGGCTGTGCAAGGGTGCAAAGACTGTAAAGGCCGAGGTTCCTTCCGATTCGTCCTGTACTTGTGCATCCAGAATTCCGACACGATCGAGAGTCTGTGCCAGTTGGAACCATCGATTTTGGCTCCGGTCAAGGGAGATCTGCCTCGCATCGGTCGCTGCGACGATCCTCCCGTGGGAGTCGGTGACGCCAACCCACTGATACTCTGGGTGGGCCTGCGCCATATTGCGGAGATAGGATGTCAGAGCCTCCGGGTTCTGACCCAGGGTGAGCGGAGCCGTGGAGAGCAACTGAATGTCGCGATATCGTTCCAGAACCATCGTGTCCAATTTGCTGGCGGCATCCGTTGCCGCTTGCACCAGGCTATGTCCACTGGACTGGATTAAGCGATTTTGAACCGCGTACGCGGTCCATCCCAACAAGAGGAGCGTGAGTAAAGCGATCCCAGCTACCCCAGTGCCGATCCAGATCTTGTGGCGGTTCATCCAGGCAGGAAATTGGTCTGTTGTGAACGACGTGCGGATTGGTGTGCCTGCGAGTCCGGGTGAAGGCTTCGCAGGGTGGAGGGTGGCTAGAACTGATTGCTGATCTTCCATCAAGTGGTGCTCTGTTGGGGTCGTTCGGCCTGAGGCTCAAATCATCATAAAGTAAAAACTCAGTGAGGCAAGAAAAGGACCGATTATTGCTGTGAATAAAATCCCCAATTTTTCTTCTGAATACAATATGATGCGGGCAGGGTGAGGGACGGCAAGGCGAGCGGTAAAGGGGCGTTTGCGGGATGTCGTAGCGCAATTTGTGGAGTGTCCTTCGCTATATAGTATCAACGCATGGGTTGGCCTCCTACAATCGTAGGGTTTCCCATTTGTCGTCCTTCTATGGGCGTCGCAATAGCCAGTATATGAAGAGGTTGCAGTGACTCTAGCTCCCTGGACAGCCAAGTTACGTGAGTGGCAGGCCCGCGCTACGGCAGCGGTTTTGACCCATGCACGCCCGGATTTTCTTGCGACGGCGACACCTGCTTCTGGGAAAACTCGTTTTGCGTTACGGATAGCCCATCAGTATCTGGCCGATCGTGCAGCGAGCCGTGTGCTGGTCATCTGTCCGACGAATCATCTGCGTACCCAATGGGCGACCGCCGCAGGGTTGGTCGGGATTCATCTGGATCCGGCATTGACGAACGAACAGGCTATCGAAGCGCGTGACTACCACGGAGCGGTCGTGACCTATCAGCAGGTCTGTCTCGCGCCTGGGGTATTTCAACGAGCCTGCCGGAGCCGGCCGACCTTACTGATTTTCGATGAATTGCACCATGCGGGAGAGGGGAAGGATTGGGGGAACGCGCTACGTGAGGCCTTTAGCGAAGCAGTCCTTCGCCTCGCCCTCTCCGGCACGCCCTTCCGTTCCGATAATAATCCTATTCCCTATGTGCGGTATGAGCAGGGCGAGAGCCAGGCAGACTTTACCTATGGGTATGCCGAGGCGATCCGTGAAAGTGTTTGTCGTCCGATTCTCTTTCCAAGCTACGAGGGAGAGTTGACGTGGCTCTCGGAGGGTCTCGAACATCGGGCGACATTTGCGGATGGGCTGACCTTCGAACTGCAGAGGGAACGGCTCAAGACCGCACTGTTGCACGACAGCTGGCTGGGGCCGGTCATCACCGATGCCCATGCGGAGTTGCGCAGGCTTCGCAAGCAGGAACAGCCGGATGCCGGAGGGCTCATCGTCGCCATGAATCAGGACCATGCCAGGCAGGTGGCGGAACTGGTGGGGCGCATCACAGGCAGCCGAGCCCATGTGGCAGTGTCCGACGATCCGTCGGCATCGAAGACGATCGCTTCGTTTGCGCATCATAAGACTCAGCAATGGCTGGTTGCAGTGAACATGGTGAGCGAAGGCGTCGATATTCCGAGGCTCCGCGTCGGTGTGTACGCGACGAACGTCCTGACCGAAATGTATTTTCGCCAGGTCGTCGGGCGATTTGTCAGAATGCAAGAGGGTTTGCCGAAGCCGCAGCGGGCCTGGTTGTATCTGCCGAAGGATGCGACGCTCGTTCACTATGCCAGACAGATCAAGGCCGAGAGAGACCATGTGCTGGAAGACGTGATGCCCTCGGTACAGCGAACTCTATTCGATACGGTTGCCACATCGCTGAAAGAGTACATGCCCTTGCACGGGGTGGCCAGAATGGATGCGCTGATCGGGGGGGAGGAAATGGAATCGGCAGACGAGGCTCAGGGTCTGGCCGAGCCGGCAGTGCCGCTCCATGATAGGAAGAATGAATTGCGAGACCAGCATCGAGCCCTTGTCGGTTCCGTGGCGCGGAAGACCGGTCTCGACCATCGCCAACTCAATGCAGAACTCATCAAGCGAACCGGCGGTCGGGTCGATCAAGCGACCGTTGCTCAACTGGCGCGCCGCATTGCCTTGCTGGAAAAGTGGCGGGATTCTGGATTTGACGGAGGGCGGGGGTGAAGGCAAGGTCTATCTGGTCTATTCGGTCTGTCTTGTCTGTCGCGTTTATTTGGTTGAACGGACGTAACCGGATAAACCAGATAGACCGAATAGACCAGGCAAACCGGGCAGGTTTTACGGCGCGATGCTGATGCGCAGACCGCTTGGAACCGGAGGGGCTACCAGAGGCGGGGGTGGGGTGACAGGGGGTATTACGGGAGGCGCTGTGATCGTAAAGGTCACAGGCACAGTGACCGAGGTTGCCCCGGTGGCGCTGACTGTGATGTTGCCATTGTAGGTTCCTACGGCTCGCGATCCAGTCAGGGCAGTCACAATCATTACGCCATTGTTTGTGCCGGAGATCTGGCTCAGCGTCAGCCAGGTGGCATTGTCTGTGGCGGTCCAGTTGAGCGTGCCGCCCCCCCTGTTACCGATGCTCAAAGTCTGAGTGGTAGGGTTGCCGCCCCCCTGGATCGCGGTGAAGGTGAGGCTCGTCGGACTGATCCCGATGTCCGGCGGCGTAACCGGCGGCGGTGCGACGATGGGCGTGAAGGTTGCGAGATTGCTCGTAGCCGACTCATTAGTGGCCGTGTCATAGGCTGTGACGAAGTAGTACTGGGTCACGGTCGGCGTTCCGATATTGAAACTCGTCACCTTTCCCAAGGTAATGAGCAGCGAGGCCGTGCCGGAGGTGAGCGTGCAGGGTAGTTGGCTGCATTGATAGACTCGGTATCCTGCCAGATCCGGTTCACTGTTGGCATCCCACGTCAAGGTAGCGCCCCATGCAGCACTAGACCACAACACAAGAACGCTGGCGATGGCCCTCACCCAGTTCATGCGGATACTCCTCTTGTAGACCTTCCGGCAGCGGTCGTGGATGTGAAGGGGTTATCTTTCGCATTCGTGATGAGCAAGGCGCGTGCCGTCTGAGGTTGAGGTAAAGCAGTCTAAAAGTCTAAAAAATTGGTTCTGGAGAGAGGTCTATCAAATGGCACGATAGAGACACTGTCGGAGATTGTACGACAGTGGAGGTAATCCCAGTCTTTCCCTGGGGATAGCCGATGCAGGCATGAGCCTACGAAATGACAGTAAAGAAGGAGAGGTTTTAGGAAATAGGACTCGCTGAGTTGCTAGCTCCCATTTCCTCACGCAATTGAAACTTCAGAGCAGGATATTCTTTCATGCAATAGGCGAGTAGCCGTTCGGAGCCGAAAAGCATGACCATGCGGCCCTCCCGGTCCACGAGCCGCCGTGTGTCCTGCGGCCAGTAGATGCCTGCCAGTGCGTCGGGATCGCCGCTCACCCAGCGGGCCAGGACAAAAGACATCCGCTCGACGAGGGTCTTGACCCCATATTCACTCTCGAGGCGCGAGGCGACGACATCGAACTGGAGTTCTCCCACTGCCGCCAGCACCGGCTCCCGGCGCACATGGTCCGGTGAATAGAACACCTGCATCACGCCCTCTTCTTCAAGCTGCTGCAGTCCCTTCTGGAACTGCTTCTGCTTCGTGAGGTCCTGGCTTCGCAGCACGCCGAAACATTCAGGGGGAAATTGCGGAATCGCATCGAAGGAGAGGGGACTGCCGGAGCAGAGGGTGTCGCCGATGATAAAGAGACCGGGATTCACCAACCCGACGACATCCCCCGGGTAGGCCTCCTCAATGGTTTCCCTGTCACGGCCGAAGAGCCGGTGCGGCCGCGTCATCCGGATCTTCCGGTCCAGACGCGCATGATAGACCATCATATCCTTCTCGAAACGGCCGGACACGATGCGGAGAAATGCCATCCGGTCGCGATGTTGTGGATCCATGTTCGCCTGGATCTTGAACACAAATCCAGAAAACTTGCTCTCCGTTGGAGGCACCAGCCCCTCCGAACTCCTGCGCGGTCCTGGTGGGGGCGCCAGGTGGAGAAAGGCATTCAGAAAGGGTTCGACGCCGAAGTTCGTGAGAGCGCTTCCGAAGAAAACCGGCGTAAGTTGACCGGCAAGAAAACGGTCGCGGTCGAACTTCGTGCCGGCGCCGGTCAACAGGGCGATTTCTTCCTGCAACGGACCGTAGGCCTCTCCGAGCGTCTCCGCCAGGCTTGGATGGGGAAACGTTTCCACTCGCATCGGGGCCCGTCGTTGGTTATGGAGCGTTCGCTGAAAGAACAGGACTTGCGGCTCCTGAAGATCGTACAGGCCCTGAAATCCGGCCCCTTCTCCGATGGGCCAATTGAAAGGAACTGCCGTCATACCCAAGGTCTGTTCGATCTCTTCGAGGAGATCGAACGGATAGCGCCCAGGCTGGTCCATCTTGTTGATGAAGGTCATAATGGGGATGTTTCGTTTGCGGCAGACGGCGAACAGCTTCTTGGTTTGCGGCTCAATGCCCTTGGCACTGTCGAGCACCATGACTGCGCTATCCACCGCCATAAGAGTGCGGTAGGTGTCTTCGCTGAAGTCCTGGTGGCCTGGCGTATCGAGCAGATTGACTCGCACCCCTTGATAATCGAATTGCAGCGCGGTGGAAGTAATCGAGATCCCGCGCGCCTGTTCCAATTCCATCCAGTCCGATTTCGCCGCTCGCTGATGCGACCGCGCCTGGACAGCCCCGGCCAGGTGGACCGCGCCGGAGTAGAGGAGGAGTTTTTCAGTGAGCGTGGTCTTTCCTGCATCCGGATGGGAAATAATGGCAAAGGTGCGCCGCCTGGCCACTTCGCGCGACAAGTCATCGGACAATGGTTTTTCAATCGGCAGAGACATAGAGGGTCCTTATACAGATCAACAGACTGGTGAGACTATAAAAAATGTTTCATTGGGGGAGCCAGAGGATTTTCTTGTCAGCCGCTAGTTCGGTTTTAAAGTGACGAATCGTCGATGTTTTGAAGGGCCATAGGAACGGAGAATAGGAGACGGCGATGGTGACAATTCCGCTTTTCATTGGAGCAGTCATATTGATGTCTTTCGGACAGGGCGCAGTAATCTTTTTGTAAGAAGCCATAAGGAAAAACGTTTCTTCGGAACCTGCGGCGTTATTGTCGAGTGTTCCTCCTCCTTCAAATTCCACGTCGTGATACTTGCACGCAATAGTCACTCCGAATAATGGCACGATCATGTTGTTGCCGACGATGAAAGAGGAAGAAAATGGATTGCTGGCGTCTTGTGGGGCGCCGGCTTCAACGGTCAGGATGGAGGCAAATGTCATCGCACCGGAAAGGAGGGTGCATATCAGCACGCCGATCGATATCCACTTGACGACTTCCTTAAGTGTTGACGGAGGTTGCTTTGTGGAAACTGGAGGTTTCTGCTCACTTGATGCTTGTCGTTTTTTCTTTTTTGACATGGCTCGTGTATCGATTGGTTAGCTGGTTCCACTGACGAAGGCGATGACAGGTGAGAGTATAGCTCAGATCCCATTCATATTTCTTCAAGGAAGCGGCAGACTCATTGTTTTTTGAATCCATCAAACAGATCGAAATTTACGAGATGTTCTGTCGTGCGATTACGATGTTACCAAGGAGAGAGGGGCAGAGTTAGGCTTGGATCAAAAGAAGGGGCAGCACTCTGGTTCATTCATCGAGAGGGGGTCGTCCGCATCGACATTCTGGGCACTTCGGTTATGGTTTCTAGAAGCGATTGCCATCCGAGCTTACTTTGGCCTTGCACTCGATCGCTAAAGCGGATGGGAAGTTCACATACCTTCGCCCCTAATTGGCGCGCACGCCATGTCATCTCGACTTGGAAGACATAGCCTTTGGCCTTCACGTTTTCGAGGTTCATGTTGGCTAAGAGCTCATGACGATAACAGCGAAAGCCCGCGGTCCAGTCATGGATATTCTTTCCTAGAAAGAGCCGGACGTAGGCATTGCCGAGTCGTGAGAGAAGGCGCCTGCGTTTGCTCCAGTCTTGAGTCCTTCCGCCAGGCACATAGCGACTCCCGATGACCAAGTCGGCAGTCCCGCTCCGGTGAATCAGCCGGGGTAAGTCCCAAGGCGGATGACTGAAATCGCAGTCCATCTCAACGATGAGCTGGTAGCCACGCGCCAGCGCCCATGCGAATCCTCCAAGATAGGCCGGCCCAAGTCCTTCTTTTCTGGCCCGATGCAGCACCTGCACATGGTTGTGCTGACGGCTCAGTTGATCGGCCAATTGTCCGGTGCCGTCCGGAGAATTATCATCGACAATCAAAATGTCAGCGACAAGATGCCTGCCGATCATCTGAATCAACGGTTCAAGATTTTGGCGCTCGTTGTAGGTCGGAAGCACGATCAGAATCGATCGGTCAAAACGAAATGGCCTTGCTGGCACCAGCTCCGTACTCGAAGCATCCTGAGCATGCCCCTGATAGTCCGCTCCAGGAGAATCTATTTGGCTGATTGCAATACGAGCGCTGTCGACGCCGCCGGCGATCAGTGCCTCAGCCAGTTCAAAAGTCGGCACCACAAACGCTTCTCTCAATCCCAACTCTTGAGGGACAGACTTCCCATTAACATGGCTGATTGGATAATAGCGCACGGTTGCTTGCCCGGTATCGCGTAGAGATGGAGAGGGCGTACTATTTGGCATAGATGGTCGTGGAGGCTGGGCTATGCGGCAAGCTCGCGGTACTCTTCCTCTGAATCATCAGTATAGTAAAGATTAATAACATGCCTATTGTAAACGGTTTAAAGCTGAGAAACACCGCAAAGTTTTGTTTCCCCAACACTTCATAATTCAGAATGACAGTCAGTACGACATACAGCCCCATCGCTACTTTGGATAGATGGCTCAGCCCATCGCGGCTACAGGCTTTCGCCGCGATCCAGTACAGAGCCGGAACGAGCCATGGCAGATGCTGAATCCATGTTAAGGGAGACAGGAACAGCATCAAAATGAGGAGGCCGCTGCACTCCCGCGGCCAGTCAGGATCGCCGGGTCCTTCATAGGGTCGTCGGGTGTGCCAACCGAAGCCGATCAGCAACAGGAGTATGGCGGAGCTGGCCAGGATGCGCGCAAGCGTAGGAGGTAAATCTAGAAATGCTACATAGCCCGGGTCGTTCTGTCGCAGGGGATGATCGGGAGAAAGAGTGACCAGGTAGCGCATCAGCGCGGCTTGGATACCAGAGTTCCGAATGTTGTCCTCGTTCGATTGCGCAAGCGGCGTCTTATAGCCTAGAGCAGACCCGGCTGCCACTTGGGTCCAGGTCTGCTGGTGGGACCACCAGCTTGCCGGCCCCATCCAGATTAGTGGGAGAATGATCCAGCATGCTGTCGCGACGGCTGTGTAAATCACCAGCTGCCACTGACGTTTCCAGATGAAAAACAGCAAAAATAATCCTGGTGTCACCTTCAGCGCGATGGCTAATCCAAACCAGACCGCTCCAAGCTTTTCTCGGCCTTTCCAGACCGCGTACACAGCGCCTACGAGCATACCCATCAAAATCGTGTGCGGGCCGCCGTCGTCGAGGTCGTACAACAGGAACTGGCCGGCCAACATGATTGCAATGAGGGCAAGTATAAGGTTCGCGTGAGCCAATTCTGTGAATCGGTCCCTGATCATTCGATGGAAGAGCAGACAGGTCAGCCATAAACAGAAGATCGCCGTCGCGTAGCGCAGCGCCAACCCGACGCCTCGATCGACTAACGCCAGCAGCGAAAAATACATCGCCCTGGTCGGCATATAGGGATAACTCACCGCACTGCCATAGAGGTTCTGCCCGGATAGAAACCAACTCCCGATCGTACGGTGTACGTCGAAATCGCGAACACGATGCGCGCGCAGATACACCAGAACAATTCCATAGCCGGTCACAGCCGCAATGCACAAGGCTGTCAGTAGACGTTGAAATTTAGGACGATATACGAAGTCTGGCAACATGGAGTGGCGCGGGTTGAGTCTGTGCCGTCATCCTTCAAATGAGCGCCATTCTAGAGTGCTGAAAACAGAGTCGCAAGCAGAGTGTGGGGGGATGGAGTCTGATGATCTCCTGTGCTCGCGCAACGCGTCAGGGTTTGTCTGTCTGGTCGGCTGGTCTATCTGGTCTGTCTGGTTCTTCCGGATGAATTTCCAGTCAGATCAACCAGACAAACCAGATAGACGAAATAGACCAAATGAACCAGCCTTCGTTGGACGCGCGCAGTGGGAGATCAATCAGACTCCATCCCTGAAGAGAGCACGAGCATGCTTGGAGGGAGCATATATATCGTTTGACGCGCGCAATTGAGGATCGAGCAGACTGCCATTGAAGATAAAGCAGAGGATCGGGATCACGCGCGTGCTGGAGAGAACCATCGCGGTCTCGGCTGATATCTGTAAAACCTGCGGTTTACAGACTCCCCCCGATACTATCTCCGACAACCTAACCCCAGAAGAAACTACAAACCACGACTCTCCCGACAGGGGGCTAGATGGGGCTGTTTTGCCCTGTTCTGGTAGCAGGGGAAGGTTCAATTGATATTGATGGCGATCGTGACATTTATATTGCAGGCACCTGAAAACACATTCCCTTGAACGTGAACGCCCTTTTCTTCAATGCGAATAAGACCTCTTGCAGTATGGAACGCTCCGAGGACCGTGATAGCAGTGGAGTTGAGATATCGAACATATAGGGCTCTCTGTCCCTGCTGATCGTACACCGTGAGTGTATGTAGATCTGGCCGCTCTCGGCGGAAGTAGTTTGTTGGGTTTATATGAAACTCGTTGTCAATAATTTCAGCAACAAGCTTTCGGTCTCCACTGTATATCTTGGCAGAAACTGCAATGCCACCATCCTTTAGGTTGACGGAGAGCAAATCTTCTCCAACTACACGGAGGACAGTGTGAGGAAACCGAGTCACGTATGAAACCGAATCTCCATACAAGAGAGCAACCGCACCTTCTGGGACTGTTCCACACACTGGATGCGGAGGTGTTGGCTCACTGGCGGGACGTAATAGGCCGGATGTTTCCGTTTCCGCATACATCCTGTCGTGAATTAGTGCGACGGTAAAGAGTCCTAGAATCAGAAAGGCAGTATACCCTAACCATAGGGCATGCTCTGGTTTGGCTTTATTGTAAAAAACAACCGCGAGAGTTACGGCTACTGGGAAGAGAAACGGCAATAGACGAATAGCCCAATAATCCCAACTGGTGCTCATGGCGGAGCACTATACCGAGGGCTTCAAATGAAAGCTACAATGACTAACAACCTGCGGTTTCATAGTTCGCTGCGGTCAAAACTCATGCAACATCAGAACAAGGTAGAGACTTCTGCTACCACTAGGCTACCAAGGGGGGAGGTAGCAGAAACCGTTTTCGAAAATCACCGTGGGTTGAGGCTGTCGGCCAAGCGCTTGTCGGAGCAGCGGATCGGCGATTGCAGTATACGCGCTCATGAATAATGTGGGGCAGGAATGAATTAGAGAAGGCTTCCGCCTGGCAAAGTCCGAAAGGGCTGTTCCGGGAGGCGCTGGAGCTGAGGGCTATGCCACCCCGCTTCTGCGCATCGAAGATTAGTTATTTCCTATGCAGCCACAGCGTCGTGACCAGAATCAGTCCTGATCGAGAAGCAATTGTTCCGTTGGGTTGTTGGATTCCAACGCCGTTAGTTCGAGCCCCGCTATTTCTTGCAGCGATTTTCCTGCGATTGCCTGTAAGTCGCCGTACATGCCTACGGTTGCACCCATGACACGCTCGATCTGTTCTTCGCGTTTGGCCCATTGTTTGGTTATGGCTTTCTTTTCCTTGTCTAAGTCTTCTTGCATGGACGAGAAGGCTTCGACGATGGCTTGAACCCGATGGCGGAACCTTGGACCGGTGAGGTACTGGTAGACCATCTCTGTCTTGGTCTGTTGTCCTTCAAGCGCCTGCCGGGCTGATGCAACCTCGATTAAGGAGTGCCGTAGCGCTACTGCGACGGAGAGCATCGATCGTGAATGGGTGACCCAGACTCCGTCTATGAGATCGAACGACTCGACGCCCTTGGGGAGGACCTGACTGACGATGACGGCGATTTCGGCTTTGGCCGCCCGCTGATCGTCGCGAAGCTTGACCAGCCAGCCGTCGCTCCAATTCTTGGTCCGCTTGGATTCCCATAAGATCGTTCCACAGAGCTGACCGAGAGGACCGATGATCCGGTGCAGGGTATCACCACCGAACTCGCCCTTGGGGACCGGCTCAATGGTGTCCCTGGGAAACTTGGCTCTGAGCAGGGTTTCGAGTTCCAGTTCCTGGACTTCGCCCTGGAGTTGCTGAGATCCCTGTTCGGCTCTGCGCTTCAGTTCTTCGATCTGGGTCTGCATGGAGGCGATGGTCTGTTCGGCTTCCATGACTTTCAGCTTGAGGCTTTCCTCCGCTTCTTTCTTGGCCTGCTCGCGGGTGGCGGAGAGTCCGTCCTGCACGCGCTTTTCGACGGTGAGTTCCAGCTCGCGCTTGGCATCGTCCAGTTCCCGCTTTTGCCGGATGAGATCAGCCTGTGCCTTTTGAGCCTCGGCGAGTTTGACTTCACGTTGATTCAGGACGTCCTGCAGTTCGGCCAGTTCTCTTGTCTTCTGGTCGATATCCGTCTGCAGGGCGAGTTTGGCTTTCTTGGATTCTTCCGTGACGATCTTCGCTCGTTCCAACAGCAACTTTTCTTCGACTTGATCGTCGATGGTGTGTTTGGCTTGTGAGACCGCTTCTTCACGCGCTCGTACAGACTCTTCTTTCTGAGCGATGTCGTGGTCTTTCAGCGCCAGCCGTTTCTCGTAGTCCCTGCGGGTGGACTCGATCAAGGGGGCTGCGAGCGATTCTGTCAGTTTGATCTCGGTTTTGCAGTTGGGGCAGGTAATTGTCGGCTCTGACATAGAAAGGTCCTGGTAAGGCGGTTGTATCTATCGGCCCAATTCCTACGCTGAACCGCTGGATAAATCAACAGCAGGAAACAGGACTGCTGGCAGCAGGAAAGCTGGTACAGGCAAGAGAGTATTTTTGTTTGCGATTAGGCAGGCTCGGCGATTTGCGGACAATTAGACGGAAACATATCTCGGCATCTTTCGTGGAATTCGGCCTACGAAAGTAGGCTTGTTATGTCTCGCGGCTCAGGAGCAGAATCTGCCACTGTCGGATCATGCAG
This sequence comes from Nitrospira sp. CG24E, assembly GCA_002869895.2. Lineage (GTDB taxonomy): Bacteria > Nitrospirota > Nitrospiria > Nitrospirales > Nitrospiraceae > Palsa-1315. The sequence goes on along the minus strand of NEWP02000009.1, from coordinate 67,831 downwards.
TAGCAGCTTACAACAATTTGGAACTTACAATGACAACCGAACACAAACAAAGAGAAAACAAGCGTGTCTCCTCCATGCAAGAACACCCCTACGCGCTGATAAGGCATGTGGATGGTTCCACGGTTCGCTTGATAGAAGGATCGGGGTATTCGATCAATACGAGCGTCGGCGGCATGCTACTCTTGCTCCCGGAAGAAGTAGCCAAGAGACAGATATTTGAAATTCAAGTGCCTTCAGAGACAAGGAATGAGCAGCTCGCCAAGCTGGGAGAGGTCTGTTGGACCCGTCCCATTCCGGTAGAGGCCAGTGCAGATATGCATCTAGTCGGTATTCGTTTTCTTCTCAAGCTTCCTGCTCTTGACCGGTCATTGCCGTCGTACTAAGCGCTCTTTCCACTTCCATTCATGCTTCACCGCATTCTGTAACTAAAGCCACAGGATCATGAAGCAGACTGCAACCGGCCTGGTCTATTACATTGTTCCTGTCACTGGGGATGATTGCTAGTTTTCTTCGACTCATCCTGCAGGCCGGTTGTTTCTCCTTTCAAAGTTATGGCAAAAGTACAGAGGCGCGTCCGTGGGAATGGGCCAATTTTTCAGGGATACGATGGGAGGGGAATGATGGATACTGGTCTGATCGCGCAGCTTGGTCCGCTTGCAACCTTGGCTGGTGTTTGGGAAGGGACGACGGGTGAAGACAGTGCCCCATCGGATGACCGCGGTACGGAGCGCAATCAGTTTCGAGAGAGAATGGCCTTCGAGCCGTTGAACCCTGTGCGTAATCACGAGCAAACACTCTATGGATTGCGGTATATCACGACGGCCTGGCGTATCGGCGAGGCGGATCCCTTTCATGAGGATCTCGGTTATTGGCTGTGGGATGCTGAGGCCAAACAAGTCACCCGTTGCTTCATCGTGCCACGAGGAGTCTCGGTGATTGCCGGAGGCACGGTCGAGCCGTCGGCCAAGTCCTTTTCACTCGCAGCGGATGTCTCGTCACATACCTACGGCATTTGCTCGAATCTATTTTTAGACAAGGCATTTAAGACGGTGCGGTATGAGTTGACCGTCACGTTTCTCGATGGTGACCGGTTTTACTATGAGCAGGATACGCAACTCCAAATTCCCGGCCAGGCCAATCTATTTCATCACCGTGATCAGAACACGCTTTCGCGTGTGAAGGCCTAAGCCGGACCAGATCGACGTCGAGAGTCGGTTGACAGGGTTGTCGGCAAGACAGTAGCCTTGGCATCGTTTCCTGCTCCTTATCCACTTCGCGGGAGTGCTCGTATGGCTGAGCCTGAAATCGCCAAGCCCCATACAGGCGAGTTCATGCGGAAATTGCATGAGCGGCCACAGATGCCCTTGGCTGAATGGCTGCGAGCCCCTGCGCATGTCCATTATAAGGCCTTTCGCATGAGCGATCCGCCGGTGCAGCGACCGGCGAGCCGAGCCGAGTTCAAGTCTCTTCTGGAGGCCTTCAAGGTCTCCGCAGACGCGATGCTCCTTCGCGACGAGTTTGGCTATGGCATCAAAGTGGACGAATCAGGCGATCGGATGGTCATGATCTGGGAAGCTCATACGGAATACTACAGCCATCAAACCTGGCATATTCCCTCCGGGCAGGCTGACAAGGTGACGTTTGGTCCGATGACCTTCCCGCAGTCGCGGCCCGTCATCACACCGCTCGGCGCAGAAGTGTGCCGGCTGGATATTCTGCTCATGACCGATCCAGTACCTGCTAGCGAGACGTTGCACCCTCTGTTTCCTGGGCCGGTCATCTATGGCAGCCGGATTCTCGATGAGGAGACATCGTTGCTCACCAGCTTTACCCCGGACGAACATGGCCGCGAGCGCTATTGGGTCACTGTCGGGTCCGGCAGATCCAGTAGCTCCCACTTGAAGGACATCGTCGATGCGATTGTCCGGATCGAAACCTATTACCACCTGTTGCTCATGCAGAAGCCATTGTTTATGGCGGCGGTCGATCAGGCCTATAAGTTCGAGCAGGTGCACATGAAGCAGCGTGAAATCATCACCGGACATATCGGCCACGCGGACTCTCAGACCCTCCAACGTTGGCTCAATGGGCTGACGCAAGATTTGTTGAAAACCACTCGTCTGGCCGGCCGGTTGCATTTCGAATTATCCTCTTCTGTCCCTTACGATAAGATTGTGCAACGGACGTTGGCATCGCTGGACGAACGGACGTTGCCCCTGTACCGCCCTCTGTCGGACTACGTGCTCAGCGGCATCACGGGAGTAGCCGAGGGCTATCAACAACTGTTGAAGCGGATCGACAACCTTCGCAGTGGGTTTGAAGGGGTCATTTCCATCATTCGCGCGCGTGTCGATCTCACGCTCCAATCGCAAAATCTGACTCTCCTGACCAGCGTCGATAAGACGACGAAGAGTCAGGCCATCCTCCAGTATACGGTTGAAGGTCTGTCGGTAATCGTGATTGCCTACTACCTCAGCGGGCTCATGGCCTACATTTTTAAAGGGTTTCATGAGATGGGGTGGCTCCGCAGTGCGGAGATTGCTTCGGCATTGTTCGTTCCCGTCTCGTTGGGCCTCGCATTGGGGATTACAATTCTTGGACGAACTCTCCTTCGCAAGAAATTTCCGGGCGAGTCCAAACCTCCAGCATCGGAGAAGTCTCACGGGTGAACAGGCCGGGGTCATGTCTGTCCGGTCTATCTAGTCTGTCTCGTCTATCGCAATCTTCATTCAGTCTGGTTCAACCAAATAAACGAGATAGACCAGATCAACCAAATAGACCGGATCGAAACTCTGCCTTGTAAAATCGCTGAACCAGTCTTTCCTGCAGGAGTGGATGTTTCGTATAGTGTAGCCAGATTGCTTGGTCGCTCACATGGTAATCAAACTGTTGCTAATTGGGACCGGTGGGTTTATTGGTTCCGTCCTCCGCTATGTAATCGGGGGCACAGTGCAAACGCTCAGCCAGAGCGTCGCGTTTCCCTACGGCACGCTGGCCGTCAATATCCTTGGCTGCTTTTGCATTGGTTTCTTGTCAGAACTGGTTGATACTCGCGCACTTCTCGGCACCGAAACGCGGGCATTTCTGGTTGTCGGTATTCTCGGCGGGTTTACCACCTTTTCCGCCTTCGGCAATGAAACCATGAATTTGATGCGGGATGGGGAAGCCGCACTCGCGCTGATGAATGTCGGCACACAAGTGTTGCTAGGGCTTGGAGCAGTCTGGCTCGGCTATGCATTGGCCTATGCGATCTGGAGATAAATCATGCTTCCTGCAGACGGTTCATTGCTCCGTATCTTCGTCGGCGAGAGCGACCGGTATGAAAAACAGCCGCTGTACGAATGGATTGTGGTTCAGGCCAAAACGCAGGGGTTGGCAGGAGCCACGGTTCTCCGCGGTCTCATGGGATTTGGCGCCACTACTCGCGTGATACACAGCTTCAAGATTGAGCGACTATCGGAAGACCTTCCCATGATCATCGAACTGGTGGATACGACAGACAAACTGGAGACCTTTCTCTCATTTGTCGAGCAGCACATTCACTCAGGCCTGCTGGCTACTATGGAGAAAGTTCAGGTCCGATTCTATCGAAACGATAAATCATCCGCTCCCTAACCCTTTCCCAGTGCGGCCCTTCGCCTGAGTAGGTATCTGAACCTCCCCAAGTAATTGAACGTCCGAGGGCGATGTGCAATTACCGATTTCAAGAAGCGGCTGGCACCCTGTCACCGAGACAGGCCGCAACGGTGTCCGCTGAGTTACCAGTCATTTCTTGACGTGGATCTCTTGTCTGGTTAGGTTCTAGTGTCATCTCCTCATAGCGAGGCGTCTATGATTTTTGTCACCGGCGGCGCCGGCTATATCGGTTCACATACCTGCGTGGAATTGCTCGACGCGGGGTGTGATGTCACCGTGTTCGACAATTTTTCCAATAGCCATCCTGAAGCGCTGGCGCGGGTAGAGCGAATCACGGGGAAGAAGCTGCGCCTGGTGCGAGGCGACATCCGAGACCGCGCGGCTTTGGAAATGGCCCTGCGGGAAAGTGGGGCTAGTGCGGTGATCCACTTTGCCGGACTTAAGGCGGTGGGGGAGTCGGCGACGCAACCGCTGGCTTACTACGACAACAATGTGGTCGGTACGCTGCGTCTGCTTGAGGCAATGGGGGCTTGTGGAGTGAAGACCCTGGTGTTTAGCTCCTCCGCCACAGTCTATGGCGACCCGATTCGGTTGCCTCTGACGGAAGATCATCCCCTCTCTGCCACTAATCCCTATGGGCGAACGAAGCTGATCATCGAGGAGATCTTGCGCGACCTGCACCGCAGCGATCCTTCCTGGCGACTTGGTCTCCTACGATATTTCAATCCTGCCGGCGCCCACGCGAGCGGCTTAATCGGTGAAGACCCTCAGGGTATTCCCAATAATTTGTTGCCCTTTGTCGGTCAGGTGGCAGTGGGGCGACGCGCCTACCTCAACGTGTGGGGCAACGATTATCCGACTCCGGATGGGACCGGGGTGCGAGACTATATTCATGTCGTGGATTTGGCCTTGGGCCACCTGAAAGCCTTGACGGCTTTGGAGCGATCGCCAACGATGAGCGAGTGTCTGACCGTGAATTTGGGTACCGGCACGGGCTATAGCGTGCTGGATATTGTGAAAGCCTTTGAGCAGGCAAGCGGGCGGTCTGTGGCTCACAAGATTGCGCCTCGACGGCTCGGCGACATAGCCTCCTGCTATGCCGACCCGCAACGGGCATTTGAACTGTTAGGCTGGCGGGCAGAACGGGGGCTCAGTGCCATGTGCGCCGATGCTTGGCGCTGGCAGAGTACGAATCCCGATGGCTATGGTGGTCTATCTCGTTTATTTGGTTGAACTAGACCAAGTGGAGATCCAGATCGACTAGATAGACAGGACAGACCAGATAGACCAGTCTCGCTTGTCTCGCCCGTCTCGCTGGATTATCCTTCCGGCTCAGTCAGACAATCGATGAGATACCGAGGTCGCGCAGATGGATCAATGGCAATCTCATGCGCATGGCAAGGGGGAATATCTTCCTTCAGCCGTTTCAGCAGCCTCAGGAATTTCATGGTTTGAGGGACCTCGCAAATCCATAGGTGTGTGCCTGATTCCAGCTCTTCGATGTGCCGTTGCACACGAAACCCTGGGTACTCCATGAAATAGGCCGACAAAAAACCTCCGATGGCCTGCACCACCCAGGGGTTCGCCGTGGCATAGCGGTAGCTGATTCGAAGCTCAACGACCTGTATCAGCTCCTGTTCATCCATCGGTGTGTGAGTATAGCCTGTTTGCAATCGAGAAACGCTCAGAATTTCTTGAACCCACCAAAGGCTTGGTTGACCAGCTCCCTTCCTGAGTGTAGGGTCTCGTGATGCCTATGGGCTGATCTGGATTGTCTGGCATATCTCATCAATCCGGTTCAACCAAACAGACCAGTTGTGAGACATTGGGCCGTACAACCGATGGGATTCAGATGAACATTGCTATTGTCGGTGGAGGGCCGGCCGGGCTCATGGCTGCAGAGGCGGCGAATGGCGCAGGCTTCCAAGTCGATCTTTACGATGCCATGGCGTCGGTCGGCCGTAAATTTCTTCTGGCAGGAAAAGGCGGCCTGAATTTGACGCATTCGGAACCGGCTCAGAAGTTTCTCTCACGCTATGGGGCACGGAGCGCAAAAATAGCGCCGCTGCTTTCGTCGTTTGGACCAGCTGCGCTTCGGACCTGGGCTGCAAGCCTCGGCATCGAAACGTTTGTCGGTTCTTCCGGGCGCATATTTCCTGCCGATCTCAAAGCGGCGCCATTGCTGCGCGCCTGGCTACGCCGATTGCGTCAGGCCGGTGTGCAATTTCACATGCGTCATCGGTGGTCCGGCTGGAACGAGCAGGGGGCTTTGTGTTTTGCGACACCGGAGGGAAAGCTCTCTGTCCAGCCCGATGCAGTGGTGCTTGCACTCGGTGGAGGCAGTTGGCCAGCACTCGGTTCCGATGCTTCCTGGGTCTCGATGTTGGCAGAACGTGGCCTTCGGATTTCACCGTTGCGACCGGCGAACTGTGGATTCGACGTGGGCTGGAGCGAACATTTTCTTGCCAAATTTGCCGGGTCGCCGGTCAAGTCGGTGGCGATTGTCATGCGGAATGCTGCCGGCGGTGAGTCCTGGCATCCGGGGGAGTTCGTGATCACCAAGACCGGAGTAGAAGGCGGCGTGGTCTATGCTGTCTCCGCCGCTCTTCGCGATGAAATCTCGGCGAAGAGTGTCGCCACATTGCGTTTGGACCTGGCTCCCGATCGTGATGCGCCCCGTTTGATTCATGACTTGTCGCGTCCGCGCGGCAAGCGCACCATGGCCACACATCTTCAACGGCAAGCTCATATCGAAGGTGTGAAGGCGGGCTTGCTTCGTGAAGTCGTCTCGAAAGAAGACTTTACAGATCCGGTTCGTCTGGCTGCTGCCATTAAATCTTTGCCCTTGCGGCTTGTCGCGCCCCGGCCACTGGAGGAGGCGATCAGCACGGCCGGTGGAGTGGCTTTCGAGGCGCTCGACGAACGGTTGATGGTCAGGACGCTGCCTGGGCTGTTTTGTGCCGGAGAAATGTTGGATTGGGAGGCGCCGACGGGAGGCTATCTACTCACCGCCTGTTTTGCCACCGGTCAGGCGGCAGGCGCAGGGGCGGCGGCATGGCTCGCAGAGCGTGGTAGGCGTGAAACGTGAAGAGTGAAGCGTCGTGCGAGGGGATCAGAGTTGCCGGCGGTTCTGTTACAGAAAAAAGATGGTGGTGCGGAGGGTCGAGAAAGTTATTGGAGAGTGGCGGCCAGCCCGTTGACGGCTCCAATGGACCGGTATTTCTGGTCTCGTTGAGCCAGCAACTGAGGGAGAGAGAGATCGTTGAGCTGGGCAAGCTGGTTGCTGAGGGACTTGGCGACACGCTCGGTCATCGCATTAAGATCCCGATGGGCGCCTCCGAGCGGTTCCGGAATCACCTCATCGACGATGTGAAGATCGACCAGATCGCTCGCGGTCATTTTTAAGGCAGAGGCGGCATCGGGAACTTTGGCTGGATCGTCCCAGAGGATGGCAGCACAGCCTTCCGGAGAAATCACCGAATAGACTCCGTGCTCTAGCATCAACACGCGATCTGAGACGCCCAATGCGAGCGCTCCTCCGCTCCCGCCTTCGCCAATGACGATGGAAATAATCGGAACTGCGAGCCGGGACATGACATACAGATTGCGGGCTATGGCCTCTGCCTGGCCGCGCTCTTCCGCGCCGATGCCAGGATAAGCGCCGGGTGTGTCGATAAAGGTCACGATCGGGCGTCCGAACTTCTCGGCCATCTTCATCAGACGCAGGGCTTTTCGATAGCCTTCCGGGTTCGGCATGCCGAAGTTCCGTTGCATCCGTTCTTTGAGGGTCTTTCCCTTTTGATGGCCGATGACCATGATCGACCGGTCGTTGTAGGTCGCGAAGCCTCCGACAATGGCGCGATCGTCGCCGAATGAACGGTCCCCATGCAGCTCGAGGAAGTCTCTGAATAGATAACCGATATAATCGAGAGTGCTGGGCCGTTGGGGATGCCGGGCAAGTTGCGTCCGTTGCCAGGGAGTCAGTTTGCTGTAGAGGGTATGTTCGACCTGGGCCAGCTTGATCCGCAGCTTGCGAATCTCGTCCTGCGATTTTCCCGCAGGAGCCGTCGCCAGCTTTTCTATTTTTTCTTCGATCTCGCGGATCGGCTTTTCAAATTCGAGGTAATCGTGCATAGGCATCTAACCGGTTTGTTTTATTTATCTAGTGTGTTTAGTTTTTTTGTTGAACAAGACACACCAAATGAACCCGATAACGGTCTAGAACTAGGGCTTAAGATAGCAGAAAAATGGCCCCCTTGCCTAGCACTTCTTCAACATCTGCCACAAATCGTTCGCTGGGGGTGACGGTCAAGCGGGGGAGGGGGGCTGTTTCAGCTTCCAGGGCCGCATCCATCCGGAGAGTCAGGGCGATCGTTGTGTTTCCAGGGTGGCGGAGGAAGACCTCACGAAGGCGTGGTAACTGCTCCGTTGCGTTGGGGTGATCCAGCAGCCTGATGTGGACTCGCTTGATCGCTTGCGCCTGCACTTCGGCGAGCGGCTCGATCTTGCTCCCTCGAATCTTCATGCCCTTGTCTCCACGGTCCACCGTACCGGTGACCCGCACAAGGCGTTCCGGCACCAGCAAATCCACGGCATTTTTGTAGAGATCGGGAAAGACGATGACCTCGACCATGCCTTGGAGATCTTCCAGGCTGAGGTAGGCCATCCGGTCGCCCTTCTTGGTCAGCATGCTCTTCACGGTCGTGATGATTCCACAGAGCTTCACCTCCCGGCCGTCCGTCAATTCGGACAGGCCGACGGTCGAGGTCGAGGCAAGGGCTTGGATGGTGGCCTCGTAGCGCGCCAATGGATGGGAGGAAATATAGAAGCCGGTCAGCTCCCGCTCCTGTTTCAGCCGCTCGCTTTGATCCCATTCGGGAATGTTGGGCAGAGGCGGCATGGCAGGATGCTCGGTCGAGTCTTGTTCACCCGGCTCGTCGCCAAAGATATTGGTCTGCCCCAGATCACGCTCGCGCTGAGCGGCTGCACCGTCTTCCACCGCTTGATCCAGAACCGCTGCCAGCTGCGAACGTTTGGCGCCGGTGGAATCGAATGCGCCGGTCTTGATCAACCCTTCGAGCATGCGCTTGTTGACCTTGTGGAGATCGACGCGCCGGCAGAACTCGAAGAAGGATTTGAAGGGGCCGCCTGTGTTCCGAATGTCGATGATGGATTCGACAGCGCCCTCGCCGACATTCTTAATGGCGGCCAAGCCGAACCGGATGGCGCGATCCGCCACGGTAAAGTTCTTATGGCTTTCGTTGACGTCAGGGGGCAGGACTTTGATGTTCAAGTCCCGGCATTCCGTGAAGTAGCCGACGATCTTATCGGCATTGCCCATGTCGGTAGTCATCAGAGCTGCCATGAACTCGGTCGGATAATGGGCTTTCAAATAGCCGGTCTGGTAGCAGACGACGGCGTAGGCCGCGGCGTGCGACTTGTTGAACCCATAGCCGGCGAATTTCTGGATCAGCTCGTAGAGTTTATCCGCTTTCTTATCGGGAATCTTGTTCGTCTTGGCGCCGGCCAGGAACTGTGCGCGCAACTTCTCCATCTCTTCCGGCTTCTTTTTACCCATGGCGCGCCGGAGAATGTCGGCTTGGCCGAGCGAGAAGCCCGCTACGCGGTTGGCGATCGCCATCACCTGTTCTTGATAGACGATGACCCCGTAGGTGTCCTTCAAGATCGGTTCAAGCTCAGGCACTTCGTAGACGATTGGAATCTTGCCCTGCTTTCGTTTGATGAAGTCGGGAATCAGGTCCATCGGTCCGGGACGATAGAGAGCGATGATGGCGATGATGTCCTCGAAACGGTCCGGCTTGAGACCGGTCAGGAGATCGCGCATCCCGGAGCTTTCCAGCTGGAAGAGGCCGATTGTCTTTCCCGATGAGAGAAGCGCGAAGGTTTTGGGATCGTCGAAAGGAATCTGCTCCATGATCAGGGAGGGCTGGCCGGAATGCCTCTGGTTGATCAGAGTCTCGGCCCGTTTGATCATGGTGAGAGTTTTGAGCCCCAGGAAATCGAATTTGACGAGCCCGATCTTTTCGACGTCTCCCATCGAATATTGGGTGACGATTTCGTCGTTGGCTCCCTTGTAGAGGGGCACATGGTCCGTGAGCGGACCTTCAGAAATCACCACGCCGGCTGCGTGAGTCGAGGCGTGGCGGGCCAGGCCTTCGAGCGAACGGGCGATACCCATCAGCTCCTTGACTCGCGTGTCGGTTTCGACGAGATCGCGGAGTTTCGGCTCTTGTTCGAGCGCCTGTTGGAGCGTCATATTCAGCTGATTTGGCACGAGCTTGGCCACACGATCAACCTCGGCATAGGGGATTTCCAACACACGGCCCACATCCCGGATGGCGGCCTTCGCCCCGAGTGTCCCGAACGTAATGATCTGGGCGACATGGTCCTTGCCGTACTTGTCGACCACATAGTTGATGACTTCGCCCCGGCGTTCCATGCAGAAGTCCATATCGATATCGGGGAGGGACACGCGCTCGGGATTCAGAAACCGTTCGAAAAGGAGCTGGTAGACGAGGGGGTCGAGGTCCGTGATGCGCAGCGCATAGGCGACTAGACTTCCTGCTGCGGACCCGCGCCCTGGACCAACCGGAATATTGCGTGAACGGGCAAACTTGATGATATCCCACACGATGAGAAAGTAGCCCGCGAACCCCATCGAACAGATGATCGTCAGCTCTTCACGCAGGCGAAACTCATAGGTGGCAGGCAAGATCTGGCTGGACCGTTCTTGTAGCCTGGCCGCCAATCCCTCCAGCGCGAGACGCTCCAGATAGGTTTCCCTTGTGAAGCCCTCGGGGACCCTGTACTGCGGAAGATGGGTCTTGTTCAGCGCCAGCTGCAGGTCGCAGTTGTCCGCAATCCGACAGGTATTGGTGACGGCATTGGGGAATTCGATAAAGGCGGCCGAGACTTCCTCCGTCGATTTTACATAGAGCTGATCCGTATCGAACTTCATCCGGTGTTTATCGCTGATCGTCTTGCCGGTTTGGAGGCAGAGCATCAACTCATGCGGGCGGAAATCTTCTTTCTTCAGGTAGTGGCAATCGTTGGTGCCGGCCAGGGGAATATCCATCTTCTTGGCGATCTCAAGCAGGCCGCTATTTGCGACTCTCTGGTGCTCCAGCCCGTTTGCCTGCACCTCAAGATAGAAATGTTCTTTCCCGAATATTTCTTGAAACTCACCGGCCACAGCCATGGCGCCTGTCATGTCCTTCTGACCAATGAGGTAGGGGATTTCGCCGCTCAAGCAGCCGGACAGAGCGATTAATCCCTCATGGTGTTCTTTCAGTATCTCCTTATCCATTCGAGGCTTATAATAGAATCCTTCAAGGTATGCTTTACTGACAAGCTTGATCAAGTTTTGATAGCCGGTCAGATTTCGAGCCAGAAGAATCAAGTGGTAATAGTCGTTATGGGCAAGCCCACTATCTTTCTTGGCATGCCGACTGCCCAGCGCCATATAGGCTTCGCAGCCGATGATAGGTTTGATGCCTGCGTCTTTGGCTTTGCGGTAGAACTCGATGGCGCCGAACATATTGCCATGGTCGGTCATGGCCACAGCCGGCTGTCCAAAGGCTTTGATCTGTTGGACGAGCGGCTCGATCTGATTTGCGCCGTCGAGGAGACTGAACTGGGTGTGAAGATGGAGATGGACGAAGGACGAAGCCATGGCGCGATTCTAGGAGGGCAAGGAAGCTGAAGTCAAACCGGGGTATGAGAGAGTGGGAATGAATGGTATTTGACGGGCTGTGGGAATCTTCTGATAATACAGCGCAGGTTTTCTTCGAATTAAATATTAACAGCAGACTCTCAGCCGGCGTCCATACAGATCCGAAAGGAGTTTCTCATGCCGAAGAGCAAAGCGACGGTTGGAAGAGCGGGGAAACCTGACGCTGCAGCCATCCCGATACGCAATGTGGTTCCCGATCGGCTCGATCTACGGGACAGGCTCTATATGCCTCCGGTGGCGGTTGTGCCGGACTTGGTGTTTGATCCGAAAGCCGACATCCCTGTGCTCGATCAAAAACAGACCAACGCCTGCACCGGCTTTGCGCTGGCCGGCGTTGTCTGTCACTTACAGCAAGCAGCCAAACGGAAGCAGAAGGATTGTTGCGTCTCTCCCTTCATGTTGTACTCAATGGCCCGGCGCTACGATGAATTTCCCGGCGCTCCGGATGTCGATACAGGATCGAGCCTGCGCGGCGCCATGAAAGGTTGGTACAAACACGGCGCCTGCTCGGACCGGCTCTGGACCTCGGAGAAGATGCCGCTGCCGCATGTGGCAAAGTGCGCGGAGGACTGGTGGCTCGATGCAGTCCAACGTCCGCTCGGAGCCTATTACCGTGTCGACACGCGATCGGTCGCCGATATGCACGTCGCCCTCAACGAGATTGGGATTCTCTATGCCAGCGCTGTCTGTCACTCAGGTTGGGAGGAGGGACTCAAGAAGAGATCACAGAGCAAAGGCCGCTATTGGGTGATTCCACACCGGAAGGCAGGTCTCAGCGACGGCGGCCATGCCTTTGCAATCGTCGGCTACAACCAGGACGGATTTATCGTTCATAACTCCTGGGGCTCCGGCTGGGGTATGAGAGGCCGCGCCGTATTACTCTATGAAGACTGGCTCGACCATGCGATGGACTGTTGGGTGGCTCAGCTGGGTGTCGTGACGGAGCTTCATCTGGAAATCGCGCATTCGCCCACCTTGCGTCTGGATGCAGGCAAGGTACAGTTGGCCGGGGAGCCCTCGTTACGGAAACGCGAGATCAGCCCCTTTATTATCGATATGGAGAACAATGGCCGGCTCAGCAACACCGGTGATTTCCGCACACAGGAGTCCGATATCACGGCACTGGTTACGGACCATCTTGGCAGGGCTCGAACCGCATGGGGTCTGGGCAAGAACGATCCAGTGGACATCGCGATTTACGCGCATGGAGGGCTGACGTCCGAAGACGATGCGGGAGAAACCGCAGCGAAATGGATTCCCGCGCTGTATGAACAGAAGATCTTCCCGATCTTTCTGATGTGGGAAACCGATCTCTGGTCGACGCTGAAGGGGCGGCTTGCGGATGTCCTCAAGGGGCAGGAGCGTCCGACCGGCGGATTGTTCGACAGCGCCAAGAATTGGTGGAACGAACGGCTTGAAAAACTACTGGCCTCGCCAGGGACGGCGATCTGGAGCGAGATGAAACAGAATGCAGACGCGATTTCCAGTACGGCCGAGAGTGGAGGCATGAAGCTCTATCGGGCCTGCCAAGCATCGCCGCATTTTTCCGATCTCTCCAAGGTGCGCTTGCATCTCATCGGCCATTCGGCCGGCTCCATCTTACACAGCCATGTGGTCCATCGGATGGGGGAGCAGGGGTGGACCTTCGAGACCGTGAACTTTATGGCTCCGGCGGTACGAGTCGATCTCTTTGAAGAGACGGTCATCCCAGCCATCAAAAATGGCAGAGTCAAACGCTTCAATCAATTCCATCTCTCCGACGATATCGAACAGAAGGATCCAACCTGCAAACCGATCCTAGGATACACCCGTTCGCTACTCTATCTGGTCTCGCAGTCGCTCGAACAGGGACGGATGACCCCAATATTGGGCTTGGAGAAACACTTCAACGACATGATTGCCGCCAAGCAATTGGCAAACGTCTATACCTGTGCAGCGCCCGGCAAGGAATCGAAGAGCACGACACACGGCGGATTCGACGACGACCAAGTGACGATGAGGAGCATCATTTCACTGATGAAGGGAAACGTGCCCTAACAGGATGCTAAATCCTGGAGAGGGATGGATGGAGCCTGATGATCTTCTGTGCTCGCGCAACGCGCGGCCTGAGAAGGCCCTCGTTGGACGCGCGCAGTAGAAGATCACTCAGCCCCCATTCCCTGGAAGCAAACGAGTGAGCTTAGAGGGATTATCTATAACCTCGCTCGACGGCCGCAGTCAGGCCTGAATGGGTGCTGGGCCAGAGGGGTGCGAATGAGCAGGCGTGCAGCGGAAACTGAGTGTCTGACACCTTTTTCTTTTCCTTGGCGCGCCGGGGTGGGCGGGTGAGAAAGATCTGCGCAGTGGGAGATCACTAAGCCCCTTCCCTGAAAGATAACAAACAACCTTGGAACCAAGAAAACGGGGGCCATTCTACTTTTGTGATGATTCAGTCCTGCCAGTCACCCGCTGAATAGATTCTCGTCGTTCGTCTCTTGTTGCCGGATGTTTCTGGTTAGGAGTTTCGGGTTGTGCATTACTCAAACCTCCGAACGTAAAACTAGAAACCAGAAACTCGAAACCTCCTGCGCGATACGTTTCACGCTTCACGAGATACGCGCCTGTCAGAGCCGCTCCCCGGGGAGCTGGTGATGGGGTCGTTGCTTGACTTGACACCTTGGAGACGAAGGGCGCCATAGTCCAGGGTGCCTCGTTATTCGAAGATCAAAAGCGCAGCGGTGCCCGCGCGGGGGAGGGGGGGATGCGAACCAAGATAGGGCCATGCTCTTTTGTGCAGGAATGAAGTCGCTGACTTAACGGATCGACCGCTCCGAAGGACGCACCTTGCCAACGATGGCTCCATTGCGGTAGACGTCTGCTCGGCCCAGCACACGGGAGATGATGCCGCCACGATTCATGGCGCCGGTCTTCCTTCGAACGTGCCTGAAGTGGTCGTGGATGGTGTCCTCGCTGTCCAGCATGCGGCTTCGCTAGACCGCACGCATAACAATCCTTTTCCATTTCTTGCAACTCTCTCTCGTGCCTCCTATACTGCCATCTGCACGGTCAATCACACCGTAGGCACGACAACCTCATGGCCACCGATCAGTTTAAATTGCTTTCTGCCTATGCCGGCGTCACCTCGATGAAGGACGCCCTGGCTGACGAGCGAGGGAAGCGCTTGCTGTGGCTCGAAATTCTGGTGAACGATCAACTCGATCTCACCCCATGGCTTCACGACACGGCGGTTCAAGCCGCCTACCAGAAAGCCTGCCGCTGGTTCACCACGTATCGTTCGCTCATCACCACACTGGTCGTCCGCACGCCACTTCCCCCAGACCCCGGCCCGATCGACCAGCGTGACTACCGCACGGTGATGGAGGCGCTCCGTTTTGTCTCAGCTCACCACTGATCAACTGATTTCTCTGCTGACCGAATACGTCCACGTGACCGGCGGCTCCGTCGATCTGATCCTCGTGGGGGGGCTTGCTCTTCAAGCATATGGCGCACCGGATCGAACCACTCAGGACATCGATGGCGAATTTATCGGTGATTTGACCGGGCTGATACAATTCCTGACAGACCGCCACGTACCCGCCGACTTGGGCGCCAACATTTCCGGCTGGTCCGTCATCGCAATGCCGCCGGGGTACCGTGAGCGAGCGTCCATGTTGGTCGATCGGCCGAAGCTGCGGATTCGGTTGCTCGCCCCGACCGATTTCATCATTGCGAAGTTGCGGAGGGGGACTGAGTTGGATCTGGACGATGCGGCTTGGGTAGCCGGACGATTCCAGGTCGCTTCAGAAGCGATCGCGGCAGCGGCTGAGAGTGCTGTGTCCGCCTCTCCACAAGACACGATGTTGTTTGTATTCAATAAAACGGTGGACCTGTTTTGTCAGCGAATGACAGGACGATAACAGTCTCTCCTGATGGAAAGACTCGCACGATCTCACGAAAGACGGTGACAGCGGGCCATCGTAGATGACGAGAAGCGACAAGGAGCCTGTGCGTCGCAATTGTCCTCATCGGCTTGCACGATCAGCATCATAAAGAAGACTATCGTGGTCACATTGGACATGACCATGGAGGTCTGATGATGAAGTCTGCAGCGGTGTCTGCCTTGAAGGCGACATTGAGTGCCTGTCTGGCTATAGTCAAAGCCGGAGAAGAAGTCATCGTCATGGAGCGAGGCAAACCGATTGCCAAGCTGGTGCCGTTGCCCCACCGTGGCGAAAAGGAGTCCGCACATCTTCGCAGTCTGGCCCGCGCAGGGTTGGTGCGTCTGGGATTGGGGAAGCTGCCGTCCGGATTTTGGAAGATGCGCCGAATTAAAGAAGGGGGACATTCTGGCAGAAAGAAAACGGGGTCATTCTACTTATCTGAGCGTCAGTCCTGCCAGACAGCCACTGCTTGGCTTTGCGTCGCTCGGCTCTCGTTGCCTGGGTATTCTGTTTGGGAATTGTATTCCGGTGTAAGTTCGGGAAAGAGCAGATGTACCGGGTGTCTTTTTTAGACTCATTCTTCGATGGATGGTGACTGCTGCGCCACGCGTAGGTGAGTTGGGAACGGACTTTGACCGGAACTGTGCGGCAAGTTCGCCAGGCTTGAAGAGGCCTCGCTCGCCATAAAGATAGAGCGAGAGCTGCCAAACAACTAGCGCGTGACCCTCTGAGACAACTCAGCATGCGCCTGGCGGATAAGGCGGCAATAGGCCGGGAGATGGGAGTAGATCGATTTAGCCGTCGCTTCGTTATAGGTATGGCTGGTGAGGTTGCGATCTTGCAACATCCGAAGCCAATCGGGGTGTTCCTGGATCACCCCGATCAGGCTGCTGGAAAACTATGTTTGACGCGCAAGAACTTCGACGGTGAGCGCGAGGCATACCAGGAGAATTCACCTCCAGGGTGCTCAAAAAGACTGTCCAGCGAGGCCGCAGTGAGTGAAGGGCCGAAGCGTACCCTCTGGGGTACGTTGAGGGTCTGAACGATGCGAGAACGACGCTGGCGGACTTTTTCAGCACCCTGTTAGCTGAAATGCCGTCCTGACGCTGTCTCTCGGTCAATAGGCTTCTACCCCCGACTCCTCGGCATATGCCTTCAGGCTCTTCCAGAATAATTCAAAGGTAAACTCAAACCGTTGGATGGCAGAATCACGAACGAATTCGTTGACAGGCTGAGCTAACGCCCCATCAAGGCGCGTCAGCGCAAGACCTGGAAGCCTTAACAAATTATGCAGCTTGTCGCTCATAGACACTCTCGATTTGCTGAAGGGCCCCTGCTTTAAACGCTTCGTCGAGTACGGAAAAATCGACAATGTCGACTTTCTGCATGATCGGCAACTCATCGAACGCATCGCGTAATGACGCAAGCATCTCCGGTGCAATCGCGTGACCGAGATCGATACCCAGATCGATGTCCGATCGGGAGCTGGCACGCTCGGTCGCGCTTGAACCAAAGAGAAACACCTTGACCCGTGGTTCAGATGCCAGAAGAGTGCACGCCACTTCGCAGGCGTTTTGCTCAACGAACGACAAAGGATCCTGCTCTACACTCAGCATAGCAATTGCTCTCCATGCACGACCGCAACGGAACTTCTTCAGTCTGAATAGACCCTCGAAGGGTAAAAGGCAAGAATGCCGGCTTACGTCGCCTGGCTCATATTCTATGTGAATTCGCCTGCGCGTTCGCCCGGCTTGAAGCCGTCGTGTTCGAGGCAAAGAAAACGGGGCCATTCTACTTTTCTGATGTCTCACTCCTGCAGCCGCCGACTGAATATATTCTCATCGTTTGGCTTTCATCGTCTAGGGTTTCTGGTTGCAAGTTCCAGGTTTCATGTTGCCTAAACCGTCTGTGCCTGAAACTAGAAACCCGAAACTCGAAACTTCCTGCGCGATACGCTTCACGCTTCACGAGATACGCACTCCGTTAGAGCCGCTCGCCGTACTTGCGGTAATGTTCCTTCTTCGCTTCCTCGATCCACTTATCCCGTTTGATCCGTTCAGGGGCCGTGTAGAGCTTCTTCGCGACCTTGTCGATGTCCTCCGGCTTCCAGCGCGCGATCTGGATATAGGTGTACAGCCCCATCTTGTTGAGGGTCTTGGCAAAGGCAGGACCGATTCCGTGAATCTTACTCAGGTCGTCTTTCTGCCCTTCCTTGGCCGTATGCGCTGCTTGTGCCTGTTCCGCCAGCAAACTTAATTGGCTGCCATTCTGTCGGGGCTGGCGAGGGGCCGTGGCCTCCCCATCGATCTTAATGCGAAGTGCGGCCCGCGTTTCAATAAGGCGTTTTCGAAGACGGGCGATCTCCTCTTCCTTTTCTCCTACTACCTTTGCCTGCGCAGCCTGGTCCTGCTGCTGCGCTTCGAATCCTTGAATCTGGCGCTGCAAGCCGTCGATCCGTTCATCTCGTTCGCGCAAGATTTTCTTATTGAGCAGGAGTTGAGCGCTGAGTGTGTCCTGCACCGCAAGCTGTTTTTGTAACTTGGCAATCTGCGCTTCATGTTGCTTGAGGGTATGGGCATATTGTGTTTCTCGTTGAGCCAATGCCGTTTCTCGTTCTTGCACTTGAGGCTGGAGCCGTTCGAGTTCGCAAATCTTGCGATCTCGTTCAGCCAGTTGGTCGTCGCGTTGATGCAGCGCTGCCCGATGTTCGACGTCTCGTTCGCTGAGTTGGACTTCAAGCCAATGGACCCGTCCTTGAGCCGGCTCGAGTTCTTCCACGCGGGCTCGTAGCAACGCAGTTTCTGCCACGACGGTTTCCAATTCTGTGATGCGATGCTGAAGCTCCTGCTGTTCTTGTTTGTGAGATGCGAGCGCCTGTTCAGCGTCTTGGCGCGCGAGATGCAGTTGGCGGATATCTTCTTCTTGTGGTGCGATGGCCGTCTCATGCTCCTGTGTGAGGCGTGCAGAGGAGTCTTTTGCTTCCAAAGCTGCCAACCGCTCTGTGCGGAGAGCCAACTCTTGTTGAAGGGCCTGGAGACGGTCCTGCTGTGTCGAGACCTCTTGCCTGGCGGATTGCAGCAGCGTCTCCGCTTCGAGCGTCTTGCTCTCGATCAGGTGCATCGACGCGGTTTGGACCTTCAACTCATACTGGGCCTTCTCGAGCCGTTGCTCTTTGAGACGCAGGGTGGCGGTGAGGTCCCTGAA
Organism: Nitrospira sp. CG24E; assembly: GCA_002869895.2. GTDB lineage: Bacteria > Nitrospirota > Nitrospiria > Nitrospirales > Nitrospiraceae > Palsa-1315. The sequence goes on along the minus strand of NEWP02000009.1, from coordinate 49,318 downwards.
CTGTTGTGTCAGTTGCCTGGTGGGCAGATATTGCAGCAGCCATCCGATCACGCCGCCGATGCCTGCCGCGACGATAAGACATCCTAGGATCTGGCCGATGAGAATCATAGGTCGCCAACTCCTTTTATGTGCAATTCGATGCGCCGGTTGTGCTGGAGGCCGGCCCGCGTCTGGGCCGCCGATAGGGGGCGTGACGCGCCATAGCCGACGGAGGTGAACTGGTTGGCCAAACCATGGCTGAGGAAGTAGCGTCGCACTGCGTCCGCTCGGAGGCGGCTGAGTTGAAGGTTATAGTCAGGCGCGCCGTATTTGTCCGTATGGCCACCGATTTCAATGGGAGTACTGGGAGCTCGCTGTATAAGGGTGATCAGCTGGTCCAATGTGGCGCGGCTACGGGGGGTGATCGTTGCGGTATTGGAGTCGAATTCGATAGAAGCATGAGCGAGGACCTCGTTCAATTTCTTTTGGAGCGCGGAGGCCGAGGCCTGGGTCTGGACCGGGGCTTGAGCTGCCAGAATATGATCTTCCAGTACGAGTCCCGTCTGCGTAAGAGGCGTAATTTCACGCAACAGGGTGGCTTTGGTGCGATCGCCGTCGACTCGGCCGCTGAGGACAACGGAACGCCCATCGATGATGATGGACCCTCGTTCCGCCATCTGGCCTAAGATGGGGAGGGTCTTGGGAACATTGCCGACCCAGGCTGCCGGTCCCACCCTTGGGTCCACCGTCAGTTCGTCGACGACACGACCAGGAGCCGCCCCATAGAGTTCTCGTGCCCGCTGGAGGATGGCAGCCTTGCTGCTCTCACTGGGGAGGGAGCCACGGAGAGTCAGAGTCCTGTGTTCTAACAGTGCATGAAAACTGGCAGGCGTGAGGGGCTTCGATGCTGCAGGAGGAGGAAGGTGGCTTGGAACACAAAGAACTGCAAGGATGGTTAGTGCAACAGCGCCTGAAGCGAGAATCGCTGCACGCATCATGAATCAACTCTCTAGCGGATACTGCCTGATAGGTCCTGTGACAGTACCATAATACATCCACTCATGCCAGACTGATTTCCCATCACCTGAGGCTCTTTTTATCCAAAACTTAGACTATAGGTTGAAGGGTTTCTGAAGGGCTATACGACGCGCGCCATATGGGAGGAAGGTATCGTCAACGACCAGTAAGCAGATGATTGGTTTCGTTGTCATTGGACTATGCATACTACTGCAGGCCTATGCGATTGGGTCTCACGACAGAAAGTATCCTATCGTGATCGATGGAGACGAGTAGATAAGGCACCGGGCTTGTCCTTGAACTTCTCCAACCCATTTGTTATTCTTCGCCCGCCTTTCACGAGTTGAAATTCACCATTCCATTTTCAGTTGATCTAAGGAGTTGAACCATGGCCGCCATCAAGCGGGCGCTGATCAGTGTTTCTGACAAGACCGGAGTCGTGGAGATGGCAAAGGGTCTCGAGGCGCTTGGCGCAGAGATCCTCTCGACTGGAGGAACTGCCAAGGCTTTGCGCGAGGCCGGGGTGAAGGTGACCGATGTGGCAGCCTATACTGGGTCACCGGAAATCCTCGACGGCCGTGTCAAAACACTCCATCCCAAGATTCATGGCGGATTACTCGGCCGGCGTTCGGTGCCTGCCCATCTCCAGCAGATGGAGCAGCAGGGGATCGGCCCCATCGATGTGGTCGTGGTCAATCTCTATCCGTTCGAGGCGACGATCGCACAACCGAACTGTCCTTTCGAAGAGGCCATTGAGAATATCGATATCGGCGGGCCGTCGATGCTGCGTTCTGCCGCCAAGAACCATGAAGATGTTCTGGTCGTCGTGGACCCGACCGATTATCAGCGCGTGCTCGATGCGACAAAGGGTGGAACTGTCTCGCGCGAGTTGCGACGCGAGCTGGCGATGAAGGTGTTTCAACATACGGCTCGTTATGACAGTCTGATCGCCGGGTATCTTGAGAAGCAGGTGCAAGGCAGCGAGACGAAGTTTCCAAAAGTGCTGTCGTTGCAATTTGAATTGGCGGAATCGCTTCGCTACGGAGAAAACCCGCACCAGCAGGGCGCGTTCTATCGTGAATTGCATTCCAACGAGCCGTCTGTGTCGCGGGGGAGAATCCTGCACGGCAAGGCCATGTCCTATAATAATTTTCTCGATGCGAACTCGGCGCTCGAACTTGCCAAAGAGTATGACGACTGTGCCGTGGCGATCATCAAGCACAACAATCCCTGCGGTGTTGCGCTTGGGACTACGGCGGTGGAAGCCTATGTGAAGGCCCGGGAGACCGATCCCATTTCGGCCTTCGGGGGTGTGCTGGCGTTTAATCGTCCCGTAGACTTGGCTGCGGCAAAGGAAATTACTTCAACGTTCGTCGAAGTGGTCATTGCGCCGGGCTTTGCAGACGATGCGCTGGCAGAGCTCAAGCGCAAAAAGGATCTGCGATTGCTGGATGTCGGCCCGCTCACGAAGGTGAAGCAGGAAGGCTTCGATCTGAAGAAATTGGTCGGCGGGTTGATCGTGCAGGATCGGGATTTGGGTGTGCTGACCGATATACGATCCTTGCCAGTCCCGACGATGCGCAAACCGACGGACGAGGAATATGCAGCCTGTGCCTTTGCATGGACAGTCTGCAAGCACGTGAAGTCGAATGCAATCATCTACGCCAAGCCTGGCCAGACGGTCGGGATTGGCGCCGGTCAAATGAGCCGGGTCGATTCCGTCAAGCTCGCGGCTATGAAAGCGCAGATGCCGGTGAAGGGCTGCGTAATGGCGTCTGACGCCTTCTTCCCATTCCGGGATGGATTGGATGCAGCGGCGCAAGCCGGCATTACAGCGGTCATTCAGCCAGGCGGTTCAATTCGCGATTCTGAAATCATCAAGGCTGCGGATGAGCATGGGTTGGCGATGATTCTGACGGGCATGCGGCACTTCCGACATTAACGAATGTTGAAACGACTCTCCAGCGTCGTTCTCGGCTCGGCAAAATCCTCAACGTAGTCCATTGAGGAAGGAGCTGCTCTGCAGCTCGGGGAGGGCGGGTGAGAAAGTTACGCTTCCGGTTTTACCTTCGCCTGCGGCCTTGCTGGAAAGCCGTTTGAACATCCTCCGAAGAAAGACTTCACGCTGAAGGCTATCCAGTGAAAATCCTCATCGTTGGCAGTGGAGGACGTGAGCATGCGATGGTGTGGTCGCTTGCGCGTAGTCCCCGTAAGCCCACGCTCTTCTGCGCGCCAGGCAATGCTGGTATCGAATCACTGGCCACTTGTGTGCCGATTAAGGCCGATGATGTCGCGGGGCTGAAGGTATTTGTTCAGACGGAGAAGATCGATCTGACGGTCGTGGGGCCTGAAGCCCCCCTCGCATTGGGCATTGTGGATGAATTTCGCAAATCCAAGCTGAAGATATTCGGACCGACAAGGGGTGCTGCGCGCATCGAGGCCAGTAAAGTCTTTTCCAAAGAGGTCATGGCCAACGCAAAAATTCTCACGGCGAGAGCGCAGAGTTTTGATCGGGTCGCTTCCGCCTTGGCCTATCTGGACCAGCACGAGCTACCGGTAGTCGTGAAGGCCGATGGACTGGCGCAGGGGAAGGGTGTGGTGGTCGCAAAGACCAGAGAAGAGGCAAAACAAGCTGTCCGCGATTCGATGGAGCATGCAGTGTTCGGTCAGGCCGGTCAGCGGGTGTTGATCGAACAGTTTCTTGACGGTGAGGAACTGACGATCATGGCCTTCACGGACGGACGGACTGTCGTGCCGATGTTGCCGGCGCAAGATCATAAGCGACTCGGGGATGGAGATGCCGGACCCAATACTGGAGGCATGGGGGCCTATTGCCCCGCGCCGCTCGGCGATAGGGCCTTGCGCGAGCAGGTCGCCAAACAGGTTCTCTATCCTGCTGTCGAAGCCCTGTCCCGGATGGGTTGTCCGTTTCAAGGCGTTCTGTATGCCGGCCTGATGGTTGTGAAAGGGGTGCCCTACGTCTTGGAGTTTAACGCCCGCATGGGGGATCCGGAGACGCAGGTTGTACTCCCATTGCTCAAGACCGATCTGCTGGATGTGATCGAAGCAGTCGTCGAGCATCGCCTCGATCAATTGACCGTGGACTGGCATGGTGAGACGGCGGTCTGTGTCGTCATGACCTCGGGAGGCTATCCCGGCGCCTATGAGACAGGACGCGCCATTTACGGATTGCCTGCTTCGACCGATCAGAAGTCCATGGTGTTTCATGCCGGTACAAGACGCGCTGGGACTGAGATCGTGACGGCGGGGGGGCGAGTGCTGGGAATTACAGGATGTGGGAAAACTCTGGCGGAGGCGCAAGCAGAAGCCTACCGCGTAACGAGGATGATTTCATTTGAAGATGCGCACTATCGGACGGATATTGCGCATCGGGCGTTTTCCCATCATGCATAAGGCAATAGGGGCGGGTGGTTCCTGTTATGGCAACGATCGAGCGCTACGCCGTTTCCACCGCGCCTGTGCTGGCAGATTCAGTTCGTTGCCTGCTCAAAGAGAGCGGGCTGATCGCCCTGCCGACGGAAAGTTTCTACGGTCTTGCTGTAGTCCCGTCCGACAAGCAGGCGCTCGCCAGACTGTGGGAGGTCAAGGGCCGGTCGGAGGGCAAGCCGATTCTCCTGCTGATCGGAGAGAGGTCTCAGTTGGAGCCATTGGTTCGAAGTATTCCCTATGCAGCCACCCTATTGATGAATGCCTTCTGGCCAGGACCTCTCACGATTGTGTTTCCCGCAGCACAGGGCCTTCCCGATGCGGTGACCGCTGGAACTGGTTCCGTCGGTATCCGTCTCAGCGCCTGGCAACCTCTGGTTAATCTCTTGCGTCTGGTCGGACCAGTGACCGGCACCAGCGCAAACCGTGAAGGTATGGCGCCGCCCAGGACCGCTGAAGAAGTCCAGCGCAATCTTGGAGACAGGCTCGATTTGATCATTGATGCTGGGCCAACCCCAGGCGGCCAACCCTCTACCGTCATCGACGTTCGAGGCCCAATTAGGATTGTTCGCGCTGGATCGGTCGATCGAGGCGCCATTGCAATGCAGTTAGCTGCTCACGGACTGCATCTGGAAGCAGATAGTAGATAGAGCTGTGGTATCGTGCCCATGGAAAGGAGAAGATTGATGACTCGAACTGTAACGGTGCAAAATTTGTTTGCGGTGGCTGCTATCACGATTGCTTCGGTGAGTTTGTCCGGCTGTGATTACTGGCCACCGGCGCTCCAAACCCAAATTGAACAATTGCGCTCTGAATTGCAGATGGCCACGATGGAAAAGACTCAGTTGCAGAATCAACTGGCCTCCTTTACGAAGGTGAAAGAGGATCTTCAGGCGCAAGTAGACGATCTCTCCCGGGCGAGTCGCGATAAGTCGGTCATGATCAACAGTTTGCAAAGCAGCCTCACCGCCGCGCAGGGACGGCTGTCAAAATCGGCAAAAGCCGCACCGCCGAAAGCGGCTCCGGTCAAACCAGCGGCAAAAGTGACGCCGAAAGCCCCAGCGAAGAAGAAAGCGCCGGCCAAGGCGACACGCACCCGCTGATAGTACTCCGTTTCTTCAGCTATTTGGCTGTAGGGGAAGAGGGTGTCGCTGTGGGCGTGGTTGAGGTGCTGGAAGTCGTGCTTGATGGGGTGCTTGCAGGAGTGGCCGTTGATGGCGGAGCCGGCGTCGTAGAAGTTGCTGCTGCCGCATTTTCTGATGTGCTTGGCGCTGCCCCTTTCTTTTCACCGGTGGTCGGTAACGGCGCTTCGTTGCCCGCTGATGGCTTCATTTTGTCGGAGTAGTCCGTCACATACCAGCCACTCCCTTTGAACATGATCGCGGGCGAAGAGATTAACCTCTGTACGCGCTTTCCGCATTTTGAGCATACAGTGATCGGATCGTCCTTCATGCTTTGCTTGACCTCAAATCTATCTGCGCAGCCTTCACACTGGTACTCGTAGATCGGCACGATTCATTCCCTCCAATGGGCCTAGTTTGTTTTGTTAATTTGGTTGATTTAGTTTATCTGGCTAGTGTCATTCAACCAAACAAACGAAACAAACGAAATAAACTAAATAACGGTTCTCTTCTGCTAAGTCAGCTGTTTGAAGGCCGCATCAAGGCGATCCATTCCACGGACGATCGTTTCCATACTGGTCGCATAGGATAGCCGAATATGCTGAGCGCTTCCAAAGGGTTCGCCGGGAATCACCGCGACTTTCGACTCCTGCAATAGATAGTTAGCGAGGTCGGTTGGAGTTGCAATCGTTCCGCTTGAACTTTTCCGTCCGAGCAACCCGCTCACATTGGGGAACGCATAAAATGCGCCGGTGGGCATGCTGCACCGAATGCCGGGCATGGCATTCAGGCGCTCGACCATCACGCGTCGACGCCGATCGAACTCCGACACCATGGTTTTTGTGAATGTCTCCCCTTCGCGCAAGGCCACGACAGCGGCTTTTTGTGAAATGGAGCAGGGGTTCGATGTGCTCTGGCTTTGAATATTGGCCATGGCGGTCAACAGATCTTTCGGGCCGGCCGCATAGCCGATCCGCCATCCAGTCATCGCATAGGCTTTGGAGACGCCGTTGATGATGACGGTGCGGGCCGCGATCTCCGGTCCTAGAGCGGCAATACTCGTGTGGGTCCCTCCATCATAGAGGACCTTTTCATAGATTTCGTCTGAAATGAGAAGCAGGTCACGGCGGAGAGCCAGCTCAGCAAGGCGCTCGAGGGTTTTCCGATCATAGGTCGCGCCTGTTGGATTGCAGGGGCTGTTGAGGATAATCGCTTTGGTGCGAGCCGTAATCAGCTTCTCCAAAACGTGGACATCAATGGCATACCCCTCTTCCTCACGGGTCGGCAGGAACACCGGCGTGGCGTCGTTTAGCAGGGTTTGGTCGGCATAGGAAACCCAATAGGGAACGGGAATGATGACTTCATCTCCCGCTTCGAGCAGCGCTTCGGCAAGGTTGTAGAGTGAATGTTTGGCTCCGCAGGAGACGAGCACTTGAGACTTTTCGTAGCGGAGCCCCTGCTCCGTTTGCAGCTTGTCGATAATGGCTTGGCGCAGTTCGTCGATGCCGGAGGACGGCGTGTATTTTGTAAACCCTGCGCGAATGGCAGCCTCTGCTGCGGCTTTGACCGGCGCGGGTGTATCGAAGTCCGGTTCTCCGGAGGAAAAGTCGGCGACATCGATCCCGCGCGCTGCCATCGCCTTTGCGGTGGCGGCCATGGCCAAGGTGGGGGAGGGGGCAATTCGCCCGACTCGTGCGGCAAGCTTCATGTTTTTAAACTCCTGATCCGTTCCTGCAGCTGGTGTGCAACCTCTGGGTGTAGGAACTCCGTAAGCGTTCCGCCGTGGTTGGCCACGTCTTTAATGATGGTTGACGATAAATAGGAGTATTCTTCGCTGGGCATCAGGAATACAGTCTCAACCTGTTTGGCAATTTTACGATTCATGAGGGCCATCTGAAATTCGTGTTCGAAGTCCGAAATCGCCCGCAAACCCCGGATGATCGCATGACCGCCGTATCGCTGAACATAGTCTACGAGTAACCCATCGAAATGGGTTACTTCGACCTGTTTCATCTTTTCCATCACGATGCGGATCATCTCCAGTCGCTCGGTCAGGGTAAAGAGTGGATGTTTGGAAGGATTGGGTGCGACGGCGACGACCACCTTATCGAATACTCGCAAGCTTCGAGTGATGATGTCGGTGTGTCCGTGGGTAATGGGATCGAAAGTTCCTGGATAGATGCCGATTTTCATATGGCGGTCTTGTGTGAGGTCGACAAACCATATAGGTAGAGCGCCGTATCGCCATAGACGTATCGCCGCACGAGCGTGGCATGGTCGAGCGATGCAGGCAATTCGGTCCGTGAATCTTGTTCGATGATTATGGTGGCGCGGTCCGATAATAGCCCGGGCCTCCAGGAATGAATCATGATTTCCAACTCATCCAGGGCTGCATAGGGTGGATCGGCAAACAGGACATCATAGGGACTATCCCAACAGTCTTTCTGGTCAAGAAACGAGGCGGTCTGTCCTACATGAACCTGAGCTCGATCGAGCAGCTGACAGGAGTGTAGATTTTTCTGTAATAGCTTCACGGCCTTAGGATCTGACTCGACAAAGGTGACGGACGATGCTCCGCGGCTCAGCGCTTCGATTCCGACGGCGCCTGTGCCTGCATACAAGTCTAGAAAGCGGCCTCCTGATACCTGGGTTCCAAGAATTGAAAAAATAGCCTGGCGAACCTTATCCGATGTGGGACGTAGACTAGTCCCTTTTGGCCCACTTAAGCGTCGACCTCGGTGAGATCCGGCAATAACACGCATAGGTGATGGTGAGACATGTTTCTGACGCTGATGACTCTAACATAGCGTTTTTGAAGGGGTCAAGATAACAGCGTCGGAAGAGACCTCTGTAGATCTTGGCTTATATCGACGTGCAATCAGGAGGATGCAGGAGAGTAAATGGAAGCGTTTTGACGACTTTTGAATCGATGCCTATAATGGCAGCTGGCGATCTGACGGCGAAGGATTGGAATGCCGCCATATGTTGAGATGAAGTAGGTTTTCTCCGCTCTGTTTATAGACGAATGTCTCGTATGTTATGGGGTTGCCACTGTTTGAGGTTTACGGGTGGCCAAACTCTTTCGCCGATTATTTGAGATGGTGCGATCGATGATCGCTCCGCAGTTAATGCATTTCCAGGCATAGAATATCAAGAAGAAATCGGAGAACCGCTCGAGCATCATGAGCCCTTTGCACTTCGGACATTCCATTGAATCCTCCAGGGTTGCGGTGAGTTGCTGTTGGCACTCCAAAGCAAGTACCGAACCATTTTTTGTCTGTACGTAATTTCAACAGTTTAGGGGTACGTATTTGTCAGCAGGGGGGCGCCAGGAAGGGTTGCGCTAGTACGAAAACGTTCAGACTGTCAAATTTTTGTTCTGGGGGGATGAATGGCCGGCAAGAAAGGGGGGCAAGGCATTACGCAATGGCCTGAAACGGAACGACCGCGCGAACGACTATTGACTCATGGCCCACCAACGCTCTCTAATGCCCAACTACTGGCGATTCTTCTTCGAGTAGGCCGGCAGGGGTCTTCAGCGGTGCAGGTTGCTATGGATATCCTGGATCGTTTCGGAGGTGTGGGAGGACTTGCGCAATGCGGCATCGAAGAACTTTGTGCGGTCCCAGGTGTGGGGGAGGCTAAAGCGGCTCAACTGAAGGCGGCACTTGAATTGGGGAAGCGCGCCCTTGCAAGCCCGCTGACAAAGGGGACGAAAATTACCTCCAGTCGGGATCTTTTTTTCCATTACCATCCGACATTGCGCGACCTGCGTCATGAAATTTTCAAAGTGGTGTTGCTGGATGCCAAACATGCCATCATGCGCGACGCGACGGTATCGGAAGGCAGCCTGACACTGAGCATTGTCCATCCCCGCGAAGTCTTCACACTCGCCGTGCGGGAATCGGCTGCGGCAGTCATCTTCTTGCATAACCATCCGAGCGGCGATCCTACTCCAAGCCAGGAAGACCGTGTTCTGACGGCGCGATTGGTATCGGCAGGGGAAGTATTGGGCATTCGAGTCCTTGACCATCTCGTGGTCGGCGATGGCCGCTATATCAGCTTTGCCGATCAGGGCTGGCTGACAAACCCTGGTGAACTGACGTGAGTGAAGGGAGAGTAACAGAAATGTAAACAGGCCTGGTTCATCTGGTTTGTTTTGTTTATTTGGTTGATTTGGTTCATCTGGTTAGTTGCTTTCAACCAAACAAACGAGACAAACCAAACAAACCAAATATCAGCATCCAGTTAAAGGAGGGCCCCATGACCGAACTACAGAGGGAGTCGCTCAGAAATGTCGCCATAATCTCCAGCGCCGGCGCCGGAAAAACTTCGTTGGCAGAGGCTCTGCTCTTTGCCACCGGCACTGTTCCTCACCTCGGTTCGATCGCGCAAGGCACGACCGTTTCGGACTTTGAGCCGGAAGAACTGCACCGGCGTAGTTCCGTCAGTACCAGTCTCCTCCGTTGTTCCTGGAATCACCGCACCATCAATCTTGTCGATCCACCCGGGGCTTTGGACCTGCGCGGAGAGGCGTTTATGACATTGAGCGCGGTAGATGGGGTGGTCCTGGTCGTCGGCGCCTCATCGGGGATACGAAGCGAACTCATCAGGGTCTGGGCGCGAGTCACCGCGCTCGGCTTGCCATGCCTCCTCTTCATCAACGAAATGGATAAAGACGGCAGTTCCTTCGATGGGATAGCAGCGACCTGTCACCTTGACCTTGGAATGATGCCCTTGCCGATGTCGTTGCCTTTTGGCAGCGGTGCCCAACTCGAAGGGGTGCTGGATCTCATTCAAGAGAGTCTCGTTACTTCGCGCAAGGAGACTCCCGTCGTTCAACAGTTGCCAATACCTACGGATGTGAAAACCTCGGTAGAAGAGGCACGGAAGCGTATTCAGGAGGGAGCGGCCGAGTGCGACGATCGATTATTGGAACAGTATCTTGCTTCGGGGGAGTTGACGCGGGAAGAGGTCATCAACGGGCTTCGCCTTGGGGTCCAGGCCGGCACCGTTGTCCCACTCTACGGCGGTTCCGCAATCAAGAATATCGGAATCGTTCCACTCCTCAATGGCATCGTCGAGTTCTTGCCCTCACCGACGGATCGGGCTACGAGAGCTCCGCTGAAAGGCCTGCATCCTGGCAGAGGAGAGGCTGTGAGCCGCCGTGCCGTCCAAGAGGACCCATTTTCAGGGATCGTCTTCAAGACACTGATCGACCCGTTTGTCGGCCGCTTGTCGTATCTGCGGGTCTTATCTGGGATGCTTCACGCAGACTCGACAGTCTTCAATAGTTCCCGGAGCAGCAAGGAGAAGAGTGGACATCTCTATACAGTGTTGGGGAAAAAACATACCGTTGTGCCTTCAGTCGGAGCGGGGGATATCGTCGCTATTGGCAAACTCAAAGAAACGCAAACCGGCGACACGCTCTGCGACGAACATGATCCTATCTGCTATCCGAAGACGGCGCTTCCACGGCCTGTGTTGTCCTTTGCGATCGAGCCGAAGTCCAGCGCCGATATCGAGAAAGTCAGTCTTGGGCTGCATAAATTGATCGAAGAAGATCCTACCCTCGAATTTTCTCGACATGCCGATACGAAGGAAATGGTGTTGAGCGGGATGGGCCAACTGCACATCGATCTCGCGCTCGAAAAATTACGGCGCAAGTACAGCGCGGAAGTCGTGCTTCATACGCCGAAGATTCCGTACCGAGAAACCGTTCGTGCTACAGCACAGGCACAGGGAAAATACAAGAAGCAAACCGGTGGACATGGTCAGTTCGGTGATTGCTGGCTGGAGCTTGCGCCCTTGTCGCGAGGGGAGGGATTCAAGTTTGAGAATAGAGTGGTCGGCGGAGCCATTCCACGCAACTTCATTCCGGCGGTGGAGAAGGGGGTGCTCGACGCCATGCAGCATGGGAGTCTGGCCGGGCATCCGATCGTCGATTGCCGGGTTGCGGTCTACGATGGATCATACCACGCAGTAGATTCATCGGAGATGGCCTTCAAGATCGCCGCGTCTATGGGGTTTAAGAAGGCATTGGAGTCGGCCCACGCCATCCTCTTAGAGCCGATCATGTCGGTAGAAGTCGAGGCGCCGGCGGATCACATCGGAGGGGTGATCGGGGACTTGAATGCGCGCCGAGGGCGCATTCTCCATGTGGAAGCCAAAGGCCAGACTGAGCAGATCACGGCTCTTGTGCCAATGGCGGAGATGCTTACCTATGCCACCGCGCTGAATTCCTTAACGGCTGGACGGGGCAGTTATACAATGGAACATTCGCGCTACGACGAGGTGCCGCACGAGCTTGCGGTGCGCATCATTGAAACACATAAGGCGCCGGCCCACGCGGCGACGCATTAGTTGGTTGGTCTATTTGGTTTGTTTGTTTATTTGGTTGAACGAAACTAACCAGCCAACCAGATAAACCAAACAAGCCAGATGAACCAAAGAAACCAGATAGACCGGGCTAGTCGATCGATTTGAGCACGACGTAAAAGGCGCGGCCTTCTCTCTGGACGCGGAGCAGAATGGTATCGCCACGCCGGACCCCGGAGAGAGCGACATTGAATTCTCCAACCGATCCTACTGCAACGCGGTTGACTTCCTTGATCAGATCGCCTTCATGGAGGCCTTCCGATTGGGCGAGGCCGCCTGGTTCCACTTTGGTGATCAGTACACCCCGAGTTTCCTGCAGTTTGAAAATATTGGCGAGGCTTGGCGTCAGATCTTGCACATCCAGGCCGAGGTTGATTTCAGTACGTGGTCGAGGAGTTTCCATTTGTGCCTGGGGAAGCGACGTGGCCACTGCTTGGTCTCGACGTTCAATCAACGCCACGTCAAGGATCAGGCGTTGCCGATCACGAACAATCTCGACTTTCGTCGTCATACCTGGGCGCAATCCTGCCACGACGCGCGAGAGGCGATTCGGCGTGTCGATCACGGAACCGTCGATCCGGGTGAGGATATCGCCTGGTTTGATGCCGGCTGCCGCAGCCGGATCCTTTTCGAAGACTTCGTTCACCAGTACCCCTTCGCCTTCGTTGACGCCGAACTTACGGGCCAACTCGATCGTCAGCGGTTGAATGCTGACGCCCAGCCATCCTCTTGTCACCCGTCCCTGAGTCAGCAGTTGCTCCATCACTTGCTTGACCATGTTGGAGGGAATAGCGAAACCGATCCCTTGGGCGAAGTTGATGATGGCGGTATTGATGCCGATTATTTCGCCGCGCAGATTGAAAAGCGGGCCTCCCGAGTTGCCGGGATTGATCGATGCGTCCGTTTGGATGAAGTTTTCGTAGCGAGAAAGGTTGATGTTCTCTCGGCCGGTTCCGCTGACGACGCCGAGGGTCACCGTTCGATCGAGTCCGAAGGGATTCCCCACGGCAAGGACCCATTGGCCGACCCGTACGGACGACGAGTCTCCGAATTTGGCACTGGGGAGAGGATGGTCGGCGCTCACCTTGAGGACGGCTAAGTCCGTATCCTGATCCTTGCCGATAACCTGCGCAATCAGCTTAGACGTATCGGAAAAACGCACTTCGATTGCCGTCGCGTCACCGATGACATGGTTGTTGGTGATGATATATCCATCAGGATCGATGACGACACCGGATCCCGATCCTGAAGCGTTGGGAGTCCGCTCACGAGACAATTCCCGACCTTTCCCTGCTTCTGAAAGGGGAATAAGATTCACCACCGAGGGCTTGGTCGATTCGGCCAAATTGATGATGACCGTTTGCATCTCTTCCATCAGGCGGATGCCAGTTGAACTATTGGACTCTGGCATGGCTGGCTCAGCAGCAGTGGCAGCTAAGTGAATATTGAGCCAGGCTAAACATATGAGGCAGATGAGAATTTGTGGCATGGGCATCATCCGACGTCTAGCAGCCTTACTGCTCTTAGGGTCTTCGAGCACTCGATGCGATCACAGATTCGATTGAGCGGGGTCTCGTATCCGGTGCTGGGGTAAATTCCGTGATCACCTGTGCGAGATCTGCTTGCAGACCGATAAACACCAGGACGTCGTTAACGCGCACTGTTAGGTTACTATCGGGCGGCACAAGAATTGGCCCCCGAAGGATGGTGACGAGGCGAACCGATGTGGGCAATACCAGCGCGGCGAGTGATTTTCCAATAACCGGCGATCCTTTGGAGATCGGAAACCGCTCGATGGCAGCGGCGCGAAGACTCAAGTCCTGTTGCAGGGTTATAAGTTCCTGGTGGATTGTCTCCAGCTTGAGCTCACGGATAAGGCTGTCGACGCTCAGCAAGGTCTGTTTAAGCTGCTGAACCCGGAGGCTGGCCTGAACGAGGGACTGTTCCAATTGATCGGATGGCATGGTTGACTCATGGCTAAAGGGCGGTCGTCTGGCGCAGAGGGTGGCAATCTCGCGCCCGAGCTCTCCATGGACCTGTTCCATTTGGGTCAAGACAGTTGATGCCTGATTGTGTAATCTGAGGACTTGCACTTTGCGATTAGCCCGTTCGGCCAGAGCGAGAACGGTTTCATAGATGGCGCTTCCAGTAACGGACAGTTCCTGTTGTATGCGACCGAGTAATTCAAGGGACATAATTCAAAACCTGCCACGTCTGATAAGAACTATTATGTCAACTCAATGATCAATCATCCATCCGTCGCCATCGAGTCCCTCCCTCCCCTTTACGCTACTTACTCAAGGAAGTAAATGCATTAGAACTATCGTAACCAGCGCCCCTGCATTGCCGCTGTTCGACGTGAAAGCCGTCACCACGTTCGAGATCGTCGTAGATGTATCGCGCCTGATCGGCATGGAGTGCCGCAGGCAAGCCCGGCAGTGTGATCAATTGAAGAACACAACAGAAGACGGCCAAGAGCCAACCCTTGTGTGTCAGCTGTCGTAGAACCTTAGACATCGAGCACATACCCCGGTATAATCAGCCCACGTTGGAGCCACGTTGACCATGGCCATCCAAGCCAGCGATTCGGTGATTGAGAAAATCGTGCAGCGTCTCGTCGCGGCGTTGTCCCCTGAGCGCATCTACCTGTTTGGCTCACAGGCCCGAGGGGAAGCGGGGCCAGACAGTGACTACGATCTGCTCGTCGTCGTCCCCGCATCGACACTACCTCGGTATCGCCGTGACCAGGCCGCCTTTGAAGCCTTACTGGGAGTCGGTGTCGCCAAGGATGTGCTCGTGCTGACTCATGACGAATTTGAGCGCCAGCGGACCATCGTGTGCTCGTTGTCGGCCACGGTGGAGCGAGAAGGCGTGCTGCTCTATGCAGCCTGACAAGGCTGCGGTAGTCAGGGGCTGGCTGAGCAAAGCAGCCAACGACTTGCGTGGCGCCCACATTGATCTCGACGCAGATCCCCCACTCATTGAAGACCCGCTGTTTCATTGTCAGCAAGCAGCGGAAAAATCTTTGAAAGCCTTCCTCACCGCGCACGACAAGCCGTTCAAGAAAACTCATGACCTGGACGAGTTGGGACGCGCCTGCCTTGAGCTGGATACCACCTTGAGCGAGACCGTACGCCCAGCCACGACGCTGACCGGTCTTCGCATGGGAATTCCGTTACCCAGGAGACACGCAGGTACCTTCCATGGCGGAAACATGCGAATATGTCGCTGTCGCCGACGCACTCCACGCAGCCATCCTTCATCGACTTCCGCCATCCTGCCATCCGTAGCTCGATCCACAGTGGTAACAAGCGAGGAGCATGCTGCGGAGTCTCGTGTATTGGGTCGTACGCTACTGCCGGCTCCTGTGCCAATGGATGTTCCGGTGGATGCACCCATGTGCTCAGCGTTTCTGGCCGAATCCAAGAGCTGGCGGTCCCACTCGCCGGCCGCACGCGCCGCCCAAGCCGCGCTGGGTCCGAGACGAACTCATTCGCCCCGTTGCCGGTTGTCGGTTGCTGGTTGCTCACGGTCAGCCTTGCCGAAGACGATTGATCAGCCCCGCGAGCGGACGGCCGACAGTCTGCAACACCGCTTCGATCTCCCGCAGACGATCGCCATTGATGTATCCCACCTGCTGCGCCACGATGAGCAGCGTATGGAGCTCTGCTAAGCTGCCCTTTGCAATGGACAGGTGCTGCAGAAATTCCTTCCGATGCTGCCGTGCTTGTCCCTCGGCGATATTGGCCGGAATCGACACGGCGGCCCGTCGAACTTGATCCGCAAGCGCATACGTTTCCGCCGCTGGAAATGCCTTCAGCAGCTTGTAGACCTCCGGAACGAGGGCGATCGCCCGTTGCCACACAACCAGCTCCGTGTAATCGGCTTTTTTCTCCATCCTGTCCCTCCGACAACCCACTACCAGCAACCGGCAACCAAGAACCGACAACCTGACCCGCAACCTTCGTCCGCATCAGCATCTCCGGGGAAGAACACCCGCCGAAGTCTGGGCGGGCGTCGATGTCTTCACATCCACTCGTCAGAGTCGCCGCTGGTTGCGCCGCTGGGAACGGCAATGGGAAGCCACCATCGAGCATTCCTTCACCAGCGATGGCTAGGTACAGGGAAGTAGACCAGCGCTGTCCGGGCCGCGAGCAGACGCGGCGGGGCCGAAGTACGTTCATCGTTGGTCGCACGCGTGTTTTTGAAGAAAAACCAGTCATCGTCATTTCATCTCGAGACATTTCAGCGCTCAGAAAACCCATCATGATGCTGCTTCAGCCGGGCCATTTGTCGAAAAACTCTCTCAAAGCTCAGTGCCGTTCCATCGCGGACACGCGGACGGGACAGCCTGTCTCCATCTTTCTCATTCATGAGGAAAATGGTTCCTGACACCTTTTTCTTCCACCCAACGGTCGGTGCCTTTCCATCGCGGACACGCGGACGGGACATCGCATTCCCCCGTCGCTCGGCGCTCTTCGTTTCTGTTTCAGCCACAGCAGCCATCAGTAATTCAGCCTGTCCCTATTTTGCTAATTCACGTTATCAAATTACGAATGTGTCAAACACATCCCCGCGAATTGCTTTTCTTTTAGACTCATCAAACACTACATCCTGAGTTCTGACAGACCCAACACGTTCTCCATACGTGTGAAGCTCCGTCCAAGGAAGTGTATTTCCATTGCGTGAAATATTTTGGCGCAATTTGTAAACGATAAATTCATCAGGATAGTCATCTATTGCACCACTAAAGGCACAGTCAAAGAAGTACGACTCACCATTCCAATTCACGACAAATGCTCTAGGGATGTCGTGAAATTCACCGTATTCGATTTGGAGCCAGATTTCTTTTCTGTTACTCATTGCACTCTCCTTGACTTTGGCACAGGATTGGGTTGAAGTGGCCCGAAAGGACAAGGGCCAGATCCGGAACAAATATTTACATGCTTGTCATTAATGGCTCCTGACCTGGTTGGTTCAGGAGCATGAACTACTGTTCCACCACTAGCTCTGATCTCACCAGCCGTAGTCGCTCTTATTTGGTTATGTGGTACTCCAGCTGCTGCATCATTTAAGGTTGGTCCGGCTGCGCCAGAAAATGTTTGACCTGGCGGTGGGAGATCCTTAGTTCCACCCCTCACAACTACATGGGGGAGCGCAGGGGACAGCAACTTTCTTGACTGTCAAGCACGCAGAGGCGCCCCTGCGTACTCAGAGGCACGCATGCCACAACTGACGGACCAGAGACCCCGGCCTCCCAATTCTGTGTCCCAGCCTTGCGATGCGGGCTCAATGGCCCACGCAACTGTTCGGGCTTGTTCAGAATGTAGACGTGACGACCCGCGCTGTCCCACGGTCTTTGAAGACCTCGGCTACGTCGGTCTATCACGTCTGGGTTACCGGAAGACATATCGTGAAGGAACACCGAAGTAAGATACAAGGCTACTTTTCTGTTGCCTGAGCCCCCGATTTCCCCTACCCTGTTCACGCCATGCCTCGGATTCCTCGCGGTCAAGTGGCCGGGCACGCCTACCATGTCCTGAATCGCGGGAACGGCGGTGCTGCGGTCTTCCACAAGGAGGGTGACTACACCGCCTTCCTCGACCTGCTCGCCACGGCGAAAGCCAAGCATCCCGTCACACTCTTGGGCTTCTGTCTGATGCCGAATCATTTTCATCTCGTCGTGCAACCTCTGACGGACGCCGCGCTCAGTCCCTTCATGCAGTGGTGGATGACCAGTCATGTCCGCCGCTATCATCGGCACTACCGCAGTCAGGGGCATGTGTGGCAAGGGCGTTTCAAAAGCTTCCCCATTCAAGAGGACGGCCATCTCCTCACGGTCCTGCGCTATGTGCTCCGCAATCCGGTCCGTGCCGGGCTGGTTGCACACACCAGCCAATGGCCCTGGTCGAGTTTGCACCGGCCCCACCTCACCGATCCGTCGCCGATTCCGCTGCCAGAGGATTGGACGACGTGGATGGATCAGCCGCTCGTTGATCATGAACTCACCGCACTCCGCACCTGTGTGAACCGTCAACAACCGTTTGGCGCACCCGAGTGGCAACAACAACTCGCTGCCACGCTGGGACTGGAATCCACGTTGCGCCGACGCG
Source organism: Nitrospira sp. CG24E (assembly GCA_002869895.2). Lineage (GTDB taxonomy): Bacteria > Nitrospirota > Nitrospiria > Nitrospirales > Nitrospiraceae > Palsa-1315. Next base: position 31,263 of record NEWP02000009.1, on the reverse strand, counting down.
GGCGCCCCCCGAACATAAAGTTGCTGGCCCCTTTTCTTCTTCTCCCTGGTGAACAGGAAGTTCCCGCTAGCGTCGGCGGTGACGCAAGCCATCGCGTCCCAACTTCGCTCGGGCTCTTCGTTTCTATTTCAGCCACAGCAGCCATCAGTAATTCAGACTGTCCATACTTTTCTCATTCATGAGGAAAATGGTTCCTGACACCTTTTTCTTCCCCCACCTTTTTCTTCCCCGGCATGATGATGGGGATCGGCCGACTCGGGTAGCCGCCACCCGGTTTGCCGAAGTTGAACATGTAGACCTGTTTGGCCGGGACGTTTGCCGGCAATTGCGGAATCGGCAAGCGATCGTTGGGCACCGGCACCACCGAGACCTTCACATTAGGCTGGCCGTCCCAGCCGGTGATCGTGGTGCCTGCCGGAATCAACATGCTAAAGCCAGGAATATCGGGCGGCGCGACGATGGTTTGCCCACCCTGCGCAATCGGCACATAGTTCTGTCCGACTTCATGCAGGAACACCGGATAGGGCAACACGTTTGCGATGCCGGGTTGAATGGTTGTCTGCACCGGCAGGCTTCCGGGATAGAGTGCGGACGGGCCATCGATTAGCAGGACTTGTGGTCCCGTCGGGACAGTCGAGAACAGAAAGTTTCCGCTGGCGTCAGCGCTCACGCGAGCCATTGCGCCCCAACGTCGCTCAGCGCTCTTTGTTTCTATTTCAGCCACAGCTGTCATGAGTAATTCCGTCTATCCCGATTGGTCGTCCAAACAATGCAGAATGTCCCCGTTTTCTTCCCTGCTAATTACACTTGCCGCAACAATACATAACCCGGCTAAAGCAAGAACAGAACACTTCGAAAGCTTCATCTTCCCTCTCCTTTCCCTATTCATAGGCACCCCTATTTCGGTATGGGATTATCGCTTGTTAAGTTGTTCAACGACTTCTTCCATTTTCTTCCGGATTGCTTCTACGTTCTTTAACCGTTCTTCTGGAAGGTCCGATAGAAACCCTCCTGAAACCACAAAGTACCGAACAGAAATCCCAGGTATGGATCGCTTCAACTCTTCGATGAGGTCAATTTCTGAGCTGGTGACGATGCCCACGCTCCACCATTCCTCTTTGTATGGAAGCGGTATGACGCCGTGAAAGTCGTGTGTCCGTGCCCATTCACGAGACCGGTCGGTGCGAGTCAATTGCAAGATCGTGACAGGGTAGTCAAATAGTGGATTCCCGTCACTGACCCGAATCACCACCTGCGAAAAGCCGTTCAACGATTCAATCTTGTTGTACGGCTGACTCGTCAGCTGATATTCTCGAGCCGTTCCTGAAGCAAGCGGGCCGGCAAGCCGCGTGAGTCCTTGGCCCAGGATGGGCCAGCGGAGATTGTCGTTGATGATATTGATGGGTGAGTGGTAGCCCTCTGCTTTATACATCGTTGAATCGTCTCGTATCGGCCCCGTGCTGTTGTCCTGTTCCTCTACGATTCCCCACCGTTCCCTGACTAATAGTCTTAGCGTATCGCGGACTCCTTCATAGTCGAAGTCGATAAGCGCGATGATCGCATACGCGCTATACCCTGGTCGCTTGTAGTCTTGAAGAAGTAGCTTTTCTCCTTGTTCACGCAAGATGGAGTTACCTCCACGAAAGGCGTAGGAATAGGACGGCCACCAGGGAGAGGGCGGATCAAGAAAGGGCAGCGAATCCGCTTCCACATTCATCAGCGCAGCAGAAAATACGACTGCTGAAAGGAGTGCGCCGCTCATTGGCAGGAATCATCCTTTCCTTTTTTCCGCATCAGATCCTTCCACTTACGAATCAGCTTGATATCCTCTTTAACGGCTGCACCAATTTCATCACCACTGGGGAAGTAATCTGCTATTGCATGCTCAAGCCAGTCTCCCCAGTGTTCTGGATCCAGAATAGAAGGTTCGGGAAGTGCGGGTTTCCATTGGTGCGAACGAGAATAAGGATCCTCCACTGAATGCATCGCCTTTCCGAGACCTTCAGCTGTTCCCAACGCCAACTGCTCATTCACGCGGCTGGCACAATTGGCTAGGGCCTGGTTTATCGGTTGACCTTCGTATTCTAACTGTCCATGCCGATTGGCCCATTCAGGCTTAAGAGTTGGGGCCTTAAGATCCTTATCTTCCTTCACATTTGCATTAACAGCTTTCTCAATAAAATTATCACTGCATTCTTCCTCCTTCAGTGCTCGCGTCGCAATCTTCTTATGGTTGCCTCCCGAAAATAATCCATCTGGATCCATAAACTGGATCGGATTATTACGCGCATAGGAATAGGGATTCACTCCACCAGCGATTCCAAATGGGTCTTGTGAAATAAATCGTTGGTGCAGAAAACGGGGACATTCTACGTTTTCTCACGCCAGCTCCACTTTCTGGACCGAAAATGGGGTCTTGCAATCACACATGCCCCGCGTGGCTTGAAGAGGATTCTACGAGTTTTGCGGAGAGAGTCAAAGGGGAAAAGAGATGGGGCCACCTCAGGCTTTGCAATTACACCTCTCTCTTGTGCATCGATCCTCCCCCTTGACAGTGGTACTGCCGAGGGGATACACAGCGCGATCATACGTCGTTGACCCCTCAAACCAAAGGACCAGATCGTGGCCAATCATCCTCTTGCAGGTCAACCGGTACCAGCGTCAATGCTGGTCAATGTCCCGCGTCTCATCACCGCCTACTACACAGAAAAGCCGGATGCGAATTTGCGCGAACAGCGCGTTGCCTTCGGGACATCGGGACATCGAGGCACATCCTTCAAGCAAAGCTTTAACGAAGTTCATATTGTCGCCGTTGCGCAGGCAATCTATGAGTATCGGAGTCAGCAAAATATTACCGGCCCGCTCTATCTAGGGATGGACACACATGCCCTGTCTGAACCGGCATTTGCCACGGTCCTCGAGGTACTGGCGGCCAATGCTGTCGAGGTGATGGTGGACCGGGATGGCGGCTATACGCCGACCCCCGTCATCTCCCATGCGATCCTGACATACAATCGAGGCAGGAATTTAGGCCTAGCAGACGGTATTGTCATCACACCGTCGCACAACCCGCCGGAGGACGGTGGCATCAAGTACAATCCACCGCATGGTGGACCGGCCGACGCAGCGGTGACGAAATGGATTGAGGGCCGCGCCAACGATCTGATAAAGGCCGATCTGCAGGGTATCCGGCGCCTTTCCTATGATCGTGCCAAACGAGCCTCAACCACCAAGCCTCATGATTACCTCGTTGCCTACATTAACGATCTCGCGCAGATCATCGACATGGACGTGATCCGATCCACGAAACTGAAACTTGGTATCGATCCCCTCGGCGGATCCGGTGTCGCCTACTGGCAACCGATAGTAGAGCGATATGGGTTGAACATCGAGATCGTGAATCCTGCCGTCGATCCAACCTTCCGATTCATGCCGCTCGATTGGGACGGCAAGATTCGTATGGACTGTTCGTCTCCCTCTGCCATGGCGAATCTTATCGCCCTGAAAGATCGTTTCGATGTCGCCTTCGGGAACGATGCGGATAATGACCGGCATGGGATTGTCACCCGCACGTCCGGCCTCATGAACCCCAACCATTATCTCGCTGTCGCGATCGCATACCTCTTTGCTCAGCGCCCTGGGTGGAAAAAAGAGGCAGCCATTGGGAAAACGCTCGTCAGTAGCAGCCTGATCGATCGTGTGGCCATGAAGATCCCACGCAAGCTGCTCGAAGTGCCGGTTGGATTCAAGTGGTTCGTCAATGGGCTGCTTGATGGGACGCTTGGCTTCGGTGGTGAAGAAAGCGCCGGGGCGTCATTTCTACGTCGTGATGGCACAGTCTGGACTACGGACAAAGACGGCATCATTATGAATCTTCTGTCAGCCGAGATGATGGCCAAGACCGGCCGTGATCCCGGTGAACTGTACCGAGATCTGACGAAAGAACTTGGAGAGCCGGTCTACGAGCGAATCGATGCGCCAGCGACGCCGGAACAGAAGACCATCCTGTCGAAACTCTCAGCAGATCAAGTACAGGCCGCAGAGCTGGCCGGCGACACAATTGTCGCCAAACTCACGGCAGCCCCTGGTAATGGCGCCTCAATCGGCGGATTGAAAGTCGTGACCGAGCAAGGGTGGTTCGCCGCCCGCCCCTCCGGCACCGAGGATGTGTATAAGCTCTATGCCGAGAGCTTCAAGGGGAAAGATCATCTGAAGAGAATTCAGGAGGAGGCTCAGGCCTTGATCGGCAAAGCTCTGGCCGGGGGCAAGCAGCCGGGCCTGTCTCATGCTTCGGCAAGTCATGGATCAATCGTAAGTTGACGTAACCTCGCACGTGTATTACATTACGTATGACATTTGTAATGCTGGGAGGGTTCGATGGGGATTCGGACAGTTCGATTAGACGATGAAACTGAAAAAGTGCTGAAACAGGTGACTCAGAAAACAGGCTGGTCTGTGTCCTCTGCGCTGAAGCGTGGTGTATTGGTCTTGCGCGATGAAGTGGGTCGTCGTGCACCGCAATCCCCGTTCGAGATCTACCGGAGTCTCGATCTCGGACCTGGCGGCTATGCGCTGGCGCCGTCGACCGAAACGCGCCGTGGAATGCAGATTGCCCTGCGGAAGAAATCCCGCCGATGATTCTCGTGGATACCGGGCCGTTCGTGGCACTGTTCGATCCACAAGATGCGGAACATGGCCGATGTAGAGAGATCCTGAGCACCATTCGAGATACGCTCTTCACCACTATTCCAGTGCTGACCGAAGCGTTCCATCTTCTGACCCCGAACAGTATTGGGGCCGATCGATTACGCGATTTCGTTGTTAATGGAGGAGTCTCCCCCTGGTTCATGGACCACGCGGCCATAGCGCGAGCGTTCGAGTTGATGGAACAGTATGGAGACCACCCGATGGATCTGGCGGACGCCTCGCTCATTGTGGCGGCAGAATCTCTGCGCACCACCAAGATTTTCACGCTCGACCTCGCCGATTTTCAGCGATACCGCATCCGCCGTGGGCACCGCCCTATGAAGGTCGATATCCTCAATTGAGCGGCCGATCTCGTGGGAAAGAGGGACTGGTTCGCGCTTGTGATCGGTATGAGATCTGTAGATGTTTGAGACTGGCAGCATATCGGTGTTGCTGTGGGGATTACTGTTTGGATCAATTGGTTTCGGCTTTTTCCTCTATGGCAAAAAGCAAAAGGCCGTCGTGCCTCTCATCGCAGGGATCGCGCTCTGTGTCGTGCCCTACTTCATTGCCAACGTGTACCTTCTAGTCGCTGTCGGTATATTGTTAATGGCCATTCCGTACTTTGTGCGGGTGTGAAGCAAATGGCCATTGAGCAGCTTGGTCAGCCGGCATCCTTCGCACAGCACTATAGCCAGTTAGATCCTACGATCGCTTGTTGCGTGCTGTTCGGCGTGATAGGAACTGCGGACCAGCGGGCCTGATTCGACGTGGCTGAACCCCAGGGCCATCCCCTCCTCCTTTAACTGAGCAAACTCGCTGGGATTGTAAAAACGGGCGACCGGCAAATGTTCTCTCGTCGGCTGGAGATATTGCCCGATGGTCATGATGTCGCAACCGACAGAGCGGAGATCGCGCATGACCCCGCGGGCCTCGTCCAGCGTTTCTCCCATCCCGAGGATCAACCCGGACTTGGTCTTCATGCCCAACTGCTTCGCCTTACCGAGTAACTCGATCGAGCGCTGGTACTTTCCCTGTGGCCTAATTGCCGGGAATAGCCGCCGAACGGTTTCGATGTTGTGATTGAGAATTTCCGGCTTCTCGCTACAGACTGCTGCAAGCGCAGCCTCATTCCCTTCGAAATCCGGAATCAGCACTTCGATTGTACAACCAGGACTGAGCTGTCTCGTCTGCCGGATGGTTTGAGCAAAGATTGCGGCGCCGCCGTCTTCCAGTTCGTCCCGATTCACCGATGTGATCACAGCATGGCGAAGGCCCAACGCCTGAATGGCTTCCGCAACACGTTGCGGCTCTTCATGGTCGATCGCCCCCGGCCGGCCGGTCTCAACGGAACAGTAGTGGCATCGTCTCGTGCAGATATCGCCCAGGATGAGGAACGTCGCGGTGCGTGAGTTCCAACATTCCCATCGATTCGGGCAACGCGCTTCTTCACAGATGGTATGGAGCTGAAGCCGATCCATTGTCTGCTTGACGTCGAGATAGTCTGGACCGGTTTTTGCTTCGACTTTGAACCAGGGCGGGAGGCGCCGGTGGCTGAAGGCTGAAGGCTGAAGGCTGATCGCAGAGGAAGCATCAGCTGCAGGAGATCGGAGTTGGCTTAGGGGGATAAAACTCATGGAGTCTCCTTCGATGGGAGTAACTCCGTGGGGTGCTCAAGAATACGTTTGAACTCTTTCAGGAAACCGGCTCCCTGCACACCATCTAGAGCCCGGTGGTCACAGGATAACGTCACTTTCATCCGATGGCCTACCTTGACCGTGCCGTCTTTGACGACCGGTACGTCACGGATGCTACCGACAGCGATGGATGCTGCCTGAGGAGGGATGAGGATGGCGATGAAATTTTCCACGTCGAACATGCCCAGGTTTGAAATCGAGAAGGTGGCGTCCGTGTATTCCTGCGGTTGCAGGCGTTTGCTTCTGGCCCGGACGATCAGCGTCCGCGATTCGGTCGAGATATCGTTCAGTGACTTCGCGCCGCAATTGCGAATAACCGGCGTGATCAAGCCATCCTCCAAACCGACCGCGATGCCGATATCGATGATCGCATGCCGCCTGATGGCATAGCCCATGAACGACACATTGATTTCCGGATGGCGGGTGAGCGCAATCGCTGCGGCTTTGATCAGCAAGTCGGTGACGGAGGGGTGTGTGATCCGGTTCTGTTTGAACTGATCACGAAACCGCTCTGCCTGTTCCATGTCGATCTCGCTCGTCAAATAAAAGTGTGGCACCGGCGCTTTGCTCTGTGTCGTCGCGCGCGCAATGGCTTTCCGCATCTGGCTCAGGGGTTGGTCCGTTCCCGCCTGCAGCGCCTGCGTTGATGGTGCCCGGGCTTGCACGACATCCTCTTCCACGATGCGTCCGCCTGGACCGGTTCCGATGATGGTGGAAAGATCGATTCCACGTTCGGATGCCAGAGCTTTTGCGCGAGGCGAGGCAGGGACGCGAGTTTCCTCCTGCCTTTTGGATAACGCGGGTGCCGGACCGGGAGCGGGCGGCGCGCTTGTCTTCGCCCCACGGCCGGCCGATGGCGCGACAGTGATCTTGTCGGTTAATGCCGGAGTGATGTCCTCATCCGCCTCGCCGATGATTCCGATCAGCGTGCCGGACATCACGGTTGCACCCTCCTGTACCAGGATCTTTCGCAGGATACCGGAAGCAAAGGCCTCGAGATCCATAATGGCCTTGTCGGTTTCGATCTCAGCGAGCGCCTCCCCTGCCTGCACGGGATCCCCTTCGTGTTTCTTCCACGCAACGAGCACGCCTTCTTCCATCGTGTCGGTTAATTTTGGCATGACGACGCGACTAGCCATGTCTATCCTCATTCTGTGGCTGGAAACAGCGAACCAATCGCTTCAACCATCCATCCTCTTGCTCGGGCTTTCGTTCAGGGTCCGGATACTCAATCCAAATTTCATTGATATTCTGGATTTTCCAACGGGCAAACCGATCAATCGAATGATTCGACATATTCTCTTTGGGCCGCTCGAAGACCGGGCAGTGCCATATCTTGGAGCCCTCGCTGGAGGAACGATCCCGGGCAGGGATTCTTTTTCCCCAGGCTATCTCTACGGAGGCCAGGTGGGAGTGCGATTCCCTGTGGCGCGAGGAGTTTCGCTCGATATGGGGCTCCAATACATACGACTGGAAATTGATTTCAAAGGTAAATCCGACTTGTCAGAACAATGGCTCTTTACAACCGGAGTTCGATTCTAAACAGTATGATTGCTGGTGAACACATCATCCGCGCACGATTGGTAATACGGAGGTTACGGAACCGCCTTAAGGACTACGGATCAGAAAGAATCGTCCCGTTCCTTATCGCGATCGCGCTTGGATTCTCTCTGCAAGGATGTGGGCTCGTCTTCGACGCGGTGGAACTGGTACAGCCTCTTGCGCGCGATGAAATATCTGCTATCTGCTCGCGAGGGCAGTTGCGTGTTGGAATCTCTGTTGAACCTTTT
>NEWP02000009.1:0-22990 GCA_002869895.2 Nitrospira sp. CG24E | reverse complement strand
CGCCCCTTCGTGAGATCCTCCAACGCCTCTCGAATCTTGACTTCGGTCTCCGTGTCGATATTGGAGGTGGCCTCATCGAACATGACGATCGGGGGATCCTTCAGGATTACACGGGCGATCGAGACTCGCTGCCGTTGCCCGACGGAGAGCTTGACCCCGCGCTCTCCGATCCAGGTATCGTACCCCTCCGGCAGAGCCATGATGAAGTCATGAGCTCGCGCCACCTTCGCAGCCGCTTCCACCTCGCCCTGTCCAGCCGTGAGATCCCCATACAGAATATTCTCTCTCACCGTGCCATTGAACAAGAATGGCTCTTGCTGGACCAATCCGATTTGGCTCCGCAGAAAGACCAGGGGCAGGTCACGGATATCATGACCATCAATGGTCACGGTTCCCTGCGTCGCATCGTAAAATCGCATCAGCAATTTGAGGGTGGTGCTCTTTCCCGCCCCGCTCGGACCGACCAGCGCGATGCGCTCCCCCGCCTGTACGGATATCGTCACGTCGGTCAAGATCGGCGCATCGGCTCGATAGTGAAACCCGACACGATGAAACGCGACTTCTCCTCGTAACCGTGTAGCCGGTGCGAACGCGCCAGGTCGATCCTTAACCTCCGGTACGAGATCCAGCACTTCGAACACCCGTTCACTGGCAGCCAAGGCATGCTGCAGCATGTGATTGACCGAGTGAATCTGATTGATCGGCACATAGAAGAGCGCAAGATACGAGATGAACATCACGAGTTCGCCGACAGAAAGACGGTGCTCCAAGACTTCGTCCGTGCCGAACCAGAGCACCATGGCCCCGCCGAGACTCCCGATCAGCATCATGCCAGGGGAGTAGTAGGACCAGAGGTACATGGCCTTCAACGTTTCCTGCCGGCAACGATCGCTCTTCCGGTCGAATCGCTCCTGCTCATAGGGCTGACGATTGAAGCCCGTCGTCTCCCTGATGCCCGCCAACATGTCTTGCAACAGCGCATTCAGTTCAGCCGATCCTTTTCTGATCGCGCGGTAGTATCCATGGACGCGGTTGGTAAAAAATGCCGCGCCCACGACCAACAGGGGAATGGGCGCCAACGCCAACAGAGCCAGTTTCCAGTTCAGCATAAACATCATGATCATAATGCCGGTCAGTGTCAGCCCCGCCGTAATGATCTCTTCCAGCCCATCGACGAAGATGCGCTGCATGTGCTCGGTATCGTTCAAGACCCGCGACATGATTTCGCCTGTCGGGCGATTTTCAAAAAACCTGATCGATAATCGCTGTAGGGCGGAAAATACCTGAACGTGCAGATCGTGGACGACTTGCTGTTCCAGTCCATTATTCAACCGAATCCGCATCGACCCACAGAGATTCCGCAGGACATAGGCGGCGCAGAGTCCGAGAAAGACCCACACCAGAAGCTGGGTCTGGCCCCCCTGAATCACATCGTCGATGATGACTTTGATCAACCACGGAGGGATCAGCTCGAACGAGGTTGCCAACCCGGCGAACAGAAAGGTGCCGACCACCATGGTACGGTGGGGGCTGAGGTACTGGAGCACGCGAAGCAGGGTTTTCACAGGCGCAGAGTCTTCACGGGAAGTTAGCAGGCTGCTGAAAAACTGTTACAGGATGCTCAAAAAGGCCAGGCTTCACCCGCCCAACCCTGGCGGCTACTCCACCCGCCCGCCCTGAGTCTGCCAAGACAGCCTCTTCACCCAGGGACGAGCCTGGTCCCAAGCAAGGCCGCAGGTCGGGAGCTGACCCTCGTTTCACGCATAACATTTCACGCTTCTTTGGAACGATGCTGGTGGACTTTTTCAGCATCCTGTTAAATGACGGGGACGGGATCGTGTTGCCAGTACTTATTAAATTCGTGGATTTGGGTGAGGGTGGACATATCGGTCATCCGATCCAAAAAAACTTTGCCGATGAGATGATCCATTTCGTGTTGGATGCAGACTGCATAGAGACCGGTCGCTTCAAAATCCATCGATTTACCCTGACGATCCAACGCCTTAACCCTCACGACCGACGGCCTCGTGACCTTGCCCCGCAACCCGTCCACACTCAAACAGCCCTCCCAATTTTCGACAAGTTCAGGTCCATAGAAGATAATTTTGGGATTGATGAGCACGGTTTGTGGAAATCCATCTTCCCCTTCACAGCCCATCACGACCAGTTGAATTGAACGGGATACCTGAGGCGCCGCCAAACCGATCCCCGGTTCATCCAGCATCGTTTGAATTAAATCGTCGATGAATTGCTGAATATCGTACGTACGAATCTCACGCGGATCGACCTTGGCTGCCGCCTGGCGTAAGATCGGATTACCGAGCTTTGCAATCGTAAGCTTAGACATGAACCCTACCTGTCATCCTTGTATCGGACAGCGAATAAATAATGACATGAGAACGCGAACCTTGAAAATATAACATAGGGATTTTCGCCCTCGCAAGGCACGGCGAAACTGGTCCATTTAGTTTGTTTGGTTTATTTGGTTAGTCTCGCTCAACCAAACAAACAAGAGCAACCAGCCGCTAGCGAGATCGCGGGGGGCGTTTCGGATCCACCATCTCAAAACTATCTTTCTGGCCGTTCCACCATTCTATCCACTCAGTCGTCCACTCCTGGCGGTCTTGTTTGGAGGAGGCCTCCCAATCGCGGAATTCCGTTTCATGCCTGGTGAGAATCCAGAGCGACTGCACCGCTGAGAGCCCGACAAAACGTTCCTCATCGGCGATCATCTCGATCAAAACCGGCACCACTGCCTTCTCTCTGACATACCGCGCCTCGAACGCAGCGGCCTTCCGAATCGAAGAATTCTGATCCTTGGCCATGACCTCGATCGCATCCACCGCTTTGGCCGCATCCAGGCGAACGGCTACCCGCAATGCATGTTCGCGCACCCGTGGGATTTCGTTCAATTCCTTGGCTGCTGCCACAAGGGCCGGAGCCGCCGACGCCGCCTTCAACATAGAAATCGTTTCAATGACGTTATAGCGAATGCGCGGTCCCGCCATGATCAAACCCTTGACTAAGACCGGCACGGACGGCTCGCCAAGATGCACGAATTCTCCCATCGCCCAAAACTCTTGCGCACCCTCCAGCAACGGCAGCAGAGCCTCCGCCCTTTGGACCTCTTGAGGGGTCAGCGGTTTTGTATTCTGTGGAACGGACTCCGCCGGGAGATCCTGGCCCTTGGGAGGCGCTTCGTAGGGCACCTGAACCGGGATGGCCCATCCCTTTCCTAGAGGCTCGGCCCACAGGGTCTGAGCCATTCCCAACATCAGCCCGATGAAGGCGAACATCCATCGATAAGCATGTCGTCGCTGTAAGGTCATTCCCTTCTCTCCCTCAAGTTTTGCACTGCAGCGTATCTCGTTATTCGCGCGGAATTCGCGAGCCAAGCGGATCTAGTTGGAAGTGTCATCTTCGTGAGCCGCGCACGTCTTGCTGGTCTCGCGCACAACTCACTCACGACGTAGACAGAGTCCCGCCGCGACCGTACACTCACGACTGTAGGAGACCTGTCCAGAAATAGTCTAGCAGGGTGTAACCTACTGAAGCATGAAAGAAACGCAAATTCTGAATACCCACAGACTCACTCAGACGCCATCGCAGACTGTTCAGAAAGGCCGTCCAGCAAGGCCGCAGCAAGCGACGAGGCGAAGCGTACTTTCTGCCGTACGTTGAGCCTCTGCGCGCCGCGAGAACGCCGCTGGCGGGCTTTCTCAACAGCCTGCTAAGAGTCGAGTCCTACTTTGGAATTAGAGTCGCGGAGATGCTTGCGGACCCGGACCTGTTCGTGGTGCTTGCGTAACAGCTGACGCCGAATGACATCCCGATCTTCGGCCACAATGCGCACCAATCGATCGACATCTTCCGCATGTTCGCGGACCAAGTCGGATAACTTTGCCATTTGACTTTCAAGATGTTCTACCCGCCGAAGCGCATCGTTCTGGCGGTCCGCGACCGGCTTCTGAGCCAACTTCTGTTTCACAAGCGACGTGACCAGTACATCCCGCTTCATATTCACCCCTTTGCTCGGATACTCGTTAACCCTCCGCGTAGTATCATCTCAGATCCGCGCGATGTCAACGAGTCGCTTTCTTTCTATTTCCCCAGCGTCCTGCTACAATTCGCCGCGATGTTGAACATGTTCACCATGGTGTTGGCGGGAGGAAAGGGAGAACGTCTCCAGCCGCTCACCGAACATCGGGCCAAGCCGGCCGTCCCCTTCGGCGGAAAATATCGGATTATCGATTTCACCCTCAGCAATTGCGTCAATTCCGGACTTCGAAAAGTCGCGGTTCTCATCCAGTACAAATCCCACTCGCTCGACCGTCATATTCGCACTGGCTGGAACATCTTCAACGCCGAGCTCGGCGAATTCATCGCGTCGATTCCACCTCAGCAACGCATCAGTGAAGAATGGTACCAAGGCACCGCCGACGCGGTCTATCAAAACCTTTTCCTCCTCGACAGCGAACAGCCGGACTATGTCCTGATCCTCGCCGGCGACCATATCTACAAAATGAATTATATGGAGATGTTCCATTGGCTCCTCGCAAAAGGCGCTGACGCCGTCGTCGGGGCGATCGACATTCCGATCGAAGATGCCCATCGGTTTGGGGTGATCCATGTAGATAAGGATCTCCGCATTACAGACTTCATCGAGAAACCGGCTCAACCTCCGTCTATCCCCAACGACCCAACCCACGCCTTCGGCTCAATGGGGATCTACCTGTTTCGCACCAAAGTCCTCCGCGAACAATTGGTCGCCAACGCACAGACGAGCGGGACTCACGACTTCGGGAAAGACATCATTCCGCGAATGATTCAAGATCACCGTGTCTACGCATATAAATTTATCGACGCAAACAATAAAGACGTGAAGTATTGGCGGGACATTGGAACATTGGACGCCTACTGGGAAGCGAACATGGACCTCGTGGCGGTAGACCCCCTGTTCAATCTCTACGACCAGCACTGGCCGATTCGGACCTATCAAGGACAATTTCCGCCGGCTAAATTCGTCTTCGCCCAAGACTATCAACGGTGGCCGGGTGCAAAACTCCGTGGTCTCACCGAATGTCCGTGTGCAGGACAACGCCGACGTGCGTGAATCGATCCTCATGGAAAACGTCGTCATCGGGGCGCACAGCCGGATCAGACGGGCCATCATCGACAAGGACGTCGTCATCCCCCCTCACTCGGAAATCGGATATAACCGTGAAGCCGATGCGCAGCGATTTACCGTCACCGAATCCGGCTTGGTCGTGATTGCAAAGGGAATGAAACTGCATGCCTCCCTCGATTCATCCGGTTGATCTGATTCTCGCTCTTCGCGACAAGCACTTGACCCCCGCCATTGTGTTCCTCACGTCGCGCCGCGCCTGCGATGAAGCGATGCAGGCCTTCGACCATAGCCAGGTCCTCCTCCCGCCGATTCGCCAGCAGGCGATTGCCGCCGTACTGGAAAAGGTGATCGTCCAATATCCCAGCATCGCAGAACATCCGCTCATTCCGACCGTTCAGCGCATCGGCGTGGCAGCACACCATGCAGGCCATCTTCCCTCGTGGAAGATCGCGGTTGAGGAACTGATGCGGCACGGCTGTCTCGATGCCGTCTTCGCCACCACCACACTGGCCGCCGGAGTCGATTTCCCCGCGCGAACGGTGATCATCACACAGTCCAGCATTCGCAAGTCGCGCGACTTCACGGACTTGACGATCGGCGAGGTGCAGCAGATCGCCGGCCGCGCGGGACGCCGGGGCAAAGATCTCGTGGGCTTCGCTATCGTCACTCCCTCGCCGTACATCGATCTTAACGTGCTGACCAAAGGCTTTACCGGCCATCCGGAAGCGATCAACAGTCAATTTCTCATCAGCTATCCGATGGTCCTGAACCTCTTGAAAGCCCATCCCCTGGATCAAATCCAACCGATACTCGCCAAAAGCTTTGCGCAATTTCAGCTCAATCAGCGCGCCGAAGTCCTGGAACGGAAGCTGGACGGCCTGCGCGAGCAAATGGAACCGTTCGGACCGCGCGTCTGCACGGACTGGATCACAGAATGGCAAACCTTCGACCAAGTCCGTCGGCAGAAATCGCACCGGGCTCCCGCCAGAAAACATGAACCGCCTGAAATCACCGCGCGCTTTCACTTTCTGACTCCCGGACGCGTCGTAGGCATCGGCCGAAGCCGGGGCGTCGTCCTGCGGCAATATCGCAGCAAGGGACAAAAGAGCCCGATGATCACCGCCTTGCGCCAAGGCGGCGGCATTACCGAATCTCCCGCTTCCACGGTCACCGAAGTATCCGACCGTGTCCTCGACTGCGTGGACGCGCCGGTCTACCCCTGGTGCACGCCGGAAAGCGTGGAAGAATTACTTCGTCACCTGGAAGAATTGCCGGGAAGGCTTCCGGAGCTTCCCATCTTGATTCCAAAGGAGGATGAGCCGATTCCTGACGCGATCGTGCAGACGCTGGGCGACTTTGCCTGCCCGACCTGTCCATCGCGTTCCGCCTGTCAGCGAGACTATCCCCACGCCTCCAAGCTTCGGCAAGAGCAACAGCGCCACCTCAAATCGATCCAGGCTCTGCGCACAAGCCTCTGGCACCGCTTCCAGGGGAAGATCGACGTCTTACAAGAGTTCGGGTACCTCACGCCGACGGCTCATCTGACCGATGACGGAGAATGGGCCAGACTCATCCGCATCGACCACTCGCTGCTCATCACGGAATTGATCCGGGCCGAGGCATTCAACGGAGCCGATCCTGCGATGCTGGCCGCCGTCATGTCCAGCATTGCGCATGACGACGATCGCCCCGGCGCGTTCCCTCGTGTCAGTTCCGGATTGGGCTCCCTACTTGGACAAGTCAGAAAACTGGCTCTGTCGCTCTCGCCGCATGAAGATCCTCCCCTCTTACGGGCCGACATTGCCGCTGTGACAGAACGATGGATCGGCGATCCCTCACTCACCTGGATCGGACTCTGCAAAAGCACCACCATGGCTGAAGGAGATATCTACCGCCTCTTGGCGCGAACCTTGGAATTTCTGTCGCAGCTCCATACCCTCAAGGCCACCCACCCGGGATTGGCAGACACAGCCTCACGCGCCATCGCCAACCTGCGCCGAGGGGTGCTGGAGGAACTGCCATGAGGACGTTAACCGTTCAACGTTATACGTTACCCGCAAGAAGAAAGTACGGCTCTCGTTCGTCCGAACGTTTCACGAATAACGTTTCACAACTAACGAGGCTGGCGTGACCACCCAAGAACTCGAACAACTCCTGGCGCAACAACCGATCGCACTCTTACACCGCCTGGCGCGAGGACGTGTGCAAAGGCATTTCCGCGCAGGTAAACGCCGCTTGATCGAGATCTTACTGCGCCACTCCGCCGAGAACCGCGCTGGTTTTGAATCCGACCTGATGATCTTGATCGGCGAGCGGCCGCCGCTCCCAATTCCACCGGCACCCCAAGCCCCTGCCGCGCGGAAACCGAAGCCCTCGACACCGCAGCATCGCGCCATCCACAGACCGGCCGAGCAGGATTCCCACGAGCCGGCCATTACGCTTTCAAGTTGGCTGGATGGACTGGGAGTGCCTCCGCCAAAGCCCTTTGTCACGGATGCCTGGCAAGAAGATGCAATCGCCAAACTGAGAGAGGGCGACGTGGTTGTCAGTGTCCCGACGGGAAGCGGGAAGACCTACGTCGCAGTCGAAGCGGCTCGTCGAGCCATCGCGGAGAATCGGACCGTCATCTATACGTCGCCGTTGAAAGCGCTCTCGAACACCAAGTACACGGAGTTTTCAAAAATATTCGGCGCGGACCAGGTCGGCATTCTGACCGGCGACCGGCGCGACAACGGGCAGGCGCCGCTACTCATCATGACGACGGAGATTCTGAGAAACCTGCTCTACGACGCAGGCGGAGGTGAGATCGACATACGGTTGGATACGTTAGGGCTGGTCATTTTGGATGAGTCACAATACATCGCAGATCCGGAGCGGGGCGTCGTCTGGGAAGAAACGATCATCTTCTGCCCGGGCCAAGCACGGCTGCTCTTACTCTCCGCCTCGATCGGCAACCCGCACGATATTGCCGAGTGGCTCACCTCGATCAGACCGACCCCCTGCCACTTGGTCCGCCACAGCACCCGCACCGTCCCGCTTCGCGCCGGGTACCTCCATCCGAACGGCAAACTCATGCCGCTCTTCCGCACCGTCGGTATTCCCCACGGCCACCCAAGCCATCTCCATCCGGAAGCCAAACGACTCTTCACCCAATACGAAGACGAAACTCTGCCGACAGGACGCCGGCGATAATCTCATCCCCCTGGTTGTAAGTTCGAAGTTTCAGGTTGCCGAGTCGGCCCACAACGCGAAACTTGAAACTCCCATGCGAGATACGCTTCACGAGGGACGCTTCACTGGTTTCGCAGCATCCTGCTAAAATGTGAAATTGAGACCAGCCGTCAGGCCATGTCGGAGAGAATCAAACTGGGTGAGAGGATATTCGGAAGAGGCTGTCAGACCGTGAAACGTCACGACTCCGTCAACTGCGTGGTTCCACCAGACACGGTAGCCGACATTGAGAAAGAGAGACTCCAACAACCGTAGCCGTAACCCGACATCTGCATCGGCTCCAACCCCCCATCCCAACATCGAGATACTCGGATCTTGCTGAAGCCCAGTGGGACCAGATGTTCTCAGATGATGAATGTCTTTGTTATCGACGATACTCAGCGGGATAAGAGCCGCAGTGCCCACTAGGCTGAATCGCCGCGTGAGTCGATATTCTGTAGACGCTCCGACACGAATCGAGTGCCAATTTGTCGTATTGGTAATCACCGTCTGTCCTTGATTGCTGATCGTACCGACTGGAGCACAAGAGGGAAGGCTGGGGATAGCACTCGGATCGCAGGCCACCTGGTTCAACCCCGTGGCCTCGTACTTTGTATGCCAAAATTGATACCCTCCAAACACCTCCAGCCACCCACGATGATTTGGATATTCCGCTATTCTAAAACCGCTGTCCACATTCAGGTACCACAGGCTGTCGCCTGAGAGGTCACTGGTGGTACGCGAGAACAACCTCTGTCCTCCACTTGATCCGTAATCGTCATCCGTGAGTCTCCCGCCGCCAATACCGGCGTAACCTACGTTGAACCGTCCAAACCATCGAGGCGTCAGCCACGCTTTTGCCGTCAGTTCAATTACACTTGTGCCAACGTCTTTGTAAGTCAGTTTGGATGTTGGATTACCAAGCCCCGGCACTGACGACGCGTTGTGCGCCCAACGTGTATCTCCTGTGCTGATCCAGGTCCCAATCGCCACATCGAACTTGGGACGCGACTCTGACGTGGACTCCTGCGCAGCTGTTTCCTCTGCCCCAATAGCCTGTCCTATAAAGACAAGCCACCCGCACAGCCCAACTACTAGTACCTGTCGGCTCAACCCAATCACCGTCTTGGTCCTCCGCGCTGGATGATCACCGTATCCACACAGCGCTCTGCGGTCTCAGGCATCACGCGCTGACAGGCCCCCCGAATCTCGTCTACCGTGAATTGCCGTTGCAGATGCAGCCCCCACCACACCAACCACGATCCGATGAGAAACGCAAGTATCGTCCCGATCGACCACTGCACAACGAGCCTAGTCATAGAGCAGCCTGCAGATGTCGCCTCGACCGGAAGGTCTTCCTTCGGCACAATTTGTAGGTTTGGCATGACCGCTGTCTCGACGATGTAATAAACAGCCCGATTCATCCTACTGTAGATCGCTCCATCTGAATATTATTTTTCCTTTCTTGGTGCAACGGTTCAAGCATGCAGGCTGAGGGCTTTAAGGAACACCTTCGACCTATTCGCCTGAGTAGTTGGCATTTTACACCGAACCGATTCCGATATATGTCTGGACAGTACCAAGCCCTCTGCTATCTTTGAAAAGCCACCCTGTTGCTTAAGCTTCACCATGAAAGAACCGACAGGTATGGACGTGGATGCGCATGCCATTTCTCACTCGAGTCTTCACAGCATTGGCTCTCTGGTCCCTCCTGGCGGCTACATGCCTGTATGCTGCAGATCCAGTTCCCACGATCAGGGTCGGCACGCAAGAGGTCGGACTCACCGCCGGCTACATGCTCCCCCATCGCCTCACAAAAGACCACACGACAAAACAAGAGGGTCCGGCCTTCATGCCCTCCTGGATGATGACCATCACGGACCCCCTAGGCAGCAGCTGGTACCGAGGACAGGTTTCGGTCGGCGCCGAGATGGTCTATATCCAGTTTCAGGAACCGATTCTCACCCATGGCGTCGGCTTCACCCCGAAAATCAAATACAGTTTCGTCGCACTTGACCGGATCCGGCCCTACGCCGAATTCGCTGGAGGTCCCTTTTGGAGTGATCTCACAGAGAAGATTCCGGAAGAGTCCGGTCAGTTCAACTTCATCTTGACGGCCGGATTCGGGGTCTCCTACTTCCTAACCGACCAAGCAGCGCTCAATGTCGGCTATCGCTTTCAGCATGTTTCTAATGCCGGCACGAGCTACCCGAATATCGGACTCAATGCCAGCCTACCCTTTGGCGGCTTCTCATACTTTTTCTGAATCGGGAGGAGACACGATGATGGTCAAGACTCATTCACGTCCTTTGATCGGCTGCGTCCTCGCCCTGACACTCGGCCTCGGAACCGGCTGCTCCCATTGGATCGAACTGGCTGCATCGACAGAAGCCGCACCACCTACCGATGCCACGGTGGCTACCGACGCGCGAGTGCCTCTCCTGCTTGAGACCGTACGGGTCACCCACAACGGCTCGTCGATTGCGCCACCCGCGCTTCTCGAACGGCAGGTGCTCGGGGCAATCGAAGCGACACGCCTGTTCTCTCGGCACTATCAATCCGGGCATACACAACCGGACGCGAGCCAGGCTCATGTCACGGTGCGCTTGTCGATCGACAATGTTGTGGAACCCCATGCGGGCCAGGCTGCCTGGCGAGGCTTTGTCATCAGCGCGTCGATGTTTACACTGGCGCCCTTCATCTCCCTCAACTACGACTATGCCTCAAACATGTCGCTTGAAATAGAACGGTGGGACGGGCAGATCAAACGATACAATGCCGCATCCAACGGATCGGCCCGCTACAATCTGTTCGGCGCGAATCCGGAAGTTATCGAGCAGTTAAAAGGTCAGGTCACTGAAGCCTGCCTGTCCTCTCTGCTCAATCAAGTAATACAGGATTCACCCTTCTACCTTGCGAGCAAGGAACAACCCCTGGGCAGCCCGATTCGCACCGTCTCCGTCGGAGTCCGCCGTTCGCCTTCACGCGCAATCCCCGTATCCCAGCCAATCGTAGAAACTTCTCCACAGTAGCCCTATCGAGAATCGTGAAACGTGAGTCGTGAAGCGTATCCCGTTGGGGACATGAGCGTTTGACTAATGGCCTATAGCTGGCGGTAAAGATCCTTCTGTCTATTCCAGACCATACGCTCTTTTCTTCGAACGAAAGATGTACGACGTCCTGAGCACCGGAGCTCGCTTCGGAACGCAGACGCTTCACGAACGACGGACGAAGTGGTATCATGCGCCCAACGATCACAAGCAAGATGTTGAAACCACTTCTGGAATGAGGGGAAAATGGGATGCAGGTGGTCGCAGATGACTCCAGCACATCCTTAGGCTGTTCAAACAGGCCAGATTTCTCACCCGCCAAGCTCCGGCGCGCCAAGACGCGCCGTTCCGCGGGCAAGGTCGCAGCTGCGGGCTAACACGCTTTTACGTGTTACGCTTCACGTTTCACGGCTGCTGGAAGCGCCGCGAGAATGCCGCTGGCGGATTTTTTCAGCAGCCTGCTAGGAGGATTGCATGGATCTCGAAGCATTCAGGAAAATGGTCGCCAAAAACCCGCGGGGATTTCTCGGCCGCTTCGGACTCGGGAATAAACTCATTCAAGAGGGTGGGAGTCCCGAAGAGATCATCGAACACCTGACCGTCGCGATACAGCTCGACCCGACTCACGTGACATCGCATCTGTTTCTGGGCCGCGCGCTGATCGGGCTCGGCAAATCAGATGAGGCCAAACCGATTCTCACGGCCGGCATCGACGCTGCGTTATCCGGACGATCCAACGGTGGTGGCGACCTCGTACCGGAGATGCAGCAGTTGCTGCGCACGCTTGGATAATCACGCTTCCACGACAAGGGAGTTCGTTATGAATCTCGATGATGCCAGAAAACGACTTGAAACGGCCGTGACCCAATATGGAGAACATGCAGCCCCGGCGATCGATTTGGTCATGAACGAGGTCCGATCCGACATGGGCGCGGGCGCGTTCAATGAATTGGTCGAGGAATTCGACTTGGAACTCATGTACGGCATCGCCCCACTGGAGTCGGGCTACTCCAACAGTTGATCCAAGTAAAAAGGCAAAAGGTAAAGGGCAAAAGAACGCTTTGTTTTCCAGAAACTTTTCCAACTGCACCCCTCCCTTTTTTCACTTTTCCCTTTTACCTTTTACCTTTTCTTCTCCATGCCACTAATCTGGGCTGCAATTTCTGCACATGGGTTCGGACATGCCGCACAGGTCGTGCCGGTCCTCAATGCCCTTGGGCAGCTCGTTCCTGACTTACGTGTCATCTTGCGAACCACTGTCCCAGCCTGGTTCTTCAAAGATCGCCTCCTGATTCCCTGGGACATGAGCGCCGCTCAACAGGACATCGGCTGTATCCAGGATGGTCCTCTAAAAATCGATGTGGAAGCGACCTGGCTCGAGCATGAGCGATTTCACGAAACATGGAGCGATCGGGTCCAGCATGAAGTAGCGGCGATGAAGGCTGTGCGTTCTGATGTGGTTCTTGCCGATACGCCCTACCTGGCCCTCGAAGCTGGAAAGGTCGCGGCGATTCCCACTGTCGCCTTGGTGAGCTTTACCTGGGATCTGGTGCTCTCTGATTACGTGGCTCCGCCATCCATCGATAGATCGCCCCTCCTGTCTGCGATTCGTCGGAGTTATGCCCAAGCCGATGTGGCCCTGCGCATCATCCCTGCCCCAAAAATCGATGTGTTTCAGCGCATCCACGACATTGGCCCCATCGCCGAGCCTGCCTCTTCAGCCCGTGACCAGCTTGCTGCCGCGCTGACTCTGACCCCGGGGGAACGGACTGTGCTCGTCGGATTCGGCGGTATTCCGCTGACCTCCCTCCCATTTTCCGATCTGGAACGACTCACAGGCTATCGGTTTTTATTCGATGGCCCCATCGTACCGGGCAGCGCCAGATTCGTCTCGACTCACTCCCTCCCCTTCTCATTCAAAACCTTGATGGCCTCTGTCGATATCATCATGACCAAACCAGGCTACGGCACCATCGTCGAGGCGATCGAACTTCAACAACCGGTCCTGTACGTCCGGCGATACAACTTTGCCGATGAACCGCCGCTGGTCGACTATCTGCATCGCTACGGACGCGCCGTCGAATTATCGATCGAGGACTTTATGAGCGGCAGGTGGGGACCGGCCCTACAGCAAACCTTGGCTACACCAATCCCTTCTATACCTGCGCCCCCTCCAACCGGTGCAGCCGAGGCGGCAGCCCTCATCGCGGAGCATTTCAGCAAGCTGGGAAGGCACATCGACGACCGCACGAGAAGGGATTGAACAAGCGTTTGGCAAGAGGACAAAGATAGAGAGCAGGCGAGCCTGGATGGTTCGCCCACAGCCCGGAGGCTGTTCATAAGGGCCACAACGTCTGAAGAAGGTCGAGGTCGAGGTTGAGATTGAGCGAAGATCAGACTCTTTCCACTCAACCTTAGCCTGAACCTTAACCTTTCGGAAAGATGGCGGATTTTTTCAACAGTCTCTTCAGAGGAGATTGGATCGTGCGCCTGTTTGCCAGCTTCATCATCGTCCTCGTCCGTATCTGCGAAAAAATGGACGGGTTCCTATTCCGTGTTCAGCAGCTCCTGACCGGAATTCTCCCGGCATTGTTACCACCGCATGAATTGACCGGAATGATCCGCAACCATTACGACGCCAGCTACAAAGATGTAGCAACGCGACTGCCTGAGACCTGGTACAAATGGACATTGGAGAGCTGGGAAGAAGACGTGCTCGCACGCCACACGATGACGTCGGGAACCATTCTGGTGCTTGGAGCCGGTGTGGGCCGTGAGTCTATTGCACTGGCGCAACGTGGTTTTTCCGTCGTGGGCCTCGATATCAATAGGGAAAGCTTGTGCATCGCTTCTCAGCAAGCCACGGCCAAAGGCCTGACGTCTCGCTTCGCACAGGCAGACTTCCTCGCTCTCCCAGTAGGCCCGGCGCGAGTCGACTACCTGTTCATGTCCGGCATCATGTACAGCTCCATCCCCGGCCGCGAGCGACGACAAGCGTGGCTCCGAAGCCTCCGTCCATGCATGAGCGAACAGGGGTTGGTTGTGCTCAACTTTCTGATCGCTCGTGAACTCGGAACAAAAACACACCGGCTCATTCACAGACTCAACCGCCTGCTCACCATGCTCCCTGGCGCCAATCAGTCGTATCAACTGGGGGACACCTGTTCCCAGAATCATTTCCTCCATGCCTTCGTCGATGAACATGAAATCAGGTCTGAGCTCCACGATACAGGCGCCTCAGTCGACTACTTATCCTGGCACGAAGGCCATGCTGTACTCACATGGTCTCGTAATGGCGCCGACCCTCTGAACCAGCCAGGGGCCTGATCATTCCCCCAAATAGCGCTAGAAGGACCGCGGAGGATTTGCTATCCTAGCAACACCGATGACACCGACGGCCATCTATAGCAGGCACCCAGACTACGTCCAGCGGGACGTCGCAGGCGAATGTATTCTGGTCCCTATCCGACGAACGTTAACCGAAGCCAATAGCATCTATGTGTTGAATGAAACAGGGGCGGCGCTTTGGAATCGAATCGACGGCCGGCGGTCGGCGCAGGCCATCATGGCTGACTTTTGCAACGAATATGAGGTCGGGCTGGACCAGCTGGCAAAGGACTTCACGTCGCTACTCGACGACCTCCTCTCCATCCGGGCGGTCGAAGAGGTGGCGAGATGACTTATGCTTGTACAGGATAAACTCACCCCCCTTCCCGAGCGCTCCCCCTACTCCTGCCAATGGGAAGTGACCTGCCGTTGCAACCTGCACTGTGTCATGTGCTACACGGATTGCTGCAATCGCCCCGACGCGATCCGGCGGGAGCTCAGCAGCGCTGAAATCCTTCGCATCATGGATGAGCTGGCAGAGGCAGGAACCTTGGAACTTTGCCTCACCGGAGGCGAACCGCTCGCCCGTCCGGACTTTTTCCAGCTCTACGAACATGCCGTCCGCTCTGGATTTTTGGTCACGGTCTTTTCAAACGGGACCCTGATCACGGAGGCGCAGGCTGATCGTTTTGCCGCACTGCGGCCCCATCGCATCGAAATCAGCCTGCACGGAATAACCCGCGAGACCTTCGAGCGTATTACCCTAGGACAGGGTTCCTACGACCGTTGTCTACAGGCGATCGGATTCCTCCTCGATCGGCAGATTCCTCTGGTGCTCAAGAGCACGGCGATGACGCTGAATCAAGAGGAGATCCTCGATATCAAGCGGTATGTCGAATCGCTGGGGACGGTGCAATACAAGCTCGGCGAAGAAATGAGGCCGGAGCTTGATGGTGGCGCAGGGCCATTCCAATATGCCTTGCCTGAACAGGACCTGATAGACCTGAATCGGCAGGATCCGGATCTCTGGAGGGAATCATGCCGACGTGATGCAATAGAGCCCCCTCCCTGCCGAAGCGGCATGCAGCGGTTCCACATCGATGCCTATGGGCAATTGCAGGTATGCTCAGGAAATCGCCGGCAGGGCTACGATTTGCGAACCGGCTCGTTCCGCGCAGGATTCTTCGAAGCCCTGCCGGCCTTCGCCTGCGACTGGAAAACGCCCCTTGACGCAGCCCTCATCCAACCCACGATGCACCATGCTTAACGAGAGAGCCATTCCAACCATCCAGTACGGAGCCTTCAGCCAACGAATCCACGAGCAGGCCGCTGCCCACCAGCGCGTCATCAAGGCGCAACTCGAACTGACCTATCGCTGCAATCTCCATTGCCGCCATTGCTACACCGACCCCTACAACAGCAAAGAATTCTATCCGCGCGAGCTGACACTCGACGAAATCCATCGCCTGCTCGACGAGATGCAACAGATCGGCATCGTGTGGCTCAACCTGACCGGCGGCGATATTTTCATGCATCCTCAGTTTTTCGAGATCTACGAAACGGCTTATCGCAAAGGTTTCCTGCTCCAGCTCTACACCAACGGTACACTCTTCACGAAGGCGACCATTGAGCGGCTGCAGCAGATGCCACCCTTCACCATCGACATCTCCTGCCATTCCGTGACGGAAGAACCATTCGACTGGTTTACCCAGATCCCAGGATCGTACCGTACCTTCGTCCGGGGGCTTGGACTGTTGAAAGAGAGCGGCTTGCAGTTTTCGCTGAAGACAAAAGCCATGAACTGGAATAGAGAGGAGATGCCGGCCATCAGACAATTCGTAGAGTCATCCGGCCAGGAGTTCAGGTTCACCACCTCACTCTCGCCTCGACTGAACGGCGATCTCTCGTCGCTCAGCTATCGGATCGCTCCTGATGCCATCGTCGCCCTGAATGGAGATCAAACAGTTGCCGATGCGGGCGAGGAGCGCTGCAGCAGGGCCGCTGATGTGTTCGCTCCCACTACAGACCGGCTCTATCGTTGCGGCTGTGGAACCGACACAATCCACATCAATGCCTGGGGTGAACTAGGAACCTGCACCCTACAATATGAACGACGAGTCTCACTTCGGACACACCCACTTGCTGAAGCTGTCGAGATGCTGTTCCAGGAGATCCGCGGATTGAGATACCAAGGGGAGTCACCCTGCCGTACCTGCGACATCCACACGTTTTGCGATAAGAAACCCTCCGATGCTCGCTGGGAATGTGGCACCGCCGAGGCTCCTATCCCCTATGATTGTGACGTCGCTCTTGTGCGGGCCCAATCGACACTGCATCGGACGTTGATTCACCCATTACACAGTATCCAGAAGCAGGTGGAGGCTCATCATGACTGAGAAGAAACCCTACAGCCAACCGCAGCTTTTCCGCGTCGAGCTGAGCCAAGAGCAGGCCATCTTAAGCGCCTGCAGTTTAACTGCCTCCAATCCTATGGCAGGTGGCGGTGACATTCGCTGTAGACCAGGAGCGTGCAAGAAAGCAGCCGGCGGGGGCGACAGCGGCATGAGACCCTCATAAAATCGGTGGACAATGAAAATCGACCTTCACATCGCCAGGTATAAAATCAGGCTGAGTGAATCCCAAGACCTTCCATCTATCAGCTGGCCGCTCCATCCGTTCGGCTCCTTCCTCGACCATTCCGACCGACAGCCAGACATCGAGACCGCCGTCACGGTTGTCGAGGAACTCCCGAACCTTACAGATGGACCACTTCAATTCGATGCCTGCCACGGCCTTTGGCGTCTCTATGAGACTGATGCTGGTTTGCTATTGGAGTCTCTGGATACCAAGACCCACCAACCCTGCGCTCTCGCACTCATCACCAAAGACTTTTCACGTGTAGATGTGTGGACACGAGGCGAAAAGATCGGCTCGGCCCTGGGCTGGGTGCCGATGAAGATCATTAATCCTATTGTCGAAGTATGTCTGTTGACCAGACTCGCGCGTGAGGGAGGGATTCTCCTCCACTCGGCAGGGGTCCTTTCACCGACAGGAGGATACATCTTCACCGGGGCCTCTGGCACAGGCAAGTCCACGCTGTCGGGGTTCTTCGATGCCCGTGGCGCATCGGTGTTAAGCGATGAGCGCATGATCATCCGCAAGGACGAAAGGGAGTTTGTCACCCATGGGACACCATGGGTCGGCAGCGGCGCCTATGCAAAGAACGAGTCGGGACTGCTGAGGGAACTGTTTTGCATCGGTCATGGACCACAGCACCAGATCGAGAATCTCTCTCCCGCTGCCGCGCTGGCACTAATCCTCCCCCAATGCTTTCTCCCCCATTGGGATCGCGCCGCAATGGAGTCCACGCTGGCGTTTTTAAGCGACCTGGTCTCTCATATTCCTTGCCGACGACTCATATTTGCAAAATGTCCTGATATTGTAGACTACGTCCAGAATCAGCTGGAAGGGATAGCACTGGTGGCTCCATGAAGAACCTGAGTGCTGATACATTTCTTGAATTGCTCTCAACCCAAGCCACTGTGTCCCGCCGGCCCGAAGGCGTTACTTTCGAGCTGACCTACGGCTGTAACTTGCGATGTGTCCATTGCTACAACCCTACTCATCGCGCACTGCCACATGAACTCACGACCGATGAGATTTGCGCGCTCCTGAACCAGATCGCTGAACTCGGCGTGCTGACCGTCACCTTCACCGGTGGCGAACCGATCGTGCGCCCCGACATCGGCGATATCCTTCGGCATGCGCGCCGGCAGGGATTGATGAGTCACCTCATGACCAACGCGACCCGTATCACCCCATCGTTCACTGACCTCCTTCTCGAAACCGCGGTCAGTCAGATCAATGTCTCCATTTATGGCGCGACAGAAGCGGTCTATGAACAGATGACCGCAGCCCCAGGATCCTATCGGCAATTTCGACAGGGCCTGCTCAATCTGGCTGCTGCCGCGCTGCCTGTCGTCGTCCGAATGCCTGTGACCACTATCAACTGTGAAGAAATCCAGGCCTGTCGGCAGCTCGTTGAATCCCTGGGGATGAAATTCCAATATTGTTTGGAGATCATGACCGGCGTTACCGGCGACCTGACACCATTGCACTATCGCCTTGCCACCGATGTGAAAGTCCGGATCGATCAGGAGCTGCTCCCTCATCGGTGGATATCCGAGCCGGAGCAGTCCTGCTCAGGAAACCAGTCCTTCATTGAATGTGCCTGCGGCCAGAGCCGATTTGCGATTACTCCCTACGGCGAAATGAATTTGTGCACCGCCTTCCCTATTCCACGCTACAATCTCCGCAGCGGCACAGTCAAAGAAGGCTGGGAGATTCTCAAGCAGACCGTCGACCGGGCACAGCCGAGCGACCGATACGAATGTCCGACCTGTGAGGTGCGGCCTCACTGTCGCCAGGGTCGCAGCGACGCCTGGCTCGAAACCGGGGATATGAGTTCGTGCCTCCCACATTTCAAAGAGTGGGCTCAATCGGAGCATCGCACCCATGCCCTCTTCGACCCTCGACGACCTCGCTGACGCCTACCAACAGGTCAGCCTGATCAACAAACGGCTGCTCGATGAGTATGAGATTGTCGGCCAGGCGTTCCAGCAACAGGGCATCGACTGTATCCTCCTGAAAGGAGCCGATCTGCTCTCGCGCCTCTACGGCATGCGTGGGACCAGGCCCCTCTCCGATGTGGATCTCTTGGTACATGAGCGGGACCTTCCTGCTATTCATCGATTGTTGCTTGAAGCGGGATTTACTCAACAGATCGACGGCAATCCCGCCTACCTCTCGCCCCGATCCAGCCTCTCTCTGGATCTGATCTCGGGACTCTGGTATCTGGACGAAGCGGGACTTGCATCCCTGTGGGAACGGGCGCGGATCCGACCGCTCGGTCAGGTAACAGTTAAGCAACTGGCCTCCAACGACCTGTTGCTCTATTTAATCGCTTACTCAGTTGTCCACCGAGGGCACCTCTCCCCTTCATTTTTTACCGATCTCCGGTTGCTCATCGAAAAGGAACCGCTCCACTGGCCCGGGCTTATCGAGGAATCGATCCGGCATCACCTCAAGATTCCTCTGTATCATGGTCTGCGCCGACTGGCATCGTCGAATGTACCGACAGAAATTCCTTCTACCGTCATCCAGCAACTTGCGCCAAAGACCATGACTGAACAGGCGCTGGCATTTCTCTTTCAACGATTGGTCACGACCCGACCGATTCCCGAACTCGGACACTTTTTATTGTGGATCACACAACCGCCAGGACGCAGGCTTTCCTGGCTGCATCGCACTCTGTTCCCATCGTCGCTTTTCCTGGCCTATCGATATGGAAGTGAGAGCGTTCAGCGGCCTCGGCAAACTACCATCACCCGTTGGTGGCGCCTGGCAAAAGCGGGCCACCTCTTGATCGTCCGCATGCTGATCCGTGTCATCACCGATCGAACTGCAAGGACAACCCCGTGATTCAACTCCTATCTCCCTCTACATTGGATGACCGTTTTGTCGTGCAGGACTTACCGGATTCATTGCAGCTGCCTCTTCTCGACAGCATGGTTGCGCCCCGTATCGTATCGTCGAGCATGGCACCGACGATACAGGCAGGCGACAGACTTGCACTCAGCCCTCCGACCTCTTTCACCATAGGAACAATCGTGGTATTCCGGATCGACACCCTGCTGGCCTGCCACCGCATCACTGCCATCGATCCACAGGGCGCCCTCTCGACAAGAGGCGACGCGACGCAGGGTCCTTGCGAAATCGTTCAGCCTAGCTCTGTAATCGGGGTGGTTGCGGGAGTGATGCGTGGAGGCGATTATGTGTCTCTCGGGCAAAGGCCATCAATGCTATCCACTCTATCAGAACCGACCAGCCGGAAGAGTCCCTTGCAGACTTTGGTTGTCCGGTCAGTTACCCAAAGTATTCGTGTCTTGGCGAGATTCTCCTTCTTCCAACATATGCTCGTCACCCTGCTACGGTGGACAGCCACGGTCGACGTGCTCACACGGGCGCCGCTCAGGTCCCTCCCCTCCCACTCCAAAATCGCCTCCTTCAGACTCCGAATGTTTCCACCCATCACCAAACTCCTGACTGCTTACAATGAAGAGCAACCGGCACAGTATTCTGTTCGGCTGGGCCCCTGGCGGTTGGCACAATACAACCCGGCTACAGAGTCCCTCCTGCTTCGTCAATCACTCCGAGAGGCTGGTCTGGAACGGTTCATTCTGACCATGCTGCGGTGAGCGGCGCACAACCGAGGAAAATCCCGAACAAATCTCCCCGTGCAGAGCTCTCCCGCAGGATGCTCAAAAAGGCCAGCCTTCTCACCCGCCCAACCCCGGCGCGCCAAGACGCGCCGTTCCGCGGGCAAGGCCGCAGCGAATCAAGAAGGCTAGGCCGATATTAAGGTTACGCATCGAACAGGTTCTTGTTTGCTCAACCTTAACCTTCCAATAATGCTGGCAGACTTTTCCAGCATTCTGCTGAAACACACATCCTTTTGCCCGTTCCATCCGTAGATGTTATAGTCGTGGCGGACATGAGGCATCTCGGCTGTTCGTTATAGTATGACGCGCTCTCGTTATGGATAGACCCTCACAACGCGCCGCTTCGACGATCGATCCAAGCTTACTGGCCCGCGTGGCTAAAGGCGATCACCAAGCCTTCAGCCAGCTCTATGACCATTCGAGCACGCTCTTGTTCACCTTGGCAGTCAGGATTTTGGGAAATCATGATGAAGCAGCAGAGCTCCTGCAAGATGTGTATTTGGAAGTCTGGCGGAAGGTCTCCCGCTATGACGTCGGACGTGGAACCCCTGCCGCATGGTTGGTCACCCTCACCAAAAGTCGGGCCATCGACCGGCTGCGAGCCAGGGCCGCACGAGGCCAGCAGGCCACGAACTCGCTGGAAGCAGAAACCGCTGCGCAGGTGGCCGATGCTGGTCCGAGCCCGTTCGAGGGACAAGCGGAGCAAGAACTACGAGTTGCGGTGGGAGCGGCTGTGGCTGGATTGCCTCAGGCGCAGCAGCAAGCGATTGAACTGGCCTACTATGAAGGACTTTCCCATACCGAGATCGCCGCGCGGTTGAACCAGCCGCTCGGAACTGTCAAGACCAGGATCAAACTTGGGATGTCCAAACTCCGAGACGGCCTCCAACAGTGGCGAAACGCTGGTGAGCTCCAATGACACATGAAGAACTCGAAGCATCGGTTCCCTTGTATGCGGCAGGCGCCCTGGACCGGACCGAACGACAGGCGCTGGAAGCCCACCTACTCTCCGGCTGCAGCGCCTGCCATGCTGCGCTGAAGGACTATCAATCCGTCGCCGCGCTTCTCCCGCTTAGCCTCAGCCCGATCAAACCTCCGCCATCCCTCAAGTCCAAGATCATGGCTGAACGAGGCGCCACACCGCTTCCAGTTGAGGCTCCACCAAAAGTGGAACCGGCTTCGCGGCAGAGTCTGGAAGCGGGGGAATGGATGGACCATCTCTTTCCGCCCGTCGCCCCTGCCAAATCCTCGACATTACCCTGGGCTCTTGGCTTAGGCACCGTCCTGGTCGTGGTGGTCGGCGGATACCTTGCATGGGATATTTCGACACAACGGTCCACCCACACATCGAACATTCAACAGCTTGAGGCATCGCTCCAAGAGAAGTCGACGGCACTGGCCGCTGTTCAACGTGAGGCCAGCGAACAGGCCAAGGTCCTCGAAGAATTGCGCAACGAATTGCAGAAGCGAACGAACGAAGGGGCAGAAACCAAAGAACACCTGGCCCAGCGTGAGGCTGAACTGGAAGAGACTCGTGCGCAATTAGCCCAGCGCAATGGGAGTCGTACTGTCGCAACTCCGCAAGACGAACTGGCGACGCTCCTTCGAAGTCCCAACATCAAAGCCGTGTCTCTCACCGGATCGGACATGGCAAGACAGGGTGTGGGATTCCTCCTGTTCGATTCTCGAACTCAAAACGCTTGGCTCTACTCAGTGAACCTGCCGGAATGCCCCGCCGGCACGACCTACCAGCTGTGGGCCGTGTACGACAAACCGATGAGCGTCGGGACCTTTCGCATGAATGCCGGAGAAACTGCCCACCTCCTGGTCAAAAAGGTGCCGGGCTTCACCGATGCGAAGACCTTTGCCGTCAGCCTCGAACCGTCAGGCGGCCGCCCACAACCGACCGGACCGATGTATCTCTTGAGCCGTTCGTAGCAGGATGCTGAAAAAGCCCGCCAGCTTCGTTCTCGCCTTGAACGCATCCTCAACGT
>NEWP02000089.1 GCA_002869895.2 Nitrospira sp. CG24E | reverse complement strand
AGGCGGCTAAAGTGATCGGGCGGCCGATTGCAGGAAAAACGGGAACCACGGACGAGTTTATCAATGCCTGGTTTATCGGCGGTGCACCGAACCTGGTCACGGGCATCTATGTCGGGTTTGACGATCGACGCTCACTCGGTGAAACGGAATCGGGAGCCCATGCCGCTCTGCCCATATGGACGAATTTTATGCAGAAAGCGCTTAAACCGCTACCGGTCATAGCCTTTACCATCCCGGAAGGCATCTCATTCGTCAAGGTCGATCCGGCGACGGGATTGCTTGATGGTGAACAGGAAGGAGAGACGAGTACCGTCGAACTTTTTACCAAAGGCAGCGAACCGACCGAAACCACTCATCGCCGTCTGGACCCGATCGATTTCTATAAACTCGACCAGACCCCCGAGGGAGCACTCTAGGCCAGGTCTGTCTGGTTGATTTGGTTTGTTTGGTTCATCTGGTTAGTTTCGTTCAGCCAAAAACCAGACAAACCAGATAGACCAGATGAACAAGAGAGACCAGCCGGTCCTCGCGCGCCACACCGAGCAGTTCGAAACTCAGACCCCTGTCCCCTTGTATCTTGGAAATGAGATCATCCATGCTACCGCTGAGGATGAACCTGGGCGTGATAGACCGACGGTGCCGAGGTCTTCAAAGACCGTGGGACAGCGCGGGTCGTCACGCCTGCAATCTGCAGAGCCCGAACAGTTGCCGGGGCTATTGAGCCCGCATCATGCAAGGCTGGGCCACAGAGGAGGGAATGATGACGACGGGATCCGTGTTTGTCGGTATTGATGTCTCCAAGGCGCAGTTGGACATTGCCCTTCGACCGGAGGGGAGGTTCTCTGTGCCCAACGATGAGGCCGGGTTTGCTCAGGTCCTCGAACGCCTGAGGGCCGTGCCCCCGGCGTTGGTGGTGTTGGAAGCCCCCGGCGGGTTGG
>NEWP02000088.1 GCA_002869895.2 Nitrospira sp. CG24E | reverse complement strand
GGATTCGCCACCACCGGCACGACGCCACTATTTGATTGCATAGACAGTCCACATGCTTTGCAAGTACTCATCGTAGCCGCGGCGCTTAGCTTCTTCTTGCGGAAGATAGTAGGTACTGATCAACGGATCAACGGTGGAGAAACCCGTGAGCAGGTCGCCGAACTCTTCGCGCGAAAAGAAGTGCGAAAGGCCGATGTTGGTCAGATAGATTTTGGACACGCCGTCTGCCAGATACAGCGATCCTGGATCGTCCTTCAGTTGCTCAGCCTGTTTTTGCTGGAACGTGGTATGTCCTGTACTCAACATGTTTCCGACAAAAAGGCCGCCTTGCTTGAGCACTCGCCGTACTTCGGCGAAGGCAGCCATACGAACAGGCCGCTCGATATGCTGAAAAACGCACGATTCGATTACCACGTCGAACGACGCATCGGCGAATGGCGTCTTATCGACCGATCCCTCGATCAGGTCGCCGACCAGATCCGCATAGCCGGCATTCTCAAGATTTTCCCGCGCCAGGCGGAGTGCGTTCGACGCGATGTCAATCCCATTCACCCGCAAGCCTTTTTGGGCCAACCATACCAGGTTTGGGCCAGCGCCGCAGCCCAGCTCGAGAGCTTGGAGTTTGTGCATCGAGCCCTTATCATGCCTCGCACGGAGATAGTACGCGACATTGCGAACCAGTGCTTCGACTGGTGCAGCATTGTAGGCGCCACGGGCGATTTGTTCGTCAAATGAGTCTTCCCAGAGTTTCTTCGGATCAGTGGCGATCGTCATAGAGACCTCTTCGTATGTGGTACAAGAAATGCGCGTAACGTGTACTTGGTGCTGGGTTCTCGCAGCCGATCAATCGCAAGCGCGCGGAATCCAGCTTGCTCGGCAAGAAGCGATGCCGAGGCAAGACTGAAAATGTGCCAATGTTCGATAAAAAATTCCTCTCGGCCAAAGCCCTCGCCGTAAGGCGGCGCCGCAGACTCGCCGTCTGGAAGTTCGACGTACACAAAGCCGCCAGGTGCGACATGCTCCGCCGCTTTTCGCAGCATTGCCACCGGATCTTTCACGTGTTCAAGTACCTTATTGAAGGCAATCACATCGTACTGCCCGATATCTACTGTCTCAAACCAATCGGCCATCATTGCCTCAACGCCAACCACCTCTCGCGCATGTTTCACCGCACGTGGATCGGGGTCCAACGCAGTGCAGGTCCAACCCGCGCGCTTCATGCCGTACAAGAAAACACAGAGCCCAGACCCCACATCGAGTACCGTACGAGGCCCTGGCCCGACATGGGTTTCGGCGAAGTCAAGCAGTCGACGCAGGCGGCCATAGTTGTCCGATTTCTCGGGCTGCAGGGCAATGATACGTTCGAAGGCGCTCCGCATACCCCTCTCGTCGCCGTATGTCGAATCGACGTAGGTGCCACCGTAAAGCGACGACGGCGCCATTGTGTGCACCGATATGAAATGGCCGCACAGACCGCACCGAAAAACTTCGCGCCGGTACTCGTTGCCAAACTGGGCGAAACGGACCTCTCCAAGGGGAGGCTCGAAGTACATGTGAACCGTGGTGAACCGGTTTCCACCGCAAGGACACTCTATCGGCAGCGGTGCACGTAAGGTTGGCTGGCTCGCTTCGACAGCACGCAAATCATCGTCGTTGTCGAGCCAACGCACCAACCGGTTCTGTTCGAGATCGAGATAAGACTGAAGCTCCACCTCTTGACCCCGCTCGACCAAGAATAGGTAATACTTGCCGACATGGCTACGCACGAGCGCGGCTCGCAGGCCGAAATTGAGTAGACGCCCGTTGAGCGACGGCGTCGCGTAAAAGCCCCAGCTTTTGCGCGCGACATCGTATTCAGCGCCAGACTCCGTCACGAACGTCACTTGCTCGTCGGATTCGAGCGCAATTCGCCCGCAGTCTTTCATGCATATGGGCTCGCCGCGCCCGGTCTCGAACATACGAGGCGGGTCGAGGGGCGTCCACTTCATGTCCACCTCCAATCGGGAACGATAAAGTCCTCGATCAGCCACTGACCGTCGCGTCTCGTCCAGATTTTTTGGCTCCGAAATCGTTCACAAATCTCTAAGAATCGCTCTGTAGTGATGCCCGCAAAGGCACAGAACGCTTCGATATCCCTATGCGGGGTTTGATCACCGGCCTGCCGAATCAGCCGAACCGCTTCCTCTCGCGTCATGCGTCCGTTGCGAATCTCCAGCGACAGGTTGTCGAACA
The DNA here is from genome assembly GCA_002869895.2 of Nitrospira sp. CG24E. Taxonomy (GTDB): domain Bacteria; phylum Nitrospirota; class Nitrospiria; order Nitrospirales; family Nitrospiraceae; genus Palsa-1315. The sequence goes on along the minus strand of NEWP02000088.1, from coordinate 1,568 downwards.
GGCGCGTGAACCCGAATTTGTACCACTTGAGCCAGTGATGAATGGAAATAAAATCGTCGTCGATATCGGCATAGTCGTAGTAGCCCGTGCGGGGACCTCCCTGATCCGACTGGAATCCGCGAGCACGAGCAGTATTCAGACTGGTTTTCGGATCCCACGGGAAGTAGTACCCAAGAAATACCGCGTGGACGCCGCAGGCTTCCAATTCATCGGGATCGGGACCGAAATAGCCCGCCAACTGCTTCGCGGTCAGTCCATCACTTACCCAGTCCGGCGCCGTCGTCCCATGAGTGACGCCATAGGTGCGATACCAGTTTCGATCGAGCTTGAATCCCGTGTGGGATTCCTCGGCACTGCCATACTCGAACGCAGAATTCTCGCCCCAGACCACCAATGGAATGTTAAACCGGACTGCGATTGTAAGCGGAATATTGAACAGGGCCAGATGCATGGGAATCGCGGTACTACCGAATCGTTCCAGCGTCTTGAGCATGAAACGACTCTCGACTTTTGGGCTGATCTGATAATCAATGTGGTCGACGCCGAGCGACACTAGGTTATCCAAGTTGCGTTGCCCGATGCCGGTGCGCGCTGGAGTCTTCCAAGTCACCGCCAGCGGCGTCAGCCCATGGTCCAAGCACGTAACAACCTGCCAGGTACTGTCCTTCCCACCACTGACCGGAATGAGACAGTCATACCCGCTTGATTGCCCTTTAACCTTCTCGACCAGGATTTGGAAATCTCGCAGACGTGCCATCCAGTTTATCGCCAATTTAGCCCTGTGCGCAAGGCAGGCATTGCAGACCCCTTCGGCATTGAGGATCAGGTTCGGACGCGTATCGGGCAAGACACATGATTTGCAATACCGCATCGGCACCTTCTCCGGTGAGGCTTTTTCGGAATCGACCCTGGAAGTGACGAGGCTCATGCGGCAAATTCCTCCAGAAATATTTTGGTGTTCACAAAGTAAAACAGGAATTTGCTTTCGCTGTTTGGCAGATCGCGTTTGGCCAGCAGTTCGCTAATCTTGTCACGCCGGATGAGATCGAAAACGGGACTGTCGGCCAACAGCTCGTCACGGACAGCGGATTCGCCGGTGTTCAGGAAAGACTGCACCGGCGCGTTGAATCCCACCTTCTCTCGCTGGTCCAACACGCAATCCGGAGCGATCCCGCGCACCGCATCGCGCAACACGACCTTATTAAAGCCATCGCGAATGAGATGGGCCGTCGGAATCGAATAGCAGAATTCGAAGAGGTCGCGATCGAGGAAAGGCGAGCGATTCTCAACGGAGTAATACATGGCGTTGAGATCGTCTTCGTGGAGAATGACGCGCACCGCCTCGTGAAACATCTCGTTGAGCATACGATTGCGCAACAGCGACGATGCATATCGTTCTTCGGTAAAGGGTTCGTGAAACGGCTTCGTTAGATACGCGGCGAATCCCTCGTTGTTCAGAAAAATATGGTCTCTGAAAGCAGGATTCTCGGTAAAGAGATTTGGGTTGTTGAGATACGGATTTCGGACAATCGGTTGGATGTGCCTCCGCCAAGCCTCCAATGTCGAGT
>NEWP02000087.1:717-8861 GCA_002869895.2 Nitrospira sp. CG24E | reverse complement strand
CTCCTGCTCGCGGAACGCGCACGATCGGAATGTGCTCGTTCGACGCGCGCATTCGAGGATCGACCAGGCCGCCCTTGAGGGGAATATGGGATTGGAAAGATACGTGCAGTGGAAGATCATTCAGCCCCCATCCCGCGCCCACAATCGCTGTCTGAAAAGTTGAATGTCCCGGTTAGCCGGAATCCGACCCTTTGCTTCTTATCGGAGCTTCTCAATGATGGATGGAATATCAGAAATCTTTTTCGCAATTGCATAATGCCAATGCCCGTAAGTCCCATCGGCATTCACCGCATCGACCCACCGTTTAGCAGCCGCTAGCTTGACCTCCTCTAGCGGGTCGTACCCTTTGATCTCAAGAATTAAGTGCGAGGGTGTGGAGTCGTTCAGCCGTACAATGAAATCTGGAACATAGTCGTGCATTTGGCCATTGTCTAAATAGGGAATGGCGAACCCGAGGCCTGAATTTTTAACGAATGCTGCGACAGCCGAATTCGTATCAATGTAGTACGCAGCTGATTGCTCCCACTGCTTTGTGTCAGCCACCACATAGTTAAGATGGCTCTTCGTTACCTCTCGCACATCACGGCTAGTCCAGAAATCCACGTCGGCAGTAGAGCCAGGCCCTCGACTCGTTTCGTAGCGCGGCACCTCAGGGCTTTCTCCTTGTGATGTATCCGGTCGAATTGCTTCCAGCAATCGCTCAACAGCCCGGCCGTAGTAGGGGGAAAAAATGATGTCCTTCTTATACGTCAGAGGAGGTGCATCGACCCGTTCTTCAACGAATCGAGTCACCACAGATGCCAATTGGGGAAACAAACGATGCACAGGGACCGTGCATGTGCTTTGCGCCCGATAGGCTCTGGTCAGAGCCGTGGCGAGATCGAACACCACTTCCTGCATCCGAATCTTCTCGCGCAGTTCATCAAGCGAGACTCTTTCTCTGCGACCTGGCCCCCCTAGGGTCAACTTTCCTTGCAGCGTGCTATGAAGCCCCTTGACCTCAAGCTCAGGCGGAATACGCTCTGGTTCCAAGACCAATGACGGAACCGTCGTCCAGTCCACCGTCACACGATTACGGATGGCCTGGGTATAGCCCTCGACACGTGGAAACTTAATTTCATACTTCACTCTATTTGGAATGGCATGAACGTGATATCTCTTTACCCGTGGTTGTGGCTGTCCCTGCGGCGTGGCCTTGAAGGGGATCACCTCGAACGGAACGCCAAAGACTTTGGCCACTTCCTCCGTCAGTTTTCCATCAGGACCAACCTCGTAGTTGGCTCGACGCAGCCCTCGCCCGACAACCTGCTCGCAAAGCAGCTGAGACATGAACGGACGGAGGCCAATAATGTGGGTCACAGTGCTACAGTCCCACCCTTCCGTTAGCATGCCCACACTGACGATGCACCGCACATCGCGACCAGGTGGATGATCGGGCCGGTCTAGCTTCTCAGCGAGTTCTTTGAATCCCTCTGGATAGAGTGGACGGCCCACCCGATCTGACGGCCACGCAACTTTTCCCACCGTATCAAGCGTAAATCGCATCCAGCGCACTTCGTCGTTTTTGGATTCCCCTGAATCGGATTCATTGACAACCTTGGAATCCACCCGAATTGTGTTCTGGCTACCATTATTCTTAAAGCCCTCGATCTTCACCGGTGGAATCCCTGTCGGCGCTTTGTCCTCAGCCAACCATTCGTACAGCACCTTGGCAATCTGAGTGTTCTTGCACACAAGAATAAACACCGGAGGCCGATGGTCCTCTCGGTTCGTAACCCAGTCCTCCCGTTCCTTTTCCCACAGTCCACCTAGCATGGCGATGGGATGATGCGCATACTTCAAAATGGCCTCTGGTTTTGGGCTTGCCTTTTTCCCACCCCGCTCCGCAGGCGTGAGTTGCGGCAAAATCCAATGCCAAATATTGAAGTAGCCAGGAATTTCTTTGCCGGTCGTATCTCGCACAGCGAGTTGCGGGATTTTCACCAACCCAGACTCGATCGCATCGATCAAGCTGAAATCACTCACAACCCAGGGAAACGGCCGATTAGTATCCTGGCCGACTCGACCAAGGAAGTAGGGTGTCGCCGAAAGATCGAGGCAGAGATTGACGCCGCGTAGCTTCTGAATGCGGTCTAAGCCATCAACCCACACGGTCGCTTCTTTGAAGAAGTCTTCGGCCTCTTCATCCTCACCAAAGAGATCATCCTCATTCTCGTCCCGTTCCTCACGCACAATACGATAGGCATGGTGCGCCTCATCGTTCATCACGAGGATGTTCTGTTTCCCGCCCACTTCGCGGCCAAGAATACGGTTGACGAGAGCGGTATCACTTTCAACATACCGTCTCGATTCAACGGTGACCTTCTTTAAGGTGCCGTCTTTCTCGCGTTCTTCTCCAAGTACCGTCAGCATCCCAGCCGCAACCTGTCGCTCAAAATCCTCCAAAGTCAGGTACCTAGTGCCGCGGGCCGTGGTGGTCTTCGAACTGATGGTACCCGTCTCTTTGGTGCGAACCTCCACGCCAGCCTTATTCACTCTCGCGCCAACCCCGCCAGCCTGGGTCGCTTGGGGTTCAAACACATGCCAGTTTGTCACAAGGACTCGACCTCGCGTGAGAAGAGGCATGAGGTGGGATGGAACAAGGTCCCTCGTGCGATAGAGACTGGCCTCTCCCCCTTCGGGGTCCAGTTCTCGCAGCCGGTTGCGGATCGTCACATTCGGACACACGATCAGCACCACATCTGAGAAGCGCGCATAGCTTCGATCATTGACCTTATTGAGAATGCTCCAGGCTGCCAACATCCCCATCACCGTGGTTTTTCCAGAACCAGTCGCCATCTTGGAGGCATACCGCCGAAACCCATTGAAGCCTTGAGCGCGCTTCTCGTCGCTGAGATACTCTTGAGGCACTTCGATTCCCTGACGAAAATCCGTCCGAGCTTCACAGAGGAAGATAATCGTTTCCGCTGCATCAAGCTGCGCAAAGAAAAGCCGTTGCGCCCTCCCCTCGCGACGCCACCATTGCAACAACTCAAGAGTCGTTCGTGTCACACCGGGATAGCCATCCGATCGCCACTTCTTCACCTGAGATCGGATGCGATTCACCAGCTTCAACTCAATAGCGGTTCCGGCAACCGTGCCATATTCTTTTTCAGGCTTCACCTTGGGATCGCGATAGAAATACATTGCCGGTCGACGTCCGGGTCGTTGCTCGGGCGTTTCGCCTTCAACGATATGCCAATGCTCTTGTGGTTCTTCAAACGGAGAATTCAGAATGGGCTGTGGGACTTCGTAGGCGCTCATAGACCAAACGCACGCTGAATCGCGTCAAGTTTCTCTTTGACCTCTGGATGAATCTCTTCCGGCAACATGACAGAGGCAATCTCATTAAATCGTGTATAGGGAAAGCCATGCAATCCTGCCGCGGCAAGGATTGGAGGCAGAACCTCTGTCCGCGCTTTCCGCTGTTGCAAGTACGCATCAACTAGGGGGTTCGGCTTAAAAGGATCTTGAAGAAACGCCGGGGTGAACGTCTGCTCTAAATACGCCTGCATGTCCCGCTTGGACTCTATTGAGAGAGCGCCAGCTCCCACTTCCTTCTCGATAAATCGTTCGAGCGTCGCAGGATGAATCAAGTAGCTCTCGATTTCATATCGTTTCCAGCGAAGCCGTTGAAGCCCTTGGCCGGTGATCGCTGTCTCCGTGATATTTCTTTCGTCATCACCATCGAGGAGGATGAGACCAGGGAGTTCCGGACGCACGAGGCGGAGCGCTTCATAGTGATCTTTCGCCTTTACACCGGACGCGCCTGCCCTGGGTTCCCATACCGTCGGCTTCCAAAACAGCCGTGTGGTGAGAGTTTCGTACACCGGATGCCCAAGAATCTTTGCCCATTCAATGAGAAGGTTGATGTCGGTGTACCCTTCCACATACAGAATGCCCGGAGCACTAATGGCCAGCATGATATCGGTATGGGTGAGATATCCCAACGAACGCGAAAGGCGATCCCTCTCAACGGTGGATTCTAGAATCCTAGGTTGATCGAGCAGCATGCACAATTCTCGGGGTTCGACCGAATCAATAATCACTTCGGAATGTGTCGCAATAATCAGTTGCGATCTACGCTTAGCAGCGACTGACCGGAGCTCTCCGTAAATGGCATCCTGCAAAATCACGTGAAGATGGGCATCAGGCTCATCCAGAAGCAGGACGGCCCCTGGACGAGTGTGTAAGAAGGTCAACAGCATGAGGACTTGCTGAAACCCGCTTCCTGCGCTGGCGATGTCGAACGTCGGCCCCCCAGGCCGAGAACGATACTCTGCGATGATGTGCGCGCCTGATGAATCAGGGGGAATAAGCTCATAGTGAAACAACCGTGAGATTGACTCCTGGAGTGTGGTCCACGCAGCAGATTGATGGGCCTGAACGAGCAAATTCCGCAAGACTTCACCTGGCTTACTCTGGCCGAGAAGCTGGTTCACCTTTGGAAGCTGATAGACCGGTTCTTCCGTCCCTAGCCCAGACATCGGGGGAACATAGACAGCCTGAATGTCGGCGCTTCGAACGATAGTGGGGGAAACATCCTTTTTCGGACGGACATAGACCTGTTCTGTGGAGTCGGCGATGAGCTCCATCGTGATAGTCCAGCCAGCCGTATGGCAAATCTCGATCTCAATCGCGCCCAAATAGGCGCGATCTCTCCAGAGCAGATCGAAGGCGCGAAGCGGAACGGCGGAAAACGCCTGGCGGGTTATGGGGACTTTGGCATACCCACCCCGGTGAAACTGAAAGTCATGTTTCTGCTTCCATCGGTTGAGCGCTAAATCCCATGCGGCAATCGCTTGGAGAACCGTAGACTTCCCAGTATTATTGGGTCCAGCAATCACAACATGGCCAGGGAGGTTGAAGGTAACTTCCTGAAACTTCTTAAACCCCCGTATGGTGACCCGCTCAATCATCGACCAGTCCCATTCAGTTTCTTGACCACCAGCAATTCATTACCCCGATCATCAATCACTTTGATGGCAATCTGCTTGTGCTCGCCTGCTTCAAATGTCGCGCTCGTGGCACCAGACAAGTGATCCCACACACTTTCATCGTACTCACCCTTGAGCTCCTTCTTCAGATTGTCCCATGCGCCAGTACGGGGGAAGAATGCTTGCGAGACGTGAAAACAGAGATCGTTATAATCCGTATCCAAAAACCAAGCCGGCACGTCCAAGCCAGTGCGGTGCGTGACCTCCATCGTGATGGGGTCGAACACATCCAACCCCAACAGTTCGACTCGGTAGAGGGCCTCCCCACTTTTCGACTTTTCCTTTTCACGTTTCACACTTACTTCCGGTTGCCCGCACACGCTAAAGATCTGACTCGAGCGCATATTCTTAAGCAGGTCGCCCATCATCAAGTCCGGCGTCGCCTGCACATAGGTCGCAGGCACTCCCATGACCTCGGCGCATTTTTCCACCAGGGTGCGGGCGTTGGGTTGGATCGCAAAGCCGATGACATAGAGATGGGTGTAGTTCTTGGCATGAGCCTCGCGCGCCGCCTCGTATACCAGCTTCTCGCTGACTGCGCCGTTCTCTGGACCGAACACCAATGCCACAGCTTTATCCTGGCCGTTGGCAACCAACGCCTCTGCGGAAAGTGACAGCGACTTCGCGGGAGGCCTGATGTTCTTGAACGTGATGATCTTGTTGCCTTCCAAGCGAAGAACCGGGCTTTTGCGGAGTACATCGAGCATACGATCGACGAAGGAGCCATAGGCTTCAGCAGTTCCGGCACCGGAATCCTCAATGCCGTCACCTTCCCAATCCACCGGTGTGGGGATGGTCGCTTCGAAACAGAACGGCCCCGTTACGCGGGTAATGCCATTTTCGACCTCTGGCCGATCCACCAACACCTCTTCAGCCGGCGGCTCATTGTTGGCGATAGATTTCAGCGTAACGTGTGGCACGATACCGCCAACTTCTTCTCCCTTTTTGTTTTGCTTGCGGCGGTAAGTAAAGCCTCCGGCAGGACCACGATTATCGTCTTTCAGGTCATACCATGAAAATGTGGCGGTTAGGAGTCGCTGCCGAGCCAGGGCCAAAGGCACGCGGCTAGTATCGGCTGTGATCCAACGTCTGCCCCACTGTTCAGCAACATAGGCCGTTGTTCCACTCCCGCAAGTCGGATCAAGCACCAGATCGCCAGGGTCGGTGGTCATGAGGAGGCAGCGCTGAACAATCGAGGTTGACGTTTGCACAACATAGATTTTGGGATCACTTCGGCTCTGAACCGCCCCGCTTATATCAGCCCAAAGGTTACCAACCAGAGCGAGCGGAAAATCGCTTTTGAATCGCCTGTAACTAAGTTTGCCCCTTGAGGTGACATGTAATCGACCTGCTACCGCTAACTTTTCCATTCCTCCCAAGTCGGTCTTGAAAGTTCCGTTGCCAGGCGTACACCGCTTCCCCTGATAGAAAAATTCTCTTAGATCGCCCTCACCTGCTGAACGTGAGCTCGTTATATTGTCTACGCGAAAAAGTCGGCCTCCGGTAGGTGGCGGAACTAGTTCTAACATTTCGTCTTCTGTGGCAGGTCGAACCGTCCCATCCGCTAGCATGACCTGATCGTATCTACTTTCAGCTTCGTCGCTACGATCGAGATACACTTGATGGTACTTAGTCCGAACAAGGTCTCGCGCGTACCATAGTAGAAAGTCAGACGTAGCACCAAGATACTTGCTGCCTTCGCTTGTTGTCTTGCGAACAGTTATCACCGATAGAAAATTTTCAGGCCCAAATACCTCATCCATCACTTCCCGCACATGATGCAAGTTCTCGTCACTGATCTGGACGAAGATGCTACCGCTGGTGTTCAGGAGGTCACGGGCAAGAAGCAACCGATCTCGCAGATAGGTCAGGTAGGAGTGCAAGCCGAGTTCCCAGGTATCCCGATAGGCCTGAACCATCTCCGGCTCACGAGTCATGTCCTCATCGTCGTTGTGGCTGACATCGCGCTTGCGAACGAAGGGCTGGAAGTTGCTGCCGAACTTCACGCCGTACGGCGGGTCCATATAGATCATCTGCACCTGCCCGCCGAGCCCTTCGTAGTGCAACAGCGAGTTCATCACGACCAGCGAATCACCAAGAACCATGCGGTTCGTCCAGTCATCCTTGTACTCATACGCTTTCAACACCTGATCGGTGATGGAATGCTGCGGATCACCAAACAGCGCGAACATATCTTCTTGCTTGTCCGTCTTATGTCCAGCCAGCGTTTCGATGATGGCTTTGGTGGAGAGCCGCTCGTGGATAAAGAGCGGCAAGGTCGGCACATCAAACGAGAGGCGTTCGGCTTTTCCGGCCCAGTTCAGAAACGGATTGCTCAGACTTTTGAGTTTAGAAGCGGCTGCCTTTGCCTCTTCTAGAGTCTTGGCGTCGAGAACTTGCTTGATGAGAGTCTCTCCCTGCTCGCGGGCTGGATTCTTGGCATCCCAATCGAGCGCAGGTGAGAGCGACGAATCGTAGCGGTAGGTCTTCGGCGGTTTCTTCTTCTTAAACTGCGCCTGCGTCCCCACCTCCGGCCGCATAAGGCTCTTCGCTTCAGGGTGCTTGTAGGGAGCTGTCTGGCTCTTTTTCATAGCAGGTTTTGTTTTCTTAGCCATTCTTTGGATCCTAGACAACAGACGACGGCAAGGCAATTGCGCTGAAGGATACCCTTTTCCCTGCGAGAAATCACGTCCTTCCACATGATGCTTTGGGTTTCGTGAACATGACCGGACGAGCGAAGTATCCACCGAGGCTGAGCTGGGAAGGAAAGCTGGATCTGACCAAGGCACCACGGTCGCTAGACCGTGGCGGCGGGAATTCCAGAAGGCTTCCGCCCGGCGCAGCCCGAAAATGGCAGGGTGTCAAACACCCTGCCCTTCCTCTTCCAAGCTTGCTCGTTGTCTCTCAGGAATAGTGCCTGATTGATCTCCCACTACGCGCGTCCAATTGAAACCTGCCATTTCTTTCTATGTCTCTGAGAAGGAGTGGCCAAGGCTGCCCTTTACTGCGCGCATCGAACGAGCACATTCTGATCATGCGCGTTCTGCGAGCAAGAAGGATGGTCCGGCAGCTCCCTTCATCTTCTTCTGAGACCGCGCGTTGCCCAAG
>NEWP02000087.1:0-707 GCA_002869895.2 Nitrospira sp. CG24E | reverse complement strand
TCCCTCCTCATCCTCTGCCCCACATCCTGGTGGCAGTGGAAGCCACTTTAAATTATGAGCCGGTTTGGTAGATGACGGGTCGATAACGCGGTTTGGGGATAGGTTTGCCTGACGCACGAGCCGCTTCCAGCCAAACTTTCTTGGCCAGTTGTGCTTGTTTCAGGGCGTCGGTCGGAGTTTTCCCAAAGGCAGAACAGGCATCCAGGTCGGGAATATCGGCGATATAGCCCTTGTCTGCGTCGCTATAGAAGATGTTGATGTGGTAATCCTTCATGGTTCCTACTCGCCGTCAAGCTGTAGATTATACCTCTCCACCAGATCAAGCAACTGTCGGACTTGATAGGGTTTGGCTTTGCCGCCAACTTCCTGAAGGTTGACCAGCTCTTGCAGGGCTGGGTGGACAAACACATGGTGACTACCCCTCACCCGCGATAGCTGGAACCCAAAGGCCTCGGCCAGCCGTACCGCTTCGGTGAATCGAAGGTTCTTGGAACCGGTGAGGGCTTTCGCTAGGAGCTTCCGCTTATTCATTCGCGCCCGTCCAACGAAGATCTTCCTAATCCCTTATGCTTCTTTTGGAAGGAGTGGCCGAGGCTGCCCTTGACTCCGCGCGACGTTCTCACCCACCCAACCCCGAGCGCGCCGAGACGCGCTCTTGTCCCAGGCGAGCACTTTCTGAATGTGCGCGTTCTGCGAGCAAGAAGGGC
>NEWP02000086.1 GCA_002869895.2 Nitrospira sp. CG24E | reverse complement strand
GATGCGCGCAGGGAAGGGCATCCTCGGCCACTCCCTTCGCGAGAGATGAAGAATGCTGGAAGGCCCTCGCCAGGGCTGATGGCACGTCTCGGCGTGTCAGTGGGTGGGCGGGTGAAAAAGCTGCGCGCAGTGGGGGACTCATCCGGGCCACAATCTTAGGGTAAAGTAAACGAGCGAGCTTGGGGGAATTATCTTTGGTCGCTCGCTGCGGCCTTGCTGGATAGGGGAAGATCGGCAGTACAGAGAAAGGGCTTGATATCTTGATGAGCTGCACCGGTATCACCTGCGCAATCCTGCTTGGATTATTGCTCCCAGTACAGGGTGTGATGGGCGCGACGGTGAAAGACATTCAGGCGCAAGGCACGGCCATGATAAAGGATGCGGAGGATATGGTCGCGCATGGGGGAATGGGGGATACCAAAGCGATCGTCCATCATTGCGGCGAAGTCAGCCGGCATGCGGAAGCGATTATTAAGGCCATGCCTCCGACCGATCCACACGGCAAGGAAGCCCTGCCCCATTTATTAGAGGCGATTAAACAGTGCCAACGGGTTACGGAACTGGGGGACAAGGTGGATCCGGGGGCGAGTTTAAATCCGGCGATCAAAGCCCGTACGGCAGCAAGGGAAGCCGTGAGGCATTTAGCGGCTCTCAGAGAGAGTGGAGCCTAAAAAGTCCGCCAGCAGGGAGAGAGTGTAGCCCGGTGAGTCCTCTGTGCTCACAGATCGTGCACGATAGGGAGGGGATGGAGCCTGATGA
>NEWP02000085.1 GCA_002869895.2 Nitrospira sp. CG24E | reverse complement strand
TGTGGAGCAAGTTCACTTGCTCCAGAATCTGCCCCTGCGCCGTCATCCGCGTCACAAACGATTTCGTCTTGTGCAGGTCAATGCCGAGATAGTCGCCCATGGCTGCACCTCCTGGTTGAGAGATGCGCCCGGTGCCGTGGTGGAGCGAGCACCGGACCACACCACATGCCTTGGTCCTATAACCCCGTATCGTACTCCACCTAGGCGGGCACAATATTTTCATTTAATCATTCTGCTTTTCCTGAGTAAGTGAGGCGTCCTGCTATCAGTCGAAATTCAGAATGTCCCCATTGTTTCCCCTCGGGCAATGAAAGATCGGGAAGGGTAACTTCCCCGCGTTCCTCAGCCGTGTGCGGGAACCGCCTGGCCCATGAAGCCAAGAGAATCAGGGCGAGCGACAAGACCGCTAACACAGCCAGTACGATCAGCATGATGATCACTGTTGTGATGATGACTGCGCTCAGGTATTGAGACTTCTCCGGCGCGATTGCTCCTGATCCGAGCAGGCTACGGTTCCCACAGAGCGCTCTTGTCCCACCCTTTCCGGCCAGGGTGCAAGAGTTTTCCGGATTCGATACCTGTGTGGCTGGGGCCATCGCTGTTCTGTGTATTTCTGTCCCCATCAGATTGGATAGATCCTGCCTCCTCTCGGTCTGGGCTGCATGGCCAACGTTGGACAAGACGAGTGACCATAACAGCGCGACACTGATTGAGAGGAGAGCAGAATTCATCATGTATGTCTGCAAGGTTGGTTGCGGTGGCTATGTTTCACACTCACAGCAATCAACGTGCCGATAGTTCCTGCTCAGGGCTTTTCGGTGCCTATCCGCTGATTTATTGGATTTTTCTCCTGCTACCGGGACAGGTCTCGCTCGCCGTGACTTTGGAAATAGCCCCTGAACTGAATCAGAAGTGATTCTCATTGAATCGGAATGGATCCACTGGGGAAG
>NEWP02000084.1 GCA_002869895.2 Nitrospira sp. CG24E | reverse complement strand
GCCTTCTTGCCGAAGAAATGAGCAGAATTCACCCACACGAATCTGCGCTGAGCCATTTACGTATGTGAGGTCAAATCATGGATGAGCAACTCCTTCTCAAACGCATTACCGTGAACTCGAAGATTTTCGGTGGGAAACCCATTATCCGAGGTCGCCGCCTCGCCGTCGAACATGTCCTTGGCATGCTGGCTGCGGGCGACACGCCCGATACGATCCTTCTTGGGTATCCGTGGCTGGAGAGAGAGGATATTCAAGCCTGCCTCGCCTATGCCCATCGCCTCGTCGGCCATGAACGGATCGACCCGCTACCTCTTGAATCCGCCTCGTGAGACTTCTACTCGATACCTGCGTCTGGGGCGGCACCGTTGTTCCACTAAAGGCTGCAGGACACGATGTCATCTGGGCGGGAAACTGGCCTTCCGATCCTGGCGATGAAGAGATCTTGACCCGCGCGCATCAAGAAGGCAGGATTCTCATCACGCTCGACAAAGACTTCGGGGAGCTACGGGACAGACCTCCAATCTGGCGCGATCGTGACAGTTGAGCCCGGGCGAGTCCGTGTTCGTCCAGCGGATTCACACCCTGGGCTCTCATGACCGCCTGTGTCCCCTGAAGCGGCGCGCTGCAGAGTTTGTCACTGCCGTGGAGGAACTTCACAATGGCCCCTCAACATGAGCACTCTGATCGGCGCGCAGCCGTAGATGCCAAATTGACGGAGCTCGCGCTCTACGCAAAAGAACTGTGTCCCGGCGCCTTCGTTGACATCAGTCCGCTTCAATACGAAGATGAGGATGGGCATGTCGAAGTCTTTCCGCCTGCCGCCTTGTCCGATGCCGACGTAGACCGACTCGAATTGACACTTGCCGCACGATCCGCAGAAATCTTCGACCACACAGGCCTGTATATTGTTTGCGCGGTCTTGGACACAGCCGCACGATAACATCGGTCTGGGGTGTAGATAGCAAGTAGTCAGTTGTAAGTGGTGAGTAGGCAGTAGTGAGTAGCGAGTGGGCAGTGGTTAGTAG
>NEWP02000083.1 GCA_002869895.2 Nitrospira sp. CG24E | reverse complement strand
TCACGCGTTCTCATTTACCCACTCCAACGTGCACTGAGCCATTAGTTGATCAAGACTGCGTGGATAAACCAGAGAAACCAGCTAGCCCAGACAAACCCAAAGAATTTCGGGATGGTTTTGGGATGAGCTCATGGTGAGATGCGAGGTCTAGACCCCGCCGTATGACCGTGTACCGAAAAAACCGTCGCAAGCCTCGACAAAATCAAGAGCCAACGACTCGGAGTCCGCTGGCTCGAGCCGCGGTCGCCAGCGCATTATCGTGAGTGACCATGATGAGTTCTGCTCCGCTGCGATCCTTCCAGAGCAGCGCCGTCGCCAGGTGAATCGCATCCAACGTACCCAATGCTGTAGGCAAGGGATGCGAGGCTCTCGCCAAGACCGGCCTGGTAAGTTCCACTACCTCCACGGCTTCCATTAATCGAAATACCGCTTCTCTCCGCACCGCGATCTCGGCATCCTCCAACCCTTCGGCGAGCCGCAATCGATCCAGTGTCCGCAGACACTCTACTCCCACCAACGCAGAGGCTACTCCTTGCTTGATAGATCGCCACTCCTTGAGAGCATTGGTCTGACCGAGAACTATACGAAGAATTGCGGAGGAATCGAGATAGGCAATCACCGTTCTCCTTGTCGTTCCTCCAGAAGGAGCGTGACGATATCGCGCCGAAGCTTGAGCGGTGGCGGCAATGACATGTGCTTGAGCGACGGAGCGCTCGACAGCGGACTCCGCACTGTGAGGGATGAGCCGGACTCTTCATATGGGACAATACGCGCAATCGGAGTGTTTCGATCCAACACGGTCACGCTTCGACCAGTTCGAACCTTGCGAAGGTGCTCGCTCAAGCGGCTTTTCAGATCAGCAACCCGTACGCCATTCATAGTCACAATATAGTCACAACTGGTCACAGAAGCAAGATCAATCACCCGATGAGCTGAACAATCCTCAGTATCACGCAGGGGCAGTCTCCAACCTGCCGCCGTCTACGACCAACTGCGAGCGAACTTGCCATACGAAGAGACCCGCCACTATCTCCAAAAGGTGACGACCTACCGAAAGGCCTTCGTCAGCGCCACCAGTCAACCGAACTGAGCCACAGCTTCAGCTAGCAGCATTTTGTGAACTTGCTGCCTCCTGACCGCTTCGTCCTGCGACATAAGCATCAGTAAACGCGATCATTTTCTGCATTGCCGCTGACCACTCACAGTCCAGACAGATTTGGAACGCTCGGCTACACTTGAATTGAATCTCTTCAAGCCACCATAGAAATTCACAATCAATGGAAGCTTCTCCGAGACACTCTCCTCATCAGATTGCAGCACGGTGGTGGGAATTCCCGAGTTGGGAACATATATGGCTCATCGTTCTCACGTATCGAAGGGTCCTGTTCGGCTTGGTCGTGGCAGTCGCATTCCTCTTCATTCAAGACCGACTCAGCACGATGGACTCTCGCTTGCTTCGGCCATCGACCGACGGTGTGCGCGGGCTCATCCACTACGAGATCGGCCATTACAATAACGCCGCCCTGGCCTATCGAGCCGATCTGAGAACGGGAGGCTGGAGGAAATGGGCGAACGGTGATGACGCCTATACCGCCCTGCTGAAAGGGAATCTTTCCGAAGCGGCTCGGTTGACCGATCTGCAGCTGACCGAACAGCCTGCCAATATCGAAGCATGGCTGACGCAGGGGGAAGTGGCTCTGGAAGAAGGCAACCTCCGCCGGGCCTCAGCAGCCTTCGACCAGGCGGTTGCCCTCGACGACAAACATTTTGATGCCCTCCTTCTCAGTGCTGTGGCGCATAGCCGACTGGGTGACGACAACCAGGCCATCGATCGATTCCGCCACGCCTTGCGCAACGACTATGTTGGACAGAGGATCACCGCCTTCCTCTGGGCTCTCCAAGCGGCAGGCGATCTGAGACAGGGTTCCCCGGACGGTCTGGGCTGGTGCCTTCTGGCGCACTATTATCGCTACCTCCGAATTTTCGATCCGTCCAATGCCCCTTGGGCAAAGGATGCAGCAATAAAAGCCATTGACCTGGGAGGCCGGATCGACGATGCCTATATCACCCTGGGGATTCTAGAGGAAAAAACCGGCGACTATGATGCAGCGCTCCCCTACTTCCTCAAGGCTGTGGCGGCCAATCCCCGCAACCCAGAGGCCTATCGAAGGGCCGCAAGCATGTACAGCCACCGGGGGAGCGATCTCCTCAACGAATATATGATGTGGAAGGGAGCATATACCGCCTCGCCCTCGGATGGATTCTATCGAGACACTTTTGTAGCCTTCCTGAGCCAACGGCTCGGCGATTACCCTCAAGCGCTTGATCTCGTCCACCAGGGCTTGAATGAGGAACCTCAAAATACGGACCTGCTCGGGCGGGTGGCGAATCTGTATCAACGTCTCGGACATCACGATGACGCCATTCGATTCTATCGAGACATTCTGGCGCTCCAGCCTCGAAACCCCAGCGTTCTTGATGCAATCGGCTATAGCTTGATCTATCTTGAGCGCTACGATGATGCCGTGGCGTCGTATCAGAATGCTCTCGCGATCAACGCCAATCGCTCTGCATCGCACCGCGGATTAGGCTCTGCGTACGCGCGGCAACGGCGCTATACTGACTCCATTCGCGAATACGAAACGGCGCTCCAACTCGGCGACGACGATATCGACATCCGGGCTTATCTCTGCAATCAATACTGGGCCGTCAATCGATATCGAGACGCCGATACCTGCCTGAAACACGTACTCCGCCGCGACCCGCACAACAAGACCGCCCTCTACATCTATCCCTATGTTCTCATGAGCCTGGAGCAGGGTGAACGTGAACGCTAGATCCTTGATACTTCGCAAACTGAAGCGTGCCTGGGCGCACCTCACATTTCAATATGGCATCGCGACTGCGGCCTGCGCCTGGGCGGTCTGGATGCATTACCAGTATCGCCTTCAAGGGTCTTGGATTTTCCTGGCACTGCCTATGATCGGCATTGTGCTACTCGCCCTGAACGTGCTCATGATCGTCAACGAGTTCGCCACATCACTGCCTCAATGGGATCCTGTCCGATGCTTACTGAAGCGAATGGAATGCTCCGCAGGACTTCTCGTAAGGCTCTTCGTCTATTCAAGCCTCCTCTGGTACGCAAACGGAATGCTCGATAACAAGCCGCCGATATACCGTTCAGCGGTAATCGACTCCGAGGCGTGGAAACCCACCACCGGTCTTCCGGTTCCCTACTCATGGGTCACACTCCGCTACCGGGACAACCCTGAAGCGACGACCATGGTGTTGATCACCTGGGAAGAGCGAGGAAAACTGTGGGGTGCCCAGCCGGTGAGCGTCACACTCAAAAACGGACTATTGGGGATCCCCACCGTCACCGCCATCGAACAAGATTGGGGCTGGTTCGGAAACGAGATTCTCAAACTGGCTCCCACGGCCACCATGATCGCGCAGCGAAAGATCGATTTTGACCTCACACATGACCGTTGGAGTGAAGGCATCGATGCTGCCAGCCGATACCTCGAACTAAACCAGAACGATTGGGAAACCGCTATCTTGGCGGGGAGTCTTCTATTTGAAGCCGCTCATTATCATGACTCGCTTCCGTTCCTTGAACATGCAGTGAAACAACGTCAAACGTATGAAAACATGCAACGCTATGGCCTTTCGCTTAACTGGGCCGGCCAGTCTGTCCGCGCCGCAGAAGTGTTTCAGACTTCAATCCCGCTTGATCCGCATAACTGGGAGGCCTATTACCACCTCGGTTATGTCTATGGCGACATGGGTCAATACGAAGAGGCGATTGGATACTTTGAGGAAACGTTGAAGCGGCAGCCCGCCTCGCTTGAAGCGAAAGCCATGATTGCCAAGCACCGGAAGGATATCGCCTTGCGAGATACTCAAAAACGCAGCAACCCAACGAAGCTATCCTCTTCCAGCACACACTAGCCATCCTCGTTCTCGAACTCACCTCTTAGGAACAGTCAGAACTGCCCCCGCACGAACCGCCCGGTTGATCCCGGAAGTCGTAATCTGCTACTCCGCCTCGCCGATCGAGTGCGATCGTGCAACAGGCCTCCAGCATCTCCCGCAATTGACGCCGCCCACGCTGAACACGCGACTTCATCCCGGAGACTGACAGGCCAAGTTGTACCGCCGCCTCATGCTGAGACATGCCTTCAAGATCGACCAGGGTGATCGCCTGCCGGTAATCCTCAGACAATCGCTCGATCATGGGGCGGAGACAGTCGGCTAACTCGGTACCGAGTTGGCCGGAATCCGTAGCCGACTCCGCTGGGAGGGAGACAGGAAACAGGGTCTCAAGATCGCTCACAAGACCGACGGGCTTCTCAGGTTGTCGGCCCCGCACACGGTAATAATCGATGATCGTATGCCGCGCAATCCGGTAGAGCCAGAGCAGCAGCCGACTCTGGTCCTTGAGACCGCTCAGTCCTCGCTGCATCCGCAGGAAGACCTCCTGGGAGAGATCCTCCACTGCCGCCTCATCGGCCACACGCTTCGCGATGAAGGCTCGCAGCCCCTGGTGCATATCACGCCATATTTCCTGTGGATCATTCATGGCCGATCGCCTCCAGTGTACTCCCGTACCCAAAGATGCTCAAATGGGTCCTCATGCATAGCCTCGACCTCAGCCTTAACCCTCCGATCACGACCGAGACTTTTCTGGCATCATGCCGCGCAGCAGCCCGTGTTCTTCAACGTCCCTGTAACAGCCAACTGCTCATGGACCGTAAAGACCTCCCAAGGGTTGCCATCCGGATCGGTAAACCAAAGTTTGTCTTGTCGCGCAAAGCAGCAGGCGAGATCCTCTTCAACCTTTTCGAGAATCCCCTGTTCCTGTAACCGCTGTTTCCAGCTTGCGATGTCATCCGCAGATTCGACTTCAATGCCGAGATGATTTACCGCCCTCACCGCGCCGGTGGACGACACGAGCGCGAAGTTCAGCGCCGGCGCGATTAGATCAAACTTGGCATAGTCCGTCGTCTGTTTCTGCGGCGCCACACCGAAGACCTTCTGATAGAACTCAACCGAGGCGGGCACGTCGCGCACGTCGAGAGATATGTGGGGTCTCATGGGACTCTCCTTTCGAGCAGGCTGTTCAAGAAGGCCGTCCAGCAAGGCCGCAGCGAGTAAAGAGGCGACGCGTACTCTCTGCTGTACGTTGAGCCTCTGAGCGATGCGAGAACGAAGCTGGCGGGCTTTTTGAACAGCCTGTTTGTGAATGGGAAGGCACCATGCCTCCCCTCACTTCTATAGACGGAGAATTCAGGAAAAGGACGCAAGTCCTGCGCCGCCGGTATCGCGAGGACCGACTGGTTTCTCTCGTTGATGCGGTTACGATATCTTTTTTGTGCGCGCTGTCACGAAACAGTCGATCGTATGGTCATCGACCATCCCGATAGCCTGCATATAGGCATAGACAATCGTGCTACCGACGAAACGGAATCCGCGCTTCTTGAGATCCTTGGACAGTGTGTCGCTCACAACATTCGTAGCGGGCACATCCTTCATCCGCTTCCAACGATTGATGATCGGCTCCCCGCCGACGAACGACCACACGTAGGCATCGAACGAGCCGAATTCCTTCTGCACCGCCAGAAACGCCTGCGCGTTAGTCACTGCCGAGTCGATCTTGAGCCGGTTGCGAATGATCCCTGGATTCCTCAACAGCGCGGCTTTTTTCTTCGCTGTATATCGCGCCACTTTCTTTGGGTCGAACCCTGCGAAGGCCTTCCGATAGCCTGACCGTTTCCTCAAGACGGTGTCCCACGTAAGCCCAGCTTGCGCGCCTTCGAGCAACAGCATCTCAAAATGCTGGCGATCACGATGCACCGGCTTGCCCCACTCCTGATCGTGATAACGAATCATGTGTGGCTTGCCGCCGGCCCAATTACAGCGCATTTTTTCTTTCACATCGATCCTTCCTGTCCTTCGCACGCCCTTACCGCCGACGATTCGCACGAGGTGTTTGGTGGGACCGTGGCGTTCCCTGGATTCCAAGCCACCACTTCGGCTTCATATCGAGAGACTTCTCAGACCTCTGTCTGCCAACCAGTCACGGCGACTGTGGCGTAGTAGATCGCCCAGGTATCCGGATCGTCTGCAAACCGGCAATACCGTTCGAGATCAGACTGGTCAACGACTCCTGTGGCCAGATACTTCTCTCGCAATTGCTCGGCAGACATCTTCATCACCGTAGCCATGCCGGACCCACCGGCACAAAGCGGGGCATCGTTTTCCACGGTGAGATGTTGCAGCCCACGCCGTTGCAGCAAAGCCGGCAACTTCAATCCCAACGCGTAGTCCATTTTCAATGTCGTGTACATGTGTTCGATGGCTTGATTGAGCTTTCGGAAAGACACCAATTCCTGCCCATTCCCGGTGATTCCACGAGAGGCTGAAAAATCTGGCTCCTCCAGAACAAGCCGCCCTCCAGGCTTGAGGCTATCGAGTAGCTTCGTCAATGCTACCTCGTAGTCAGAAAGATGGATCAAGACGTATCGGACATGAACCATATCGAACGATTGTTGCGGCAACTGAGCAGCACGAATATCGGCTTGCAAGAGAGTCACATTCGGTCGCTCCGCTCCGCCGAGGAACTTCGGATCGAGATCCACTGCCAAGATTTGGCCCGTCGGACCAACCACGTCGCTCATCCACGTCATGATCGATCCAGCGCCTGGCCCGACCTCCAGACAGCGCCAGCCGGTTTGCAGACCAGCGAGCAGGAGCCGTCTCCTGCTCGCTGGATCGAATACCTTCTCGATCATCCGAAGCCGTTCCAATTCCCGTTGATCTTCAACTCGCTGAAAGACGTAGTCCGATTGGACCATGCACGATCTCTTTCTCACACAGGTTAGAAAATCCGATCAGCCAAAACAGTCAAGAAGTATAGACGACTACCCGGCAGGGAGAAAGGCCAGGATGGCCCGGATGAGTCCCCCTCCCCTTGCCGGCGGACTTCCTCAACACCCTGCTAGTAAACCGACAGAGTTCGGTGTAGCTTACCCCCATGAAACTCTGCCCGTCATGCCGACAGGAACTCCCGGAGATCAGCCGCTACTGCTCTCAATGCGGCCAACGCCTCCATGCAGAACCGGTTGAACTCCCTCCACCACCGCCACGCGTCAATCCGAAACCGGGCCAACTGAACATCGAGGTTATTTACGGCATGGTGGCCATGCTGGCCCTGGCGATCCTCTTCCCACCCTGGGAAACCCCGCCGTCCAAGCCCCCTGAGTTTCTCGGCATGCATTTCATTCTCAGCCCACCGACCGCCGATGCCATCATGAGCCGGCTCTTACTGACGATCGAACTCGTCACCATCGCCATCGCAGGGCTCTACGGGGCCTTTCTATTTCGAAATCGCTCATAAGCCCTCATAAAAAAGACTCCACTCCGTTCTCCCTTCTGAGACTCGGTTGCTCTCCGGCTCTCATCATTGGTTCAAGTTTCAACTCAAATCCGCCGAAACAGCAACGTCGCAGAAACTTTTCTACAACGAGGATACTGGAAGTCAATGGCCGAGTCACAGGTACGCACGCTGCTCTTGGTCTGCGCCCTGATGCTGATGACGAGCTGCATGGTGAAACCGACAGTGCTGACAACGGATGAGGTTCAGGATCGCGTGACTGCCGATCGTGAGATACTCTCGCACGACTATGAGCCGATCACCAGGCCCATCAACCTCTATGAGGCCATGGCCCGGGCCCTGCGATACAACTTGGATGCCAAGGTCAAAGCCATGCAGGCCGCGCTGGCCCATCAACAACTGAACGTGTCGAACTATGCCCTGCTGCCGCAACTGGCGGCCAACGCCGGCTATGACGGCCGCAACAATTTCAGCGCCAGTGCCGGACGCTCACTCGTTACCGGAAGGCAGCTTCTCGAACCGTTCACCTCATTGGATAAAAATATCTTTACCGGCAATCTTGCCCTGAGCTGGGACATCCTGGACTTCGGATTGTCCTATGTCCGCGCCAAGCAGGCGGGCGACAACATGCTGATCGCCGAGGAAGAGAAACGCCGCATTGCCGTCCGACTCCTGCAGGAAGTGCGGAGCGCCTACTGGAGAAGCGTGAGCGCGGAGCGCCTGTTGCCGCAAATTCAAGCCCTCGACTCGATGGTCGGGAAAGCCTTGTCTCAGGCTCAAGTGATCTACGACAAGAAGCTGCAGACCCCCTTGAGCCCGTTGAACTATCGCCGGGACATGCTGAATATTCAGCGGGAAGTGCAAAAACTGTATCGCGAACTCGTCACGGCCAAGTTTCAGTTGGCCTCCCTGATGGGACTCCCGCCCGGCAGTCAGTTTCAGGTCGAACAGCTCAGCAGCCAAGAAACCGATCCGATCGTGAACCTGAACATCGAGGTGCTCGAGAAACAGGCCTTGGTGTTTCGCCCTGAGCTACGAACCATCGACTATCAGAAACGTATCAATGCCAGAGAAGCGAAGGCCACGCTGCTTGAGCTGTTTCCCAGCATGAAACTGCAGTTCGGCGGCTATTACAACAGCAACAGCTTTCTTCTGTATCAGAACTGGCTGAATTACGCCGCACAGATCAGCTGGAACCTGCTCGGCGTCTTTCGCGTCCCAGCCAAGTATAAGGCGGTAGAGGCCCATGCCAAAGTCCTCGAAGCCCAAAGCATGGCGCTCACCATGACCATTGTCACAGAGATCCATGTCGGGGCTGCGCAGTTCCTCCTGGCCAAGGATGAGTTGAACAATGCCAAACAGTATCGCGAAACGCAGCATGCCATTACCGAACACACAAAAAACCTGTGGCTCACGAACAGCACGAACGATCTCACGCTCATGCGCGAAAAAATGAACCACATTCTGGCCGAGGCCCGCCTTGATGTGGCGCAAGCCGGAACCGAATCGGCCTACGCAACCCTCCGGGCCGCAGTCGGAGAAGAAGCCGTTCCTCCGGCGATAGAGGGTCAGGACATCGCCGCTCTGACCGACGCCGTGCGGCGGCTCTGGGAACCGACCACTTCAACCGGCATCAGTCAAACAGAGAAGGAAGAAGCCCATGCGTCTCTGGTCGCCCGTTAACATCGCTAGCGCTATCGCCTTCGGAATCGCGACACTGACCGCCCAGAGCGGCTGGTCCAAAGGCGACCGGCCGGTCTATGCGATCAAGTCGGAGGGTGGGGTCATGCGCGGTGTGGTAAGAGCGGGAACCCAAGCCATCCTCTATGCCCAAATTCAGGGTCGCGTCAACCAATTGCCATACAAAGAAGGACAGCGGTTCGAAAAGGGCCGAATGCTGGTGCAGATCGACTGCGACAAGTACCGGGCGGAATTGGCCGTGGCCTATGCGGAACATGAGGTCAAGGACAAGACCTACAAGAACAACCTCGAGCTGACCACACTTGACGCCGTCAGTAAGCTGGATCTGGAAATATCGGAAGCGGAAGCCAAGAAAGCCCTCGCCGCAATCAGAGTGGCCGAGGTGAACATCAAAGGCTGTCAAATCGTCGCACCCTTCGGCGGCCGTGTCGTCAGTGTCATCGTCAATGAATTCGAAAATGTGTTTCCCAACGACAAGCTGATCAGCCTCCTGGACGACACCAGCCTGGAGATTGAACTGGTATTGCCGTCGTCCGCCCTCTCCTGGCTCAAGCGCAAATCGGCCTTCACATTTGTGGTGGACGAGACACAGCGCAGCTACGCAGCGAAGGTGACGGAGATCGGCGCGACCGTCGATCCGGCCAGTCAAACCATCAAGGTGATCGGAGCCTTTGAAAAGTTGCCTCCGGAGGTGTTGTCCGGCATGAGCGGCACTGCACAGTTCTCGCTCTCACATCCTTAGAGCATTCATGTGGCCACTACAACCGAACCGACCTCACAACAGTTAACCACGCTGATCCATCTGGCGGCGCTGACGCATCTCGAAGGGCAGATCCGTGCCGCGAAGACCGTCCAGGAACTTCAATTTCTCTGCGTGAACGAAACACGCCGGCTCATCCCTTACGAACAGGCCTTCCTTCTCAGTTCTTCTGACCCTGTCACGGGACCATTCCAGGTCGTCAGCGCCTCGAGTGTCGCGCTCGTCGATCGCGACGCGCCAATGATCCTCTGGCTCGAGTCCATGGGACGAGCGCTCCGGAAGAACCAGAACTCCGATGAACCGATGATGGTGACAGAGGATCTTGCTCCGGAAGAACTACGCGAGGGGTGGCGTGAATTTGTCAAAGGGCATGTCTTTTGGTGCCCCTTGAAACACCCGGACGAAACAGTGCTGGGCACCTGGTGGTTCGAACGAGACACCCCCTGGCAGGAGAACGATGTCACGATCGTCCACCGGTTGGCCGGAAGTTATGCCTACGCATGGAAAGCCTTGTCGAAAAGAAAACGGCACTGGTCGACAACCATCAAAAAACCCTCGGTTTGGTTGATTGCCGCCGCAGTCGTTGCAGTCCTCTGTATACCGGTTCGGATGTCGGCCCTGGCGCCGGTCAAGGTCATGGCCAAAGACCCTGTCGTCGTGAGCGCCCCGATGGATGGAGTCATTGCAGACATCTTCGTCCCCCCCAATCAAGTGGTAAAGGAAGGGCTGCCGCTCTTTCGCTATGAAGATATCAACCTGCGCAACCAGTTTCGCGTTGCGGAGAAGCAGCTGGCAATCGCTCAAGCTGAATACCAGCAAGCCGTTCAAGCAGGCTTCGGCGATCCCCAGCGAAAGGCGGACGCGCCGTTGAAGGAGGCGGAAGCAGACTTGCGTCAGACCGAACTCGATTACGCGAAAGAAATGCTCGGCCAGGTGGACGTGACAGCCTTGAAGCAGGGCGTGCTGTTGTACTCGGACAAATCGGATTGGATCGGCCGCCCTGTCACAGTCGGGGAGCGCATCATGGAGATTGCCGACCCCAAACAGATCGAGTTGCGCATCGAATTACCTGTTGCCGACGCCATCGTCCTCAAAGAGGGCGCAGAGGTCATGGCATTTCTCAACGCACTGCCACTGGAATCGTTCACTGCCACTGTCGCACATGCGAGCTACCACGCCGATGTATTGCCGGGAGACATCCTAGCCTATCGTGTGACGGCCGAACTGGCACAGGCCGACCCCCGGATCCGAATCGGGTGGCAGGGCACAGCCAAGCTCTACGGTGAATGGGCGCCGTTGGCCTACTTGCTCTTGCGCCATCCATTCATTGCCCTGCGCCAACGGATCGGCTACTAGCCATGTTCGCTCCTGCCACCCCGGCCGCCACAGAACACAAACTCCCTCCGCTGAGAGCCAATCTGCAATTCCTGCGCGGTGCGCCGACTCCGGACGGAGTGCCGACCTGGACCATCGTCGATCCGATCCGCAACCGCTATTTCCAAATCGAATGGACCGCCTACCAGATGCTCCAACGGTGGGAGACAGGCACCATCGAACAGCTCCACACAACGATGACTCGCGACACGACCTGCCGGATCGCACCGGAGGATGTCGAGGACTTCGTCAAGTTCCTCTATGCCAACAACCTGACGGAGCAATCGGCCAGCGGAAAACATACGGACTATCTGGCGCAAGCAGAAGCAGGAAAACAGAACTGGCTCATGTGGCTCGTGCACCACTATCTGTTCATCAAGATTCCACTCGTGCACCCCCACCGGTTTCTCCAATCGACCTTGCCGATCGTGGCGCCTCTCTATAGCGCGACAGCCGGCTGGATCTTCGGATCGATCGGCCTGGTTGGGATTATCCTCGTCAGCCGCCAATGGGACACCTTCGCGTCGACGTTTCTCTATTTTTTCAGTTGGCACGGAGCCATCAGCTATAGTCTGTCGCTCTGTGCGGTGAAAATCGTGCACGAACTTGGGCATGCCTATACCGCCACCCGCTTCGGCTGCCGGGTTCCTACGATCGGCGTGGCGTTCATGGTCATGATGCCGGTTCTCTACTCCGACGTATCCGACTCCTATCGCCTGACGTCGAAGCGAAAGCGCCTCTGGATCGCCGCAGCCGGTATCGTCGCAGAATTGGGCCTGGCATGCCTGGCAACGCTCGTGTGGGGATTCCTGCCGGAAGGCACGCTGCGCAGCATCGCCTTTGTCGTGGCCACGACCAGCCTGATCATGAGCCTCGCAGTGAATCTGAATCCCCTGATGCGCTTCGACGGATATTACTTATTAGCGGATGGATTGGGCATCCCCAACTTACAGGATAGGGCCTTCTCCTTTGGACAATGGAAACTGAGAGGGTTGTTGTTCGGTCGCGCGACCGCACCGCCGGAGGCGGTCTCGGCAGGCATGCGCAACACCATGGTGACCTATGCCTGGGCAATCTGGTTATACCGGCTGATCCTCTTCACCGGTATCGCGGTGATGGTCTACCACCTCTTCTTCAAGGCCCTGGGTCTCGCCCTCTTCATGGTTGAGATCGTCTGGTTCATCGCCCTGCCGATCGTGCGGGAGGTGACGGGATGGTGGAACAATCGCTCCCTCTATGCGGCTGCACCGCGCGCCTGGATATCGGCCACGGTCCTTGGCGCGATCCTCTTGCTCATCTGCATTCCGCTCCCAACACGCGTCTCCATTCCAGCCGTGCTCCATGCTTCGTCCTATGCCACGATCTTTGCGCCATCGCCGGGCCGAATTCAGGAGGGCCGCATCCACAACGGGCAGCAGGTTCAGGCCGGAGAGGTACTCATCATCCTGGAAAATCCTGCAGTGGACAATGAAATGCGCCTGGCAGAGACGCGGGTGGCCATGTGGGACTATCGTCTGAGGCGGCAAGCGGGCCATGTGGGAGATCGCATGCAGGCACAGGTGATCGCGGAATCATTGAAGGCAGGACTTGTCGAGTTGACTGGCTTGGAGGCCAAACAGAACAATCTAGTCTTGAAAGCCCCGGTCACCGGAATCGTCCGAGACCATGAAGATTCGCTGCATCCTGGCCGATGGATCGGCACAACAGTCCCGATTGCCTATATCGTCGACCCCGCCCACATCGAAGTCGAAGGCCTTGTCGCCGTGAATGAGTTCGGCTACCTGGACATAGGGCAATCGGCGCAATTCATTCCCACCGATCTGACCCGGTCCGCACTCGACGCGAAAATCACGGAAATCGCCGAGATGGACGAGCGCGAATTTACCGTGCCGTACCTGGCCTCCATCTATGGCGGCGACGTGCCGGTGCGCAAAGACGACAAGGGCCGGCTCAAGTCGGAGATGTCGGTCTATCGAGTCCGGTTGAGTGTGACAGAGACAACTCAAGGAATCGACCAGGCTGTTTCAGGCCATGTACAGATCTCCGGCCAAGCGTCCAGTCTGGCACGGCGGACGTGGGATCAAGTGGCCGCGGTGCTGATCAGAGAGAGTGGGTTCTAAAAGGGTATTGGCGTATGAAAAAACCCCTTCAGACCGGTCAACCGTCAAAAACGCCTCAGGCTCAAGGGCCTACGCCTCCTCAACGGCAAGGACTCAAGCAATCGCTGTTAAGCCTGGAACCCCGGCTGATGTTCGATGCAGCAGCCGCCGCCACCGCTTCCGAGATCGCCACAGAACAGGTTGCGCAGGAACAGGCCGATGCAGCCGTGTCCAGCGACGCAACGGTGGAGAGTGGAAGTCATGACCAGGCCGACAGTCAGGATCTGTTGCAGGCTATCTCGACCTTCATGCCTGCCGAATCGAGAACGGAAGTCGTCTTCGTCGATCCCACCGTGCCGAACTACCAAGAACTCCTGAGCGGCATGGATCCCAACATTGAAGTCGTCATGCTCGACGGCGGACAAGATGGCGTCGAACAGATCGCTAATACCCTGTCCGTCCGTACAGGCATCGATGCCGTTCACCTGATCTCGCACGGAAACGCCGGTGAATTGCATCTCGGTACCGGCTCACTAACTGCGGAATCCATGTCGGGCCAATATGCCGACGAGTTAGCCACGATTCAGCATTCGCTCTCGGAGCAAGCGGACATTCTGGTCTACGGATGCGACTTCGCTAAAGGC
Source organism: Nitrospira sp. CG24E (assembly GCA_002869895.2). Lineage (GTDB taxonomy): Bacteria > Nitrospirota > Nitrospiria > Nitrospirales > Nitrospiraceae > Palsa-1315. The sequence continues at coordinate 2,035 of NEWP02000083.1, read as the reverse complement.
GAGGCTGGTCAACTCGCCGTCGACCGGCTGGCGGACATGACCGGGGCCGATGTTGAGGCCAGTAACGATCTGACCGGTCACATCTCGTTGGACGGCGATTGGGATTTTGAGGTCAAGACCGGATCGATCGAGACTCACACTGCAATATCGGATGATGCGCAGATGAATTGGGTTGGTGTGCTGGGGACAGAAACGGTCAAGGATCAATTCTCAAGCACATCGTATTCCAACAACAACGGCACACAATCGTGGTCGACAAGCTGGTCTGAAACCGATGCCGACGGTGGTGGCGCAGGTGGAGGGGATGTTCGTGTCAATTCGGGTCAGTTACGGATCGATACCGACACCGTAGGGAACGCCATTAGTCGAGGTGTCAACCTGAGCGGCGCCACCAGCGCCACCTTGACCTTTGACTATTCCAACAGGTTGACCGAATCCGACCAGGTCGAAGCGCGAGTTTCAAATGATGGTGGGGCTACTTATCGCACGCTGAGCAATGGGGTCTTCTCCAGCAGACAGCTGACAGGGAATGGGAGCGCGAGCTTCGACATCTCTGGATATGCATCGGCAAACACGCGAATACAATTCATTGTGACAGGCACTGGCGGAAGTGACCGGCTCTATGTCGACAACGTCCAAGTCAGCTATGACACTGGCCCGACAAACACGGCCCCTGTAATCACCAGCAATAGTGGCGGCGCCACGGCCTCGATCTCGGTAGCGGAGAATACAACGACCGTCACGACTGTCACCGCAAGCGATGCCAATGCAGGCCAGACCATGACCTACTCGATCAGCGGCGGCGAGGACGCGGCCAAGTTTACGATCAACAGCAGCACGGGCGAACTCAGCTTTGCCACCGCTCCAAACTACGAATCCTCCACCGATGCCGGCGGTAACAATGTCTACGATGTGACGGTGCAGGTATCCGATGGAAATGGTGGGACAGACACACAAGCGATCGCCGTGACGGTTGCGAACGCAAACGAGAGCCCAACCGATATCGTCCAGTCTACGGGAACTGGGATCGACTTAAATACCGACGGGGGAAACAACTCGTATTTGTACACCACGAACGGTGGCGCAATTCTGGGGGGACGCACTGCATTCAGCATTGAGGCGCAGTTCAGTTCCAGCAACACCCCGGTCAATGGTGAACACAGGGTGCTCCTCTCCTACGCAACAACTGGGTCAGATAACGAAGTGCGTGTTGGTATCGCCCAAACCGCTTCTTCCACTTGTCAACTGACCCTCACCATTAACGGTAGTCGAGTCAATCTCTCGGGCTATGATGCAAGCCGTTTGTTCGATGGAGGGCAGCACCACCTTGGCGCCACCTGGAGCGCAACAAACGGAGGGTATAGTTTCTACGTCGACGGCCAACAGGTCGGAACCGGAACCGGCCTTCAGACCGGCTACACAACTCGATCGAGCGGGACAGTGGTCGTGGGAATGGACCAGGACAGCGTCGGCGGGGGGTTTCAGACCAGTCAAGTGTTTAAGGGAACTCTTCAGGACGTACGAGTTTTCAATGACGTTCGCACGGCAGCTGAAATCTCAGCCTATCTCTACCAGGATGTATCCAACTCCGAATCTGGCCTCGTCGCCGATTGGACGATGAATGATCTCTCCGGAGGAAGCACCTCAGATACGGTTGCAGGCCGTAATCTAACCGTCGGAACGGTTTCCGGATCGGGATGGGTGGCATCCACACCATCGTTGACATGGCGGGTTGCTGAGAATGCATCAAGTGGGACGGTGGTCGGAACGGTCACAGGGACCGATCCCGACAGTGGCGATACAAAGACCTATAGCCTGACCGACACGGCAGGGGGCCGGTTTGCGATCAACAGTTCCACCGGGCAGATTACCGTGGCCGATGGCACGTTGCTGAACTATGAAAGTGCCGCGAATCACACGGTAACGGTACGAGTGACGGATAGCGGAGGGAGCAGTTACGACGAAGCCTTCACGATCAGGCTAACCAACGTTAATGAGGCCCCCACCGATCTGGCTCTTTCCGCTAACAGCGTCG
>NEWP02000082.1 GCA_002869895.2 Nitrospira sp. CG24E | reverse complement strand
ATCGCCAGACTTTAGCTTTTTGCCCCCGCTGTTTGGCCAAACCGGCTACAGAAGATTTCCCATCAAGCTCCAACGAGGTCTGGTAATGCTCTTCCGCGCAGGCCCAGGCTTTCAGGCCCCGACAGGCATCCCCGAGATAGAAATGCGCCATGGCATTCGCTGGATTTTGTTGGAGGTCGGCTTCAAAGGCCGTGCGCGCCTCCTGATACTTTTGTTGACTCAGAAAATCGTAACCCGAGGGAGTTTTCTTGGCGCCCTTGTCAACCGGAGCCTCGGCCATCGTCTGGCTCACATCAAGCCCGAGCAATAGAGCGAGCAGAAGAGTCTTTTTCATAGCCACCCCTTCATGTCGACGAAGAGCGATCGCAGCGTATTCTCATTCGCCTGTGCCGGGGAATATATCCCTCGTGCATCAGAAACACAACTCCGCAAGGTAACCGAGTCATCCAGTCTAGGCTACCCTTGTGCAAATGGCATGAATTACATCCTACGTATCTATGTCACAGCCGTTAAATCTCACACGCCTTGCTCACCAACCGAGGCAATCCAGGATCCATCCATACGACAACGATATTCCCTCCTGGTTAGAATGTTGACTTAGAGTTAGATGGCTCTACCGGACATACTGTTTGGCTATCCCAATCTCCCTTTGAATATTGGCAATTCTCATACCAGCGACATTATGAAAGAATCCTTTCTCAAAGTTCAGGGCAAGCCTAATCTCGAACCAGGTATTCTTCTACCAGTAACGAACGCTTCTGCTTTTGTGAGAGATTCCAAAGAACAGTAGAGAGTGCTCCATCATTCGACCTCATGCCGGATCAACATCCCTGGATCACAAATGATTCAGATTGCATCATTTCGTATTCGCATTCTTGGATTTCCGTTCCTCTCACCTATAAAAAAGCTGATCACAGCCGTGGCCCCGTTGGATCTCAATCTGTTCGGAGTCAATGAGCTCGCCGCCCTCAACCCCAGCGTACGGGTGGGAAAAGCTTCCGACTATTTCCATCCGAGGTTTTCAGTGGGATTCGCAGAAATAGCAGAAGGCGCTAGTTAGGAAGACCGAGTGTGGTCTTCCATCCCTCGACATAGGCCCAATCCACATGGAGTTCGACTTGGCGGTCACGAATCTTTTCGAGATCAGCCTGATCTTGAAAACGGCCAGCCAGAGTTTTGAGCAGGATCAAATCCTCCAAGGTGAGAATCGGTACCTGTAGCGAGCCGAATGCGACCATCCGTCGACGTGTAAGCGCAGTCCGAAGATACACTGAGTCCGCCAAGAGCAGATCGACGACGACTTCTTGATCTCCACGAATCCCTACACAACGCCAAATGGAAATCCCCTGGAACACCATGGGAGCCGGATGGACCACGGTCGAGTCGAACTGAGGCGAGAGCAGGGATTGGATGCCTTCACGGGAGGGCTGCTCGATGAGCATGAGCAGATCGATGTCCGTCGTCGCCCGCGGCTCGACGAGCGCACTGTAAGCCCACCCTCCGGCTAGGGCATAGTTTAAACCGCGTCTATTGAAATCATCAATGAGGGTGGAGAGCGTCTGAACTAGGAAAGATTCCGCTGCCATGCCTGCTCTTTCGCGCGGCGAATCTCGCGCATCACCTTCGTCATGGCATCGCCGTTAGGTTCACCCTGTTGCAGTACTGACCGACGCAGGGCTAATCCTAGTTCCGTCAACTCGATCGTACGGCGCAAGTTATCCGCAACTCTCGCATCATCGATGTCGTTTGATTGTTCTCGCATCGGCAGAAGTTTATAGCAGCCTGAATCCGTCATGAAGTGTACTAGACTCCATGGACGGGAGCAACCCAAGAGCAGTTTCCCAGGGCAACGAAAATACTGGCCGCGTCCAGCGAACCAGCTTCAAGGAGCACAAGGGAGAAAGAGCAGGACAACCAGACCGCCCTTTGTGCTTATGAAACGCGTGGCCTCGGAAGGATACGGAAGGGAGTGGCCAGGCGCCCTTCTTGCTCGCAGAACGCGCACGGTGTAGCTGTGCTCGTTCGATGCGCGTAGTGAAGGCCTGCATGGCCCCTCACGCCCTTGCCTCCGCTTAACATACTTCCGCTATCCTGAGACTAGGGACAGGGCAACATACGGTTGACAGGCATTCTATCGTCGATTATAAATCATGTTAGAAATAGAATAAGGAGATCGATTATGGGAGCTATCGCTGTATCCAAGAAAGAAGAGCAACAGATTGAACGGTTACGGAAAGAACTCCGTATCCCGACCAAGGCAGGTGTGCTTCGAGCGGCCTTGAAGACACTAGAGCACAAGACCGCAGAGGAGCGGTTACGGCAGGAGATTCGCGAATCCGTCCGGCGATGCGCTGCAGCCGACAAACGCGAGAACCAAGACATCTCTCGTGCTGCAGTGGGCCGATGGGGCTCAGAGGAGTAGATGCAGATCAAACGAGGTCATCTATACGTGGTGGACTTCAACCCGCGGGGGCGGACCAAACCGGGGAAGCTGCGTCCTGCCGTGGTGGTGCAGTCCGATTTGGTGAATGAGGCCGGCTACCCTTCGACGATTGTAATCCCGACGACCAGCAAACTCGTGGAAGACCCCGGCATCCTGCGATTTCGTCTTCGCAAAGGGGAAGGGGGAGTTGACCGTGACAGCGACTTGCTCCTGGGGCAACTGATCGCCGTGGCCAATGAATCGTTCTCTCACGAGATCGGCAGCCTACCGGAAAACGTGATCGAAGAAGTAGAACGACGGGTCAGGATCATCCTCAATCTCTAGCCCGCTGATTTACAGAAAGCCCATAGCCCTTTACTCCCCGCTCCACCTCCTGCCCAATTTCAACGCGCAGCTTCTGGGGAAATTAGCCGGTGCCTCGACAGAGGAATGCACGGAGCCTGATGATCTTCTGTTCCGATGCAATGAGCAGTCTCAGAAGGGGACACGGGCCAGCCTGGCCGTCCTCCTGCTCGCAGAACGCGCACGACGAGAAGGATTGGAAGGGTACCCACATTGGTCCCGTGCTCCCGGAACAGAGGCGGGATGGAGCCTGACGATCTTCTATGCTCGCGCAACGCGCGATCTCAGAAGACCCTCGTTGGACGCGCGCAGTGGAAGATCAATCAGCCTCCATCCCTGAGAAATAACGAGCGAGCTTGGGGGGGATCATTTATTATGGATGCCGGTCGCTCGATACGCGCAGTAAAGGGCAGCCTGGTTACCCTGCATTAGGAAAGGGGCAAGAATGGGAGCAGCTCCTCCACCACCACCCTTAGGCAACGCAGGCATTCCCCGCTATAATTCCAACCGTCATGAGCACACGATCCTCTGTGCGTCCCAGATCCCCAAAACGCGGCAGCCAAAGTCGCCGCTCTCCCAAGACCAAGAAGATTCTCCCTATATGGGAGGAATTGCTGCGTATTGCCAATCTATTCCTGAACCAGACCTCCACAAACTCCCCACGGATCTCGCAGCCCACCACGACCACTGTCTCGATGGCGCTAGGAAGACGCGACTTCTCGTACGTTAGGATTGAAGTTTCACACGAAGCGTCTGGGTGGGGACATCAGCCAACACGAGCAAACGTTGATCGTTGGTCAGCAAGGTTGCTTCCAGAGCCAGCGCCGTTGCGGCGACAATGGCGTCGGGGAGCTTCAGACCGAACCGTTTCCGAAGATCCACGGCATGATGCTTGACAGATTGCGTCAGGTCGGTGACGGAAATATCCGCCAGGAACGCTCGAACTCGCTGCTCCTCTGAGGAAGCCAGGTTTGGGTAGGCCAGCAGTTCCAATTCTGAGATCACCGAGATCGCATATGATCCGGCAGGGAAGGGGTCAGCAAGACGACCGCCGAGAAAATAGAGGATGACATTGGTGTCGAGAACAAAGCGGGCCACGTCATGCCCACTCGTCGCGCAAGCGACGTTGGTACGCCACAGGGTCTTCCGATAAGTGGATCAGGCCCTCATGCTGCCGAAGCTGTTCTATTCCATTGGCTCCAGCTGCGTCCCCCAACTGTTGTTCGATGCGCAGCCACTCCTCGTAGGGAATTAAGACCCCGACGGGGCGCCCCTCTTCGTCAGTCACAAGCTGTTTGTGAATCGTGCTCATCAAATCATGGTTCCAGATGCTGCATTATAATCAATGGCCTGCCAAAGAGAAAGCTTAGGTTCTTTCCTGCTACAGCTGGCCAATCCAGCTTGGCCCAGCGTAGAGATCAAAATACAGGTATTGGGAAACCCCGGCGGAGATCAGAAATCACGGGAAAAGCAGGTCAACCAGACTGTACTTTCTGCTCACACAACGTGCATCCTCAGAAGGATGAGGAGAGGAGTGGCCAGGCGCCCTCCTTGCTCGCAGAATGCGCACGATGAAAGGGATTGGAAGGACACGCACGTTGGTCCTGTGCTCCCGGAACAGAGACAGGATGGAGCCTGATGATCTTCTGTGCTCGCGCAACGCGCGGACTCAAAGGCCCTCGTTGGACGCGCGCAGTGGAAGATCAACCAGCCCCCATCCCTGAGGAATAATGAGCGAGCTTGGAAGGACATCTATAACCTCGTCGACGGCTGCACGTAGATCAGCATGGGTGCTCTTCCACGAGAGGACAAGCAAGAATGACTGAACTGAATGCTCGGTCAATGCACCAGAGGGTTGATCAGTTCTGAAAACAGAATGTCCTCGTCCTTCCCTCCGATTGAACTATAATTGCAGCGACTCACGAACTGGCCAAATATCTCCAGACATTAGGACACCCGATGCCACATAAGCGTGTGCTTGTCATTGCAAATAAAAGCTGGGAAGCAACGGCACTCATGAATGTGCTACTGGAACCCAAGGGTTGTCCGAGCGAGTTCCCTTGGCCGATAAAACTCTCCCATCCCTTACCGCCACGGCATGACTGGCAGAGTCCGCAGCCTCGAGGGGTGTTCAATTTCCAGGGAAATGTGCAGAACAAACCCTATGAGGTGCGGGTCGAAGTATGGTGCATACAAGATGCGATGGATCCGTCTGTTTCGCCATCGAGCACAAAGGAGAAGGTTCGTGTGCTCCCGAAAATATTCTCAGGGATGGAAACAGGCGTTCCGACGTCAAACCGCCCAGACTTGGTGATTGCCCTTGGAACGGCCTGCTTTCCCGGTGCCAAGAGTTACAACGGGTGTGTATTTATTGGAACCAATGTCTTCATTCACGATCCCTACAAAAGCAATACGACACACTCTGAGTACTGGCATAGTGACAATACCAATCGCCTAATCAACCCGCCTCCAGGCTCAATGGATTTCTTCAATCCGCGCAACACTTTTTTTGACGATGTGCTTCGATCTCAAGTGGAGACTCGGCTTCTTTCCCCACCGATGAAACCGGCGACGAAGCCAATTCTATTGGCCGACAACAACTACACGGCCGTGGGAGTGGCCAACATCACAAATTACGATGACTATGCATGGGCTGACCTCGAAGCCCTTGAAGCTTTCAAGAAAGCCAATAGGGGGCATCAAAAGAAGCGTCCTGTTGGATCACTGGAAACAACCCACGGCGTGATCCGCCTTCAATCGGAAGCACCATTTTTATTCATATCAGGCATCACTGATCGACTTGGGCAATTCAGCATGGATGTCGGCACTCGCCCCTATGCCCAAAATTTTGTATGCGCCCATAATACTGGAATCGTCACGGCCTGGTTGCTGCCTAGAATCGTCAGTTTCCTGAACACCCTCTGATGCAGCAAGGACAGGAATGGGAAAGGATCTCCTGCCATGAGAGTGTGTATTTACCGAGGCACGCAGGAAGTCGGCGGCACCTGCATCGAGGTGCAAGTTAAGGGGAAAAGCCTTGTACTGGACGTTGGATTGCCCCTGAATGTCGAGGATTCGATCCAAAACCTACCGCCAGTCAAGGGGTTCCTAGAGCGAAATGAACACCTGCTGGGAGTAGTGATCTCGCACCCACACCAGGATCACTATGGCCTGAGTAAATACCTCTTATCTGAATCTATGGTTTTTATGGGGGCAGCCACAGAGAGAATTCTAAAAGCAGCGACGCTCTTTACTCCATCTGGCGTTTCATTCAAGAACGTCGTGCACCTGGAGTCGGGCAAACCGCTTTCCGTCGGCCCCTTCACGGTCACGCCGTATCTGAACGACCATTCCGCATACGATGCCTATTCACTGCTAATCGATGCCGATGGCCGACGCCTTTTCTACTCCGGAGACTTCCGTGGACACGGACGAAAGGCAGGGGCCTTTCAGCGAATTTTGAAACATCCTCCTACAGATGTGGATGTTCTGCTCATGGAGGGCACAACCATCGGTCGCTCTGGGGTAGAAGCCAAGTTTCAAACGGAAGAACAGCTTGAAGCATGCTTCGTGCGCCACATGCAAAAGTCCAAGGGTATGGTGCTAGCGTGGACGTCCGGTCAGAACATTGATCGGCTGGTGACGATCTTCAAAGCGTGCAAAAAGTCTAGCCGACAGTTGATCCTTGATCTCTACACGGCGGAGATTCTTCGAGTGACCGGCAATCCCAAGCTCCCGCAAGGGTTCTGGAAAGGAATTCGAGTATTTCTCCCTGCGTCTCAGAAGCGCCAAGTTATAAAGAATCAGCAATTTGGACTTGTTGATGAGTATAGAAAAAACCGCATTTACCCCAGTGGTCTGGCCGAGGAAGCGGCGAGATCGGTTCTGATTTTTCGTCCGTCTATGGCGAAGGACTTAGGCAAAGCAGAGTGCTTGAAGGATGCACGACTTATTTATTCCTTGTGGAGTGGCTACCTGAGACAAGAGAAGATGCGCCCGTTCCATGAATGGCTGAAGGTCCATCAAATTCCCCTAACTGCGTGCCATACATCGGGACATGCTTCGCTGGACGATTTGCAGCGGTTTGCAAAAGCCATCGCCCCTAAGACGCTCGTTCCCATCCATTCATTTGAGACCAAACGATTTGAAGAGTTCTTTGCCAACGTCAAAAGGAAGCAAGATGGTGAATGGTGGGAAGTGCCGTAGGCGCGCTTGCGACCTAAGAAGGAGCCGCATCACTACAATTTCTCTGGAGGGAAGCCCATGCCAGGAATTCTAGATGGAGTTAACGATATTATTGATAAAGCCCTGGGATTAGACTTTAAAGCCAAGACACCGCTTTATGGTCACAAGACGGCTTGTCAGCGCCTCACATCCGAGTCGCCTCGCGATTTTGATGGCCGCCTATTGATCGAAACTATTTATGGGCAGATCGAGAATTCTGACAGACGGGAGAAATCTCCGTCCAAACAAAATTGGCGTTGGTACCCAAATCCCAAGATTGATCCGGAAAATGATAGCCCGGAAGTACGTTTGGAGCGGGCGATTGTTGCTCTACCTGGTAATGGCTGGGCTAATCAGATCCCTACAGCATCAGGGCTTGTGAATGAACATCTGGACAAGACGCGAAACATTGACCTGGTGCATTGGTGCAAAGATGGGTGGTATGAGTTCCTAGAGCTCAAGGTGGAAAGCAATACACCTCTTTTTGCTGCCATGGAGATTCTGCAGTACGGAATTCTTTACATCTTCTCTCGTGCCTATCGTGTTGCGTTGGGATATAGGCCTCATGAAAATCCTTTACTTTATGGAGAAGGCGTTCACCTGAAAGTGCTAGCCCCTGAGGACTATTACAAAGATCGAGGCGAACTCTACAAACTTGAATGGCTTGAGAAGAAAATCAATGACGGCCTACAAGTTTTCCTGTCAGAACCGAAATGGGGCTTCGACATGAGGTTTTCGTTCGAGAGCTTCAGGGACAAAGAAGATTTGCTCAAAAATCCCGCGAAAAATAGAAGCCGTGTTTACCCAATGAGTTCGTGAGCCTTCTCGACGCACAACTCCAGATGGTGAAGAGCCTGCTTAAATACTTCCCTATTTAACCCCTCCAAGGAGATCACAGAATTCATCTGCAATTCGATGGTTTCATCGTTTTCCTCGATAGTCACGGCTACTCCTTGGGTGGCACAGAATGTGAGTATGGCGTACATATGTTCCCTCATGTCGGCAATTTGCCATTTGGGCACCTCCACTATATCGCCGATTCGGAATCCGGGATCATCCCATCCTTTGGCAACAAATCCGACATCGTGGCGTCCCTGCTTCAAGTCATAGTAAAGCTCTAGGTGTTCATCCGTACGAAAGCGGGACAGTGTCATTCCACATTCTTTTGTGACCCCATCGATGATCGCCCTATTTCTGATGTGCGACTGGCATTGGGTTAGCGCTTTCAGTGCCATGTCCGGTGACACCTTATTTTTGTTGAGAAGGGCAAAGATTTGATTTCTCAAGATCTCGCCCTTGTTAGAAGAGCGCAGCCTAGCCATAGTGTTCCCTCTCTAGTCCAGTACCAAACGGCACAAACTGATCCCAAGCCTGAGCGTTGGCTCATTCAGTCCTACGCCGCTCATATCGCGGAATTCCCAATCGAGTTTTCCAGCAGTGAGCTCGTACCCAATTTCAAGAAGGAGACCATGTCTTGGAATCCCCTATCTTACCGGCCACTGAAGACACTCACAGTCATCTCATCCGCTTCCACAAGTCAATCAGCACTCCTTCACGCAGGCCTAGATCGCTGACAAGCACACTCGACATTCCCAAAGTCTCCATCACCGTCATGATAATAATCGCTCCCGCAGCGATGACTTCTTCTCTGCCTTTTTCTAAACCTGGCAGGCCTGTGCGGTCGACTTTCTTGCGGCTCAATAGCGGCTGTTCCAGTTCTCGAATCGTGTCGAGCTGCAGTCTGTAATTATGAATTTTGGCCGGTTCGTAAGCGGGAAGCTTCTGCGCCATGGCGGCTAAACTGGTGATGGTGCCGGCTGTGCCGACGAGGGTCGCAGCCTGATAGTTACCCATATCGGAAACTGCTGCTATGGTTTCGCTTGCGACCCACTCGCGCGCCTGGCGGACCTCTTCACCGGTTGGAGGATCGTGATGTAAGACCCGTTCACAGAGACGCACGACTCCGATGTCGATGGATCGCACGACCGGGCTCTGGTCTGGTCGATCCAGGATGAACTCGGTGCTGCCGCCGCCAATGTCGAGGGCCAAGAGGTTGGTCACATGGGGAGGTAGACCGGAACGAATACCCAGCAATGTGCGTCGAGCCTCTTCGTCACCCGTGATAACCTCAATCTCGATTCCGGCTTCAACGCCCACACGCTCTAGGAATTCGTCGCGATTCTCGGCATCACGAACTGCGCTGGTCGCCACAGCGATGCAAGCGTTCACGTGATGGGCGTCGATGACGACTTTCCACTCTCGCAAACACTGGATGACTCGATCCATTGCCACACCGCTCAGTCGCTTTGTCTGATCGACCCCCTCGCCGAGCCGAAGAATTCTCCGCTCAGATCGTATGTCCTTCAACCGCCTGTCAGGGGATAGATCGGCAATCAACAACCGACAGGTAAGGGTGCCAATATCCACACCGGCGAAACGTCTGATGCGTGACGCATCGCTCATTCCTCGCTCCGAATCTCCATCACCTCCGATTCAAGTTTGTCCCGCAGGCTTTTGAGTTCTTGAATCTCTTTGACGAGTCGTCCGACTTCAGCGTCGTACAGGACCCGTTCAACCGATTCTCCGCCTTCGCCCAAACTGACCGCTCGCTCACCGACATCCCGATAGAGCTCCTCCAATTTCTGGTCGAGCTTTCGGATTTCGAGCCGGATCCTCAGCAGTTCCGTTTCTTCCAACGCACGGATCGCCGCCTGCGCCGTCCCATGGCGCAACGTCGCAAATCCCGCCTTCAAATCATGTGTCAATCTTTGTAGAAAACCCATGCCACCACCTGGCTAGGGGCCAGAGGCGAGGGGCTAGCGGTGGGATCTTACAGCCCCCATGCCTCTCGCCTCGTGCCTTCCTTTTAGCTCACCGATCCCAAATCCAGCTTTGTCTCCCACCGCCGCAACATCGTCTCTCGCAAAGCACGATGCGCCGGCGCCTTCAGCTGTGGATCCTGCTTCAACAGGGCAACGGCCTCTTGGCGCGCCTGCTGAAGCATATCGGCATCCCGCACCAAATTCGCGACACGAAATTCCGGCATGCCCCACTGTCGGAGCCCAAAAAACTCGCCAGGCCCTCTGATGCGCAAATCTTCTTCAGCGATCACAAACCCATCGGTCGATCGTACTAAGGCCTCAAGCCGCTCCCGAGCCGCCGACGGGGGATGCGTGGCAGGGGTAGAGGAATGGGAGGATAGGGGTAAAGGGATAGGGGGGTAGGGGGATAGAGGAGTACCACTACCCCTTTGCCCCGTTACCCCCCGATAGCCATGAGGCCATCAGCAGACAATAGGACTGGTGGCCGCTTCTCCCAACGCGCCCG
>NEWP02000081.1 GCA_002869895.2 Nitrospira sp. CG24E | reverse complement strand
GCCAAGCCCTTCTGATAGCCTGGCACCCTCGTTCCTCCTCTCGACCGACTCGTTATGGACAGCCGACCGGTATAAAACCTCGTCCGAATACTCCTGCCAGCGCCTTATACCTGGCGTTGTTCTCGAATGAATAGCTCGCTCCTCGCTGATTCCTGCCGGAAGGATCTCCTCCGTAGGAGGGATCTGTTCCATACATGAACCCGCCACGGGTTTTCTGGCTCAGGTGGAGCCACTCTCCAAACATGGAACAGACTTCAGATTGAACGGACCCAGATGAGGCGATGCTTGCGTGCCAATCTCTGGCCCAATCGGGCACCGTCTGTCCTCCACCGGTCATACCTCCCTGGTGGCGCTCTGGGCGCGTGGGAATATCGTGGGGAGGAGCCATGGCCCCGGTAGGACGGTAGGTTGGCATGTCCTCCAGCGAAGGAACACTCGACAGTTCTTTCAACTTCATCAGTTTACAGCCTGGTAAATCCTTGTTCGTATAGAGAATGCTCCCATCTGCTTGCGGGCATTCACGCATCAAGAATGGATCGAAGGAGATTTCCGTATCGGAGAATGCCGAGGTTGAAGACAGGGTGAGGATCGTTGCGGCGATCATGAGCACACGAGTGAGCCGCATGGAGCACCTCCCTTGAGACAGTGAAACAGCCAAGATTTGTATCATTGCTCATCCCTTTCAATTGTACTCACCGATGGTGCTCACAAGCTATTACACTGGAGTGAACTCCGTCTATTCATCTTACGGGGGGAGGTTGCTACTGACGGGGGGCGGAGCAGGGTAACAATCCTGGCTCGGCATTGCTCGTTCGTCTAGGAAAACTCCGCAGTAACACAGCTTTTATTGTGTGAAATAAGCAACTTGACCTTGTTACCTTCTCGCTACTAGGGTATTCTACGCCCTCAATTCGTGAAATGTGAGGCGATCGACGAATCCCTTTTGCCTCCCCTTGTCGCTCCCCACGTCAGACCAATTTCTGCTATGACCGACTACGGAGTACTCGCGAATCTCCTCGTGATCTTCTTGGCGTCGATCGCCGTCGTGTTCGTGTTCCATCAGTTTCGGCTTCCCTCGATCGCAGGCTTTCTGGTGGCTGGCGCACTCATCGGCCCGAATGGATTGAACCTCATCGCGGACATTGGCACAGTCCAGGTGTTGGCCGAGATAGGGATCATTCTACTCCTCTTTACCATCGGTATTGAATTCTCGGTGGCGCAATTGCTCTCCATGCGCCGCCTGATGTTTCTCGCCGCACCGTTCCAGATCGGCGGCGTGCTATTGGTTGCGTGGCTCGGGGCGATGTTCATTGGACTATCCTGGCGGGAAGGGCTGTTCTGGGGATTTCTCTTCTCTCTGAGCAGCACGGCGATCGTACTGAAAACCTTGTCCGACCGGGGTGACAGCGACTCGATTCATGGCCGATCCACAATCGGAATTCTCATTTGCCAAGATTTAGCCGTCGTACCCATGATGCTGCTGATGCCGATTCTCGCCGGCCAATCTGATTCAAGCGGTCTCTCAATTCTGACCACCTTGGGGGAGTCGATTCTCGTTGTCTTGCTCGTCATTGCAGCCTCCTGGTATCTGATTCCAAAACTGCTGGGCTATATCGTCCGCAGCCGCAGCCGCGAGCTGTTCTTGCTGACTATCATCGTCTCCTGCCTCGGCATCGCGTGGCTGACCTCGCTCGGCGGTCTCTCGTTGGCCTTGGGCGCGTTCATCGCCGGCTTGGTCATTTCTGAATCGGAATACAGCCATCAGGCCGTGGCCGAAGTATTGCCATTCCGCGACAGCTTTAACAGTCTCTTCTTCGTGTCGATCGGCATCCTCATGGACTGGCGGGTGTTGCTCGCGCATCCACTGCTGGTGATCGGACTGCTCGGAACGGTTCTGTTGGTGAAGTTTTTTGCCGGGGCCGGAGCGGTCTTATTGGCGCAGGTTCCCCCGCGTTCGGCTGTAATGGTGGGCATCGCCCTAGCTCAGGTCGGAGAGTTTAGTTTCTTATTGGCGCAGCAAGGACAGGAGAATGGGTTTTTTCGGGGAGACCCCTATCAGATCTTTCTTGCCGTCTCGGTGCTCTCCATGATTGTGACGCCCTTTCTCATGCAGTGGTCACCGCACCTGGCCCGCCACGTCGAGGCCTGGCAGCGACTTCACCATTGGCTGCCGACTCGCACCCTGGCCCACATCGAACAGACTGAGGGAAAACAGATTCGGATGAAGGGCCATGTCATTATTGCGGGATATGGGTTGAACGGGAGGAATCTCGCCCGCGTGCTCGGCGAAACCGAGATCCCCTATCTTGCCCTGGATCTTGACGGCGATACTGTCAGCCGAGAAAAGAAACATGGGGTGCCTGTCTACTTCGGTGACGCCACGAATCCAAATGTGCTGCGCCATATGAGAATCGAGGACGCGAAGGTGTTCGTGGTCGCTATATCGGATCCGTTTATCACCCGGCGGGCCGTGCAGATCGCCAAGGGGCTCAACCCCAAACTGCATGTTGTCGTCCGGACCCGCTATCTGCGCGAACTGGAAGAGCTCCATAAGCTCGGCGCAGATGATGTCGTGCCGGAAGAATTCGAAACCTCCATCGAAATCTTTGCCCTGGTGCTCCGCACCTACAAAATGCCTCAACAGTATGTACTGCAAAAGGCAGCACAGATTCGCCATGAAGGGTATGCGTTGCTTCGTCGAAGCGAATCGCCTGAACTCTCACACCATCTTCAGGGCGGGACCCTGGCCGATACGGAAGTCGAAACCTGCCGTATCGACGATGATTCCCCCGCTCTGGAGAAGACGTTGGCTGAGATGGCCCTCAACCCTCGCACGGGAGCTTCGGTGATTGCCTGGACCCGTGCCGGAGTGACGGAAGCAAATCCGGCGGAGACTACCAGGTTGATGGCAGGAGATATCGTGGTATTACTCGGTTCCCGCACCCAGATTCGTCAGGCGATGGAGCACTTGGTGCGGATAGGCCAGAAGTGAACTGCTAGCGTCTTGCCGTCGTCATGAGCTGATAGGCTTCCTCCAGCGTCGCCACTTCAATGGCTTTGATATTCCATTTGCTTACCAACTGGGGGAGATCCCTCTCAACAGTCGAGAGTTGTCTACGAGGCACCAGTACGGTTCTAAACTCTGCGCGGGCCGCCGCTTCGATTTTAACGGCAAGGGCGCCGACCGATTCGATCCGACCGTCCGGCATGATTTGTCCGGTCAGCGCAATATCTGACTTGACGTCGTCGCCTCGCCAGGCTGCGACGAGACCGACCGCTACAGCACTGCTGGCGCTCGCCCCTTCGGTCAAGGCGTTATACGATCGATTCTTGATCGTGATCACCCACTCTCGACCGTCCTCTCCCACTGCCTTTGTGGCAGCTGCAACCGCTTGCCTGACGCCCTCTTTCCAATCCTCGCTGACGATTGAACCACCGCCCAGGTTTATCTCATTGAACTGGACTGTCGGTCCCCCCTGTCGAGAATCTTTGTCGATTTGGAGCACGATATAGTGAACGATTCCTGTCTGCCCACCGGAAAGGACAGCGAGAGCCGGCACGGTTACAATGTGACGGTTCTCCCCTGCCCAGACCGAAAAAGCTTGCGCGCAAAGGGTGATCGAAAAGAGAAGGACAACAAGGTGAGGTAATTTTCGAGTCACACTCTTGCCTAGCCAACGTAATTCACGGAGCGCAGACAGGGACAGGCGCCAAAAAGAAGGGCGCCAGTCCCCTAACTCTTCCAGCGAAGCGTCACTCTTTCTTTGAGCGGATGGTCGAGGGGTTGTCCGGTCTGCACCGACGCAAGGTGCGCGGCTTTCAACTTGTAATACCATTTAGCCGGCGTATCAGCATCGTCGATGAGCATCAAGGCCGGTTTGTAGCGCAATCCCACCGCCTGGCGTTCCATCGCCTCTCGATCCTGTCTCATGAAAATGTTCGCGAAATACCGAAAGATGGTCTTGGAAAAGGGAACCCAGCTGAGACAGTTCCACCCTGCGGTAAAGTCGATGCGGCACTGTTGTTCGCTGATGGGTGTAACCGTGGCGCGGCTCGATACGAAGAGCGATCCGCATTGGACAAATTCAAATCGCTGGTTGGGCAGCACAAAGTCGATGGTCGTCGTCAGCGGCCCGCCGTAAAACATGTTCAGAAGCTTGTAGGGCCCACTGTTCTTTGATGGGGCATGCGGGACCATGCGGAAACCGTTGAGAATGGGTTCGAAGGTCTTGGCCTTTTCGTGCATGCTCGCTTGGCTGCGCCACCAGGAGCTTTGATGCACAAAGGGGCCGTGGGCCGGGTCCATCAAGCCGACAATGCCGTCGTCGATGGCGCAATCCAACAGCGTCGAAATGTGAATCATCCGGTAGGGAGACGAGGGAAGGGGCAGCGGAGGTACGTCCGGAACTACCTGGTTCGGTTGTTGAGCGTCGGGAATAAACACCCACACGTAGCCGTCCCGCTCGCGGCAGGTATAGGTGGTAATGCCGATTTTATCGACGTGAATGGATGAACCTTCGGTCAACGCGGGAATGCCCCGGCACCGGCCTGCCTGGTCGAACTGCCAACCATGGTAGGCACATTCCACACAGTCAGCTTTCATTTTGCCGAAGGACAACGGCATGCCGCGATGGGGGCAAATATCCCGCATCGCGGCAACCGCACCCTGGGATGTTTTGCAGACGAGAATCGGGAGGCCCAGCAGGACAACCCCTTTCAGACTGTCAGGGGTGAGTTCACTGCTCAGACAAGCGGGATACCAAAAGCCGAAGAGCGGTGTGCTCTTGGATGACTTGATCTCGGTAATTAATTCGCTGTTCATGAAAAGGGGAAGGCAGTACGTGA
>NEWP02000080.1 GCA_002869895.2 Nitrospira sp. CG24E | reverse complement strand
TAGGGTTCTGGAGGTTTTCCCGTGAATCAGCTCAACGCTTCAAGGCGTGATAGGAGATCCACTCCGTGGCCTCACGCGCGACGTTGACAAGGACTTCAAGGTCATTGAGACCGAATGAGGTCCCATTGTGCTACGCTCCGGACTGACCCTTGAACGGAACAGAAAAATGAGACAGGCAGAATAACTGATGAAAGTGTTCCGTCCGCGTGTACGCGGTGCGGATGGAGCTCTCCCGATGTGTCGCGCTCCGGCTCCTCTACTCTGTACCGTGCCCGACTGTTCCCACTGCCGTTCCCAGCGCCACAGCCAGCATCAGTTCTTCTCTTCAGGGCTGCTCAAAAAGGCTCTATGACGAGGCCGCAGGGAGTTTGAGCGCCGAGGCGTACCCTCGGGGTACGTTGAGGTGGGCAAACGACTGAGAACGAAGTCAGAGACCTTTTTCAGCAGCCCTGCTAGTAGGTGTCGGTCGGTGGGCAGGTGCAAACCAAATTCCGATCCCCAAAGGCTTC
>NEWP02000008.1:72662-108807 GCA_002869895.2 Nitrospira sp. CG24E | reverse complement strand
CGCCGCTGGCGGACTTTTTTAGCATCCTGCTTGGAGCGCCCTTCATGATTCACATCAGACCCGCCACCGAAGCTGACTTCCCAGCCATCCTGCAGGTTCAACAGGCTGCCTTCGGGGAATATGCTGCCGTCTACAAAGTCAGCGGCTGGACGACGGAGACGCTCGACAGCCTGAAGGAAGATGCCAAGGAAAAACACATCTTCGTAGCGGAGATGGGCGGCGTGATGATTGGGTCCGTACGATTCTGGAACGTGGCAGGAGTCTGCGTGATCCGACTGCTCTCCGTAAGCCCTACCCACCAAAGTCAGGGAGCGGCAAAAGCCCTGATACGGGAAATCGAGCGGGTTGCGACCGAGAGCCACAAGTTCTACGCCTGCACCATGTTACAAACGGCCCGGAACATTCATCTCTTCACGAGCCTCGGCTACAAGGCGGAAACAATTTTACCCGACCACTACGACCACTTGGATCTTATCTGCTTCGCCAAGTATCGTAGAACAGGATGCTGAAAAATCCTTCCAGCGCACGGGGAAGGTTAAGGCTGAGGCTAAGGTTGAGCTAACAAAAACCTGTTCAACGCTTAATTTTAACCTCGACCTCAGCCTGCTTCACTCACTGCGGCCTTGCTGACAGCCCTTTTGAGCATCCTGCCGCGTTGATGGCAAATGCTGGACCAAGAAACGCATCTCGTGAAGCGTGCCTCGCTAACTTGAAAATTCCATTAGTCCGCCTGCGCTGTCAGCAAACACATCTGCCCATACTCCCTCCAAGTTTCCTCATCACTTCCTATTGAGAGTAGCGTGCTTCTCCTCCACCCCCAAGCCGGTAGGTGGTCTGGGTTGATCCTCAACTGCGGGCATTGACCGAGCACCGCCCTCAACCTGAGAATTAAATTGTGCTTGGGTGCGCGGGCAGCGAGCACGGAGGATCACCCGGACCACCTACCACTCCGCTCCCAGCCGATCGATCACGACCTGATGCACGACGGTGTGCTTACCCAGGGTCGCCAGGTAGAGCGCCGTCTCAGCCACGTCGAAGGGGTCGATCTTCTCGCTCCGGAGAATTTCATCCGGCGAGGCATCGACGAGATCGTCGGCTACAGCGCCTGGACAGATGGCGCTCACTTTAATGTGATGCGGGCGGCCTTCCTCGGCCAGCGATTTCGTCAAGGCCATGATGCCGTGCTTCGACGCGCTGTACGTTCCCGTGCCGGCCCAGGCCTGGACACCAGCAACGCTCGACATATTAATGATGGTCCCGCCGCCCTGCTTCTTCATCTGTGTAAAACCGGCCCGGCAACAGAAGAACGTGCCGCGCAAGTTTACATTCATCACTTCATCGAATGCTTTCGTTGTCGTCTCAGCTAACCGCCCTCCGGCTATCACTCCCGCATTGTTCACCAGAATATCCAGCCGTCCATACCGCTTCACTGTTTCGTCAATCAATCGTTCGACCGCCCGTTCATCTGCCACATCCGTTTGAATCGCCCAGGCCTCCCCGCCGCTCTTCGTGATCTGTGAGACGGTCTGCTCGCAGAGCGCCACTCGCCTGGCCGCAACAACAACCTTCGCTCCCTCAGCCCCGAACCGCAAAGCAATGGCCTTTCCAATGCCACTGCTACTCCCCGTCACAATCGCGACTTTGTCTTTCAGCCGGTACATATACTCACCTTCAATGTTCCCTCCAAGCTCGCTCGCTTTTCTTCTCTTGGAAGGACACGCATGTTGGTCTACGTGCGGACGTTGAGCCGGATCCCTCTTTCTCCAAACATCTGCTAAGGGAGTGGTCGAGGTTGCCCTTGACTGCGCGCATCGAACGAGCACAGTTTCACCGTGCGCGTTCTGCGAGCAAGAAGGGCACCTGACCACTCCCTTGCCCCCTTCGGAGCGTGCGCGTTCCGCGAGCAAGAGGATGACTAGGCTACCCTTGCTTCAATCTTCCGGAGACCCCTTGTCGTCGTAGTATTTTTCGCGATAGATGGGACAGAGGCCTTTCTTCTGGAGCAAGGCTGTCGCATCGGCGATCATGGCGCTGTTCCCGCAGAGGTAGACGGAGAGATTCTCGACTGACGTAATTCGCTCCTCGATCAGCCGAAGAACACGGCCTGATTCGCCGGACCAGCTTGGCTCGGGGCGTGACAACGTGGTGATGGCCTGGAATGTTGGAGTCAACCTGGTCACATCAGCCAGCTCTTTCTGATAATAGAGATCCCGCTGGCTACGCAGTCCCCAAAACAGGGTCGCCGGTCTCGGATCGGAACGTTCCGCGTTCGCCAGCAACATAGAGCGGATCGGCGCGATGCCGGTGCCGCTGGCGATGAACAGCAATTCACGTCCTGGGTCTTCTCGCAGATAGAAACTTCCCGCCGGCCCTTTGAAATGTGTCTTCTCCCCTGCAGTGAGGTGAAACAGTAAACCGGAGCCTGGCCCACCTGGCACCAGGTTGAAGAGCAGCGTCACGACGTTCGATCGGCTTGGTTGCGAGGCAATGGAATAGGCTCTCGTCACGAGATGACCGGTCTTCGGATGCGGCATCTCGAACGAAATGAACTGGCCTGGCTTGAAGGCGATAGATTTCGGCTCGATCAACCGCAGATCGAGCTGGCGCACGTCGTGCGTGAGATCTTCGATCGACTCGACCTGTGCGGTAAATGTTCCGACCGGCATGGCGGGCGATTCTAACAGGGTGCTGAAAAAATCTGCCAGCCTAAAAACCGTTTGAGCCTGTCTGGTCTATCTCGTCCACCTGGTGGATCCACTGGTTCTGTTCAACCGAATAGACCAGACCAAATAATCCAGCCGGGCTAAGGACGCCAGAACGCTTCCCAATCCTCCTGCCGGATTTGCATCGCTCGAAGCACATCGACCGGAAGGCCGATGTTCAGTTGAGTTTGGGTCTCATACGCCACGATTTGTTTGTGAAATATGAATGCCATCGCTTTGAGATGCTGCAGGCTCAAGCGAATGGTGGCGACACGTTCAATGGGCGGCATCGAACCGGGCGCGACCGGATTCGCTCCGGAGGCCTGAAAATTCAACGTGCATCCTAGCGGCCCGAGGTTGAGCTGAAATTGGTCGGCATAGACATCAGGTACTTCGGCCATATTCCCCCCTTTAAATGAAGTTGATTTTGCCGGGCGATATTATCTCCCCTTTTTGGATTGGTCAATTGACCGCGCTCGACACCAGTGGCCAGGCGGCCGGGCGACCAGGCCTCCCCCATGAGGTTCTTCGCGCTGCTATTTCCTTGGTCATCACAGGAACACGCGCTTCGGGCAGGCCTGACCAGTCTCTCTCCGGATTCGACGTGGAAAAATCGGAAACGGGCCGGGCAAGGAGGGAAGTGATGGGCGCTGGAAGAAATGCCTATAGCAGCTAGATGACACTCTGCGTGGTGTAGAAGTTCATGCGACAGCCTACGAGGTACAGTGCTTCTTCTTCATTGCTCCGCAGCGGTTTTGTCCAACAGACTTCCACAAGACAGGTCGCACGCCCAAGAGTCGAATGGTTGGTTTGGATTTCCAAAATCTGCCCTTTGGACGGAGCGACGCCGAGCAGCAGCCGCACTCCGGTTCGGCTATCGTTCACCGCTGTGCCGTACCCCTCTTCCAACATCACACCATCGCGATCGACCGAACGCATCAAGCCATAGGTGCAGGGACTAATCCTCGGGCTTCTGCTTTCCCGCCGACGTTCAGTCCGGGGAACCCTTGCAACCCGTCGTACTGTTTCATAACGGGTGGGCTTGGCAAACTGTACGCCCATTTTTCGCAGGAGTGCTTTACTGCCTGAGCGTATGTATTCAAAGATCTGATTCAATGAACCGGCTCCACAGTCTCGAAAACCTCTGCGCCCTGATTTCAGAATTGTCGGACCCCGGAAGTGGAGAGGTTGTAATACATTGCGATGGTTGTTGTCTAGCCGCCAAAGAGACCTATGAAAGCTACCTAGGAGCCTGTCCACCGCATGGGGGGCATCCAACAGAATGGGGCGATGGAATATCTATTATTGACTGATCGTTCCAATATCTATTACCCTGCTCACGAATTAGGAACACTGGAGCCCCACATGCCCCGCCCGAAGGAATTCAATCCCGACGACGCCATCGAGAAGGCCATGCAGGTCTTCTGGCACAAGGGCTACGAAGCCACATCCATGGAAGATTTGCTGAGCGCGATGGACCTCAATCGCGGCTCCCTCTACGACACCTTCGGCGATAAGCGCACCCTGTTCCTGAAAGTAATCGACCGATACTGCACCACCTTTGCCGGCCCAAAATTCTCCCTCCTCGACCAGCCAGGTCCGGCGCTCCCAACCTTACGCCACTTCATCAACGGCATGATCGAAGGTGGCCTGGCCGATCCTCAGCGCCGCGGATGCCTGATCGCCAACACCGTGATGGAGCTGTCACCGCACGAAAATGAGATTGCAGGCACGCTCCGCCAGGCCATTCATAGAATCGAAGAGACATTCTTCAAGGTCCTAACCCGCGCGAAGGAGCAAGGTGAATTGACGCAGGATAAAGATCCCCGCGCCCTGGCTCGCTTTCTGACGACCATGATGCAGGGCATCATTGTGATGATTAAAGCCGGAGCATCGGCTGAAGTGGTGAAGCAGACAGCAGAGACCGCACTTTCGATCTTGGGCTGATCGCACATTTTTTGAGTCATTATGGAACGCTCATTCCACACACTATGAATAGCCAGGGCATCGAAAGAAGGAGGTGCCGCATGACATGTCAACGTTGCGACGGACTAATGGTTCGAGAGCGGTATGACGATCTGGAATTGGGCTCTGCAGGATATGAGATTTCCGGGTGGCGTTGTCTCAACTGCGGCTCGATCGTCGATTCTGTCATTGCAGCTCATCGCCCAACCACACGCAAGAACGAACCGGATCGGTTGTTGAAATTACGGTTGAACGAACTTGTGACGGCTGGATAACGAACCGGTCGCCATCGATTGCGCCTTCACGATAAAACCGGCAAGCCAGATCAGACTATCCTTATGAAGGAGGGACGGATGAGACTCGAACATAAAGTTGCCCTTGTCACGGGCGGAGGGACCGGTATCGGAGAAGCGATTGCGAAAGCCTTTGCACGGGAAGGCGCGAAGGTCGCGATCACGGGCCGGCGGAAAGAAGAATTGGCGCGTGTCGTTCAAGACATCGCGCAGCGCGGTGGCCATGCGCTGGCGCTTCAGGGAAGCGTGACGAATGAGCAGGATGTGCAGAACGCGATAGCGACCACGGTCCGGACGTTCGGTCGTCTCGATATCCTTGTGAACAACGCCGGCAACTTATTCTATGCGGGCCCTCTCCATGAAACCACCGACCAGATTTGGGATGAGACCTTCGATATTTTTCTCAAGGGCACCTTCCGATTCATCCGCGCCACGATCCCTCAGATGTTGAAACAGGGCGGAGGATCCATCATTAATATGTCAACCGTCGCAGGGCTAAAGGCCATTCCCTTCTTTCAAGCCCATGCGTACCAAGCAGCGAAAGCGGGCGTGAATATGCTGACCAAGTCCGTCGCGGTCGAATATGCGAAGCAGGGCGTCCGGTGCAACTGCATCTGTCCGGCAGGCGTACTGACCCCGCCGGTGCAAGAGATGCTGAAGGACCCGAAGGCCAAGGCATTATTCGAAAACATCCATCCAATGGGTCGCTTGGGACAGCCGGAGGAAATCGCGGAGGCCGCGATCTATTTTGCCTCCGATGAGTCGCGCTGGACCACCGGCAGCATTCTGCCTATCGACGGCGGAGTGATGGCAGTATGAGCCCATCAAAACAATGTTCCACGGCCTGTTGAGTCCCCCTGTGATTACACCATCGACATCACAAGACAAGGAGGAGATATCATGACGACAATGGAAATCGGCAAGGAATTGGTCGCCTTGTGCAAACAGGGCAAGAATCAGGAAGCAATCGATCGGTTGTACTCAACGGATATCGAGAGCGTCGAACCAGTGGCCCATCCAGGCATGGAGCAGACTCAACGGGGGACCGAGAAGGTGAAGGCGAAGAATCAATGGTGGGTGGATAACCATCAAATCCACGAAGCTGTGGCCGAGGGTCCCTTCCCCCATGGCGACCGCTTCATTGTGCGATTCAAGTACGACGTCACGCCCAAGCACAGGGGAAACCGTATGACCATGGACGAAACAGGTCTCTATACGGTGCAGAATGGAAAGATCGTCAAGGAAGAGTTCTTCTATGCGATATAAGCGCCTGATGCTTGGACATATTGATTCGAACTAGACAAGGCGCTGCCGATCGGTTCAAATGTGCCCGTGCGAAATAGTGCACGTATCATCCACCCCAACCAAACAGGAGGAGAAGATCATGTCGGACAAACAATATAAACAACTCGGTTGCCTGGATGTCGACGCGTCAGCCGGCTGCGGATTTCAAGTAAGGGCTGAGACAGAAGGAGAGTTGTTCCAGTTAGTGGCCATGCACGCGAAACACTCCCATAAGATTGACGCACTGCCTCCGGAGATGGTTGCCAAGGCGAAGGCGGCGGTCAAGACTGTCACAGTCACGGTGTAAGAGAACAGGTGACGCAGATGAGAAGCTTCCCTTGTGTTGCTCAACGCAAGGGAAGCTTCCCCTCGATAATCAGCGCACCAGGGAACTAACAGATCCAAACCAGGACATGCCCGGAACATGCAGGGCATAGAACAGGGCGGCGTATAGGGGAACAATACTTATGACATCAGCGAATCGTTATTCGGCATCCTGGGAGGGATTTTGGAGTACGGTCAGCGGAGCATCCGGCGAAATCTTCTGGGATGCCGATCCCGCTCATGCGGCCCAGCAAGATTTGAAACTGTTTCATGACCATGCCGACTCACGGCTCCCATTGATCGATCTGGGATGTGGCAATGGCACTCAAACTCGTTTTCTCGCCAATCATTTTGCAAGAGTGATCGGCACTGAAATTTCTCCCGCCGCGCTTGATATCGCCCGAACGAAGAATGCTGCCGCCAATATCTCCTATCGTATTCTCGATGTGCTTTGTCCCGATGATGCCCAATCGCTTCACGAAGAAGTTGGCGATGCGAATCTCTACATGCGGGGAGTGCTGCATCAATTGTCCCCCGTGGATCAGGCGACCGCAATAGAAAGTATCGCGCGGCTGCTTGGAGCGACAGGAACCTTATATCTGATCGAACTTTCATCGGCCGCTGAATCCTACCTCACGAAACTGATCAAGCAGAATGGCCAGCCACTCGGCCTTGCACGAGTATTCCAGCATGGCATTACACCGGGCAGGTTGGACGAAAACGACTTGGCGGCGCTGTTTCCTCCCGATCGTTTTTCGCTCCTTCATACCGGCAACAGTTATATTCACACGGTGCACACCCTCCCGACGGGCGCAGTCGCGCAGGTCCCGGCATTCTACGCCGTTCTCCGAAAACGAATTCACTAACACAGGAGGCCATCATGCGTGTCATCTCTCTTGCAATCACAGCATTGTGTGTCCTGCTGACCGTCTCTACGGCCCTGGCCAAAGACAAGAAGCCCGGGAAACAGATGGATCAGCAGGCGATGATGGAGTTGTGGAAACAACTAGGTACGCCTGGCGAGCCCCATAAGTTGTTTGCCGGCTTGGCCGGCAGTTGGACAACCACCACCAAAGAGTGGATGGAGCCTGGCAAATCTCCGACAGAATCCACCGGCACCGCCGAGATGAAGATGTTGCTTGATGGACGCTTTCTCTACCAGGAATACAATGCCCAGATGATGGGCCAGCCCTTTTCCGGAGTCGGGATCGACGCCTACGATAACCTGCGCAAAAAATATGTCACCGCATGGATGGATACCATGGGCACGGGGATTTTCATGATGGAAGGCACGGCCAGCGCCGACGGCAAGACCATCACGCTGAAGGGCCAGCACGGTGAACCAGGCGGAGGACATATGACGCATCGCGCGGTCTGGAAAATTATCGACAACAATACCCAGCAGTTCGACATGTATGGAGCGCACCACGGCGCCAAGGAAACGAAGATGCTGGAGATCACCTACAGCCGAAAGCAATGATTCACGCGGACGGATCCCACGTGCTTCAAAGGAAACACGTAGACCGCCAGCGACACATTGACCTGGTTCAGACAACGTGCTTGACTAGAACCCGTTCACTTCACCAAAGGAGGCTCTTATGCAACGAACGATTGGATGGCTCGCGTTGGCATTCATACTGACAAGTCTCAGTGGCTGCAGTTATCTGTTTTACCCACGCGCAAGCGACTATGCGGCGCAGGCCAAAGGGGCCAGTGGCGTCGAGACCACCATCAACCTCGCCAATATGATGGAAGCCACCGCCGCCAGGGCCAAGGGCGGCAAGGGAGTCGACAGCGCTTTCGACGATCTGCACAACCAGTTTCATGCGCTCAGGGACTCCTTCTGCGGCGTGACAAACGCCCAGGGAAAGACGCCGGCCTACGCCTTGGCTGTCACACATAAGAAGGAACTTGACGCGATCTTCGGGCGGCTCTGGAAATTCAAAGATGATCAACCCCAACGGGACCAGCATCTCGATCTCTTGATCACCGAGGTGAAAGAACTTCGCGAAACCTTTCAAACGATCAGGTAATTGCATCCACAGGGAGGCGCTATGAAGTTATCAGCCGTCAGCCTCAAGCCAACTGCAGGTCCTCTTGCATTATTGATCGGCACTAGGAAGGGCGCATTTACGCTCAAAAGCGATCGAGCGAGACGGACGTGGAAACTCTCCGCACCGCTATTCCTCGGTCACATTATCCATCACATCGTCTGTGACCCACGGGATCGCCGCACGATGTTGATGGCGGCCAGCACCGGGCATCTGGGGCCGACCCTGTTTCGATCGACCGATGCAGGGAAGACCTGGAAGGAGTCTGCCGCGCCGCCGGCCTTCCTGAAAGTACCCGAGGGCAAGAAGGGCCGCGCAGTGAATCACACGTTCTGGCTCACACCCTGCCACGCGAACGAGCCGAACGTATGGTATGCCGGCACCTCACCGCAGGGCCTTTTCCGCTCCGAGGACGGAGGGGCGACGTGGAGGCCCTTTTCCTACATCAACGACGATCCGCAATACCGTGAGTGGATGGGCAGCATACAAGACGGCACGCCGGACGGCCCGAAGCTCCATTCGATCCTTGTCGATCCGCGCAATCCCAAGCATCTCTATTTCGCCATGTCCGGAGGCGGGGTACATGAATCAACCGACGGTGGGAAAGCATTCGTCCCACTCCTTGAAGGACTCGACGTGGTCGAGGGATTTGCCCCAACCACTGCGACCTTCCACGATCCCCATTGTGTCAGGCTCTGCCCCAGCAATCCCGATCGACTGTACCAACAGAATCACTGCGGCATTTACCGACTCGATCGACCCTCTGATACCTGGCTGCGGATCGGAAAGAACATGCCGAAGAAGATCGGCGACATCGGTTTTCCCATGATAGTTCATCCTCGTAACGCAGACATCGCCTGGGTGTTCCCGATGGACGGCCAGACTGTCTGGCCACGCGTGAGTCCGGACGGAAAGCCGGCGGCCTATGTGACACGCAATGCCGGGAAGAGCTGGACGAGACAGGACAAAGGCTTTCCCCGGTCAAACGCCTGGTGGACGGTAAAACGTCAGGCCATGACGAACGATGCGCATGAAACCGTCGGGTTGTATGTGGGCACGACGCAGGGCGAGATCTGGGCAAGCCGGAATGAAGGGGCAACCTGGATCTGCATCGCCAGGCATCTGCCTGAAATTTACTCAGTGGAAACGGCGACGCTCGGGCGATGAACCTGCACATTCCTGGCGCATTGCGATCCTACACGGCACAGCAGGGTGAAGTGCAGATAGAAGGTGCGACGTTGGCAGAGGCGCTGACGGCACTGGATCGTCGCTTTCCCGGCATTCGATTTCGGATCATTACGGAGCAGGATACGATCCGGCCGCATATCAGAATTTTCGTGAACGAGGAGCAGCGACACGATGTGACCGCGCCGCTTCAGGACACCGATAGGGTCTATATCATCTGCGCGCTCAGCGGCGGATAAATTGGGGTTCGTTATTCGTCATCAGTGATCCGTCAATCGTTAAAAGGAGAATTATGTCCCCCCAACAAACGGCGCAACAAGTCATCGAAGGCCAACGTCAAGACTGGAACCGCGTTGCCGGCGGATGGGAAAAGTGGGACCGATTCTTCGATGAGCAGATGGCATTCCTGAATCACCGGCTCGTGGCCGATGCGCGACTGCGAGCCGGCATGAAGGTCCTCGATCTTGGATCCGGCACCGGCTATCCGGCCCTGCTCGGCGCACAGACGGTCGGCCCATCCGGCAGTGTCGTGGGGGTGGATCTTGCCGAACACATGCTCGCGGTGGCCGGACGAAAGGCCACGAGGCTGGGCCTCCAGAACGTTTCCTTCAAGACCGGCGATGTGACGGCCCTGTCGTTCGAACCCAACTCCTTCGATGCCATCACCAGCCGCTTCTGCCTGATGTTTCTTCCCGAGATTCCGAAAGCCGCCGCTGAAATCGCTCGCCTGCTGAAGCCCGGAGGCTGGGTCGCAGCAGCCGTCTGGTCTGCGCCGGAGAAAAACCCTTCGATCGGTCTCTCAATGGAGGCGATAAAACAAGTCGTCGAATTGCCCACACCGGACCCGACCGCGCCCGGTATCTTCCGCCTGGCCAAGCCAGGCGATCTCGCAGGAATGATGCACCAAGCAGGACTGGCCGATGTCACGGATCAGGAATTTCTCGCGGAGTGGTCCTACGCGTCGGCAGAGGAGTATTACACCAGCCTGATGGAGATCGCCGCACCGGTCCAAAATCTTATGGCGAGACTTTCAGATGTCCAGAAGCAGGACGCCAAACAGCGTATTACCCAGGCCGCGTCTAATTTTCAGCGTGGCGACCGCATCACCTTTCCCATTGCTGTCAGAATAGTCGCAGCACGCAAACCTCTGTGACAAAACCGTGGCGCCCAACGACGACGGATTCAAGAACTTCGTGTTGGACCAGCTCGGTGATCTGCAGGGCGTAACCTGCCGCGCCATGTTCGGCGGATACGGGTTGTCCCAACGAGAAACATTCTTTGGCATCATTCACAAGGGCCGACTGTATTTCAAAGTTACCCCCGCGACCGTCTCACTCTACAAAGAGCAGGGCATGAAGCCGTTTCGACCGAATGCCAAACAAACCCTCAAATCCTTCTATGAAGTGCCGGTGGATGTATTGGAGGACCGCGAACAGCTGACCGCTTGGGGTACAGAGGCGGTTTCAAATATGCAGGCCCGTGGAGGATGACTTCACGGGCTGACCTGGACTTTGATCCATTCGGCGACAGCTTTTGGGTCGCCCTTGCGAACTTTCACCTCGACCCTGCGGCCTTGCTGCAGATCGTTGATTGCACCGTTTCGGTTCGGTTGCTTTTGCTGGCTCAGATCCAACCAGATCATCGTCCGATCCGTTATCCCCACCGTCTGTGCGCCGGACAGGCTCACGACGGTTACCGAGTGTTTCTCCGGATCCATCGATTCAAGAGTTCCAATCACACTACCTCCCTTGGACAGTCCGGGAGACTGTCCAAGCGGGATGAACATTTCAGTGGCTTGCTGGCCGAAAGCATCCAGGCCCCATCCCAGCGACAGGATGATGATCGCCAATGTCAGATGACGGTGTAGCATGGCATTGTCCCTTCCATTGCTTGCCTCGACTCGCAGGCTGTTTCAGGAAACCTCGATGAGTTGCGTGCGGGCATTCCGCAGTTCATCGACCGCCTGCTGGACTAGGGCGCGCCGCCTGAAGAGGCTACTGTGCGCCTTTTCCGCAGATTCCTTCGCCTTCAGTAGATGGGTGACCGCATCGGGATGGAGCCCGCCGTTCTCAAGAACCTTGATGCTGTCCTGCGTCTCACTTACGGCTCGTTTGATACGTTCCCGGTCTTCAGCCCTTTCGCCGAAACTGGTCTTAGCCCCTGACTCCAGCAGTTCAAGACTCTGCCGAATGTTCTCCAGCGCATTGAGAACCCTCAGAAACGCGGCAATGGCGACAATTTGAGTTCCATCCAGTTCTATCCCGACTTGATTTGGATCGGCCGCGGCGAGAGCACGGCCCGCAGGAGAGTTGTTGAATGCCTTGCCGTCATAAAATGCCACCGCCCCTTCGATCGTCTCGATTGCATTGTTGTGGAAAAACGGCCCGGAATCGGCGGCCTCCACCAACGGGGGGGTGTTGAAGGTCCCATCACCCGGTCTGCCAAATCCGTCGTCAGGCGGGTTCTTCTCGCCGGTAAGATCGGCCGGCTGATCCGGCAGATCCTCCACACCGGTATTGAAGTTCGCGTTTCCAATATTCCCAGCACCGAAGTTCGCCGTGGCCCCGGCGTTGACATGGCAGAGGTTGCACTTGCCCAGCTGGTTATCCAGGAAGATGTCCTGGCCCCGTTTCGCCACGATCCCCTTCAGCGGCAGGGGCAAGGTGAGGTCCTGTTGCCGGCCAAGGGACAGCATGAAGGCCTCGATGGCATCCAATTCCTCCTCCGTCGGGAGGCGGAAGTCCACTCCCGATACGCGATTCAACGTCTTGGTAAAATGCTGAATCACGGCCCCGGTCGCAAAGGAGCGAAGCGAGCCGTCGCCCGGCGCTCCGTCGCCTGACCACCCTGTGCGCGGCCCCTGATTGCTGTTGACGGATGTCCGTTGTGCAAGCACATGGGGCACGCCACGCATGACAAACTTGTTCTCCAAGTCGTCGAATCCATCCAGGTTCTCCAGGATCAGGCCGAACTGACGCATCAGCTTCGGATTCTCAAAATTCTTCTTGAGATCGGGATTGAACTCGGCGACAAACAAGGGATCCGTCGGCGGCAACGTCGCGATGAATGCCGGATCGAGGACTAAGTTGTTCTGAGCCGGATGGCAGGTGCCGCAGGTTCTACCGTTCCCGTTGAATGTCTCGTTGAAGAAGATCTCTCTCCCCTTCGAGACAAGATCAGTGGCAGGTACTGGCACTGAGACACAGGCAGAGACTGCCGATAGAGCCCAAATCATGCAAGAGAGAGCTATGAGGCCAAGAACCCTCTGATACCACTGTCCCCAGGTAGGCCATTTCATATTTGCCTCCTCAAGGAATCTGAATTACGACTGCCTGCTAAGTTAAGCAAAACTCAGGCCAATGATCGCGCCTCTTTCTTCTTGAGGGGTTTTACTAGGATTGCTGTACCATAAGACTTGATGCAGCGAATCACTATTTTACAGGACTGAGCCTTGAGGAATCCTGGGCGACCGGGTAAGCATGGGGGGGAATACAGTTATCAGAATGACGAATGTCCTGTCTCAGTCACAACAGAATCGATCAATTGCCCGCGATAATTCCGCGTAGGCTACAGCCTCCACTTTTGCTCTCTGCGTAGGGTTTTTCTTCCGCCCACCTGTGGGCCGTTTTTCGTCAGCCTCGGAATTGCTTGATATTGTAGAAGCGCCGGCCCGCTGACCCAGCGGGAACATCCCATGAAACGGCATCACCCTTGCTCTCTCATTGGCATAGGGCGTTACGCAAAGGAAGGATGTATGGAACCGACTGCACCGATACCACGGTCACCGGCCACTGTCGCAAAACACCGCCTTCCGAACCTTCGCTCGCGCACGCTGGTTCTCTGTCTTTGCCTCGCAGCATGTGAAGCGCCCTCTGCCGTGCTGGGAGCATCGACATCATCATCGATACCGCTCTTCGAAGACACCACTAGCGCCGGGCCTCCTGCCATCGCCCAGGCGCTGCCTGCGCCTGCAATGCCTAAACGATGGATGCTGCGGCATCGAACGATGACGCTCAATCCCGCCGCATTGGATGTCATGCATCGCTCGCCTGTCGACGCTCGACCGGATGTGACACTGAACCTCTTCGATGCCGGGACTCGAACGCTGGACCTCGATCAGCCACGGGAGCATCCCAAACAAACGAAGGTGTGGCGCGGGCGGCTCCGAGGAGAAGCAAGAAGCGAGGTTACGTTGGTGACCCACGGAACAACCATGGCCGGGACGATTCTCTCAAATGAGCGCCTCTACAAAATCGAATCGACCGTCGGAAACCTTCACCGTCTCGTGGAAATAGACGAAGCAGCCTTACCTCCGGATCACCATCCGCTCGTCGTAGCCGACGACGCTGCTGAGGCCCCTCCCACAGATACCACCTCGCAACAGACCGATCCCACCGCCGCGGCAGCGACCGATACCATCGTCGACCTGCTGGTCGTCTACACAGCTACGGCAAAGACGCAGGAAGGGGGCCAGGCCGCCATAGAGGCCTTGATCGAATTGGGCGTCGATTCGGCAAATCAGGCCTACAGTAACAGCCAGATCGCGATGCAGCTCCGGCTCGTCCACACGGCCGAAGTCGCCTATACGGAATCGGGCGGCATCGACACCGATCTCACCCGTCTGCGCAGTACGACCGATGGGATCATGGATCAGGTTCATCTATTGCGCGATCAGCATAAGGCCGATCTCGTGGCCTTGATCGTGGACAACGGTGGCAGCTTTTGCGGCATCGCCTATGTCATGACCAACGGCCCGCGCGCCAGCTTCGCCAGTTCCGCCTTCAGCGTGACGGCGCGCGATTGCATTGTGAACGACACCCTCGCCCATGAAATGGGACATAACATGGGCAACGCGCACGACCGCGCGACCGGCGGCACCGGCGCCTTTGCCTACTCCTATGGGTATCGAGATACAGTCGGAAGGTTCCGGACGATCATGGCCTACGCCTGCCCGACCGTCTCCTGCCCGCGTGTGAAGTATTTTTCGAACCCGAACATTCTCATCAACGGACGGCCGGCCGGTATCGATCATGCCATCGATCCGGCAAACTCCGCGGACAATGCACGTTCCATGAACGAAGTCCGTCAGGTCGTCGCAGCTTGGCGCGCAGGGGCATCGGACGTGACCCCTCCCGCTGCGCCGAAAAATTTTCGAGTGATCGTCCCTTGACCGGAAAGAGGCTTAAGGATGATTGTCCGTGCTCCTCTAGTTCAAGATTTCATGATCGCACAGGACCCCACCCCTCTATATAATGGGACGGAACCACCATGCCGCCTTTGATAAGGAGACAACCCAGTGATCAGCCGGTCCGTCATTGTTGTTCTCGTCGCGGTGCTGAGCAGTATCTTCTGGCAGATTGCAGGGGCGGATGAGCGCCAGGCACCGATGAGCTTGTGGCAGACAGTCCTTCCTCCTCCCGCTGCCGATCAGCCACCGGCGCCGCGAAGACCCTGGGTGCTTCGCGATCGGGAAATCGCTCTCGACATGCCATTGTTTCAGATATTGAAGGATGCAGGGGCCAGACCCCACCCCAGGATCACCGTTGAGCTCTTTAATGGAGCCACCCCTGAACTGGACATCACCTCGACGGTCTCCCGCAGCAACGATACCGCCGTCATCCGCGGCATCTTCAAACCGCCTTCACGGGGCGACTTCACCTTTGTGGCCAGCGGCAATCTCCTCGTGGGAACCATGCAACTGGGCGATCGGCTCTACAAGACCGAGCATATCGCCAATGGCCGACTGCGCCTGCTCGAAATCGATCCGGGGAAAATGCCGCCGGATTGACTCGACCCGTGGCGCTGCCATCGGTCGTTGATTGCCAATGCGCTCGTCATCCATAGTTGGGAGGTCCGGCACATCATGACTGCGACAAAGGCCGACCAGCACAAACTGACGCCATTTGCCAAATTCGAGAAGGGAACAGTGACCTATCCGAAACCAACCAATCCCTCTTTATTCTAGATGTACCCTCTCCTGGCCGATCTGGTTCTGATTGTTCACCTGGGATTCGTAGTCTTCGTCGTCTGCGGCGGGCTGCTTCTGTTGAGATGGCGGTGGATTGCGTGGCTGCACCTGCCGGCTGCCCTCTGGGGCGCGGTCGTCGAATACACCGGCTGGATCTGTCCGCTCACTCCGTTGGAGAACTACTTTCGAGAGCAAGCGGGCCAAACTGGCCATCGTTCAGACTTCATCGCCAACTATCTGTTGCCCATTCTGTATCCCGATGGCTTGACTCGCGACGTTCAATTTCTGCTTGGCACGGTCGTGCTCGCAATCAATGTCTCCCTGTACGGGTGGCTGTGGCGCAGATCGACTACCGAGGTCATGAAGGAAAATCACGCTCGCCGAGAGAGCACTGAAAGATGATCGCGTGAGGCTCGTTAGGGGTTCTGGGCCTTCCAATATTGGAGGAGTTCAAGCAATGCCTGTGGGGTATTCGTTGGAGCAGGACCGCCTGCTTGGTTCTTATCATTCACTCCGTGGCAGGAAGCACAGACACGGATTTCGCCCGGTTGAAACGTCACCCAATAACGTTCACGCACAACCGGTATGCCCTGAGGATCGGTCAATTGCCAGGTAAGCGCCCGTCGCGCCGGCACGAAGGCCGCAACCGACCCATCGCTCGCGACCGCAACGCTTCCGGGAGGCCCGGTGGGATTCGGTTTATTACCGGAGAGCGCGCTCGATTCATGCAGCGTGCGCGCGAGCACTCGCCGACCGGCTCGCGGGGTATTGATCCCTCCAAGGCCCCGCACCTGATCGGCTTGGAACAATTGAAAATGTGCAATGTCGTAGAGCTTCCCCGCAGCTCCTACGGTTTGGACACCGCCCGGCACATGCAGATTGAACGGTTGCTGACGATCCCCATCGTCTCGAATCGTTACGTTCCGCATAACCGCGAGAGCCAGGTTGTTCTGCGTCAAATAGCTGCGTAGTGCGTTGAGATTAACCCCGGCCTGCTGCACGATCTGCTGCTCAGGAGCCGGAAGAGGAACCGTGAGTTTCGCAGGCTTCCCTCGCGGCTTTACTTCCACCGGTTGGAGTTCCCAAAGATTGCCGGAATAGCTGATTTTCCTATCAGGATCCCAATAGGAAACGCTCTTTGCGATCCCAGCCGTCAAGGGCTGATCTGCCTTCCAAAATCCATTGACCTGCTTCTTCAGTGTCTTCAACCGATAGTCGTAACGGGACGGGTTGGCGGTGCCGGTCGGCCCATCCTGGCGGGTCTCAGCTGTATGGGCTGCCACGAGACCTCCGTCGGATAGCGGCAGGGGATCGCGGTAGTGGCCGCTATTGTTGGGCGCAGGCGGCTGATTGTCTTCATTGAAACCGGCCGTGTCCCGGTGCGTGACGTAGGTCACAG
The DNA here is from genome assembly GCA_002869895.2 of Nitrospira sp. CG24E. Taxonomy (GTDB): domain Bacteria; phylum Nitrospirota; class Nitrospiria; order Nitrospirales; family Nitrospiraceae; genus Palsa-1315. The sequence goes on along the minus strand of NEWP02000008.1, from coordinate 91,636 downwards.
CAATGGCATCGGGATTCTGGCTAGGCGGCGCATCCAGAAAAACCACCTGTCCACCGGCTCTCGTGCCGAACTCTGGAGCATCGACACCATAATAGCGACCTGGCTTGAGCGGATCTTCCTTGATCTGAAACATGTGCGAAATGGGATTTTGATTGAATCGCGGCAGCTGGCCGAAGAATTCGATGACATTGGGATCGTCGTTGAGACTCGACGGCAAATAGCTATGCAGCTCCTGGCGTCCAAGATGGTTGAGCGTCTCTCCCTCTGTCCCATCTTCGAGAATCGTCCAGGGGAAGAAATGATTGAAGTCATGCTTGTTCATGTTCGTGCCGGCCACTTCTTGATCGACACGTGGTTCAGGAAAAATTTCGCTGCCGAACAGATTCGAAACTTTCTGCGCGCTCGCGGCTTCGCTCGCATAGGTGAAGGTACCGTTGGCGCCGCCTGCATACTTGTCGGCATCAGCCTGTTGGTCGCGCTTCAAGTGATCCCACTGCGTAAAGACGACACGGCCAAAACTGTCGATGGTCGGAGTAAAGTTTCCGGATGGCGCATGATTCAAGAGAAACAGATCGCCATTGACCGGGTCGAGACTCCACAGGCCGGAAACGACGGCAGTGGATTCGTACTCGTCGTGCTGGGGATACAGATGTTTCTCTCCGCTCCGGGGACGATCCGACGTATAGATAATGCGTCCGTCTGTGCCATAGATCGGCGAGACATTGTTAAAATCTGTCGGTTGATTCGGGACCTTGGTGATGACCGGCGTCTCATTTTTTCCAAAACCGGTAATTTCGTAGAGCTGCCAGAAAAAATCTTGCACATGGAATTGCTGAGTCGGCGCGCCGATCACCATCGAAAACAATGCCTTCTGCCCATCCCAATGTACGCTCGGATCGCGTACGGCAATCGCTTGCGCAAGCTGCATTCCCTCCATGCCGAACCCCGCAGTCTGCGTCAGATTTTTCCGTATGCCGTCCGGGTAACGGATCCACAGGTCGCCTCCTCGTGGAGCCTGCTGCATGCTGGAGTGGTGGTTTCCAAAGGTCGCCGTGATCGCGGTGAAATCGCCACTGACCGGGACTTGCGTGACAAAGAGGAGCGGGAATGTTCCCGCTACCACAGGCGTCGGCCCAGCCGGTGGAGGAGTCCCTCCGCTCGTGACCGGCTGACTCGTCTCCCCACCGGTGCAGGATATGATCGCAAAACAGAGAAGCACGTGCCCAACAAGAAGAATCGCTCGCAGGGAAAATCTAGGACTAGGCTTTCGTTTATCGATTCCCATTCTTGACCTTCTTCCGTGATGGCCAGGCAGGCACAGAGTAGCTGCAAATAGGATAGAGCAAGCCCTATGCCGATCCGATCAAACGCCCCCTGATAATGTCATCTAGATACAAGATGTTCCGCGGGGGCTCGCAGTTGCATCGCAGGCCTCAAGGGAGAGCCGGCGACTTCCTGGTCAATCCTGTCTGATCTGTAGGACTCAGCACACAGTGAGAACTCCCGTTGCACCAGTGACCATCGACGCCAAAGTATCAGGGGCGTGGGCACTTCACGTACCGCCCGCCTTCAGAACCGCCGAAGCGAAGAAGATGACGGCAACCTATCGTTTAGGGTTGAATCGTCCTTGCAATATATTACCGTTGCCGAAGTCGGCTGAAGCTGAATTCCCTACCTGCATGTTCGGAATACCTTGCGGGTTGCATGAGCCAGCTCGATTCACCGCCGTACTACCGTTCCTGCTTCGGATACTGGTCTTATACTCCACCACACCCGTGACCTGATTAACCTGGTCCAGCACCATGACACATTGAATGGTATTGGCTACCAGATCGAGAGACACGCTGTCCGGGTGACCATTGGCGCCGAAGAAGCTTTCCGGTACTTCTACCCGCGCTTCAAACTCGTCACGGGACGTGCCTTGCGTGCGACGCACCACATGCCCCTCAAATAATGGGTCTTGTTGGCCACCAGGGATGGGCAGCATCTTCGCAATCAGCCTCGTGTCTGTGCCGGCCACACCAGTTGTCGATCCACCTCCATTCCCATTTTTTCCTTTCCCACTCTCAGCCAAGGCAAGGGGAACTATCATCATCGATACCATGGCCATCGCCAATATAGGCTTCGTCTGCATCTCGCACCTCCTTGATAAAGAGCCAGTAGGTGAACTACTTTCGTGCAGACGACTCAGCAAGAAGCCTGCCGAGGGCTAGCTATGAAATGTCATGCGATTCAACGGCCTACGCGAAAGAGGATTCCGAAACAATGAAGGGTTGCACACCAGTCTTTGCACATTTTTCACCTCTGAAATCTTTTTCCCGGAAACCGTTTACGAAGCAGCTGTTGCCGCGCCTAACCAAGCTCTGACAGCGCTCCATCAGATCACCACAGTCGATCCGGGAATATTGTTCTTGAATGGCACAATGCGGGATTCGCCAGGGCCGCGGCCGACTGCCCACAGTGGCTACCGTTGAAATCGTAGCTCTAATAGAATCCGCCCACCTCAATGCGAATTGCGGGTAGCAACACAGCCCTCCTAACCACCACCCTCTTTCTGTATGCCAGCTCACAGATCATTTCGGCACTATCAGTTACGGTGCTGTCATGTGGCAGATGGATTTCTATTTTCACGATAGCTGCTTGTCGCGGCAGTCCGTTCTTCTGCTGGCGGGAGAAATTGAACAGGACTGTCCTGACTGGCATATCGCCATCCATCCATTATCGGAGCACGAGGTCAACGCACTGGGCTTTCCCGTCCTTCCGGCAATTTTGATGAATGGCAACATTGTGGCCGCAGGGCTACCGAAGAAAGACTGGCTCCTGGAGAGAATGAAAGAATGCGAACAGGCGAACAGCCAATAAGCACGGTCACTGATCTACCTCGCACTTCGACCCTCTTAACACCTACGGAGAGATCGGCGTTAGGACGAACCCGCGCCGAACTCTCACGCCAAGCTGCTGTCCAGACGGTCTTTATGGACATCACCCGGACGTTGGCCGTCTCGTTCGTACCCGATTTGTTTGAGGGGATGTGCAATCGACCGGCGTACCTCGAATCGGCCTGGGAACTGTTCAAAGAAGATCTTGACCTCGATAGCCTGGATGACAGGACCAAACAGATTGTGGCGCTGGCAATCACGACCAACGATACCGGAACCTACTACATCGCGGCCTCGCCTCATGTGTTCCGTCTCAATGCTCTCGACCATGACAGATGCGAGAAAATCGTGTCGGCCATTCGGTCTTTCAAGGCCTTTGACCGCTATCTGTCCGGAATCATGCCCGCTGACGTCACGGAGACTACGGCATTCGTGAGCCATTGCCTGCGTGAGGAATATGGGAGTTACGAAGCGACGAGATCCAGCAAGATTATGCTCTCAAGGGAAAAGGCCCAGTCGACTGCCTCTTGGATCGGCGGCATCCTCATCATGAGCGTCCTGCTCTTGCCCATTGCCGTCGGGATTTACTTCTTACTCCAATGAGCGACATCCAGCCCAATCTCTTCACCAAGATGACCTCGATTCGACACGCGCACCCGCAGTGCCTCCATCACAGACACCGAGGGAAAGTTGCTTCCCTCCATCATGGCCTTCTGGTTTGCCTGGTACGCCTTCCATCCGAAAACAGAGATCTTCAAAGTTCCCTGATTGCATAGAATGTTCGCGCGAGTTCACCGCTATCGATTCCCCGCCGACGTATTTCCTCCTCGCTTGTAAGATAGGTTACAGACCCACGGCATGAACGTGTCGTAGCATGGCTCCCATCCAATGGTGGAAAGAAAGGTGGGGATGCGAGGCGATGCGATTCACAGAAGAGCGAGACGACCGATATCACAGACTCGCCGCACAGATAACCTCGGAAAGAATGACAGACCAACTGCGACGTCGAGGTCGTGCCGCTCTATTTGCATTAATCGTCATGGGGGCAATGCTCTGGATCGATGGCGGGGTGGCGACCGCGGAATCGTCCTTCGCGGCTCGCGACGTCGTAACTCGCGGTGCCATTGAACTCGGAGGGGCCGTGGGATATGCCCAGGCCACCACGGCGATCGGTGCTGGTACATCGACCAACCGGAGCGCGGTCTTTGTGTTGCCGCGCATCGGAATAGTGCTGACCGATCCTCTTGGATCTGGGTGGTACCAAGGCAATATCGAGCTGTTGGTGGAGCCGGTGTTTGCGCGATTCACCAGGCCGTTTGCGGCCGAGGGAGCTGGAGGGTCGTTCGTCGTGAAATACAATTTTCTCTCGTTCGGTCGATGGATGCCCTTCTGGGATGCCGGAGCCGGCATATTCTGGACGAATCTGGCCCCTCGGATTTCCGAACAGAGCACCCAGTTCGAATTTGGCTTAGAAACAGGTCCCGGCGTGCACTATTTTGTGACGGACCGGATCTCTTGGACAATGGGCGTGCGATTGCACCATATCTCCAATGCCAACCTCGGCGAACGGAATACCGGGATCAACGGGGTGCTGCCCTATGTCGGAGTGTCGTTGTTCTTACCCAGCAGGTTTTAACAACGAACACTCACAGGGAACTATCATGGACCTCTCCGCCGTCTCGTCGAGATTCTTGGGAACAGGCGTGGTTAAGCTCGGCCTGTTCCTGGCCCTGCTTGCAGGAACCTACATGGCCGTGTCTTGGCTCGATCTTGGCGAGGTCCTGAACCCTGAACGGCTCGCCACGCATCTCCGTGCCGCCGGCCCATTCGGGCCGATACTCTTCATGCTGCTCATGGCGCTGGCTGTCGTGATCAGCCCCATTCCCAGCTTGCCACTGGATCTGGCTGCAGGTGCGACTTTTGGCGTCACACTCGGAACCCTCTATGCCGTCATTGGCGCAGAGATCGGCGCTATCCTCAGCTTTCTGATTGGCCGGTCTCTGGGGCGGGAAGCTCTCACGAGAATTCTTCGAATAGAGATTGCATTCTGCGAACATTGCTCAGACCGGCATTTAGCTATTTTTGTCTTGTTGTCCAGACTCCTGCCGATCTTTTCCTTTGATCTGGTGAGTTACGGAGCTGGATTGACAAACATGTCGCTGCGAGCCTTCGCACTGGCAACCTTGATCGGCATGATGCTGCCCACATACCTACTGACCTCTCTGGGGGGACATCTAGCCATCGGTGAATGGCCGCTGATCTTGATGGGAATGGGCCTCGTTGGCTTCCTATTTCTGGTTCCGAAACTGATGGTTCGCTATTCATCGTCACGTTGGGTCTCGCTGCTGCGCGGAGATATGCCGGTTCCTCTACCTCAGCACGGCAGGGAGAAAACTGGGCAGGTGTCCTGCCCCTCATGCGGAGGTACGTTGCCATAACGAAGTATTCTGCGCCATTCCGTTAAACAAAAAGGAGGATGCGATGACACAGAGACAACAGACCAAGATCGTGGTTCAGGGAGGCAAGTCGGAGAGGCTGCCCAGCGAGCAACTACGGGAACAGATCGAACAATTGGCCTACACACTCTACTGTCAATGCGGTCACGAGCACGGCCACGATCGTGAGCACTGGGCCGAGGCGGAGCGACTGGTGCTCGAACAGCATCAAGAAAAGTCGAAGGCTCGAGGCTAACTCCTTGCCTGCCCGGCAATGACTCGATCGTTTGATCGACCCGGTATACGATCGGAAGCGAGATGGCCCAGGAACTCGGTATCAACCGAGCAGTGTGGACAACCCCTTCTCGTTCACAATGGTGATCGTCCGACCATCCATCTGAATGAGGCCGTCGTCCCGAAACTGCCCCATGGTGGCGCTCACGGTTTCGCGGCTGCAGCCGATCAGGTTGGCCATTTCCTGGTGGGTCAACGTGACCTTGAGGCGGATACCCTGTTTGTCTGCGACACCCTCGGTCTTGCTCAATTCCGAGAGCAAGTGGGCCAGGCGAGCTGGAACGTCGCGGAAGACCAGATCTTCGACGCGGCTCTGGATTTTTCCGAGCCGCAGCCCGATGAGCTTGGTCAGTTTGAACGTCACATTGGGATGCATGCCCAAGTACTGATCGAAATCCCTCCGTGGAATCACACATATGAGCGCATCATCGAGGGCTTCGGCTGATGTCGAGCGAGGAGCATCTTCCAACACGTCGAGTTCTCCGAAAACTTCCCCCGGCTCTAAGATTTCGAAGGTGACTTCTTTTCCGCTGGGCGACGTGTTGGCAATTTTGACGCGCCCTCGTTTGAGGAGATATACACTGTTGCTCGGGTCGCCAGGAAGATACAGGGGCTGCCGCTTCTTGACCTCCTCCATGCGAGTAATCTTCTCCATCTCCTGCATCTCAGAGGGAGAAATCCCGTCGAACAATCGAATGTGTTTGAGATACCAGAGTTTGTTGGGGGCGCCTTGCTGTCGGTCCATGCTGTCGGCTCCACGAGGAGGATTCAGACTACTCGGTTATCCCCTCCAAGGCAATGGGTGTTCCCTGTCAAATGGTGTGCGAAAGATCTCGCCGTCATGGCATAGGGCCAGCGTTGGATCCCTCCCCCGCGTCTCGGTCGAAGCACAGATCGTTTATTTACCCAAAAGAAAGGTCACGGAACTGTACGGTGGCTTACCGGTCTGGCGGCCCCGCTACGGCATGGTCTTTCTTGCTGTGAGGATGGAGGACGGCCCAAGAGAAAGAATGATGAATAGACAGGTGACGATCGGTCTGTTGGTGCTTGCCGCCAAACCGGCGCATTCTCAAGAAGCCCCTTCAGGCAGCCCCCGCGATGACGTTGGGAACCCTGCAGGGGATTCTCACGGAGACGGTGGAGAATCTCAGGCAAATAGCAGCCAATGGTGAATCACCTATGCCAAAGTCGAGATGGCGCTGTTGACGAGCGAGGCGCAGTCCACCCACACTCTCTCGCTCCCACGCGCTGTTGGAAGCGAACTCGCTTCTCCGGGCCACACAACGGGAGAAGCGACGCGGCTCATCCTCGGTGGATCAGACGGCGCAGCGATTCACTCTCTTACAGACCGAGGTCGGACAGGGTGGGATGAGCATCGGGACGACGGCCTAGCGGCCAGTGGTATTTCCGCTCCGACTCCTTAATGGGCAAGTCATTGATGCTTGCGATGCGCCGACGCATGAGGCCGCCCCCGTCGAACTCCCAGTTCTCATTGCCATAGGATCGGAACCAGTTCCCGGAGTCGTCGTGCCACTCATACGCGAAGCGCACGGCAATGCGTGCCCCGTGGAACGCCCACAGTTCCTTGATAAGGCGGTAATTCAGCTCCTTTTCCCATTTGCGGCGTAGGAATCCGACGATCGCCTCGCGACCGGACAGGAACTCCGATCGGTTCCGCCACAGGCTGTCGGTTGTATAGGCCAGCGATACCCGCTCTGGGTCGCGAGTGTTCCAGGCGTCCTCGGCCAGGCGCACTTTCTGGATGGCGGTGTCCCAAGTGAAGGGCGGGAAAGGTGGACGGTGGTGTTGGTCTAATGACATAACCCGCTCCTGTATATTTCAGATACACCTGTCAGGTAACCGGCGACTTCCAACAGCTCCCTATATGGGATCGGTGCAAAGTTGGGCTTCGAGATCGGCGATGCGTGATTTCAACCGTGCGATTGACTTCTCCACCTCCTCGATCGAATAGCGCGGAGTGATGTACTTGGGGCAGTTCCAGTCGAATGAGACCACTTCGACGAACACGACCCGTTCCACCTTCGCGGGCATGTCAGAAGAAGAAAGTTGCGCCACGAGATCCGGCTGGGATCTTGCGTCCTCAATCCGAGCATGGCCGAACAACTTCAGTCGCGTCCGGTTCGCGTAATCCATCAGAAACAGCGCCACACGATCGTTCGCCAGGAGGTTGCCCGTGCTCAGCAGTTGGCGATTGCCCCTGTAATCGGCGAACGCCAGGCTGGAGGGACTGAGTACGTGCAGGAATCCCGCAGACCCTCCGCGATGTTGAATGTAGGGCCATCCGGTTTCGCTGACCGTGCCCAGGTAGAAGCTGTCTCTGGCCGCGATGAACTCGACCTCCGCCTCGCCGAGTGGATCACGGTCAGGCGGGTCAGCGATCTTCGCGGTATGACCATAGTAATGGTTCTGAGCTCGGCGTACGGATTCCGTCATAGCCAGATCTAAATATTTCATCGCCATCGTTTCGTCCTCCGTCCTATCGGCGTGCAACGCCTTTTGATTGCACGCCGATTTTCCCGCCATCCCTACCTCAGAACACCACCAGGTTCCATCCCTCAGCCAAGTACCGTCTGAGGCTCAAGAGGCCGGCAGTCCCCGGTAATGCGTTGTCATTCACGGTCGTCACTCCACACGACCGCACACTGTCTGTCGCCCCGAACACCTCGGCACAGGCACACGACGCGCCCTGCACCACGTCGCGCACCGAGTTGTAGAGGCCGTTGGCCGGGTGCGACAGCTTCGTGAGCTCGGCCGGCCATCGTGTGCCAGGGCCGTTGAAGACCACCGCGACCTCATCGCCCTTCAGCTTGGATTCAGCGGCCAGTGCGAGGGCGTTGAACACGCGTCCAAGTGCCTCCTCCGCACCGCTTTTTGGATCAGACAGAATAACAATCGCTGTTTTCATGTTTCCTCCTTGGTTGGTTTAAACAAAATGGACGCTCAATATGGTCGCCAATGCCGGTAATCTTGTCTCAGTCGCCACCGTCTAATGCCCGATCCGGAAGTCCGTTGGTTACTTGAGATTCGCTAGCGTCTTCACGGTCTGAGCCGTGCTCCACACATCGCTGGCGATGAGACGGAAGTTCACGAAGGCCGCCTCATAGCCGTCGAATCCTGGCAACTTGGCCGCCGCCGTGGCATCGGTAACCACAACGACCTCGAAGCCCTGCTCCAGCAGCTCGCGCATATGCGACTCCGTGCAGAGGTTGGCCGACATGCCAGCGAGGATCACCTGACTGATGTCGGCCTTGCGTAGTTGTAGGATCAAGTCGTTTGACTCGGGCCCGAACACCTTGTGTGGGCTTGTCACCACCGTCCGACCGTCCTCGATATAGGGCTTGTAGCGGTCGAGCCAATCGGCGCCCGAGCCGGTGAAGCTTTCCTGGGTCAAGGTCCCCTTGCGGTCGAACATACCGATGTTGTGCATGAGCACTTCGAGCGCCCCGCCGAACTTCCACTGATGGTCATGCGGATAGTAGTAGTGCGGGCTGACAAAGACCGGCACACCAGCAGCCTTGGCCGCCTTGAACAGACTCTCGATGTTCTCGACGGTTTTATTCTCCTGCACGCTCTGACCAACTACGCCCCAGGCTACCCCCTTAGGACTGAGGAAGTCGTTCTGCGGGTCGGTGACGACCACAGCCACCCGGCCCTTCTTCGGTATCATGCCGGGACGAGGGACAGGCGCATCCCCCCGAGGTCCGGCATAGTGCGAGACGGTCGGCTTCGCGCTCTGCGCAAACAGCGACGGGGTGACGGTCAGGCCGACCGTGATAGCGGTCAGCGAGGCGATGATCAAATGGTTGATGAATTTCATGGTGAACATCCTTTCCTTCTGAGTTGGTGAGTCCGAATCTGCGACGGCTGAACATCCTGGCCCCTGCGCTCAGTCGCAGGAGGGGGTGACGTACCCGTCGCCGGGCTTGACCTCTCGATGCAGGCGAACCTGCTGTGTTGGCCGTGGCACTCGAGAGATCAACCCGCGCGTCGCGGTTGCCTGGTCTACTAGTTGCGACCGGCCATGACGCCTCCGTCCACATCCCATACGGCCCCGGTTACCCAACCGGCAGACTCCGAGAGCAAAAAATCAATCACTGCAGCAACGTCCTGGGGTTGGCCGATTCTGCCAATCGGATGGAATACGTCAAAGCCCTTCAAGGTGGAGCAAACCTCAGATTCAGGAATGAAGGAATTGTAGATTGGCGTTTCCACCACCGCTGGAGAAACGGCATTCACTCGAATGCGAAAAGGCGCCAGCTCCATTGCCAAGTGCTGCGTCAGAGCATGGAGCCCGGCCTTGGCCATCGAGTAGGCAGCGGACGGCGTAGCTTTGATCGCTTGCTGGGCCCACATCGAGCCGACGTTCACGATCACTCCACCGCCGTTCTCCTTCATCCGGCACGCAACTGCCTGCGTGAGAAAAAACGTAGCCTTGTTTAGGGCATGATAGGAGTCGTAGTCCGTTGGCACGTGCTCTAGGTACGACTTGGGACGGAAGACGCCCGCCGCGTTCACGAGATACTGGATGTTTACGGCAGAGCGTTCGATCAACCCGGCAAACGCTTCAACCGCCGCCCAATTGGAAAGATCAACGGCAGAGACTTCGACGCCGCCCAACGGCGCCAGCTCCAGCTTAGCGTCGCGAAGCTTTTCCTCATTTTTTCCCAGCAGCCAGACAGAGAGACCCCGCTTCAGAAGGAGTTCTGCTGTCGCTTTTCCGATTCCGCTGGAACCCCCGACAATCAGCACCGTAGTCTCGTTTGCATTGCCCATTTGATTCTCCTTCTTGGTCAGAGCCAGTTAGCCCGAGTCTGTGGCGACTGGACGTGGCACCTACGCACATTCACAGGTAGAAGCGATGTGGCAGTTGCCGGGCGTGACCTCTGGAAAGTCGACGACCGTCCCGGCGATATGGTTGACGTAATTACTGAAGATGTTCAGGGCGACATGCGCCACCGTCTCGACGATCTCGCCATCGGTCAGTCCGGCATGGCGCGCTTGTTCGAGCCCTGTAGCTCCTAGTTCTCCACGCTGCACAACGATGCTCTGCGCCAGCTTGAGGATTGCATCGGTCCGTTTGTCGGCCGCATTGGCCTGCCGGGCATCGGCGAGGTCCTGTCGGGTCATCCCGATCTTGCCGGCAAGAAACGAGTGCGCACTCAGACAGTAGGCGCATTGATTCGTTTCGGCGACCGTGAGGGCAATCTGTTCGCGGACTTTTGGCGTAAAGCTTCCATCCGCAAGGGCCGCGCTGAAGTTCAGGTACCCTTTGAGTGCAGCGGGCGCGTTGCCCAGCACTCGAATGAGGTTGGGAACGACGCCTAGTTTCCCCTGCACGCCATCGAAGAGGATTTTGGCCTGGCCAGTTGTGGTCTGAGGATCCAGTTGTGCGATGCGGTTCATAATGCCTCCTTTGATTGATGGGTTCTGCCGCGCTGAAGCGCGGCGATTGCCTTTGTGCTCAGCAGGCAACGTGCCAGGTGGCATGTAATGGGCAAGGCATTGAAAAGTATGTAACTTCTGTTAATTTCCATGCTCATTGCACTCGACGATTATTCGTAATCTACGATTACTCGTTGCATCTTCATGCGAAATCTCGTAGCTTTAGTGCTGTGAATCCCCACCAGCTTCCTCAGGTCATGGTTGCCACAGCTCGTCAGCGTGGGCTGCGTGACGTGTTGCGGACAATCACCGATGGCATCGCCCAATGTCCGAACACCGTCCTGACGCGCATCTGGCTCGCCGCGCCCAATGCGCTCTGCGACCTGTGCCGTGAGCGGGAAGACGCGTCAGACAGCACGCGGTCCCTGCACCTCGTCGCCAGTGCCGGCGTGGCGAACGATCCGAAGGCCGACTACGGCCGCCTGGACGGCGCCTTTCATCGGTTTCTGCTGGGAGAGCGTAAGATCGGGCGCGTCGCCACGAGCGGTGAACCGCTCCGGCTGGCCGGGCTTCGCGGTGATGAAGAGTGGCTCGCTGACCCTGCCTGGTTCGCGCGCGAGGGAGTCCAGACCTTCGCGGCGCAGCCCTTGATCTTCCGGGATGAGGTCCTCGGAGTGCTGGCACTCTTCGACCGCGGGTTGCTCAACGAGGAAGCCTTCGAGTGGCTTCGCATGTTCGCCGACTACGCGGCGGTAAGCATCGCGAACGCTAGGGCGTTCGATGAGATCAGCCTGCTGCGCACTCGGCTGGAAGAGGAGAACCTCTACCTGCGCGAAGAAGTCACGGCGGCGCTTGGCATGGGAGAATTCGTTGGAGAAAGCCAGGCGCTCCAGCATGTGCTACGCCAGGTCCAGCTCGTTGCGCCGACCGATGCCGCCGTGCTGATTACCGGCGAGAGCGGCACGGGCAAGGAACTGGTGGCGCGCGCCATCCATGACCGGAGCCCGCGCAAGGGACGGGCCTTGATCAAAGTCAACTGCAGCGCCGTGCCCGACCAGTTGTTCGAAAGCGAGTTTTTCGGCCATGCGAAGGGATCCTTCACCGGGGCGCTCGCTGATCGAGCTGGCCGTTTCGAGCTGGCCGATCGCGGCACGCTCTTTCTCGATGAGATCGGGGAGGTGCCGTTACCGATGCAGGCCAAGTTACTGCGCGTGCTACAGGAGGGGGAGTTCGAACGCGTGGGAGATACCCGCACACGCCGTGTGGATGTCCGGATTGTGGCCGCCACCAATCGCGACCTCAAACGCGAGGTCGAGGCGGGCCGATTCCGCCAGGATCTGTTCTATCGCCTCAGCGTGGTTCCGGTCCACATCCCCCCGCTCCGTGAACGTCGTGAGGACATCCCGCGGCTTGCGCTGCATTTCATTACACAGAGTGCCACGCGGCTGAATCGCCGGGTTCCGCGCGTGACACAGGCGATGCTGGACCAGCTTGCGGCCCACGACTGGCCCGGCAATGTGCGAGAGCTCCAGAACGTCGTGGAGCGGGCACTCATTCTTTCGCAAGGCGGCCCGTTGCGTATTCACCTCCAACCGTCACAGCCGCGCGAGACGCGCCTATTGCCTCCCGACACGCAGTCGAGAGCACGGCTTTTGACGCGGGAGGAGCTCAAACGCCAGGAGCGGGAGAGCATCGTCCAGGCGTTGCGATCGAGCGAGGGCAGGATCTTCGGCGCTCGCGGCGCTGCGGAACTCCTGGGCATGAAGCCGACCACACTCGCGTCACGGATCAAAGCGTTGGGGATCAAGAAGGCTAAGCTGGATCCCCTATAGCATCATCTCATCATCGGCCTGGATGGTCCCTTACTCTACTGGGACGTCAACAATCCCCCTGGCTCCACCTCTATCGCTGAGTTACAAGCCCTACCCCGCTGCCGGCACTTCTATACATGATGAGCCGCGTAAGGTGAGCCCCAGTCAGGGCTCAGTGCGTAAGCCAACTTATATAAATCCTGCGAAGAGAGCCGGGATCCTATTGCATAATTATTTCTTCCCTTCTGCCGTCCCGTACGTTGCGTATTGTGACTTGGCTCACAGATTCCACTCTGTGATTGAGTTACCCTGTTGCCATGATGCGAGAACGTCCGACTAGCAGAACCGATCCAAAACAGGTCAGATACCACGCCTCAATTTGCCAATCGAAGGGAGTGTCCTCATGAAGACTCAGTGTGCGACACACCATCACGGCGCCTGCGAGATGTTACATCAGAAACAACCATCTCATCGGGGAACTCTGCCCTCCGAGCCGACAGACAGGAAGCGTGCCGGAAAAATACTCATCGCCTCAGTGATGGGACTCGCCATCGGCGCGTTCTTCTGGTTTGACCTGCATACCTACCTCACACTGGAGGCCGTAAAGGCGAACCGCGACCGGCTCCTGGCCTTCACCGACGGGCATCGTGCCCTCGCCATCGCGAGCTTCGTCATCACATACGCGATGGTGACCGGATTATCCCTGCCCGGCGCCGCGATTCTGACACTAGCCGGCGGGTTCTTGTTCGGAGCTGTGTGGGGTACACTCTTCGTCAATCTTGGGGCGACGACTGGCGCGACGCTCGCATTTCTCGCTTCCCGCTACCTGCTGCACGATTGGGTAGAACGGAAGTTTGGAAAGTGGCTGGGGCCGGTTCAACAGGGCTTCGCGCAGAACGCGTTTAGCTATCTCATCACACTCCGGCTGATCCCGCTCGTTCCATTTTTTGTCGTCAATCTGGTGTCCGGTTTGACTCGCATGAATGTCGGCACCTATGTTGTGGCGACAGCGATCGGAATTATCCCTGGTTCCTTCGTCTACGCCTATGCGGGCCGGCAACTGGGGATGATCAATTCGTTGAACGACATTGCTTCCCCCGGCGTGATCGGAGCATTCGTGTTGCTGGGGCTTCTGGCGCTGGCGCCGAACCTGTATAAAAAATGGACTGGTAAACAGGCATGATCACAAACCCCGTGAAACGTGAGGCGTGAAACGTGAGGCGTGAAACGTGAAGCGAATAAACAAAGGGAGAGGGACGCGATGGTCACACAGCCGTCAGAGAGGATCGCTGTGATGACTCAGCGTGAAGAGAGCCTCATACTGCCGAATGACGAGCATAACTGCACGCTCATCAGCAACGTCCATCCCTCGAACTGGGTCAATCCGACACCGGCTGGCCGCTACAACATCGTGGTCATCGGGGCTGGGACGGCAGGGCTGATCACGGCGGTCATTGCCGCCAGTCTTGGGGCTAAAGTGGCCTTGATAGAAAAACATCTGATGGGTGGCGACTGCTTGAATGTCGGCTGTGTGCCCTCGAAAGGGATCATTCGCGCGGCACGAGCCTGGGCCGATTTACGGAATGCGGCTGAGTTTGGTCTGCACATTCCCCCTGGGGTGAAGTACGACTTCGGTGCGGCGATGGCGCGTATGAGGAAGCTGCGAGCCCGGATCAGCCACATCGATTCCGTTCATCGCTATACGACGTTGGGCGTGGACGTCTACATCGGCAGCGGACGCTTTACTGGCGCCGATACGATCCAAGTCGAAGGGCCGTCCGGCAATCGGACCCTCACCTTTGCGAAAGCGGCTGTCTGCACCGGCGCGCGGGCGTCGGTGCCTTCGACGCCCGGATTGAAAGAGGTAGGCTACCTCACGAATGAAACCGTGTTCTCGTTGACGGAACTGCCGCCACGCATCGGGGTGATCGGCGCCGGCCCCATCGGTTGCGAGTTGGCGCAGTCGTTTGCTCGTTTTGGAAGCCATGTGTATTTGGTCGAAGCCCAGCACGGCATCATGCCGAACGAAGATCGGGATGCAGCAGACATTGTCGAACAGCAGATGGTGCGCGACGGGGTCAATCTGCTCTGCTGCGGGAAGGATCTGACGGTACAGAAGACGGAGGCAAGCAAACGGCTTACCGTCGATTCACACGGCCAGCAGTACGATGTGGTCGTCGACGAGATTCTTGTCGGTGTCGGGCGCACTCCGAATGTTGAGGGAATCGGGTTGGAAGCGGTCGGTGTGGAGTACAACGCGCCCGATGCCATGGCGCAGATCGTCATTCAGAATGCCCTATTTCCTCATCCTTTCGGCATAGGCTATGCCACGGTCGAATCCTTGATCATGCCTTGGTGCACGTTCACGGAGCCGGAAGTCGCGCATGTCGGGATGTATGAGCAGGACGCCAAAGAGAAAGGGATCGAGGTCGAAACCTACACGTACAAGCTCGATGAGGTCGATCGTGCGATCCTCGATGGGGAAGACGAGGGTTTCGCGAGAATCCACATTCAGAAAGGCACGGACAAGATTGTGGGGGCGACAATTGTGGCGGCCCATGCCGGCGACATGATAAGCGAGTTTTCTGTGTCGATGAAAGCCGGTGCCGGAGCGAAGACGATCGCCGGCACGATCCATCCCTATCCGACACAGGCCGAGGTCAATAAGAAGGTCGTGAATCTGTGGCGCAAGGCGCACTTTACACCTCGGACGAAGAATCTGTTAATGAAGCTGTTTACCTGGATGAGGCGATAGAGAGGCTCGTCTTCAACCGAGATGGTTCTGTACATTGATTTCAAAGGAGACAGAGCATGGCACCACGTATGTTTCCCTCGATCGTCAGCATCGCGTTTTTCTTTCTCGTCGTGGCAAACTTCGGCGAGCCAAACCGGTCACAAGCCGAATCTCCCGCGACCATTGAGATCGCCGCATTTTCTGCCGCGACACCAGGCGGCCCATGGCCCAACGGCTGGAAGCCGCTCACCTTCCCCAAGATTCCCCAGCACACGAATTACAGCTTTGTGAAAGACGACGACCGCGTGGCCGTCAAAGCAGTCAGTCAGGCCTCTTCTTCAGGACTGACGAAAGAGGTCCTGATCGATCCGAAGGAATATCCGATCATTCGATGGCAGTGGAAGGTCTCGAATGTCTTGAAATACGGCGATGTGGCCAAGAAAGAAGGGGATGACTATCCCGCCAGAATCTATGTCACTTTCCAATACGACAGCCAGAAAGTCGGTCTCTTCGGGAAGGCGAAGTACGAAGCGGCCAAGCTCATCTATGGCCAATATCCGCCGCTGGGCGCCATCAACTATATCTGGGAGAGTCGGGCGCCGGTAGGAACTGCCGTGCCGAACCCCTATACCGATCAGGTCCACATGATCGTGGTGGAAAGCGGTTCGTCTAAGCTCAATACCTGGGTTACCGAAGAGCGCAATGTCTACGATGACTACAAACGAGCATTCGGCGAGGACCCGCCAATGATCTCCGGGGTCGCTATCATGACCGACACGGACAATACTGGGGAATCAACCACGGCTTATTATGGGGATATCCTGTTCAAGCGAACCGGGCAGTGACTCGAATCAGCCGTCTCATGGTTCCTCCATGAAGTGAGCCCTTGCCAGAATCATGATCAGAACGATCCCGCATGTCACACATCTTCGCTCCACCCTATCTTCCGTGAAGGGCAGCAGGTGAGGACACCTCTCCATCGGCAATGCGCGTCCCTTGCTTTCGCCGAATCAGGTAGCGCAAGAGGGCATCGACCGACAGGAGTCCCGGTCCGTGCAGGACGAGGTACAAAAACAGAACTCCCCAATAGAACGCCTCTTGCAGAGCGGCCTCGGACAACTGTCCGTACGAAATCGAGGCCACGATATTGAGCCCGAAGAGCGAGAGGGCTGCCCATCGTCCGGCTAGGCCGATCGCCAGCAGGAACGAGCCGCCCAACTCGATGGCGGTGGCCAGATACGCGGCGAGCTCCGGCGGCAGAACGGGCACATCGTAGACCATGGTGAAGAGCATCACGGTCGAGATCCAGCTGGAGAGTTTGACCATGCCCCCTTTCCAGAAGATATGCGCCAGATACAGGCGCAGGGATAGGTCGAAGAGCGGAATCAGCACCTCCAGACCCCGGACCAGCTGCCGATAGACTGGAACAGCAAGATCGACTGTGCGTCTCAACAGGCCAGTGTTGCGCGTCATACGTCCTGCTCTACGGAAAATCCGGCGATCACATGCAGACTGAGCACGGTGGTCATAAACAGGGCGAAATCGAACTTGGGCTCGGACTCGATCGCCATCCGCTCAACCGACGCCGCATCGACTCCGCGCGCCATAGCCTCAAGCAACAGGTAGTCCGCCCTGGCCAAGGGCGTGACCTGGACCTTCCCGCTCCCTCGCGTGACGACGACGCCGGTCTCCTCTTCCGGAAGCGGCAGCTCGACGACGACATCTGCGGATGCATCAGGCTGCAGCGCCTGCCAGACTCGATCCACGGGGAAGGGAAAGGACAGGAGTCGCGAGGCCGCATGCAAGTGGAATGTCACCTGAGAGGGATCTACCGACGCGATGACCTGAAGTCGATCCTGGGACAGCGGTAGGGAGTCGGCGGCCTGATAGACCTCATGGCAGGCCCATTCCAGTCGCGCCAATTCCACCAGCAAGGGGGGCACCTCTAACTCGCAGAGAAATGTGGGAAGAGATTGCCCATAGAAAAACAGATCCCCGCTGATCGAAGGATGAGCCTTGAAATACCCTCGCGCAAGGATATCGAAATAGCGCCTACCGACGAACTGGAGCAAGATAGGATAGGTAATCGTGAGTGCCTGTCGATAGTTGTTGCGAATCAGCCTGCGGTAGAGCGCCATGCTCCGCAGGGCTAACCCATCCGCCGCCATCGCTGCCGTGGCCGCATCATACTTCCCTTCGACGATGGCCTCGGCAAAGGCGCGTTGCGTGTCACGAAGCTGCAACATGGCATTCCTTCAATATGGCGTCCGCCTGCCTCGCCTGCTCGACCAGCACAGCCAGCGGCGGAAGGTTGGTGTCCCATTCAATCAACGTCGGTCGTGGGCCGAAGTGGTGGATCGCCCACTCATAGAGGCTCCAGACTTCTGGGAACACGGGTTGACCATGGGTATCAATCAGCATGCTTCCGAAGCGATCGAAGCCTGCCAGATGAATCTCCTGCACAACCTGAGCCGGGACCGCACGGAGAACCTCAAGCGGGTCCAGGCCGAAGTTGATGGCGTTGACATAGAGGTTGTTGATATCGAGCAGAATCCCGCAGCCGGTTCTCTTGGCCGCCTCGGCCATGAAAATGCCTTCTGGTATTGTGGAGTCCTGCCAGGTCAGATAGCGGGTAATGTTCTCGATCAGCAACGGCCGCTTCAATAGGGTCTGGACTTCGTCGATCCTGGCGCAGACATGATCCAAACTTTCCGGAGTATAGGGGAGCGGCAGGAGATCGTTGAAGGACCGGCCACCCACGGAACTCCAAGAAAGATGCTCCGACACGAAGACCGGCTCGAAGCAATCGATCAAGACCTTGAGCTTGCCGAGATGGGCCTGATCGATCGGGTCGGTGGAACCTAATGAGAGACCGACCCCGTGGAAACTCAGCGGGTACTTGCTCCTGATCCGCTCAAGCACACGAAGCGGTGCACCTCCGTCCCCGAAATAATTCTCCGGATGGGTTTCCATCCAGGCGACCGGAGGCGACGCGTCGAGGATCTCGCGAAAATGATGCGAGCGCAGCCCGATCCCGGCCTGTGCCGGGATCGGGGCAGAATAATGGGAAAACATCGGTCGTCGTCCTACATCTTTTTCATGCTCATTTCTTTCATCTTCGCCAGATCCTCTTTTGTGATAGACAGCACGGTGCCCTTCACAATCTTTGTGCACAGGCCTTTCGGCAAGAAGACATAGGAATCGGCTTCATTGTCGGTCTTGGCCATGCCCGCACAGGAATGGAGGCTGGTCCTGACCGCACAGTCATTCATCCCGGCCTTGGCCACGCCCCCGCAGGCTTCCCACCCGGAAGGCAGTTCCGGTGCCTTAGGCTCGGCATTAACCGTCTGGGCACCGGCCAGGCTCAATGCGACGAGCAGCGCGGAGTGGATCATGACATTCTTTTTCGTCGTGGCAT
>NEWP02000008.1:0-72562 GCA_002869895.2 Nitrospira sp. CG24E | reverse complement strand
GCGCGCGGGCGTCGGCTCCTCCAACGCCAGGCTTGAAAGAAGCGGGGTATCTTACCAATGAAACGGTGTTCTCGCTGACAGAGTTACCGCCACGCATCGGGGTGATCGGCGCCGGCCCGATCGGCTGCGAGTTAGCACAGTCGTTTGCCAGCTTTGGAAGCCAAGTCTACCTCATTGAAACGGCTCACGGTATCTTGCCGAAAGAAGACCGTGACGCGGCTGAAATTGTTGAACAACGCATGGTGCGTGATGGGGTGAAGCTGCTCTGTTGCGGGAAGGAATTGACAGTAGAAAAGACTGTCGGTGGCAAACGGCTCACGGTCGATTCGCATGGTCAGCAGTACGATGTGACGGTCGACGAAATTCTTGTCGGCGTTGGGCGAACCCCGAATGTCGAGGGAATTGGACTGGAAACTGTCGGTGTTGAGTATGACAAGAACGGGATCAAGGTGAGCGAGCGGCTGCAGACGACCAATTCAAGAATCTTCGCGGCGGGCGACGTGTGCTCGCGCTACAAATTTACCCATGCAGCCGATGCCATGGCGCAGATCGTCATTCAGAATGCCCTCTTCCCTCATCCTCTGGGCCTCGGCTATGCCAGCGTGGAGTCCTTGATCATGCCTTGGTGTACCTTCACGGAACCGGAAGTCGCGCATGTCGGAATGTATGAGAAGGATGCGAAGGAGAAGGGCATGGAGGTCGAAACCTACACCTACAGGCTCGATGAGGTCGATCGCGCGATTCTCGACGGAGAAGACGAGGGTTTCGCGAGGATCCATATTCAGAAGGGCACGGACAATATTCTTGGAGCCACAATCGTAGCGGCGCACGCAGGCGAGATGATCGGCGAGTTTTCCGTCGCGATGAAGGGCGGCGCCGGCGCCAAGACGATCGCCGGCACGATTCATCCCTATCCAACCCAAGCGGAAGTCAATAAGAAAGTCGTGAATCTCTGGCGCAAGGAGCACTTCACTCCGAGTACCAAGGCCTGGCTGGCGAAGTTGTTTGCGTGGACGAGAAGGGGATAGGGGGGAGCGGCCAGGTGCCCTTCTTGCTCGCAGAACGCGCACATTCAGAAAGTGCTCGTTCGATGCGCGCAGTAAAGGGCAGCCTTGGCCACTCCCCCAAAATAGAGGCATAGGGGATCAGAAGGCCCTCGTTGGACGCGCGCACGCGGGGATAACCTATCCCCTCTCACGGCAGAAGTGGATGGAAAGAATGGTGTGGAAATTCGTGCTGGTTGCGATGGGGCTATTCATCACCCCTCTAGCTGCAAGGGCGGAGTTGCCGTCGGTGATCGAGGTGGCGAAGTTTTCGAGCGGGATGGTCGGGCAGGCTATGCCGGAGGGGTGGAAGCCGCTCACGTTTGTCAAGATTCCGAAACAGACTGTATATGAATTGGTCAATGATGGAGATGCGGTCGTCGTCAAGGCCGTAAGCGACGCCTCTGCCTCCGGTCTTATCAAAGCAGTCAATATCGACCCCAAGGAATACCCGATTGTGCGGTGGCGATGGAAGGTGGAGAATATTCTGAAACACAACGATGTCACGAGGAAAGACGGCGATGATTTCCCAGCTAGGCTCTACATCACCTTCGCCTACGATCCGGATAAAGTGAGTTTCGGCAAGAAGCTCAAGTTCAAGGCCGGTCAAGCGATTTTCGGCGACATTCCCATCGGGGCGTTGAATTACATTTGGGACACCAAAGCGCCGGTTGGTTCGATCGTCGAGAATGCCTATACCGATTTTGCGCAGATGGTTGTCGTGGAGAGCGGAATGCAAAAGGTCGGGCTCTGGGTGAGTGAAGAACGGAATATCTACGAAGACTACAAGAAGGCATTCGGCGAAGAGCCTCCGCTGATGAACGGCGTCGCCATCATGACCGACACCGACAACACGAAGGAACGGGCCACCGCCTATTACGGCGATATTCAGTTTACGCAGGTTGGGAAATAGATTTGTAAAAGGAAGGGAAAAATGAAGGGGCCGACCTCTTGAGGGTCGGCCCCTTCATGGACACCGCCGCGCGTGAGGCGGGTGCGCGGATTCGAAATGGGGGTTACTGAATGGAATTCGCGAAGCCGCCTCGCGTAATTTCCGCTCGGACAGTGTCCCCGATTTTCTTCTGCTTGATCTGTTTCGTGCCCTGGCCGACGTACAGCTTGACGTGGTTACCTTCATAATCTTCTACGGTGTAGGCGTTGCCATCGATCTTCTTGACTGTGCCACTGAACGTCCTCCAAGCCGGGCCAGGCTTTTGATCATGAGAGCCGGCTGGTTCAGCCGAGACCTTCGTAGGCGAGTAGCCGGACTTTTTGTATTTTCCGTCCTTGGCCAGCGCCGGAGTCATGGCCAACGCGACAATTGCCAGGGCAACGATCAGGACCGGGAGAATTTGCTTGTGTGCCTTCTGCATGAAACACCTCCTTTCGGCGTGAGGGCTATTTTTCAACCCAGAACCCCTCAGCAAGGCGTGTGCCGCGGCGTAGCGCGAGATTGATCAAGAAAATTCAGTAGATCAGAAGTGTTGGTGGACAAAGAGGGTTGAAATGCCAAGAACACAGGAAAAAAACGGCAGCCGTCTGTCCAAATATGATCGTATATGCCGATGTGAGGTGAGGTGACAGCAGTGCTCTTCACGACCTTGAACCGGGCACTCAAACCAATCGGCAACCTTCAGGCCGGCCGGCCGGTGTTGGCCACGTTTCAGATTAATCTCCGATGCAACTCTGCCTGCGGGTACTGCGATCTGCCGCTCAATGTTGGCCGTTACGAGATGAGCAGAGAAGAAATCCGGGAAGTCTTCTCCCGTCTCTATCGTGACGGGGCGCGATTCGTGCTGGTGCAGGGAGGCGAGCCTCTGTTGCGGCGCGATCTGCCTGAGATTCTCGAAGACCTCTCAGCGATCGGCTTGCATCCTACGTTGATTACGAACGGCACGAAGGTGACTCCGCAGCTTGTCCAACGACTGAGTCGGCTTCCGTTGGCCATCTCGGTGAGCCTGGATACATTGGATCGCGTGAAGTACCGACAGATTCGCGGTGCCGATCAACTGGGGCAAGTTTTGGAGGGTATCGCATTCCTGAAAAACTATCCCCATCCAAAATTTCTCACCTGTATTGTGAGCGAGATCAATCGAGCCGAGGTGCCGGCGGTCGTCCGATTCGCGCGAGCCCAGGGGTTTTTGCCGGTGGTGGGAGCCTACCATTGGAACGTCGGAACCTACGGAAAGCCTGACGAGTTGCTCATGTACGATCGCGCGAGCACCGCCGCTGTCTTCAGTGGCCTGCTCGACGACGAGCTGATTCCGCCAGGTTACCTCCGAAGATTTGTCGAAGACAATGTGAGTTGGTTGCGCGGGCAGAAGTTGGAACCCTGCGATGCTGGGCGGTACAGCATCGCCATCGATACCTCGGGGAATGTATCTCCCTGTCTGGCCTTCCCTTCTGTGGGCAACCTCCTCGAATCCTCGTTGAGCGAGATCTTGGGACGATTCGACCGAGACGCCATCGAAATCTGTTCCGATAACTCATCGTGCAACAGACTGGATGGCCGCGTCGTGGGAACAATTGTGCGTCATCCGATCGTCGCGCTACGCACAGCTCGATCATTCACCTCGCAAGGAACCTCCTCATGAGTCGCTGGATCGGCTCGGTCTTCCTTCTGGTCATTCTGGCCGGCTGTTCAAGCGGGCCGCGGCAGTTCCAGCCGGTCGATCCCATAGCCCCTGATCGAGTGTCTCACGAGACTTGGGACCGGATCGTTCGGGCTCACGTTCGCGATGGGCAGGTCGATTATCCGGCCATCGAGACCGACGGCAGGCTCGAAGGCTATTTGCAGGAACTCAACCGCATCAATCCGACGAGGTTGCCGACCAGCCAGGATCGACTGGCCTTTTGGATCAACGCCTACAACGGTTTTGCCGTCCAGGGCATCCTGGACCATTATTCACCGAAGACGCTCTGGGGGCGTTATCGCTATTTCATCGGCCGGGATTATTTGGTCGGCGGCACGACCATCAATCTCTACGATCTTGAGAGGGAGGTGCTGATCGAACAGTTCCATGAACCTCTGATGCACTTTGCTATTGTCTGTGCCTCCAGGTCCTGTCCGAAGCTCCAGTCCTGGGCCTATCAGCCTGAGCAGCTCGATCGCCAGCTTGGTCAGGTTGCGAGAGACTTCATCAACGATCCGACTCGCAATCGCTTCGATCGAACGCAGAAAGTGGCATCTCTATCCATGATCTTTCGCTGGTTTGAAAAAGATTTTTCCGATGCCGCCGGCTCTGTGTTGGCCTATATCGCTCGCTATGTCGACGATCCAGAATTGGCGAAGGAGCTCACTCATTCTGGATACCGCATCGAGTATCCCGATTACGATTGGAGTCTTAATGGCGTTGCGCCCAAGGAAATAGGTCATGCTGGTAGGTCATGATGAAAAGGTACCGATTGCGCGTCTGCTGACGTTTCTTGAGCGCGGCGAGCGCATGGCAAATGCATGTGCGAAGGCACAGGCAGTGCTGGCGCCTGACGCAAGTTCACGGCGGTTTCTGCTCAGCCAGGCCCGCCAGGAAGCGGCGCATGCGCTGGTCTTCCAGGGAGCCATTGTCTGGCTTGCGCCAAAACATCTCGGCGCTCCGCCGTTTCTGCCGGCGTTGGAAGAGTATCGGCAATGTCTCGACGATGCGTTGGCCCGACAGGACCTGCTCGAAACGGTTTTAGCTGAGCAGGTCATTCTTGAGGGACTGGGTGAAGCGATCCTGACGCGCATCGAAGAAGGATTGGTCAAGCGCGCCGCGCCGTTCGGTCGGCTACGGCGGGTGTTGCTCCAGCAAGAAGAGGCCCACCATGGATTCGGCCGGCTCATGCTCGAGCAGGCGATGGCCGAGGGCCGAATCGACGGAGAAACATTGCGCCACCGTGCCCAGGACTATCTCGCTCTGACGGACCAGATGGTACTGACCTTGAGCGATTTGTTCGAATCGATCGCTGAAGATCCTACGGCTTGGGCGCAGGACGTGCGGAAGTTTCTGCCGGAGTGGTTGAAGGGAGAAGAGCTCCTAGCTGAACGCTAATGGCTGTGAGCTAGCACCATGGTCTCCGTCGTCATCCCAGCCTACAACGAAGAGCAGGCGCTTCCCCACACGTTGCGCGAGCTTTTTTACCAGTCCGGCGACTACGAAGTCATCATCGTCGATGGCGGCAGCACCGACCGAACTAGGACGGTCGCCGAATCCTTTGGATTTATCGATAGTGAGCACGATCTCCGTCGTCTGCAAGACGCTTCACGAGAGACGCTTCACGCTTCGCGTCTGCTCCTGACCGCTCCCAAAGGCCGTGCCGCTCAAATGAATGCCGGAGCGCAGCAGGCGCGAGGAGACTGGCTACTGTTTCTCCATGCCGATACGGTCTTGCCGTCCGGTGCGATTCAGCGGTTGAACGGGATGGAGACCAGTCAGGAGATCCGGGCCGGTGGATTTATGCATCAGTTTTCGATCGGCGACTGGCGGCTCAAGCTGATCTCGTTCCTGGACAATTTCCGTTGTATCAGAAGCCGCATCATTTACGGCGACCAAGCGCTCTTTGTCCGTCGTGCACTGTTCGAACAGCTCGGCGGGTTTCCCAATCAGCCGATCCTGGAAGACGTCGCCTTCTGCGAACGTCTCATCAGGGTCACGGCCCCACTGCTCCTGTCGCCTCCCGTCATGACCGATGCCCGCAAGTTTCTGAAAATGGGTGTCTGGCGCAGCTTTCTCCGTGTGCTACTTATCATTCTCCACGTCGAATTCCACCTGCCGACTCTGCCCCGCGCCTTTTTCCGTGATGTCCGTTAGTCCTCATCGGCTGACAGTAGCCAATTTACAACTTCCCCATAAAAAGCATCTAAAGTCATAAGATGGCTCTGGCAAACGATTGAAAGACACTGACGCCTTCCTATATCTTCACGCGCCTAGTGAGGGGTCGGAGGCCGGAAAGTGCGGGTTGCACAAATCACCAAAGGGGGTCTGTTATGAGAAGTCGCAGGTTGATCATGTTGGCAGTATTGGGGCTCTGTTGGTTTGTCGGTGTTTCTTTGCCGATGGCCAATGCAAGCAGTCCTAGAATCACATTCGAACTCACTGATGAGCCAGGACCCTGGTTCAAGAACGCAGCAGGACCGGTCGCCGGCAACCAATCGCTTGCAGTCGCGACGCCTGGAACCGAAGTCCGGTTTACTGGGAAATCCAATACAGCGCACACCCGCACCAGTCTGATTTTCCCAACCGGCGCGAAGAATATGCCCTTCGATACGGAGCCGCGCAAGGGGTCTGATACAGTGGTGCTCCAGACGCCTGGTCTCTATGTCTTCACCTGCAAGATCCATCCCTACATGTTTGGCGCCGTTATCGTGGACAATCCCGGCACGCCTGGGCTGGATCTCGGTGAAAGCATCACATTGGTAAACGGAATCACGGTGCCGACCAGCAGCGATCTGGCGACCAGACTGTTGCGCACCTTCTTCATCGCGACCAACCCAGCGAATTGGCAGAACTACGCATCGTCCGCTGCCTGGCATATCAACTATCCGAGCGTGGATGTTCGAATCACTGGAGGCGCAGTTGCCAACCTCCATGCCGTGTTAAGCGCCCGCTATGGCAACGATATCACGTTGAGCGAGTTGAAGAATCCTGCGCCGGCAGTCGGAGAGGTCTGGGTGGATACGCAGTTCGAGCTGACCAAGGGCAAATCCAAGCCTGGGACGGCAACAGCGATCAGTGGCCAGACTTGGAAGCCGACTCGGAAGGTTGCGTTGCCGGAAATCAACATGAACAATCCCCACAACATGTGGACGGATAAGAACCAGAATCTGATCTATCAGACTCAATGGTTCGATACTAAGCTGGCCGTGTTCAACCGGGAGACCGGGAAATTTGTGAACAACATCACGGTCGGTGAAGGGCCATCCCACGTGATGACCAGAACTGATACGGATCAGCTGCATGTCGCGTTGAACGGCTCGAAGGACAACGATTCGGTGGTGGAACTGGCGCCCCTGGCAAATGGTATTCAGCGTCGGATCAACATCGGAGCAGGCCATCCCCATGCCCATTGGATGAGCCATGACGGGAAGACGATGGTGACGCCTAATGCCCTCTCGGCGAACACGACACAGTTCGACTTCACCAACAACATGATCGATGCGATTCTGCCGGCCGGGGTGATTCCAATCGCGACCGGCATGACGCCTGATTCGAAAAAGTATTATGTCGCCAGCTTGCTCGACAGCACGATCACCGTCATCGACATGCAGAATAATGTCGTGACGAAGACCATCAATCTGTTGGGTGGGTACGATCCAATCGGAGGGACGATCAGCGGTGAATTCGGCGGCGCCTTGCCGATCCAGACACCCGTGAGCCCTGACGGCAAGAGCATGGTCACGGCGAACACGCTGACCGGCACGATCGCGATCATCGATCCCAAGACCGACAGGGTCGTGAAGTTCCTCGGCTGCGATCCCGGTTGCCATGGAGTCCAGTATGGAGCGAAACAGGGCGGCGGCTATTATGCCTACGTCTCCAGCAAGTTCTCGAACCGGTTGATCGTGGTCGATACAGATCCGAACAACAACGGGAATCTGTCTGAGGCAACCATTGCCGGGAGTGTCTTGCTGACATCGGTCGGCGACACCAAGAGTGATGATACGGTCACAGGCAATGCAGGCATGGGCGGACAGGGAATTCTCACGATTCCAGTCGTCTACAACGGCTGGGTGCAGAACCTCCCGCCAGTCTGGAAAGGTCAGCTCACCCCAGCTCAACAGGATCCTATCAAGTAGTAGCGGCTTCCGTGAAATGGGCTGTCTCGCAGGAGCCAGCCCAGAATGTCGATCCTTCTATCATTGCGAGGCGCTCAGGATGATGATCCTGAGCGCCTCGTTTCATATGGCCCTGTTGCTGTCGAGAGTGACCAACCAGCTTCATCTGTCGATGCTGTCCAGCGCATTTCTCCCGGACATTCAGTAAGACGCTCACCCTCCCTATTTACCTTTCTTATTGACCTCCGTCTAACCCATTAGACGCGGTTGGAGAGAGGACACCATGGTACGGACCTATTCAAGGGGCAGTTTTCACTTCGGTGGCTCTCGCTGGAGAAACAACGAATCATCATGAGACTCATGAGATTGAGGAACTACATATTTTCCGCAAAGGAGGAGGTCTGAGATGACGAAGGCAGGGTTGGATTTGCCGATCACGGAGAATCAGAGAAGTCACAGTGCTCGAGCGACGTTGTTGAGACCCATACCCTACGAGATGACGACAGCGGGAGAAGCCTCGGCCCTGTCGACCGACAGTGGGCAATTGCTCTCTCTGAACATCAGTAATGGGGGGATGTTGGTCTTGATGGATCAGCCACCGTCGATCGAACAGGTCATGAAGGTCCATGTGCCGACGCCGATCACCAGGGCAGACATTCCGACCCTCGCTGAAGTGCGTTGGACAAAACACATACCGTTTGGGCGACCCAACGGCGAGGGGGCATTTTTTGTGGGGCTCAAATTCATGTTTTAGATCGAGAATCAAACTTCTAATACGGAGGGGTCATTCGATGAGACGGTCATCAATCATATTCAATTTCTTCGGTGCAGTTGGCTTGGTGGGATTGCTGGGAGGCTGCGGGAGCGGCGGGGGATCGTCCAGTCCGGCGACAGGCAGTGCCAGCGGATCAGCCGCATCATCCGGCACTATTACCGGTTTTGGCAGTGTGTTTGTAAACGGCAAGAAGTTCGAGGCGAATGGTGTGGAAGTGCGGCGAGATGACGGTACACCGAATCGGTGCGATATCAGCCCGGCCAATCACTGCGGTCTCAAAGAGGGCATGACCGTCTTTGTGACCGGCTCGTTCAATGGCAATGAACATACCGCCGATTCTGTCCAGCAAAGGGATGCAGTAGAGGGTTTGGTGCAGTCGATCGCCGCCGATGGATTGAGTCTGGTGGTGATGGGTCAGACGGTCTTGGTCGACAACACGACGATCTTCGACAATAACGTTACGTCCGTGGTCGGTGACAACGTGGAAGTGAACGGCCATATCCGTCCCAATGGTGTAATCCAGGCAACATTCATTGAAAAAAAGATAGCTGGGGTGACGCTCAAAGTGCGTGGATTCATCAGCGGCCACGTCGCTGCTACGACTACATTTCAAATCGGCAACCTCACGGTGAACTATGCCGGTGCCATCATTGGCGACATGCCGAGTCCAAGCGGCAACAACTGGAATGACCTCTTCGTGGAAGTGAAAGGAACAACCTTCAATTCCGGAACGACCACCCTCACTGCGACCAAGGTCGAGCCGGAGAATCAGGGAGTGAAGCAAGCAGACGAGTTTGAAGTGGAAGGATTTGTGACGCGAGTCGACGGGCTTGGCGATTTCTTCATCGGCAGCACCCATGTGCAGACGACGGCAAACACGGAATTCCGAGGCGGCACGATCGATGAGATCGTCGTAGGGACGAAGTTGTCTGCCGAGGGTCGATTGGCGAACGGAATCTTGACGGCGAAGCATGTGAAGTTCCATGAGAGTGTGCGGCTGGAAGGAAATGCAACGATCAATGGCAACACGTTGACGCTTGCAGGGCTGCCCGGTTTGACCATTACCGTGAACAGCCAGACAGAGCTGAAAGACGGTGGAAATACCATCACTCTGAATGATCTGGATAGCAATCACGTCCGGGTACGTGGCCGTGTGAGTGGTCCCACTTCTGTCATAGCAACCCGCATTATTCTGCGGTCGCCAGACAGCGATGTGGATCTCCAAGGACCGGTTCAGCAACCGTTCGGTGATCCGTTTCTGACGATTCTCGGTGTGGCGGTCGACACGTCGGGAATTAGTAATGACAACTTCGAAGGTCTCAACGGTCAGCTGATTGGCCGTGCAGGTTTCTTCAATGCTGTGACGGTCGGCACCTTGGTCAAGGTGAAGGGAAGGCTGAACGGGACGGTCGTGACGTGGCGCGAAGCGGAGCTGGAAGACTAATTGAAAGGGAAGTCCATCATGATACATTCGACAAGGTCAATCCTGGTTCTCGGTGTTCTGGCCATCATGGCAACTCCGGCGTGGGCGCAGACATCTTCTCCGATCCAGAACGGGCAGGTGGATATCCTCAAGTCGTCGCCGAGAACGGCGAGCGGTGTCCGGCTCGAAGATGGTAGCGATCGGGGTAGCAGTCGGACCGATGACCGGGGCGGTCGTGGCGGGAGCGAGAACAGTGGACCAGGGTCGGTCAATAGCGGCCATGGTTCGGCAAACAGTGGACCCGGTTCTTTACATAGTGGATCGGGTCGTGATGGTGACATGCGGCAGGAAGACCAGCGAGAGGATCGTCGTGTCCATATCGAAGGAGAATCTCGAGGCCTTGATCGCGCCGACCGTGTGGCAGGTGAGCATGGGCGGGATGGGCGCGATAATGCCCGAGCAGTTCAGATGGATCGGCCCGATTATCCGGAACGGCATGAGAGACCCGATAGGTCGGAGAGGCATGAACGAGAGAGACGCGACTGACCTGCTGCACGACATGACGGCACGAAATAGGGTTGAGAGCGATGTCGCCGAATGGCGGCATCGCTCTCTCCGTTTTTTACCCCTTTATTACCTCAAAAAGATTGAAGATGGGCGGGACATTGGATAGTTTGTTACCTGTGAAGCTTGTAGCCGGTGCTTGTCAGTGGGAACGACAAGAGTACCGTAACAGTTGAAATGAAGGGAGCGCGCAATGGGCGAGTGGGGTCGCAGGGTTGTCGGGATCGTGGTCTGTCTCATGGGAATTGCCACAGCGGGGTTGGCCGCGGAGAAAACGGATCTAGGACCTCAACCGACTCCTGATCGAAATTGGCAAGTGGGCTTCAACCCAAG
Organism: Nitrospira sp. CG24E; assembly: GCA_002869895.2. Taxonomy (GTDB): domain Bacteria; phylum Nitrospirota; class Nitrospiria; order Nitrospirales; family Nitrospiraceae; genus Palsa-1315. The sequence continues at coordinate 61,670 of NEWP02000008.1, read as the reverse complement.
TTATTCGAGCGGAAACTATGGGACGAGTACGACGAGCACATTTTTCTACGCGCCACTCTCGATTCGCCGGTTCTTTAAAGACGGCGATGTCGCCCTGGTGATTCCGTTTGTCACTGTGACGACAACCGGTGGGGCTACACTGGTCGGCGGGCAGCCGACACAAACTCTGCCCGAGAGCTGTTTTAGCAATTCCGGTCAGGGAAAGCCTGAAGACAGGCCGGAATGCCAAGGGCTGGTGACAGGTGGCGCTCAGGGCCAGAAGGTTACGAATTCAGGTCTAGGCGACATCATTCTCAGGGGGCGCTACTATATCGTTGAGGAGAAGGGCTGGACCCCCCTCATCGCGGTCACTGGCCGCTTGAAGCTGCCGACAGCGGATGAGTCGCAAGGGCTTGGGACTGGCAAGATGGACCAGGGAGTCGGAGCGGAATTGTCCAAGCTCGTCGGAAACAACTGGATTCTATTTCTGGATGGAGGCTTCAACGTCATCGGCCGACCGGAAGGCCGGAATCTCAGGAACCAGTGGTGGTATGACGTCGGAGGGGGCTACTACTTCACGAAGGACCTGTTCGGCAGCGTCTACTTCGAAGAATACCGGTCGCTTATCTCGGGAAATCAAAATATCCGAGATGTCTTTTTTGGCATGAATTATAGGGCCTCCTCAGAGTGGCGGTTCAACGGCGGGGTCACGGTTGGGCTGTCCAATGGAGCGCCGGACTATGGGTTGTCTACCGGTGTCAGCTATCGCTTCTAACAGGCTGCGGAAAAACTCAGTTTACGCACAATATACTATTGGAATCTTGTACACTGCGCCGATGGCAACAACGCTGCAGGATGCTCAAAAAGGCCGTCCAGCAAGGCCGCAGCGAGCGAAGAGGCGAGGCGTACGCTTCGGTACGTTGAGCCTCTGAGCGACGCGAGAACGCCGCTGGCGGACTTTTTCAGCATCCTGCTAAGTAGATACCTAACATTTCCCTAGAGACACTCGCTTTTCTCGCCCCTTCTGCCAGCCTTGTGCACAATGTAGAATGGCACGACTCGAATAGACCCCTCGTCGTTGAAAACATTGCGGTTTTAGAAATTTCATCTGTCTCACGGGTCACAGAAGTTGTCTGTTTACGAATCGGCCGGCCGCTCGTCTTAATCAGTAGAAGCTTGCTGAGCGGCCTAGTCGATATATGATGGTGGGTATGCCGCTTGAGCCACATGTGTGGGTCGATGAAGCCAGGCTCATCGCCCGCAGCCTCAAACAGGACCACGAAGCCTTTGGGCAGCTCGTCGACCGCTATGCCACGGTCGTGAATAGTTTGGCCTATCGGATGGTGGGGAATCGGACCGATGCGGAAGATCTTGCGCAGGAGGCCTTCATTGCGGCATTCAAGGCCCTGCCGACCTTTCGGGCGGAGGCGAAGTTTTCGACCTGGCTCTATCGGATTGCAGCGAACAAGTGTAAAGATTGGCTTCGTGCCAAACGTCCAGAGCAGCTCGACCTCGATGTGGAGACAGTGGCGGATGAGCATGTGGTCGAAGCCAGAACGCCGGAACGGATTCTCTCGCAGCAGCAAGTGGCCGACCATCTGGACCGGGCGATCCAGCGGTTGCCGCCTCTCTACCGGGAAGCATTTATCATGAAGCACGTCGAAGGACTCAGTTACGAAGAGATGGAAGAGGTTCTTGGGGTAAGCGGAGATACCTTGAAGATGCGGGTGTACAAAGGGCGGGTGCAATTGAGTCGCGAGTTGGCGGAGTTCAATGACAGTCGGCCTCCTGTCGCGAGGTGATCTATGGATGAGCAGGATCTCTTGATCCAACGGTTTCTCGATCAGGACTTGGCGCCCGAAGAACGAGTGCAGTTTCTTGAAACCGTCGATGCCGATCCCCGATTGCGCCGCCAGTGGTTGAACCTTGAAATGGTGGTGGCAGAGGCAGGACGGCTTCCCAGGATTGCTCCGTCGAGCCAATTTACCGCTCGAGTGCTGGCCAAACTTGATGCGCAGCCGAAAGGGTTCTTCAGCCGGTTGGCGGAACTGTTTACTGTGCCGCGCACGTTGGAATGGAATCTGACCGGAGCGCTGGCGACCGCCTGCGTGATAGTTGTCGCAGTTGTCGGCTTTCTGCGCTTCGCGCCGGAACGGATCGTGGAGGTGCCGGTCCCGGTGGCTGGGAGTCAGGCGCAGACCGCATCGTTCGCGCCAGGACAAGAGCCCAAGGTCTTTGTGCGACTCGTCCTGCTTCAACCAGGCGCTCGGTCTGTTTCCGTAGCCGGCGACTTCAACGGCTGGAATCCAAGCCAGACGAAACTTGAACCGTCCGAAGGCGGCCTGTGGACTGCGACGATCGTCCTCAAGCCTGGCCGGTATCAGTACATGTTTGTGATCGACGGCACACAATGGATCGCCGATCCTTTTGCAGCCGATGGCGCCGGCGATGGATTCGGATCGCAGAATGCGGTGCTCGATGTCAGTATCTAAACCTAAGATCAGTTCCCTTGCAACGGAAGAGGTTGTCCGGTACTCTTCCGGCCATGGTGAACGGAATCGCGGTAGCGTTTCGACGGGCAATGCTGGGCCTGGCCTTTACCGCAGCGGTGAGCGGCTGCGCCGGGAGGATCGTGCTGGAGTTGCCGAAGCAGGTCACCGGTGGCATAAGGTTTACACTGTCGGCGCCCGTCGCCAAGACGGTCTGTGTGGTGGGATCGTTCAACGGCTGGGTCAAGGGAGCGATGCCCATGAAGCGAACGGGTGAGCGAGGGTTGTGGGTCGCCGAAGCCCCACTCCAGACCGGAGAACACACGTTCATGTATTTGGTCAATGACAACGAGTGGGTGGCACCGCCGTTGGCGGAAGACTTTGTGACGGATGGATTTGGACTGACGAATGGCGTGGTAGTGGTTCGATAACACGATGCGTCCCACGATACACATACTCGTTCGGCTTGCCAGCCTGGCACTGTGCCTCACGGCGGCGCCGGTGTTTGCCGAGTCCCTTTCGAATCAAGATCGGGCTGAGATCGACCGGCTTCGTGCAGCCCGTGGGCATGCGGCAGAAGCCGTGAATCCCCTGCTCGAACAGGTGATCAGGGCCGGTGAGAAAGGTTTTCCGATCGAGTCGTTGGCGAACAAGGTGAAGGAAGGATTGGCCAAGGGTGTCGAGCCGAAGCGGATCGACGCGGTGCTGCGGCAGATGGTAACCCATTTCGATTCGGCCAAGGAGCTCCTGCAGGAGTCGACGGCGAAGGGAGTCACGGATCGAGGGCAGGGCAATAGTCATCGAGCCTTGGAATCGATGGCCGAAGCGATCAGTCGTGGCGCCACGGCCGATGAAGTGCGCGATTTGGCCCGAGCCGGACAGCATCAGGGGCAACGGATGAGCGAAGATGCGTTGGCGATGGGAGCCAAAAGTTTGGCGGTGATGAAGGAAGCGCATATCCCTTCGAAGGACGGCGCGGCGATTGTGGCGGAGGGTATGCGACAGGGCTTTCGCCCGTCAGAATTGGCTGACCTTGCGCGCGAAATGAAACGGCATGGACAAGAATTCCGAGAGGGACGCCTGACGACGCAATCGATTCAGGAAAAGGTTTCAAGGGGCGAGCGAGGCGATAAGCTATTCGGCGATCAGGATCGTAGCGGATCTGGTGGGGGGGATCGGTCTGATCGGGGCGGTGGCTCGGATCGTGGTGGGCGGGAGGATCGCGGGGATGATCGTGGGGGACGGGATGATCGCAGCGGCGGTGGTGGAGGCGGTGGGCGGGACGATGGTGGTGGGGGCCATGGTGGGCGCGACCACTGATTAGTTTCCATATTCTTCTCTTTTCTTCCATTTTCTCAATAACACAGTACAGTACGAATATCGTCTATAGGGCCTGTGAGTCAGGCCGGTCTTCGTCTGGTCACGTCATAAGGGCCGCAGGTGACTCGATGCAAGGAGACATACAACCATACACCAGGAGGTCACGATGAAAAGAGTATTGTTGACGGTCACTGCGATGACGTTGCTGATGACCGGGGTGGCCTATGCGGAGACTGAAACGCCCGCGATCGACCAGCGACAGGCGAATCAGGAACAGCGAATCGATCAGGGGGTTGCCAGTGGGCAGCTCAACAAGCGAGAGGCCAACCGGCTGAACAGGCAGCAGAGACATATCAACAAAATAGAAGACAAAGCAAAGTCGGATGGCGTTGTGACGAAAAAGGAAAGGGCTAGAATTGGCGCAGCGCAGAATCGCGCTTCACGCCATCTTGCCAGAGAGAAGCACGACCGTCAGGTGAAGCGGCATCAGTAAGAGTTAGTCCGTCGGGTTGAGATAAGAAGGGGGGGGCTCACGATCCGGATCGTGAGCCCCTCGTTTCGTTCGGCCAGTGAAGTTACCGCCCGTGCCCACCATGATCAACGCGATGGTCCGCTTGTCGGTCCATGTGCCGATCCATCTGTCGATCATTTTGCCGGTCTTGCTGCCTGTCTGCCTGGCGATCCGCTTGCCGATCCTGCTGCCGATCTGCCCGACGATCTTCCTGACGGATATCGGCCTGCGCCATGACAAGAGTCGGCATGACGGCTGGGGCCGCCACAGCCATAACCAAGCCGGCAATCGTTAGTGCTTTCAACATGCTGCTCTTCATGATTCGTCCTCCTTGAATGTGAGAGAGTGGATCAACCTGTCACTGAGTAAGACGGTGAGAATGGAAAAAGGTAAACGGCTGAAGCGGTCTATCTGGTCCATCTAGCTGGATGATTCGTTAGGTATATCTCGTTCTCCGAACCAAACCAACTACACAAACAAGACAAACCAAAAAAACCAAAGAGACCAGACAGGCTTCTGACGAGATTGCTAGAATGTGCACTATGAGAAACCAGGTAAGGCAGACCGCTCTGTTGACCAGACTGCCTCCGCGACAGCTGCATCTGTTGAGACAAGTCGGCTTGCTTGCTGATGAGCGAGGCCTGTCAGTCTATCTTGTCGGAGGAGTCGTCCGCGATCTCTTGCTGAAGAGAAAGAACGGGGATCTCGATCTTACGGTGGAAGGAGATGGGATCGCCTTTGCGCGGCTGGTGGCGGATCGGTATGGGGCAGGGCTTGTGGTGTTTGAACGGTTTGCGACGGCGCAGCTGATTTTCCAGGACGGGCTGAAGATGGATATCGCGACGACCAGGCGAGAGTCATACGCGCAGTCAGGCGCCCTGCCGGATGTCGAGCCTGCGTCATTGCAGGAGGATCTCTACCGTCGGGATTTCACGATCAATGCGATGGCGATTCAACTGAATGATGCGCAATTCGGACGCTTGATCGATTTTTACGGAGGGGAACTCGATCTTCTGGCGCGGAGAATCCGCGTGCTGCATGAGGGTAGTTTCCAAGACGATCCCACGCGGATCTTCAGAGCGATCCGGTTCGAACAACGATTCGGTTTTCTCTTGGAGCGCGGCACAGGGCGTCTCCTCGCGCAAGCAGCCTCTGCAAATCTCATCCAGCAACTCTCCGGTCCTCGGTTGCGGAACGAAATTCTTTTGCTCTTCGCCGAGCGGGACCCTGTGCGCACCATTGCGCGGGTGGCACGGTTGGAACTATTCCGGTTCCTCCATCGCCGTTTGTATTACAGGAAGAATGCGGAGCGAGCAGTCATTGCCATCCCCAAGGCGCTTGCCTGGTGGGCGAGCCGATTTCCGGGTTCCGTGATCGATAGGCCGATCCTATACTTGATGGCGCTGGCGATGGGGTCCAGCCCACTCGTGGTGGCAGCGATGATCCGGCGGCTTGCGCTTTCGCGGGAGCAGGCCAAGAACGTGACGGTCGGAGGAAGTCGAATCGATCGCGCACTGAAGAGACTTGCCGATACAAAGCCGATGCGACCATCGCAGGTCTATCGTCTGTTGGTCGATTTCTCAGACGAGGCGCTCGTGCTGCTTCTCGCGAGGCAGATCGCGATGCAGCATATAGTGCGGCTACGTCTGCTGAAACGATATCTTGCCGCATACATGAAAAACAGGTCGATCAAGACGGCACTGACAGGTCTGGATCTTCAGTCTATGGGATTGAAACCAGGACCGCAGTACAAGAGCGTCTTAGGGAAATTACTGGACGAGTGCCTTGATGGAACGATCACAACCGAGATGGAGGAACGTGCATTCGTTCAGAAGCTTATTGGCTTAGCAGATTGAGGGAAAATTCTTCGGGTCTATCCAGTTTGTTTGGTCTATCTTGTCGACCAGACAGACCAGATAGACCGAATAGACCAAAAGAACAAGGCTGAGGCGGCCTTTTTCAGCATCCTGCCTAATTCAGAGAGGTGATGGAGAGCGATACTTCGCTCGGTAACAAGAGCGTCACATTTGCCTGGTGCGTCGGGTCCGGTTGAATGAGGGCGAACAACGGCACAGGCTGAGGCACTCGGTTTGGCGGCAGGGCCAGCAGAACCGGAAAGTCGAGCAGGGGCGACACGGTCGTCAGACTGGCCAATCGCAGGCGAAAAGCCATCAAGATGTCGCGCAGCCGGCCGGTTTGATCCTCTTCGGGAAGCGACTGGCTCGTGACGATCCCTAGTTCCCAGAGCGGCCTGGTGATTGTGACAGGGAACGAGATGCCGAGTTGCAGGGCTGTTGCCGTCACATCGATCAAGGTCCCGGCTTGAATCGCCGCTTCTCGGTCTCGAATGGCTGGGGACATCACAGTTCCCTCTATCGGCTCTTGCCCGCTGGCTTGCTCTTGGACGAGGGGCTCTTGAGGCTGGAGAGGTCCACTCTGCGCGGAAGGAACCTCTGTGGATTCTTCGGCGATAGAAGGAATGAGAGAAGGAGCGAAAGTCGCGGCATCTCTCTGGGGCATGGCCCTCACAATCCCGTCGTAGACCGCTCGGGCTGAAGCAGACCATGCTTCATTAAATGGTTGGCCTGCAAAGGCCGCCTCGGCGGATTTTTTCTCGTCGTAGGTCAGGGCTTTGGGTGGTGGTGTGTTCGTCATGGTATGAAGATAGGCTGCTTTGCCGGGATGTCAAGTGTTGCGGTGTTTGACGTCGATTTGGTAGCGATTATTCAGGCAGCGGCTTGCCCTTGGTCTCCCGCGCAAAGATTAAGACTATCAATCCAACGAGATAGATCAGTGCTACCGTGCTCGCGGCCCGCCCAAAGCTGCCGAGTTGCGTCACCAGCCAGCCGGTGAGAAACGGTGCAGTGGATGCCAGCACACGTCCGGCATTGAAGCAGAACCCTGCGCCGGTCGCGCGCAGCCTGGTGGGGTAGAGTTCGGGGAGATAGATCGGAAATCCGCTGAAGATGCCGTTGTTGAAAAATCCTAGCAGCGGCAACAATAGCAAGACGCCGGCATAGGTCGTCGGCACCAGATACGCAGTCGGCAGCATCACGAGGCTGCCGAGGCACATAAAGGCGAACACAGCGCGCCGCCCAAATCGATCCGCCAGTGGCCCGAACGCCAAATAGCCGAAGAGGGCTCCCCCGTTGAGCGCCATGATCGCGTAACTCACAGAGGCGGACAGGGTTGCGGGATCGGAGCCCTTGATGTCAGGTAGTTCGCGAACGAGGGTGGGCGCCCAGTTTGTCGCACCCCACAAACCAAAGACGGCAACGAAGGCAAGGGCGGAGCCTACAAGTGTCGACCGTCTCAAGGGAGGATGAAAGATCTCGGTCACATGGGTGGGGCCGATCGTCGCGACCAGGTCATGGGCCTTGGCCCACCGATCCGGCTCCTTCACGTGCCAGCGGACCAGCAACGATACAAAGGCCGGGAGTACCCCGATCACGAACATCACCCGCCAGCCATAGCCCTTCAAGAGTAGATTGAACGACGCAGCGAGGAAGAACCCGACCGCCCAGGCAGACTGGAGAATGCCGGCTGCTTTGGCTCGTTTTTCTTCCGGCCAGGTTTCAGCCACGATTGCCGCGCCTGCCGCCCATTCCCCTCCGATTCCCAGGGCCGTCAGAAAACGGTAGATGGCCAGATGCCACCAGTCCTGCGAAAGGGCCGCGAGTCCGGTGAAGACCGCATAGATCAGGATCGTGATGATGAGGGTCTTCGTGCGGCCGAGACGATCTGCAACTATGCCGAAGAGCACCCCGCCGATGGCCCAGCCGATGAGAAAGATGGAGAAGATGATCCCCCCGTACCAGCCGACTTGCTCGGGCGAGACGGTTCCGCCCGGGGTATGAAGCAGATCGTGCAGCGCTGGATGGAGGACGATCGCGTAAATCGTGGCATCCATGGCATCGAAGACCCAACCAAGCCATGCAATAAACAGGACCAGCCACTGGTACCGTGTGATGCCATGCCACCATGACTTTGTTACCACCACATCAGCCTCTCAAGCGCGTCTGTCTTGTTCATTTGGTTTGTCTGGTTTGTTTGGTTGAACGAAACTAACCAGATCAACCCTCATCCTTGGGGTCGCGCCAGGCTACGGAGCTTGCACGTGGGAGTCAAGGTGAAGCTTAGCCCGCATGATTCACGAGCACTTCTGCTGCAATCGCGGATTCGCTGCTGCGACGAGCCTTCGGCGAGCAGGCTCGCCGCTCGCTCCCTCGACGTACTGTTTAAGTACGCCTCGGGACCTCACGGCTCCGCGTGCCCGTCTCACAACGCGACTGCGCGATTTCGCGACGAACCGTCATGAATAATGCGGGCTGCCAAAGCCCCATGTTATAGTCCCTCGCCATGGCACGAATCGATTTCTACCGGGTGTTGGGGGTTTCGCGGGATGCGTCAGACGATGCGATCAAGAAGGCCTACCGGAAGCTGGTCTTTCAGCACCACCCTGATCGCAACCCCGATAGTGCCCACGCCGAACTGAAGATCCGTGAGATCAATGAGGCCTATGAAGTCGTCGGCGATCTGGAAAAGCGTCGGAGCTATGACCGGCTCAATTGGAGGGATGAAACAGCAGGGGATGAAACAGCTGATCCAGCCGTCATCCTGGACGAGATGGAGCAGAAGCTGTTCGATGAGGGGCGCAAGGAAGTGTTCGCCGTCTTGATGAAAGACGTGAAGAGGATCAAGACAGAACTCGCCGTGATCCGTGAACGGACCGTGGCGGATCAAGGGTACGATACATTTAAGGAAGAGATCGTTCGGGAGCGGGCGTCAGAAGTCATGGAGGAGCTGGTCACAGCTGAGATGGAGGAGCGCAAACAGCGACTCCTCGAAGTGGCGACGGAGATGCTGCTGTCCCAAGGCGTGGTCGCGCGAGGCGATGAGGGAGGCGTCAGGTCTCTACGTGCACAGCTCGATGAGGTGTTTCGCAATGGACGGAAGAAGGGTTTTGCCGCAGCGCTGGAGCTGTTCTATGAAAGACGTTAAACGTGAGACGTGAACGGTGAAACGTAAAAGGCTGGCTCGGAAATCGTTTTACGTCTCACGTTTAACGTTTTACGTCTTTGAAAGAGGCCCCGCGACAAACTTGCCGGCCGATTTGGTGACGATGTCCTGGTGGAATGGGCTCTGGCTGAACGAAGCCTTCGCCACCTTTATGGAAATGCTGGCCGTCGACGCCTGGAAACCGGAATGGAAACGTTGGGACGGTTTCGGTATCTCACGCGCTGCTGCCTTTGCTATCGACGGGTTGCAGAGTACCAGACCGATCGAATATCCGGTGGAAGCCCCTAAAGATGCCGAGGCGATGTTCGATGTCTTGACCTATGAAAAGGGTGCGTCGGTGCTTCGCATGCTGGAACAGCACATCGGTCCGACGGTTTTCCGCGACGGTGTCCGCGACTATTTGCACGCACATGCCTATGGGAATGCCGACACGAACGATCTCTGGGTGTCGTTGGGCAAGATCGCCAAGCAGCCGGTACCTGAGCTGATGAACGGATGGATTTTCCAACCGGGGTTTCCCCTCATTACGGCCGAGATCAATCAGTCGGGCCGGCTGGTCCTGTCCCAACAGCGCTTTACCTATCTGCCTAACCCTGCACCCCTTACCCCTCCTCCCTCGCCCGTCACGTGGCAGATTCCGCTTCAGATGAGAGTCACAGCCGGCGGCAAGGTCAACACCTCCCGCATGCTGCTGACAGGAAAGGAAACGGCAGTCCCACTCCCTCATGATTGGGAGTCGGTGTTATTGAACGAGGGAGGCCATGGCTTCTATCGGGTACGCTATGCGCCGGCACTACCGGATCGGCTCCTGAAGGACGGCATCGAACGACTCGCTGTCACCGAGCGGTTCAATCTCATCAACGACGCCTGGGCCACTGCCATCGCAGGCCTCATGCCCCTCACCGACTATCTTGACCTGACAGCCCGTTTCACGACCGAGCAGGACAAGAATGTCTGGGTCGTGCTACTCGACTCCTTCTCTTTCTTGAATCGGATCATCACCACAGAGGACCGTCCGGTGTTCGAAGCCTTTGTACGCAGCAGGGTCGGTCCTGCCGTTACCTCGTTGGGTTGGGCGCCTCGAAGCGGCGAGAGTGAAGGCACGAAGCAATTGCGGGGTGAACTGATCGGCGCCCAGGGGAAGCTCGGCAACGATCCTGCCATCCAACAAGAGGCAGTCGAACTCTATGGATCCTACCGTCTCAACGCAACAGCCGTTGACCCCAATGTCGTGCCTTCGCTTGTCGCGCTCCTCGCCCATACGGGCGACGCAACCAGGTACGACGAATTTAACGAACGCTTCCGCACCGCTGCCACACCGCAGGAAGAACGGCGTTATCTTTTCTCGCTCGCAACATTTCAACCTAAGCCATTACTCGAACGAACGCTCGCGCGAACCATCAGAGGAGAAATCCGCACCCAAGACGCGCCCTTTCTCGTCGGCGCTACCCTGGCTAATGTCTATGGCAGAGAATTAGCCTGGGACTTTGTGAAAACGAACTGGGAGAAGATGGATCAATTGTTCCCCAAGCAAGGGATGCGTCGCATCTGCAGCGGAATCAGCAACCTTGCCACACTGGAACTAGAACGGGATGTGCGGGATTTCTTCACGACACGCAAGATCGACCTGGGCGGAAAATCGCTCGAACAAAACCTCGAACAATTGCGGATCATCGTCACGGTCCGGGAGCGAGACGGCCACTCCTTGCGTACCTACCTGGCTCGATACCGGTAACAGTCTAAAGGGGCGGCTTGCGGCAGCTCCGCACCCTGTAGTAGGCTGAGGCCGTACAGCCTGGTATGGTGCAGAGGGGCTGATGGTAACGATTTGCCGCCTGTTGATGGTTGGTTTGGTCGTTGTCATCACAGGATCCCTTACCGGGTGTTCTGGCAACGGATCCGACCAAGATTCGCCGCCACCGTTACCACAGTCAGAAAGTCTGCGGCTTCAATCGATCACTCCCAGTCTCAGTTCACCGGTCTTCCTGACCGCACCTGCCAATGATACTACCCGGCTCTTTATTGTCGAACAGGGTGGGCTGATTCGCATTTTCGATCTAACAGCCAATTCGTTGCTCGCGACACTATTCCTCAATATCACCGGAATAATTTCCTCCGGCGGCGAGCGAGGGCTCCTCGGCATGGCATTTGACCCCCAATATGCTGCCAATCGCCAATTCTACGTCCTCTACACGAACACTTCAGGTGACATTGTCATCGCTCGCTACCTGAGAAATGCCACGAACCCAAACCTCGCCGATTCTGCTCCGGCCACGCCACTTCTTACGGTGACACACCCGACCTTTGCGAATCATAACGGCGGCATGCTGGCATTTGGCCCGGATGGGTGTCTCTATGCTGGCGTCGGCGATGGAGGAAGTGGAGGCGACCCAAATAACAACGGCCAGAATCAATTTTCGTTGCTCGGGAAACTCCTTCGTCTCAATCCCAGCACTGGGGGACCCTGCGGTAATGTCATCCCCAATCCGTTCTTCATCGGCGGCGGCGCGCAGCAAGTCTGGAGTCTTGGCTTACGGAATCCCTGGCGTTTCTCCTTCGACCGCCAAACCAGCGATCTGTATATCGGGGATGTCGGTCAGGGGGAACGGGAAGAAATCAACGTCTCACCCGCCCCGAACGCAGGACGAGGGCTCAACTACGGCTGGCGATTGATGGAAGGGTTTCTTTGTTTCGATCCTTCCAACAATTGCAACTCAGGCGGCCTGACGTTGCCGGTACTCGATTACCCTCACCTCGGTGGCGCCTGTTCAGTGACAGGCGGGTATGTCTATCGAGGATCTGTCAGCCCGGCGCTGCAGGGCGCCTACTTCTATGCAGATTATTGTGCGGGCTTTGTGAGGAGTTTCCGTTATCAGAATGGTCAACCGGCAGACCAGAAAGAATGGCCTTTACTCAGTCCGCCGGGCAGTTTTGTGACGAGCTTCGGTGAAGATGCTGCGGGCGAGCTCTACATCATGACGCAAGGAGGCGGATTATTTAAGTTCATTCCCAATTGACCCGCTGAAGTTAGACTCTCGAATGGGGGGGTTGCCGTATGGTTTCCTGAATTTGTACAATTAGCATCCAGGACCACTCAGCCGGGGAGCCATCACAGACCATGCGCACCTGCCAATGCCCAAGATGTGGGACGCTGAAGACTCGACTTGCACCACGCCGCAGTGTTACCGATCGTCTGCTCAGCACCTTTACCATCTATCCCCTTCGCTGTCAGCTCTGTACCCATCGTTTTACGACCTTCCTCGGCAAGCTCAAGACGAACCCTCGCCGCAACTATGACCGAATTTCTGTAGAGTATCCGGCACAGGTTCGCCCCATCCACGATCCCAGCACGAGTATCGTGGTGGAAGGGACGGTCTCGAATTTATCGCTCCGAGGGTGCCGTGTGCTTACGAAGCAACGTGTTCCGATGGGCTGTAAGGTCATGCTGGAATTCCATCCTGCCGAGTATGATGATCCCATCATGGTCGACGGCGCCATTGTGCGTTCCCGTTCTGCCGAAGGGATCGGGCTTCGCTTTTCCAGCCTCCTCCATTCAGAAGAACGACGACTCCGCCGCATCCTCGACTTGCGCCTCCCCGATCACGCCATCTAACAGGATGGCTGAAAAAGGCGGCGGGGTAGCTGGGACGATCCCCGTGCTCGCGCAACGCGCGGCCTCAGAAGGCCCTCGTTGGACGCGCGCAGTTGGGATCATCCCACCCACCCCTTATAAAGGTGTTATGCCGATCCGCATAAGAACCCGTGATAAATGGTTTCACAGTCGTACCTCATTGAAGCGATAACGATAATGGCGTTATGCTCGAAGAATTCGAACGCGTGTTATACGGCCTAAACACTGTTAGCCCGCCATGACCTGGAGGAAGAGCCTCTTGCGCTGGATCGCACCCCCCGAAAAGGACACCGCCGACCAATTCCGCGCCAACTTCGGGCTCAAGCCGGAGGAATACCCCGGCCCCACCCTCGTACCTGAACTTCTTGCGCTTTGCCGAGCGCCTTCGCCACCGCCGTCCGCACGGCTACGAGCTGTCATCCGAATGCGTTTGCCATGAGCCTGGTCAAGTCTAAACAACGTGTCGCCGACCACGGGGAAGTATTCACCCCCGCGTGGATGGTTGAAGCGATGCTCGACCTGGTCAAGGGAGAGACCGAGCGCATTGACTCCCGCTTTCTGGAACCGGCGTGCGGGAGCGGGAACTTCCTCGTTCGGATTCTGCAGCGCAAGCTTGCTGCCGTCGAACTGAAGTTCGGAAAGTCCGACTTTGAAAAGCGACACTACGCGCTGCTCGCCTTGATGTGCCTCTACGGCATCGAGCTGCTGCCGGATAACATCACCGAGTGCCGCGCCAATATGCTGGAGATTCTCGCCGACTACCTGAATATCGAGGAGTCGGATGACCTTTATCGGGCCGCTTCCTACGTTCTATCGGAGAATCTCATCCACGGTGACGCCTTGACTATGCGCACCAGCAGCGGCCAGGCAATCACCTTCGCCGAATGGGGTTACCTCGGCAAGGGGAAGTTTCAGCGTCGCGATTTTCGATTGGACATACTCACGCAGGCGTCGGCATACAGTGCGGAGGGAGACCTCTTCGCCAGCCTCGGAAAGCATGAAATCTTCATGCCAACCAAGACCTATCCCCCGATGTCGGTGAGGGATCTGGCGGTCGGATTTTCGAAGGATGCGCTTGCACCCTTGTCCAAGGAGGAGGCATGACCACCGTGGCGGCTTCCGTCCCCGTACTTCGCTGGGCGGCACAACGCGCGCGCCTGCACGACGACGATCTGATTGCACGCTTCAACAAGTGGCCCTTGTGGCTCAGCGGCGAGGCCCAGCCCACGCTCAAGCAACTGGAAGACTTCGCTCGTCTCACACACACGGCCATCGGCTACTTTTTTCTGCCCCAGCCGCCCGCGCTGGCATTGCCGGTGCCGGACTTCCGCACCCTGCGCGACGAGGCACTCGCCGAACCCAGCAGCGACCTGCTGGACACTCTTTACCTGTGTCAGCAACGACAAGACTGGTACCGAGACCATGCCCGCATGCACGGCTTGACGGCCGTGCCATTCGTCGGCAGCGCCAGCTTGCAGGAAGCATCAGAGGTGGTAGCGCAACGACTGCGCGAGACGCTGGGTTTGTCTGCTGATGCACGTCGCCAGCTGCCCACTTGGACTGAGGCGCTGCGCCAGTTGATTGTCAAGGCCGAGGATGCCGGGGTGATGGTAATGGTGAGTTCCGTGGTGGGCAGCAACAGTCACCGCAAGCTGGATGTGGGCGAGTTTCGAGGCTTCGCACTCGCCGACAGCCTTGCGCCACTGGTCTTCTTGAACGGCGCCGACAGTAAAACCGCACAAATGTTCACGCTGGCGCACGAGCTGGCACATGTGTGGCTGGGCGCAACGGGCGTGTCGGACACGCAGGCGGGCCAGGTGCCAGAGCAGCAAACCGAGCGCTGGTGCAACCAGGTCGCGGCGGAACTGCTGATGCCCCTGGAAGAACTGCGACCAGCGCATGATCGCAACGCTCCGATTCCCGACGAAATTCAGCGGCTGGCGCGGGAGTTCAAGGTCAGCACCCTGGTGGCCTTGCGTCGCCTGTTCGACGCAGGCTACATCAGTCGAACTGTGCTGTGGCAGCACTACCAGGAGGAACAGGAACGCTTGTGCATGCTGAAAGAACGCAGTGGCAGTGGTGGCGATTTCTACCGCAGCCTGGGTGCACGCACCAGCAAGCGCTTTGCCCGCGCCATCGTCTCTAGCACGCTAGAAGGCTTTACCTCGTTTCCGGACGCCTTTCGCATGCTGGGCGTGCGCAAGACGGCCACGTTCTACGAAGCCGCGCGCGAGTTGGGAGTGACGGCGTGAGCTATCTGTTGGATGCCAATGTGTTCATGTCCGCGAAGAACCTGCACTACGGTCTGGATTTCTGCCCGGCCTTCTGGGACTGGCTGGTACACAAGGGCAATTCGGGATCGGTGTTCAGCATCGACAAGGTGGCTGATGAAATCGAAGCCGGTCAGGACGAGTTGTCGGACTGGGCCAGGACCCACGGCCCTACGCTCTTTCGGCGCACACCGCCGGCACTGGCGCCACAGTTCACCCAGGTCAGCACATGGGCCACGGGGCAGCAGTACATACCGGCCGCCATCAACACATTTTTACAGACTGCTGATTTCTATCTGCTCGCCCATGCGCTGGCCGGCCCTCATGTGGTCGTGACCCACGAGGTTCCTTCCAACTCACCTGGGCGCATCAAGATACCGAATGCCTGTCTCGGCCTAGATGTGCGGTTCATGACGCCCTACCAAATGCTGCGCACGGAACAAGCACGCTTCGTGCTGGGGGCGCACGCATGAGCGAGCAAGTCACCTTCACTCTGCGCGGTCGCAATCCGGATGTTTTGACCTGCATTGCCAACCTCTCCAACGACGAAGTCTTCACACCGCCCGAGTTTTCCAACAGGATGCTGGACACCCTTGCCGAGGCGTGGGCCGCCGGCAACAACGGTGCGAACATCTGGGCGGACAAGTCGGTGAAATTCATCGACCCGTTTACCAAATCCGGTGTGTTCCTCCGCGAGATCACCAGCCGCCTCGCCACAGGGTTGGAGAAGAAAATCCCCGACCTCCAAGAGCGCGTGGAGCACATCCTGACCAAGCAGGTGTTCGGCATCGGCATCACGTACCTTACTAGCCTGTTGGCGCGGCGGAGCGTGTATTGCTCCAAGCACGCCAAAGGAAACCACTCGATTGCCAAGGGCTTTGACAGTGACAACGGCAATATTTGGTTCGAGAGATTGGAGCACACGTGGGCGGATGGCAAGTGCACCTACTGCGGGGCAGGCCAGAAGACGCTCGATCGTGGCGAAGGGCTCGAAAGCCACGCGTACGCGTTCATTCACACCGACGACATTACGGCTCGGATCGCCGAGCTGTTTGGAGGCGATATGCAATTCGATGTGATCATCGGAAACCCGCCGTATCAGTTGGACGACGGCGGCTACGGTAAGAGCGCGGCGCCGATCTACCATCTCTTTGTAGAGCAGGCAAAGAGGCTGGAACCGCGCTATCTGTCGCTGGTCATCCCTGCCCGTTGGTTCGCCGGTGGCAAGGGACTGGATGACTTCAGAGAGTCGATGCTTACGGATAATCGTATACGCTCAATCAGCGACTACCTCAGCGCATCAGACGTCTTCCCTGGGGTGGGCCTCAAGGGTGGCGTTTGTTACTTCCTCTGGGACCGGGACAATCCCGGACCCTGTCGGGTCGCCACGTACTACAAGGATGAGCCGCCCTCGATAACAACCCGCCCACTCCTTGAAGCGGGAGCTGATGTCTTCATCCGCTTCAATGAAGGGCTGTCGATTCTTAAGAAGGTCGTTGCTGTCGAGAGTGGGGAATCGCAATCGCTGTCCCTGCCTGACCGTAAGCGTTTCGACCGACTGGTTAGTTCAAGAAAGCCGTTCGGGCTAGAGACAACGTTTAAGGGCAAGGCAGTTAGGCGCGCCGGTGACGTGCTGGTCTATCAAAACGGAGGCAAGGGATACACACCTAGAAGCTCTATCACGACTGGTACTGACCTCATCGACAGCTGGAAGGTTTATGTGGGCCGGGCCGCTCCGGGGACCGGCAACAGAGATACCTATCCACACCGGATCCTCAGCACGCCATTTCTCGGGGAGCCAGGCAGCATCTCTTCGGAGACGTATCTCTGCATTGGCCCATTCGACTCGAAGACTCAGGCCGAAAGCGTTTTATCCTACCTCTCCTGTCGGCTGACGCGCCTCCTGATTCTCCTGCACAAGCCATCGCAGGATACAACGCGAAAGGTCTACACTTTTGTGCCAACCCAGAAATGGACCAGGCAATGGACGGACGAGGACCTCTACGCGAAATATGCTCTCTCCGCGAGTGAGATCGCCTTCATCGAGAAGATAGTCCGCCCGATGGACTTCAACAGCGACACTTCCGACGAAGCGGTATCCGACGACGATGAGTAAAACCATAGAGGAAATTCTTGCACCCAAGCCGGAGGCACGTCCACGCATCTACGCCTACTCCATTGACGACGAGGCACACGCGGGCCTCCTCAAGGTGGGGCAGACGACGCGCGACGTGAAGAAGCGTGTCGCCGAGCAGCTCAAGACTGCCGCGATCAAGAACTATGAGATCGAGCTGGACGAACCCGCTGAGCGCGATGATGGCACCATAATTACCGATCACCAGGTGCGCGCGGCGCTCGCCAGGAAGCGATTCCAGAACGCCCAGCTGGAGTGGATGCGCTGCACGGTCAAAGATGTGAAGACCGTGCTCACTGAACTGCGTACCAGGCAGGTGTTCACCGGTACGCATCACGAGACCTTCGCGATGCGCCGGGAGCAGGCCGAGGCTGTGAACAGGACCCACGACTACTTCCACTCCATCTGGAAGGAGGATATGCATGCCGTGCCGCGCTTCCTCTGGAACGCAAAGATGCGCTTCGGCAAGACCTTTACCTCCTACCAGCTTGCCAGGAAACTGGGGGCCAAGCGCGTACTCGTGGTGACCTTCAAGCCTGCTGTGGCGGATGCGTGGAAGACAGACCTCGAATCGCACGTGGACTTCGACGGCTGGCAGTACCTCTCCCGCAACTCCGACGGTGATCCGAGGAAGATCAGCCTGCGGAAACCGGTCGTGTATTTCGGCTCTTTCCAAGACCTGCTCGGCCGCGACAAGTCAGGCAATATCAAGCCGAAGAACGAGTGGATACACACGGTGAACTGGGACCTCGTCGTGTTCGACGAATACCACTTCGGAGCTTGGCGCGAGACCGCGAAGGAGTTGTTTGAGGGCGAGGAAGAGGCGATCTCCAGAATGGAGGCCAGGCTCGAAGATGCGAAGAGCCTGAAAGAGAGAATCGCCGACTTGCAGCAGCCCTTGGAACGGGAAACCGATTTCCTTCCCATCACCACCAAGGCATATCTCTATCTCTCCGGCACGCCGTTCAAGGCGCTGGCTACGGGCGAGTTCATCGAGGAGCAGATCTTCAACTGGACCTATTCCGACGAACAACGCGCCAAGGAAGATTCCGCCGCGAAGAGTTCCGGCAAATGGAACCCCTATGGCGCGCTGCCTCGGCTACACCTGCTCACGTACCAGATGCCGGACGAACTCATCGCCATCGCCAGCGCGGGCGAGTTTAACGAGTTCGACTTGAACGCTTTCTTTGAGGCCAGCGGCACGGGCAAGAAGGCGCAGTTCAAACACAAGAGCGACGTGCAGAAGTGGGTGGACATCATCCGCGGCAGCTACGCGCCCAAGGCGGTGGAGCATCTGAAGACCGGTACGCGGCCACCGTTCCCGTATTCGGACGTGACCTTGCTGCCGTACCTGCAGCATTCGCTCTGGTTCCTGCCGAACGTTGCCGCCTGTCACGCAATGGCCAACCTGTTGGCCGAGAACCACAACGTTTTCTGGCACGGGTACACGGTGGTAGTGGCTGCCGGTGTCAGTGCGGGCATCGGTCTGGATGCCTTGCCGCCCGTGCGTTCGGCCATTGGGAGCGGATTCGAGAACAAGACGATCACGCTTTCATGCGGTAAGCTCACCACCGGGGTCACCGTGCCGCAGTGGTCTTCGATCTTGATGCTCCGCAATCTCAAATCCCCCGAAACTTACTTCCAAGCCGCATTCAGGGTGCAGTCGCCGTGGTCGATCAAGAACCCTAATGGCGATAACCCAAACAAAGAGGAGGTCTTCAAGCCCGCCTGTTTCGTGTTCGACTTTGCGCCCACCCGTGCGTTGCGACAACTGTCTGAGTATGGGATCGGACTCTCGCCAACCGAGCCAAACCCGGAGAACGCCGTCAAGGATCTTGTGTCCTTCCTGCCCGTGCTGGCTTTTGACGGCGCCAATATGTCGCAGATTGATGCGGGCGGCATTCTCGACATCGCGATGGCCGGCACCTCCGCCACGCTGTTGGCCAGGAAATGGGAGAGCCCGCTGCTCGTGAACGTGGACAACGACACACTGCGCCGCATTCTCGATAACCCTGAGGCGATGGCTGCCGTTGAGCGTATTGAGGGGTGGCGCAAGCTTGGCGACAACATACTTGAAACGATCATCAATAAGAGCGACAAGGTCAAGGAACTGAAAAATAAGGCCAAGGACCGCGATCTGACGGAGAAGCAGAAGAAGCAGCTTACCGAGGAGGAGAAGGAGTACAAGTCCAAACGCAAGCTCGTCCAAGAGAAACTGATCAAGTTCGCGACGCTCATTCCAGCGTTCATGTACCTGACCGACTTCCGCGAGAACACCCTACAAGACGTGATCACGAAGCTGGAGCGGGATTTGTTTCTGACCGTCACTGGCCTGACGGTCAAAGACTTCCACCTGCTCCTGCGTCTGAAGGTATTCAACACTGAGCAGATGAATCAGGCCGTCTTCGCCTTCCGCCGCTACGAAGATGCTTCGCTCCGCTATACGGGAATCGAGAGCCATCCGGGACTGACCCATTATGGGCTCTACGACACCGTGGTGGCGAAGGAGTGAGTTCTGTGACCGTGCAGGAGAGTAATCACAGGTGCCGTGTGTATGCGAACTTGCGGGCTGACAACCGGTTGCAGCGGACGGTCCGCTGCTGAAGTGTGGCGTTAGGCATCGGACTGTGCGTTATCTGTAGGGATAGGAAAATGTACCGGGAGTCTGTTCTGACCTGGTGATTCATTGGGATATGGTTAATCAGGATGAGTCTATTTTGCTAGCAGGGCTGATTTGACCGCCTCGCGTTTCCTGCGCGACCAAGACCGACGTTCTCTTCGCTTGCTTCTCCTGATTCGCGTGTGCATCATTTGTGAATATTTACACATTCCTTGTCGGAGGCGCTATGCGTACCAACATCGTGATCGACAATAGCTTGATGCAGCGAGCCATGAAGGCCACCGGGCTGTCGACCAAGAAAGCGGTGGTGGAAGAGGGTCTTCGATTGCTGATCAAGGTGAAGGGACAAGAAGGCATTCGCCGTTTGCGTGGCAAGATTGAGTGGGAGGGAGATCTCGGCGCGATGCGGGAAGGTCGTATCAAGGCGGCTTCATGATTATTGTCGATACGACGGTATGGGTCGATTACCTGCGGGGAACACGTACTCCCCATACCGACTGGCTTGAAGCTCAGTTGCCGAGAGAACGGTTGGGTCTCACCGATTTGATTCTCTGTGAAGTGTTGCAGGGGATTACCACCGATAAACAATTTGAGGCGGTTCAAGAGGAGCTGTTGAAGTTTGCGGTTTTTGAGACGGGGACGGTTGGAATCGCGGTCGAAACCGCTCTGAACTATCGGCGACTGAGAACTGCCGGGCGAACTGTGCGCAAGACGATCGATTCTCTGATCGCGACGTTTTGTTTATTGGAAGGACATGCCTTACTCCACAATGACCGTGACTATGATCCATTTGAAGATGTGCTCGGTTTGAAAGTCATCCACCCGTGAGAAACAAAGGGGTCAGACCCCTTTGTTTCTCTCTAAATGGCTATGCACAATCCTCCCCATCCCGGCGAGTTCATTATCCAGGTTTATCTGGATCCCAATAATCTGAGCGGCCGCGAATTGGCCGGGAAGCTCGCGTTGAGCCTCTGAGCGACGCGAGAACGCCGCTGGCGGACTTTTTCAGCATCCTGTTAGTACCGCGAGGTGCCTGGTTGGCGCTCACGAGGAGCACGCAGCACCTCATTCGCCGCGCATGCCTGGCGACGGTACTATTGGTAATGATCGCCGCCGTGGCTCAGCCGGTTCACGCCGCAGGCGGAGGTCAGACGAAGGTCCAGCGCATATCGACGCAGTTCATCGCGGCGTTGGGCGATCCGGGTGCGACTTCCGGGAGCGACGCGCAATCGTGGGGTCTGTGGCCTCTGGATCCGGGTCCTCGGGGCGTCGAGCTGAACCGCTATCAACGGTTGAAGGAGGCCGGTGGCATCGCCCCGGCGCGCTGGAAATTCGACGACAAGGACTGGTGGCTGGAGGAACACGGCTTGATCATGGAGCAGCCGACCGTTCCGCTCCCTCCTGGTAAATACCGGGTCACGGGCGCCCGCGCCGTGACGGCTGTGCTGACCATTCATCCCGCCGACCGGAATGGGGACAGACGTTGGGAGCTTGATCAAGGCGCGACGCTCTACGACGTGACGCACCTGGCCTGCCGCTCCGCGCGCTATACACCGGCGGCGGTTGGTGGGTCGTGCTCGCCGGCCAACGCGCAGAAGACGGCGTTTCCCGTTACGCCAGGGGGAGCGATGCCTCCGGTCGCGGGCTGCACGAAGCAGGATTATGCGGTGCTCATCGTGATCGGCGTGGGCGTGGAGGACTGAACGCCGGTGGCGCCCGACGGCATAGCGCGGCGAGCCTAGCCGCCGCCGCACGAGCACACCCGCGGTACGCCGCGTGTTCACCTGCCGCGAATAACCCTGCGGGATCCGTTTCCGTGCCGGTCACCGAGGCGATGATCGCTTTCGATCCAAGGCTTGCGAAATAAGGTGTCATTCAAATTGGCAGAAGCGGACATTCAGTTCCCGAAATACCGTAACCGACTCAGGCTCGCGGCCCAAACCTGCAAACTGTTCGATTGGGATCGACATAAATTCGAATCATCAAGTCAGGTACTTTGTATGGATGAAGGTTCGGAGATACTGAAGGAAAACCGAGGCGCTGCTCCCTACTTGGAGCAACGTCGACTTTGCCTCGATCACGCAGGGGATCTTGTCGCAAGCGCGCAGCGGGTGCTCGGGAACGACAATGCATACCCAAACATCGCTTATCACTTGGCCATCTTAGCAATGGAGGAGATTGGGAAGGCTGGAATGCTTGCCTCCCGTGCAACCATTGGTGCGGCCCTGGACGGGAAGTGGCTTGAAAGGCGCTTGGACGATCACGTCTTTAAGTTGATGTGGGCTATGTGGTCACCAAGTATGTCGGACGGCAAGATCGATCCAAAGAATTTCGATGCCGCGCGCCAATTTGCCGAGAGTACGCATGCGCGCCGCATAGCAGGGCTCTATGTTGATCACACCGCCGACAATACTTCAGCGCCGCCGCGCGAAGCAGTACTGCTCGATCACGCAACATCGATCTTAAACCTTGCTAAGGCCAATCTCGCATTAGAGCTTGAGCGCGGAGCACCAGTTCCAGACGAGCGAAACGAGGAATTAGAGTGGTATCTCGATACCCTTAGCGACGATTTTGGAAAGAAAAGACTCTTCAGTCCACCATTCATTCAAAAACATGAGGAATTTAAGGGAGACACACGTGCCTGGATTCGCTGGGCGCGTGACGAGTTCGCAAAGATCGTGGCAGAAGAACAGGCGCACCTTCAGCAGGAGCTTTCTCGCCAAGCCGGAGAATCCGGGGAGGGGAACCCCAAATGGGTAATGAAAATACGGCTGCACACACCTTCCCATTCTCTCCGCCAGAAGGCGCTCAACTTTTGGAATAGCCGGATGGAAGCGGTGAAGCTCAAGCTTATCGGAAACAAGAAGAACGAGCTCTTGCTAGAAATGACGATCAGTGATGGTGTAACGCTTGATCGATTGTTCGATGCCGGGCTTTCGCGAAGCAAGCTGTACATCGCGATGCTAAACATCGGCACCGCTGGTTTTTTTTGGTACGAGCTCTCCAGTCAAGCAGAGATCTACTACGAAAGTATTCAAGATCTAGACGCACCCCATTTGGAGCCCTGCGTCAGTCGAGTGCACGGCCTTCTTAATGAATGGGCCGAAGCACGCTCTAACGGAATCAAGCGCCAACGGGTCGCGCTGGAAGATGCACACCTCGCCAACTCAATGATGTGTCTCGCGGCTTTTGGCCCCATGTCAGACGAGGACGCGGCACCTATATTTGGACAATACCTCAACGGGCTGGTGCTGCTCAGCAAGACCGATCTGCATCTATCGGTCGGAAACAGCGCTCGTGACGCCTTCCTCAACTCGCTGCGACGGGCGATGCTGAGGTTTGGAGACTGGGACGGCAACGACACTCGACTGATTACGGCTTTACACAGTGTGATTGAGCCCATCATTCCCGAAGAAGCCGACAGAAATCAGTTGTTCGAGCGCCTTGAAGGGAAGCCCACGGATGAAGAGGCGCTTTCCTCCGCCGTTTCGGCCAAGCGGGTTGCCGATCTCTATCTAGTGATAGTGGCAAAGCGACGCTGGTCCGAATTCGTCATGCGCTCGGGCAGGGACTAGGGGGTAAGTCTTGGACGTTGAATTTGTATGTTGAGACTCAGCAGCGAGCTTGACCATCACGGCTGGGATAACGCGGTTCAGGGGTTTGGTTGTTCGGTTATCTGAAAACTATTGGGATTGTCCACTCACGAGAAAATTGACCTCCTGGTACAAAGGTCGGCTTCTGGCCGGGGGCGATCCTTCGAAGCCCGAATTCATCTGGCCTTGTCTGTCCTATTAAGTACCGATGAATGCATGTCACGTTTCAGGTCCTTGAAAGAGGCCCTGCCACGAATCGACCAGCTTGCATGACACCGACGATGCGGCTGCGGTCGCGGAGCAGGTCGATGCGTCGAAGCGGATTTCCTTCGAACAATAGGAGATCTGCCAGTTTCCCCTTCTCAATGGTTCCGACCTGGTCTTGAATTCCGATCAATTGCGCCGCAGCGGAAGTTGAGGCCAGAATCGCCTGCATTGGGCTCATGCCGAAGGACACCATCCGTTCGAGTTCCTGGGCGTTCTCGCCGTGAAAGTTAAAGGGCGTTCCCGCATCCGTGCCCATCGCAATCCGGATTCCGTCCCGCAGGGCATTCTTGAAACTCACTGCATGACGTTTCGTCATCGATTTTGCCTTGTCCAATGCGCTCTCCGGCACACCGCACCCGAGTCGGCAAGCGGCAGTGGTGGCCAGAGCGGAGAGTGTCGGTACCATGAAGCAGCCCTGCTGTTTCATCAGGGCTGCGGCTTCCTCGTCCATAAGCGTGGCATGCTCGATTGAATGGACTCCGGCATGGATTGCGTTCTTCATGCCCGATGCCCCATGGGCATGGGCCGCGACCTTTCGCCCGGCTCGTTGCGCTTCTTCCACCGCAGCCCGAAGTTCTTCGAGAGTCATTTGCGCTTGGTCCGGCGAGGTGCCTGGTGTCAGGACGCCGCCTGACGCAATGACTTTGATGACGGAGGCCCCGGCGGAAATTTGCGCTTGCACGACGGCACGTACTTGTTGGACTCCTTCCACTTCCTGGCCGATAAATCTCGCATGGCCGCCGACCATGCAAATAGCCAAACCTGCCGCAGCAATACGTGGTCCTGGAACAAGCCCTGTCTCGATCGCCCGTTGCAATGTAAAGATGGAATGGTCGCGCGATCCCACATCGCGCACAGTGGTAAAGCCTGCTTCCAGGGTCCGCTGCGCAGCCCGGCTCGATTTGAGCAATGTCAGGGCCGGTGTTTCCTGGGCGATCGCACCGACGACATCCGGTTCTGCTCCGAGGCAGAGATGTACGTGGCAGTCGATCAAGCCCGGCAAGAGCGTCAGGCCTCGGCCATCGACCTTGATGGTTCCTCGCGGGAAAGAGAGCTCTCGATCCGGTCCGACTGCGGCAATCCTACTACCGCGAATGATCACCGTAGCCCGTTCGATCGTTCGACCGGTCCCATCGATGACGCGAACTGAGCGAATGGTTACGGCTTTCATCACATCCTGCGGCTATAGACCCGTGAGGCAGCCTGGAGCGCGACTCCGGGAGTGGATAGCCAGCCGCCGCGGATAAACAGTCCTTCCAGTGCGTTGAGCAGGGTCAAGACGTGAGCCTCGGTGGATGATTCACCCATCAAGCCGATACGCCAGACCTTCCCCTTGAGTGGGCCGAGCCCACCACCGATTTCGATGCCATAGGTCGAGAGCAAATTTGCCCGTATCTCCGCTTCGGGAATATGAGGGGGGACCGTGACGCAGGTCAAGGTCGGCACTCGATGCTCGATCGGAGAGAGGGGCTCAAGCCCGAGCTCGGTCAGGCCTGCGATCAAGGCATCGCTGTTACGCTGATGGCGAGCGAAGCGGCCGGACAATCCTTCTTCTTCGACGAGCCGTAAGGCTTCCCGCAGGGCATAAAGCATGGAGATCGGCGCCGTGTGGTGATAGGCCCTGGTGCCTTCGGCCCAATAGCCTTCGATCAAGGCCATATCCAGGTACCAACTCTGGCAGGGAACGCGCCGGGCTTTGATGGCGGCCAAGGCGCGATCGCTTAGGGTAAAGGGAGACAAACCGGGCGGGCAGCTCAGACATTTCTGTGTCGCGCTATAACAAACATCGATTTCCCACCGGTCGATTTCCACCGGTGCGCCTCCCAGAGAGGTCACGGTGTCGACGAGAAAAAGCGAGTCATGTTTACGGCAGAGTTGGGAGATCGACTCAAGCGGCTGCCAGGCGCCGGTCGAAGTTTCAGCATGTACGATGGCTACGGCTTTGACCGGGCCGGATCGCTGCAACACCTCTTCCACAGCACCGGGCTCAATGATCTGTCCCCATGGAGCTTCTACGCGAAGCGCTTTGCCGCCGCACCGTTCGACGATGGAAGCCCATCTTGTGCCAAATACGCCGTTGACTCCGACGATGACGGAATCGCCCGGCTCAACGATATTTACGATTGACGCCTCCATACCGGCCGAGCCGGTGCCGGAGACGGCGATGGTGAAGCGATTTTTTGTCTGAAAGACGAAGCGCAACAGGGTTTGAATTTCATCCATGATCGCGAGAAAGGCCGGATCTAAGTGGCCGAGCAGGGGAGTGGAGAGGGCCCGCAGGACTCGCGGATGTACCATGCTCGGGCCTGGGCCAAGCAACAGCCGACGTGGGGGGGTAAAATTCTTAGCTGGCATAGCACTCCAAATTTAGTTCATTTAGTTTGTTTGGTTCTTCCGGTTTGTTTGGGCAGGCTCGAGCACCACCGTTCAATTGAGCTATGCAGTTGAGCGGTTCTGTCTTGTCCGAACCAAGAAACCAAAGAAACGAGAGAAACCAGATGAACCACATAGACCGCATCAGTATAGCGGAGTGGGAGCACTTTCAGCCATGTGTATTACAACCACGCTTGTTCTCTGCTTCACACTCCGAGGGGTTTCGAGGTTGAAAAACAGCATGTTATAGTCCGAACGATGATGGAGCCAGCCCCTATACCTCTCAGTGATCCGCAACCGTCCAAGTCCTGGTGGCAGGCTTCAAACGTGCCGCCTCCGATCGGGATCTATTCCGGGCGGTTCTCGCCCATGGTCACTCTGTTGTCTGCGCTCTTCCTTCTGATGGCTTTGGCATCGATTCTATGGATGTCGGCATCGGCATCCAAGCTGGATCGGGTCGAGTCGCCTGAACAAGCGCTCAATCTGATGGTCAGCCGGACTATGGATATGCAGGAGGGACTGAAGCGCGCGTCCAAGTGGGAGCAGCAGCTCTTTGCTTGGACATCGAACGACAACGAAACCGAACTGGCGCACGAGATTGCATGGTATCGAGAACTGTCGGAGATTTCTGAAGATCCATTGGTGCCCCTCCAATTGGCGATTCTCCAAGCCGAAGCCGGCCATACTTCGCAGGCGATCCTTTCCGCGCATGAATGGGCCAAGGCGGAAGACCCGCTTCCTCAGTTTGCCGATCTGGTGATGGCCGCGTACAGCGAAGAGCCGGTTCACGATGCGGCCAGCTATGCCCTGTGGCAAGCAGAAGTGGCGGAGTTGTTGCCCGCCGGCTGGTTCTACGATCGCCTGGCTGAACGTTTAGCCCATCGTGCCAACGATATCGAGCTTGCAGCCAGGATTCAGGAACAGGCGGCTGAGCGTGTCGACCGCCAGTTTCTTTGGTCGCATCGTTTAACGCTGGTTGAATTCGGGGCGATGGTGACCGGTACTGCGGTTTGTGTGTTTCTTTGGTTCAGACGGAGTGAGTTGTCCAGTTGGATCCGTTTGCATGAACCTGGAGTCCCGCCTCCATGGCCTGGTGGCGTCGGAGCGGCAGTGCTGCTGCGTGGAGGCGCAATCGGTGCGATGTTGACGGGACTGTTTGTGATCGTTGCGCCGTCCGACAATGTCCCGTTCCGGGTCTTGGCGATTCCGCTCGCAAATGCGCCGCTGCTCTTGTTGGCCTATCGTTACCTCTTCAGACCATCCGGTATGACCTTCGATGCTGGATTTGGGTTAGAAATAGGATGGGCCCGTGTCGGTCGGCTGGTGATAGCCGTGTTGGCGGTTGTGGCAGCCGGTTTATGGGGAGGGTGGGTCGTGGAACGACTGTCGGAATCGTTCCATCTGACGAGTCATTGGGCCGAATGGTTCGACGCAGATCTCGTCTGGGCTTCACCTTCGATGACAACCCTCAGTTTAGTCGAATACGTGGTCTTTGCGCCGTTGTTCGAAGAACTCGCCTTTCGTGGATTGCTGTTTGCCATTTTACGCCGCAAGTTCAGTTTTCTGCCGGCTGCGCTGATCAGCGCCGGCATCTTCGGTGTGGCTCATGGCTATGGATTGGTGGGATTACTGAGTGTCTGTTGGAGCGGTCTGCTTTGGGCCTGGATCTACGAAAAAACCGGGAGTCTGCTGCCGGGGATTCTGGCTCACGCGATCAATAATTTACTGGTCTGTCTGGCCGTCATGGCCCTCCTCCGCTAGCAGTATGGTGAAAATGACTTCCAGCTTCGTTCTCGGCTCGAAGAAATCCTCAACGTACCCCAAGGGTACGCCTCCGGTTTCTTATCGCCTCGGGCCTTGCTGGAAGCCATTTTGACCATCCTGCGCCTCTACCCCTCTGCTGATTCAATCAATGCCATGGCTTCGTATAAGTCTGGGTACCTAAAAGTGCAGCCGAGCTCTGAGCGGAGCTTGGCGTTGCTGATTCGTTTGCCCGGTGAGGGGTTTTCGTTTGCTGCCGCTGCGGTCACGCCCCAGCGTTGCTGCGCCGTTGCGCAGATTTCATTCCAGGTATGGGGTTGGCCGTCGCTGACGTTATAGGCCTCTCCGCGCTTTCCCTTGTCCAGCGCAAGCAGACAGATGGAAGCCAGATCTTCGACATGGATCAGGTTGACATATTTGCCTGTCGGGCTCACGCGGCCGGTTCTGATCCAATCAAGCGGGTTGCGCCCTGGTCCGTAGATGCCAGCCACGCGCAGTAGGATGGCACCACAGTTTTTCCGTAGGAACTCTTCTCCCTGCACACGTGGCTTGCTCAAGTCGAGGGGGGCCGATTCGTCCGTCCAGGGTGGAGGATATTCATCGGAGCGATCGGACGCCTCATAGGCGGAGGTGCTCCCCAAGACGACCATGCGTCGAGCCGGCGTGTCGAAGGTACGAGAGAAGGCTTGGACCTGATCGAGTGGTGCGGCAGGAAAACACCAGATGAGATCGGCGCCGGCAGGAATGTTCCGCCAGGTCGAGGGCTGTTGCAAGTCGAATCTCATACGCTTGTCTGCCGGCATAGAAGAGAGGTTCCTGTCCGGCTCGCGACTCGTGGCGAAGAAGGGGCGCGATGTAGTGGCCAACGAACCGGCAAGGTATCTGCCTGTATAGCCGGAACCGAGAATGATGATTGGATGTGTCATGCTGGATAGACTCGTTGGAGATGTCTCTTCTGCGGCATAAATTCAACTACTTATAGGCAATTCATCCATGCGAGGTTATCATAATCGCGTAAGCAGCGTAAGAAAGGTTTCAGGGGAATCTTAACGTGAGAATGTCCGTATGAAACCCATTGCGTCAGCCTTGTCGATCATTGCTCTTGCGTTTGGACTGATAGCCTGCTCAGGCGGTGGGGGCGGAGGCGGTGGGAGTAGCCTCGCAGCCTTTGCCGTATCGACAACCTCAGCAGATTTCGGTGTGGTCAACAGCGCCTATGCTTCGACCCTGGCCGCTACAGGCGGAACGGCTCCATTTACCTGGGCGGTATTCGGTGGCATCTTGCCGGCCGGTTTGTTCCTTGATGCAAACACGGGTATCGTGACCGGCACTCCAACAGTAGCAGGAAATTCAACCGTCGATTTTAACGTAACCGACAGCATAGGCTTGACTGCAACCGGTTCCGTTCTCTTTGCCGTCCATCCAAGGACAGATCGTATCTCCAAGGACAGCAATGGTACGGCGGGTAACGGTGGAAGTTCTTTGCCATCAGTGAGCAGCACCGGCGAATTGATCGCGTTCGTGTCGACCGCTACAAACTTGGTCAGCGGCATCAGTGGCACTCAGATCTATGTGCATGATTGGCAGACCAGTCAGACTAGTCTCGTTTCTCGAGACAGTGATCCGACAGTGACGAATGCAGGTACTGGTGTCAGCGGTGCGCCCTCGATCAGCGGTGATGGGCGCCTCGTCGCTTTTGTTTCATCGGCGACGAATCTGGTGGCGAGTGTCAGTGGTCAGCAGATCTATGTGAAGGATCGCCAAGCCGGCCAGACCACCGTCATTTCGAAAAGCAGCGGGGGTGTAGTGGGTACTGGAGCCAGCAGTGCGCCTGCGATCAGCGCCGATGGGCGATTCGTGGCCTTCGTGTCGGCATCGACGAATTTGGTCGCTGGGGTCAACGGAACTCAGATCTATCTGCATGACCGGCAAACCGGTCAGACCACACTCGTTTCAAAAGATAACAGCGCAACTCCAGCGCCAGGCAATGGAGCGAGTGCCACACCGGCCATCAGTTCTGACGGCCAATTCGTGGCATTTGCCTCCCTGTCCACGAATCTTGGTTCGCTACTGAATCAACAGATCTACATTCACGATCGTCTGAGTGGGCCGAATGGCACCACGAGTCTTGTTTCTAAGGAGACTGTGGGCGGGACCGCTGGAAATGGTGTAAGCAGTGATCCGACAATTAGCGGCGATGGTCGATTTGTCGCATTTGTGTCGGGAGCGACGGATATCGTGGGCGGGTTCAGCGGACAGCAAGTGTACCTTCACGACCGAAACACGGGGGTGAATGGGACCAATAGTTTGATATCGAGAGACAACAGCGGAGTGCCCAATGCTGGGAACCAAAGCAGCAGCGCACCGTCCATCAGCAGCGACGGACGGTACGTGGCCTTTACATCTCTTGCGACTAATTTGGCAGCAAGTGTAAGCGGTCAACAAATCTATCTGCATGATCGCAACGGACCGACCACGAGTCATGTCTCGAAGGATAACAGCTTGGTTCCGGTGCCGGGGAATGCGGCGAGCGATATCCCCTCCATCAGCGGCAACGGCGGTTTTGTATCCTTCACGTCGCAGGCGAGCAATTTACTAGCGGGCGGTGTGGCGCCGTCAGATATCTATGTCCGGGCGCTCCCCTAGCTGGTAGAGCTTCCTTACGCGGCGTGGTACGATCACGTGCCATGCCGCTCGCTTCCTTCCATCCTCTCATCGCTGAATGGTTTGAGTCGTCGGTTGGCACACCCACCGATGTCCAGATTCAGGCCTGGCCGGCGATTCAATCCGGTTCGGATGTATTGATCGCCGCTCCGACCGGTTCCGGTAAAACCTTCGCCGCCTTTCTCTCCTGCATCGATCATCTTTTCAAACAGGCCCTTGCGTGTGACCTCGACGACCATACACAGGTGCTTTACGTTTCACCGCTCAAAGCGCTCAGTAACGACATATAGAAAAACCTGCAACAGCCGTTGGCTGAAATCGGTCAAGCTGCCTTGTCTGCCGGGCTCTTGATGCCGGAACTCCGTGTGCTGGTCCGCACCGGCGACACGCCGATGACAGATCGCCAACAGATGCTCAAGCGGCCACCACATATTCTCGTCACCACGCCCGAGTCACTCTATATCTTGTTGACGGCAGAAAAAAGCCGCCGACTGCTACAGACAGTTCGCACCGTCATCGTGGATGAAATTCACGCTGTTGCGCCGAACAAACGAGGCGCCCACCTGGCTCTATCGCTGGAACGATTGGAAGCGCTGACGTTCACGAAACCTCAACGCATCGGGCTCTCCGCCACGCAACGGCCGATCGAAACCATCGCCCGTTTTCTCGTCGGTGCGAGATCTCCGTCTCTCGTGGAGCGTGAAGCGTATTTCGTGAAGATGCCGCAACCCGTTCTAGGGCAAAAGACGAACGACGCTTCACGCTTCACGAGCGACGTGATTATCATCGACACAGGGCATAAGCGCGAGATGGATCTGGCTGTGGAGGTGCCGAAGGATGAACTGAGCGCCGTAGCTACCAATGCCATTTGGGCCGATGTCTACGATCGCATCGCCGAACTGGTCCGGCAACATCGCTCGACCCTGGTCTTCGTCAATACGAGACGTCTGGCAGAGCGAGTATCGCACGCACTTGAAGAACGACTTCAAGATCTGGGTTCCGATGCTGTTGCGGCGCACCATGGCAGTCTTTCTCGTCAGATTCGCTTGTCGGCCGAAGAACGGCTCAAGAGCGGCAAGACGCGAGTTGTCGTCGCGACAGCCTCGCTGGAACTTGGCATCGATATCGGCATGGTGGACCTTGTCTGTCAGATCGGTTCGCCCCGCGCGATTGCCACCTGCCTGCAGCGGGTCGGTCGGGCCGGTCACTGGATCAAGGCCATCCCCAAGGGCCGTCTCTTTGCGATGACGAGGGATGACTTGCTCGAATGTGCGGCACTGATGCGCGCGATCAGGACGGGAGTCTTGGATCGTATTACTGTGCCGCAGGCTCCGCTCGATATTTTAGCGCAGCACCTCGTGGCAGCAGCTGCGACTCAGACCTGGCAGGAAGACGACCTGTTCGATCTCTGCCGGCGGGCCGACCCCTATCGATCATTGCTTCGCTCGGAGTTCGATCAGGCGTTGCGGATGTTGGCAAATGGGATCGCGACCAATCGCGGGCGAGGCCTGGCCCATCTGTTCCACGACCGGATCAATCGCCGTATCAAAGGCAGACGGGGGGCTAGGCTTGCGGCGATTACGTCCGGAGGGGCAATTCCAGACACAGCGAACTATACCGTGGTGGCTGAGCCGGAAGGGACGGTCGTGGGATCGGTGGATGAAGACTTCGCGGTCGAGAGTCTGGCCGGCGACATCATGTTGCTCGGCAATACATCCTGGCGGATCAAGGGTGTGGAGAGGGGCAAGGTGCGGGTGGAAGATGCCCACGGAGCAGCACCAAACATTCCATTCTGGCGTGGCGAAGCACCGTCGAGGACGGCAGAGCTTTCTGCAGAGGTGGCAACCTTGCGCCAAGCGATAGCCGAGCGGGTGTCTTCTTCCGATCCGGCTATCAGCCATCAGCTATCAGCGATCAGCTGGTTGAAGGAAGAGTGCAGCCTGGATCAGCGCGGCGCGCAGCAGGCCATCGAGTATGTGCTGGCAGGCAAGGCGGTACTCGGAACCGTGCCGACGCAAGAGACGATCGTTGCCGAGCGATTCTTCGATGAAAGCGGCGGGATGCAGCTCGTCTTGCACACGCCCTTCGGCGGGCGGATCAACCGCGCCTGGGGCCTCGCCTTGCGGAAACGGTTCTGTGTGACCTTCGATTTCGAATTGCAGGCAGCGGCGACGGACAACGGGATTGTGATCTCGCTTGGAGAGAAGCACAGTTTTCCGCTCGATGCGGTATTTGGGTTTCTGCACAGCCATACGGTTCGCGAGGTCTTACTGCCCGCTGTGCTTCAGGCGCCGATGTTCATGACACGCTGGCGCTGGAACGTCAGTCGTGCATTGCAGTTGCTGCGTTTCTCCCAGGACAAAAAAGTTCCCCCGCAGATTCAACGGATGAAGGCGGAGGATCTGCTTGGCGCGGTGTTCCCAGACGCCATGGCCTGCCAGGACAATATGGTCGGTGAACGGACTCGGCTGATTCCGGATCATCCGCTGGTGAACGAGACCCTGCGGGATTGTTTTACTGAGGCGATGGATCTCGACGGTTTGACCGAGCTTCTCAAACGGATTGAAGGAGGGACCATTCGTTGTGTGGCGGTCGATACCCCGATGCCGTCTCCCTTCTCGCACGAGATCTTGAATGCCAATCCCTATGCGTTTCTCGACGATGCGCCGCTGGAAGAACGGCGGGCGAGGGCAGTGGAGATGCGGCGCACGCTTCCGGCTCAGCTGGCAGGTGAAGTTGGCGCGTTGGATCCAGCAGCGATTGAGGAGGTGCAACGGGAGTCCTGGCCTATTGTGCGCGACCCTGATGAATTACACGATGCCCTGCTGACGCTGGTGTGGGTACCGGAATCGACGGCTGACGATTGGGCGCATTTCTTTCCTACGCTGGTCAAGTCCGTCCGCGCCAGTCACCTTTCGCTTCACGCGTCACGTTTCACGCTTCACGGTATCGGAGGGTGGGTGGCGACAGAGAATCGAGAGCGAATTGAAAAAGCATTTGCGAGTGGAGAGGAAGCCACGATCGATGCCATCGTACTCGGCTGGATGGAGAGTATCGGCCCAACGACGGCATCTGAGCTTGCGGCGCGGTTGCATCTTCCGGTCCAGACGATTGACCAATCATTGGTTCGCCTAGAAACATCCGGTCAGATCCTTCGCGGGCGTTTTACGCTTCACGCTTCACGTTTCACGGGAGACGAGTTCGAATGGTGCCACCGCCGCCTGTTGGCGCGTATACATCGTCTGACCATTGGCAAGTTACGGAAAGAAGTCGAGCCAGTGACTGCCGCCGAGTTCATGCGATTCTTATGTCAGTGGCAACATGTCTCACCTGGGTCTCGACTCCATGGCGAAGCCGGCCTCCTGGACATCATCAATCAGCTGGCCGGCTTCGAAACTGCTGCTTCGGCCTGGGAGCCGCAGCTCCTCAGGACAAGGCTGGCGAAGTATGAACCGGAATGGCTGGACCGGCTTTGTTTGAGCGGCGCGGTGAGCTGGGGTCGGCTCAGCCCACATCCACGACTGGCTCAGGAATCTACCGGCAGTTCTAGCCGGCGGATTGTTCCCACGGCAGTCGCACCGATCAGTCTCTTTCCAAGGGAACAGGGAGCCTGGCTGCTCGCTTCATTCGGCGATGACGAGCGGGCATCAGGTTCCGATCCGCTGGCTGGATTGAGCGATGTGGCGCAGAACCTTTCTCGATCCTTGCGCGACGGTGGGGCGAGCTTCTTCGCCGATCTTGTGGGGAGCACCGGCCACCTGTCGTCGGAAGTCGAGAACGGCCTGTGGGAGTTGGTGGCGGCAGGGTTGGTGACGGCGGATGGTTTTGACAACCTGCGTTCGCTCATGGATCCCCATCGACGGAGGGCGGAAGGGCGAGAACGTGCACGCAGGCCTCGCCATGCGGCCGGTCGATGGTCGTTGCTCCGAGATGCGAAGGCGAGAGGCACGGGGCACGGGGCTAGAGGAGAATCGCTTGCTGTCCCCTCGCCCCTTGCCTCTGGCCCCTCACCTTTAAGCGAGGGAGTCGCGCGCCAGCTGTTACGTCGGTACGGCGTGGTGTTCCGTGACCTGTTGGGGCGGGAATCATTGGTCTTGTCCTGGCGCGATCTGCTGCAGCAGTATCGCAGGATGGAGCTGCAAGGAGAGGTTCGTGGGGGGCGGTTTGTCGGAGGCTTTACCGGGGAACAATTTGCGTTGCCGGAAGCAGTCGAAGCGCTACGATCGATACGAAAGCGAAGCGAGGTGAACAATTCCTCTTATGAAATCAAACTGTCTGCCAGCGATCCGCTCAATCTTGCCGGGGTCATCTTGCCTGGTCCGCGTGTGCCGGCAGTACCCTCGAACTACGTGGTCATTCGTGACGGGGTGCTGGTGCGAACTGTTTTGGGGCGTGAGGCAGCAGACAGGCCGAGTGAGCAGATATCGCTCGTCGTTCGAGAATTGTAAGCGAGACACGCGAGATGCGCGGGAGTCGCTTGCTTGCAACTCTCGCGCGGTTTCGCCGTTCAACCCTCTGAAGAGCGTGGACTAATGAGCCAGCATCCGCAACTGTTGGAGCCGGGCTTGCTGGTCGGAGGTCATGAGCGTCTGGAACGCTCCCTGCGCTTTCGTGTGAAAGGCTGCTTGTCGGTCCTTCGGCAATCCCATGAGGGTGCCGAGCGATGTGACATATTCCCCCTGCCCTCTGGCGAGGTCCTGTTCCACATTCGCCTGGTTGAAAGTGGCAAAGGCGGTGAGTTTATGTTCTGGATTCAGAAGGCCGTCTTCATTGAACCAGGTGCGACCGGACGTTGTGCCCGTGACATTGGAGGTAGTATCCGTGGTCTGTTTGATCGTGGCTTTGAGGGTGCAGCCGGTCGCACCCAGCATGAGCATTGGGATGATGGCCCAAACAGCGATCCGTTTCATGTCGGTACCTCCTGGTGTGGAAGGGAACGGCTTCCTACATTGTCGACAGGCTCCACTATAGCATAAGCGTGCTAACGGGCAGCAGAAAAACTCGGAGAGCAGTCCGGTCTATCTGGTCTGTCTTGTTTGTCTGGTTTATTTTGTTCTTCGGACCAAGGAACCAGACAGACTGAACAGACCGCATAAATAAGGGCGGCAGATTTTTTCAGCACCTGCTAAAGATCGGCCGGATCTGTGCCGATACAAGAGCTGCGCAGTACGTCGCACCGAATTAATCAATCGAGGAGATGCCCTATGCCAGTCCAAGCTCTGACTCAAGTCGATCCGCAACAGTTCTTTAACCTAACCCCTGCGAATGGCGCTGGGACCCAGCGATTGGATACCAAGGTCAGCGGGGTCGCGGTCTCCAACGATTTCACCGGCCGTCTGAATGTGACGACGGCGGAAGGCGATACTATCACCCTCTCGGCGAATCTTGAATCCAATTTCCGCGCCGTGAACTACAAGTCCCACGTCGAAGGCGATGGCAAGACGGTGGATGTTGAAGCGAAGTACGCTGAGTTTTCGCTCAAACAAGAGTTTGGTGTGACGGTCGAAGGTGATTTGAATGAACAAGAGGTCAAGGATCTGGAGAAGTTGTTCCGAAAAGTTTCCAACATCTTCAAACAATACTTGAACGGAAATGACGATGAAGCGCTTGCCAAGACGGCGAGGTTGGCTGAGCGGTTTGGAAGATTGTCCTCTCTCTCGGGTCTGGACCTGAATGTGGATGTGGAACGGTCGGTTACGCTCTTCGCTGCCCAGATTGCTTCGGAGGCGACCGGCCAGCCTGCGCTGCCGACCGGCCAGCAATCGCAGGTACCCGGCACAACGATTCCTCCTACTACCCCGGGTGGGGCGCCTTCGACGGCTGCGGCGATCCCGCAACCGTCTACCGGTACCACGGCGCCCCCCCAACCATCGGCTGACGCAGCGGCTCCGGCATCGGGCCAAGCGACTCATCTCGTCGCACCGGCACAGGATGCATCGCAGCAGAAATCTCTCGTGCAACAAGTTTTGGATGCGCTGAAAGATACGAGGGTCGAATCCCACAAAGTCAGCAAATATCTACCGGACTTCCTCAAGAAACTGCGAGAGGATCTGCGTGATGAATTGCACGGTCATCGTGATCAGACAGCTCAGGCTCCCGCCGCCGGGCAACCAGAGTCTCCCACCACCACGGTGAGCGCTTCTGTGTTCGCCTATCAAGCAGTCAGTCTGACGTCGATATCTCTCTCTATCAGAACTTAGCAGGCTTCGGAAACAGGATGCTCAAAATGGCCGTTCAGCAAGGCCGCAGCTAGCGAGGAGGCGAGGCGTACATTTCAGTAGGTTGAGCCTCTGAGCGAAGCGAGAACGAAGCTGGCGGACTTTTTCAGCATACTGATAGGGCAAGAAGCGTCAGCCTTCGGGCTGGCGTTAAGCAAGACACGGCGAGGTGTGGTGATCCCACACCTCGCCGTTGTCGTTTTAACGACCAATCTTGGATAGGGGGCAGCCAGACCGTCCTTCTTGCTCGCAGAAAATGGAGTGAGAGCAGCACCCACGCTAGTCTCTTGCTCCCGGAGCAGAGGAAGGGATTGAGCCTGATGATCTTCTGTGCTCGCGCAACGCGCGGCCTGGAAGGCCCTCGTTGGACGCGCGCAGTGGAAGATCAATCAGCCCCCATTCCTGAAGAGAAAACGAGCGAGCTTTGAGGGATCATTTGAGTGCGGTGAAGGGGGATCTGGCTGCTCTCCTAATTAAAGGAAAAGTGTATGCCGATCCGCATAAGAGGTTGTGATGAATGGCTGGACGGGTAGGAAGCTGTTAAGTATAAAGGAGTTCACAGACCGTCGGCGATAAATACCGAGGCGTATTCTCCGAACCGGAACTCGAAGATCCGTGTCTTATGCGGGTACATCTAAACATTGTTAGGCGGCACTCATCATGAAGCCTGATGAAGAGCATTGCGCCGCATCGTTTCAGTGCTATATCGAGTCACTTGGGAGGGGTCGTGTTACTTACACTGCAGGACCTAATCCACCCGACTACATCTTCCAGGCCGACAGTAAAGAGCTCGCGGTCGAAATCACCTCGATCGTAGACTCGGTCGCTGTTGGTGGCAGAGCCATGCTTGAGACCTCCGTATTTGCATCGCTCACTCGTGTGGCGGAATCAATCTGCGCCGACCTACTGGCAGAATCCTGGCTCTCCGGTCGCTACGTGATCCACTTCGAACCGGTTCCAGGGCTGAAAAAAAGTTCCAGGAACCATTGATCGCTTCTTGGGGCTCTTATGCGCAGGAGAATACTCGGAGGTCACCGCTGTGGATAGTCCTGAATCGGTTGTGATCTCGTTCATCGCAGCGATGAATGGCTGGGAGCTCGAGGCGTCTGCCGAACAGCGGCGTGCCAAAGCTGCCGGAGAAGAAGGCAGCGCCGGGTATGCCACAGGCAAACTCGAAGTCCTGTTTCGCCGGCATTGCACGGCGCGTGCGTGCGAACGGCCACAGGGGAGGCTGGCGGCACCATTCTTTCAGAAGCCGCCTGAGTACGACCCGGCTAACGAACGGGTGGTTGCAGTGTCTCTGACGGATCAGCAGGCTGCGGTCGTGGAGACGGATCGAACGGCCATCCTTGGTGGGGGCCACTATCGGTACAGCCTTCGAAATCGAGACGGCCGCTGGCTACTCGACAGCGTGAAGTACCAGATGGATGACACATGGGTTCAGCATACGCTCTAGCTTGGCCCGCCTTCGAATTTGAAAATAGTTTCGGTCTGCCCCTTCCTCTCGTACAATTCTGAGATGGCTCACACACGCCAGGATGTCATGACGGCAGTCTTGAATTTGTTTAGCAGCCGGTCTGCCAAGACCGTTCTGGAGCTTCTGGACGTCTACGGTCTCGAAAGCCACGAACAGGAACGTGAGCGGGTGCAGATGGCCATTCTCACCATGAGCCAGGGGAACGAGGACAAGTTGCTGCAGTTCGTGGAAGCGGCGAAGCAAGACTACCGTGACGTGTTGTACTGGGCCGAGTATCCGCAGCAGTCAGGCCCCGACGGTGTACTCCTCGATGTCTTGCGGAGTACATGGGCCTGGGTGTTGCCGGATCCCATTCAAATTCTGATGCAGAGTGCGTTCGGCAATCTCCTGGTGGTTTGCCACGATAGCACCTTGTGGCGTGTGATTCCGGAGGAAGTGACTGCGAAACAAATCAGAGACGACAAGAATTTCGTCGCGGCATTTGAAGATGAGAGTTTCCGAGAGGATTGGTTGTTCGAAGGGGTCACAGCTTCTGCGCAGGAAATACTGGGCCCGCTGGGGAAGGGAGAGTGTTACGCATTTAAGGTTTGGCCGATCATGGGTGGGGCTTTCACGACCGACAACATCTACATCGCGACGATGACGGAATGGTTGGCGGTGAGCGGTGATGTCGGTCGGCAGGTCAAAGATTTGCCGCCTGGTGCCGCGTTCACTTTTGACACAACCGGCAAGTAGCCGGTGTCGGCTTTATCGCCGGCGATGAGTCGAGATAAGGAACCGTTGTCCATGCTTTTGGAATACCGAGTTTCGGTTTGGCACAGGGCGCCTTCGCAGGTTTTGGTTGGTCGCGTCTCTTACATCGATGTCCTTCCAGTATGAGCAGATCCTAGGTTAATATAATCGGCGGAATTTTGATCCATCCTTCTTCGACGTGGGCTCTCCGGAGCTGACCATGTCTATTGCAGTGGAGCGTCTCCTATGGAGAACTATTACGCCATTCTGGAAATTGAGGAGTCTGCAACTCCCGAAGAGATCAAGCAGGCCTATCGGCTTCTATTGGAAGTGTGGCATCCCGACCGCTTTCACCATAAACCCAAGCTTCTCGCCAAGGCGGAGCAGAGGACCGGGAAAATCAATCAGGCCTTCGAGACACTCGGTAATCCTGTGGTGAAGCAGCAGTACGATGCATGGCGACGCACCAACAGTAATGGGAATGCGCCGACGGTTGGGACCGTGACCTGCCCTTCCTGCCAGACCTCGTTTTCTTCCAATCCCGAGCGAGATGAGAAGCGGGAATTCCGACCGGCGCGGCAGCGGAGTAAAAAGGATTCCGACCACGGTTTCGGCGCGCGACCCCATGAACATGAGTGGCTTACCCCTTTCCGAATGGCCATGCTGGTCTTAGCCGCAGTACTTTCAGGGCTTATCGTGTTCGTGGTGACGAAACCGTCGAAAGTCATTGTGTCCTACAAACCTGCCAAGGTGATTGAACAGGAGATCGTTCAGAAGAGCGAGCCGGTAGCATCGAAAGAAGAGCAGGTTCGTCCCTCTGCGACTGTGCGGGATGGTCTGTCCAGCAGACCGGCTCAGTCAGACGAACGAGAGACGCTCGCGAAAAATTTGCCGATGACAGATGCGCAGAAAGAGCGGGGTCAGTTGGAATCCATGCAGCGACTGATGGCACAGGCTCCCGGACGCACGCCCACCCCAGCTGCGGAAAATATTTCCTCCGTGGACCTGCAGCAGCTGAAGATGGGGGGGGCCGAGGGTAATGTCATGGCGCAGAACCAGCTTGGCCAACTGTATGAAAATGGGAAGCGGGGCGTGCCGCAGGACTATGCGACGGCGCTGGAATGGTATGAGAAGGCTGCGACCCAGGGAAACGGATGGGCGCAGAACCAACTCGGGCAGATGTCTGCCGATGGGCGGGGTATGCCACAGGATTATACGAAGGCGCGACAGTGGTGGGAACAGGCGGCAGTCCAAGGCGTTGCGCAGGCGCAGTACAACCTAGCGCAGCTCTATGCCAACGGGCGAGGTGTGCCGCAGGATTATACAAAGGCCCGAGGATGGTATGAGAAGGCTGCCGCTCAGGGTAATGCCTGGGCACAGGCACAGCTCGGACAGTTGTATGCCAACGGACAGGGTGTACAGAAGGATTCTGCGGTGGCCCGAGGATGGTACGAGAAAGCCGCTGCCAAGGGCAATGCTTGGGCACAGGCGCAGCTCGCGTTGTTGTAGTCAACGGACGCGTCGCTTCCAAGCAGTTGCCGCTACGCCAAGCATGAGATTCGTCGAGAGCCCGGCGACCGGCCCAAATACTCGAAGAAGAGCACCCGCGTTGACCAGCATGCAGGGGCCGTCCTGTATGGCCTAAACTGGCACGGGTCCTCACCGCTAAGGTCATCGCTCCCATTGCGCCGGTCGTGAGGGCGTGCACCGCACCGGCGAACGATGCGGTGCAGAGAAAAAACGGGCGGAATCCGTATGACAAAAATGCCGGCCCCTGATAATCGGGCTGTTCTATCGACATCGGCAAGTGAGGGGTATCCTCGGGCGTTTCAGGAACGAGAAAGATTATCGTTGTTGGTCCAGTAAAATGTCGACATCGATCTGTGCCGTCGGGAGACCGGAAGAGGGGGGCAGCGGACTTTCTACCAATATGACAATCGCAGTGGAATTTGCAGGCCGATTTTGCGTAAGATGCCGATCTGTGTGACCCCAAATCTAGTGTTTAACATTGGAGGCTGTGGACAATGACCACGCGTTTTGTTGGACTGATGACCGCTATTCTAGTCTGCACATTCCTTGTCGCGGCATGCGATTCGACCACACCGCCCTCGCCAGATTGTATCGAGGCTGCACGCTTGTATGCGGAAGCACTGGACCAGAACACTCGTGCCCCTGCAGACGAGAAGGCGGAAAACATGGCGACTCGAAAAGCAGCGATCACCTCGCTGGAAGAGCGGAAGGTTAAGGCCTGTGGAGAGTAATCGAAGGGTCAAGTTCCTTGCAGCCATAGATGGAACGATACTGATCCCTCTCGCAGGGCGCTGAAGAAGTTCTGCCGGCGGTATTGGAAAGGTTAAGTTTGAGGCTAAGGTTGCGAGGAAGCAGCTTTAGCCTCAGACACTGGAATTATTGTCCGAAGGTAATATCGACTGTGATCTGAGCGGTTGTGGATGGATCTTGCCTGACGATGTAGGTGGCTCGTTCTCGTGAGTTGGTGCGGTTGTCTTCGGTGATGGATTCTTGGAGTTGATCGAGAGAGGACCGGTCTGACATTCCGGATTTCTGTCTTGCGACTGAGTCGAACGGAACTTGAGAAAGACGGACTGTGAGGGTGAAGGGGCTACTCTCAATTGGTAGTGCAAGCTGTTGTCGCTGACCGACGGTCAGCTTTAGCGAGATCCCGCCGGTTTCTTTTTCTGGTAGTTGCAGTTTCGGTATTGAGGAGCCAACCGTCTTCCAGACCTGCACATAGGCCTCTTGATTAGCCTCCAGGGTGAGAAAAGTCGGTTGCATGTTTCTCGACGCGGATACTCCGTCTACTTCTTGCTCCTTTCCATCTGTTCCACGAACGACGAAGCTGTAGCGGAGTCCCAGCGGTCTGAGTCGGGCGACTGTGCCGGCTGCCTTGCCTAGCTGCGAAAGCCCTTCAGATTTTCGTTCCAGTCGGCTTGCCTGGGGTGCCGATTCGGCATGAGACTTTCTGGTGTCGGGGCGAAGGGACTCTCCGGCATAAAAGAGTGCGCGGGCACTGACAGTCGGTGTTTCTATCTGCTTAGACTCCAGCCTGGCCGCTGGCCTGGTAGAACCTGCTGCGAGTCTTTGATCTGCCAATGAGGCCGTTTCCCCTGCAGCCTTGCCGGCCGAAGCGATTGTCTCGTTGGCAGGCTTCCTGGTTTCATCCTGCTCGCGTTGTTGCAATAAGCTGTCGTGCTGGGCATTGGATGTGCGCTGCTCCTCAGGCTGTGGCGGAACGGGCTGTTCTCGCTTGGCCGAATGATCGATCACAATATCCTTCTTCGGAAGGTCGGTCGCTGGGGCTACGTTTTCTTTAGCCTTTGCCAGCGGCTCGTTGGTTTGTGGTGTCGGCCTCGACAGAGGGTTTGCTTCTTCGGTGGCGACCGATTGCGCCGCTTGCCTCAGACCGTCCTCATAAATCCTGACTCCCAACACGACTGCGAGAGCAGCTGCCGAGAGACCACCGGCGAGGGCGAGACCTGCCGGACGGCGGAGCCAATCCAGCCATGATAGAGGACTGCCGGGACTTGAGGTCCTCTCTTGCTCCAAAGCAGAGAGGAGTTTTCGGCGCACATCCGGATCGGACAGCAACTCTTTCAAGGCCTGCTCGTCGGCTAGAACATTGAACAGTTGTTGGTCTTGCAAGGCGGCGGCATAGAGCGTCTGCTTCTCCTCCGAAGTCAGCGTATCTGCCGTAAAGCCGCCTAGCAATTTTTCAAGGTCGTGCTCACTCATGGCGATGCCGCGTGAAACGTAAAAGGTGAAACGTGAAACGAATGTCGTGAAACGCCAAGCAATACACTGCTTCCATCACTAAACATTGGACGCTCAACATTCAACATTGAGTTAATCCCACGATCCTCCCATCAGCGCGAGCAACTGTTGCCGGCAACGCAAG
Organism: Nitrospira sp. CG24E; assembly: GCA_002869895.2. GTDB lineage: Bacteria > Nitrospirota > Nitrospiria > Nitrospirales > Nitrospiraceae > Palsa-1315. Next base: position 18,699 of record NEWP02000008.1, on the reverse strand, counting down.
TCCCAGGTGTAGACCGTATTGATCGAGGTTTGTCCCATGAGCTTCTGGATTTCAGGAAAGCTTTTCCCTTCCAACTTCCACTTGAAGAGTTCGCGGCAACGCTCTCCGAGTTGACCTATGGCGGCCAGCAACCGGTCTACCCGCTGCTTCTGATCGAGTTGTGTCGCTGGGTCATCGTCGGGATCAGCGAGCGGAAGGTCTTCAACCGATTCCTGATTATATTCACTCCGCCTGAGCGATTTGCGATGGGCGTCCAGCATCTTGAATCTCAGGATCTGAAAGGTCAGGGGAACCAACTCGGTCAACTCGATCACCTGCGCATACTTCTCATGGAGGACCACCAGGACCTCTTGAGCCAAGTCCTCGGCCTGTGCCCTCGACATACGTAATGTCGCGAAGGCGAGAATCCTTTCTCTGAGGCTGGCCAGTATCTGGTCTCGAGCCATAGTGCTGCAGAGCTGCTACAAAGGAGGCTGGACCATCATGTCGCCCAGCGATCGAAAGCCGAGTCCCAACCCTCGGCAAACCGACACTTGCCGATCGAAACGATTCTTGGTGCGAACGATGTCGCGAAGTGTGCCGAGCGACACACGTCCCCAGGCCGCCAGATGGAAGACCGACAGGGGATAGTCTGTGCCGAAGAGCAGTCGTTCCTGCAACTCGGGATATTGGCGCAGATGCAGCAGCATCTTGAGTCGATTCGGCAGCGTGAGGGCGGAGATGTCCGAATAGAAATGAGGATAGCGTTGTACGAAGTCGCGCAGGGTCGGGAGAAACTTCTCGAAAAGAATCAGTCCATAGCTGCAGGCATGGGCGGCAATGACGGTGGTTCCTTCATCAAGTGCGAGGTGGAGTCGCTCCGGATCGCCGACGGACTGGTCTTTCCCGACCAGGCTAAATTCATAGCCGACGTGACTGAGGAACGGCAGTTTCCGATCGGCAAGAGCTCGGTAGAAGGATTTGTAGCGTATCTCAGCCGGGTTGAACTGTTGTGCGTTCGGGAGAACCTTCACCAGTGAAGCTCCGGCGTCGGCGCAACGATGGACTTCTTCGACCGCGTCTCGTCGCTGCGGATTGATCGAGACGCCGGCCAGGAATTCATCGGAGTAGGCCTTCGCGGTCTTCAGCACATAGTCGTTGCCGATAAGAAAGTCTGTGTGCGCCTGATCCAACCGGCCATTCTGGTCGTAGACCCCATCCATACCGAGGAGTACGGCCTGTTGAACGTGGCGGGAGGCGCGTAATTCTGTAAGCAGATCGTCGAGGTATTTCTGGTTCGCTTCCCGTGGGTTCGACGGAGAGAGTCGGTGTTTCCACAGAAGGAACCGAAACAGCGGGCTCTTGAGCATTTTGGGCGAGATGTAACAGCCGTTGTCGCCGTCCGGCAGCGCGGCCAGATGGACATGGCAGTCGATCAAGGTTTTCTGAGCCGTATCTCGTGAAGCGTCGTGCTTGAAGCGTTGTTCGGAAAGAGTCATCAGTTCGCCACACTACTTGGTCGTTGCGATCTTATCTTGCGAGATACGCTTCACGATGAACATTTCACGCTTCACGAGATTGAAGTCGCTCCATGGCGATTCGTTTGAGGCTCCGGAGATCCATTTTCCCGGTGCCCAACACCGGCAGGGCGTCGACTTTGATGAAATTCGTGCGTGATGGAATATAGAGGTTCGGTAGGCCGCTTGCTGCGAGCTTGGCCACGATGCCGGGAATCTGGGACTCATCCAGAGTGTGCATCACCGCAAGTTGCTCACCCTTGCGTTCGTCTGGAATGCCGGTGACGGCGAAGACCTGCATGTCGGCGCCGGCTGCCTGCTGCAGAGCTTCTTCGACGCGGCCATGCGGGACCATTTCACCGCCGATCTTCGAGAAGCGCGACAGTCGGTCGGTGATCGTGACGAATCCATCCTCGTCCAAGGTGGCAATATCGCCGGTGATGTACCAGCCGTCGCGCAGGACATTGGCCGTCAGATCCTCTCGTCCCAGGTACCCGCTCATGACATTGGGACCCTTGACCAGCAGCATGCCGGGAGTGTCCGGTGGCAATGGGGTAAAGCTGTCGGGATCGACGATCTGCACCGATACGCCGGGCAGCGGCTGGCCGACAGTGCCCCGCCGCGAGGCAGGCTGGTAGTATCCGGCTGCTCGGAAGTCCGGGCAATTGACAGCGATGACAGGAGCGCATTCAGTGACGCCGTAGCCTTCGATGGGGGCAATGCCGAACTGATCGGCAAATGCCTGCACGAGCCGGGACGGAAGTTTCTCGGCGCCGGTCAGGACCACCCGCAGTGAGCTGAATTGCTCCGGCGTACAGCGGCGGCAATAGAGTTGGAGAAAAGTCGGTGTGGTCACGAGGAACGTGATGCGGTAGCGGCTCACGAGTCCGCCGATGGCGGCGACGTCGAGCGGAGAGGGGTGAAACACGACGCCTGCGTTATTGAACATGGCTAACCAGAATACGAGATACCCGAACGAATGGAAGAAGGGAAGAATTCCGAGGACCCGCTCGTCTTGATAGAGATGGAGCATCTGGCTGGCTCCCTGAGCGTTGGCGTCCACGTTGAAGTGAGACAGCATCACGCCTTTCGGCTCCCCTGTGCTCCCGCTGCTGAAAATGATGGTGGCCAGGTCATCCATCGTCAGGGGGCTGTTCTGTCCGCAGGCCAATTCGATCAGCCGCGCAGGGGCGCAGAGGGCGAGGACACTCGCCAGGAGTTTCTGCCCTGTGCCGATGGTGCGGGCGACGTCCTCCAGCCAGATAATCGAGGGGCCGTCCGGCAACTCCAATTTGGCCTTCTCGACAAAGACTCGGCTGGTCACGATCGTGCGCAGGCTTGCCAGTCGCACGGCTGCTTCGATGCCAGATTTGCCGACCGTGTAGTTCAGATTCACGCTGGTTTTCCCGCACAGGAGAGCAGCCACATTGACCAATGCGCCGGCGACAGTCGGTGGGAGGAGAATTCCCACATGGCGCTGCCCTTCCCACTGGTGTCGAAGCGTTCTACCCAATACGATGGACCCGATCAGGGATTGGAGCGACGACAGGTGTGGCTTGGTCTGGTCTGCCATGGCGAAGCGAAAGGGATGTCTCCTCATAGCATGGATGAATTCACGATGCAGGGGGCGACGATAGGATTTGCGCAGGCGCCAGGCTGCCTCTCCAAGCGTGCGAACTGCTTCGCGGAGTTTGTACGCCAGTGTGTCCGACGGCAACGCTGCGCCGAAGGACACGGAGACCGGATAGGGAATGCGCTCAGGCCATTTGGTGAGGAACCGCCCGCGCTCAAAGCTGAAGATGCTGCCCCACAGGCGATCCAGATGCACGGGAATGATCGGCGCCTGCCGTCCCTTCACAATCCGTTCGAAGCCGCGTCGAAACGGCAGCAGAGTGCCGGTACGGGTGATCTGCCCTTCCGGGAAGATGCAGACAATCTCTCCATCGTCGAGCGCCTGTCCTGCGTTGCGTAGGGCGCGAAGAATAATGCGGGGGCCGCCTCCTGACGCGATGGGAATGACCTTCATGGCGGTCATCAACCACTTAAACAGCGGGTGTTCTGCGTAGGCGGCGTCCACCACGAACCGTATGGGCCGGTCGACGCTGGCCATGAGCAAGAAGCCATCGACGAAGGACATATGGTTTGGAACGAGCAACGCTCCGCCTGATGAGGGAACATGTTCCTGCCCCACAATGCGGAGGCGATAGAGCGTATTTGTGCAGATGATGAGCAAGAGCCGCAGGAACAGATCTGGCATCAGCCAAAGGGCCCACAGGGTGCCGCAGACGGTCACTCCTGCCGTGATGAGAAAAATGCCGCTCGTCGAAAATCCACCACTGGCGAGGGAGCCACCGGCGAGCGATCCCAAGAGGATTCCGGTGAAGACGCAGGTGTTGGAGAAAGAGATGACAGCGCCTCGCCGATCGGCCGGCGATCTCCATTGAAGAATGGCATTCAACGGGACGAAAATAAATGAACAGGAAACTCCCAGAAGTCCCAATACCAGAAACGTTCCGAACAATGGAGGGGTCAGTGCGCCGAGCAAGGACAGCGCCATGGATGCGCCAACGGCCCCCAAGGGAATCAGTCCATACTCGATCCGGTTTTGAGACAGTCGCCCGACCAAGAGGGCTCCGGCGCCGATACCGACGGACAAGAGCGTGAGCGGGAGCCCCGACATCGCATCCGAAAGGTGCAGCACGGCTTTGGCATAGACGAGTATGTTCTGGGCGAAGAGGCTTGCGATCGTCCAGAAAAAGATTTCTCCCGGGATGGCAAGGCGCAGCAATCGTTCAGTTTGAATGGCGGCCCAGGCTCCGCGGATCGTGGAGCCGACACCGCCGGATGTGCGGGCCGGCGAGACCCGGGGAACGATAAAGGCTGCACCCAGGCCGGCCAGAGACAAGAGGGCCAAGGCAAGGGGCGCCAGCCAGAGATGGTCACCGGCGGTTTGCAAGAGAAAGCCCCCGGCTGCTGTTCCCCCCAGGATGGCGGCAAAGGTCCAAACCTCCAACAGGCCGTTGCCCGAAGCGAGACGTTCATGCGGAATCAATTCGGGGAGAATGCCGTATTTCGACGGGCCGAAGAGCGCGCTGTGCGCTCCCATCCCGCATAAGACGATCAGCGGCAGAATTCCGCCGGAGGGGTTCAGCCAGAGCGCGAGAGTGCCGACGCTCATGAGGCAGACCTCGACGAATTTGATCGCGATGATGACTGTGCGTTTGCTGAGGCGATCGGCCAAGGTCCCGCCGACTAACGAGAGTAAGACCAATGGCAGGGTGAAGATAATGAATGTGATCGCCGTTTGCGTCTGTGCCGCGGTCTCCATCTCCGGCCCAGGCGCCATCTGAGCGGTGGCCTGCTTGATCGCCAGCAAAGCGACCATGAGTTTCCAGGCATTGTCGTTGAATGCGCCGAAAAATTGTGCAATGAGGAGGCCGCGAAGGGGATGTAATGGGGTAGTGGCCATGGGCGAAGATAGGCGTCGTGCCTTTCTCTCGCTAATATGCTGAAAAGTTGTCGAAAGATCAAAGGAAACGAAGAGACGTTTAGTTGACAAGTGATGGAGAGTTGATAGGTTGAGGGCAAATGCTGAATCTGACCCATCGTGATTGGGCATAAAGTCTGAGGGGCGAGAGTGATCGATCGAAGACAATTCTTGAAGCTGGCCGGTGCAGCGGCGGTCATGCCTTGGGGCTGTGCCCAGTTGGTGACGCGCCAGCCCGGTACCCTTCTCAACGACGTCCATTCGGGACTGAATGAGACGACTGTTCGAGACGTAATTTCTGTGCGATCGTCCGAGGACATCCAGCGGGTAATTGAACGTGCGATTCGAGAGGAGCGAAGCCTGTCTGTGGCTGGAGGGCGCCATGCGATGGGCGCCCAGCAGTTCGGTACGGACACTCTGCACGTGGATACCAAGTCGCTCAACCGAGTGCTGAATTTCGATTCCGGTTCCGGACTGATCGAGGTGGAAGCTGGCATGCAGTGGCCGGAGTTGATTCAGGCAACCCTGGCCATGCAAGAGGGCGCCGCCAAGCGATGGGGTATTGTTCAGAAGCAAACCGGTGCGGATCGGCTGAGCATCGGAGGAGGCCTGTCGGCCAATATCCATGGGCGGGGGCTGAAGCTCAAGCCCTTCGTCGGGGATATCGAGTCGTTCAAGCTGGTCTCAGCGGATGGACAGGTGGTGAGCTGCAGCAGGTCGCAGAATTCCGATCTGTTCAAGCTAGCGATCGGTGGATATGGTCTCTTCGGCATCGTGTTGTCAGTGACGCTTCGGCTTTTGCAGAGACAGAAGCTTCAGCGTATCGTCGAGTTGGTGCGAATCGACGATGTGATGCAATTGTTCGAGCAACGGATCGCCGAGGGATTTCTCTATGGGGATTGTCAGTTTGCCCTCGATCCTGCTTCCGAGGACTTTCTCAGGCGAGGCATCTTTTCCTGCTACAAACCGGTCGATCCCGCCATGCCGATCCCCGCTCGTCAGAGGGAAATTGCCGAGGAACAATGGCTGCGGCTGTTCTATTTGGCCCATGCGGATAAGACGAAAGCATTCGACGTCTATTCCAGTGAGTACCTGACGACGAACGGACAGATCTATTGGTCCGATACGCATCAAACGAGTTACTACCCGGAAGGCTATCACCGATCGCTCGACAGCAAGATGAGCGCTGGAGCTTCCGGATCGGAAATGATCACGGAACTCTATGTGCCTCGTCGGGAACTGGCGTCATTCTTTTCGGACATGCGGGAAGATTTCCGAAGACACCAGGTCGACGTCATTTACGGCACGATCCGTCTGATCGAACGGGACGACGAGTCGTTTCTTGCCTGGGCCAGGGAGCCATGGGCCTGCACCGTCTTGAATCTTCACGTGACCCACACGTCGGAGGGCATCGAACGGGCCGCGGCATCCTTCCGCCGATTGATCGACCTCGCGGGCAAACATGGCGGCAGCTACTTCTTGACCTATCACAAGTGGGCGAGCCGCGCGCAAGTCGAGTCCTGCTATCCGCAGTTTGCCGAGTTCCTACGGTTGAAACGGAAGTACGATCCGCAAGAACGGTTTCAGAGCGACTGGTATCGACATTACCGCCGCCTCTTCGCGGACCTGTTGTGATGTCTGCTCCTCGCAGACTTGCGGTGCTCTTATGGATACTCCTGTTTGCCTTTTGCCTGCGCGTCGTTGGTCAGATGCTCGTGGCTTTTGTCGGGGTGTCATGGTTGCCGCCGATGGAAGCCTGGTATTCCGGTCTGTTGCCCTATCCCTACCTCCTGCCTTCTCAATTACTGATCATCGCGCTGTACAGTAAGGTCTGTCTCGATTTCACTCGCGGCGAGGGATTCTTTGTTCGGTCGCGCCCTCTATTCGGTCGGGGCCTGCTGGTCTTCGGCTATCTGTACTTGGCTTCCATGATCCTGCGGTACATCGTGCAGATGATTCTCTATCCAGAGGCGCGATGGTTCGGCGGGGCGATCCCCATTGTTTTCCATTGGGTCTTGGCAAGCTTCATCATTGCCTTTGGGCAATATCACAGGGGCAGGCTCACGAATCTTCCCCGGCCATCATAGCTACATGTCTTTCTCCGAACCAACCACGATGGCGACAGACTATGTGCTTGTCGCACTCTGCGCCATCTTCGCCTGGCGACTCTGGAGAGTGGGGATAGGGGGCGCGCAGGCGAGCGTCTGCTCCTGGTCTGCCGGGTTTGTTTGCTTTGGACTGGCTTCGCTTGCCGGAGGGACCTTTCACGGTTTTTCGATGCTTCTCAGTCAGGCAGTCCGTCAGGAATTGTGGACGCTCATGGTCTATGCCATCGGGTTGGCGAGCTTCTTCCTACTGGTCGGTACTCTCAATTCCTGCATCGTGCCATCGGTGCGCCGGTTCGTCATGCCGATTCCCTATATCCAGTTGCTTGTTTATGTGATCTGGATGGCGACCCATGATGATTTTCGCTTTGCCATCTATGATTATGCCTTCACAAATCTCAGCATAGCGGCACTACAGATTCATGCCGGCATGACCCGTAAGGCAACGAGTGCGTTCTGGTTAGGCGGAGGAGTGCTGGCGAGCTTCTTGGCGGCGGCCGTTCAGGTCAACGGGATCGCGCTCCACGACCACTTTAACCACAATGATCTCTATCACGTGATTCAGATGGGCGGGATGTATCTCTTCTATCGGGGCGCACTCCTACTCAAGGATCGGTAACCTGCTTGCCCACATCTCCTTTGGGCACCGGCAATCCTTCCAGCTCCATAATCCGCAATGCGTTGGTGGTGGGGCAGGGACCGAGTCTGAGTTTGTAGTCGAATTGCAGGGCGCCGGCTGCTACCGTTTCCTGGAAGTGGACATTCCGAAGTCTAGGAATCGTATTGTCGAGATCGGTCAACTCCAGATCGTGGGTGCTCACCAAGCCGAAGCCATGGCTGTGCGAGAGGGCGGAAATATAGGAACGGCTTCCGATCAACCGTTCTCGATTGTTGGTCCCCTTGAAGATTTCGTCGATCAGAAAGAGTACCGGCGCTTTGGATTGGTCCGTCGCCTCGTCGAGCAGGCCTTTTAAGCGTTTCACCTCGGCATAGAAAAAAGATAGGCCTGCTTCGAGGGAGTCATCCACGCGAATACAGGTGGCGAGGCGCACCCAGCTCCATTCAAGAATACCGGCGCACACAGGGGCGCCAGCCTGGGCGAGGCACAGATTGATGCCCAGGGTGCGGAGGAAGGTGCTTTTCCCCGACATGTTGGATCCGGTCACCAAGACGACGGTTCCCAATGTTTCGAGGGCAAAATCGTTCGAGACTCGGTGCGTCTCGGGAATCAACGGATGGGCGAGGCCTGTGGCTGACAGTCTGGCCTGCGCTCCGTTACGCTGGGGATCCGTGGTGAGTGGGTTAGGCCAGCAATAGGAAGGATGGAGCGAAGCAAATGTGGCGAGCGCCGAGACTGCCTCGACTTCGGCCAGTCGGTCCATCCAGGTCGGCAGATGGGCAGCCACCTGAGCTTGAATCTGTCGGAGCCGATAGGTGAACCAGAGGTCCCAGGGACAGAGCGCGTTGACCATCAGATGGATGACCGGATGGGCCTTGACGCTGATTCCATGCAGGGTGCGGGCTGCTTGCCGGACAAGTTGTGGTGGATTCACGCCTGGTACGAGCAGCGGCGCCCAGAGGTCTGCGAGCGCTCCGTGACCATACCGGGCATGCCGTTCGATAAATCCAAGTACGGCTCCCAGTTTTTCCAGTTCGAGATGTACGCCCACCGCATGCTCCAATAACTCTTCGCCTTGATCGGTCTTGAAATAGAGCAGGGCGTAGGCCGCGAAAGACCACATCCAATAATTCGGAAGCCAGTCGAGCAGCGCGCCCAATCCGAGCAGGATTGTTGTGGCGGCGAGGAGAGTTTGAATCGTCAAGACGGTGGTGAGATGGGGAAATCCCACTGCATGCTGCAGGACTACTTCCAGTCGTCGGCCGTTGATTTCCTGTTCGCCAATGAGCTGAGCTTCGAGCCCCAGCCGATCGCGAAACAGAGATCGTGGAATGAGTTCCTGCACGAGGCGCCGGCGCAGGAGCCATTGATCCGGTCCCGGAGGTTGTTCAAGAAGCCATGCAGCCAGCCGAGCCTGCCCATGTGAGGAGACGGTCGTATCGAGCAGGTGAAGGAGCGAGTGGGGGCCGACCAGGTCTAAATCTTTGGCATAGGGATGCGACTCAGGAGCGCTCGATGGCCGAGCGGGAATGTGAGTCCAATCCAGCCGGAGGCGTGCCAGGTGCACGAGCTTGATCTGCTTCCAGAGCCGAAGCCGGTGCATACGGGTTTCGAGCCTGTTATGATAGACGGCCACAATCAAGAACAAGACGACGAAACAGGCGAGCGACCCGTTGCCTGCTAAATACCACTCCATTTTATAGAGAGCTATCGTGCAGATCGCTCCGACAATAAAGAGAATGAGACGCCAGCGGGTGATACGAGAACTAGCGGCAGTCGCCAGAGCGATCACCCGGTCGAGTTTCTCAACCAGACGGGTCAGTGAGTGGGCCTTCGTGATCGGCGTGATGGGTTTCTGGTGCATTGCGCCGACCTTACTGGAAGGGGGAGAGGGCGTCAACTCTCGTCTATTATGACATCAGAGGGGTGGATCGATGTCCAGATTCGGACCACTGTCGACGCGGGAGAGTTGCTGGGTTGCCTGTCCGATCAGGCGATCCAAGGCGGATGGGAAGAGAACGGGGTGGTCCACCTCTATTGGCCGAAACGACAGTGGAGTTTGGAGGCACAGGCTCAACTGGGTAGAACGTTATTGGGACTCGATCCGGATGCTTCGAGCGAGCGCGATATTCGTATTGAGGAATTGCCCGATCAGGATTGGAATCGGCAATGGGCTCAGTCGGTCAGACCGATTCGGATCGGTCGGCGGATTGTGATCAGGCCGAGTTGGGAACCGGTCGCGCTCCAGGCGCAGGACATTGAGATTGTGCTCGATCCGAAACAGGCGTTTGGCACTGGTCATCACGCGACGACTCGGATGTTACTGGAGCGGCTTGAGGATCTCGTTCACGGTGGCGAGTGTGTATTGGATGTTGGGGCTGGGAGCGGCATTCTGGCGATGGTCGCGCTACGGCTTGGGGCTGCCTCGGCTCTTGGAGTAGAATGCGACCCTGTTGCGGTCGATTGTGCGCGGGACTATGCCACGGAGAACGGGTTTGGAAACCAGCTCGAATTCCGGTGCGGAACGCTGGCTGAAATAGATCGGCAAGGAACGTTACGACCGGATCTGGTTCTTGCCAACCTCGATCGTCAGGCCTTGTTGCTACTGTGCGATGAATTGGCCCGATACGTGAGCCAGGGTGCGCGGCTCTTGCTATCAGGTATGTTGCTCGAACAAGAGCGGGAGATAGCCGAAGCGTTCTCCAAGGTCGGCGCCCTGCTGGTTCAACGGTGTGAACAGGAGGGCTGGGTGGCGTTGGATTTGCTGATGGCCGAATCCTGCAAAGGAGTGGACAAGTGAACGAAACTGGAAGACCGCCCTATCCCCATCTGTACCAGATCAACGTGTCGGATGGCGGGGTGCCGAAACGTCCGGTGCTGGAGGCCCTTATTGCGACAGCCGGTGTCGCTGGCGACCGGCAACAAAATCTCAAATTCCATGGGGGGCCGGATCGGGCCGTCTGTCTGTTCTCGCAAGAGCTGATTGAGCGGCTGCAGGACGAAGGCCATCCGATCGAGGCCGGTTCTTCCGGAGAGAACCTGACGATTGCCGGTATTGACTGGGAGAAGCTCAAGCCCGGAGACAAATTACAGGTTGGGCCAGAGGTCCAGGTCGAGATCATGAGTTATACGACTCCCTGTGAGAAGAACGCGCGTTGGTTCAGGGACGGAGACTTTAAGCGTGTTTCTCAGAAAAGGAATCCAGGGTGGAGTCGGCTCTATGCGAAGGTGCTGCGTGAGGGAATGGTGAGACCGGGAGACGCGGTGACGATTAAGCAGGTTTAGGCCAAGGTTGAGGTTAAGGATTGGTGGCCCCATGAAACGCACGCTTGAGCCTGAACTGATGGATGACCCTGAGCAGGCCCTTGCCTATGCAGGGGCGGATTTCGAACAGGAGAACCAGGGATTTGTCGATCGCTTTCGCGAATACTTTCCGGAGTTCACCGAGGGCCATGTCCTCGACTTGGGCTGTGGCCCTGGCGATATTTCTATCCGACTCGCGCGGGCGCTTTCCGCCTGCCGCATCATCGCGGTCGATGCATCGGGACCAATGATTCGCCTGGCCGACGAGGCGGTGAAACAGGCAGGCCTGGCAGACCGGATTACCTTCCACTGTGAACATTTTCAGACCGTTTCGCTTGTCGAACCGGTCGATGCCGCAGTTTCCAACAGTCTCTTGCATCATGTGCCCAATCCCTTGCAGTTTTGGTATCGGTTGCGGCAACTGGTGAAGCGAGATTCTCCCGTGCTCGTGATGGATCTGCTCAGACCGGACTCGCCGGAGGAGGCGCAGGCCATCGTGGATCGTTATGCGGCAGAGGAACCGGAGATTTTGCGGCGGGATTTTTATCGTTCCCTGCTGGCCTCGTTCACGGAAGATGAAGTGGCGGCGCAATTGGCGGAGATGAATATGAGCCGATTGGTTATCGATGTGGTGGATGATCGGCATTGGGTTGTCAGCGGCATCATCCACTAATCGTCAGGATGCTGAAAACGATCCCCAACTTCGTTCTCGTCTCGTCATAATCCTCAGCGTAGCCGAGAGGCTACGCCTCCGGTTCTGACTCGTTTGCGGCCTCGTTGGGTGATCGTTTTGAGCATTCTATTGAGCCTGTCGCTACATACCTGCTGGGTGTAGATCAACCTGTATTCGAGCGTTGTTCTTAACTCGTCGTTTGTCGAGTGTGAGCGAGAAACGCTGGACATGCGCGACTCACGAAGATGACACTCCCGGCCAGTCTCGCATGTCTCGCGAGTCTTGCGCGAATAACGAAATACGCTTCACGAATCACGCTTTTCCTGGAGATGTGTCACGAGCCAATCGCTGATCGCTGTGGTCATTTGGTGAAAGTCTTCGCCGCGAGTGAATTGGTGGTCCGCGTCCGAGAGGAGAACCAGCTTCTTCGGACCTCCCAGCGCGTCACATAATCGCCTGCTTTGATGGAGGGGAACACATTCATCCTGTTCACCCTGGACGATCAAGGTGGGCATGGTGATTCGTTCAGCCGGGCCATAGGCGATCTGTCGGAGGGAGTCTTCGTAAAATTCATACCGCAAACGAACTCGATCCTGCCCTCCTATGATGTCCGGAATCGTATCCGTGGTTTTCCACCGTGCCAACTCATCCGGCCCAAGCGTTAAGAGAAGTTCTTCCGCAAAGTCCACCACAGGACATTTGAGGGCCAGACAGGCGATATTGCTGCGCTTGGCTGCAGCGAGGATGGCAACGAGTCCTCCAAAGCTTGACCCGACAAGCCCGATTCTTCCATAGCCCCTGGCGGTCACTAGATCCAGTGCCGCTTCAGTTTGTTGTACGGCCAGGGTTGTCGTGAGTTCTTCGAACGGTCCATCACTCTCGCCCTGTCCGAAGAAATCGAAGCGAAATGTAGCGATAGCTCGTTCCGTCAGCATGCGGGTCAAGGTCTTGTTCGTCGTGCTGTTTTTGCCGGAGAGAAACCCGTGGCAGAGGACTGCGATGCGGTCTGTGCTCTGGCCTGGAATCGTCAGGATGGCCGAGACGCGATGGCCAAGGGGATCGCTGAAGACAAGCGGTTCTTCCACGGCGGGGATTGTAGCAGAGTTCGGCGGAAGGAGGGAGCGGCAGGTTCCTAGCCCTTGTTGGCCCGGATGCGGAAATCGACGTTTTCCCTCAACCAGCGCCAGAACTTGGCCTGTTCACGGATGTCGGCTCCCGGCTGCATCTGGTTTTTCCAGCCCTGCATCACATCTGCGTCGACTGTCCAGAGCCGGACTCGCTGACGGGGTACGTGGGTCCGCCATTGTTCACCGACCTTTGGGCTGACATAGGCCAGGCGCAGGGTGACGTTGCGCGAGAGGTATTCCAGCGGCTTCAGATCGATCTTCTCATACAGTTCTCGCGCGCCGGCTTTAATGCCGCTGACCGATGAATCAGGCACTCCGTCCGTAATGATGACGACGTTGACCGGGATAAGGACGAGGTTTCGTTCCTTTGTGATCCGCGCAACTTCATGAAAGAATGGATTGAAGTCCGTGACGGTGTCGGTAGGAGGAAACCATTTTTTCAGTTCGGCCTCGATTTGCGATACCTCTTTTCCTTCGAATTCATGGATCGGATGAAAGCTTTTCGGCTCACGCATGCGTTTCCCACCCATGCTCGCGACAAACATGGCCTGTGGTTTTTCCAGGTCGCCGAGTCCGTTGATATGCCCATAGATGTAATGGGCTAAAAACGACAGGGCGTTTTCATAATGGCCCGAACTCCGGAATGAACCGCTGGCATCCACGCCGATAAAGAGGGTGGACTTTGGTTTGCGCAGCTCGGTCGGTTCACCGGTGCAACTCGTCAGCGTTCCCAGAAGAACGATCCCGGCCAAAGCGCCCAGGATGGCCGCCACTGGCTTCCGGTTCATGATGCGACCTTCTTCGTCTCCCACCGGATAGCCGGCAAGTGTTCACGCGCGTCGACGACATCTTTCAGGCTCTTGAAGGGGATGATAAAGACCGGCTTGCCGGTCACGAGGATCATGGCGAAGTTCAGGAATGCTGCGACGACGTGGAGCACCGGGAGCATGAGGTATTCCATCAGTTCAGAGGTCTTTTCGTGCAGCCATCCGACTTCCCGCTTAAAGTCGTCCAATGGCGCGCGCCACCACACCACCGGCGCGGTGGCAGTTCGCCGGCTCGTTTCGTCTTCGGTTGCCGCTTGATACATCGGGCGGCGCGAGATGAACGAGCGCAAGGGGGGTGTGCCGTACTGTCCGAAGAGGAACCAGGTCATGCCGCGGACGCCGACCCAGCTGAAGGTTGCAAGAGAGAGCGTGAAACCGATACCGAGCTTGAACTGCTCGCCGGTTTGCTGCGCGATCCAGGGCGTGATCGCGTCCACGAGTTCGCGGTAGAGGAACATCACTTCAAAAACCATGACAAAGACTTCGACGAGCAGCATTTGCACGAGATAGCGGTACTCATGGTTCTTGATCGCATCGGCCAAGACCTGAATACAGGCGAAGCTGCCCAGGATGAGCAGGAACAAAAAGACATACAGGATAGAGCCGGTCATGAGCGAAGCCTCCGATCCCGTAATGCCTGCCAAGACCTCTGTAATCGTCGGCATGAGTGTGTAGGTGAAGATCGTCGCTTCGAGCAGGCCCCAGAAGATCAGCAAGAGAAAGGCGATCCAGGGCACACCGGGCTGAAAATAACTTTGCGTCATCTGACCAGTCATCTTGAAGGGGAGAATGACAAGCTGCTTCATCGTTTCGGCGAAAAGCTTGAGGGCCAGGCGGCCGAGCGTGAAGAACCAGCCGAACACGACCATCACGAACCGGGCGAGCCCGACCCAATACATCCAAATGGAAAACGCCATGTCCCACCAGGCAAGGAGCAGAGTCTTGAGCAGTTCAATCCGGCCTGAGCGGAACGGCAGGGTATAGAGTGTCAGGTGCGTGCACCAGACAGCGCCGATCCATAGGAGCGCTGGAAATAACAACAGGAAGTAATAGATGCCGGCGAGCCAGCCAGTTGTTGGAGACAACACGAAGCCGATTAACGCCTGCTGCATGTCAGGAATCCAGGCAAGCGGAATGGTCAGGAGGTGGAAGAGGCTCTGCCAGGGGTCCGGAACCATTTGTGAAATCTGGTCGTTCATGGATGCCCCTCCTAGTGAGGCCCGTGGAAGCAGGCCATACGGTAGACCTCGATAGGTAGAGCAAGAAACAGGCTGGCCGATAGGCCTTGGAGTTTTACGAAAGAAGACAGTAGTTTAGGTATTCTGACGGGAGTCGAAACCGTTGACTCGGTGAAGGGGGAAAGCTACGGGCGGTCAGAACCGGTGAATTTCGCCTACCGCGCGCTTGAGAGGTTGATGGAAGGTTTCCTCTGGCACCACGGAGGGGGCAAGACTATTCAACGGACGAATCCCCAAGACCCAGGCGAGTTTGGCAGAAAAGAGGGTTAAGCTGCTCAGGAGCAGACCGGCTGTGATCCAGGTCGCGATCTGAAGAGAGAGAGAACCGAGTGGGACGTTCCAGGTCATGACAGCGAGTAGCCCGAACCCCATCGTCCCTAGACTCAATCCAATCAGTTGAATGGCCCGCCACCGGTCGATGATTGCTATCAGTTGATTCCGATAGGGTCCCTTCTTTTTCTTGATCGAGACGCGATTGGTGACCAACATTTCAGGCATGCCATAGGAGAGGGCTCCAAAGACAGTCTGTAGAATAAACCCGATCAAGGCCATATGGGTATAGGCTGCAAGCTGTAAGGATCCAAACGGCAGTGCCGGAGGTTGTGGGAGAAAGTTGGTTCCGACGAGCACACCCATGACCATACATAAGGACCAGAAAAAATGTTGCGACGAAGAGGTGGTCGGAAGCGGCATTTCCAGGATGGCCTGAAGCTGCCCAGGTACGGAAGAGGTTATAGGCATAGAGGATGATGCCGAGGATGAGCAGCCCGCCGATCGCAAGTTCGAGATAGAGGGATGAGGTGATAAACCCGCCGATCAAGATGATGAAACCGGTTGGGAGTAATCCCATGACGAATTTGGCAAGTCGTTGGCTGTAGAGCGTCGTGTTCAGGATGATCGGCAAGAAGTGGTGCGTGGCGCCTATCATCGCCATCGTGATGAAACCCAGCAGAATCGCATGGAGATGAAAAAGACGCGCATGGGCAGAGTATTCCGGCATCAGTCGAAAGGCCATTGCGACACCAACCAGTAGGCCCCCGAGCAACGCAATAAGGGAGAATCGGTATAACCAGGAAGGATCGGCCGATTGAGGAAGGCTCTGTGGCTTGTACTGCCAGGCGCGTTTCGCGATGGAAATGACTGATCCGATCACGACAATCCCAGCCGCACCGACGATCAGCATGTTTCCGAATCCGAACCCGACGAGCAATCCGACTGTCGCGGCATTCAGGGTTACGAACAGCCATAGATGGGAGCCCGAGGGAGTTCGGTCGCTCTGGCCATTGAGCGATCCAGACGCAAGCAGCCCCCCGACCATGAGTTGCAGGATGCCACCGATGAGAAGGCCATGGACATGGACCAACCGTAACCAGGAGGGCAGCGGGGTGCCATTGACCAATCCGATAAAGATGGCCAATCCCATCAGGGAGGATAGTAGGAGCCAGCTAAATCCAGTGATGAGAAAGGTTAAGGGGCTGCAGGAAGATCGACCCATGGAGTCCTCTTCATGACAGGATACTGAAAGCTATCTCCGCATGCGAGAATTTTGAAGATCTGTGCATGGGGCGCAATAGGCGGACGCTCCTGCAGGATGCTCAAACAGGCCAGATTTCTCACCCGCCCTACCCTGGCGCGCCGGGCCGTGCCTTTTCCCAATCGAGGCCGCAGGCGAGTCGAAACCGGAGGCGTACCCTCAGGGGTACGTTGAGGATTTCGATGAGCCGAGAACGAAGCTGGGGGTCTTTTTCAGCATCCTGCTATTCCGAATTTCTCAAATATACCGACCAATAGACCAAGGCAACAAGGACGGTCCCACCAAGTACATTGCCGAGCGTGACCAGCGCAAGATTGCTGAACGCGCCGGCGACTGAGAGTGGCGCCGAAGTCCCTGCAGCAAGCGCCACGCCGATTGGAAGAAAATACATATTGGCGACCGAATGTTCAAACCCGCAGGCAACGAACGCTGTGATCGGGAATACGATGGCGAGAATCTTATCGGTCACAGTCCGCGCGCCCATGCACAACCACACAGCCAGACAGACCAGCACATTGCATAAGATGCCACGGACCACCGCGGAGACCGGATCGAGCGAGATCTTGCCGCGCGCGATCTGGACCATTGTCTCCCCGACCGCGCCCTCGCTCATAGTCTGCACACCGGCCAGCCATACCAAGAGCGCCGTTCCAACCGCTCCAACCAGATTGCCAAGATAGACCCATCCCCAGTTCCTCATGACTTGCCATGTCGTCACCCGACCGGACGCCCAGGCCATGGCAATCAGATTATTGCCGGTAAAGAGTTCCGCCCCTCCCACTACGACCAGAATAAGCCCCAAACTAAACGTGAGGCCGCCAGCCACGCGCATCAACCCAAAAGCCGGCGATTGAGCGGCGGTTCCCGTGGTCATCGTAATCGTAAAGAACAATGAGCCGAGCGCAATAAAGGCCCCAGCCAGGATAGCCAGGGCGAACATGGTCAATATCGGCATGGTTGCTTTTGTTTCGCCGGCTTCACGCACCCGCAGAGCGATCTGCGCAGGAGCGTAGGCATCGAAAGTCGGCTGCGCCTCCGGCTCTAGGCTAGAGGCGTGAGGCGATAGGCGGAAAGGCTTCACGAAAGAATCGAAAGTATCTCCGCCAATGTCTTTGGTGAAGTTTCCCATGGCCTCTCGCCCCTTGCCCCTTGCCTGGCACTACGTGATCAGTTGGTGCCGCATATGCCGCAGTTCTGCTTCATCTTCCGGATCGAGTTCGTCCCGTTGAATCGATTCCACGCGCACAGCAGAGACCTTATACTCCGGGCACTTTGAACTTTCATCCGCGCTCGACGAGAGCAATGCATTCACTGTTGAAGCAGGAAAATGAAAGCTGGTGAAGAGATGGCCCCGAAGGACTCGCTCACTCCGCACGACGGGAAGCAGGGCTTCGCCTTGCGCACTCACGACACGAACGATCTCACCATCACACAGGTGCAGTCCCGCCAAATCGGCTGGATGCATCTCCAGCACATCTGTATCGACCAATTCGAGAATGTCCGTCCGACGTGTTTGGGCCCCGCAGTTGTAATGTTGGAGGATGCGGCCCGTGGTCAGCACAAAGGGATACTCCTGGCTTGCGGATTCACCAGGCGGCAGGTACTCAACAGCAACAAAGCGCGCCTTTCCCTTCGGAAAGGTCTCCTGATGCATCAGCCCTGTGCCCTCGTGCCTGACAGTCGGCACCGGCCACTGTAAACCGGCATGCGATTCCAACCGATCGTACGACACTCCAGAGAACATCGGCGTGAGCGCCGCAATTTCGTCCATAATCTCCGAGGGATGCAGATACGGCATGGGGTAACCCATCCGGGCTGAAACTTCGCAGACCACCCGCCACTCCGGAAGGATTCCATTCGGCGGTTCCACCACTTTCCTGATCCGCTGGATACGCCGTTCAAGATTGGTGAATGTACCGTCCTTTTCGAGAAAGGATGCGCCGGGCAATACCAGCTTCGCAAACTTGGCGGTCTCGTTCAGAAACAAATCTTGCACCACCAGAAACTCCACCTGTTTCAATGCCTCGTGCACTTTCTTCAAATTGGGGTCGGTCTGCGCGACGTCATAGCCGATGATCCAGAGTCCCTTGAGCCGTCCGGCAATCGCCGCTTCCCACATGTCGGGGGTTTTCATGCCGCGCCTGGCGGGCAATGGACGACCGGTGATGGTCTGATGCAGCGACGCCAGCTTCGGATCGTCCAAACTTTGGTAGCCGGCGAAGTAGGTCGGGCGGCAGCCGACATCCGAGGCCCCCTGCACATTGTTTTGCCCACGCAAGGGATTGATGCC
>NEWP02000079.1 GCA_002869895.2 Nitrospira sp. CG24E | reverse complement strand
GTTGCATGTGCGGACTCATCCGAGACGAAAAGGGCTCATCCCCGGGTCTCGAACCCTGGCTCACGCGGCGGACCTATCGAAAAACCCATGGAGTGAATCCCCTCGATTTCACACATACGCACACCTACTGCCCCAAATGCCTCACAAAGGTCCGTGAAACGACCGCTCAGTACTTCCGGCAGATCGAAACGTTGCCATGATTCCGGTCACCGGCTCTCAGGACATCCTCCCTCCTTCCCCCCAACCTGCCTGATCCATTTCCTCGGGCACAAGACTGGAAGAGTGAGCCGCATGGCGAGACATCGGCTCCACCTGGTGAATCCTGCCCCCGCTGTGGCGGGTTGCTGATTCCAGACTACACGACGTCCACGGAACGGGACCATACAGATAAGCCGGTCATGCTGCGGCGTTGTGTCAATTGCGGCGGCGGCATGGATCTCGACATCCTGGCGAACCGGTCGAAATGCCCAAAACCTACAGGCCCCCGTACGAGGCGCGCGAGACCTCCAACAGGGCCTCCACGAAAAAAGAACAGCGCTGAGTGGGAACAGGCATGATTCGGTAGAGGCGTGGGGCTTTTAGCGACAGTCCCTAAACCGCTCACTGGCCCGAAACTCCTCAACCAATTCGATGGCGCAGCTTCCTCCTCCATCCTCTGCGCCTCTCACTCCCTGTGCCCGGAATCTATCCGACAGAGCCTTCTCCACTGTGGCAAACGGTGTGCGACCATCTGCGTTGTCCTCGGCTCGAAAAATCCTCAACGTATTCCAGCGAATAGGCTTCCGGCATTTCCTGACCTGCAGCCTCACATCTGGCCGCAGCTACGTTGCCTCGCTCATTTCTCTCTCTCAGCCGGCAACAACAGCCTGTGGCACCGACAATGCACACCTCCCTTCCCAGCAACTCATTCCAAGCTGCAAAACCGTCGCATGACCAACATCGGCTGTTATCGGAGGTAGAGACGCAATGTTTCGCGATCGCGAAGAAGCAGGCCGGATGCTGGCCGATAAACTGAGCTACTACCGCAATGATCCGACATCGTTGATTCTCGCTCTGCCGCGTGGCGGTGTGGCTGTAGGCTACCAGCTCAGCCTCGCCCTCCATCTCCCGCTCGATGTGTTTATCACGCGCAAGATCGGCGCGCCCGGCAATCCCGAGTATGCGATTGGTGCGGTAACCGAGACAGGGTCTCACTATTTGAATCAAGAGGCGATCGGCTCGTTTGAGCTATCCAGGCATGAATTGGAGCGGCTGATCCATGTCCAAGAGAAAGAGATCGCCAGACGCAGATCCCTGTATCGGCAAGGAAGGCCGCTCCCGCGACTCACAGGCCGCACTGTGCTCTTGGTTGACGACGGCATTGCCACCGGCTCGACCTTCATCGCCTCGGCACTTGCCATTCGCAATTTGCAGCCTCGTAGTCTGGTGGGGGTGATCCCGGTCGGACCCCCATCGACAATCCGTGAAGTCCGAACGCATGTGAACGAGCTGGTAGTCCTCATGACACCGGATCGGTTTGAAGCCGTGGGGAATTTCTTCGTGGACTTCACCCAGGTCGAAGATCGCGACGTCGTGAAGTATTTAAACCTGGCCGAGGAGGCGATGCTCGAACGCATGCCCTCCTCACCGGCATCATAACAGGTTCTATCGCCAAGGAGGGCGCCCGTCACATGTCCACACATTCCAAAATCCCGTCAGGATTGGGAGCGCGCAGAGACCGAACGGTTCAAGAGTACCAACACGACACCTATAAACTGCGGGGCAAGCTCAAAGAGCCGACAGTCTGCACCGAGTGCAGAGCCCTGTATCATAAAGGTCGCTGGACCTGGAGCCCTAAGCCGGCGGAAGCCGCTGAGGTCGTCTGCCCGGCTTGTCTCAGAATTCGTGACAAGTACCCTCAAGGCCTCCTGACTCTGAGCGGTCCCTTTCTCGCTGATCATAAAGAAGAGATCATGGGGGTGGTCCAGAATACGGAAACCAAGGAGAAGTCGGAGCACCCCTTGTCTCGTATCATGGGATACGAACAGCAGGGCGCAGCCCTGGTGTTCTCCACCACAGATACGCACCTCCCTCGCCGCATCGGTGAAACGCTCCATCGTGCCTACCAAGGGGCCTTGGGCATACATTATGACGAGGGGGAACAATTCGTACGGGTCACTTGGAGTTGCTGACCCCCGGCCTCAACCGTTAAGGAGAAGAATATGACCGATCTCACAAGAGGCATCGTCATGGCACAGTCGAGATGGTCCCGGCCTCGTCGATGGATGGCAGTTGCTGTAACGGCACTCAGCTTGATGACCGGAACGATGGGATATGCAGACACATTGCTTCAGACTGGCGCGGTCCTGGAGGTGGATCAGGCGACCGTCAAGCAAATCATGGATGTCTTTCACAGGGCTGACGCTGCCATCGCTGAGGAAAATCTCGACGGCCTCATGGCGCTCCATGCAACCCAATATAACTACCATGGGTTGAAGAAATCGGATATTCGGAAGATCTGGTCCGACCTGTTCAAGGAATACCGCGATGTGGGAGGGATGCATTTCTTTTCGAAAATCGTCAAGGTGGGATCCGGCTCCAACGCCGTCATTGAAGTGACCTGCACAGGGAGCCTGTCGGGCATTTCGAAGGCCAGCAGCCTCCGGGTCCCGATCGACAGTTGGTACCAAGAGGTCCATTATCTGATGCTTGAAGGAGGCCACTGGCGCATTAGCGGAAATGCCGGCGAAACGCCACGGGTCTTGCCCTTCGGCACGGCCCCACATCCGCTATTCTGAATCTTGCGGAGGGAGCATGAAAATCATAGCAGGCGTAGATCGGTCGGACGAAGCCTTAGCCGCTGTGGAGCAACTCGGATTACTCTACCGGCCGGACGAAGTTGTCCTCGTCCATGGCGTGCCCCAGAGAGCCAACCTGCAAGGGACTATCGAATTCCGTCAGACCTTGCTCGACGCTGGCCGCCAAATCGTTGAACGTTGCCACACCCTGCTACCGGCTGAGACTCTCTCTATCCGAGCCCTGTGCGAAGCCCAGGACCCAGCCTCCCTTATTCTCGACAGCGCCGCCACGATCAAGCCCGACCTTATCGCTATCGGTACGCGAGATCTCAGCCGGATGGTGAAAGCCTTTATCGGCAGCGTGTCGCACCGCGTTCTGCTCCATGCCACGGTGCCGACCTTGATCGTGAAAGGAAAGGCTCGCCCCGTCACCCGCGTTCTCATGGCGGTGCAAGGGCAGGAGGATGCAACTCGTCTGCAAACTTGGCTGACCTCGCATCCCTTCAAGAACCCAGTCGCGGTCACGATCCTCTCGGTCGTCATCCCACTCCACAATATCGGCGAGCTGCTGATGGTGGATGTCGAGGGCTGGTCTGAGCAGAGTAAACGCGATGCCGAACAGGTCGTGAAGGACACGGCCCAGGCGCTGGCCAGCCCCCGCTTCACTGTGACTACCGAGGTCCGCCTGGGCGATCCAGCCACAACCGTGTGTGAAGTAGGACAGAACCACGATCTCATCGTAGTCAGCTCCCATGGACGGAAGGGGCTCAATCGGTTCATGCTGGGCAGCGTCTCGGTCG
>NEWP02000078.1 GCA_002869895.2 Nitrospira sp. CG24E | reverse complement strand
CGATCAATTAAACCCGCCGTATTTGAGCACTGAGCACGATTCTAGCAAACGAGTCGGGACTGAGACAAGCCCCACCTACTAATGCGCCGTCGATCGCATCCGAAGCAAGGAGCAGTTCGATGTTCTGCGGTGTCACGCTTCCGCCGTACAGGATTCTGACGACCGACGCTGTGTCGTTATCCCAGCCGGTCTCCACGAACAGACGGATCGAGCGATGGACCGTCACGGCCTGCTCCGTCGTAGCGGCTCGCCCTGTGCCGATGGCCCAAACCGGCTCATAGGCGATTGTGACAGTCGCCAGGTCTTGTGGGCTTAACCCCGCCAGGCCTCCGTTCAGTTGTGCTGTCACAACCGATTCTGTGAGGCCCGTCTCACGTTCCGCCAATGATTCCCCCACGCAGAGGATCGGAGAAAGCCCGTGACGAAGCGCTGCCTGGACCTTCTTCTGAATAGTCTCATCTCGTTCTCCGAATAGCGTGCGACGGTCGGAATGGCCGACGATCACGTACCGGCAGTCCAGTTCGCGCAACATAGGAGCAGACACTTCTCCGGTGAAGGAGCCGTGTGTTTCCCAATGGACATTCTGGCAGAAAGAAAACGGGGTCATTCTACTTATCTGAGCGTCAGTCCT
>NEWP02000077.1 GCA_002869895.2 Nitrospira sp. CG24E | reverse complement strand
TAGACCAGATGAACCAGTATTCGCTGGACGCGCGCAGTGGGAGATCAATCAGACCCCATCCCTGAGAGATACCGAGCAAACTTGGAGGGAACATATAGATCGTTCAATGCGCGCAGTAAAGGGCAAACCTTGGTCACTCCCTTAACGAGAGGTGAAAAGGATGGAAGGCCCTCGCCAGGGCCAATGGCACGTCTCGTCGTGCCGTGGGTGAGTGAGAAAGAAAGGCGTCCGCAGTGAAAAATCTCTCAGCACCAATCACTGAGGACATAACGAGTGAGCTTGGAACACTCCTGCTCGCAGATGTTACGGAGTGAGAGGGACCTTTCACAAAAGATGCTGGTGAAATTTGTGCTTGGTTCCTTCTCGCCATCCACCCATTTGATACTGTTCTTGGTACTCAGTCCGATGCCCCTCTCTACTCTCTTCGATTCTTCAGGCGCGACATCATTGCAATCAATCCCGATACGATGGCCAAAAAAACCAAGAGTATAGACGTTAACCAGCCAAGCACGCAGGAAAAATCTTCATTGCAGAGATCAAACATATATTGCCAAAATCCCCACATTTTGGCCTGAGCTAGGATATTTCCAAACATCATGTCCTCTCCTTGGCTCTTCTCTCGAGCGCTAGGCTATGGGATGCGACTAGGCCAGCGATTCGACGGCGAATCACAACCGTACTCCCTCATTCTCACACCGACAATCTCAATCACCCGCGCATATCACCTGCTTCTGTGGCTCACCGAGAAGGCAGGCCCCTCCGGGGTGAAGAGAGGGACCCGTCTACCTCAGCGTGAGACGCCGTGCCTAGTTGCAGCGTCACATCGACCGCCTGTTTTTCTCAGTCTGGTTCCTGGCTCCCCTGTACGACCAATGCATGCACCGAGGACCGAGTTCGTGGCCGCGCAGGGTTAGACCTCACCTCTGTGTTGTGCATCGTGTTTCCACCCTCTCCAGGCATAGAAAAACCCCACCGGCGCACTGAGGAGACACATCCATGCGAGCGGTGACGATTCTGCAAACAGCCACCCGCCAAGCGCGGTATAGACCATTCCTCCGACAAAGTAGAGGTACCAAGGA
This sequence comes from Nitrospira sp. CG24E, assembly GCA_002869895.2. Lineage (GTDB taxonomy): Bacteria > Nitrospirota > Nitrospiria > Nitrospirales > Nitrospiraceae > Palsa-1315. Next base: position 3,872 of record NEWP02000077.1, on the reverse strand, counting down.
ATCTTCCCCTTGTTGTTTATCGCTATTTCGCTGTGTGATGTCATGGGAGTCCCTCCTAAGCATCTGATGATCCCGAATGACCGGATAGCTGGCTCTCTACGAACTGGGAGCCGCAGTCCACCAGCCCCGCAGCCACTTCGATCGGATGAGCTTGTAGGCAAGCCAGCCGACGAACAGCAGGCCTATCAGCGGTCCTGCGATGGACAGCACCAGCTTCTGATAGTCGATCATATGTACCCGTAAGAGATACTGCGGACGCTTCAGAAGATTCTGCTTCTCCGACTCAATGATGACCCGATACAGGCCCTCGTTTAACCGGACTTCGCTCCTGATGACTCCGTCCGGATGGAAGATTGGACGTACGTCTGCCACAATCTCGCCCTCTGCCTCATTCTTGCCATTTCCCCGCATAACCCGCATCCCAATCGGCTCGTTGCGTAACGCTGGGTCTACAAGGTCCACGACCAGAAATGTCTCGCCTTCTTGAGGAATCTCCGTACAGTATTGATCTTTTATTTCGTATTGGGGCTGATAGGCACTGAAATGCACCATACTTTCACCTGCCATGCGCATGCAGGGATCCTGTTCCATATCGGAACCGCCATGTGCCGCGGCGATGCCAGGGAGGTACAGTGCTGCCACAACCATGAGTACTGTCACGTGTCTAATCATGGCAAACGCTCCTCTTGTGGACTGTGAGATGATCCACTATTCGATCTGCCCACGATGACAGAGCTCCGCGTACGGTCGTCAACCTCTGGGTCGGTGTGACAACGGACGAGGTGATACGCCTATGTGCAGCAATCGTTGGATCGACAATCGCACCACAGTTGAGACAACGCCATCCGGTAAACTCATAGTCACTCGAGAGACCTTCAAAATCTTCAAACAGCTCACAGACCATTAATCCATCACAGCGCAGGCACGTCATCATGTGCCTCCTTCCTTGATGAAGCCTTGTGTCTGATACTCCGCACCTTCTCCACTGTTGCTCCTCCTAGGAGGAGCAACGGATGGGGCCCCTTGCACTCACTCCCCTCTGTCCTCCGCCCTTTGGGCTTCTTACTATCGGGCTAAGGCAACGAAATCCTGCCGCATGGTCTAGTCACCTGGGCATCCGCCCTTAGCCTTTGAAGTAGCCCGTTGCAAGTACCAGGCACATCACAGTCACAGCCCCAAGAATAATGAAAATGACGCCCTTCATGGAGTGATCTTCTTTGTGAAGAGTCGTAGCTGGCATTGGAATCCCCCTTTCGTCTGTGCGTCGATGTTGGCTATCAGAGTTGCATCGTTTCATTCTTCTCTACCTTTTTCACGGCTCATCCACTCCTGTATGTACGGCCAACAATGGAGGAGCTCGACACCGTTTTTTTCGCAGTCATTCAGAAATCGAACGATCTCGACGTCCACGAGCGTCACTCCGTTGAGGTCCAGCGCAATCCGCGACTGAGCCCCTTCTAGTTGCGTCTTCAATGCACCCAGATGCTTTGATTGCAGCCGACCGCTCAGGCGAATCTTCGTCTTGAGTTTCTGGGTTTCTTTTTCAATCCGTATTGTCATGTGCGATCTCTGCGACCTAGATGGCCACAAATAATGCAATGAGGAGACCAGTTATAAGTCATTGATAGACTTGTGCCTTAACGTGTGGAACTTCGCTGAACTTTCAGCATTTGCTGAATAGTCGGCAAAAGCAGCAGAAGTATCCGGTGGCGGTCCAATTTTTCGGTCCGATTGCGTGGACAGCGGCGAGCATGGGCGAGGTCAGAGAAACAGTTGGAACCAGAAGAAACGATTCGCGAGAGAGGTGATCTTACGGTTGGCGTGTAAACACACGCGGAGAATGAGCCCCGCATCACCGCTGGAAACTATCCCTAGCGATGGCACACAAGAGCGAGCCAACCAATGCATCGGCTGCCTTATCTATTACTTGGACTCGGTTAAGAGAGCCAGGTCACAAAACAGCGACTTCACACACGAAGCTCTTGAAGTACTGTTTTTGCCTCGATCAACTCGCGATTATCCACGCCTTCCTTAAACTTGACACACACAGCATTCAAAATCCGTATGGCCTCATCCACTTTATTGAGTGGTTTCCAGAGTCTCGCCAGGCTGGTGGCGGCTCGGAGCTCCAGCATGGTGGCATGCTGATCTTGCGCAATCTTCAGGGCTTTACAAAAGCTCTCTTCTGCTGCCTGGACTGCTGGGTCGGATTGCCGGAGCAGCAGCTCCCCTTTCAGCCGAAACAGTTCCGCTTGCCAAAACAGTTCTCCCCGCGTTGAGGCAAATTTCTGTGCGTCCTCAATGGCACCCAAGCCTTCGTCAATGCGGTTGTGTCGTATATATATTTCGGCAAGCAACGCCAATGTATGTGTGGAGTTGATACTTGCGCCTGTGGCCCAAAACGCGGAAAGCCCGTGTAGTAACATGCCGAGACCATCCTCTCGCCAGAACGGGCACCAACCAGAGTTTCGACCGCCAAAACCCGTACCTTGAGCTTGAGGGAGGTGTCTCACCTTCATTTTGTCACGTCCACTAACACTGTATTCACACCTGCCTCAGTCGGTACACCCCCAGATGGGCATGCTGTGAGTCATGGCCTATACTTGCGGAATAAACAAAAGGGTTCATATACACCCAGGCGCGGTTGAACGAGAGATGCAGTATGAGGACTCCGTGATTATCTGATCAATATCGGAGCCGTCGAGCACTTCTTTCTCCAACAGGGCTTCCGCCAATCTCTTCAGACTGGCCATATTTTCCGTGAGGAGCCGCTTCGCCCGCTCATAGTTTTCCATCACGAGCCGTTTGACTTCCTCGTCGATTTCCATCGCAATCTGCTCGCTGAAGTCGCGCTGACTCCCGAGCTCTCGGCCCAGAAACACCTGCTCGTTGTGTTTGCCGAACGTGAGGGGTCCCATCTTTTCGCTCATCCCCCATTCACACACCATTTTCCTCGCGAGATCCGTCGCCCGCTCAAGATCGTTCCCCGCTCCTGTCGTCATGTCCTTCAAGACCAGCTCTTCGGCAACACGCCCTCCCATAAGGATGGCAAGCTGGTTGTACAGGTACACCTTTGAATACCCATGCCGGTCGTCGGTGGGGAGTTGCATCGTCACGCCTAACGCGCGGCCACGAGGAATGATCGTCACCTTGTGTACAGGATCCGTTCCAGGAATGAGTGTAGCGATCAGCGCGTGCCCCGCTTCATGGTACGCCGTTGTTCGTTTCTCCTCGTCGCTCAAGATCAGGCTTTTCCGTTCAGCTCCCATCAGAACTTTATCTTTCGCCATTTCAAAATCGATGACTTCCACTTCCTTCTTACTGAGTCTCGCAGCCCATAGCGCCGCTTCATTGACCAGATTTTCCAGATCGGCACCTGAGAAGCCCGGTGTGCCTCGCGCAATTTTTTCCAGATCCACGTTGGTCGCGATCGGAACTTTCTTTGCGTGCACCTTCAGAATCTCACTGCGGCCCTTCAAGTCAGGACGATTCACCACAACCTGCCGGTCAAAACGACCGGGCCTGAGCAAAGCAGGGTCTAATACATCCGGCCGGTTGGTTGCCGCAACCAAAATCACACCTTCTGTCGTATCAAACCCATCCATCTCCACGAGCAATTGATTGAGGGTCTGTTCGCGCTCATCATGGCCGCCACCCAAGCCTGCTCCACGCAGCCGACCGACGGCATCAATCTCATCGATAAAAATAATGCAGGGAGCATGTTTTTTCCCCTGCTCGAAGAGATCGCGAACACGGGAGGCTCCGACGCCGACAAACATTTCCACGAAATCCGATCCGCTGATACTGAAGAAAGGCACCGCGGCTTCGCCTGCAATGGCTTTGGCCAACAGGGTCTTCCCTGTACCGGGAGG
>NEWP02000076.1 GCA_002869895.2 Nitrospira sp. CG24E | reverse complement strand
GAGCACGCCCGTCGGAACAGCGTATCGGCGGTTGCAGTAGAAGCCTTCGTGAATAATGCGGGCTAGACTTCCGCCTTCACGAAGAAACTGTACACCGTGACGTTCGAGGTGACGAATCAGATCGATCCGTTTCATGAAATGGAGGCGAGGGGTTCCCGGATCACGGTCTTGTTTCGGAGAGATTCTTCCGCTAATGCACGGTTCGATTCCAGTATCAACTGGACAGCTTCTTGAAGGTTGGTTCTGGCTTCTTCAAGTGTGTCCCCCTGCGTGTTTGCGCCGGGCAATTCTTCGACAAACCCGATATATCCTTCAGGCACTTGTTGGAACACAGCGGTCAGTTGTTCTTTCATAGCCGTGGTCTTCTTACGCGTGAAGTATAGCAGAGTGAATAGGACCTTCCCACTCCCTGCTAAAAGAAAAGATGGGCAGCCGGTCGTCCTCCTGCTTGTGGAACGCGCGGCTTCAGAAGGATGCGAGGGGGTAGGCAACCATCCTTCTTGCTCGCAGAGCCCCCACGATAAAAAGATTGGAGGGGCACCCACGTTGGTCCTGTGCTCCCGGAACGCGCGCCCT
>NEWP02000075.1 GCA_002869895.2 Nitrospira sp. CG24E | reverse complement strand
TGATCCCGGATCACGCGGGGCGGAATGTAGGCTGTCGGCAACAGATCAGTCCGCAGCAGATGCGCCAACGTCGTCGCATCAATCTTGTCCGTCTTGATCCGCGCACTAGCGATCGCCCGGACCTTCAAGGGGTGGGCCAACACCAGATCAAGATGTCGATCCTCGATCTGCTCATACATCCACATCCAGTTCCCCGTCGCTTCGACCGCTAGATGGACGTCCGCGGGCAAGGCCGTCAGGTATTGCTGCAAGGCCCCGGTCGTGTGGAGCAAGTTCACTTGCTCCAGAATCTGCCCCTGCGCCGTCATCCGCGTCACAAACGATTTCGTCTTGTGCAAGTCAATGCCGAGATAGTCGCCCATGGCTGCACCTCCTGGTTGGGGGGGGCGCCCGGCGCCACAGCGGAACGAGCGCCGAAGCACACCGTACGCTGGTCCTATTAACTCCGGATCGTACTCCACCTAGGCTGACACGATATTTTTCATTTAATCATTCTGAATTTCCATCAAGTCTGTGGGGTCATTGCTTGACTTTGCACTGCTCCATCGCCTGGCGCTGGTGAGGGGTGTCGATTCAATCATACGTATGGATTTGAAATACGTGACGCCGACACGCCTCATCGCATGGCAGCAGTCTTGAGCAGTTCATTCGGTTGGGCGAGGTGCAAAGTCAAGCAATGACCCCATCTCTTCAATGCTGACGCCGTCAAACAAGTGACCGGCAAATCCTTGCAGGAGATGGAGAACATGTCTGACGCCGAGGCCGAAGCCTTAGCTCGCGAGATGGAAAAGAAATACGGCAAGTGATCGCGCAGCGGGCCACTTCGTCTGTCCTGCTCCCCCTCCTCCCTCAAGCAAGACTCCATGAATCTCGCCATAGTCATCCGTTCAACATCGCAACCAAGAACCAACAGGCCCGAAACATAGCTTGACCCTGCTTTCGCTATCGTTAGGTTTGACGGTATCACTGGTTTCCAGGAACGCTTGTATGGCCCTTCAACTCCCACTGATAGATTTTGTCCTGTGCCGCGCGGGCCTCGGGAACATTCGGCGCCAATATCAGGAACTGCTGCATGCTCGTCATGGCCTCCTGATAGCGATCTTGGGTGGCAAGAACCAGAGCGCGATTGAAGTGCGCCTCAGCCCACCAAGGCGCACGTTCCAAAACTTGGTCATAGAGCGTGATGGCTTCCCCGTACCGTTTCGTTTCCACAAAGCTCGCGGCTTGAGCCCAATACCGGCGCACCTCTTCAGGCAGCTTCGGCTTTACTGACTGCTTGCGAACCAGTTGCGCCACAGCCTGAATGGCCGCCAACGACTGGTCGCTCGTCACCGCAGTGCCGTACGCTTTGCCATAATGGCTAATGGCCTCATCCCAATTGCCGATCGCCTCTCGTTCTTGGCTGGTCCTCACGAGTGTGGCATAGGCCTTGTTTCGAAGCCGTGCACGGAGCTGCGTAATCCCGGATTTGCCAATCAAATTTCCTGCAGCGTCCTCGATGGCTGCACGTACGACGGTGCTGCGCTCTTGCTCCCACTTCTCACTCTGTTCGTTGATGTATCTCCCGCCGGTATCCCACGCGGCGTTTCCTTCGACCATTCCTTCCCAGACCGGTGTCGCTTGGCCAGGCTTCAGAAGCTGGCAGTCCAACGTGACATGTGCATTGAGTGTCTGCAGACCACCGGCATTCAAAAACAATAAGATCAGCCATCTGAGGTCGTTCGTCACTTTGAAGGAACGCAGTTTGGTGCGCAGGACCAGGTGTCCATCAGGAAGTGATCGTGCTTGCTCCAGGGCGGCCTTCGAGCGCACGAGTGCGGGGAGCCCCATCTTTGTCAGGCCAGCGGTGAGCCCATCTTGGATCACCGCTGTTCGATCCCGGTCCGTCTGGTACTGGTGGTATTTAAGAACGACCAGCGGGAACGGAAACACCCAGTGTGCGATGTCTCGCCCTAACGATTTTGAGTCTTCTTGCTGATCAGGACTCGTGACCCAATCTTCGACGGGCAGCACCGAAACTACCGGACGTTGCTGCTCAAGCTGGCCGGATGCCTGCCATAAGTTGGCTGTCGGCATCACGATTTGCTTTGTACAGCCGGTGAGCGCAAAAAGAGTGCACGCCAGTACTGGCCAATAGCTCCAGCGGAAACCTCGACGCCGATGTGTGCTCAACGGGGCAACCTCTCGCATGATCTCATTCGCCCGGTTCGGAGTACATTCCCATCGCGATCTCGTTTCCATTCCCCGTTCATTGATCTTGTCTTGTCCGGTGCCGCACGGGCAGCTTGCCGCCGAAGAGTATCCTTTTCTTCTAGAAAAAATCACCTGTAGGATATCGGAGATCGGAGCGGCATCACACCAAACGATTGAGCTATTTCCACATTCTTGGAAATTCCCACCCGTTTGAGTCCCCTGCAAGCCTCCCGACCGCCATGGAGCTGATACACTTGAACCAAGCGACTGTCTCACCAGGGAGGTGATCGATTATGCGGTGCCTCAACTCCGCGAAGTTCCGTTTTTATGGCGTAGCGGTCTTTCTTGTCCTTTCCACAATCTGGTTGCCACACACAATCCGAGCGGAGGAGATGGAGCTATCTGGCGGGCAGTTTGTGAATTTCGAGAGACCGTCCGGCTTTGAGGTCAAAGTATCGCGCGACCCCGATGATGAGTTCAGGCCCACGCTCAAGTTTTCGCACGTTGCCACATCAGGCATCAAGGATTTTGGATTCAAGGTGTCCATCCATACGTCCGAGAGAGAAAAACTACGCGACGAGAGTTTCGCAATCGAGTTGATGTCCGACCTGTGCGGCCGTTTGGAAGCCGGAGCGGTCGAAGGCACCGTGCCCATTCGAAAAATCAAGGAGACCGATGTCTGGTACTGCTATGCGACGGATGCCAAACTCCAGAACGAATCCGCACTTCCTCCTGGATCTTACCGCCACATCACCGTGGCCTTCTCACGGCATGAGGGATATGGCTTTACTGCGATTGCCTATTCGCAATCGATAAACGACAGCTTATTTCGTGATTTCCTGGATACGATGTCAACGCTGAGGGCCAGGGAGTCCACACCGAACCGCCACTAATGAAAAATAACCGCGTCAGAGCCCATTTCACGGCGCGTGGCGGGCGGAGAGAGAAAATGTCCTCATTTCTTAGCGGCTTGCGTTCCGCCGCCGCTGCGGCATACAATTCGCGATCAAATTTGGAGGTGCGTCATGCTGGCCGTGAAATTGGTGAAGCTCATCGAGAATCACTCCGATCAACTTTCCCGCGAGCTCAGCGAGAAGGTGTGGAACTCTCCCCGGTGCAGCGATCTGCACAAAGTCCCGGCAGACGAACTCCAAGCCCGCACCCGCGAGATCTACCGCAACTTGAGCGACTCGCTGCTGAATCAAACCGAGGCCGAGTTGGAACAACGTTACACCGAGCTGGGCGCGCGCCGCGCCGAGCAGGGCGTGGCCTACAGCCACTTCCACTGGGCCCTCACCGCCACCAAGGAACATCTGCGTTCCTTCGTCCAGCGAGAAGGTCTGTCCGATAGCGCCATGGATTTGCACGGGGAGCTGGAGCTGATGCACATGCTCGGCAAGTTCTTCGATCGTGCGCTGTACTACGCCGCAGTCGGTTACGAGCGCGAGCGTGAGCGCATCGGAGCGAAGCAAAAGAGGCGCAAGGGCGATGAGCAGAAAAAATTCACGTAGCGTTTAGTCAGCACGCGCACTTTCCTCAATACGCACCGGCTCAGCTACAGTTCAGTCCGTAGTCCACTCTCCCCTTCGTGCTGCTGATTCCAGGGACTCCGACATCGTATCGTCCAACGCATATTTCTCTACCATCAACCCCAGCCGCCGTTGATCAGATCGAGAGAAGCCGTCCAGATCTCGCAATCCAAGATTTTTCTGAGCGCGGCGACGGACCGGTCTAAGCTGTTTCTTTGATCTGTGTGAGCCTGGAAACAACAGCGCATGCGTACGACAGCTTGACCAAGCAACCGCTCCGCGCGTAGCATGGGGCTAGGCGTTTCAGCCACGCCGACTGTCCCATCCTTCGCGCTTCCCGGTCCTTCCTAACGCGACCGATTCTCCAGTCTCCGCCGCTCCAACGCCGGCACCGTTCTGAGTCCTCTTCACGAGGCACGCAGGCAGTTCGCACGAGGAGTCAGTTCACCAATACACTGATAGCTGAAAGGAGAATCCTCATGGCACTGCAGAGGCCCATTACGGAACGGATCTTCGATTTCCTCCAAACCTCCCCTGAAGGTGAGTTCGAGGCCTTGACCACTCGTTACCCTGAATTCACCGCGAGTGAATTCTATACCGAGCTGGGTCGCTTGAGCCGAAACGGGCAAGTCAAAATTACGCGGGGAGTCGGAAGCTTTACAATCAAACAAACAGCGACGTTCAAGTGAGTATGGCCGGGGGGTCGCCGATTCGGCCCGCCTAGCTCGACGGGCCAAAGAGTCACGAAAGATGCGCCGCTGTAAAAATTACGTCGGGGAATCTACATGATCATATAGACCTGATGGGTACAGCCTGGCCGAGGAAGTTTCAATCGGGCTTCCAAATACCTTGGCGCTTAGGGTAAAATTTTGCCATCGCTCGGAAAAGGAGAGGTGCCTATGGCAACATCCGCACAATCAAGGGTCGTCTCGCTGACAGGGGTTCTGGTCATAGCAATAACCGCCGCATTGCCTCTTTCCCCGGTATTTGGCGAAGGCGGTGCGCGGCGTGATGTGGTTCTTCATGCCGCCGAGTTCGCACGGGCAGAAAGTGCCGGGCCTTCCTCGCTCTCTAACAACGCGACCATCATGGATTGGAATGGGAACGAGCTTCGCAAGGGCACAAATGGATGGACCTGCATGCCCGACAATCCCAACACACCGGGCACGGACCCCATGTGCATGAACGAACCCTGGCTCAATTTCAAGGACGCGTTGAAGAACAAAAAGAAACCGACTTATACACAAATCGGGATTGGCTATATGTTGCAAGGCGATACCCCCGTGAGCAATACGGATCCCTACGCCAAGGGGCCAAAGCCGGGAGAGGAGTGGGTGGAAGGAGTCGGCGCACACATCATGGTGCTCGTACCTGACTTGGCTACATTGAAGAATGTGTCGACCAATTCAAAAAACGGAGGACCATGGGTCATGTGGTCTGACACACCCTATGCTCACTTGATGATCCCGATCGATAGTTACCCACCTCAATAGATGGAGAAGGTCTTCTAAGCGCCGGTCTATGCAGCTCCGATTTCTCATCCCCCTTGTGCTATCGGTCGTCAGTCTCACCCTGCCAGCCTGGGCGGATTTTCAGGCCGGCATGAATGCGAAAAACCGTGGAGACTTTGAAAAAGCATTGCGTGAGTGGCAACCGCTCGCCGAGCAGGGAGATGCACGCGCACAGTTCTACCTCGGCTTACTGCATCAAAACGGAGACGGCATCCCCCAAAGCAACGAGAAGGCGCGCGAGTGGTATGAAAAATCTGCTGCTCAGGGAGAAGCGAACGCGCAATTCTACCTGGGCCTGCTGTCTGCTTTCGGCCAGGGTGGACCTATAGACTTAGTCCAGGCCTACATGTGGTACAGCCTGGCAGCAGAAAATGGACATCCCCGCGGCGCTCTCAACCGTAGTGATCTCGCCAGGCAGATGAAACCAGCCCAGATTACCGAAGCGCAAAAGCGTGCAAAAGAGTGGAAGACGCGGACTCCCGGACTCTGACCCAACATGCCCCTAACGTGACCACCAGCTCCGCCACAACGCCATAGTCTCGCCAGTCAAATTCGGGCAATCCGCTTCGTTACTCCATCACCTCTTGCCAGCATGATCATTCCACGGTCTACGGCGAGAACTATCCCGCTGTAACTTGCTGCCGGCATTTCTTCTTTAACAGTGTCTCCTCGACAGAGAAACCTACGCTCCGGCTACTGGTCATGCGACGAAGCTCAGCAATTTCACGACAAACGCTCATCCATAATGCGGGCTGGACCCGCCAGGCCCAAATAAGTACAATGCCCCGCTCTCCTTAATACATCGAAAAACAGAGAGTTCGCGCTATGGAAATTCTTGACCTTTTTGTCTGTATAATCGGGCTAGTCTTTGGCGCAGTCTTGGTCTACGGGTTGAAACGGGATTGGCCCTGGATCACCGATCCACCGGAATGGATGTTTGCCATCTATCTTCCTACGATCGTTAAGATGATATGGGGACCCAAACACGTCCGTCGCGTTGCCTATGTGACGGCCTACGGCTATATCGTGATGAGTATTATTTGTCTGACGGGATCATTGCTCGATATGCTCTAGCAGGTGCTTAAAAGGCCCTCCAGCTTCGTTCCCTGCCTTCGCCGAAGCGCTTCGCGCATGCAGGTCGCTTCACCCAAAGGCTCAACGTACCGAAGCGCACGCCTCGCCCCTTCGGTTGCTGCGGCAGCAGCAGTGATCCAGCCTCGAACCCATAAAGAACGGGCTTGATACCTCCTACCGAGGTACCAAGCCCTGGGTAAATGAACCTTCCTGTCGTCTATGCCTGCGGGCCGCGAAGGTTTCGCAACCCACCGGCGCCAAGACCGACGAGCGCGATGAGACCGACACCGAACAGGAGGGCGGATGGTGGCAAGGGCACTGCGGTCAAGCTCTGAAAGGTCCCTCGAACAGTAGCCACATTCCCATCGTCATTCTGAAACATGAGACGCCATCTCGTCGCCGTGAGAGGTGATGAGGAAGATGAAAGGCTCGGTGGATTTTGCAGATCGGTATTGGGAAATAGCCCCCCGCCTTCTCGGTCCAGTTGGAGGTCGAAGCTGAACGGGGTATAGCCCTTGACCGGAGGACCATCGGCCGCCGTGACCAGCCTCCACCGATCTCCTACCAGTCCACCTCCCAGGTTCGTATTCTGAAGAATCGTCACCGCGTTCGCTCCGAGAGCAAACGCCGAGGTGTAGCTGCCGATCGTCAGAGTCATCGCTTTCACTGCGCCGGGATAATTGCCGCCGACACCCCCGGTCATATTGTCAAATTGAAACGAACCAGTCACAGGGAGGCCCAGACTCAGCGGGGATGGCCCCAGCGGAGTTGAGAGCAACGCCCCACTGATGGTACTGACGCCTCCTGTAAAGGAAAACGTCACCAGAGCCGCATGAGCCGCGTTCCCGGAGAAAAGAAGAGAACAGAGCGCGATCGCAGGCATGTATAACCATTTGATCAGCAAATGATTTTTAGTCTGCATATCACCATTCCTCCATGAAGGTGGTACATGTGAACAACCTGTGGATAGAGCAAGTCCCACGCCACTGAACTTCTCGGCTAACTCCTTGTGAAGTAACGGGTAGCGAAAAATTGTCTGGGGGTACTTTTCGTACAACCTCTTCGAGGCCTGGCCAATTCTGAATCAAATTCACGATGGCACAAATCGGGTCAGTGGAACGCGCGGCAAGGTGAGAACTTCGGGGAGAGAGCAGGATAAGACAGCGGTATTTACTCAGTGCAACCTGAAGCGGGGGCAGATTTATTCCATCGTCTGACTCTCCTCTTAGCCATGCAGTAATTTTCCATTAAGCTTTTCGACGGGCCTAGGTTCATCTATAGTTGTCTTTTCTTCTAACAGGCTGTTGACAAAGTCCGCCAGCGGCGTTCTCGCAGCGCTCAGAGGCTCAACGTACTGCAGAGAGTACGCTTCGCCTCGTCGCTTGCTGCGGCCTTGCTGGACGGACTTTCTGAACAGCCTGCGACGGCTTCTGAACGAGTCTGTGAGTATCCAAGCCTTGCGTTCCTGTCATGCTCAAGTAGTTTGTCACACCCTGCTAAGGGAGAGGACCAATGAATCAGGCAATCCGTTATGTCGCGCTCGCGTTCGCCGTGCTAATCTCTGCCGAGGAAGCATCAGCGCTGGACACCCCCCTTTCACCGCTCTATATTGCAGGCAAAATTGGAGGTTCCGCGATGGCTACAAGCGATATTACCAACACCTCGAGGGGACCTGCGGGACAACTATCCCTGACAAAGACAGATTCTCACGACACAGTCATGCCGTTAGGAGCAGCGATCGGTTACAACTGGCGCAAACATGGGATTTCACTGCGCACTGAGTTCGAGTACCTCAACCGGGCGAACTTCGGTTACGACGCGCATCCTGTGTATATCAATGCAGCAACCCTGATAGGCCTTACCAGCAAAATAGGGAGTCAGACTCTATTTACCAATGTCTATTACGACTTTGTAAACGCAACCCTATTTACACCGTTTGTCGGTGGAGGGATTGGAGCTGCCGTTAATACATCGACAACGACTCTGAATATAATCGGTTCGCAGGTATTCGATACGTTCGAAGAGATCCACACAAGTTTCGCCTGGAACGTCGGCGCCGGCATCGCCGTCAATCTCACCGAGATTATGCTGTTGGAACTGAGTTACCGCTACACGGACCTTGGAAGCGCTGTATGGGGGAATGCAAGCATCAGCGGGCTTGAGTTAACAACGACAAGTCTCCATGCGAATGAGTTGCTCTTCGCTGCACGGTACCAGTTCTAACAATCTTCGCGACAAGCACTCAGACAGGAACCTGTCCAGATTTTCTTGATGCGACAAGTGGAAAATCAAGAATGCAAGGATCACGCTTCGTAGAAACGCTGGAACTTGTCGTCTGCGCGATCGGCGTAGCCTATGGCGCGCTATTAATATATGGAATCAGGCAGAAATGGCGCTGGATCACGGATCCACCGGAATGGACCTCTGTGATCTACTTTCCCACCGTCGTCAAGATGGTATGGGGCCCCAAACATGTCCGTAGTTTTGCACTGATCACTGCCTACGGCTCCCTCGTGATCAGCCTGGTATGCCTCACACAATCGCTTATCGGTTCGCTCCAATAGATTCCTTCTCGATGCGTGCAGTGCGCCGGCCTAGCGAGGCTGACCGATATCGTCTCTCTCCCCACACAAGGCGGCCATAAAACTGATCGATTGGACAAGATAATTCCATGGTCTTGGCCGACCTTTCACACATAGAATAGCTCGTGTTCCGGGCCAACGTTAGATCGCTGAAGCGCACGAGTACCGGATGAAGAGTGAACCACAGATGAACCAGCCCCTGCGCCAGATTCCCTCGGGGATCTGGGTGTTGGGTCTTGTCAGTATGTTGATGGACATCTCCTCGGAAATGATCCACAGCCTGCTGCCCCTGTTCATGGTCACGGTTCTGGGGACCGGCGCTATTGTGGTCGGCCTGGTCGAAGGACTCGCCGAGTCTCTGGCGCTGATCGTCAAAGTCTTTTCCGGCACATTGAGCGACTATTGGGGCAAGCGAAAGGGCTTGGCTCTATTCGGCTACGCCTTGGGGGCCTTCACCAAGCCGCTCTTTGCGATCGCCTCCACTGTGGACCTTGTCCTGACTGCGCGCCTGCTGGACAGAGTCGGCAAGGGAGTACGTGGCGCGCCACGGGATGCCCTGGTTGCAGACATCGCCCCTCCGCACCTTCGTGGCGCCGCCTTCGGCTTGCGGCAGTCGCTCGATACGGTCGGCGCATTCCTCGGCCCCCTGCTCGCAGTCGGATTGATGCTGCTCTGGGCCAATGACTTTCGGGCCGTCTTCTGGGTGGCCCTCGTACCGGGCTTGATGGCTGTAGGACTCTTGCTGTTCGGCGTCCAGGAACCTGCGACTCGGCAGGCTCCAACAGCCGGGAATCCCATTCGATGGGAGACGCTGACTCGCTTACGGTCAGCCTATTGGTGGGTGGTGGGCTTCGGAGCCATCTTTACGCTGGCTCGGTTCAGCGAAGCCTTTTTGGTGCTTCGCGCCCAGCAGAGTGGAATTCCCATCGCCCTCGTTCCTCTCGTAATGGTCGCAATGAATGTGATCTACGCCTGCTCCGCCTATCCATTCGGCAGACTCTCCGATCGGATGAGTCACACCCGTCTACTCACCCTCGGTATTCTGGTTCTGATGGCGGCCGATCTCGTCTTGGCGACGAACGATCACTGGAGCATAGTCTTAGCAGGAGTGGGACTCTGGGGCCTACACCTGGGCATGACGCAAGGCTTGCTCGCTTCCATGGTTGCAAACCAAGCCCCTGCCGATTTACGCGGGACGGCTTTTGGCTTCTTCAACCTCGCCAGCGGCGTGGCGATGTTGATTGCAAGCGTCTTCGCCGGGTTTCTATGGGATCACGTTGGCGCCTCGTTCACATTCTATGCTGGAGCCATGTTTTGCGGGATCGCTCTCACAGGGCTCATCCTGTACCAACTCAAGTACGCTGAATGAGCGTGTGGCGCCCCCTACCTCAACCCTGCGTTATCTCCCCTACCTCCACTGCGCGTGAATCTGCCTCCCGATTGCTGAGCGACCTTCTGTTTAGCTCTTCCTCCAGTGTCCGTACTTGCCGAAGATACGCGTTTCTGGTACCGTGATCTCGGTTATACTTCAAGTCCCGATCGCGGTCGCTGTTGAGGCGGGCATGAAACAGTTCGCGATTCTGCTACTTTCTCTTTTCATTCTTCCAAGTTGTGCCGGCTACGATAAACGCGCGGTCGTCGATTCACGCTCAACCGCACCCAACCCTGCGGCTCAAGCGCCGACGAATCCGGCAGGCGCCTCATCCAACCCGTCGATTCGCATTTTGAAACGGAAAATCGCGGTGGCCCGGTTTACCAACGAGGCCAAAGCCGGCTCGTCGAGCCTATTTGGCGAAGCCTATAACCGCGACCCGAACTTCGATCGTTTGGGCAAACAAGCCGCAGACATGCTGTCCACGGAACTCACCCGATCGGGAAAATTTATCGTGCTCGAACGCATCGATTTGAACAAGCTCGAAGCAGAAAGCGAATTAATGGGCCTAAGCCGCGAGCAGTTCAAGCAGAGCATGGTCGGTGTTGATGCGTTGATTTTCGGTTCCATCGCCGAGTACGGGCGAAAAGACGTTGGGGAAGTGCAGATGTTTTCTCGATCCCGGCAACAGATCGCGCATGCGAAAGTCAATGCCAGGATGGTGGATCCCCGCACAGGCCACGCTTTCTTCAGCGACGACGGCGCCGGCGATGCGACACTCGAACAATCGACAATCCTCGGCCTCGGCGACCGCGCGACATTCGATTCCACCTTGGGCGACAAGGCGTTGTCCGCTGCGGTGGCGAATCTACTCGACAAACTCATTAACAAGCTCTCCGATAAGCCTTGGATAACCAGTATTCTCACTGTCGAGGGCGCCAACGTCATCGTCTCCGGCGGACAACGCCAGGGGCTGCGGGTCGGCGACCATCTGAAGGTCATGGCCCCGGGCAAAGTGATCAAGAGCCCGCAAACGGGATTCAACGTGCAACTTCCCCACACCCAGGTCGGCGAGTTGGAAGTACTGTCGTTCTTTGGCGATTCTGAGACGAGCGAGGGATCCAGTTGTCGCCTGATCAGTGGAGCGACACCGACGACGGACCACTTGATTCAGTTCTAGGCAGGAGGTAGCTGGTCATGATCAGGAACATTGTGCGCCCAGGCGTATGCCTTGTCGGCATCCTACTCCTATCAGGATGCGGCCTGTTTGCGCCTCTCTTTGGGCCTGTTTCGCAAACCACTACTTCGAACGTTGATCAGAACAAGGATGAAGGGTACATCCGGTTTTCCAATATCGGCAGCCACGCTGAGATCTTTCTGGACGGCACGGCCATCGGCACCGGTGATACCTACCGATCTGGCGGACAACTCAGCGTCACCCCTGGCACCCATGAGGTCGAAATCCGTGAAGCAGGAACGACCCGCTTAAAGCAGAAAGTATTTATCGGCACCGGCTCTACACGCACCATCGACGTCCGATGAAGACGCAATTCGTTCCCTCTCTCATTCTGGCGGCGCTAATACTCGCCTCGATTGCCTGCGCTCCTCAGAAGCATTTCTACTGGGGATCGTACGAAGATAGTCTGTTCTCTCGGCAGCAACATGCCGGAACAGAGGGTGAAGCCGACGCCGCCACGATGCTCAATTCGACAATCAACGAAGCGCAATCGAACGCCACGCAGAAAGTAGGGCCTGGTATCCACGCGGACTATGGCTACCTCCTATTCAAACAAGGCAGGCACGACGAGGCCATTACCGAATTGCAGAAAGAAGCGTCGTTGTATCCGGAATCGAAACCTTTGATGGATACGATGATTTCTCGAATTCAAGGACGGAAGGTCAAAGAAAAGAAGCCTGCGCCATGAAACACATCGCCTTGGTGATCGCAGCCTCTTCGCTCCTCCTGCTATCCGCGTGTATTACACCACCGGCCAAGCCCGATTACACAAAGTTCTTCGACCATCAGCCGCGATCGATCCTGGTCGTCCCGCCAGCCAATAAAACGACGGCTGTCGACGCCCCAGCCGTATTTCTCACCACCGTGAGTGCCGCGTTTGCCGAACGTGGCTACTACGTCTTTCCGGTCTTCCTTGTCCAAGCCATTCTTACCGATCTGGGAGCCACAGATGAAGGAGCCATCGCTACGGTGCCACCGGATAAATTCAAGGAAGTCTTCGGAACAGACTCGATTCTCTACGTGACCATCACGGACTGGACTACTTCCTATATCGTATTGGCGTCTAATATTATCGTGGGAGCCGAATATCGGCTGGTAGACGCCGCCTCCGGAGATCTCCTCTGGACACATAAAGAACGAGTCGTTCACGACAGCGGAGGCGGGGGAGGCGGGGGCGGACTCATCGGCGCCTTGGTTGTCGCAGCAGTAAAGGCTGCCATTACGGCAACGACTGTGCAGTATCGCCCCATTGCCATTCAGGCGAATGAGTTTGCCGCCAACCGGTCGGGCTACGGACTTCCCGCCGGCCCATATCACCCTGAGTTTCAGAAGGACCGGGAGCACTACAAATGACTATTTTGTTACCAGCCATTGAGTAGCACCTGGCCGGAAACTGCCGTATTTTAATTTCTCTTCTGGATTGGTCTATGCAGTTCAGCGAGTAAGAGCAATAGGATAGACCGGGCGGCCTCCCCCGCGCTCGTCCTTCACAGTTCACCCCTTATTTCCCATTCCAATTTCCCCCGCGCAATTGGTTACTTTCCGACAAACATTGCACGGTCGGCAGCAGACTGACCGAACCTAAACCGGCATCCACCAGGTACCGTGACCGCTGCGTGTCCGTTCAAAATGGCGAAAAAAAGGACTTGCAAAGGATGAGCATGATGGGTACGATTCGCGCCACGGAAGCAGGCCCGACGACATTCAGTTTCCGATGCTTTGACACAGTGCAGATAACTGGCAGAAAGGGCTACCCACCGCTCTCAGACAAGGGACCGCAGGTCATCACAACACAACCGGGAGGAGCTGCAATGAAACGATCCAGACTGAATACCGAACTGCCGCCGTCAACTCCACTCCGAAAGGCAGTTGTTAGCGATTCACTTCCATTGGGCAAGCGCGTGCTTGGAAGCTTGGCCGTCTGCGCGGTGGCAATGCTATCGTCCTGGATCGCCACGCCGAACGCGGATGCTGTCGTCTCGAACGAGTACAAGTTCAAGCTTCCGTTGGGCCTGGAAGAGAGCGCCATGGTCATTACTCCCGATAATCCCATGACGACTCAAAAGGTCGAGTTAGGCCGGGTCCTGTTCTTCGACAAGCGGTTGTCGAACGACAATACGATCGCCTGCGCCAGCTGCCACCTGGCGCAATACGCATTTACGGACGGCAAGCCGGTCTCCGCCGGCATCCGGGGCCAAAAGGGCGGCCGTAGCGCGCCTGCTTCCTTCAATCGGGTATTCAGCAGCGTCCAATTCTGGGATGGACGGGCCGCGACATTGGAAGATCAATCGATCGGACCCTTTACCAACCCGATCGAACATGGCTTTCCCAACTACGAAGTCATGATTACGAAGATGAAGAAGATCCAGGGCTACAAGACCATGTTTCTCCAAACCTTCGGCGAAGACATCACGATTCAAAATGTGGGCAAGGCCATTGCCAGCTTTCAACGCACGATCCTGTCCGGCAACAGCCCGGCAGACCGATTCGATCAGGGCGGAGAAGCGGAAGCCATTCCAGCCTCGGCGCAACGAGGCCTCCTCCTGTTCCGGGACAAGGCCCGCTGCACGAAGTGCCACTCCGGGTTCAACTTCACCGACGAGAAGTTCCACAATCTCGGCATCGGCTGGGACGAAAACAAAGTGGATCTTGGGCGGTATATGGTGACCAAGAATGCGGAAGATATCGGCTCATTCAAGACTCCGACCCTCCGGGAAATCAGCCGCAGCGCGCCCTATATGCATGACGGCCGCTTCAAAACCCTCGAAGAGGTCGTGAACTTTTACAATCAGGGCGGCGTGAAGAACCCCCACCAGGATCCGCTGATCCTTCCGCTCGAACTGACAAAAGATGAGAAACAAGATCTCGTGCAGTTTCTTCGCACGCTGGCAGGCGAAGGCTGGAAACACGCCACAGCGCCGAGCAGCTTTCCGCAGTAACCAGTATTAGGAGCGGCATCGACTCCATCGGTTGATGCCCCCTCCCCTCTCTCTGAAGATATGACGAGAGCGTTCTGGCGGCGGTCCAACCACAAGGTTGGGCCGCCGTTCCAGTTTTAGCCCCCTCTATTTCTCCTCGTCTTCCCCATTGTGTATTTGAGGGTCGGACGAGAGAGCAGGAACAGCCGCTGTGCCGGGAGAACCGGGAGCAGCAACGTTCGTTGTCCCGAACGCATGCACGAATTTCCATTCGGAATACCGTTGTTTTCTCGTAAAGGATATGTCCGCAGGCCGAAAGTTTCCGGTCTTGATCGGCTCCTTTTCCGAGAGGCTATAGACTCCGACAATGCCGCCGTTCGGGAGTTTCACCAGCCCCCATTGTTTCTTCCCGGTGATCGGGTCGGCATAAATTTTTCGCAGGTGGCGAACTGTTCCCGGATAGCGTGGATCTTTGAGCAGATCATCCAGGCGGCGGGGATATTCCTTCTGAGGGCCTTTGGGGTTCAGGTAGTATTGACTAATGGCGGTTCTGAACTGGCCTCCGACAAACAGCAACTCTCGCTCCTTCTGACGGGCCTGCGCAAAACTCCATACCACTCCGGCCAGGCCCAACTGAACCCCGACGAGGGCGATCACAAGCAGGATCCCGATGTAGCTGAACCCTTCCTGCGATCGTACCGGCGGGCACCGATACAGGCTGCCGCTCATCTTCCGCAGAACTGGTACTCCACGGCCGTTACCATTCACTGTAGGAGCTCCCTCCCGTGTCGGTCCCCTCCGCTCCGCTTTTGACGTCGTAGACGCCGCCTTTCTCAGGATCGTCTGGCGGAATCACACGCCAGCTCGCCGCCGTCTCAGTGAGCGGATCGATGGGAATCGCGCGGAGATATTTCTTGGTGGCCAGCTCTTGGAGCTGGTCTGGATACCGTCCGGAGTCGCCGAAATACTTATCCAGGGCGTCCCTCATGATCCAAAGATTCTCCTTCATGACGACTTCTTTGGACCGCTGCACACTGGAGAAATATCGGGGCACGGCCAAGGTCAACAACGTCGAGACGATGGCCAGGACCACCAGCAGCTCAATGAGTGTGAATCCCTCTGTGCCCTTTCGATCGACTGGCTTCATCACCACATCACCCGTTACCACTTCGAATAGGGGATACCGTTCAACCCGACACCCTTGTTGAGAGAATAGACATCGAAGACGTCGCTGCCGGGGCTCGGCTCATCCGGGGGACTCTCGTAGCTCCTGAGTCCCCAGGTCTGTTCGGCCGACACTGACTGATCCATGTGCAATGGGTCTCGCGGCATCCGGCGCAGATAGATCAATCGCTTCTTCTTCTGACTCGTCTGATCGACGACCCCCTCCGTGAGGTCCTTCAGCGTCTTGGGATATCCCGAATCCGTCGTGCCTTTGGCAATGCGCCCGGCATCGAAATCTCGTCGATGAGCATCGATGGCCTCGCGAATCTGCAGCAGCGATTGCCGGAGTTCCTGCTCTTTGCTGCGTTGCGATACCAAGCTGGCAAGGGGCATGGCAGCCGAGGCCAGCACTCCGACGATCGCCACCGTCATGACCATCTCCACCAGCGTAAAGCCTCGCTCCGATTTGCTCACTACGTTCATGGAGTCTGCCCCGCATGGTCTGTTCCTTCAGCCGGAGCCGGCTGATTTTGAGCCGGACTCTCAGAGGGGTCTTCCACCGCGCCTTTCTTCGTTCCTGCCGAGTCTGTAGCAGGAGTTGTTTCATTGCGAACCGGACTTTCAGAAGGACTTCCTGGAACCGCCTCCAGTATGGTCACAGCCGGAGCCTGACTTGCGCCCTTACGGCGGGCTCCTTTCCTCGTACTATCCACGTCTGAGGCAGGGATCGGCTCATTTCGAACTTGGCTCTCGGAGGGACTTCCGGTAACGGTCGCCCCCGTTGTCACAATGGCGGCTCCTGATGCGGCTGAGGCCCCCTTGGCTTCCACGAAGGATTTACGCTCGCCCTCACCCACCTTGATCGTCATGGGAATGCCACGAGAACTTTCAGTGCCGTACAAAATTTCAGACGACCAGGCGCTGGGGCGCTTACCATGCCGGATGACGTGGGGTGTGATCGACAGCACAATCTCTTGTTTGGTCTTGTCGGTTTTCACGGAGGTGAAGAGCCGCCCGAGGACCGGAATATTACTGAGTCCCGGCACCTTGCTGGCCGTCTCACGGTCTGCATCGCTGATCAGCCCTGCCAGGATCTGCGTTTCTCCGTCCCGCAATCGCAATACGGTCGAGGCGGCCCTCGTGCCGACCTGATAGGACAAGCTTGACCCTTGGGTGACCTCCTTCACGATGCTGCTCACTTCCAGGTTCAGCTTCATGGACACTTCGTCGTCCTGATAGATCGTCGGTTCCACATCGAATTTCAATCCGATATCGAGATAGGTCACGCTGCCGGTGACCACGCTGCCGGTCCCGCCGATGATGGGCGTCACAGCGTTGGTAAAGACCGGAACACGGTCTCCGATATGAATCTTGGCCTTTTCATAATTCCTTGCCCTGATCTTCGGGCTGGACAGGATATTGACATCGGAGTCTTCCCTCTTGAGGTTAATCGTCGCCCCGAGGCTCGAAATCGATGTGTTGTGGTCGCTGAACCGAAGGCTGCTAAGCGTATTCAGCGCCTGGGCCGCGCCGCCTGTGGCAGCGCCGGCCACGGTAGGAGCGAGCACATTGAGAGTCACTTGGCTCGGATACTTGATACCGAGCTCCTGCAGCTTCGAACGTGTGATCTCCACGATATCCACTTCCATCATGACTTCGGCGTCTTCCAGATCGAGGGAGACCAGGAGCTTCTCCGCCATCTTGACCACTTCCGGCGTATCCCGCATGACCAGCAATCGCGCATGCTCGTCGATGAACAGCGATTTAATGTCCAGCATCACCTTCAACATGCTCATCGCCTGCTTCGGGTCCGCATTCGTGAGGTGAAAGGACTTGACCATCTGCTCTTCGTAGCGCCGCCGTTTATCCGGCGTGTCGGGAAAGATCAAGACGATATTGTCGGCCAGGAGTTTTCTCTCCAGCCCATGTTGAGCCAGGACCATATCCAAGGCCGACTCGACCAGCATGTCCTTCACGAAAATATTCGTTTTGGCATCGCTCTTCACATCTTTATCGAGCACGAAATTGATGCCGCTCGTTCGCGAGAGCGCCTCGAACACCATACCCAGCGGAGACTCGCGGAACTGCAGCACGGAGATGCGATCGTCTTTCAAGCGCAGCCTCGGCTTGGCCGGTTCTGGCGGCGGGGTTTGCGCGAGAAGATTGTTCAGCAGCTGCTTCGCTTCGAAGTTATTCGGGTCCGTGCTCAAAATATGCGCCAGTTGCGCCTGAGCTTCCTTGAGGTCGTTGTGGCCGATCAGATCCTTGGCCATCCGGATCTCGATCTGACTCAGTTCCGCATTCTTCGTCGACTCGAGGCCTGCCAACGCCTGCTGATTGGCCCGGTCCAGTTCCAGCGCGGCTTGATAGAGCCGGCGGGCCTCGGTGAAATTAGAGGCCGCTCGGGCCGCATCCGCATCCTGAATGAATCGCTGAGCCACATACTCTCGCTTCATACGCAGTTGAGTCTGCAGAAAGGAACTGTCGGGGTCCTTTCTCACCGCGTCTTCGATCTTGGCCAATCCGACATCCAAGCGTCCGGCATTGATGTCCGACATCCCCTCGTTGAAGAGCTGGTTGGCGCTGCAGCCGGCCAGCAAGGCGGCGAGGAAGGCACAGCCGAGGATGCTTGTCCCAAACGTCGCGCGAGTGAAGCGTGTCATGTTGCCAACCCCATGCTAATGGTTTGCTTACGATCCAACGGCAGATAGGTCACGGTCAGTTGACCGCCTTCTTCACCATCGATGGAATACACCGAGTCGAGGATTTGACCGACCTCGACGGTATACAGTCTGTTGTCCTTGGTCAGAAAATAGATCGTCTGCCCGGACGGTTGTCTCTGGACCCCCGCAAATTTGAACGGGAAAGGCGGTGTCGGGATGACGACGGGCGGCAGCGGCTCGATCACAATCGGTTCGATCTCGACGGACGGAACCTCCTCAACGACGGCAGGGCTTAGCAACAGGGGCGGAGGCAGGGACACAGCATGAGACCCACCCCGTTTGGATTTGCCCTTCGAGCGAGGCTCCTCTTGTTTGGAGGAGGCGGAAGGAGCCTGCGCCGAGCTCTCGGGTCTGATGCCCCCCGGAAACATATCGTAGACGTTATTCTTGGTCACCCGCTGATTCAGCTTTCCGAGATCGAGACCGAGATTCCCCTGAGGGCTCACTGCCTGGCTGCCGGCGAACCCGGTGGCAGCCTCAAGAAGCCCCGCCACAAGGGAAGCGAGCATCAAGTATTTTGGAGCGACGGAGACCATCAGCTGTCTCTCCTCATGAACAGAGTAAAACTGACCGTGGTCTTGGCCTGAGCCCCGCCCATCATGTTCTTCTCGACATTCACCTTTTCGAGAGCCGCACTGGGAATCTCGGCCAACACCGTCCGCAAGAACTGGCGCACGTTCGGATAGGAGCCGACCAACGGCAGCGACGCTTCATAGCGGATCAGGCGGCCTGTGTGGTCGTCGATCACGTGGTAATTGCCTGCCTGTAGAACCAAATGCTGCTTCTCAGCCAATTGATTGATCTTCCGCAATGTCTCCGGCGCCTGATCGACAGGGGGGAAAATGGCATAGAAGTCAGCCAGTTGTTCGCTGGGAGTCCTGGGAGCCACGGTGGGAGCCCCCCCTGCTTTCCGGACATGCGTCAGAGAAGATTCGAGCTCTTCAAGGATCTGCGCCTGTTCTGCCTCGAGGGTAAGGACGGCGGACAGATAAAACATCGCGGCAAACGCGAGAAGTCCCAGACCCACAGCGCCCGAAACCCCGAGGCGCTGCACCCAGAGCCTCAGAGCCCAGCTCAGATGGCTCATTGACGGAAGGCTTGGCTTGGCCTTGGAGATCTCTCTGCCCTTGATGCCAGAATCTCCCACCTGCTGTTTCCAGAATCGACGAGCCCACCCCAAGCGCTCCACCGGCGACGGAGCTGGTCCGGTTTTCCCGGGGCCTGCGATTCGAGCTGCCAGGACCTCGATCCACCGGCTCGGCATGCGCCGCAGAAGGCGGGCCTGCTTGAGCTTCGGCCTAGAATTACCGACCGCCGTTCCCATTCCGGTCGATCTGAGAAAGCTCCCGAAGTTCATGATCGTACGTTCCATTCCGCCACGATTGAAAATCGCACTGGCTTCTCGCGGTCCTTGTCTTCCCTCTGATGCCTGCTGAGATACGCGTGACGGATGATGTCGAATTCCGCCAACTGCGTCACAAAGTCCATCAACACCTCGAAGTCGGCCGATCGGCCCTCGATCACCACTCGCTGCTCCCCTACGTCCGGATGAATAGCCATCAGGGCGATGCGGTCGATATGTCTGCCCCCGACCTGTTCCACTGCGATGAAGAGCGGATCCCAGGGAATCGTGAGCTGTCCCAACACCGTCTGGGATTCCTTGATGTCGGCGCGAAAGGTCTTCAGTTCCTCCGTCAACTTTTCCTTGCCCATCCGCTCCCGTCCCGTATGCTGCCTGGCTGCCTCGATCTTGTCCGCCACAAGGGCGGTCTCTTCCGCGAGATACCAGTAGTAGGATCCGGTTATGGCCACCAGCAGGAGGCCGACAGCCAACCACACAACTCCCTGGCCGGTCCACAGAACCGCCCGGTCGGTATAGTCGAGCCTTAAAGAATGCATGAGAGATACCCTGCCTCTTCAACCGCTTTGGCGCCTCGGTCCATCGTCCCGTTCCGGTAATTATTGCGATCGTCCTCACCAAGAAATCTCAAGCGTGGTCCCATAGCCATTGAATGGGCGCCCGCATGGGGAGGCGCCAAAAGATACACGGCCCCGACCGGGACAGACTCCTCGCCGATCAATTGCTCACGCGAAAGCCACAGAGACAACTCCGACGCCCAGTCGTCCTGTATCCGCCAGCGCCGCAGCGCGATCCAGCGGTGACGACCGACCAGGGCGCCGCACAACATGCCGTTCTCCACAGTCACAAACCACTGGGACTCTTCGCGAAAGTCCTGCTGCCATCGGTTAAACGATGCCATGAGCAATGGTTCCAAGCTGGTGAGCGTCAAATGGCCCGCCGCTGCCGCCAGGGTCAGCCGGCTCACCAGAGACTCGTCCAGCGCGCTGGCGACATGGCATTCGCCGGGCCTGTCGAGGCTCATCCGGATCGCCCAGTTTTTGGCGACCGGTCCATGGGTCAAGGCGAAATGGCGCCGCGCAAGCACCAAATGTTCCTTCTCGTTGCTTAAGTCGTTGCTCCAGGGCACCAAGACGTAGCGGACAAAATGGTTGGAGAGAATGATCCGGAGCGATGCCCCTCGCCACTGGGGATTGGCCGCCAAGAGGGCTTCCAATGCTGCGGCAGCCGGCTCCCATCCGGCGGAGCCCTCGGACGAAGCAGCCACCGGCACCGTAGTCGTCGTCATCGGTCCCGGGCGAAAACCTCGGGGGCGATGCGCCACCAGCAACCACTCGGGACACATGAGGATGCTGAGCTGGTCAGCCAACAAAGGTAACACGGTTGATCTCCTCCAACGTGGTGATGCCTTGACGAACGAGATCCATTGCGGAGTCCCGGAGAAATCGCGTGCCGGTGGCCCGCGCCGTGTCCTTGATCTTGCGGATCGGCTCTTTGGCGACGATCTGTTCGCGAATCTCGTCGGTGAGCAGCAGCACCTCGGCAATGGCCCGGCGTCCCTTGTACCCGGTTCCATAACAGTCCTTGCAGCCACGTCCGGTTCGAAAGTTGAAGTCCGCCGCCTCCGCTTCGGTCAGCCGTGACGCGGCCAGCAGTTTGCTGTCGGGGCGGTAGGGCTCGACACAATGGGAGCAGAGGACGCGCAAGAGACGTTGCGCAATGACCCCGTTCAAGGCCGAGACGAAATTATAGGGTTCCACCCCCATGTGGATGAATCGCCCGATGATGTCCAGCACATTGTTGGCATGGACCGTCGCCAAGACCAGGTGCCCGGTCAAAGCCGACTGGACGGCGATCTGAGCGGTTTCCGAATCCCGGATTTCTCCGACCATGATCTTGTCCGGGTCGTGACGCAGGATCGAGCGCAGGCCGCGCGAAAAGGTCAAGCCCTTCTTTTCATTGACGGGAATCTGCAGAATTCCCGGCAGCTGATATTCCACCGGATCTTCGATCGTGATGATTTTGTCCTGGCCCTGGTTCAGCTCATTGAGCACGGCATAGAGAGAAGTCGTTTTTCCGCTTCCAGTGGGGCCTGTGACCAGCATCAAGCCGTAGGGCTCGGAGGCGAGTCCGCGAATCTGCGTCACCGTCTGCTCGTCGAAGCCGATCATATCCAGCCGGAGCCCCTGACTCTGCTGCGACAGCGACTGTTTGTCGAGGATACGGATGACCGAGTCTTCTCCATGGATGCTGGGCATCACCGACACCCGGAAGTCCACGGCGCGGCCGAGGACCGCCAGCTTGAACCGGCCGTCCTGGGGAATGCGCCGCTCGGAAATGTCCAGTTCCGACATGACCTTGATACGGGAGATCGCCTGCTCGGCCATTTCCTTGCCTTCCACCACCTTTACTTTTAAGAGCACCCCGTCGATGCGATACTTGATCGTCAGATCCGACGTGCCGGCTTCAAGATGGATGTCGCTGGCGCCGAGCTTGAACGCATCGTAAATCGTCGAATGCACCAGCTTGACCACGGGGCTGGTTCCTTCGCTGATCGATTTGATCGACAGGTCTTCGATCGCCTCGGACACCCTCCGTCGCTCCGGATCGAGCGCCATCACGTCGTCCATCGCGCGGGCTCTCGCCTCGTACTTCGCGAACATCGAGAGCAACGCTACACGATGGACCAGGACCCACAGGGCGGATTCCCGCAGCTGTTCATTTGCCCAGGCCTGCCTGGCCGGATCGAATGGATCGCAAAATGCCACGCAGAGGAGACCCTGCTCATCGCGGAACGGCAGACATTCGTGCGCCACTGTCTCGGGATAGGAAATCCGGCTGAAATCTGCCTCACAGGCTTGGAGAGATTTCTGGTCCAGCCAACGGTAACGGAGGGTCGCGGCCAGTTTCGCGGCAAACTCATCGTGGCTCAACTGAAACTGATCGTCCAATGCTTCGATCATGCGCCGCTTTGCGCGAACGGCATCGGCCTTCGCGAGCGCCAACTCGCTCGGCGAGAACCCTTCCTGACCGGCGATCGCCTGTTCGGTGCGGCTCATTGGATGCTCCCCGCCAGTTCGAACATGGGGAAATACATGAGGAGCACGATCGTCCCGATTACAAGGCCGATGGCCGCCATCAAGGCCGGCTCGATTAGTTTCGTGAGCCAATCCAGCACACGCGCGATATCCTCGTCGTAGAACACCGCGATCCGTTCCATCATCTCCCCCATCTGCCCGGTCCTCTCTCCGACACGCAACATACGGTGAGCAACTGGTGTGGTTAGGCCGTGCGACTCCATCGCCTGGGAAATCGGCTTTCCTTCGCGGAGATCCCGCACAGCCGCCTGAAGCGGACCGCGCAAGGACAGGGGCAGAATGCCGGAGACCATTTCAATGGCTGCCACGATCGGGATACCGCCCTTCACCAACATGCCCAAGGTGCGGTAGAACCGCGCCAGATCGAATACCTGCAGTTTGCTTCCGATGGAGGGGATCGACCGGAGTTGAGAAAGGAGGCGGGCTTTCACCGCCGGCAGCGTGAGACCGTAAGCGGAGATGGCCCCCGCCAAGGCCAGACAGCCCATCACCAGGAGGCCGTGCGCCTCCATCACCTTTCCCCACTCCAGCAACAGCTGCGACAACACCGGCAGGTCCTTGCCCGCATCTTCATAGATACGGCTGAACTTGGGCACCACGTACATCAGCAAGAACAGCATCACGAGTCCGCCGACGACCAGCAGCACGACCGGATAGATCGAGGCGCTCACGAGCTTCTTACGAACCAGATCCAGTTGCACCTGATAGGCGATGTAGCGGGACAGGGCCTCGCGGAGATCGCCGGTCTTCTCGCTGGCGCGAACCGTCGCGACATAGAGCGCGGGAAAACTGGAGGGCAACTGTTCGACGGACGAGGAAAATGTGCGGCCTTCGCGCAGCTTGGCCAAAATCTGTTCCAGCACCTGCTTCAGGTCCGGATGGCGCTCTTTTTCACGCAGCGTCTCAAGGGCCTCCACCAACGAGAGGCCGGCTCCCAGCAGGGCGATCAGTTCTTGACTGAATAGGGTCAGAGGGAAGGTCGTCGGCCGTTTCAGATAGGCGGACAACCCGGCCCGTTTAGAACGGAGCGCCAACACCTCGTAGCCCAACCGCTCGACCTGGCGGCGAGCGTCGTCGGCATCGATGGAGTCGACGTTCAGCTCCACCACCCTATCCAGCGACTGCATGGCCTTGACGTGGTACTGCATGACCCCCTACCAGTTCGTGACGTCTTCGTTATCGACTGTTCCACCCGGTTGCGCATCTTTGCCGAACGACCATAGATCGAACTCGCTGTGCTCCCCGGGGAACTTATAGGAATAGGGTTTGCCCCATGGGTCCGTCGGAAGGGTTTTCTTCAAGTAGGGCCCCGCCCATTTGGCTTCATCGGCCGGTTTGGTCATGAGGGCTGCCAATCCCTGTTCTGTGGTCGGATAGTGGCCGACATCCAAACGATATTGATCGAGGGCCTGCTCCACCGCGTTCAATTGGGCGCGGGCCGTCTTCGCCTCCGACTTCCCGATCTGTGAAAAATAGCGAGGCCCGACAAACCCGGCAAGCAGGCCGATGATCACCATCACGACGAGCAATTCCAGCAGTGTGAACCCCCCTTCCGTCCTGCGCCGGTACAGGGGATAACGGCGATGTGGCATAGTGATTCCCATGGTCGCTCCTTTACGTTAGTGGTCCGGTTTTTCCTAATCGTCCCGGTACAATATCCAGTGGCACCAGTGGTCTGGTGATAAGCCGATAAGCGATAGTATGGGTGGTTCGTAAATCGCACAATCCCCTCTCTGGCGGGGCATTGCCCCTTCGTTCGAGGGACCGGACTAGCCCCAACGGTAGGGGGAGTCGAGCGGGCCAAGCTAGTTTGTTTAGTTTATTTGGTTTATTTCGTTTGTTTGGTTGAACCGGAGGAGTCGATAGGCCAGAGAAACTAGACAAACGAAACAAACCAGATGAACCAGATCAGACCAGTCCCGCTTTTCTCGCCTGTCGCGCGAGTCTCGCGTGGATGACGCTTCGTCATCCAGCTAGCCGTCCCTGCCGTTTCTGGCGATCCGGAGCAGCGTCTGGGCGAGCTGCCTGGGATCCATCAGAGCCGGCATTGAAGACCACCGGTTGGTCACGTCGTTCCCGATCACGACAATCCCGGCATGTTGCGTTTTGTCTCCGTCGATAGCTGTGTCGAGGTCGTACAGGCCCAGCTTCCGGCGCAGACCGTCGATGTCCACGTCGTTTCCGGTCAGGAAATACCAGCCCTGAAATTGCCCGAAGCGAGCCGCATATTCTTTGAGCTTTGCAGGCCGGTCCACTGTCGGGTCCAGAGAGATCGAGAGCAGAACCAGATCGCGGCCGATACGATCACCCAACAATCCATGCATCCGCGCAAGATTCGCTGTGGTCGGGCTGCAGCTTTTCTCGCAGCTTGTGTAGATGAATTTCACAAGGACCGTCTTGCCCTTGACCAAGTCGTCGTAGAAACGGACCTGTTTGTTTTCCTGCGTCAGCAGGAGAATGTTGGGAAAAGCGGACGCCGTGGGACCGGGGGATGCATCTGGTTTCGCGCCGAGAGGATGGGTCGGCGCACAGGCAGAGATGATTCCAAGGCCCGCACAGGCCAGGAGAAGCAGAACCCCCCATAACCAGTGGGGAGCCGGCAGCCTCACAATTGATTGCCCCTCTTGTCGTTATCGAACTCGCACTCGGGGAAACCGACACCTCGTCCGTTGACCCGGTCCAGATCCCCTGCTGCATCGAAATAGATGCGCTGCTCCTCTTCCAGCTCCGTACAATCCGGCACAACCCCGGAGACCTCCGCATCGATCCTGGCCTCTCCATCGAGCGGGCTCGGTTGCCCGAGCGGCCTGGGGTCATGGAACCCCATCATTCTCATATCCTCATGCTCGACGTTGTGACAGTGAAAGGAATAGGGGCCGGTAAAGGTACGAAACCTCATCAAGACCCTAGCGACTTCGCCCCCGTGGAGCATGACCAGATCGCTGTTGAACGACCGTTCAAAGGGCGGAGTCTTTCCGTTAAGCGACTTGATCTGAAACCCCTCAAGGTGCGTGTGGATCGGATGCCACCAGCCTCCTCCACCGTTTTCGACGGTCCATTCCTCGGTGCTGCCCAGTTCAGGAACCGCATCCGCTCGTCTCGGATTGAAAAACCGGCCGTTGATCGTCCAGGCCCCGAGGGAACGATCGAATACGAAGGTCCGAGCCGCAGCGACGTCATGGTCTGGAATCGGTTCCCATCGATCTCGAATCACCGTGCCGTCGTCGACGATGACGTCGTTGGCCACCGGAGCTCCGGTGACGACAAACTTCATCAGAGGCGTGGGTTTCTTGGGATCCACCCCATCCCCCTTGCGCCCGTTCGTTTGAAGCATGATGTTCTCGAGAAATACTTCGTCGGGCGCATGGGTGAAATCGATGATCACGTCATGGCGCTGGCCCATGGAAAGCTCAAAGCTGTTCACGACACCGGCCCTGGGGAAGAGCCATGTGTCGGCCCCGAACACGAGGAACGGCTGGCCGTTGCTGAGCCTGAGTTGATAGATCCGCGCATTTGAAGCATTCAAAATTCGAAACCGGTACTTGCGCCGCTGCACTTGCAAGAACGGCTGCACCGTTCCATTGACGGTGAAGACATCGCCGAGACGGCCGTTGTGGTCGAAGAAATCGTAGAAGAGCGTCCCATCGGCGTTGAACCGTTGATCGGTCAGGGCCAGCCCGATATCGAATCCTTGAAACGAATTCGGCAGCACCCGGTCCTCGATCAACTGTTCTTCTCGTTCGTCGAACATCAGATAAAATCCCGCCAGACCCCGGCTCACGTTGAATCCCGTGATATCCATCGCATGGTCGTGGTACCAGAGGGTGGAGGGAGTCCAGGTCGGATCGAACGGACCGACAACACTGCTCGCTCGTCCATCCGGTTGGACCAGACGAGGATCGACGTTGGGCCAGTAATAGTCTCGCGCCTCTCCTGCCAAGACATAGAAGTCCGGAGCACCATCCGCATGGGCCGGAACATGGGAGCCGTGAAGATGGACTGAGCTCTCGATATCGTGGCCGGTCGTATTGATGGGAACTCGATTTCTGGTGCGGTGATTCTCGAACCGGGCCACCACCGGCTCACGGAAGCGCGTCAGGAAGGTCGGGCCCGGCGTCCGTCCAGGACCTCCCGCATAGATGTCGCGATAGGCAAAAATCGGTGTGTCGACTCCGGGAAAGAACGACTGCACTGTCTCCTCGATGGCAATGCGATATTCTTTCTCGTGGGTATGGCCGGAGAATCGATTCCAGTCAGGACAGGGAAAACCAGGAACCCGGCCATCGAACTCGGGGGCGATGCCATGGGCCACATCATCAAATTGCCCGCGAGGGACAGAGGGTCTCCCGCTTGGTCCCCCCGCTCGCGGATACTGGCCCGGCGCCGGCGATAATGTGCCGCGCGGCCTGGACTGGGCAATCGACGGGATGAAAAGCGGCTGTGAAAAGGGCTTATAGCCGAAGACCGCTCCACTCTTGTTGGAAGGGGGGCTGCTTTTGGCCGACGCTTCAGACGGTCCGTTCCAGAGGGGAACCGGAGGCCGCCAATGGCCGAGCGTAAGCGCCCCTAGAGACGCAAGGCCATACTTGAGCAGGTGTCGTCTATCGAAGGGATGGGACATCACTTCCACCTTTTTTCATTGTTCAGGCATTGTGAGCGAGACAAGCGAGACTTGCGGGACAGGCGCGACTCAAGAAACATAAACTTCCGACCAGTCCCGCCTTTCTCGCACGTCCCGCGAGTCCCGCTCGAATAACGAAACACGCTTCACGTTTCACTCCCGACACCTCGCGCTTCACGCTTCACGCTTCACGCTTCACGCTTCCCGCCACACGTTTCACTTCCGACGCTTCCCGCCTCACGGACAGACGGGAGCGCCTCCGGATGTTCCGACGCCGAGACAGCGGACCCCGAAGTCAGGAGTAGGCAGAGGCAGACTGACTCCATTCACTTCCAGTCGCTCGATCGACACGTTCATCGGTCTACCGGTATTGTCGAGGAAAGAGTTCTGTACTGAAAACGGCGGGTCTCCGACCCTCAGAGTCTTTGTGTAGTAAAAAGTCGTGACCCCGTGACTATCGTTGTAGCCGATGACGGCAAAGGTGGTATCGGTGGCTCCCCTGTTGATCAGGGTCACGCCTAAAAACATGAACTCCGGGTTATTAAATCTCGGGCGTCCCTGACTGTCTATGATCACCGTCAAGTCCCCTCGCGCGATGATGGCCGAGCCACTTGATGTCGAGAATGCATCCGGACCGATAGTGGTCCAGAAGCCTTGCTGCGTGACGTTGTAGCCACCCCTCGTCAGATCGTCGAATCCAAAAATCACGCCGGTTGCCGCCGTGGCTGTTTCCACTCTGATGGTGAAGCCTTGGCTGAGTGATTGGCCGCCAGCCGTGGCCACCAGGGTTACCGTGTTGTCGCCTATCTGGGTTGCATCTGGTGTCCAGGTGATTACGCCAGAGGTTTGGTCGATCGCCAAGCCTGTCGGAGCCGTAGTCAACCTATAGGTGATCGGATCGTTGTTCCCATCAGCGGCGATGACGGTAGTGCTGTAGGCGCTGTTCTCAAATGCCGCTGGCAGCGTAACTGGGGTGATAAAGACCGGTGGGACTTGATTAGGGGCCACTACCACCGTTACGGTGAAGGACTGGGTTGACGAGAGGCTCCCGTCCGTCACCTGGACAGTCACGAGATTGTCGCCTTCCTGAGCCGTTGGAGTCCATGAGATCACACCAGTAGCCGGATCGATCGTCATACCGAAGGGTACCGGCGCCACCAGGCTATAGGTAAGGGAATCGCCGTCTGCGTCGGTGGCATTCACGTCATAGCTGTACGTCTTGGTCAGCGTCCCATCCAGTGGCGGCGCCGAGTTGATGGCCGGCGCTGCATTAGCAGCAGTGGATCCGTCGGTTGCCCCGCCGCCGCCACTGCCACAGCCGCTCAACAATCCGATCAACCCAACCGCACCGAGAAAATTGAACAGCATCGATGTTCGTTGCATGGGAATGACTCTCTGGTTAAAAAGGGTACTTAGGCTGAAGGCCGGGATTCGAAGCGCCGAACACTTCAGCCTTCAGTCGTGAGCCTTCCGCCTCTCGCGTTTACCGTTTCACGTTTCACTCCCGACGCTTCACGCTTCACGTCTCACGTCAGAGGTATCGCGCCTCACGCTTCACGGCATTCTGAGCCTTGCCGTCCTGTTGTCCAGATAGGCCAGCAGATCTCCCACATCCGTTTCCGACAGACCCAGATTGGGCATGACGACGCCGGGGAACTTTGCGGATAGCGCCACCGCGATCGGATCCTTCTTCGCCCGCATCACATTGGGCGCTTGAAGAAACTGAGAGAGCCAGGCTCGATCTCTCCTCGACGTCACTCCCTGGAGATCCGGTCCGCCCAAATCACCCTGTCCGATGCTGTGACAGGAGGCACAGGTCTTGACGAAGAGGGCTTGCCCCGGCTGGTTCACATAGGGGACCGGCGACATATCGGCGTAGGCGCTGCCAGGCACATTGCCTTTCTTAGCCCGAAATGCCGGATCCATATTGAGCATCACCAGAGCGAGTTTCCCCGTATCCTCGAAGAGGGACGTACGCTCCCAATCATCGGTTGCGCCATTTCCGGCCATCGCGTCGTTGCGGTGGTCCGACAAACCCTTCCCACGCTCTCCGAGTTTGTAGCGGGCTGTGGCGACGTCTTCCGGCTTTCCTGTCAGAAACAGCCAGCCGGGCCCTGCGTGAAAGGCCTTCGCATGCTGCTTCAGCACCGCCGGCGTGTCATGCTCCGGATCGAGCGTGATCGAGTAAAGAAAGATGTCGCGCCCGACATGGTCTCCCAGGGCCTTCTGGAGTTGTGCCATACGGGCCGTCACGAGGGGACAGACTTCTTTGCAACTGGCGTAGATGAAGTTGATCAAGACGATCTTGTTCTTAATCAAGTCGTCGTAAAGCCGGACAGTCTGCCCGTCCTGGGTCACAAGCGGTACGTTCGGAATGTAGGAAGCGCCCCAAGTCCCGGCAGATGCAGGAGAGGCTGTGAGCGCTGCGCAGAAAACCCACAGGAGCAGCGCGCAGATCGTGAAGCGTGAGACCTGAGACGTGAAACGTGAAGCGTGAAGCATGAAGCGCGGGGAAGTTGCTTGTTTCATGTTTCGAGTTTCTAGTTTGGAGTATCTCGTTTTGAGTTTCAGGTCGAATCGGTAACTCGAAACCCGTTTCTCAGACAGGGACAGGCACCTGCCAGAGGCAGGAGCCAGTCCCTTCAATCCGGCAACTTTCTACTTACTACTCACCACTTACTCTTTGATACTTTCTACTTACTACTCGCTACTTACTATTCCTACACCGCCACCTGCACATAGAAGCTCTGCTCGACCGTCTTACCAGCTGTATCGCTCGCCCGTACCCGGATCCGGATATTCCCCGCCAGCGCCGGCGTCCAACTGACGACGCCGGTGGTCGCGTTGACCGAGAAATTACCGGGGTTGCCGAGCCCACTACCGCGATAGGTGATCGCATCCCCGTCGGGATCTGTCGCAATCACCGTATAGTTGTAGGGCACACCCACTTTACCGGTCAGAGGCGGCCGCGACGTAATGACCGGCGCGGCATTGGCCGTCACAGACACGTTGAACGACTGGCTGCCAAACAGACCGCCCGGATCCGTCGCTCGCACCGTCACAGAGAACGTCCCATTGGCCGTAGGCGTCCAACTGATCAGCCCGGTTGTCTGGTTGATCGTCATGCCGGCCGGGATCGGCGCCACTAACCGATAGGCCAAGGCGTCGCCGTTGGCGTCCGTGGCGTCCACGTCGTAGCGATAGGCGGTGCCGACCTTCGCCGTCAGGATCGGCGTCGAGGTGATCACCGGTGCTACTGCAGTCTGCGCCACAGTGACAGTGAAGGACTGGGTCGCGAAGAGGGATTTCGGGTCCGCCACCCGCACCGTCACCGGATTGGCGCCCATCTGTCCCACAGTCGGCACCCATGTGATCTGCCCTGAAGCTCCGTTGATACCCATGCCGCTTGGCGCTGTGTCCAGGCTGTAGGTCAGGGTATCGCCGTTCGCATCAGTGGCATTCACGTCGTAGCTGTAGGCTGCGCCCACCGTCGCTGCCAGAATCGGCGCCGAACTGATAACCGGCGCAGCAGAAACCGTGACCTGGTTCCCCAAGGGGTTCCCCTCCGCCAAGACATCCGGCGTCATATAGGTGCAGCCGTCCGGCGAGGGAATCGGCGTGGGAATGATGTCCACGTGGACATTCGAGGAATTCGGGTTGTCCTTATCCGTCAGGATCTGGTAGCGCAGCAACATGGCAAAGTCTTCGTGGACCGTGTTGTGGCACTGGTTCACATAGGCCCCGCCATATTCACCGAAGCGCACCTGGAACTTCACCGAGCCGCTGGGCCGCAACCGCCAGACATCTTTTCTGACAAGTCGCTCCATCTCCGGAATGGAATCGTTGCCCCGATTCATCGTCACACCCTCTTCGAAGTGGAGGTGGATCGGATGGTCCCAGCCTCCGCCGCCGTTCTGATAGGTCCAATGTTCGACCTCACCCGGTTTCGGAATCAAGAGCGAGATGCGGTTGGCATTCATGGAGTGTGAGGATTCCCCATTGACCTTGATGGTCCAGGGAAACGGCATATTCTCCGGACAGTCGGGATTGCACTCCCCCGTGACGAGATCTCGCGAATCCCCGTTGCCGGATCGCCCGAACTCGACATGCCGCTCACGCACCGGAGCCACGATGGGAATCTGCTCGGTCAAGGTCAGAGGCACGCGACTCGGATCCGGGTCACTGGCACGATGGATATGGCCCGGCACATCCACACTCTCGACTTCGGTCACGATCCGGAATTCCATCACGGCCCCGACGGCAGGGTCCGGCGAATCTTGGGCCAGAGCCCTGGCCAGCGGCAGAGCCCCGTCAGGCTTGCGCCCGTCTGTCTGCTGCAGCAGGTTCACCAGATAGATCTTGTCGCCAGGGCGGAAACGGGAGAAGTCCACGACGATGTCGTACCGTTCCGCCGTGCCCTGCTGGTCGAGCTGGGTCAGCGTGATCGGATTGACGACAAAGTTGCCGTCGTTGGCGATGAATTGGAACGGCACGAAGTTGCCGTTCTGATCGGCCAAACACATCTGAATAAACCGCGACATGGAACCGTCGATGAGACGGAACCGATACTTCCTGGGCAGCACCTCCATGTAGGGTTTCCAGGCGAAGTTGACCAGCAGCCGATCCCCCACGAACCCGTCGGTCGTAAAGATGTCGAAGAAATACTGTCCATCCAGATCCGTCGCCGCGTCGGAGATAAAGAGGTTCACGTCGAAATCGATGTTCCCCCAATCCAGCAGGCTGCCGCTGGGGAGCCGGTGGTTCACCCCGTCGTCGAGGACTTCATTCCCCCGGTCCGGCCCGCTGTAGTAGTTCATCATCGCAGCGCTGCCCTTGTAGACGTTCTCGGCGGTGAAGAAAAACCGGTGGTCGTGGAACCACATAGTGCCCTGCAGTTCGCGGAAATCGCCGGGCACATTGATCAACCCGCCGTGGCCGTCAGGCCCGGAGGCACGACGATCTGTAGCGTCCCGGATGGTCATGTCATGCCGCGCCAGGGTCGTTCCCCAATGGTAGTCGTAGAAGGTTCCAGGGAAGTGATAGGCATTGGAGGCGCCATCGCTCTCAGCGCCGTTGTGGGCATTGTGGAAATGGGTGGAAAACTCATTGCGGCCAAACCCGCCGTTGTTCGTGCGGTCCGCCGGCAGGTTGTTAAAGAACCGCATGACCATCGGTTCCCCGTAGCGCCCCTTCAAGAGGGGGATCGGCAAGCTCCCCCGCTGCCCGAACCCCTCAAAGTGATACATGGGCCAGGCCTTGTTTGGCCCTTGATCCGGCCAGGCCTGGTGAAAGCGGGTCCCGGTCGTGCATTCTCCCATCGCCAGGACATAGCCGACTTGCGGAAAAAACTCCTTCCAACGCTGATGGCCGAACCATTCGCCTGGCGGGCGGCCTTCCATGGGGCCCCGCTTCGTGATCGGATTGATAAAGGGATTCAAAGGAGTATTGCCTGCCTGGTGCGCGCTGAAGTCTGTGTGATAGGAGAGCCGTTTCGCCGCCGGGCCCGCCTGCGGGAGGCTGGCCGGCCACAGGGCATCCCACTCGCCGTTCGGCTGCACGAGCTTCGTCAGGGGCATCGGCGGCACATCATGGAGCCTCGGCATCGCGTGAGAAAATGGAACGGCGCCGTTCAGCGGCGTCAGAGGGACGCCGGTCACACCCTGGGCAAAGGCGCTCTTGGCGAAGGGGCTCAAGCCGTTCTTGGCGATCAGGAGACCGGCGGCGGTAAAGAGACCCCACTTGTTGAGATCGCGTCTGGTAATCTGGCCCTGGGACAGGGCCTTCACAATCTCCGCGCGATTGTTCCGCGCATTTTGCGCTTCGCGCACCCGTCTCTTCGAGGCATCCGGCGGTAAATACGCAGACATAATAACCCTCCTCCCATCTATTCAGACGATTTCTACCCATCCGGCCACAGAAGGTCATCGCCATGAGGTTTAAAAATACAACCTGTTACTCCCTGTCTCTTTCGGTCTATCCGGCCTAATCTCGTGAATGTCCTGTGTTTTATCTGTGTAGTTGCTTTCGCTCCGAGAACCAAACCAACCAAACAAACCGGAGAAACCAGGCTGCCTCCAGCCGGCCATCCGATTAAGAATCACTCAAACACAGACTAAAGGTTACCTAAATACATGTTAAATATTATCTAAACACCGGCGCCCCAACTTAGAACAGAGCGGCAGTCGATACCTATCGCACCTAAGTATGGATGTCCCCTACTAACGAAGGGTTGACAGAGGCGATAAGCAATACAGATCTGCTTACGCGGGCTTCTCGCGGCAGGCTTCGAGTTGAAAATTTTAGATTTCAGCACGTGGCTGCAGAGGTTGATAGGCTGACGGGGGATCAGGCTGAAGGCTCATGGAAGCAGATCAGAGGCACAAAGCGGGAACAAGGTATTTATTCTCTCCTTGCGCTTCGGCCTTCGGCCTTGAGATTAAATAGCTAAGTAGCTTCATTAGGACTAGAAACTCGAAACTAGGAACTCGAAACTCGTTACCCGAAACCCCGAAAGTTTTGGGTTCTGAGTTTTCTGACCTTCAGCCTTCAGCCTACATCCCCGCCCCTCAGACGGGGGCGCTGTCCCCGTTAGAGCATGCACAACCTTTCAATTAGCCGACACATAACCTTGCAGTTAGCCGATCATCTGGATTACGATTAGCCGTCATACCATCACGTAAGTTGTATCCTCGGTTTGCCGAATCTCGCCTACTTGACGCACTTGCCGACAGCCCGGCTGTTCTGATTCATGGCCCTCGCCAGTGTGGGAAAACGACTCTGGCCCGAATGGTTGGGGAGAAGCGAGGCTATGCGTATTTTAGCTTCGACGACGATGTGGTGCGCGCGGCTGCAGAGCGAGATCCGCTGGGTTTTGTCATGGATTTGCCGCCGAAAGTTATGCTGGACGAAGTCCAGCATGTGCCCCAACTGTTTAGCGCGCTCAAAAACCACGTCGATCGCGAGCGTACTCCAGGCAGGTTCCTGCTGACCGGGTCAGCCAATGTGTTGCTTTTGCCCAGGCTTGCCGACTCTCTTGCCGGGCGTATGGCCATACTTCGCCTATTCCCCCTGGCGCAATCGGAACTGGGCGGCCAATCGACGGACTTTCTTGCCTTGTTATTCAGCGGGCGATTCAAGATGCGCCGTTTTGAACGGCTGGGCGCCGAGCTCGCCCATCGCATCACTGCGGGTGGGTATCCTGCGGCACTGGTTCGGACGGCCTCTGCACCTCGGGCAGCATGGTATCGGGATTATGTCGAGACAATGGTGCAGCGCGATGTGCGTGATTTGGCGCGCATCGGTTCGATCAACATCATGCCCAGATTGCTGGCCCTTGCGTCCTCGCAGTCAGCGCGGCTGTTGAACATCACGGATCTAGCCGGACCGTTTCACGTGAGCCGCCCGACCATTCGCGACTACGTGACCCTGCTGGAGCGGGTCTTTTTGCTGGAGGAACTGCCATCGTGGCATAGCAACCATCTCAGCCGTTTGATCAAGACCCCAAAGCTGCACATGAGCGATACAGGGGTCGCCGCTGCTGTCCTTGGTGTGGATTCTGACGGGCTTCAGGCGGATCGAACGATGTTGGGACAGCTTTTGGAGACCTTCATTTATCAGGAACTGAGGAAGCAAGCGAGTTGGCAGAAGTGGGACCTCAACTTCCATCATTTCCGGGACAAGGACGGATATGAGGTCGATATGGTGCTCCAAAGAGGTGCGGGCGATGTGGCCGGGATCGATGTCAAGGCGGCGGCCACGGTGACGACTGCGGATTTCAGGGGGTTGAGGAAATTGGCTGCGGCAGCGGGGGAGAAGTTTCGCGCAGGCGTGGTGTTGTATGACGGGGAAGCCAGCGTCAGCTTTGGCGACCGGATGTATGCAGTACCAGTGCGCGCGTTGTGGGAAGCGGGAAAAGGGGCAGCCTAGTCGTCCTCCTGCTCGCGGAATGCGCACGATCGGAAGGATGCGAGGGGGCAGCCAACCATCCTTCTTGCTCGCAGAGCCCCCACGATAAAACCGTGGTCGCTCGATGCGCGCAGGGAAGGACGGCTTGCCTACCCCCTCTTGAGAAAGTAAGGAATCAAGAGGCCCTCGTTCGACGCGCGCATTTGAGGATCGACCAGGCTGCCCATCCCATCCCATCCTTCTTAGGGCACGCGCTCCGAGAACGGAGAAAGGTCCTCACGTCCGCGACACACATTCTAAGCAATTAGAAGGTCCCTGAAACCATAGTCAGCACCTACACCCCGTTTGAAACCACCTGGAAATGGTCTTGTTCATGCGACACGCTTGAATCGTTGATCCTCTTGAATTCATTGAAGGGGAAATCAAAGGGAGTCTTTTCTCATGGCCTACTGATAGTGTAGCGGCCTTGTCAAAGAAAAGACTTCAGACCCATTAGTTTATATTAGGTTTTCTCAATGTGGTTCCAAGGTGTGACTGGAGCCGATTTACAGGGACTTGGCGGTTGCCGTGGTGAAGGTGTGAAGGGTATACTGGCTAGGTATATAGCGCTATTACGGAGGGCACCATGAGAAACCTCATGCTCGACATCATACTTGGTTCAACGCTGACAGCGGGCCTGGTGGGCGCGGGCGATTATCTGGAATCAGGGGCGAATAGCTACCTTCATCCCTCAGAGACGCAGGCCATTTTGAGCGAGATCCTGGTGCGTGAGGCCTAGGAGACCATCAACATGCAGCGGCAGAACTACCTCGATCAACAGATTAGCAACGTGGGGAAAGTGCCATGTCGGTACCCGCATGAGTTGGCAATTGGCGGCCATGGCCAGGCCGGGCTTCTCGTGAGGTTGTGAGAAGCGCTCTGCCTTTCTCTGCCCAACGATGCTCACCTACTCTTTTCCCGCCACTCCTACAGCGGCACAAGGCGCAGATCGGCCCACAGTGCACGCTGCGCCTTTTGCGCCTCAGTCTCTAGCCTCTCCAATTCGATATCCTCTGGCGCATACTTCCGATACCACCAGCACCAGCCGTCTTTGACCAGCGCGTGATTGACGTTCGCGCCTCCGGCAGGAATACCTCACCGATTGTCGTATCCAACCGATAATGGGATGTCGAGGAGTTAGAAAAAGAAGTAAAGGTTTACAGCCTGGAGAAACTTGCTACTCTTCAGTGAGCAAATTCTCCACTGCGGGTCGCCGTATCTCACCGAGGCTCAGCATGGCACTCCACATCATCGAAAGTAACGACATCCGTTCTCTAAAACCCGTGACCTTTGAGAAGGTCAAGCTTAAAGAAAGAGGGTCTTCGCGGATCACAGTGGGTCATTCTGAGATCGGATGTCGTGTGAATATCTTGACTGAGGCGGTGTTTCAAGCGTTCCCCCTCGCGTGAAACTGGTGCAGGTTCTGGAGCAGAGTCAGCCGCATGAAGAACCCGACATCCATCCGTGCCCTGTTCTCGCTCCCGGGCTTCGTCGCGGCCTCCCGGTTCGTGGGCCTCTTCGGTGACCGCTACGCCAGGATCCTG
>NEWP02000074.1 GCA_002869895.2 Nitrospira sp. CG24E | reverse complement strand
GGCTTGTCAGGACCTGTGCGCGATCGTCCCGAGCGGTTGCTCCTCTATCCACCGATCATTTCTGTGGACAAGTACGACAATTCCATGAGCCCGTACGGCCTCTTCCAGATGTCCGGTAACGTGGCCGAGTGGGTGGCCGACTGGTATGACCTAAAATATTATGCGACTGCGCCGGATAAGAATCCCAAGGGGCCTGAGAAGGGAACGCAGCGGAGCTTCCGGGGCGGAGGTTGGATCGACAGCTCACCGAGCGTGCGGGCCGCGCAACGCAACGGGACTGACCCCAACACCAAGATGAACTGGATGGGTTTCCGCTGCGCACGGGACGTGAAGGATTCCGGAGAGTCCCAGGAAGCAAAACCACACCGGACGAGCTTGCGCGAGCCATAGAACTAAGGATCTTCTACCGGGATCGCTCCAGTGGACTGAACCTTTTCCCTTTGCATCGTTACTCCTTCAGTGCCGCATCCGCCGCGCAGCGAAAGCCTGTGGACTCATTACGAATCGTCGGATCGCTGTCCACGCGGGTAAAGATGCGGACCGTGGGGGTCTCGTTCTGCCATCCTGCACCCCGAATGACTCTCTTTGTGCCGGTGTCAGGGCCTTTGGGATTCTTCTCCGGGCTCTTTTCATAGTACCGGGCGTCGTACCAGTCGTTGACCCATTCCCAGACGTTGCCGGCCATGTCGTAGGCGCCGAACGGGCTTCTACCCGCCTCATAGCTCCCGACGGGCATGAGGGTCTTCTCACCGATCCACCGTTGATGGAAATTCAGGTGTTTGTCGGTTGGTTCGACGTTGCCCCAAGGGAATCGTCGATCAGCCGTTCCCTTTGCCGCCTTTTCCCATTCGGCTTCGGTCGGAAGGCGTTTGCCTGCCCAGGTGCAGTAGGCCTGGGCGTCAAACCAATCCACATTGATCACGGGTCGGTCGGTCAGTGATTCAGCGACGGTGTCTCCCTGCCAGAGATTCCGCATCGGATTTTTCGAGTTCTGTGGGACACGATGGCCTGTGGCGTTGACGAACTCCAGATAGAGACCGTTCGTCACTTCGAATTTGTCGATCAGGAATGTGTCTACAAATACATCATGGCGTGGATATTCATCACGTCCGCCATCCCGGTCTCCTTGCGGGACACCCATCGGAAACGAGCCGGCCGGGACCACGACCATCGGCGCGCCGTCTATGCCCACCGGTGGGGCAAGCGGAGCCTCAGGCGGTTGGTCAGCTGCGAAGAGCTGGGACCCGTTGAACAGGAGACAGAGCACTGCCGAAACAAACAATCGTCGGGCAGACATCGTGGTGGACTCCTTTTTCAAAGCCTGAAACATGAGAATCGTATCATAGCCGAGAGGATAGACGCAGCCACCGGCACGATCCAGGCGGCTCGGGCTTCTATCCGGCTTCAAACAACTATTTCGACAAGCGCAAACTTCTTACTGAGTCTAGTTGATGATTGCCGAAACAAGTGGAGCGAGAAGGCCTTTCCTCGCCTACTTCTTCAGTGCCATTATATGAAGCAGCGCCCCAGCCGCTGTTGCCCGCACGGCCTCATTCGTGTCGTGGAGAGCTTCTTTCAAGAGGGGAACAAGCTCACGATCCCCGATATGCCCGAGCGATCGAAGCGCCACAATCTTGGGTCCGGGAAGCGGATCAGCCGTCAAACCGGCTAACAGAGAGATCGCTCCTGATGCATTGGCCTTGGTGGCCTTTCCAAGGGCATAGGCCACCGATGCACGCATGGCCGTATCGTTCTGTTGGGCCAACGATTGCGCAGTGGCAACGACCGTGGAGTAGGGCTGGCCAAGCTGGAGCAACGCGGCAATTGCAGAGGCACGAACGGTAAAGTTGCCATCACTGAGCGCCTGCGTGAGCGCTGGAACCGATTCCGGTCCTCCCAGCTCCGCGAGTCCCCCCGCCGCGGATTCGCGGACAGCAGGCACAGGATCTCTTAGGAGCTGCTCGATCTGTCCCCGCGCCTCTTTTCGTCCAAGATGTCCCAGCCCCCTGGCCGCAGCGCCACGGACAGAGGGCTGCTTGTATGTCAACGACTCCATCATAATTGAGGCGCCACGCTGGTCTTTCAATTCGGCGATCGTGCGAATCGCCTCGGCTCGGTCCTCAGGATTGGGCGTCTCTGCGGCCCGCTGCAATTGGGCCCAGACCTCCTTCTTGCCGAGCCTGATCAAAGCGCCATAAGCTGCGATACGGACCGTGCTCAGTTCGTCCGTCGTCGCTGATTCGACTAACGAAATGACTCCTGGATCTCCGGTTCGTCCGAGCATTTTCACCGCGCGCGCCTTCACCAATCCTGCTTGATCCTCAAGCGCCGCGCGCAATTTTGCTGATTTCCGCCCCGTCTCGGATCGGCCGAGTCCCTCGACAGCCAGAACACGGACTGGCCCGGACCCGTCGCTCAAGCCATCCTCAAAATACGGAACCACCTCATCCGAATCCACCTCCTTGAGCGCCGTAAAGGCCGCTCCGCGCATTTGCTCGCGCATGTCCTTTACCATGACAACGATGAACCCCAGCGCCACTTCCCGGAGGAGAGTGTCTTCATCTCGCTTTAGCGGGAGTACGAGTTTCTCGTACTCGACGAGCGCGTCCTTAGGGTTACCAAGCTTGAGGTAGGCTCGGACCTTGAGGCGGCGAACATCTGGAGCGGCACCCTGTTCATTTTCCAGCTTTGTTAATTGTTCGATGACCTGCCCATACTGTTGATTGGTGAATGCCTCTCGTACGTCCTTTGGGACAGATAGGGTGTCGGCGGCAGACGACGACAGCTCCACCCCGCTCCCCATACAGAACCAGATAGTCGCGACTGCGGCCACCTGACTCCAACGACACACACAGCTACGCAGGATCGAGTCACTCATGGTCTCCCTCTCCCCGGGGCCAGGTCGCTGGCATACGCTTTCTGTATCCTGGTGGCTCTTCAAAGTAGTAGGCAGGCTGAGGAGATGGTCTGAACCGTTCATACTCAAACGACCACTCACGATCCCGGCTGACGAGCTTTAACACGACCCCCGTATCAAGATCCACCCATTCGTAGAACCGTTCGACTCGACCATGATGGTCTGTCTGAACCTCGAAGAGCTGGGTCGCACGACCAGCAACCGTCGCATCTCCGACCAGAAGTCGGTCCCGCTCACCCGGTAATGTCGGTCGAATCGGGAGCAGATCATCCTGGTTCAGCCCTGTCACCAAGAGTTCCTTCTGTTGCGCCAGCAGATACCAGGTTTCAGATTTGTCCAACCGGACAATTTCGATTGCTGCATATCCATATCCTGTTCGAACGGCATATTTGTACTCCAACCGCACACGGTCTCCCTTCGCAAACACTTGTGCGTGGTATCGCCGTCCCTTGACGGTCTTGACCAGCGACCCGGAAAATTCTATCGAGGGAATGGCTGCGTCAGCAACCGCCGCATAACACGCCACCCTTTCCTGCCCCACCCATAAGGCAAACCAGAGGCAAAGCCCCCACCAGCAGGCCTTCTGACCCAGGGGAATGGA
The DNA here is from genome assembly GCA_002869895.2 of Nitrospira sp. CG24E. Lineage (GTDB taxonomy): Bacteria > Nitrospirota > Nitrospiria > Nitrospirales > Nitrospiraceae > Palsa-1315. Next base: position 2,239 of record NEWP02000074.1, on the reverse strand, counting down.
CATGGACTCTCAGTGCTGATGTTCTACGAATGGCTGAATGTCGACTGAGTACCCCAGCGTGTCAGGACCGAAACGGGGATTATCCATCACCTTGAACGCAGAGCGGTTTCCTTTTGGAGCGAGGAGGGAGAGACGCTCGACCAGCTGACCGTCGGGTTGGACCGTGACCGTCTTCGAGACCCCGGAGCCTGTCTGAGGATGCCACACCACCAACTGATAGGTACCGGGTGGGATATTTTCAATAGCAAAGGCTCCATTCCCATCGGTCAACGCGTAGTAGGGATTGTTGACTGCCATGGCCCAACTTTCCATGTAGGCGTGGAAACCGCATTGCATATAAAACGTCCGCCGCCCCCTGTTTAAATAGAGCGGCCCGACTAACGACTTGCCCGGTGCATGGTTGTGCATCGCATGGATGTCGCCGCGGTGATGCTGATGATTCATGACCAGGGGCGTATTGAACAACACCCTTGCCCCGGCTTCGATCGAGGTCTCATAGCCTTGGATATCGTGCATGACCGGGTCCATATTGATGACTTCCACCGCATGGCCGTTCCGCACAATGGTCATGAAGGGAGCAAACTGACAATCCCGCGCTTCGACCAGCGGGACGGACAACTCAAACGGTTTGCCGGCCTCAACGCCTTCTAACAATACTATGGCATTTTTCAACCCGCCCTGTTGATTCACCACGAAATCACGGAGAAGTCGCCACCCACGTCCGTTGGAAATACGCCCACAGTAGGCTGGATCAGGAAACGTAATGAGGTTAAACCCTTTCGGCTCAGGTACCGCGCCATCGAGCCTGATCGTCCCTTCGATCGTCCCGCCGTGCCGCACCTCAATGACATCGTATGCCCATACGGGAACAGCCCAGGCCAGTGCGAGCGCCACGGCAACCATCATCCCGTTCTTGTTTCGTCGGATCATGGTTACCCTTTCATCCTTCGCCTGCATTGAACCATTCGGCAAAACCTGTCAGAGACATCGTGCCGACATCGTATCAAATGTCTCTCTCAAAGAAAAAGGGGGAAGCTCTTGGCCTCCCCCTTCTCCTGATCCACTATACCCTGCAAACAGCAGGATGCTCGATCTTACTTCGCCGCGACTGGAATGACCTGCACCGGTTGTTCAACCGAAGCGCTCTTTATCCCAACACCGGCTCCGTGCAACGGTAGCAGACGCGTATCACCTGACGGCAACACACGCACATAGCCCCATTGCCCGGATTGAGAGTAGGGCAACCGTTGATTGCTCCAGACATAGTCGCCAGGCAGACGGGACGGTCCGCCTGCCGACGGCAGGAATGCATCAAGCACTTCCGAACCGGCAAATTCGACTACACTGATGAGATCCGCGCCGCGCATAAAGGGCTCGATCGGCCACTCATGCTTTTCGACGCTGAACATCCCGTTCTGCTCATTGCTCGCCCCAATCACATGGATACGCACCGGATCGCCTGTGTGCGCTTCGATGAGCGGGGTGGTGGGATCCTCCGGCTTGTCCGCCTTGCAAGGCTGGAACATTTTCCCTAGCGAGCAACCTTGCTCTTCGCGATACTTATAGGGCTCCGAGCGATAGTTGACACCGGTCAGACCAGCCACGTTCTGTACATACGGCATAAAACTCGTGCCGATGATGTTGTCTTCGTCCTGGAAGAATAAGGCAACATCGCGATAGTTCGGCCGCATTTCGTTCCCCGGCACCGAACGGTCGATGATCACGTCAGCGGCCCAGGCGTTCTTGTTGGTGAGATCGGCGCCGGTCTTCGGATCCCGATACTTGGACCCTTTCGGGCCGACCACAACAGCTCCAAACAGGCCGTTACGTGGATTTGTCATGACATTGCCCCAATCCCACACCAACGAGGTAGTTTCACCGATGAACGGGTCCGCATAGTAGGTATAGATCCGTTCCGCACCAGGATTAATGGTCTGATCACCCTGATTGACACCGACGTTGGCGCCCATGGAATCCTTTGGATCGAAGGCCAACCCGATCGCAGAGAAGGACGCCTTACTCGCCTTCATCTTGTTCTTCAGGTTCACCTTCACGCAATCCCCGACGTTCACTCGAAGCGTGAGCGGCATCGGGTGGGCGCCGCTCGCCACCTTCACGATATCTTCTTCCAAGGCATAGATTTTCGCCTCCGGGTTGCTGACTTGGATTGTCCGCTCGAAATCTACCTCAATGGAATCCGGCGCCTTGGCATTGAACTTCATACCCGGATAATCGATGG
>NEWP02000073.1 GCA_002869895.2 Nitrospira sp. CG24E | reverse complement strand
TCGAACCAAACCAACTAAACAAACAAAACAAACCAGATAAACGAGATAGACCAAATAGCCAAGAGCAACAAGTTGGTTCTCGCACTTCACGCGCTACGCGGATTACATGGGGAGTGATTGATCGTGAACGAAGAAACGCAAGCGCAGCCTAGCTCAGGAACCGACTCTGCTGACATCCATGATCGAGTGGCCGAGGCCTACTACGGCTTGATGGGGCCGAAGTTCATGCGGGACACGCAAAACCGTATCCATTGGATCTGCCGGGAGATTCAAGGAAAGAACGTGCTGGATGTGGGGTGCAGCCAGGGCATTGTGCCGATTCTTCTCGCTCGCGAAGGCCTGAAAGTCATCGGGGTCGATAGCAGCCCAAAGGCAATCGATGAGGCGACCCGTTATCTTGCAAGCGAGCCCAAGCAGGTGCGAAAGAACGTGTCGTTCGTCAACAGCGATTTCCTGTCGTGGGATTTTCACGGATTGAATATCGACACAGTCGTGATGAGCGAAGTGCTCGAACATCTGACTCGGCCTGATTATTTCATCGAAACGGCCGCGCGCATTCTCGCAAGAAAAGGAAGGCTGATCGTAACAGTGCCCTTCGGTATCAACGATTTTATCGATCATAAACACACATTCTATCTCCTGAAGCCTCTCAGACTCATTGCAAAGCACTTTGATATTGTTGACTTAGACGTGCTTGGTAGCTGGCTTGGGGTAGTGGCGGACCGTCGAACGGGAGCAGATCGTGGGACAGAGACCTTCCGTCCGACGATCGCTTTGATGGAGAAGCTTGAAAGCGCATTTTATCAGACCGAGCGCAGTCTGCGTGATGAGCTGTCGCTCGCCCGAACAAAGCAGGAAGAGGCGAACCGAAAATACCGGGGCGCTACCGAACAGATCACCGCGCTAAAGCAGCGGGTGACGCAGGAAGAAAAGGGCCGCCAGGTGTCCAAGCAGAGGCTGGCCCAGGTCCCCGCTCAGCAGAAACAGGCCCAGAGTTGCCTTCAAGCGGAACGCACTGCTCCTCAACAGCAACTCGTCCAAGTGAGTGCTGAGGGGCAGGTAAAAGAGGTTGTGGCGCACGAGGCGGAGGGAAATCTTCTCCGCATGGAAGCCGAGCTGGAGGCGGGTCGCATTCAGCTGGAGGAGGCGAACCAGAAGCACCGGGCTGCTACGGAACAGGTCACCGCGCTGCAGCAGCGGGTGACGCAAGAAGAGACGGCTCGCCAGGCGGCGGAACAGGTGTGGGCCCAGGCCACCACTCGGTTGGAGCAGGCCCAGAGCGACCTCCAGGAAGTGGAGCAGACCCAGAGCGACCTCCAGGAAGAGCGGGCCGGGCTTCTGCGGCAACTCGCCCAGGTGACGGCTG
>NEWP02000072.1 GCA_002869895.2 Nitrospira sp. CG24E | reverse complement strand
ATGAAGCATGCGGAGGAGTCGCTAGCGCATGCCGAGCAAGCCGCGCAGAAGCCGAAGGGCAAGGGAAAGTAGCCTGCAGGAATACGACGAGGCAGGGACTCTCCCTGCCTCGTTCTCCACTCCATTATTCGCTTTCACCGTTTCTGCTGCAGCAACGGCTCAAGCGTTGGAAAAACTTTTTCGACGATGAGCCGATAGCCCTCTCCGGTCGGATGGATGCCGTCGGCCTGGTTAAGCGTGGAGGACACTGCGACCCCATCGAGAAAAAATGGAATCAGCGTCAGACGATATTGCTTTGCAATAGCCTGATAAAGCGCCTCAAACCCTGCGGTATAGTCCTGTCCGTAATTTGGGGGGAGCTTCATCCCTGCTAACACCACTGTGACCGAGGCCTGTTGGAATTGCTGAACGATCCCTTCGAGGTTGGCCTTCGTCTCATTCAGGCTGAGACCGCGGAGTCCATCGTTACCGCCGAGCTCCAGAATCACGATTGTCGGCCTGCAATTCAGAGCCCAGGAGA
>NEWP02000071.1 GCA_002869895.2 Nitrospira sp. CG24E | reverse complement strand
CACAAACCCCACATCTTTATTATCGACCTGTGCTTCGATTTCAACCGGATGATCCTGCGGGACCACGACGAGCAACGCCTGCGCCGGCGTCACGACGCCGCCCACCGTATGGACGCCCAATTGCTGCACCACCCCGTCTATCGGAGCGGTCAGCCGCTGGAAGTCCGCTCTCTGGCCCGCTTTAGTGACCTCCTGTACCAGCGACGCCACCTTGGTCTCAGTCGTCGAGAGGTCCACCTGTTTGGATTGCTGAAACTCGGACACGAAGACTTGATAGTTTTTTTGAGCTTCCGCGAGAGCTGATCGATCTTGCAGGAGCTTCTTGCGCTGCCCAGCCAATTCCTGAGTTTTGTCGATCCGCTGCTCTTCAGCTTGCAAAAAATCCATCCGCGAGGCAGCCTGATGATCGAAAAGCTGCTTGATCGCCTCTGCCCGTTCCGTGTCCATCGGGACGGTCGCTTCCAATCGGCGGATATTCTCTCGCGTCTGATCGAGTCCTGCCCTGCGCTGGTCGATGAGATGTTGCGCCGAGTCGGCTCGCGCCTGATATTCAGCCAGCTGATCCCTGAGGAGTTGCCGCTGCAGCAGCACGTATTGAGGGTCTCCATCAGAAGGAGCCTCGAAGGTCGGGCTGCCCGCAATGAGGGCGCGAAGCCGTGCCGCATCCACTTTCGCCGCCCGATATTCGTTGGACACCCGGTCGCGATCGGCGCGATTCAGCGTCGGATCCAGCTCGATGAGCGCATCGCCGCGCTTGACCGATTGGCCATTCTGCACATGAATGGTCGCAATCACGCCCGCTTCATAGGGCTGAATGACCTTGGAATAGCCGCTCGGAATGATCTTGCCCTGCGCCGTCGCCACAATATCGATCCACCCGAATGTCGCCCACAACGTTCCGGCAGTGAAGACTGCCAGGATAGTCCAGAGAATCGCGCGCCCGATAGGCGAGGGTGGCGCCTGCTGAATCTCCAGCACAGCCGGCAGGAATTCCGTCGACGAAGGGGTCAGGCACCATTTGCGCGAAGCGCCCTGCGGGTCGTTGCGACAAATGGTGCCTGACCCCTTTCCCGCCTCAGCCAGCCAAGCCGCCTTCCATACTGTCCAATGCCGCGAGAGTCCGCCGAATCCCATCCGTCTTCCTCTGCTTCTTTACCAACTTACCACTCACTACTTACTACTTACGTTTCACCCCTTACGCTTCACGCTTCACTTCCGCAGAGCCGCGAATAAAACCCCTTCATCCGCAGTAACTCCTCGTGAGAGCCCTGCTCGACAATCTCGCCCCTTTCCACCACATAAATCCGATGAGCCGGCCGCACCGTGCTCAGCCGGTGGGCGATGATGAAGACCGTGCGCCCCTGACTGATCTGCGCCATGTTCTGTTGAA
>NEWP02000070.1 GCA_002869895.2 Nitrospira sp. CG24E | reverse complement strand
CATCCCTTGCCATTAAATAGGTGGTGGGATGCCCAAACACTTCATGAATCACCCCCCGCCACGCAGACAAGTGATAGCCGCTGGCGGTCTGGCACCCCAGAACATATTGGTCCCAATCGTGGGCTTCCTGATCTGATTGTAGTATCGAGACGATCACCGCAGTTTCTCCAACTTTAGAACATGCTAGCAGTCTGCGGAAAAACTCAGTTTTATGGGACACACTGCCACGATAGTCTATATGGTGATCGTACCTGAATCGTCAGCAGGATGCTCAAAAAGGCTGTCCAGCAAGGCCGCAGCTCTGCGACTGGCCCTCGTTTCACCTTTCACATCTCACCTTTCACGGTTCTCGAGAACGCCGCTGGCGGACTTTTTCAGCATCCTGCTAGGCCCTCGCTGCCTCTTGCTCTGCTAATACAGTATTGAGCAGTTGCGCCAACTCACCGGCTAACGTTCGATAGTCGAAGCGGTCTGTGCATCCCTTTGCCGGCGGGTTGAGGGCAAGACCTCCACCGGCTACCTGTCCGAGTAATGGCTTGATGCGTGAGACATCGTTCGGACAACTCAACCCCAGTTGATGCCGCTCGACCAGGTTCGCTGTGGCCCCCTCCCCTCCAATCAGC
>NEWP02000007.1:26762-36203 GCA_002869895.2 Nitrospira sp. CG24E | reverse complement strand
GGTTGCAGCAACCTTGGCCTTGCAGTATGGGCAATCGATGATGAACGTTGGCAGTGCTTTTGCTGTGGTGGACATGAAGTTCCAACCTTTCTGGTTCAGCAGGGAGGGGCCTGGCCCTTGTATTGTGCCAACCTTCTACACTGTCTCCACACGAATATTTCGTCAGCTAGACTAAACTCATAACTACTTGATTTATTGGTGCGCCCGGAGGGACTTGAACCCCCAACCCCCAGATCCGTAGTCTGGTGCTCTATCCATTGAGCTACGGGCGCGTTGAAGAAGCACAGTTGCACCGGCCCCCAGGTATCGCGCTCTTGCGAACTATGCAGAGAGGGAAGGGCAATCGAGAGGCTACTGCTCGGAAGCGGTTATACAGGTCTCTGGCCTGGCGGGTCAAGGGATCGCACGATTCTCTATTTGGATAGAGCTACAGCGCAAGCCGACAGAAAAAGCCCTTACTTGGCGGGCACGGCAGATACGGGAACAGGTGTCAGCTTTGATCGTTTCGACTTGACGGACACTGAACGAATAGGCCGATCGAGCATGGGGGCGCTGCTGGCGGCATAAAAGACCGTGTCGTTCACGACCTGCTGCATCAATGCTGTGAGGCAGGATTCCGTCACATGGCCTTTCAACTCATCGATCATGAGCGATGTGGCGCTGAAAATTTTATAATGTGCCGTTCCCGCGGACTGGCTCTCATACCGTTTAACCCCTCCATCCCACCGCTCTAATTCCAGAGTCACATGAGCCGAATAGTCATAATCCAGTGGAATAAACGGTGCCAGCGTGAACATCGAGACACCGATGGCGATGCCCTTCCAGGCGACATCGCCCGGGTGGGAATCGACCACCTCGTTGAACGTGACACGGGCGCGAATAAATTTCTGACTAGCCGGAGGCTCAGGGGAATTCATGTCGCCGAGGTGCGAGAATAGTCCGATCTCCCGCAACCTGCCGAGTACTCGTTGTTCTGTCTCCAGTGACGGATTCTGTGGAGAATCATTACGCACGATGTCTACGCTATCCATAACAAGTGGGACCTGTTCAGCTCGCGCAATCTCATGAACACTCGATGAAGGAATGTTGTCTGCTGTGGGCTTGAGTTCGATCGAGCGACTACAGCCGGTCGTGAGCATGACAAATAACCAGCAGCAACCGATGATGGCCCAAACGAAGCGCGGCTTAGCAGGCATGCATACTCCTAAAAGTAAAAAGAAAAGCCTATGAATGGGAGGCTTGAGTTGAGTCCGACATTGGCTCGGCTCGTGTGAGCGTTGGAGATATGTTGAAAACGGTACCCTGCGTTGAGCGCGACTTGGTTGTTCAAGAAATAGGAAACTCCGAGCCCGCCGGATAATATGAAGTTGAACTGACTGGACTGTTCCGGGATCTTCCCGCCGAGATCCGTCCAAAAGGGTCCTCCCGCGAATTCGGCATAGGGCCGAATCCGGTCAAGTGCGACGAAGGTGTATTTGATTTTTGGAGTGAAACCGACACCGTGTGTGAGAACTGGTTCCTGAAACTGGATATAGGCCATCTCAGCACCGAACGATATTTGCCCCCGATACCAACTATCGCCGACAGGGTCGGTCAGCGTCATCATCCATGAGGGCATAAAAACAAGTCCGCTCTGCTCGGTTTTGCTCTTTTTCCCTTTCAGGAGATGAGGGATCAAGTATCCTGCAGAAAGCCCAAGTTCTTGAGTGCCGACCGAGATTGCGGGCGAGACATTTTCAGCATACAAACAGCTAGTCGTCATGAGCGACCCAAGAACCAATGCTATCAAGACCCGAGCAAGATATGGCATGCAACATCCACGTCAATATCCTGTCGGCTATTTGTGGTGAAACCTAAAGCAACAGGGCGCGCGATGCTAGCAAGAAGGATTAGTTCTGTCCATACGTATACTAATGGAGGTATCGGCCGGCTGAAAAGCAAAACAGTACAGAGCGGCTAACTGGATTGTTTCAGTTTCTCAAGATGGGCCGAGTCGGTTTGAAACTCTGGCAACGTGTATCGCTGATCGAGAGAGACCACTCGTTCAAGACATCGCCGTGCCGACACAGAATCCAACCGGGTCTCATACACCGTGGCAAGGAGTCGGAGCACCGCCGCTTCAGCCGGTTCGTTGCCGAGCTTGATGTAGTGTTCTGAGGCATTGTTAAGGCAGCGCTCGGCTCTGGTCAGGTCGCCCTGGTCGAGAAAGCACTTGCCAAGCTGGCTGTAGGTCACCGCTAGCCCCTCTTCATTTCCCACAACCCGATGAGAATCGAGTGCCAGCTTAAATGACGCCTCTGCCTGTTCCCACAGCCCCTCACGAGCCTCTTGCAAAGCCAGGTTGTTGTAGAGGATACCGAGCGCCCGATCGTCTTTGAGATCACGGAGGAGGTCCAGCGCTTCAAGATAGTAGGGGCCGGCCTTTTCGGGACGGTCGGCCCCGACGTGAAGATTGCCGAGATTCACCAGTGTGTGGGCGATGGCGTGCTGATTTCGTTCTGTGCGTTGAATCGTGAGCACTTCCCTGTAACAGGCTTCTGCGCGATCCAAATCGCCCGATAGGGCACAGACGTTGCCCAAATTGCCGAGTGAATCAGAAAGGGCTCGTTGATCGTTAGTCAGGCGATCGTCCGCGACCGCCTGCTCATACGCAACCTGGGCCTGAGCCAGCTGGCCACGGTGGAGGAAAATGCGCGCACGGTGTTTATCGGCGTCCGACATAGAGAGGGTCTTGAGCAAAACCCGGAAGTTTGCTACCGTGCGAACGAATGGCTCAGACGAACTGCAAGAAATGTGGAAGAGAATATATTTATCACTGTTGTGATGGACCGGTCTGCATGCCCTGCCCGCACTGTGGTTTTGACGAGTCAGATTTAGAACCGCTGTCAACTCTCAGCAATCAGGATCGGAAAATTCCTGACTCAGCCCTCAGGGCTTAGCGCCCAATACTCTTCTGCCTAATCTCCACCCTTCGGAGTATCTTTTCTGAATTCGACCTGAATCTCGTCCTCTTCATCGAGTCCCAATCCATCGCGAAATGAACCGTACAGTTCAGTCACGTAGTCGATGTGCTGCTGGCTCTTCGCTTCACGAGAGACGAGATACGCTTCACAGAGCCTGATGCCGGTCTGAAAGTGTCGTTCAATCGTTTCCTCAGTCGCCTGCTGCCAGGTGATGTAGATACAGAAGGCTTGAAAGGAATGGGCCTGCGGGTAGCTGGTTGCCAGAGAAAGCAATCCCTCATAGGCTTCCCGCGCCACCGATCCGGCATTGGAGGAAAAGACGCCCTCCAGCTCAGCAGCTGTATCCCAGCCGGACCCGAGTTCAGTTTCCGCTTCTTGAAGCGCCGCCTGAGCGGCAAGAGCTGCATCGAATTGCATGGGCGATATTACCCTCTCCTATCTACTAATTTACGAATGCGATGTTTTCCGGAGTGCTATTGCTCCAGAGAAAACCGGCACCCAACTCCATTACCTGTCTGCCCATTCACGAGGCTCTGACCAGACCCAGGGGTAGCACCAATCAAAGCATAAGTGGCCTGACAGGAAAATACAATCGGCCTGACTTCGTTTACTTTCCTTCCCGCCGCTCTGTAAACTGCCTCCACCTATCATGAGCACGGAGAACCCAATTTCCGCTACACCAACCGAGCCAGTCTCAACCGATCCCGTCGATCAGGTCATCCGCTATCACATTCAGACCAAGCACCATTTCAATCGCTATGCCCGCGCGCTTGGGTATCTGGATTGGGCGAATCAGCCTGATCCCTTTCGACGATTTGAAGGCGCGCGACTGATTCCGCTTCCTGTGTTGAAGCCTGATGAGGAGCCTCTGTCACCCTCCTACGATGCGATCTATCGAACGGAACGCGTCGTTAGTCAGCCTGTCAACTTGCAGGCTATCTCGCGTTTTTTCGAATTTGCGCTGGCCATATCCGCATGGAAAAAAGGTGGGGAAATGCAATGGGCGTTACGGAGCAATCCCTCTTCCGGCAATCTGCATCCCACAGAAGGCTATGCGATATTCCCACAGATCGATGGTCTCGATCTGCAGCCTGGGCTCTATCATTATGCGGCCAGGGAACATGGGCTAGAGTTTCGAGCAGAGTTTCCAGTTGAACAGGCGGCTTATCTGCTGAATCCGTTTCCGCCCGGCGCATTTCTGTTCGGGCTGACTTCGGTGCATTGGCGTGAGGCCTGGAAGTATGGCGAGCGGGCATTCCGTTATTGCAACCACGATGTCGGCCATGCGATTGGATCGGCGAGGATCGCCGCAGCCACGCTAGGCTGGAATATGGCGCTGCTGGATGCGGTGGAACAGAACACGATTGCGCTATTGTTGGGGACCAATCGCGTGGATGACTTTGCTGCTGTTGAGCCGGAACATCCGGACTGCATTGCTGTTATCTGGCGATCAGACCGGGCAAGTGGCGAGGGGCAAGTGGCGAGGGGTAAGACTGATGAGATGCCGTTGTTTCTCGATGCAACGTTGGTCAAGGATCTATCGAACGCCTCCTGGCATGGGAAAGCCAATCGTTTAAGCCAAGACCACGGGGTGCATTGGGATGTGATCGACGAAGTGGCTGAGGCTTCGTGGAAATCGCAGGCTGATAAGCTGACAGTTTCATTGGGCAGCGCGCTCTATCGGATACCCTCTCACCCCTTACCCCTCCCCCCTCACCAGCCTTCGGCGGGCCGAATCATCCGACAGCGACGGAGCGCCGTATCCTTCGATGGCAAGACATCGATCCCAGCGGCAACGTTTTTCCGCATGATGCAATGGGTAATGCCTCGCTCTGATCGGCCACAATTAGATCGACCGATGCCTTGGGATGTCTGGCCCCACGAGCCGGCGATTCATCTTATACTCTTTCTGCATCGCATCGAGGGTCTGACTCCGGGGCTATATTTTCTGGTCCGTGACCCACAGAAACTGGCCTTCATTCAGCAATCCATGAATCCAGAGTTGACCTGGACTCCGACGCCAGGTTGCCCGGAGAGTCTTCCTCTTTACTGGCTGCTTGAAGGCGATGCGAAGAAAGCCGCAATCCAGGTGAGTTGCCATCAAGATATTGCCGGGGACAGCGCCTTCTCATTGGGTATGTTGACTGAGTTCGAAGGGCGCTTGCGTGAAGGAGGGGCTTGGTGGTATCCACGTCTATTCTGGGAGTCGGGCCTGCTAGGACAGGTGCTGTACCTGGAGGCCGAAGCTGCGGGAGTGCGAGCCACTGGAATCGGCTGTTTCTTCGACGACCCGGTGCATGAGATTATCGGGATCAAAGACCGATCCTTTCAGTCGCTCTATCATTTTACGGTAGGCGCGCCGGTCGAGGATGGAAGGTTGATGACACTGCCGGCCTATCATCATCTGAATCGATAAAATCCTGTGATTGCGCTTACATCGTTTAGCTTGGAGCTCGACCCCACATGTTTAAAATAAAGAAAAAAAGCGTTAAGCCAAAGTCGCCAATCCTCTATAACATTATTGAAGACTACTCGGACTTCGACGCGCCAGGGAACGTCACAGCCTGCGCCATGACGCATAAAGAGGACCTTCCTGCCCATGCCAAGATCCTGTCCGAAAGCTATGACGTGCCGCTGGAAACCATGACCACGCTCCTGAATGAGGGCGGCGTCTATGTCTACCCCCAGGTCGGCGGGGTGCTGACAAGGGGGCTGTTTGCCTGTCGCGTCGATCCGACCGGAGAGACTCCGAAACAGACCTGGACCCTCGACCTGATGCAATTCGCCGAGGTGGAGCAATTGACTCAGGGGCGAGGGATGAGACTGGATGAGGTCGCAGCGCTTGTCTTTCACCGAACATTGCCGGAAGAGCTGAGCTTAAAACTAGAGCAGAAAAACCTTGGCATCGATTACCGCACCTTGGATCGCGCCGTCGCCAAGGGAGGCGATATCAAGTATATCGACTTCCGGAAAGATTGGTCCCCCCACTTCAAACGACTCTGCATCATGCCGGATGGACGATTAGTCGAAACAGGAGGGCTGGAGGAATTCGCGCAACTCCATGGCATAACGTCAGCGCAGGCCAAGACACTGGTTGAGCAGGGAGGCGTACTGGAAGTGAGCGGTGAGCTCCTGGCCTGTCAGATTGTGAACGGCCAGCCGGCGGTGGCGCGGTTCAGCGCCCAGAACTACGTCAGGGCAAAAGAATTGGCGTCGGCAAAGCGGATACATCTGATGGATGCATTGAGCGAAGTAGGCTACAACGATCCGGTGATGATGCGCGGACTTGTGCGGAAAGAGCTCAGCGCTCGACCCTGATCAAGATCGGGAATTCGGGAAGAGCGTTTTCGAACCATCCTCTTTCACTTCCGCGATATGGACCGGTTCTGAGAAAACCCTGGACCGAGACAGTTCAAAAAAGTACGCACCGAGGCCAGCCCCTACGGTATTGCACAGGACATCCGTCATGGAAGGAGTGCGGTGGCGGCAGAAGATCTGAAAGAATTCGATCGAAAGAGAAATACAGACTGTGATGAGGACGACTTTTGCGATAGGCCGCATGGAGGAGGAATCCTCGGCCAGCAAGTAATGTAGGAAATATCCGAAGACGATGAACCAGCCGATGTTGCCGATGATATCTATGAGAAAATTCTTGGTGAGCGAGAAATCCTGAAAGGGGATCCAACGAATTTCTCCCCAGCGTGGGTGCCCGACGAAGTTAGTCAGTGGAAAAAGTGGGATGAGAGCAAGGACTACAAGCAAAAGCCAAAGTAACCCCCTCCTCCGTTTTAAGGCCATGGAGCCAGCTACCAGGCGTGATGACTCGGAAAACATATTGAAATAGTCGCAGAAGGTCCTGGATTACGTCAATTCGCAGACCTATTTGATGTCATACCACAAGATGTGAGGTCGTCATGTCATAAATTGGCAGGGCTTCATTTCCGCTATCGCCCTTGTTATTGTTATGTTTTTTCTTCTCACCTATTCTGAAGCGAAACCGAGAGCCGATCAATCATACCGGCCCAATTCAGAGCTAGGAGCAGGAGGCTGAGAGGGCGTGCTACTTGGCGAGTTCTTCGTTGATGGCTTGGATAAGTTTGTCGAGGTTGAAGGGCTTTTCGAATACGCGGCAGGCGCCAAAAAGCTTTGCGACATCGAGAAAGTTTCGGTCTGCTTGGGCTCCAGTCATGGCGATGACCTTCGCGTCGAGATATTCCCTCGTCAATTGCAGGGTAGCTTCGAGGCCGTCGGTTCCCGGCATCAGAATATCCATGAGAACCAGATCGACTTTATTCTGCTGGTAAAGAGTTAGCCCCTCCCGTCCATCGCGGGCTTCGAGCACGCGGTGATTAGCCCGTTCAAGAACCTCCTTCAGGAGGTTCCGGATCGATTCTTCATCGTCGATGATAAGAATTGTAGCCATAGCTTAAGATACACCTCTAATGTTTATTTATCTTACCGATGTTCACCTCTTCTGTCTAGCAGAAGTTGTTCAGCGACGCATGCAATCAAGACGATAGAGGCTAATGGATCGAGCCATGTCATCGACTTCCGCGTCATATCGTCGACACTCTTTTTGCCACACACAAACTGCGCGCCGTCAACTCAATCCTTACCCTTGTAGTAGCCGCCCCTTGGAGCCTGAGCGACAACCTGTATATAATGACGCGTTAATCGGAATCATCGAGAGTCACATGGCCACCGCCAAAACCGAGTACCAACAACAACTTCGTTCCCTGGCTGAACTGATGCTCGCCGTGTCGGGCGAATCTGTGACAGTCATGAAGAAACATGCGCCTGCACAGGCGTTGAAACTCAAACGCCAGGATGAATGGGGCCTCTATCTCGAATTCATCAAGATTTTGTTCAATCTGACCGATCGGCTCTCCGCTTTGTACTTGCCGATCAAACAGCAGCCTCAGTTCATGGATAATCTCGAGGACGCCGTGACACTGCAATTGAAAAATACGCTCGAACCGGCATTCGGTACCGGCGCCGACCAAATGGAAATCATGATCACCGTCGGGGCAGCGGTGGCAGAAAGCCGGCAGGTCTATGAGCGATACCGATTCCTCGTGACCGAAGACAGCCCCGTAAGAGACGAGATGCTGAAAAGTTTTGGCGACCGAGTCGCCGGTACGATGGGCACGGCAGGGAACGAGCAGGTATCCTCCGCCGCAACACTCTGCGCTAGCGCGGTGATTCCAGCCATCACAGCCATCTTGGCCGGAAACGCTCCCCCCGCGACTGCGGCTGCCTCAGCCGCTCCCGTTTCAACCGATACCCCATCCGCACCGCCGCCGCCCACCGCGAAGCCTCATTCCCCCGGTCCGACAGGAACTGAAATCAAGTTGGTGAGCGTGATGTCTACTGTCGCTGGAGAAGAAGTGGAAACTCGGTGGGGACTGCATCCTCGATTTCGGCAAGACCTGCCGCCGGAGGACATGCAACAGGTCGCCGCACTGATGAACCGAGTTACTAAAATACTTGGCGAACGATATGCCTCCGTGGCATTCTCAGACGAATGGACATCCTGGCATAAAGCTGGTCATGCCTGATCGCTCCCAACACAGTCTATCTGCTCTGTTCGGTCTATCTGGTCTGTCTCGTGTGCTTAGTTGAACCAGACCGGACGGATGTACCAGAGAAACCAGATAGACCAAATCAACCAGACAGACCCACAGAACTTTTGAGGAGGTGCAGTGGATACTCCGAAGACAGCAGACGCGTCATCTCAGGCCATTCCATCCGGACTCTCACGACTCAAGGAATTGTCGCTAAATCTTTGGTGGAGCTGGACTCCAGAAGCCCGTCGTCTGTTTGAATTCATTGATCCAACCCTCTGGGTACTGACCCATCACAATCCCGTCGAACTACTAGCCGGCATCAGGCCAGACCGCCTCAAGTACCTCGCCGAAGATCCCTCATATATGCGTCTATACTCTGCCACCCTCAAGATATTCGACGAGTACCGTCAGAACGGTCACAGTTGGTTTAAAACACAGCACAGCAGTTTGAAGGCTCCTACCATCGCATACTTCTCTGCGGAATTTGGTCTACATAGATCCATCCCCATTTACAGCGGAGGTCTGGGCATCCTCGCCGGAGACCATTGCAAGGAAGCCAGCGATCTCGGTGTGCCATTGGTGGGAGTAGGATTCATGTACCCGCAAGGATACTTCCGGCAGCGGATCACGCCGGAAGGATGGCAGGAAGCGGCCTATGCCCCCTTCAACCGAGCAGAGTCGCCGATTCATCCCGCCCTCACGCCAACGGGAGAACCATGCAGAATCACGGTTGAAATTGGTAGTCGGGTCGTGGCAGCCGCAGTCTGGAAGGTACTCGTCGGACTGGTCCCCCTCTACCTCATCGATACAGACGTCCCTGAGAACAGCCCGGAGAATCGGGCTCTCTCAGCTCGCCTGTACGGTGGTGACCAGGAAATGCGTCTCTGCCAGGAGTTTCTGCTGGGTATCGG
>NEWP02000007.1:0-26662 GCA_002869895.2 Nitrospira sp. CG24E | reverse complement strand
TGGGTATCGCACCAACGGTCTGGCATGCCAATGAAGGCCATTCCGCCTTCCTGACCTTGGAACGCATTCGCGAATTGATCCAGAAGGGATCGACCCACGCAGACGCCTGCGAAACCATCCGCCAAAGCACGGTATTTACCACCCATACACCGGTCCCTGCCGGCCACGATGTCTTTCCCCATCATCTCATGGACCGATACTTTGCGGGTTATTGGGAACAATTGGGCCTCTCGCGAGAAGATTTTCTCCGCCTGGGAGATACCCCCGAGTCCCAGGGGCAGGGTTTTAACATGACAGCACTCGCCATCCGACTGGCTGCCCATGTGAACGGGGTCAGTCGTGAACATGGGCAGGTCTCACGAGAAATGTGGCGCCACCTATGGCCGGGCCTACCCACTGAGCAAGTCCCGATCCGTAGCGTGACCAACGGCATCCATGCGCCGACCTGGATCGCGCCGGAACTCAATCAGCTCTACGGTAAGTATCTCGGACCAGCATGGGCGGAGAGATGCGACGATACGACCATGTGGCAGCGGGTCTTGGATATTCCAGACCAAGAGCTCTGGGCCGTACGCCAAACCATGAAACGCAAACTCATGAGCTTTATCCGGGAACGCGCCAGGAGCGGCTGGATGCAGGGGCAGCTCCAAGCCTCGCAAGTATTGACGCGAGGCACGCTCCTCGACCCCGAAGCGCTCACCATCGGCTTCGCTAGGCGCTTTGCTACCTACAAACGAGCGACCCTCTTGTTCCGTGACCTCGACCGACTGAAACGCTTACTCCATAATCAGTGGCGCCCCGTCCAATTGATTTTTGCCGGCAAGGCCCATCCAGCCGATGAGCCAGGTCGGTTTTTCATTCATGAAGTGTTGAGCTTTTGCGACGACCATAAGCTGGGTGGCCACGTGGCCTTCCTGGAAAACTATGATATGCATATGGCAAAATTTCTTGTCCAAGGAGTCGACATTTGGCTCAACACCCCGCGGTTCCCCCTGGAGGCAAGCGGAACCAGCGGGCAAAAGGCTGCGCTCAACGGTGTCATCAACCTCAGCGTCCTCGATGGATGGTGGAAAGAAGGCTACAACGGAGCCAACGGATGGGGCATTGAACCATTGATCGGAAACTCCGACATTCAGGCCCAAGACGAGCATGACGCCCAACAGCTCTACCGCCTACTGGAACAGGAAGCGGTCCAACTCTACTACCAACGAGACCTGGATGGAATACCGCGCGGCTGGTTGCAACTCATGAAGGAAAATCTGCGAACCAATGCCCCCCGGTTCTGCACTAAACGAATGGTCAAGGAGTACGTCGATAATCTGTATGCGCCAGCCATGGTCCGTACACCCTCGATATGGTAATCGACCGTCGATCCGGACCAGCACAACATGACGATCGCTGCGCCGTCACCGCGCCATTGACGATGCTTCTGCTGCTGACCTTGTGGATAGTGGTTACAGGCCTCTCCAGCGCCGATGCAAGCGCTGCGACGACGGCAGCCAGCTCTGCGCTCGAACGTGAGGCCACAAACGCTTACAATCGCGCCGAGTACGACCAGGTCCTGAAGCTCTGGTACTCGCTCCCGGCCGAAGGCACAACCTCGAAACCGCTGCTTCGCCTCGCCTTTCAGAGTTCCCTCAAACTTGGGAGGCCCGAAGAAGCCCTCACACTGTATCACCGGCTTGTTCCACCGGATCGCCCGGACGACCCGGCTCTCCTCAGACCCTTGGCACTCAGCTTCCTGACTAGCCATGTCCGCAACCGGCAGGAACATGTGCGGATCGAGGCCTATGCGATACTGGCTGAACTCGGCCTGGCGGAAACACAGGCCGTCCTGGAAGATGGGCTACTCGATAACTCCATCTTGGTTCGGACTCGTGCCGCGGACGCGATCGGCAAGGCCGGACTCGCAGGGAAGTCAGGCCCCTTGCGGCGGGCCCTGAACGATGCGACTCCGGCCGTACGCATTGCCGCAATGAACGCCCTCAGTGAAGCCAAAGTCACCGACATCATGCCCTACCTCATCGAAGTAGCAAGAACGGACGACGGACCGGAATCCATCTTTGCCTCTGCCGCACTGTATCGGCTCGGAAAACAGGACATGCTGACCGACATCACCGGAGCTGCCACACTTCCAGAGCCCAATGTGCGCATGGCAGCCCTAGGGATCCTGGGCCAGCTGAAGCGCGCATCGAGTTTGTCTGTCTTGAGCCAGGGAGTATACGATCCTGAGCCGTCGGTTCGCGCATTCGCCGCTGGTGCATTGGGGGACTATGGACAGGCCGGTGGCGTCGGGCCATTGACCCATGCCCTGGGGGACGAAAACGCGCGCGTGCGTGCGGTGGCAGCTACGAGTCTCGGGCGGCTTGGGATTCGAGAAAATCATCCCCTGCTGCGGGTCCTCACGCGCGATGCTAATATGCAGGTCCGGGCCAGCGCAGTGGAGGGGCTGCTTCGCCTGGGCGACGTATCGGCGATCGCGCTCGTTGCGGACTTGGCGAAACACCCAGACCCCTCTCTCCGAGCAGCGGCAGCCCATACGCTGGCTGCCACTTCCGACAAACAAGCTATAGACATTCTACAGACGCTCCTGCAAGACCGGGAACCACAACCACGACTCTCGGCGGTGAAGGCCTTGGGCAAAAGCGGCGCACCGGTGACGCCGTTACTCAAAAAAGGTCTGCAGGATACAGACGTGACCATTCGCCTGGCTGCGGCAGGCGGTCTGCTCCAACAATTTCGACGTCCAACCACAGCCCCCAAAGCCCGATAGCGGATCGGGACAATCGTCGTCTTGTCCTGCCTCTGTGGTCTGTTCGGCCTGTCTCATCTAGCTGACCTGTCTTGTGTGCTTGATTAAATCCGACTAAGCAGCTACACAGAGACACCCAGAGCGCTGTTTCATAGCCCGGTGAGACGAAGGAATCGAGGGATGTGGAAGTTTATCGCAGTGTTTGTTCTCGTCGCTGCGTCATTCGGCCTGGGGTTTTACTTCGGCCAACGTCCAGCCGGCACACTACAAGAAACCGCAGCGGACCTCCAACATTCGCTCAAAGACACGTCGCGCAATATCATCGATACGACGATGGGAATTGAACGGGACCTGCGCAGGAGGCAGGGGCTGATCGATACGAAATCACGGGTGGTGCAGGCGAAATCAGAACTGTTCGACAAAAACTTCGGGGAAGCCGCCAAACAACTGGGCGAAGCGAGCGAGAGGCTGGAACCAGTCGTGAAAGGCGCGAAGCAAGACGAGGCGACCCTCGCCCTGCGGACGCTGATCGGAACGCTACGGGAAACGAGGCTGGAATTGTCGATGGGGAAAATAGTGCCGCTCAAGAAACTCGATGACATTCAGCGGGAGGTCGACCGGCAGCTGAACAAATGAGAAGAAGTGGTCTCGCTGGTCTATTCGGTCTCTCTGGTCTCTCTAGTGTATCCGCTTCGCCTGATTAACCAAGGGGACGAGACAGACCAGAGAGACCGAATAGACGGGACGGATCGGCGGACTTTTTCAGCATCCTGCTAAGCATTCGCAGACTGTCTCTTCCACTTCGCCAGAATCCGCTCAACCCTCATCCGTACCACCAGATCCGGATCCTTCATCAATGGCTTGATCGCATCGCGGCCCCGCTCATCGCCGATGGCCTCGAGCGCTGCAGCTGCCGTCAAGCGGGTAAACCAATCGCTGTCGGTGAGCAGGTCGATGAGCGGATCGATCGCCTCGGCCTCTTTGATCCGTCCTAAGGCTAATACCGCCTGTTTACGAACATTCTCGTCTTTGTCTTTCAACGCGTTGATCAATCGCGATAACGCCGGTTGCCCCAGTTCGACCAAGGCGTTCACCGCATCGTCCTTGAACTCATCGTTCCGCAACTGCAACATGAGAGGATCGAGAACACGTTCGTCGCGAATCTTCCCTAATGCGGTAATCGCATACTTGCGAACGTCCCAATCCCGGAGCAACTTGAGCAACTGCTCGACGGCGGGAGACCCGATCAGTCCCAAACCTTCGATCGCGACTTCCCGAACTTGCCAATCACCGTCGCGTAAGGCACGGCACAGGGGTTCCACACAACGTTCATCGCCCATTTCCCCAAGTGTGATAGCGGCCTCGCGACGGACCACCCAATCGGGATCCTTAAGCAGATCGATCTGGATCTCGATCTCATCCTTGACCTGCTCCTCTTCAAGAACAACCTGCTCGGTCGATTCCGCTGTCGGCTCAACCTGCACCGCTTGTTCTCCGGTAAAATCCGCCGCCACTTGATCGGCAAATTCATCGGTCACCGGCTCTGAACTCACGGGAACTGCACGTTCTGCTGTCGGTTGTGGTTGTTCCATCGGTACGATCTCGATGTGCCGTTGCCCCTCGACTACGTTGGGAAATAGACTACTTCTTCGCTTCGGGGGCGGCGGTTTTCTTACTCGAAGAATTTTTCTTGCGTAACGCTAAGGCGCGCCGTTTTCGCTGTGTCCGTTTCAGTCGTTTCTTGAGCGAGCGAAGGGCCTGATCACTTTTAGGGTCCTTACCCTCGGTCCCTTTCGCCGCAACCTTCTTTTTCAGTCTGATTTCGTCCGATTCACTTGCCGTTTTTTTCGCCATCCGGATTCGGGCCTCCCTATATACCTGATTGATCTACTGTGTCTGTCGGCTCTCTGAATAAAAAGCAGTCTAGTGGAGCACTTCACACCCTGTCAACTCAAGCTACCTGGCAGGATAGGGACCTCTCATGGCACCCTAAGCCCCCAGCGACCGCCAGTCAGAAGAGCAGTATGTCTCGATTTTCTTACCCCCCATCCCTGCCCAAGCAAGATTCAAACCGTATGCTATGCTTGTCGTAGCAAAGGGATTGAGACCTTGGCGCCAGAGGGTATCGCTATGTGGCTTCGCTATGGATCAGGGCTCCTAATGATGGGGACGCTATGTGGCTGTGTGACGGTGAATAGCCCCGCACTACCGAGTCCTACCCCATTATTTCAAGCAGATACGGTCGATACAGTCATCCTGCAAACGGTCCAGCGAGAACAGGAAGCGCTGCTGGGCACCTGCACACAGAGTCAATCCTGCGATCAGGTGCATTTCACCCGCGGGATGATCGCCCTATTCAAAAACGGAGAGGCGGCGGCGGCTTCCTTTCAGCAGGCAATTGCCGCCGCGCCGAATGGTCCATTCGCGGACCCAAGCGCGCTCTGGATTCGGTTTCTTACCAATAGGAACTCCTATCCCGATTCCCCCAACGAACCAACGGGAGCCTTGCTGGATGTGATGAAAGGGACGGTACGCGCATGGCTTGGACGGCAACGTCCTGCAGGAGAAACTGCCAAAAGCACCACAGTGGAAACTGTCAGAATCCCGGATCCGACGGTACATAGCCTTCAGCTGCAGGTTCGTACTCGGGATAAGCGCATTGCGGAATTGACGGATCAGCTGGAGGCCCTGAAGCAGATCGACTTGGACTCGCACGGGGCCAGCAAGCGGACCCGCCCAAGGACGTCGGCCAAGTAATCCCTGCCTGTTCGCATCGCCACTCTTACTCCCTCCCTATGCCACAACGCGACTTTCCGGCTCATCAAATGACAGGATTCTTTGCATCGACTATTTGGGTCGGGATTTCGTACGAAGCTGGTGGCAGCCTTCATCGGTTTTTCACTCATTCCGACGGTCCTCCTTGCACTGGTCGCGAGCGGACTGGTGAATAAGGCCGTGGATGTGTGGTTCAGCGATCAGATTGAGCAGGTCATGCGGGACTCG
Source organism: Nitrospira sp. CG24E (assembly GCA_002869895.2). GTDB lineage: Bacteria > Nitrospirota > Nitrospiria > Nitrospirales > Nitrospiraceae > Palsa-1315. The sequence continues at coordinate 20,907 of NEWP02000007.1, read as the reverse complement.
TATGACGTGGCGCGAATGCAACATGCCGGCCACATTACCCTGGCCGTGAACAGCGCCAGGGCCATCAGCCACGAAATCTATCGGGAAGACATGTTGCTGACAGAACAGCGCGATCTGTTGGTGGCGGCAATGGCGCGCAAGAGAGCGGAGTTCGGTGTGGCCGGGATCGAAGTCTTTTCGGCGAAAATGGAAACCCTCACCAAGGCGCTGGATCTCGACGTCCCTTCATCGGCTCTCGATCTGCCGATCGGCCAGCTCGTGCTCCAAGTGATCAACGGAAAGCAAGAAGTGAATGCGGTACAGGAGGCCCAAACCGGGCGCTTGGTGCGGGCCGCCGCCCCCATTGCAGCGAGCGGACGAACCGGTGAGATCGGCGGAGTGGTGGTGGTGGAAGCCTTCGTCCCCGAATCGTTGCTGGCAAAAATGGAGGGGATCGGCCATCAGTACGACGAATATAAGCAGACCAAGGCCATGAAAAATCCGATCAAGGCCGGAGCCTATCTTTTCGTTGCCGTCATCACAGTGCTGATCCTGTTCGGGGCAACCTGGTTCGGATTCTATGTCGCGCGGAGCATCACGGTCCCGATTCAACGATTGGCTGAAGCGACAGAAGCGATTGCCCAAGGGGATCTCTCCGTCCGGATCGATGCCAAGGCCACGGATGAAATCGGCACTTTGATCGATTCATTCAACCGGATGACGTCGGACCTCCAGGGGAGTAAGTCCGAGATCGAAGAGGCCAATATCTCGTTGCGCCATAGCAATCTTGAACTCGATCGCCGCCGCGCCTACATCGAAACGGTGGTCGAGACCATTGCCGCAGGCCTGCTCTCCATCGATAAAAATGGGCTGATCACGAACTTTAATCCATCCGGCGAACGGATCCTCGGACTTGCGGCGGATCGATTCCGCGGCAGACAGGCCAATGAGGTGTTCAAAGAGTTTCGCCTCGATCCGTTCCAGACGGTCTACGACCGGATGCTGGCCGATCAGCGAGATACCTTGGCGCTCGAAGGACCAATGGAGATCGGGGGCAGATTCTTAACCATCGGCCTCCATGGTTCCCGCATGAAGGATGAAGCGAACAAGGACCTCGGCATCGTGCTGGTATTCGAAGACCTCACGGAATTGATCAAGGCGCAAAAGGTGGCGGCCTGGCAAGAGGTGGCCCGGCGGGTCGCCCACGAGATTAAGAACCCGTTGACGCCCATCCAACTCTCCGCGCAACGTCTCCGGAAGAAGTATTTTGAAAAGTCGGCTGATTTCGACGCGATCTTCGACGAATCCACGAACGTGATCGTCAACGAAGTGACGAGTCTCAAGCATATGGTCGACGAATTTTCCAAGTTTGCCAGACTGCCGACTCCACAGATGGCGCATCAGTCGCTCCACGATGTAATCAATGAGGTCACAACTCTCTATCGCGGGGCACAGAAGGATGTGGAACTGATCGTGGAGCTGGACCAGGATCTCCCGTCTCTCAACTTCGACCGAGAGCAGCTAAAGCGGGTCATGATCAATCTGCTGGATAACGCCATTCAGGCGATGCAACAAAAGGGGCGTGTCTGGCTCTCGACCACGTACGATACGAAACGTCGGCTGGCCGTAGTGAGTGTAGCGGACGAGGGAATAGGCATCACGCCGGAAGACCAGGAAAAGTTGTTTGTGCCATACTTTACTCGGAAGAAGACGGGAACTGGGTTGGGGCTGGCGATCGTACGGCGCATCATCACCGATCACGAGGGACAGATCCATGCGACCCAGAATCAGCCGAAAGGGGCCGTGTTCACGTTTGAATTGCCGGTCTAGACACGTCAGGGGTAAGAGGTTAGGGGTAAGCAGCGAATACTCTCGCTACTCCGGGACACCTTACGCCTTACGTTTAACGCCTAACGGAGCACTATGTCTGCATCGATTTTGATTGTGGATGACGAAGAGCCGATCCTCACATCCTTGAGCAGCATTCTACGGGACGAAGGTTATGACGTAGCGGTGGCCAAGAACGGCGTGGAGGCGCTACGCGTCTATACTATGGATCCGCCCGACCTCATGCTCCTCGATATCTGGATGCCGGAAATGGATGGGATGGAAACCTTGCGTCGGGTTCGTGAGCTGGCGCCAACGGCACAAGTGATGATGATGTCGGGACACGGGTCGATCGAGACCGCGGTCAAGGCGATCAAACTGGGGGCCTATGACTATATTGAAAAGCCCCTGTCGCTCGAGAATGTCACGCTGCGCGTCAAACATGCTTTGGATCAATACCGTTTGGAGCAGGAGAATCGGACCCTCCGAACCACAGTCCAGCGGAAATTCGAGTTGGTGGGAGAGTCGCCGGCGATGCAACAGCTCCGGCAGCTGATTCAGACGGCCGGACCGACCAATAGCCGCGTGTTGATCGGAGGAGAGAACGGAACGGGAAAAGAACTTGTCGCGCGGGCGATCCATCTGCAGAGCACTAGGAGCACTCGACCGTTTGTGGCAATGAACTGTGCCGCCATCCCGGAAACCTTGATCGAGAGTGAGCTGTTCGGACACGAAAAGGGTTCGTTCACCGGGGCCACCTCGATGAAACGCGGACAGTTCGAGCAGGCGGACGGGGGCACCCTATTCCTGGACGAAATCGCCGATATGAGCCTGAACACACAGGCCAAGGTCTTACGGGCGTTACAGGAGCAGCAATTCACTCGTGTCGGTGGGACCAAACTGCTGAAAGTGGATGTTCGGGTATTAGCCGCGTCCAATAAGAATTTACTGAAGGAAATCGAAAAAGGCACGTTCCGCGACGACCTCTTCTATCGGCTCAACGTGGTGCCGATCATCGTGCCGCCTCTCAGGGGGCGCAGGGAAGACATTCCGCTGCTCGTTCGCCACTTCATGAAGGCCCATGCGGAAGAACAGGGGTTGCGGATGAAAGAGGTCTCGCCGGAAGCGATGGCGGTGTTTCAACAATACGACTGGCCCGGGAATATTCGCGAACTGCGGAATCTGATCGAGCGGTTGATGATCATGGTACCGGAACCTGTTATCGGCCCAACTCATGTCGGTGCTTCGTTAGAAGCGCGTCCGATCGGATCGACGCCTCAGTCGGCAATTCCGACAGTGGATCCAGTTTTCACGCAGTCGTATGACTCGCTCAGAGATGCCCGTAATGCATTTGAAAAGGACTATATCGGGAGAAAGCTACGAGAGCATCATTGGAACATTTCTCGCACGGCTGAAGAACTGAAAATCGAACGGAGCCATCTCCATCGGAAAATCAAGTTACTGGATGTGGAGATGCGGCCTGAAGGATAAGCCGGGCAGCCTGGTCGTCCTCCTGCTCGCGGAACGCGCACACTGAGAAGGTGCTCGTTCGACGCGCGCACTTGAGGATCGACCAAACTGCCCAACGAAGAAAAGGGCGAGCGAGACTTGTCTCTTGTTTCAGGATTTGGCTACTTGCGCGTTGACCTCTGCAACAGCCCTCCGTTAAGATGCGCCCTCTTATGACTACTTACCGCGATGCCGGAGTCGATATCGATGCGGGCGACGAGTTCGTCGATCGCATCAAGCCGCTCGTTCGCTCGACCTTTCGCGCTGAAGTTCTGACTGACCTTGGAGGATTCGGTGGGCTCTTCCGTCTCCAGGCAAAAAAGTACAAGGACCCTGTTCTGGTCTCCGGCACCGATGGAGTCGGCACGAAGCTGAAAATTGCCTTTTTGATGGATCGGCACGATACGGTCGGCATCGATCTTGTCGCGATGTGCGTCAATGACATCGCTGTCAGCGGAGCAGAGCCGTTGTTCTTCCTCGATTATTTCGCGACAGGCAAACTCGCGGTCCCTAAAGCACAGCAAGTGGTATCCGGTATCGCCGAAGGCTGTCGCCAAGCCGGCTGCTCTTTGATCGGCGGAGAGACAGCAGAAATGCCCTCCTTCTACACCGAGGGCGAATATGACCTGGCTGGATTTGCCGTCGGGGTGGTGGATCGACTCAAAATCATCGATGGCCGCAATATCGTACCAGGCGATGCCCTGATTGGGTTAGCCTCGACCGGTCTTCATAGTAACGGCTATTCCTTGGCGCGGCGTGTCCTATTGGATCAAGCCTCACTGACCATGGCCAGTCGCCTGCCTGAACTCGATCGGCCTCTCGGAGACATCCTGCTGACTCCGACCAGAATCTATGCCAAACAGATCCTCGCATTGATCCAGGAATGTCCTATTAAAGGCATGGCCCATATCACCGGCGGCGGCATAACCGAGAATCTTCCGCGAGTATTCCCCCCCGGTGTACGGGCGCAGGTGCGGCGGAGTGCCTGGTCAGCACCCCCTATCTTCCAGGCGATTGCACGGCTTGGGCAAGTAGCGCGTGAGGAAATGTATCGCGTGTTCAACATGGGGATCGGGTTGATTCTCGTAGTCCCTGCGTCAACTGCCCAGGCAGTCATCGCGCGCGCCACGGCCTTGGGTGATCCGGCTTGGCAGATTGGGACCATTGTGTCATCGGCCGGCGACGCCCCATTGGTAGAGTATGTCGATTAAGCGGGCGGACGCGCTTCGAGTCGCCGTCTTGGCATCCGGACGCGGATCGAATCTTCAGGCGGTGATCGATGCAATCGAAGCTGGAACCGTTCAGGCAAACATTGTCGCCGTCATCAGCAACAAGAAAGAGGCTCCGGCATTAGAACGAGCCCGCCAGCACGGCCTGTCCTCCTTCTTCATCGACCCAAAACCCTACGCAGGCAGACCAGATAGTCGTGAGGCCTACGATCGCGAGCTACTCGATGTGCTCAAACGGCACGAAGTAGAGTTGGTGTTACTGGCCGGGTACATGAAGATCGTGACCAGGATCCTCGTCGAGGCCTTTATGAATCGAATGATGAATATCCATCCATCTCTGTTGCCCTCCTTTCCTGGATTGGAGGTGCAGAAGAAGGCGATCGACTGGGGCTGCAAACTCGCTGGATGCACGGTGCACTTCGTGACGGAAGGGGTCGATGAAGGACCGATTATTCTTCAAGCGGCGGTTCCGATTCTCGATGACGACACGCCCGACACACTCGCCGCTCGCATTCTTGAGCAAGAACACACGATCTACCCGAGAGCAGTCCAGCTCTTTGCCGAAGGGCGATTGCGAGTTGATGGGCGACGCGTGTTCATCGAAAATGGGAAACCGAAAGGCGAAGCAGTGATCAGCCCGTCATAATGATGCGGCGAATCGAACTTCCGGTAGAGTCTCCGTGAAGGGTCATGTATAATGACGACCGTCAGAGAAGCGTTTGTCGTGCCGATTGCATGATGGTCCAGTGGGGGGCTAGCTCAGTTGGGAGAGCACTACGTTCGCAACGTAGGGGTCGGGGGTTCAACTCCCCTGCCCTCCACCAGCCTTCGCTAAAGCTTCGGCTGGCATGCCAGACAGAACTTTCGCGAAGACTGTCCCCCGAAGCTTCGGCGGAGGGGGGGGGCTCCGTGAAATACGTCTACCTTCTCCAAAGTCTCTCAACCTCGAATCAACGCTACATCGGCATTACCCAAGATCTCGACGCACGGCTTCAAACCCATAATGCCAGCGGGTCGCCTCATACATCCAAGTATCGTCCTTGGAATATTGTGCTGCACCTCTGCTTCCAAGATGACCGACGCGCTGTCGAGTTCGAGCGCTATCTCAAATCAGGATCAGGGCATGCGTTTGCAAAGAAGCGCCTGTGGGATGTTGCATCAAGTTGACGCACGAGGCTGAGGCGCGCCAACTAAGATCCCGATGTCGGGGGATGCCAGGAGATCGGTAGAAAAAATGATGCTACCGTAAGAAAATCACCGTACAAATTGGACAGGGCCAGGAAGATGGAAGGATCTGTCAGCTCGCCGGACTAGATCAGGTCCATGGCGGAGTTACTCTGCCTTGAGTACCGCTCTGTGCAGTTCGCGTAATCAGAAGTTCACAGTCATTTCACTTCGTGAAGGACAGTCTTACAAACGATCGAACAGACCTGACGCCTAGTGAGTAGAGATGTACGGCGTAGATCAGAATTCTGTAACAAGTGGGGGAGGCTAGTAAAGAACCCCGCCCTGCCGGGCTTGGCTTTTGTAAACCAAGAGGGAATTTGTCTCCGCTTCGCTACGAGCTGCCATTCATCCCCGCTCTTCCGAGCGTGGCATTCTGGCAGATCTTGGTAAATATAGCTTGAGAAGTCAGAACGCTGGGTCGCAAAATAATTCACGGAAAGAACCGGTCCACCGTGGAACACACCTGGCTCCAGAAACATAAGGCAGCCAATCGGTGAGTTCCAGGGGATGACCGATTTACTAACGTTTAACGCTAATCTGACACACATAAACATTCCCACCATTGTGAGGTGGGAAAATCCACGGGTACCAGCAGCCTAAACGACGCACAACCCACTACACCGAACCGCAAGAGAACGGCGCGCCCTCTATTTCTCGTATGGCCACAACAGGATCAGGCCAGCACCCACCACGAACACACCGACAATGGCAAACAAGCCGAGAAAAGGAAGACCCATATCCATAATAACCTCCTAGGTTGAGTAAATAGCGGCTTCGATTATTGTGTCATCTAAAGTCATTGATCTCAGTAACGGCACAGCAATACCATAAGCGCTTACCGATGGCAACTAGAATAAACACCTAATTTCGGAGAAAATTGTACCATACGCCATCAAGATTGAGCGCCTTGAGACTAACATACCGGAAGCGAAGCGGGGAATAGGAATTCATCTTCGGCCTGTGACAGCTTGATTATTTTTCTTTGTTTTTAAACACTTATGCACGATACACCACTGTGAGACGAGCAAGGAAATCCGCGAGCTTGCTGAGATTCCGCCTGATCGCGTCTCTATCTTGCCGCGCAGCCGCTAACTCCATGCATTCTCCTATCTCACTGATCGTATCGAACCCATAGCCTCCTCCATCACCCCTCATGCGGTGACCAATGATACCAATTGTATTGAGATCATTTTGTTCCAATGCTGTTTCCAGCGTCTGCACATCACGCCGTCTGTTCTCTAGAAACCCTGGAACGATTTCTTCAAGACCCTCATCAATGTACACGGTAATCACGTTCTCGGCATGGCTATTTGGTCCTATGCTCATGAGGCATGCCGTCCTTTGCAAGCCTGGAGGACTTCCAGGAGAGTATGCTTCTTGATCGGTTTGGTCATATGAGCGTTACAGCCCGAATCGAGAATCTTGACTCCGTCTTCTTTCAGCGCCAGGGCGGTCAGGGCAATCACTTGAGTGGGCGGGAGATCATGCTCTCGCTCCCAGATCCGTATCGCTTTCGTCGCTTCATAGCCATCCATCACCGGCATCTGCATATCCATCAGAATGAGGTCGTAGTAGCCGTTCTTGAACAGTTCCAATGCGATGGCTCCGTGATCTGCGACATCAAGACGATAGGGAGTTTGCTTGAGGTAAGAACGGACCAGCACCTGATTATCCAGCGAATCCTCTACCAATAAGACACGAAGGGCTCTGACTTCGGCAGAAGGTGCGGGAGCCACCGGCGCTGAACCAGTCCTATGTTGGATGCCCTTAGAGCGGTCGAGGGCGATGCTGATAGTTTGGAGTAGATCCGATTCCCTGATGGGCTTGATCAAGTAACCGCCCAGCCCCATATCATAGGTGCGGGCGATGTCGTCGGCCCAATGGTGAGAAGCCAGCATCACAATCGTCGAGTCCTGGGAAGGACCAGCCCGTCTCATCTCTTCGACAACTTCAAACCCATCCATCCCAGGCATGCGACAGTCAAGAAGCACCAGCTCATAGGGTCGGGCCGAGGCAGAGGCTTGCCGCCACTTTTCGATGGCTGCTCGGCCGGATTCAACTTCTGACACCTCTGCCCCCAAGGCGGACAGGATTTCACGAAGGATGAGGCGGTTGGTGGCATGGTCGTCAACCACAAGAGTTCGGACCCCCTTTAGATCGATCCGCGCGTTGTCATGGATAGATACGGAGCTAGATTGGACAGCGAGCTGCACAGAGCAATGAAACGTGCTGCCCTCTCCGAGAGTACTCTCCACCCAAATCCGTCCGTTCATGAGCTCGGCTAATTGCCGTGAAATGGTCAAGCCTAAACCAGTTCCCCCGTACTTACGCGTCGTTGAGGCATGGGCTTGCGTGAAGCTTTCGAAAATGACCGCAAGCTTGTCCGGCGGAATGCCGATTCCTGTATCGCTGACAGAGAATCGAATAGCGCCGGGCTTGAAGAGATCCGGATCCGGCGCGATCCGTACCGTGATAGACCCTTTATCGGTGAATTTGATCGCGTTGCTGATGAGGTTGATGAGGATCTGGTGGAGTCTGTTGGGATCTCCAATTAAGGCTCGGTGAACGTCGGGCGAAAGATAGCACGCCAGTTCGAGGCCCTTTTCATTGGCCCGCATGGCGAGAATCTCGATAGCTTTCTCAACCAAGTCGCTCAAATCGAAGTCGGTTGATTCCAACTCCAGATGGCCGACCTCGATTTTTGACAGGTCGAGAATGTCGTTGATCAGGCTCAAAAGATTTCCGCCGGCACGACGGAAAATGCGGAGGTATTTCCGTTGATCGGGGGTCAGATCCGTTTCCCATAGCAAATCCGCCATTCCAATGATCGCATTCATGGGTGTGCGGATCTCGTGACTCACGCTGGCAAGAAATTCATTTTTGGCTGCACTTGCAATTTCCGCTTTTTCTTTTGCCTGGCGCATCGCACATTCGGATTCTCCCCGTTCCATGGCTTCCATCGCTAGCGTCACCATCGTGGCAAACGACGCCGCAACAGCCATTTCATCGGCAGTCCATGCCCGACGCGTGCCCAGATATTCGTGACATAAGACGCCTACCAGTTTCCCCTTGTGTCTGATCGGCGCATCGAGCATCGCACCGATTCCGATCGGCGTAAGGTACGTCGATGAAAATTCACAGGTCCGGGGATCGGAATGGGCATCGTGGGCGGCGAGAGTATGCGCTTCGCGGTCTAACGCCTGAAAGTACGCCGGGAATTGGGAGGCCTGGAGAACGGCTCCTGCGCTGTGCTGATGGGTAGGGGCCTCATACAGATCCTGCAACCGGATGGCCGATCGGTCTTCCTGGAACAGCCAGACGCTGGCGCGCTGGACCGTCAGCACACGGCAGGCCGACTCGGTAATGGACTGATACGCTCGATGCAAGTCGCCTGAAATGATCGCTTCGCTCCGAACCAATTCGAGCAGCGCGGCCTGATGTGCTTCAAGCAGGGCGACGCGCAACGCTTCTTGACTGGCAACCCGCTTACGGTCGGTGATGTCACGGACGATAGCCAGGAGGTATTCTCGATCAAACTGGACCAGGCGGGCACTCACCTCAACTGGAAAGGTCGAGCCGTCTTTCCGACGATGGAGGCTTTCCAGCGTCACCGGTCCGCTTTCTCGTATCTGCGCCATGTATTGCGCGAAGATCGGCGCCGTCACAATCGGATCAATATCAGGAACGGTCAGCAACCGATGTTCTTCGCGGGTATAGCCGAGACTGGAAAAGGCCCTCTCATTGGAGTCTAAAAATCGACCAGTGGAAGGATCAATGATTTCAATGGAGTCGTCGGCTTGATCGAGCAACATTCGGAATAATTCCAATGCCTCCTTTGCCTGTTTGCGCTTGGTGATATTTTCCAAAGTGCCCGACAGATATTGGAGTTGTGTCGTTCGTAAGCGACGTACAACTGGGGGCGGCAGCTGCTGCTTGGCCGTGGGCTTCGCTCGAATCGATGACGCTTTCTTAGCCACAACCGTGCCCTCCTTCTCTGACCATCGCCCGCCCATCGTGTGAAGAGTCTAGGAATGGGAATGAAGAGACTGGGACGGAGAGAACTAGGCTAAGCGTCGCGCCAATCGCCATCAGCACATCTCGTCGGGGCAATGACGTGGCCATGGTGAGGAGCAGGTCAGTCCTCGTGGGAGCGAGGGACGAGAGAGAGGGTGCCGGCCTGTTTAGCCCGATTACGGCCTTCCTGCTTGGCTTGATACAGCGCTTGATCCGCAGCCTTGATCAAATCGATGGGGGAACTGTTCCTGCTGGGGATCGTGCTGGCAAAGCCGACGCTGATGGTGGTGCAGCCACCGTCGGAATGTGTGATACCGAGGGCCTCAATTCGCTGCCGAAGCGTTTCTGCTACCTGCGACGCTCCATCTGCGCTGGTACCGGGAAGAACAACCACGAATTCGTCTCCGCCATACCGGGCGACAAGGTCCCCTGGTCTATTGACAGCTCCGGAAATCGCCGCGGCAACTTGACGGAGGCACTCGTCGCCCGACGTGTGCCCGAGCGCATCGTTGTAGGATTTGAATCGGTCGATGTCGAGCATGATCAGGGAGAGCGGGGTCAATTCGCGGACGGCGCGGCGCCATTCCTGGTCTAAGAAATCGTCAAACTGCCGTCGGTTGGTAATGCCCGTGAGACCGTCAAGACAGGACAGGCGCAACAGCATTTGATTCGCTTCCTGGAGTTGACGCATAACCTCGAGAAGCTCCTGCTCCCGAGCCCGCCTCCGGTCGATTTCGTGTACCAGCCGCAAGACCGACCGGACACGAGTCAAGAGCTCGATCTTGTTGAGTGGTTTCCCAATGTAATCGAGGGCGCCTGCGGCAAAGGCAAGTTGGAGATCGACAGGATCGGTCTTCCCCGTCACCATCATAATGGGCGTGTCACGAAATCGTTCGACTGCCTTGATCTGGCGGCAAGCTTCGATGCCGCTCATTTCCGGCATGGCAATGTCCATCAGGATCAGGTCAACCCGCGAAGCTGCGCCGTGCTTCCCGTCATCAAGCCCAAGCAAGCGGAATGCAGCGGCGGCTGAGCCGGCGACAAGTATCTGGTCGTAGCCGGCAGCCGAAAGGATCGACTGAAGCAGGAGGCGGTCATCCGCCGAATCGTCGACGATCAAAATACCCATACGTTCTCAATCCAATGGATACCAACGGATACGATGAATGGCCACGCGTGAAAAGCCTACCAGCTAGTCCTGGTAAACTCCAGGATAAAGCTTTTTGACGCAGGGTTGGCAGATGCCGTGACTGAATTCGGCCTCGGAATGTTCGCCGATATATTCTTCCAACTGTTGCCAGAATCCGCCGTCGTTGCGAATCTTTTTACAGGATGCGCAGATGGGGATGAGTCCTCTGAGAACTTTGACATCCCGCAACGCTTTCTGCAGCTCTTCATTGCTTCGACGGAGTTCCCCTTCGCGTGTTTTTCGGCAGTCCATCTCTTTTTTCAGCGCCAGCGCGGAGGAGACGCGTGCCAATAGCTCTATGCTGTTCACCGGTTTCGTAATGTAATCGATCGCTCCCGCTGCAAAAGCGGCTTGGAGATTGGAGTGATCGCTTTTCGCCGTGACCATGATGATGGGAATATCGCAAAGATGCGGCCGGCCCTTGATCTGGCGACAGGCTTCGACTCCGTCCAGATCCGGCATGAGGACATCCATCAAAATCAAGTCGATTTGGGAGGGTGGCTCCAGGCCTTCCATGTCGAGCATAGGGAACGCAGCCTTGGCCGAGTCCGCGATTAGGAGATTCGCATGGCCGGCTTTCCCAAGGATTGCCCGCAGAAGTACCTGTTGGTCTGGAGAGTCGTCGACGATAAGAATGCCCATGCCAATTCCTGTCAGGCGCTCGCACAGAGTATGCGGGCAATCACCTTTCAGTATAGCAGGCGCCGATCGGACTACTGGAGCTTGGCGCGGACAAGGTCGCTGATCTGCTTTCCATCTACCGGCTGGCCGGCGACCCGGACCATCACGGCCTTCATCACTGCGCCCATCTCTTTAAGAGATCGAGCGCCCGTTTCCTGAATGACCCTATCCACGACGGTGGCAAGCTGTTCTGGAGAAAAGGCCTGGGGGAGATAGGACTCGAGAATGGCGATTTCCCGGCGTTCTTTCTCGGCAAGTTCCGCCCTGTGACCCTTTTCAAACTGTTCGACGGACTCCCGGCGTTGCTTGATCATGGTTGTCATGACACGGCTCATTTCAGCGTCGTCGAGATCCTTCTTAAGCTCCATTTCCTTATTCATCACGGCGGCCTTGATCATACGAATCACGTCCATCCGCAATTGGTCACGGGCCTTCATGGCTAACTTCAGGTCTTCTGTCAGACGGTCGTGCAGGGACATATACACCTCGGATTACGGACAATCGATCGACTGAGAATACCGCGCCGCATCAGGCCAGTCAATCAGATCCACCGGCCGGTTCTCCCAAAGTAGCCAGGTGGTTTTTACACTGACGGGGTAGTATGATGAAATGCGGAAAATAGCAGACTGTTGTACCAAGACTCAGCTCTTCCGGAAGGGCGCTTATGAATTGGCCGCACGTCATGAGTCGAGGTGGATTCGTTTTGCTGACGGCGTTGACAGTGGCCGGATGCCAGACCAGTTCCCTTCCCGCTACATACCCCCCTCCAGTTCGAACCATTGCGCCGACAGTGGCCATCCCAGGCAATGTGCAACGGATTGCGATATTGTATCCCCGCTCTTCGAATCCTGATTTTCTAGAGGCCTATCAGCGGCTGGAAGGTGCAACTTTTCGATTGAAAAGCCAGCGACCCACGCTCAAAGTCGTCGATCGCTTTCATTTGCTGACACTCATCACTGAACAGCGGCTCCAGGCTGCAGGAACTGTAGCCGAGGACAGTGCAGTGCGGGTTGGTCATCTGTTGGGAGTCGATAGCGTTCTACTCTATTCAATCGATGGGCCGACGTTGCGGGATCGCCTGTTCGCTCGTGATCCTAGCCAAGTTCGGCCGATTACCCTGACGACCAAAATTATTCGAGTGGAAAGCGCGGAAGTGGTGTACTTCAATGTGGTGACCGTTCGCATGGACGACGAGGAGCGTTGGGACTGGTCACTGTCGGACAAATGGGACTATCATCAACTGAGTAGGGCCGCGCTGGAACGAGGCATCGCACAAACGGTCTTTGACCTTCAGCGAGCCTTTGAATAGCAAAGATTCGACCATTCATCAGGGAGGGAATCGTATGGAGCGCAGGGAGCATCAGATGCCACGCGGACAAAGGATGGCAGGATACGCGATGGCAGGGATACTGTTCATGACCATGACGGCCTGTTCCAGCGATCAGCCAAAACCTCTCGCGCAGCCGACACCGGATCAAGTGCGTGGCCATGCAGATCGCGCATTCGAGAAACTCAAACAAGAAGAACAAGAAAGAACAACCCAGCCGCCGGCACCGCGTTAGATACCCCCAACCACCTTACCGGCTCAATTTAGGCAGGGTCCAGACGACAAACTGGGCTACGGGTTTTACAAGCGGCAATTCCCAGAGAAGTTGTTGCCGAGGTACCGGCTCCACTTGGCGCGCCTCATGGAAGCTGCCAAGAAGACCGACCGAGACCAGCAGTCTCAAAACACCTGAGAGAAAGAATACAAACGGCAAGTTGGATACGGGCTGGAGAACGATTCCTGCCCACTCAATGCCTGCGGGAAGTTGCTCCACCAACCAACTCCCGATCAAGGCCCCCACCGTCCATCCCACGGCATTGGTGGTGCTGTACAACGCAATAGCTTTTGCGCGATCTTCAGGCCTGACCGAATCGAATACATAATTTTGCAGTCCCAATGCCAAGCCGGCCCAGATGACGCCACCCAAAAAATTGACTGCCAGGAGAAAGCCTAACTGCGTGCTCACAAGATACAACATCGGCAAGATCGGCACTGTGAGGCCCGTAATGGATAACAACGCCTTGTTTCCGAAGCGGTCCCCGAATTGCCCCCAGGCCCGCAGCGTGAGGAGTTAGCCGAGTAGGCCGGCTGCCAGCCAGCCTCCATAGCCGAAATAAGATAGATGGAGGTCTCGCAACATGTAGAGAACGAAAAATGGGCCGGCAACTAACACAGCTGCATGCATGAGTCCCGCGAAGAGTAGAAACCGACGAAAATCTCTCGTCGCGTTCTGACGGAAGAATTCGCGAAATCCTTGCTGCGCCTCCAGGTGGGCAGTTGGATGCACATCATGAACGGGTGACAGGGCCACGGCTGAAAGGATTCGAGCGCTTCCGGCCAAGGCAAAGATCAAGACGAATCCCCACCAGGCGGCAGTAGAATCCTGCCAGAGGCTCAGCAGCCATCCGGCTCCGCAGAGCGCAAAGAAACTGAGGCTGGCAATGATTTGGGCTCGACGCGCGAAATAGGCACCCCGTTCATGCTGATCGAGCCAATCGGCAATCAAGCTATTCCAAGCCGGAGCGGTGAAGTGGGCGCACGCAAAATACGCAGCAGCGCCAGCCACAACAAGCCAGGGACCCCACTGCGGGAACAGCAGCGGCAACAACACTATGGGAATCCAGGCGGCGGCTTGCCCAATCGTGCCGGCAGAAATGAGTGCTTTACGATTGGGAAACCACCGTAATAATTTGACGGAAATGAGTTGGGCGCCTGTTCCGATCAACTGGGGCAATGCCGACAGCACGCTCAATTGGAACGGACTTGCATGGAGCAGGAGGGCGAAAGCGGAGAGATATTGTTCCCCGCTTCCTTGCGTCACTGCCTGACAGGCGCCATCTCGGAGGCCGTAACGACGACCTCGCTCGCCGGCGCCTTGCACCAGGGAACCGTTTGTCGCAGTCTCTTGCGAATCTGTTGACTCTGTCAGATGCACATGACCCTCCACCGAGAAGAAACTTCGGTCAAGCCTAACATAGACGGTAGGGCGAGCAGAAATAGATGCGAGGTTTGATCAGTCGGTGATTGACCCCCTGTTGATCTCTCGATACCATGACAGCACATGTGAACAGCGAGGGTGATGCTCCCGTGATGGAAACCAGATGTATGAGGAAAGAAGTTCTGGTGGGCATGTTTGCCGGCCTCATCATTATCGTGGGTGCCTGGGAGATAGTCGCGGCTCGGGATCTTTTCGCGCCGAAGGAGCAAGCGACGACCGAGGTCGATCCCACTCAAAGCCCGTCGTTCGATGAACAAAAAAAGGGTATCCCGCAATCCCTTTTCACCTGGATCAAGATGGCCAAGGGGTATGACATCGAGTGGGATACATTCGGGCGAAAAGGCTGGTACACGCAAGACCCGCGACTCAAACCCATCGAACCGGGATCGGTGTTTCATCGGGATATTCCCGCGATCTATATTGTGTTCGAGTCAGCCCCTCTGGAAGACCCGACCCAGTTCAGCGCCCAATGGTTTCTAGAGGGAGAAAAGGGATCGCTCTCATCCCTACCGCTCGGTAAAGATACCTTGGAAGTACCGGGGCATGAGCGTTATGGATTCCTGGAACTCAAGAAACCAGGAGACGCCTGGCCTGTTGGAACGTATCTGGTGAAACTATTCATTACGCCGCTGGGGCAACAGTCTTTTCATGCGGGCAACCAAGTGGGTACCATGCGATTTACCATTGTCGAAAACCCTGCTCCGGCCGGAGCAAGCCCGCATTAATCTCGCGCCACACCCTTGTCGAATACGGCGAGGCGCTCATGAAAACTGTGGGTGCAATAGAGAAGAGGAACAAGCATGGGAGCGCGCATCAAAGTCACGGATCAAGAGAAGCTGACGCTGCTCTATGAGCGATTCAGAGACGTGTGTCTGGTCGAGAAGGAAGTCTGGAAAGAGATATTCATGCCGCGCGAGGTGACACAGGGACCGGTCAGGACAAACATGCAAGACCGCTATGACGTCGAAATCGACGATCCAGAAATTGAAGATGCTCTGGACGCGAATATCCCTTTAGGCAGCCAAGCCCTGGCCGCGGCTATCCAGGAATATCGCGCGAATATTTCATTTTATCGAAAAACCTGAATGGATCAGTGAGCCGCAAGCGCCCGCTCGACATCCTGCAGGACCTCCGGCGCAGACGGCTTGGTGCGGTGACGGTACTTGGCGGCGATCTTTCCAGAACGATCGACTAAATACTTCTGGAAGTTCCACTCCACTTCGCCGGGAAAAGGACTCTGTTCAGTCAGATACCGGTACAGCGGATGTTTGTCGTCGCCCTTCACGCTGATCTTGCTGAAGAGGGGGAAGCTCACGCTGTACTTGGTCAAACAAAACCCTTTGATCTCCGCGTTCGTCCCCGGTTCCTGCTGCCCGAAGTTGTTCGCAGGGAAAGCCAGGATCTCGAAGCCTTTCTCACGATATTGTTCATACATCGTCTCGAGGTCGGTATACTGGGGGGTATTACCGCAGAAGCTGGCCGTATTGACCAACAATAGTACCTTGCCACGGAACTGACTCAATGAGACCGGCTTGCCGTCGATATCGTTCATCGTAAAGTCATAGACCATGGGTGTCTGTGCTGCCATGAGTAAGGGTCCTTCCTGTTTCGCCTGTGCAACGCTCGACTGAAGCAAGTCGTTCGATCCGGCATCGGCGATCACGCCGATGACTGCAAACAATCCCAACAATAGAGAACGACGTTTTCTCAGGAAACACCTCACGATTAGAGCCGCTCCAAGGCCTCAATGCGCGCTTCCATCGGCGGATGGGTGGCAAAGAGACGCATAAATCCGGAGGTGTTGCCGGAGATCTTCATCGTCGCAAGCGCATCCTGTCCGGAATACTCGACCTGCGCACGACTGACCCATCGATCAATCGCGCGAAGGGCCGAGATCATCGAGTCCTTGCCATATACCTTGGCAGAAAAGGCATCCGCCCCATATTCACGTTGACGCGAAAACCAACAGATCAGGACGGAAGCCATGATACTGACGACGATCTGAATCACGATCGACAAGCCAAAGCCAAGCATGGCTTGATCGCGCTCCGCAAAGAACCGGCGCACCCACATCGCAATATAGTACACAAAGGTGTTCATCAGCCCTGCCAGCACGGTCGTCGCAAACATGTCCCCGTTGTACACATGCCCCATTTCGTGGGCAAGGACAGCGCGTACTTCTTGTTCTTGTAAGTTGCTCAACAACCCGGTCGAAACAGCCACCATTGAGTTATTCTTGCTAGGGCCGGTTGCGAACGCGTTGGGATCAGGAGAGTCGTAGATCCACACCTCTGGCATCGTAATTTTGAGCCGTTGCGCGATTTCTTGGACAGTGCCGTAAATAACCTGTTCAGCTTGCGATCGAGGTTGGGTAATCTGGCGGCAATCCAACATGGCCCGAGCCATCTGTTTGGAAAACGCCAAACTGATAAACGCGCCACCGAAGCCGAAGGCGAGGGCCCATACTAACGAGCTCAGGTCGACCATTCCTCGGAGATCGACCCCGAACATGGGTAGAACGACGTTGATGAGTATCGGCACGGTGAGGGAGAGCGTCACCATGATCAGAATATTGGCGGCCAACAGTAGAAATATGCCTTTCATCCACTTCATCGAGACCTCCTTCGCGACCAGGTTCTTGCCCCCTTACCGGACAAGCTGTTAATGACAGTGATTATACTAAGCGACTCGGTGAAATGCATCTCAATCGAGATCCAATGGCAATCATGCGTGAAGAAATAACTCCTGAAATGCCAAGGTCAAGTCGTTCGAAGTCACTGAAACTCCTGAGGAAAGTTGACCGATTCTCGTTCTTCCTGGTAGAACTGACTCATGCGGGAGGTACCAATGCGATGGTCCCACATACTGGCGACAATCGGATTGCTGACATCTATCGCCACAACAAGCGTTGTCGCAGCGGAGCCCTCTGAATCAAACCCTCCTGCGATAATTCCCGTAGCAGCGGATGGTGTGCAGCGAGCCACCATCACACTGGATAGCTACTCGTATGCCCCAAGCCACATCATTGTCGAAGCTGGAAAGCCGGTTGAACTGACGTTGACCAGTGTGACCATGATGATCCCGCACAATTTCATTATCAAGGACCCGGCGGGAAGCCTATCGGTCGAGCAGGATGTAAGCGCCGGCAAGACAATCATCATGACATTTACACCGGCTCATCCAGGCACATTTCCCATCTACTGCGACAAACGGCTCTGGCCGTTGCCGAGCCATCGCGACAAAGGGATGGAAGGGAAGCTGGAAGTGCGATAGGTGTGGCTACGAACATAGAGTCCACCAGGCAGCAATTACTCAACGATCTCCTCAAGCAAGTCTCTCGCCTCTTCTACACGACATTGGCCGTAGTTCCAGCAGGCGTGCGTGATCAGGTGAGCTTGGCGTACCTCTTCGCTCGGGCTGCCGATACGATTGCCGATACAGAATTGATCGATCGGCCACGCCGATTGGATTTCCTCGGCCAGCTCAAGGGGCAGTTCGTCAGCGATCAGATCTCCTGGGGACAGATCTCTGAAATCCAACGAGCCATGGGGCCGCTCCAGCAAGATTCGTCCGAGCGCGCACTCCTTGAACGGCTGGAGGACTGTTTTAGATTGCTCCAAGAGTTTTCATCGGACGATCGCCGCCGCATACAACGGCTCATGACCACGCTCACACAGGGGATGGAGATGGATCTCGCCGTCTTCCCAGGACAATCAGCCGAAGATCTGGTTGCGCTGAAGACGCTTGACGATCTGGACCGCTACACCTATTACGTCGCCGGTTGTGTCGGCGAATTCTGGACGGACCTCATGTGCGCCCACCGGAAGGCCCTGGCTGCATGGAAGGTACGGGAGATGTCGGAGGTCGGTGTGAGATTTGGAAAGGGGCTGCAGCTCACGAACATCGTCAAAGATATCGCGCACGACCTCCAGAAAGGCCGCTGTTATGTGCCGACACCCATGCTGGCCGAAGCAGGACTCAAACCACGCGATTTGCTGAATCAAGAGAATCTTTCGCGCTTTCGGCCAGTGCTGAGCAAACTCGTTCGTATGGCCATCGAGCATCTCGATCAAGGATGGATGTACGCCATGGCAATTCCAAGGCACGAAACACGCCTCCGGCTCTCCTGCATGTGGCCGATCCTCTCCGCCGGCGAATCCCTCAAGCTGGTCATGAATTCGCCCGACCTCCTGAACCCCGCAGTGAAAGTGAAAATTCCCCGCAGCAAGGTCTACCAAATCATGGCGCTCACCACCGGCACCGGCGCCTGCGGCTCTGTGGGAACAGCCTATTGGGGGCGCTTGCGAAAGCAGATCGTGTGATCGGGCTGTTGGAGTTAGAAAGAACGCTGCAGTTGCTCAATAAGGAAGCGGTAGCAGTTATGCGGAAATGCGTTCCCATTCCCTGGCACGAGCAGCAAAGGCATCTCGGTAGACAGGCCAATCGTGCAATGTGGCGGGATCGAAGTCAGCCCCATTCGGCCACACGAGCGTCTTTACTTCTGGGTCGATGAAGACCCGATTGAACAACTGTGGATCCAGAAGCGGGCCATACAGCTCACCGGCGAGGACCGGTTTGAGGTTAATGGTCTGTTCTGTGTTGTCGGTAAATTGGACGCGCAGCGTGTAAGGCCCGACGA
The DNA here is from genome assembly GCA_002869895.2 of Nitrospira sp. CG24E. Taxonomy (GTDB): domain Bacteria; phylum Nitrospirota; class Nitrospiria; order Nitrospirales; family Nitrospiraceae; genus Palsa-1315. The sequence continues at coordinate 1,569 of NEWP02000007.1, read as the reverse complement.
CCTCAGCGGCGCGCACCTGATAAATAGGATGCTTCATGGTACCGCTCTGATGCCAAAGGGGCTACGAAGGACAATCCCAAAGAAACGGCAAAGCTCAGACACAAGTCTACTCGGTTGCCCATAGTGCCGCAATAAATGGCGAGATGAGTACCAGTATAAATAAGCCAAGAGCCGGCGCCTGAGGCGTGCAAAGTTCGGCCGATACCGATACGCTGTGAGGCAGATGAGGGCACACGGAATCTTATGCGGAACCAGAGAATACATCGTCAGGCCGCTCTCTACTCCAACGCGATACAGCGAAGGATATAGTCCGGTGAGTACATCATCTCAATCGGGTTCAGGCGAGTCACTGCAAGTGGTCTACGCAGCTTGGCATATCTGGAACATCGCCGCAGATGCGGCCAAGCGAGCGACAGATGTAACGGCAGCAAGTCCAGGCGCATGCACATCGGACAGCGTAAGTGCGATCATTGTTGCCGCAACCGCTACTGAAGCGTTTATCAACGAACTTTCTCATAGGCTTTCGACCTTGAATGCCTTGGGCAAACAGGTTCCGCCGACTACTTCCATAGACTGGAAGGCCATTGGTGAACTCCTCGAACAGCTTGAGGATTCACACGTGCAGGTCACGGTAAAGTATCTTTTGGCTTCCATCCTTTTGCCAAAGGATGCTCTGCGAAAGGGCGACCTACCGTACCAAGACTTCGATATGTTGATCGATATCCGGAATGACTTCGCTCACCCCAAAGCACAAGTCCGTCCGCCGAGTTACTTCGACACGTTTGTCAATAGGAAGTGGACATACAACGCCAAGACTGACGAGGTAACGCTGGCCGGTTGGATGTTCCAACTGGAGACGCCAGAGGTTGCGCGATGGGCGTGTCGCGCCGCACATAACATAATCTGGGATATTGTTGAGAGGTTTGATGGTACCTCAGAACCTCTGATTCAATCTTTGCACGCGCGCTTGAAGTTTCAGTGGAGTAAGACTGTAAACGATGCACGTGTAAGATAGACGCTCGTACGATATTGCCTAACACGGCGCTGGAGGCGAGGGGCCACAGCATAGGCTTTTATGACAGGCGTGGGGCTGTTCGGTGTGGCCTGCGCCTCAGCTGGAGCGGTTAGATTTCGCTGTCTAGCCATCTCGGATATCAAGAAATCAAATATCCCTTATTAGTCTTCACGTGGCCCTTGATGGGGCCTTTCGTACCTGACTCCATTTTATAACCATACGGATCGGCCAGGCCGTTCTTCACTACATTGGAAGAATGGGGCCACAATGCTCCTGCCCTTTCAAATCTAGTCAGAGAGGGATTAAGCAGTATTTCTTTCTCTCTGTCTCCTTCGGGGTGTGGCAGGGCCTTGGCGCGGACTTTCGCCGGAAGAGCGAAATTCGCAATCCTGCTCTGTGGGGAAGGAAAGCTGGAACTGACCGGGTTTTTCTCTTCGACTCTCTAAGGGGTGGGCTGGCTGATCCCCGACTGCGCGCGTCCAACGAGGGCCTTCCGAGGCCGCGCGTTGCGCGAGCAAAGGGGACGGCCAGGCTACCCCGTCTTTTTTTGTGGA
>NEWP02000069.1:355-799 GCA_002869895.2 Nitrospira sp. CG24E | reverse complement strand
CCCGCATCGAGTTGAGGCTCAATCATCCGAACAACGCGCGTGACTGGCTGGACCTCGCCTTGGGGACATTGAAAGATTTCGAGCCTTCGCACGACAAGGCTGTGAACTTACTCCAGGTTGGACTGGGCTATCAGCGACTCCGTGCCTTGATGCCGGCCATGAACGCACCCCTTCTGCTGCGCGCGTCCGGCGTGCTGGTGGAAGCAGCGATAGTGGCAGACCAAATCGCCGACGCGAGGATGCGCTCCTATGCCGATGGCTATCTTGGGCACTTGTATGAAACCGAATATCGCTTCGACGAGGCGTTGCATCTGACCAGACAGGCAGTCTTCTCCGCTCAGTCAGCCAATGCGCCTGAATCGCTCTTCCGCTGGCAATGGCAGCTGGGCCGTTTGCTGGCTGCAACGGGCAAGCTGCATGAGGCCATTGCCTCCTACAGCCATG
>NEWP02000069.1:0-345 GCA_002869895.2 Nitrospira sp. CG24E | reverse complement strand
CGGCCCATTCGCAGGGAAGTCGACTCTGCATGGGAGACCGACTCATTCTCCGGAGAAGATTCGGTACGCGGGGTTTTCTTTGAGCTGGCCGATCTGCTGCTCCATCGCGCCTCGCTGACGGGCGACTCACAAGAGGCCGAGCCGGATCTGCGCCGGGCACGCGACACGATCGAAACGTACAAGGCGGCCGAGTTACGGGATTACTTCCGAGACGACTGTGTCGATACCCTGCAAACACGTATCACGAAGCTGGACACACTGGCCGCTGGAACTGCGGTGGTATATCCCATCGTTTTTGCGGATCGATTGGAACTGCTGATTAGCCTCCCCAATGGACTGAGACGG
>NEWP02000068.1 GCA_002869895.2 Nitrospira sp. CG24E | reverse complement strand
AGGATGCTAGACTGTGATGTTTCTCGTGATGATTCAAGGGGTTTGGAACATCTATCGCAGTCCATCACTGAATAGCGTTAACCCTATGATCGGGACCAAAACCGTGACCGGAACCGTGACCAGTTTTTACGATTGAGACGGAGAAGACAGAGGGCCGCTAGACTAGTTTGTGTTCTCGTATTCCCGCCTCTACGGATATGGGCTTGACCACTTCCCGTGTTTGACACTCGTTCCGCCTTCCCCATAGGATTGAGACTCACCGAGATAGATGGGACCTCATGCCGATTCTCGCACTACTCCTGCTCCTCCTGTTTCCCTTGGCAGTTCAAGCGGAAACCAAGATCATCACGTCCGAAGCCACGTACATCATGGGGGATGGGGAAACTCCGGCTTTTGCCGAGTCGATGGCCTTACAGAAAGCCAAGCAGACAGCGCTAGAGGAGGCGGGAACCTATGTCCAGAGCTACACCAAGACATTGAATCAAGACTTGACCACCGACGAGATTCAAACCATTGCCGGAGGCGTCTTACAGGTAGCAGTACTAGACAAGACTCGGACTCTTATGAACGAAGGGCTTCGGGTATCAATAAAAATCAAAGCCACAGTAACCACAGATAAGATGGAGGAGCTAGCCAGCCGGATCAAGGGCAAGAATGTCGCTGAGGAATATATAAAGCTCCAGACTGAGTACGCGAGACTGAGCCGCGAACTGAAATTGTGGAAACAGAATGCAGCAAAGGCCCCACAAGGGCCAGAGCGCAACTCGGTGCTCGATCAAATCCGGGAGGGCGAGAAGGCCTTTGCGCGCATGCAACAGAGCGAAGCAGCTTTTTTCGAGCGCCTGGCTTCTGGGCAAGCCCTAATGGATACGGCACGCAATGCACGAACCCAAATTGACAGTCTAATTGAGACGATAAAGGATCATGCCCATGTGATTGAAATAGGAACCGTGGGAGCACATGAGGAAAAATCTTCTGACAAATGGTTCCCTTGGGGGAATTGGCCCCTTGCCGATGAAGTTGCCACTCTGACCATACCGGTCACCATGAAGGTCTCGGACAGGCTGCTATCAGCTATTTCTCAAACTGTGGTATCCCTTGGTGGGAGAAATGCGCTTATTGCCCATGTAGGTGATTCGAGGGGCAGGAACATTACAGTCACCTTTATGGTGCCAAGAGCCGACGCAGCGTACGTTACACAGAGAGGACACCCTTTATACTTTGAAGATTCTGTGTACCGAGAGGCTCCCTTTGCCAAAGTCACGGAATTATTGCCAGGAACCTCCCTAGCGCCCTCTGGAAACCAGAGTTTGAATCAGTACTTCTATAAACAGCTCCTTCCACCGCGCGTGCCCGTCATCGAGCTCATTCTACAAGGTGGCGAGACATATAGCTGCACAGTGCCTACTATCGTGAACAGAATTTTTTCGGCAAAGTCCAGCCTTCTAAACAATAGGTATGACATTTACCTCGATAGAAGCTCTGACACACCTATAGCAGACTCCGCCATTCTTCTCACGGAGGGCATGAAGTTTAGTGTGGAAGTTCTGCTATCAGCCAAACGAGCAGAGCAGCTCGACCGAGTTGTCGGTCGGTTTGAGAAGGAGGAAGATGCTCCAAGGCAAATGTGCCGCATCATCGTAGAGCATTTCTGAGTTTAGTCTCTAAAGCTGGTACAAGGATGGCCATAATCAAAAATGACAAAATCGACATCAGCGTACAGGCTGTAATAACCGCTGCCTTGGTGTGGTTCCTTTACGAAGCATTCCATTACGCTACCCTTCCAACGGCGTTGTGGCATCCACTGGGTGGATTGCTTCGAGCAGGTTTCATGGTTCTTGTCTACTTAGTAGCCTTTCGGTTTGCTACGATATTCCCATCAGGATGGCAAAACTATCTCATGGTCTTTTATGCTGTTGGGATACTCACTCTGCTCTCATGGAGCAGCCTCGGCACCCACGTTGAAAATATAGACCCGCTCTTTGGCGGGGGGGAATGGGTAACAGATTACATCCCAACGCCTGAAGAAGGAAGTAACGCGGCGATCAATTTGTTTTTGACTTTGCTAATACCAGCTATCTATGGCGTGTATAAGAAGCGAAACGCATTAGGTTCTGGACAGCAGCCTTGAAAGAAGTTTAGCCGGAACCTTTTTGCGGAAAAATCATAGGCAAGTGTCTACATGGGGGCATGAGCAAGCATCAAAAGACCCCCCACCCCCTTTGCTCCCATTATTCCGAGGCTGTCCCTGTACTGCTCTCTGTCACCGGTAACGTGGCCGGCACCTCAAACACCAAGGCCTGTGGCCCTTGCACCAACACATTCACCGCGACATTATCCCGGTAGCGAGGATCAAGGCGTTTAGTGCGAAACATGAGGAGGTTGGTACTGCCTGGATCTTCCTTGCCTGCTAATGCTCTTCTCTGAATTTCAGCCTCAAGTGTGGCAAGCGAGACGTGTTCGCCAATGGAACGCGCGGACTCCATCGCCACTCTGAAATCCTGGTCCACTTCGCACCAATGGTACGGGGTACACAAGTTGACGCCAGCAAACGCGGCAGATCGCGTGACTGAACCAGTTTCGGAGAGTTTCTTGAGGAAGGTCTCTTGCCGCACCTTTTTTAACTTTTGGGGCGTCATGGAACGGCTAATCCGTTCTCTTCTCGATTTCGTAACAGAGGGGGGCGACACCGCAGGGTCTTTCATACAATCAGTTTCAATCATGTTCAGCTCTGTAACGCATAATCATCTTTGGGTCAATCCAAGAAGTAAGAAGCCTGTCTGCCCTATCTTCAGCCCTTCCCTTCTCTCTCACTCTCTCTCTTACCCTTACCCACACTTCTTCTCTTCTCTCTCTTTTTCCTTTCCCTATTCCTATACCTAGCAAAACGGTGGTTTCACCTTGCAGAATTGAGCGGTTGTAGCGGCAACCTCTCCCAGCTTTCCCCCGCCTCTAGTGGACGAATCACCTGCCCTATTCTTGACCAGTAGAATGATGGTGATATCGGCTTCCCCTTGGAATCGTGACGGACCGTGACGACCTCGACAAGGAAAGTTCGGTCCTTCCAGATCGAAAGAGAAAGCCGTGATGGATTTAGGGGAAGCCTGCCCCCATTGGCCGCAACCCAGTCCTTGCGGAAGTCATGGAGTGGACCGAACTGAAACCGCTCACCCCCGTTTCGGCTCAGATTGTAATAGCGGATGAGGGTCTCAAACTTGCTTTTATCAATGGACGTGAACACCTTCCATTGAAAGATCAACTTTTCTCCCCATTTTCCATAATGCTTGGTTTCATAGCCAGCGAACTGAGCTGGCCAGCCCCCCTCCCCAGCAACAAGAATCCGAGGTTTGCCAGGGTCCACATTGTCAAAGTCTTCATCACGTAGCTGCATGCCTACGGTACCTTTCATCAAGAGGCGGTAGCGTTCTCCTGTGGCACGATGGCTGGCCGGTAACCGTGTTCGAGGATTTTTCTGACTGCTGACTCAGGTACGCGCACGGCTCGAACCGATGGCCGCACCGTGTCTATTCGCCGTTGGAAGATGAGTTTTCTTACCGTTGCTTCCCTGAGTCCTAGTTGATCTGCCGCCTGCTGTACCGTCAGTAGTTTCTCGCCTGTCATCATGTGGACACCTCTTGGATAGAGTGGAGTTGACTAGTTCCGAGTTGCCATGTATGGTCTCTACCAGGTTCGACATAGATGCTCAAGACGAAACACTCTCTGTTCCGACTATCGAACTTTGAGGACCGGATGACGAAACACCCCGACATGCCTGACGAGGAGTTCACACCGCTGTCGTCTGGTGTCCTTAACCCGCTGGCAAAGGAAAGAGCCCTTGGCAGAATTGGCTACTACGTCACGACTATGCGGAGAGGCAAAGAGGTTGACTATTGGGCCGTACTCAATTGGTTCGTTCAGCTTGCGAATGAGGATCTCACCAAGATTCTACCGGTAAAACTGAAACAGAGGGTGGCCGAATATCGGACTCTACAGGAAGTCTCACCGTATAGTTTCATGATCGGAGGGTTCAATAATGTCCCGCCTGCCATTGAAACCTTTCGCGAGCTGCAGACAACTGTGAAACAACACTTGAACCAATTACTTGATACAGGCCGTCTAAAGACGGGGCCATTTTCCGTGGAACTGTCCGTGAGCCTTCCGTTGAACAGTCCTGAGGGCAATGATGCAAACCGGCAGACACATCGGCTGTATTACGGAGAACGTTTCTATCCACCAAGTGATGAAATAGGAAACGGAACCCTCATCTATGTATTGAGTCGATGCCTGCAACGGTTTGGACACATGCTGAGAAGATGCCTGTACTGCCAGAACTTGTTTCTGCAAAAGCGCCTCGTCCTGTCGAAACGGAGAGAGGGTAAGTACTGTGAAGATACCTGTCGAGCACTTTCTAGGAAAAGACGTTTGAAAGAGAAGAAGGCCGAGGAGGCCGCTCAGACCAAACTGAAAGGCAGGAAAAGACGCACTCATGATTCAAAGACCAGAGGGAGGGCGGATCATGGCAAGAAAAGACGGTAAGGACCGGGGTATCACTCAGCGGAAAGGGCGGAAAGGCTGGTGGGTCCGTTTGTATGTCAGCGGGAGAGAACGCTGGTTTCGCTGTGATAACAAATCCCAAGCCAAAGCCCTCTATGGCCGATTGAAGGCTGACATCCGAGAAGGGACGTTCTTCCCGGAGAAATTCGCTCCACGGAAGGACATCACCCTTCGGGCTTGGATCTATCGTTGCCTGGATGGATCAACCAATCGAGGCGTTGAGAACGAGCGTCGCTATGGTCGCCGTTGGTCGCTTCTCTTGGGTAAGCGCTTGCTCACACACATGACAGTGGATGACCTCAGGCGCATTCAGGTCAAGATGCGAGCCAAGATGAAGAAGGGCAAGAAGCGGGCGCAACGGCTTTGGGCCGATGCCACGATCAACCGACATTTTGCCTTTCTCCGTCATGTGCTCATGCTGGCAGTCAAAGACGGCAAGCTCACCCAGAATCCGGTATCCAGTCTCAAGTTCTTTCCTGAAGTGAAACGGACACGATTCCTGGCAAGTGAGGAACTCGACCGACTCAGAGGTGTGATGATTCCTGAAGACTGGAAGCTCGTGGCCTTTGCCATTGAAACAGGATTGAGGCGAGGCGAACAATTCCAACTCCAGTGGAATCAGGTTGACCTAGAGAACGGGGTGCTGACCCTTCCTATGCCCAAGGGAGGGAAAACACGGCATGTGCCCTTGAGCGAAGAGGCCAAGGCTATTCTGAGATCGTTTGACTCGTTTCTCCGATCGGCTTGGGTTTTTCCAGGACTCAAGGATGCAACTCAACCGATGGATAGCCGTGCGTTCCTTCGTCGGTCATATGAACCAGGCTTGCGTCAGGCGGGGATTACCGGGTCCTGTTGGCATTCACTGCGCCACACGGCAGCGAGTCGCAGAATCATGGCGGGAGTGGAT
>NEWP02000067.1 GCA_002869895.2 Nitrospira sp. CG24E | reverse complement strand
GAGCCTCTGAGCGATGTGAGAACGCCGCTGGCGGACTTTTTCAGCATCCTGCTAGGCGTACCTGGTTTCGGACCCTGCGGGCGGCTGGCAGGAATGAGATAGCCATTCAGGTTCGAAGGTTCTTGGTGCTGTCTCGATCAGAGTGAAACGCGCTGGTCATCAAACAAAGACCCCCCTTTATTTCAGACCTCGCGCAGCCTCCGTAAGACAGGAGGGAGTGGCCAGGTGTCCTTTGTGCTCGCAGAACGCGCACGCTCAGAAGGTGCTCGTTCGATGCGCGCAGTCAAGGGCCGCCTTGGCCACTCCGCTAAGCTCGAACTCCTGCATGTCTCGGCGAGTTGGTGGATCAGCGGGTGAAAACGTTACGCGCATTGAAGGACGGTCTGCCTGCCCGCTTTGGAGAAGATGAATAACTAGAAACGTCTGAAACGGTTCCTGCCACCTTTGTCTTTCCGGTTTGGGCTTGAGGCGAGCCTGCGACCGATTGGTCAGCCGCAGAAACTGGTGGAAACGTAGAATGTCCCCGTTTTCTGGCCACACGATTCACATGAACCATGGGCCATGGGGCCGAGGAGACAACATGGCGGACAAACATCCCTACGTTCAGGGTCCTGGTGCTATCGTGCAGGTGGTCACTCATTTTAGAAAATCATTCCCAGCTAATGTCGATGCCGGTACGCTAAAGAAACTGGACTTTGCTCCCAACAATGAGAGCTATGTCCTTAACGTGTTGCGCTTCCTTGGTCTAATCGACCAGGAGGGAAAGAAAACCACTGAAGCCACCAAGATCTTCAATCAACACGAAGATGCGGCATTCTCAAAGGCCCTTGCGCCCCATGTGGCGAAGGCTTACTCCGAACTCTTCAAGCTACACGGTGAGCCCGCATGGGACCTAGACAGTGGAAAGTTGATCACTTTCTTTCGATCTCACGACGGAACGACGGCGGTCGTCGGCAAACTCCAAGCCTCCACGTTCAAGGTCTTGGCAGCATATTCCGGACATGGAGATTTTCCCGCTGCCAAGCCAGCAAAGAAAGCCGCTCAGGCCGGAGTTCCCCCTGCCAATATCACTCAGCCATCAACCCAGAACGACCGCTCATCAGGAGCCGTAGGGCTGACAGTTCGCGTCGAGGTCAATCTTCCGGCAGATGGAGACCAGGCTACGTATGATCGCATTTTCAAGAGTATCCGGGAGAACTTGCTGAATGGGTGATCCGTTCCCGCTGTTCGAGCGCGTCGTTCGGATAGCGCACTCGTTCACTGCGGCGCGATCACTGCCCACGGGAGGCCTACATCCGTTCGACCAGCGAGACATCCACCCAAAGCTACCGCCCATCGTCAAGGAACTGTTCGACGATGGGCGGTTTGCTCTATCAACCTTCGAGGCCTATAAGTTCGTGGACAAGGAGGTACAGAGATTCGCCGGTTTATCGGAAAGCGGAGTCAAGTTGATGATGCAGGCTTTCGCCGCAGAGAAACTGCCAGTTCGGCTCAATCCCCTGGTGACCATTTCTGAGAAGGACGAGCAGAAGGGCTTCCAGTTTCTATTCGCCGGGTCCGTGTTGGCGATACGGAACCCCAGGGGACACGAGCATTCCGTTGTCGATTCGCCCGACCAGTGTCTCGACCACCTGAGTCTCGCATCCTTGCTGCTCCGAAGACTGAATGATGCGGGGTTCAAGTAGATTCATCCCTTCAAAACGGAATAATGAGATGCATTAGGTGGGGTGGGGGATCAGGCTGTTGCCTTGCTACGGCTACAGAGTGAGCTTAAGTAAGTCTTACCTTTCTGATTCGGACGAGAAGAAATAGGGACATGCTACTTTCCCGGCTCGCTGCGGCAGGTTTCCCCTATCCTTGGAGGTCCCCTGTGAAGGGCTAGGCTGCTCGGTGATTCTGCGGCCCTGGCTCCATGGTGATATTTAGCCGTCCCCCACAGGCGCGAACGATTCTCTGGAGGGTGCGCAGTTCATAGCGGTCATAGTCGGCGTTTTCATAGCGGCTGATAGCCGAGGCCGTGGTTCCGACACGTTGTGCAACCTGTGCTTGTGTGAGCCTTGCCGCTTGGCGTAGCCGACTCAACTGTTCTCCAATGGCCAGTTTCTGAACTTCTTCCTCGAATCCCTTTCTGAACTTGGCATTGGCGAGCTTTCTCTCCACCCATCCCATGGAATTCTTAGCGGATTGTTTTTTCATGTTTCCCCCTCTCTTCGAACTCCTGCTTGTACATTTCAGCTCGCTCGATTTCACGGTTGGGCGTTTTGTCACCAGCTTTCCTGAATCCGTGCGTCAAGATGAGTCTCCGTCCGACAAAGAAGAAGCACAGGATGCGATCGGCCTCGACTTTGAACTCGAAGATCTGATCCGTCTCGGTCAAATGCTTGAACTTGCGCTCATTCCAGATCTTGCCGGTGTCGCCCATGCGAGCAAACAGCGCGGCAAACTTCTGCTGAATAGCCAGCGGAAGCTGTTCGAGCCATTCTTCAGCTGGTACGGCGCCGTTAGAGGTGACATAGAACTCTAGGCTAAGCGATGCACCGTCATAGACCAGTCGACTTGATGGCAATTTGCTGGTCAAAAGGGCCATTCTCCCTCGTTGCTAAGAATAGCATATACGCTACTATCTCGGCAAGGGGCAAGTTTGGGGGAGGGGAAACGGGGACATTCTACTTTTCGGTTTGTTGCGATGAAGATTAGCGCAGGCCATAACTGCTCCCAGTGAGTGTCAGGGCAGTGCAAGGGAGAACTGCACGTATTCGCGGTGCTCAATCCTGTCTTGTCACTTTCCCAAAGGGGTGGCCCGTTCGGTCTCCTACTGCGCGCGTCCAACGAGGGGAGTCCTCGACCGCGCGTTGCGCGAGCATAAGAGACCAACGGGCCACCCCTTTCTTTTCTTGCGTGCGCACTCCCTGTGCACAGGAGTCTATTGGGTGGGGAGCAGGTCGGCGAAGACGAATCCGTCTCGTGTCACGATCTCGCCACGCTCAATCGGGATCGGATGGCGGAACATCGGTCCGGCATAGACGAAGGTATGAAACTCCCCGCGCTCGCCACAGGGATCGGCGCTTGGCGGGAGCTCGGCGAGCAGTGTTTTATCAAACTCCCGTCCGACGAATGAATCGGAAATCTGTTTCGGATCGATACAGGTCAGCCTGGCGCGGAGGCCGCTCTGGATCATCGTCATGGCCAACTCATTCGTCGATAGGCCCCATAGAGGGAACAGCGGCGTGATGCCGGTCGAAGCCAGCTGCGTTTCCCGATAGTGCCGCACGTCTTCCAGAAACAAATCGCCGAATGCCATGATCGTAATCCCTGCGGCTCGTGCCCGCTGGATCACCGCGCTCATGGCCGCTTCATACTCCTGATTGCTGCAGGGGCTTGGAATAGGCACCGGCCACAGCGGTAACCCTACGGCATCTGCTTGCGCCTGCAGCAGCGTCTTGCGCACGGCATGCATGGCGACACGATCATGGACTTCATTGATGGTCGTGAGGAGACCGACAACCTCGACCTTGCCCTGTTGCCGCAAGACGTGCAACGTCCAGGCACTGTCTTTTCCGCTACTCCAACAGAGCAGTACTTTGGGCAACCAGTTCGCCGGCATGTCTTCTTCCGCCTCTGTGCAATGACTCGTTCTCTTATTGATTCGTTGCTTTCAGTCCAGCTTGTAACGCTTGAATCGTCAGCGGGGCATTCCCCTCCGACCGATTGTTTACCACTGCTTTCTTCACGAGCTCAACCGTATCCCGTCGCTTTGTGGGACTCAATCCTGCTTGATACTTTCCCAAAAGGGTGGCCCGTTCGGTCTCCTACTGCGCGCGTC
>NEWP02000066.1 GCA_002869895.2 Nitrospira sp. CG24E | reverse complement strand
GAGCTGCCATTCATCCCCGCTCTTCCGAGCGGGGCATTCTGGCAGATCTTGGTAATAAATCAGCCACTGAGCAGACTTCCTAAAGAAGATACCGAGCAGGTCACACAATCACTCTGATGACATCTGAAATGCGGTGACTTTCAAAAGGTGGACGTGAGGACACAAAGTGGACTCCATGGTCGTCTAAGGCTGTCACACACCGAACATGGGCCCAGACACGTCCTTCATCTCGCGCTTCTCGACAGTAACGCCCACCAGCTTGACTTGACGGTTGCTTAACGTGATGCAGTGTATGCTTGGGACTTACAAGGTATTGTGCCAAGAGGCACAACCAGAGTCTGACCCTCCGGGGAATTTTCCGGGCCTGACACTTCAAGCCATTGCTTTGGCAAATTGATTCGAAATCCAGGGTCGATTGACCTGATGCGCCAATCAAGGCATTGCTCTTGCTAGAGTCCTTCACTGGCAGGGCGGGGCAGATCCGAATCAAGCCGGAGCAGGATTGGATCAGCCGCCTTCACTGAGGGGTGCATGAAACACGGATCAAGTTGATACATGCCATGGTGGGTAATAAACTATGAGTGGGCCAGCCACCCCCACCCATAGGAGCTGTAGTAGCCCCTTCCTGAGAGGATGGCTCCTCACAGAAGAGGCCTGGTGCGTGGGGCTAGAGTCCATCTGGTGGGTTCAATTTAGAAGGAGACCTCTGCTATGAACAGGCTGGCCGGTCACGAGCTGAAGAGAGTTGTACGGATGTATCAATGGTCTTTGTTGCTCATCATGTGCCTCATATCGCTCTTCACGGCGACTATCTTCGGTGGACAGGCAAAGGCCCACCCGTTTCTGAACTCTGCCGAGCCGCAATGCAACGGTAACGATCCGACAATCCTTATGTGCGACGACTATGAGGACGGGACATGGTTTGTGACGAATGCCGACACCTCCGGCGGAAGCGGCAATCCGCTGAACCAAGGCTGGGCGGGAACGATTTATGCGACCGACCCGCTGAAGCAGAACTTCGCACGCTGTGGAGCCCAAGGTGCGGTTGGCACCAGCTGCACGGCGACGACTGCGTACCGAAATCAATCCGGCAAGGGCGGGCAGGCCTGGCATCGTCTGGGGCCGCAGACTGCGACCAACTACATGAACATCTACCACCGTGAATATCTGAAATTTTCTCCCGGCTATAAGTTCGGTCATGAGAAGTGGACGTTCTATGAAGATGGTACGACGCAACACGGCCTGACGCAGACGCCCTTCGGCTCCGATATGTTCGACTGGGCACAGCAGCAAGGAGGCGGGTGTCCGGGCCAGCGGTGCGCGCAGAACCAAGGCAAGGACCTGCACATGATTCCCGGCCACTGGTACTATATGGAAACTCACCTCGACCTCGCTAACGGATTGGTCGAGTTCTGGCAGGACGACTGTGGGACGAACGGATTAGATTGCAAGGGTCCTGGGACGTTGCGATTACGCCATACGGGTCTCACTTGGTCGAATACGAGCAAAGGTTGCTGCAACTTTCATCAAGAAAATTGGTGCCCGGCCCCCGGCGGAGCCGGAGAATGCGCGGGTGAAGTCTATCGCGACCAAACAGTATGGGCAACCAGACGGATCGGGCCGATGGGCGCACCAGGGGGTGACACAACAGCACCGGCCCCGGTGACCGGTCTCATGATTCTTCCGTGACATTGCGCACTGAATAAAGGATAACCAGATTACTGATCAGGAAACCACGCGGAACGGAAGCGACCTGAGGCGGGAATTCCTATTCTGCACGCACTGAGTCGTGAGGCATCCCGGCTTGCGTTGACCGACACCGGTCGAAGCTCTCCCACTCATTTATCGTTTTAACCAGGTCCCTACTGACGACAGCCGCAGCAAGCTGGTGGCCCTCCTTATTAAAATGTCCGTCTCCCTGAATGTAGAGTTGCTGACCGGAATCATTGCTCCGAGTTCGGAACGCTGGAAGCAAATTGATCACCTCAATACCTTCACGGCCCAGAATAGCCGCCAATGTCTCAACAGGTTTATCACGATTCAGATCACTGCCGTTTAACCGATAGGTGGCAATCAAATCCAGGTATGATCGTTCGTCCACTTCGTAGACGGTAGGGATGATGAACATGGCCAACTTGAACCCATCGGCCTTTGCCAAGCTCTTTGCTTCTTCCAGCAACTTTTCTGTGACCCACCACCCTCGCTTGACTTGATCACTTTGTGTATGTCTCATTAATTCAACGACGTGACTCGTGAGTCGCGCCCCGGCGTCCGATCGGCCTAGTGATTTCCAGGACTGATACACGATCTGATACAGATGGGAGTGGGATGCCAGATAGCTTCGCATTTCTAGGCCAGAGTAGGTATACCAAGGCAGCTCACTGATGGGTTTTTCGATGAGCTCCCCTTGATCCACTTTATGATAGCGCCCTTCCAGGTTATCGCTTATATCGTTGTGAAGCGTCGCCGCGAAGAGCACGACGTCCGGATGGAACTCCGCTCCTTTTCTTTTCAAGTACGTGACTTCATCATCTGTTCCCCAGCCACTGACACCCGCACTGATGACTTCGACCCGACATCCAAGCAACGACTGCAACTCTCCTTCCAGCAGCGCGGGGAAGGCATCTTGAAAATCGACCTGAAGAGCTTCCATAAAGGAATCGCCCAACAGCAGAACTCGCAGAGTTCCAGCCGGCTTGCCGAGTTCGTGTTCCCGGTCACGAAAGCCGAAAGAATTCGTTTGCACGTGTGTGCCAAACCCTTCGTGAAATACTTGGAGCGTAGGCCTTAGAAGAATAAGCCCGTCCCGGGTCTGAGCCCACACACCCAACGTCTGGGGATAGAATAGTCGAAGGAGCGATTCGGAGAGAAGAAGACCAACTCCCAACGCTACGACAAGCGCGGCTATCGTCACGGCAACGCCATACCTCTTCTTCACCGGCATCCGCCGACTGTACTCAGTTTTTATGGGACCGACGTCCATCACGCCACCAGGACACCAGATTGATCAGCCCCCACAGTTTGCTCTCGTGATTCGCCTGGCCGGCCACGTGCTCGGCAACGATGCGCTGTACCTCGGTGACATTGAGAAAGCCAACGTCCTTGATGATGTGCGGCGACAGGATATCGCACATCATAGGCTTGAGGTCCGTACGCAGCCAGAGCCCGAGCGGTACGGAAAAGCCTAGTTTCTTGCGGTGTAGGATGCTCGCAGGAAGCAGGTTCCGCAAGGCTTTCTTGAATAAAATTTTCTTCGACCAGAGGGAAGTCTTGTATTGAGGTGGAATCTGCGCCATGAGCTCGACAAGCGGATGATCCAGAAACGGCACGCGCACCTCGAGTGAATGGAACATGCTGACTCGATCCGTGAGCGTCAGGAGATCGCCGGGAAGGTACAGTTGCATGTCGCTCAGCAAAAGGTTATGCAGCAAACTGTCGGCGTCGCCTGACTCAAAGATATCGCGCACGAGGCTCTCAGGCCTGCCAAGGTTCTGCGCTCCGGTGAAGTCTCCGCACAAAAGATCCGCACGTTCCTGCGCCGAAAATGCCGTAGTAAATGCGGCATATCGGCTTGGGGGTGACTGTTCGGCGGCAGCAAGAAACCTTTTGAGCCGGCTCATCCAGGGATGCCCCGTTGCAACATCCGGAAGCAGGTGAATCCATTTCTGTCCGAGTACTCCCCTAGCGGCAGCGGGGAGCGCCCCGAACAGCTCCGCCCACAGCATGCCAAGGTACCGTTCATAGCCGCCTCCGATTTCATCCCCGCCCAGCCCGGAGAGCGCAACAGTGACATGCTGGCGGGTCATCTGACTGACATAATAGTTGGGGATCGCGGATGAGTCAGCAAAGGGCTGGTCGAAGCATGCCACCAATTTCGGCAAGAGATCCTTGATGTCTGTCGTGACCACGAATTCGTGATGCGTTGTCTGAAACCGTTCGGCCACGATTCGCGCGAACGCCCGTTCATCTTGAAAGGCACCCTTCCCCTCATGGCCGATTGAAAATGTCAGCACCGGTGCTGACGACTCCTGCGCCATCACACCCACGATGGCACTGGAATCGATCCCTCCGGAGAGAAACGCGCCAAGGGGCACGTCGCTGATGAGATGACTCTTCACACTGTCCTTGAACTGGGCAAGAAAGCGCTCCTCCCATTCTTCAAGTAACACATTTTGTTGCGATCGGAAGCGCAGGTTCCAGTAGCGCTGAACAGAGATTCTCCCGCGCTCGCAGAGCAATGTGTGCGCCGGTGGTAGTTCTACAATATTCTGATAGATCGTCTGGGGCCCTGGAATATAAAGGTAGGCCAGGAATCGATCGACTGCGGCTCGATTTACATCCGACACAAACCACGGGAGCCGAAAAAACGCCTTCAGCTCGGAAGCAAAAACCAATCGGCCGTCGACGAAGGAGTAGAACAGCGGCTTGATTCCGAATCGATCTCTCACGAGCATGAGACGATCGGCCCTTGCATCCCACAGTGCATAGGCAAACATCCCTCTCAATCTCGAGACTCCTTCTACACCATATTGCTCATATAGATGGACCAAGGTTTCGGAGTCGCTGTGGGTATAGAACCGATGCCCTGCCTTCTCAAGATCCGCGCGTAATTCAAGATGATTGTAGATTTCTCCGTTGAACACGGCATAGACGGTCTTGTCCTCGTTATAGACCGGCTGATGACCGCCGGCGACATCGATGATCGACAGGCGGCGCATACCAATCCCGATTCCCCCCGTCACGCAGCTTCCGCTGTCATCCGGCCCTCGATGGACGATCGCATCGTTCATCGAGTCGATCCAGGAAGGCGCCACGGCCCGCCCGTGAACATCCAATATGCCGACAATGCCACACATGATTACCGCTTTCTACCGGCCATAGCGAGATCGAGAGCTTTGAGGAGCCGCTCTTCATCGACTGTCCAGTTGTACTTCGTCGCAACCGCTTCTCTGCCATTGCGACCCATCTCTTCTCGGACGGATTCGTCCTCGAGCTTGAGAATCACGCGCGACAGATCTTCGGCATTCTGATCCTCAAACACCATGCCACATCGCTCTTCCTGCACGATTCTCTTGGTCGGTTTCGCGTCCGACACGATGACTGGTTTCCCCATCGACATATAGTCGAAGAGTTTGTTCGGAATAGTCGTGTTCCAGCTCTCTGTGGCATGATGAGGGACCAGGCCAATATCACATTCTTTAATCACCTCGATTGCCTTGGTGTAATCCAGCCATCCCAAGAACTGCACCGAGTCCTGCAATTCCAATTGCGCCGCGATCTGCTTAAAGTCGGCTTCGTGTCGCCCCGAGCCGACAATCACCAGTCTCACCTCTGGTAGACGCTTTCGCACCAGGGGAATCGCCCGAATGGCCGTTTCTATTCCGCGCGCCCATTCCAGCAACCCGAGATAGAGAAGGGTAAAACTCCGTGGGCCACGCGGGACACCGACCCCACTCACACGGGATGAGCTTACCAATCGCCCTGAAGTCGGCGTATTAATGACCAGCGAAATCCTCGCGGGATCAACCCCAAGGGAAATGAGCCGAGTGCGGGATTCCTCGACCACCGCCACAACATGGTCACACCGGCGCACACTCACTCGCTCGACCATGCGTATGATACCGGGGTTCCTCACCAGAAAATTGACGATGGAAAACCCCTGGTGATCCCAGAGATCCTGAATCATAGCCGGGTAATTCTCAGCCATATCGAGCACCACAGGGAGACCAAGAAGGCGCCCGATCCCCAGCGCGGTCCAGGCCAAAGGGAGGTCTCGGACGACGATGACGTCGGCCTTCGTGTGCTCGATCGTTTTCCAAATCTCATAGATCCAGAGTGGATTGAAGAACGCGGGGAATCCGATGAGACCATTGAGTCCTCCATATCGCTCCGCCAAGCATGGTAAGCGGTGAATATGAAGACCCTCCGCATACTCGTAACGAGCGCGCCGCCGTGAATTACGACACACAAGATGTACCTCGTGCTTCTTAAGAAGTGAGTCGCAAACCTTCTCGACCCGAACATCCCACGGGTAGTCTGCATCCCAGACATGACAAACAATCATTTCAGCCAGCCCTTCCTCACATCGCAGCAGCAGGCGACGCACCCGCTTCGAGCAGCTTCATCCTGACGAGATATTCGTGCACAATTTCGGAAACCATCACATTCCCTTTTAGATTGAAATGCCCTGCACAGATAGCCGGTTGCGTAAGGAGATCACAAAATCCCTGTTTCTCGACGCGTTTACCGAATTCTTCATGGAGATCGAGAGAAGGAATGCGCCTCCGCTCCAGATCCTCAATGAGCGGACGGGTGACGAGTTCCCTCGTCTCCTTGAATTGCTTGAATGACCGAGCGGTAGGATAGATAAGCACAAAGGCAGACTTCCCTCTTGATTGGCCTGTCTTCACAAACTGTTCGGCGATCTCAGTCGTAATTCTGAGGGCATGTGTCGGGTGATCGGCACGATAGAATACCTCCCAGCTGGTGTGGCCGAGCATCGCACTTCTGGCTCTTTCGGAGAGAAACAGCTTGATGGCTGTCCATGAGTACGGAAACGAGAGCGACACAGGGCCAAACTCTGAATCGGGCAGAAACGCTTCGAACTCGAAGGCTTTCTCGGGAGCCTGTGTCGCGAGGAGAAATTCCTCCTGACTCCAAGTCGGCATTTCAACCAACTTCAATTGATCCTTCTCCAGAATGAATCTTGGCTTGAGTGAGAACGTCGTCCGCGCATCAAGAAAATACCGATACCGATTCACGTTTCTGAGGACGTTCTCCGGGAAAATTCCAAGAATCGCAACCCTTGCCGAATCGCGGGTATTCTTGACGAAGCGCAGATAGGCTTGATCTGTGCCATATCCTCCAATCCCGTAGTTACCGACACGGCACCTGACCTGCAGAGACAACACATTGCTCCATGCTTCCGAATGCTCTACCTCATCTCCATACGTGAATGAATCGCCATACAGTGAAACACATTCATTCCCGGAAGTCGGATAGGCTGGAATGGGACGGGATTCGATGACCTCCACACCTTTCTCATCGGTGCGTTTCGCGGGCCATCCCAACAACGAATCGCGTATGTTCATATAACGGTCAAATTCGGCTGCGGTAATCGACGGGCTCCGGAAGAAGAACGCAGGTTCCCGGGGAAGGAGAACGAAGTGGACCGCCAGATATGCCGTAAGTTCGATCACGAGGCCGGCAAAGATTGCGGCCACGACGTAATAGGGAATAATTGACTTCGCTGCTCGCATTTTTTCAGAAAACTCTCAAGGCTTGGAGTTTGTCACTGCGTTTCGATGGTCCCCTCAACACACACCCAACCTGGCCTATCCGGCTTAGGATCTTCTGTAGAGGCCTGGGTTCGGGGATATGTAGCAGACGCTATTTTGCTTCACCCCATGCCACAAGCAAACTTTAATCGTGCTTTTGACCGCACACGGGCAACCTATCTCCCCTGCAAATCTTAGGTTTACAGAAAGGACGCAACGAGATGGAGCCCCTCGTGCCAATGGACAAGGGGAATAGCTGGGCCAAAGGATAGAGCCGGTAGAGAAGGAAAAGGTCTGATTCTGGCTTGGAGGGGGGGGGTGAGGAGCAGAGATCAACGTGGTCGGTCGAGAAGATCCAGATAGAATTTTTTTGTGCGAATTGCCATACGTCTCGCGTCAAATTCAGCAGCCACCCGTGCCCGCCCAGCTTCACTGAATCTTGCCCGATCTAAGGCCGAATCCTGCATAGCGCCGATGGCATGAGCCAACGCACTTGGATCTTGAGGGGGTACCAGCACACCGTCATACCCATCCCGGATCACCTCGGGAATCCCTCCTACAGCGGAAGCGACGACGGGGCAACCGGCCCGCATGGCTTCGAGCAATGCCATGGGAACCCCCTCGTGGAGCGAGGGCATTGCGAAGATATCAAAAATCCTCAGTAGACTCGGCACATCATGCCGTTCCCCCAGAAACCTGACATGCCTTGAAATGGCCAGATTCTGCGCGAGCATTTCCAGGGATCGCTGCAGAGGTCCTCCCCCCACAACCGCCACGTGCATAGATTGCACTCCCCGCTCATGTACAAGTAGAGAAACTGCCCGTAGTAAGTATTCGATTCCTTTTACCGGCGATAACCGCCCCACGCACCCGACGACGAAGGCAGGCTCAGCAATGCCAATCTGCTCTCTCGTTGTTTCTGGCATTTCTGTTCGAGCAGACACGTGGTTCATGATCCCGTTATGGATACACGTGACTTGCGTATCGGGAAATCGTTTCCTGAGAAAGGACGCGATGTCGTTCGACACGCCTATCAATCCGGAAGCAACCCGCTTCGTGACTTGGCTCGACATGAGGGAATAGCACTTCCATTTCACATGCTCCCATCCGCCAAGAGCCTCCTGGATGCCATGAACTGTATGCAGAATCACCGGAACATCTGACAATGCGGCAGCCAGTCCCCCCAGGCAGTTCTCCTTGATTCGATGCGTATGCACCACATCCGGCCTCCAGCGCCTGTTGAATTCATACAAGCGTCTCGAGATTTCAAAAGAGTTCAGCGCGTTTTCGTCTATCAGATGAGTGTTGATTCCCGCGGTTACGAGTTGGTCATAGAGCATGCCTTTGTTCAGCACAATCGCTTCCACGTGAAGGGCGGGATCTTTCTGTAACTCCACCAGGAGCTGGGCTGTTTGCGCTTCTGCCCCGGCCCACAAGTCTCCCGAAGCGACATGACAAATGCGGAGGGCGCCGGGCCTGCTCACCCGCCCACGGTACACATCGCTCGATGAGTGCGCGGCGGACGATGTTATGGATGATGAAACAGCCATGACGTTTCGAGGAACATCCCGTTAACTGGCAAGCTTCAGCTTGTCCAAAATATACAGCCATTCAAGCTTAAAACGGGTCCAATCGCTCAGTTCTCCGCCCCCCTGTCTGCTCCGGAGATAGTCCAGTAGTTCTGAGACAGGTACATACCACCCCGGCCTTCCACTCAAGTACTGCAGTATCCTGTCCGTATCCTCGTGCAGCTTCCCGTCAGTCGCAAATCCCTTCCCCAAATGCGTCGACACAATGCAGACACCGCCATCTCGTTCAAGCTGACCGAGGCGTTCACGCGTGAGAAGCCGGTTGAACGCTCTGACATCAGGCGCATCGGAAGTCGAGAACCAGAAGTTGACGTACTTCGTTCCGCGCAACCGGTATGGCATATCCGGGTTCGCCTCAAGCATGTTCAGTCGTTGGAATGTAAAATTCCTCACATATTGAATATACGTAAGGGCACAATCGCCCCAAAAATAGGGTGAATTTTCGTCGTCGCCATAATAGGTGATTGACCGACGGCCCGTGGCCCAGGAAAGGGCCCTCCTGAATATCGCACTCTGGAAGCGCTTGCTCCCCCAATAGAGGTTGTCCTGATTAAACCCGTGATTACAGAATAAGCGTGGATAGGACCCAAATTCATTCCGAAGGAATTCAAGCCCTCTCAGTGTCCTTTCGCGCAAACTCGACTCCATGGTTGCGCCGTGAGAGGCAATTTCGAAGCCCTGATCCGCAAGCTCGTGCACGAACTTCAGGTAGGCTTCATTCTCCAGCGTTTCTCCTGCAAAAAATAGCCTGCTTCCCTCCGGACATCCCATGGGCCATACGGTCTTTGTCGTCCGCATTCCGGCGGCTTTGAGCGCCGTGTACACTGGTCGCACGTTTGCCGATGTGGCGTCATCTGTGTCATCAAGTATTGAAAAGGCAAACTTTTTTCCGTCGGGAAATTCCATGTTGACGCTCTCACGCAACCAAAACGATTTGATTTTTTTGCAGGCCGTGCTGCGTCCTAAACCGCGTTGGTCTCCGGCACGTCTTCACGGCTCCGTCGTCATCGTCCGCTCCAGGGATGTTCCGCGCATCCCGTTGCGCCATGCAGGTCTCCCAGTACCGGTTGTGCTTTCAATCATACTTCGAGCAATCGCCGATGACACAAGAGCCAGCATCATGATCGACCACATCCAGTAGTTGATGAACAGCTGCGGGTAGAACACCGATGTGACCAAGAAACCGACCATGGCAGCTTCTAATCCAAGGGCAAGATTGCCCGGACTGATGAATCCTCCGGTATGATTCACCCAGGCCTTTTGTACAGCCTCCGTGCGGAGAAATCTCACGCACTTAAAGAAATGAACGTAGACACAGGCAAGCGCAAAAAGCCCAACCAGCCCTTGCTCGACCATTACCTGCACATAGTCATTGTGCAGCGCCATCATGTACATCTTGTCAGGAGTATCGAAGGTACTCCCCATGTTGGTCACACCTCGCTCGGTGAAGTATTCGGTCGCGGCAGGGCCGAAATTCCCGGGACCCACTCCAAGGATAGGATGAGTCAAAAATAACTCGCCGGCTGCTTGCCACATCACCCATCGCTGCAATCCTGTCCCTGCACTGGCCCCTTCTTCCGTAATCGTCGCCATTTCATTCCAGAACTCGCCGTTCGGAAATGCGAGCATAATCACGACCAGCCCGGTCACGGCGAGCACCACTCCATATCCAAGAAACGCCAATTTTCTTGGCGCACGGATTGCGAGCATGGCAAATACCACGCACAGACCGATGATAGCCCCGCGGGCGAAAGATACGACGGTTCCGGCCACCCCCAATAGGCAAATAAAAACACCCAAGTAGCGATACTTTTTTGAAGTAGCACCTATCGCCACATAGTAGCCAAACCCAAGTCCGATCGTCATGAAGGGGCCAAACGAATCGTCGTTTGAAAGGTTCTGGTGCCATGTCACTCCCGCCGTGGGAAGCCCCTGAACGCCGAACCATATGAACTGAAACAGAAAGAGCTTCAAAAGCGTAATCACCTGTTGGGGTGTTTCTAGAACGGAGACGGTCAATGCGGTGAGGAGGGAATACTGCACTACCTTTCCGAAACCGTTAATCAAAAACCCCCGATTCAATGCAAAGGGTAGCCAGACAAGAAAAATCCCGATCATCACCAAGTAGGGCCAGAACAAGGCTTCACGCCGAAAACGGGTCCACAACAAAACACACACGGGGACAAACAGCGCCGCGTATAGCTTCACCAGGACCCCTCCTCCTCCCAGTGCCTCTAACAGCCAATCCGGTTCGTACCAGACAAAAAACCACATGACGTAGATGAATATAATTCGAGCAGATGTCCGCTCGACGGGAACAACCTTGGTGCGGGAGGCGAGCCCGTCCAGTCCGCCAGATTGGTCCATTTGCAGCCTTGTCGATATCGTTCGCATAGTCAGAAACACCACTACATTTTTTATGCATTTGAAGGGGGCTTGGAGATCAGAAAAGGGAGAATGCGTTCACCGATTCTCTCTGCCAGCAGCTTGTTTCCCATCGGCGTAAGGTGGCAATAGTCCGTGTAGGCATCCCCGTCAAAGCCTCCGAATATATCGGTCATGTCGAGAAACACCGAGCCGGTTCGCGTCGTACTCTTTTGAAGGTACTCAACTACCAGCGGCCGTGCTTTATTCTTGAACTCCACAAAATTCTCCTGCCACTGCTGGTCTAACTCTGCATAAATCTGTCGCTCCAACGGCGACAATACTTTGCTCTGCTGAAATGCAAGTTCAGGCTGCAATACGAACACCGGAACGACCCCCTCATGCCGCAGGATGAGCGAATTCCGTTCGACCATCTTTAAGAAATTGCTCTTGGCATTGGCTTCGAGATTGCGGAGCGCATCTTCCACATTAATATGTGCACGTTCTCCGCCGATCGACCTGATGCTCAGCCAGATCGGGCGCAGCGTTTTACTAGCCAGATGGACGAAGTGGCTCTTCCTGAACAGCCACCAACCTGTGTACCCGGCCCAGGCCTCAACGGTCGGAGGTCCCAGATAGAGATGCGCCCGCTCCTGATACCCATAGTCACGGAATTGATCAAACCCTTTCACGTATTGAAAGTAGTCGTTAAATCCATCGACAAAGACAACCATGTCAGGATGAAATTTCAGGATGGTCTGATTCAGATAGATCAAGTGGTGATGACTGTACTGACTGGTGATCGCAGCGTTGATCACCTCGACATTCTTATGCTCCGTCTTGCTGCGAAGATATTGTTCCAGGTAGGTGTCTATAGTCTCGCTATTTCGAATAACAGAATACCTGTCCTGAGCAACTCTTGACATCGACTGGAGGCCGTATGCGGTCGACCCACCCATAATAAAGATCCGATAGGTGTCCGCATCCTTCTCTCTTGGAGTGTCAGCATCTTCTCGAAACCCCTGTGCGTTATGATGGATCCCGTTTGTATTATGGTAATTCGGCGTCGGCTGAATGTTCTTGTACTCGTCGAACTCGTAGGTCATCAGATGTTTGCCGTCATACCCCTCGAACATGCGGAGATATGAATATGACACGATCTCGAGCGTGGATATCCCAAACACGATCATGAGACCATATGCTACAAGTCTCGTCATCCTTCGTGTCCTGGACATGGAACTCTCTTTTATGCCTTGTTTGTTCGAGGAGGCGCCCTCAATGGCCCAGGATTCTTTGGTAAACGTATTCATAGTCTCTCCTGGTTCCCCCCGAGCATCGACAAAACGACCCGAGAAAGCTCCTCCGCTGCGATGCGATACGCTCCCGGATTGGGATGACCATCCCATTCAATAAACAAAGACCCAAATCCTTCGAATTCTCGCTTCAGGGCCGGCTGCAGGTCGACAAACCCAATTCCCAGCTTTTCAGCAATATGCTTGAGCCTCGCCGGATATTGCGCCTGCGGATGTTCATGCAAGAGTTGCTCCGCCATGGGAAAACTCATGATGACGAAACGAAAATTGTGCCTTGGCTGCAACTCCGCCATCTCCTTGAGAGAGGATTCCACCTCTTCCCAGCCCTGTTCGAGAAAATCATTCGACAGACCTTCCAGCAGAGCCTGTTGGTGATGGTACTCCGGGGATGGTCGAATAGAATTGACCAGCTTGCCGATCCGATCTTTTAGGAACAAGAGCAACCGGCTTCCTTTGAGGATGTGGACCACTTCGTCGGGGAACACCCCTCCGAATCCCTTTCGTTTCAGCGTCCCGTCACCGGACAGCGACGTCTTGATAACCTCCGGTCTCGGCACAATGTCATTTCCGTAGAAGCCCAATACCACGATGCGGGGGTCAAACTGTGCCCCTTTCGCCTTAAAAAACGTAACCTCTTGCCAGGTATCGTACGAAGGTACTCCTGCATTGATTACTTCGAACTTATGCCCTCCTCTCTCCTGTAAGATTGCCTCAAGCCGCTTCGGATAGGTATCCTCAACCGCAACGCCGTCTCCAAACGTCAACGAATCGCCGAGGCAGAGAATTCGAACAGTCCCGGAAGAGGGGATCAGAGGATATTCCCTATCTCGAAACCCATGAGAGTTCGTGTTGACAGGAAACGAGTGGGTAAAAGCATGTTGTTCTGGGGTGAGAACATGACCGAGCAGCGGATCACGGGAGTAGAGTTCTTGGGGATCGCGCCATGTGATTGGAGGCGGGAGAAAAAGCGATGACGCCGCCTCTGCCAATACGACAACAGTCAGGAAACTACCAACCACCAGCGCCAGGTTACCGAACAGCATCTTGCGCTTCCTCAGCACGAACGCGTGACCGGATGGCGATGATACACTTCTGGTCTGCACGAATCTGACCTGCCCTTTCCGTGACCTATCGAAATACCAGAATACACGAATGAATCATGTTTCAAAGTTATTACTCATTCATGCCGCGCCATCGACCCCTGGCATTTGAAGTCGGCAACCGGACACAGCGTACGGTCTACACGACTATCTCCCATCGTCATGGCCCCGCTCATCGTCATGCGCCAGAATCTGTACTATCTTTGCCTTAGGTAGGAAAGATAGAGCTTTTCATATCGTTCGATCATACCGTCCAGAGTAAATTCCTTGTAGAACTTGTCTTGAGCCTGTGTCCCAAGTTTTCCAGAATATTCTGGATCGGCGAACAACCGGGAGATTGCCTCGCTAAGAGCGTTGTGGTCAGAGGGAGAGACGAGCAATCCCGTACGTTCATGGTCAATAACTTCAGGAATACCACCACAGTTCGTCGATATGACCGGCGTTCCTGCAGCCATGGCTTCAAGTATAGCGAGAGGCATCCCTTCGCTTGTCGAAGCCAGCACGAAGACGTTAAGCTCCTTGAGTATCCGACTGACATCAGATCGAAACCCTAGAAATCTGAAACGGTTACCTAATGAGAGTTTCTCATGCATGCGTTTGATGGGGGCTGCCACTTCCTCGTTGACATCCCCGACCGCAAGGAACGTGACATCAGAATGCTTCTTACAAACCTCGGCGCACGCCTGGACGAACACGTCATACCCTTTGGACGGCCTGACATTGGCGATCATCCCGACCAGTCTGTGTTCTGGAGGCAACCCTAGTTCACGACGCAAAAATGGTTGCCCATGAGCCGCATAGGGAAAGGGGTCGATTCCGTTATAGGCGAGGGCGATACGGTCCTTTTCAAATCCAAGCTGCACGAGTAATCGCTTCACCAAATCACAGACAACGACGACCCCATCGGCGGCTCTCCTCACAAACCACAGCCGAATCCGGCCTTTGATATTCTGCGACCATTCAAGCTCAACAGGCCCATGATACATTGCCAGGGTCTTCGTATTGGTGACAGCACCAACGAGACAGCTATAGAAATTTTGGGCCGGCAAATGGGAATGGATAAGATCGACCTTGTACTTGCGGACGACGTCGATCATTTTCCAGGGTCCGCGGAGGTCCCACCAGACCTTCCACGACACCTCAAGAACGGGGACACCCTGTTCCTTGAGCCTGGAGCTCAGCCATGAGCCGGGAGGGACCAGGACAATCGATCGAAACACGGACGTGTTGAGCCGCGTGGCAAGATTCAACACGACGGTTTCGGCTCCCCCAGGCCCATCACTATCAATGGTATGGAGAATCGTGTATGGCTTCACTGGTAAGCCTCTATCACCACAGGACGTTCTCGATGCGCGGCGTGAGCGGAGCCGATCCCCACTACCCCTCCACATCCCTACCATCACGCGGCAGTAATGAAATGATACAACCGGGAAATTGTCCGATAGGCCGACGAATCTGTTCGCAAGACAGCCATCACTGCATGCCGGCTGCCTGATTCCAGGGCATGACGAAAATAGTCTACTGGCGCCCGTCGCCTGTATGCCCTAAAGTACGCCTCTAGTTCCTCATTGGTTCTCGCCTTCCCATTGTCTCCGTATTTGGCAACATAGGGAGTGAAATCGGGGTAGAGCTTCGTCTCACCGAACCGGCCGTGCAAGGTCGTTTTCATAAAGTTACCAATCAACAGATCGTCAAACACCTCATACTGTACCGCGGTCATTAGCGACGTCCTCGGCACTTCGAATGTAATACCTCGGTCGAACTTTCTCGCAGACAACTCGACCATGTTATCCATACCGCCAACCCGGATATTGATAAAGTCAAAATGTTCATTGAGATGCTCGACAGAGCTAAAGTAATTCCGTAACATACTGATATCGTCGGCGGTGAGGAGATCCTTCCAATTATCTCCGAATTCCTCAGATGCATGTACCTGAATCGTTTTTTCAGGAGGATTAATGGCTTCCACGGAATCTTTCATGCAGTCGTAACGAATAAAAGCCGGCAGCAATTCACTCGTCTTTGATTCAAAACCTGCCCGATAGTCCTCAGCGTCAGCCGTATAGGGGTTTGCCCAGATACTATCCGACCGCTGATATTTATGCATGGAGCTAAACGGCACAACGAACCTGGCACCCCATAACGCTGCTTCTACGGCCATAACGGGACCAAGCTGTTCGCGCTCCCTGGAACGAGGCACAATCCTGGCCCCGTTCTCCTCGAATAAGTTGATCATGTCCGCATCGCCAAATCCTCCCAACTTCAGAAGAAACCTTATCGGGTAATCGCGGGAAATGGCTTTGACGTAGGCCCCCCACCCTCGGTCTCCTGCATCATTGAAATTCAAAATAAGCCGTCCCCCGACATCGATGAGCAACACGGCATCCTGATTATAATCTGCAATCGACATGACCCGAATTCGGTCGGACAGCTGATGCCAGACTCGGCTCTTGAGAATTCGCACGTGAAGACCCAGGGCTTCGAGATCACGCTGAATGCGCCCCCCGTGATGGTCTGGCAACAGAATCGATTCCGCCCCCAACTGCTTGAGCGAATCAACACAGAGGTGGTCAGGATGGCCGTGAGAGACCCACGCGTACTTGCAACGCAGAATAGCGTGACGCTGTTCCTCCGGTATTTCGTGGGACATCGTCCAACTTCCAAAATATGCGGTGTCGGACAGCCACGGATCCGTAGCCAGGACGGGACCCTTGTCGTAACACACGACCGTTGCATTTCCAATTGTGTCAAACCCAAGTTCCATACTCATCCTCCCGGGACATGGTGGAATCCTGATGGACTCCTGCAGCATGCCCCCCGTTGCCCTCTCCGCCACGGGACACAATGCAATACTGTTTACCCAGCGTTACGCAGGCGCCTTCCCCTGCTCCTCCCGACACGACTCAACGTGGCGAATCCCAGACTCTTCATATTCATGACGTAGGTTCCGGACAGGGCATTATCAACGCCTCGAAGATTCCCAGGCCACAACTCTATGCCCCTTGAAAAACCGAACCCACGCCTCAAGAATCGACACGTTGACCAGCACAAAGAAAGCTGCCAGCTTCACAAGCGACCGGCACGCAATCGAAGAGATGTTCCCGACAACTGCGATGCCATAGAAACAGAGTTGGAGAACCAACGTACCCGCGTAGATCTTCGCCTCTGAAGCGAGCATCAGGTTGCTCAGGAAGGCGGCGATGAGACCGAAGGGAACCAACCAGCGGCATAATTTATGACTGAATAGTTGCCAGGAAAATATGCCGTAACGGAACGGATTTAACATCCCTCGTCGCCGTGCTATCACTGACAGGCCTCGCAAAACTGTTCTGACCTTTCGTTGATATTCTTGCTTTTCGTTGGTCAGATTCCGGTAATAGCCGATGCTCGACTGATCTAAAACCCCTCGCATCCCTGAAGACACTGAATTCAGGAGTGTATTAAAATCACTTTGCAGATCGTCCGCCCACGGTTCACAGACAGTCCTTCTCACAGCAAAGAACGACCCGCTCAGGCCGACCAGAGAATTTACGCGGGTTTCGAGCACCCGAAGAAACATCTCATATCTCACATAGGCCCCTTCTCCACTGATGCGTCCCTCTTTATCGAGAAATCGATCCTGACTACTTACACACCCGACCGTCGGGTCATAGAAATTGCTTACAATATTCCTGATGGCATTCTCTGGAAGAATGGTGGCGGCATCGGAAAACACCAGTATGTCTCCCTTTGTGGCCCGCACGGCGAGTTGTTGCGTTCCCTCCTTCCCTTTTCTGATAGCAGCCCGAATGAGCCTTACTCCTCGATCCGTATAAGTCCGCACCATGTCGTCCGTCCTGTCGGAGGAACAGTCGGATGCAACAATGACTTCAAGGAGTTCCTTCGGATACGACAGCTTGAGGGTATTGTCCAGTTTTTCCGTAATTCTCTCTTCTTCGTTATAGGCTGTGATCACAAACGTCACGGACGGTGTAATATCAGCCTTCATCACATCGTGGACCCTGAACAAGGACATCATGCCAAGCAGGAGCGGGTATCCGAAATATGCATAGCCCACCAAACCCAACGACAACCAAAAAATAATTTCATTGCCCATCGGTATGACTCGCTTTTTTCGACCGATCCCCGGCATCCACTCGGTCGCGATCGATCTTCGGCATCACTTGGCTATGACACACGTCTGTTTGTACCCTTGAGCGATGGCCTCCTCAGCTTCGCCGGGAAACCGGCTGACGGCCATGGCAATTCGATCGACATCGTCCTCCGTGACATAGCAATGCAGCGGCAACGTGACCAATCGCGCTGCCAAGGCCTCAGCCCCCGGGAAGCGCTGCGACTGATGCGTGGATGCCACCTCAGGAATCATGGAGATCGGCGCAGGGTATGAAGCACTCACACCCAGCCCGTAGTCGTTGGCGATGAGACACAGCGCTGCCTTTTGTTGAGCAGTCGGCATCAGCAGGGGAAGGCGCAGGTAGGCCGATTGATCAGATGGCCTGGCATCAATGATATGCGCAAACGACGGAAGTCTTTTTCGAAACAGTTGATGCGTCTTGATCCGGCATCGGTTCGACTCTTCAAGCCGGCTCCTCCACGAGGAAAGCAATCCTGCTCGCATCCCATCCATCCGGCAGACCGGATAATCCAATGAGTACTTGGTTTCACCTAACCCCAGGAAGGGCAATCCTGCAGGCAGCCAATACAGCAGGGGATGAAGGAGCATTTTGGTGGCAACAACTGTGAGGGCGTTCGCAAGCAAACCGGATGCCGGTTCTGCGGGCAACCCCTTATACACGACAGCCAGCGCATCGGCCATGCTGTCCGAATTCGTGACGATCACTCCCCCGGACCCGGCCGAGACATTCTTCCCCCGACCGAGGCTGAAAAACCCGACATCTCCCTGCGTGCCAAGCCATTGACCGCCGACTCGACCTCCCATCGCCTGCGCCGCATCCTCAATGACGAACGCGCCAGACGTCTTGGCAATGGCCTTGATGCCTTTGAGATCCGCCGGTTGACCGAACAGATGAGGCGTCACAATGGCGAGAGTATTCTCTCCGACAACAGCCTGAAGCTTGGCGAGATCGAAATCGAGGCTGTGCGGATCCACATCGCACAGGACAACATCGAGCCCAGCTTTATGGACAGCGGAGGGAACTGAGTAGCAGGAGTAGGCCGGTATGATGATCTGGCGCCGGGAAGAACGGGCTTTCATACTATTCAGAACCGTCACTAACGCCGCCTTCCCCGAGGTCAGGAGAAAGGCATGTCGGACACCGAAGTAACTCTTGAGCTCCCGCTCCAGATTTGCACATACCTGCGCAGGACGCAGAAGCCCCGCGATCCCGTTCATCAGGTCGGGAAAGAATAACGGTGCTGCGGTTGGTGGCAGGTGCCGTTGGATTTTCATGGCAAATACTTCGAGACCCGAGGTCCTATCAGAGTAGTCAGTGGAAGTGGCAGTTGTTTCCACGTCTCAATCGCGAACCTGAATTTTGGATTCTGCGGATTCAACTCAGGAACAGGCTGACCATCGCGAAGCCAGTAATGCCATTCAAGCTGAACAGGCTTGGCCCCCCACTGTTGCTTGAATCGATACGTCCCGCTGTCCTTTGTCGAACGCCCGAAGTCGAAGATCCGATAGCCCTGTTCACAGGCATAGTTGAGCACAGAACCATACAGCAGCATGTTCGGCGCAACCCGCGCATAGCGCCTGTCAGAGGACGCCCATGGAATTTCCAGGGTATTGCGGAACCCCACGACGAGACCTGCGGCAACCGGTATTTCCTCAAGAAACACGACAGCAATCTTGGTCTCTTTGGGGAACGATCGAAGAATCTCGGCAAAGAAGTTTTTCCCATACACCGGTGTGCCTAAATCGCGCATGTTTCTCGAGAATACCGAGTAGAAGTCATCGATCAGGTCCCCCTCCCCAACTTTGACCTGCATGCCCTCCTTTTCACCACGCCGAATTTGACTCCGCAACTTTGGAGGAAATCCTTTAAGCAGATCCTCGTACCGAGATGGAAGCTCTAAACGCATCGAGGCCTTATGCTCTTTTTTAGGCCACGCCAGTTCCATTCCAGACACGTGGCGGAGCTCAAGGTGGGAAGCCCCAAGAGCCCCTGCATCACACACGGCTTCTGCTAAGAGCGCGTCTCTCACTTCCCCACTTTCGGCAATCACACCTCCATAGTTGAAATAGGGAAGGGAAACCAGAAACTTCCCGAAAACTCGGCTATTCAGATACACCAGCGGCAGGATGCCTCTTACGTCTCCCTGCTCATCCGTCGCCATGTAATACAGGGTAGGATGGCCGAAGACATTGGCGATCACATGCCGCCAGGCAGTCAGATGATATGTCGTGGCTCCTGGTTGTTCTTCAACATAACGATCCCAGGCCGCTTCTTCGTCGGATCGCTCTATTCTGACAACGTTGACTCTGGCCATGTCCTTCCTGTGTC
Source organism: Nitrospira sp. CG24E (assembly GCA_002869895.2). Taxonomy (GTDB): domain Bacteria; phylum Nitrospirota; class Nitrospiria; order Nitrospirales; family Nitrospiraceae; genus Palsa-1315. Next base: position 28,992 of record NEWP02000066.1, on the reverse strand, counting down.
CCCTCTTATTCCCACTCATCCGTGTATGCCCACCAACTTCCTTTTCAGATTGTCTTCGTTGGCCAGCTCATCGCCCTCTGTGGCACCTCCCCTTCAATCACGAAGAGAGACTGTCCCGTAATATGGTATTCGTGGAGACCTGAGAAGTCCGGAGAAGAACGACTGAAGGCAACTACCTGAACCGGCAATCACGTGATTCCACTGGGTTCACTTCACCGCCCAAAGCCGTCTATATTGATCGTCCCGCTCCGGGCTTACAGGCGGGGGATTGAGAATCCGGTTGGTCCAGTTGGAATCCTGATCGACGAAAATCTTAAACCACAGCTCGACGTTCACTAACGCCCATGTGAGATCACCGTACTGACAGGCTCTTCGCAGGACATCAGGCTGAAATATTCCCCGGCTGATGCTTTCCGGACCAATCAGAATCTCCTCTGTGAGGTCTTTCATCACTTGAGACCGCCAGAAGTTATCGGGAACGGGGAAGTTGCATTTATCCTTCCTCGCCCACACCTCTTTGGGAAGCAACTTGGCCGCGACTTGTCGCAAAAGATGCTTCGGTTCGAGCCCTCTCACTTTCTGCTCCGGTGGAACCGTAGCAAGAAATTCAACGATCCGGTTGTCGAGGAACGGTACGCGAGACTCGATCGACAGCGCCATGCTGACGCGGTCCTCCAGAAGAAGCAGACTGGGGAGGTAGACCCGCTGGTCATGGTAGAGGCACTGGTCCAGAACCTCATCGGTGTCAGCCTCCAAAAAAGGTTTGAGGTAGTCATCGACGGGGCTGTAGCCTCTAAGACTCGCCGTAAAGTCGGTCGTGAAAGCTCCCGGACCTTGATCGCAGTGAAGTTCGACCCAGAGATCTTTAAAGGTTTTCTCCGGTTTGAAAATCCGCTGCCGGAGGGACTGAGCCAGGCCTGTCACGCCCCGACTCAATAGTTTCCCGATCAGGGACTGATCCAGCGGCGAGCGGGACACCTGCTGCGTATATTTGACCTGGCCAAACATGTCCGTACGGCCAAAGCTGGCCTGAAATTGTGCCGGATAGCCTGCAAAGAGCTCGTCACCTCCATGCCCCGTCAACGTCACCTTCACATGATGTCGGGCCAGCTGGGAGGTCGTGAAATATGCAAACCCTCCTTGCGTGGCCATCGGAACATCCATGTGCCAGAGTAAATAGGGAAGTCGTTTGGCCAAATCCATGGCGTCCGGTTTGCTTTCACAGTATTCGGCCCCCACATGGCGCGCTACAGTCCTCGCAAGCAAGGTCTCATCCACAAACCCATCTTCGGCAAACCCGATGGAGAAGGTCTTCAGGCCCGGACGATGCCGGGAGGCCAGGGCGGTCACCGTGCTGGAATCGAGACCACCGCTCAGATGGCATCCTAACGACGCGTCACTGCGGCACTGAATCTTCACCGACTCGTCTAGGAGATAAAACAACTCTTCCTTGACCGCCTCGTCAGACCGGGAACGATTGTAATTGTGTCGCAGTCCCCAGTATTTTTTGATCAGAGGCCGGCCAGATTCGAGGTCCATACTGAGCATATGCCCCGGCTCCACTTCCCGGATATTCCGGAACATCGTCTTGCCTCCAAGCGCCCGTCCGCAGAAGGCGTAATCAATCAAAGCCTGGGGATCCACGGCTCTCTCGACATCCGGATCTTCCAGAATCGCTTTGATCTCAGAGGCCAGGATGAGCTTCTTGGGAGTAAGGTAGTAATAGAGATTCTTGATGCCCATCCGATCCCGGGCTGCAAATAGGCGGCGCCGGCGCCGGTCCCACAGGACAAACGAAAACATACCGTTAAACCGAGTAACACACTCCTCTCCATCTTCCTCATACTGGTGGACGATCACTTCAGTATCCGAGGTGGACGAAAAGCGATGGCCTTTAGCTTTCAAGTCTTGCGCTAATTCAAGGTAGTTGTAGATCTCGCCGTTGAACACCAGTTGGAGTGAGCCATCCTCGTTCGGCATGGGCTGCCTGCCGTTTTCCGATATATCGATGATAGATAAGCGGCGGTGGCCCAGGCCGATAGGGCCCTCTACGAACAACCCTTCATCGTCCGGCCCCCGATGGTGCAGTGTGTCCCGCATAGCCCTAAGGCGTCGGGGATCCACGGCTGCGCGGTCAAAATTGAGTACGGCTACAATGCCACACATCGTTGCGATATCCTCCTCGTCCGCGACGGCATCCGGTCAGAAGAGAGTGAAGGCAAAACCCAATAGGGCGCCCAGGTCAGGATATGAGATGGATTCATCATGTCGATGGCTGGTTCAGATACTCAGACGAGCCTATCATCTGGCTGGCAAAGTGAACACGAGAAACACTTTCGATATGCCCGGCCAGCCTATCCATACAAGCAATCATGGTCCGGAACCGCCTAAGTCCTGATTTCTTTCAAAGTGTGACGGCACAAACCGCGCTGATACGACAGCGGACTTAGGGTGGAGACCTGGGGAAAGTTAAGAACTGTTAGCTCGCTTGCGTACCTGACGCAGAGGCGATTCGCTTGAACATCGCGGACTGTTCCGAGACACAGAGCACGTTGTGATGCCCGACAACCCCGTTGGAGGTTTCGAGGTCTATGAGTTCTTCATAGTTTCCCCTGTCGACGGAATAAAACCGGTAAGGCCCGCATTCCAGAATCTTCCTCAACAAGTCCGCCGATGAATAGCCCGCCACGGCAAAAATATGAGGATTCAGTTCTATCAATAGGCTCGGCTCGAATTGACGCAATGTCCGGGAGGCGCCCGTGATAAAGGCCATCTCTGCCCCTTCCGCATCGCATTTGATGAAATCACATCGGTTCACGTGATGCTTCAGCACAAAGGCATCGAGCGTCGTGAGACCGCAGGTTGACTGAATGGATGAAGCGGTGGACATCCTGACCATCGAGGCGTTGCCACATGCTTCATCTGGATAGTAATGCATCGTCACCCTGCCTTCTCTGTCGCCAAGTGCGATGTTGTTAAGGACGACATTCAGGCACTCGTTCAACTTACAGTTGCCCGTAAGGACTTGATAGGTGCTCGCCAGCGGTTCAAAAGCATGAACGGTCCCGCGATGCCCTACGAGCCGGCTCAGCAGGGTGGTATACCAGCCGATATTGGCTCCAACGTCGAACGCAATGTCGCCTTCAGAGACGCAAGCCATCACGACCCTGGTCTCTACCGGCTCATATACCCCTGTGCCGAGCAAGCCCATGTGATATTGTTTTTCTTTCGGGTCCAGGCAAAATCGCCTTCCGTCACGCGAGCGCACAACGATCCTGTGCCCATTCGAGAGGCTGCCGGCCAGTTTACTCGCCAGATCGTTGACCCGCCACAGATCGGTTCCTGGCGGCACCAACCGGGAACAGCCCCTCAGCAGTCGAATCCCGAGCAGGTAGATAGCGTCGTGAAGAGTCCGTTCTCCTTCTCGCATGAAATCCTTTTGCGCTTCTACTCCGCTGTCGGCAATGCGACTCTCGCCCAATCCGTCACGTTCGCTTCCTTCGCCCACAGCAAGACAATGCGTCCCACCACTCACAACTGATCCCATCGTGGGTGAGGAAGCTTCCAAGCTCACCCCCTGGTTTTTATGTTGGTGGACCATACCGGAACCCTCCTCAGCCTGGTTCTTCAAGCGCCTTTTGTTGTGCTTTTCGGATTGAATGCCATGTCTTTCCCAATTACCCATCGCACAAGCTGGACTATTTCGGTAACCAGCCTGCCGCCTTGCCAAAAGATACAGCCGCCGTAGACAAGCCCGCCGAGGCCGACACTCAGCACCAATCGAAGCATATGGGTCGCGGCATCGCCAGCCTGCATCGCTGAATGCAAGAGGCCGACTGATATTGCCATCACTAGAGTCCCCTTCAATATCGGCGCCACTTCGTTCCACACTGCTTTCCAGCTGAGGTTGATCTCTTTGAGAGCCCGTTGCACCATCCCCGCGATCATGACGGGGTAGACCAACGCCCACACCAGGGCCACGCCTAATCCTCCCGACGCCGCCGCCCCTGCCCAGAATGCGATCGGCATGACGAGCAGCAGACCGATGGTCCACCAGAACAAGACCGAAGCCCGATAGCGGGCCAGCAATATCGGAGGAAACAGCACCTCACACGAGCGGACAACCGAGCTGACGCACAGAACTTGAAGGACCGGCACAAGCGGCACCCATTTTTCTGTAAGCGCCACCCAGACAAGATCTTCCGTTACCAGCGCCAGTCCGATACATAGAGGGCAGGTCAGGCACGCAACCATGCGGATCTGGCGCAAGAACACCGAGCCCATCTGCTCCACGTTGTCTTGCAATCCTGCCATGAGAGGAAATGCGATCTGATTCACCACAACCGAGATCTTATGCACCGGCAACAATGCGATCTGTTTTGCCATCGAATATAAACCCACTCCCACCTCACCAGAAATCTTTCCCAGAACGAGCATGTCGGCTTGCTCGTAGACAGCCCAGCTAATGCTGCCGCCGAGCTTTGCCGAACCGAAGTTCAGAATCTCCCTTCCGCGAGCACTCCCCATCCTTATTCCCGGCCTCCACGCAGAAAATTTGAAAGTACAGACGGTTTGTATAACTGGCATGAGCAGCGTTCCCGTCACCAACGCCCACACGCCAAACCCCGCAGAAGCCATGGCAACCTGCACCGGTATCGCTAGGGCAACGGAGAGGATTTCGGCTTGCGAAGTCTTGTCGAGCGCGAGCGCTTTTCGTAACAGCCCATCCGGTATGATCCGTATTGCAGTCAGCGGCAGGGTAAGACTGACGACACGGAGAATCTCACAAATCATCGGAACGCCAAACCAATCTGCAATCCAAGGCGCAGCCGCATACAGGACCCCGTATCCGACACCCGCCATCCCCACAGCGCCCCAAAAACATAGGTTCAACTCCCGCTCATCAAGATCCTTGAATTGAATGACAACCGCGCTCAACCCCATTTCCGTCACAATCGCCAAGGTGCCTACCCATATAGCGGTCATGGCCAAAAGGCCGTAATCGTTCGGGCTTAACAGCCTGGCAATGTACAGCGTGCTCAAGAAGGAGAGGAACTGGACGAAACCCTTCGACCATCCCACCCAAAACACGGCTTTCCCGATACGATCTTTCATGACTATCAGTTGACTGAGGCAAAGCCGCCGATGTCATTAGACTCTAGCCTGCTATCGCCTTTCTTCATCAGTGATAGTTCCAACATCTGTGCATCCAGGAAAAACTTGACGGCCCAATTGAGGATCTCAAATCGGCCATACATGCCATGAATCGGCGCAGACCCGCTGATGCCTCCATATAGGCCAGGCTGATCGGTGCGCATGAATTGAACTCTTCTGAGCCCGGCGTTGGCCTTTCTCATCCCTTCCAGATAGCCAGGCCTGCCGGTGAGCTGGTATAACCGCCCCCAGATCCCTGCCATCTGGGCTTCCCCCGTCAGGCATCGCCAGGACACAGCTGGTTCCCAATGCCGATTGTATCGGCCGGCAAGGCTGCCGTCAGGCCGCTGTCTGGCCAAAACGGCATCGGCTGCCATTCCCGCCGAAGCGAGAAATGACTCATTCTTAAGGAGTGACCCGATTTCCATGATGCCCCGGATACAGTAGGCAATCGTGTGAGTCAGCGGATGCTCCGGCTGTGTCAGACAATTGGATCGAAACCAGCCGTTTTCCGTCTGCTCCCCCAGAGCATATTCGACGTTCCGAACAGCCGCTCCCTTGAACGCTTCGCTTCCGGTTACCATCGCAAGTTCCAACAGCGCCCATGCGGTCCTCGTATTGTAGGTATAGGAAGTCATGCTGGTGCCGTCCGTGAAGTTGGAAAGAGACTTTCTCCACGCGCCGTCTGTATCCTGTTCCAAAACCAAGAATTCCCCAGCCCTGATTGCGCTATCCAAGTATTTCTGTGTCCCGGTCTCTTTAAACGCCCGAATCCATCCGAAGATTACCTGGCCGGTGTTGAAGATCGCCGGAGAAGATGCCTGATCGATCATCCCCCCTTGCACCGCGCCACTTGGCATCTGGACCCGGCATTCCCAATCCGCCATCCGAAGAGCCCGATCGATGAGTTCCTGGCTGCTGACCATCCGCGCATAGTCAATGAGGGTTGGAATGATGTACCCGGTCGTCTCCGGATAGGGGGCAAACCAGCCTCTTCTTTTAAAATACGGCTGGTAGATCATCGAGTAGCTTCGGGCCACTCCTCCGCCCTCGAACGCGTCCTGGGCCCGGCAGATCCACTGGACCGCGGCCTCAATGTGTGTCATCGGATCTCGCGCCACGGACCGCGATCCAACCACGTAGGCCTTGAGAAGCTCGGTGTCGACGAACGAGGAATAGTATTTGAACAATTCTGAAACCGCCGTGATCATTTCGACACCTCTTGCGCTGTTACCTCGGAAACGACCAGCTTGTATTTTCCCCCTCGGGTAAACGGAATGTTTTCAAGATAATCCACCCCGATCGAGGTGTCCCGCCCAAACCGTTCGCGGATGGTCTGGAGCATCGGGGCAATATTGCTCTCGGCAAAAGAGGAAGTCCGGACGATCCGAATTTTAAAGGCGTCGATTTTTTCCTGTACCACCTGATATTGCTTGACGCCCTCGATCCAGTGAAATGTCGCAAAAAGCTGCCCGTTCACATGCCCCCCCAGTCTGGTCGGAAGCTGATCGATGATGCGGCCGCTGAGATCCCCAATTCGGCATAGTCCACGGCCACACTGGCAGGGTTCCTCGATCAACCGGCCTGTATCCCCGGTCTCATATCGAAGTAACGGCATGCCCCTGTTGATCAGGTCTGTCACCACCAACTGCGTATAGCCGAATGCATCCGGAACATGCTCCATGTGCAGGATTTCCTGATTGAGATGGAGCCCATCGCGCACCGGGCACTCGATCGCAACGATACCGGTCTCGCTGAGGCCATACCGATTGTAGACCCGGCATCCGAAGACTCTCTCCATCAGCTCGCGTTGATGTGGATAGAGCGTCTCGGAAGACACGATAACGGAGCGAGGGGCAAACCCTCGCAGGTGATTGGCCTCTAGATACTGGGCGAACATATACAGCGTACTCACATATGAAATGACGACGTGAGGTTTGAACGATCGCAGACGCTCGAATACCCTGGCCATCTCCGGCTCAGTCATCAATGTGGGATCGACCCTCAAGGTTTGGTTCTCGACGCCAAATCGACCGTGCAGTGCCCCTTTCAGTCTTGCCAAGGCAGAGGACGGGGAATTCTGAATCTCCGAAGCTAACCTGACCCGGTCCCCTTCGATGACAAAGGGGCTATCACGCCACAAATAGAAGAGTCTCTGGCCGAGATCGTATCCTGCAACTCTGGTGAGCCGCTTTCCGGCAGCCGCTCTGATTCGGTTGCTAGCCTTCTCTTGAATATAGGAGGTCGGCTGCCCCGAAGAGCCGCTGGTGATCCCCTTCACCGTTTCACTTCGCGGGATATTTGAGGCAGTCAGATCTGCAAGTCTCTCTTGAAGGATTCGCTTGGTCATCGTTGGGAACTTGGCAAAATCTTCGAAGGAACGGATGTCCCTCGGTTCAGCCCCGATCTCCTTGAATTTCTCTTGATAGTACGGGACATTTTCATAGGCATGTTCGAGCAGCTGACTCAGCCGCTCCCACTGCATTGCCCGAAGGCGTTCCTGAGGTAGCCATTGCGAGTCCTCGAATGTCCTGATGTTCTTCAACAAGTCGGACCCATGCCACCAGTGATACAGCGGCAGACTGACATGTTTGACGAAATGTGCGTACATTCTCCCAACCTTATCCTTCCGCCTTTGGTTCAAACGCCCTTTTGCTCGCACGGCTCACGTAATACTTAATAATCTTCCACCCCTCATAAAAACCGGGGAACCAATCATCCCACGCCCAGATGTCCCCTTTGACCCGCCAGCGGAAACCATCAAGAAGAAAATCAATGCCCTCTCTCCACTTTGACGGCAGCGGCACGCTGCTGACGGGATAGGTGTTACGAAGCACCAGCTCCAGTCGCTTGAGATCGGCCTGCAGATATCGGCTGGCGATATTCAGGCGATACGGCCTGCTGTGCTGGACTGCCTCCCCCAATTGGCTCTGATAGAGCCAGAATGGAAACTCCATCCCCGCATGCAACGACCCTGGAAGCGACGCCCAAAAGCGCCCGTTCACCTCCATCAACACAACATCCCTGGTTCCCGGTATGGCCTTCCACTCAACCTGAGCGACGCCCTCCCAGCCCATGGCGCGAAGGAAGCGCACGGAATACTCCTGCACCTTCGGCCAGATCGGCATGCTTTCGTACCGCACCGGCACCCCTCCCGTCGGCATGAACTCCCGACCACGATGATACTGGTAGCAGGCAAGGGGTTGGCCCTGATGCATGAGGACGCCGAACCCGATCCCATGCCCCACGCAAAGTTCCTGCACAATCGGCACAACCGAATGCCGAAAGTAAGCCATCAGCAGTTTTTGGAGCGATTCCCAGTCAGGGACAAACGCAACCTTGAAATCGTCAGGGGATGCGCCTGTACCATCAAGCTTGTTATTGGGCTTCACGACGACCGGGAAGTGAAGGGCTGCGATCTGAGTCTGTGCTTCCTGCATCGACGTCGGGGAGACCGTTTTCGGAATTGGAATGTCATGCTCCTGTGCCAGGAGATACTGACGTCGCTTATCCAGTGCCAACGATACAGCCTCCCTGGAGGCCATCGCCAACGGCGCAACGGACTCGAACATGTCCCGGTGTTCGTTCAGCACAGTCACAGTCGACTCAACAACCGGCATCACAAGACGGACCTGAAACTTCCTGGCCGCCTCGCAAAGCGAATCCACAAACGCCTCAGGCTGCCCGACCGGCGAAGGATAGACCCAGCGGGCCGCCGCATAGCGGGAAGAGAACCCCAAACTGTTGGAATCCGGTCCCGCTGCCACGACTGAGATACCACGCCGGCCAAGTGAGCGGATCACCGCCAACCCTTGTCGCTGATCTGCTCCTGTGACTAACACGTCCATTTTCTTGTTCAACCCCGATCAATAGAAATTCCGGCCCCCAGCCCAAACACTTCACCCGCTGATCATCAGACCATCGCTTGCCGCTAGCCTCTCGTTGCCATGGGGAGCCAGAGATCCTTCATGTTCCTGGCCAGCGCATTGAAACTCGGATGAAGGTTCTCCAACGTCCCAGTTACCCGTTGAACCTGCCGGCCCCCGAAACCGGATTTGAATCGGTACAGTCCATGCGCAAGCGATTCGGAATCAGCCGCAGCGGCCGGGACACCTCCAAGGTTGAACTCCCGACATCCCAGTTCCACGCAGCGGCTGAATACCTTCCAAAACAACAGTGCCGGCGCGTCCAGTTCAAATCCTTTCGGTTCACTCCCGCCGAGCACATACAAGGCCCGTCCGGAATACATCGAGACGAATGCGGCCGAAATAGCGTGACCTTCGTGCCGGATGATGAACAGTCGTCCTAGATTCCTTTCAAAGTAGCGCCGACCCATCTGTTCGTAATAGGCTTCGTCCTGCAAGCCGAAATGCTCCCCACGGGCCGTCCTCCTATCGCGAGAACCGATCTGGAGCCGTCTTAACTCCAGCATGGCTTCGATTGTGCACACTTCTTCCAGGACCAGACCATGCCGTCCGGCTTTCTTGATCTTCCTCTGATGGTGTGTTGAAAGCTGCTTCCACCGCTCTTCTTCCGACCTCGTCAGATCGACAATGCACTCAACCCTTGGCACGACCATCAGCCCCAGACAATCCAGATCGGCCACCGTCATGCCGGCATAGTGAGACTGGATCGTGAGTCCACGATAACCTTCGGTCTTCGCAAACTCGACCAACAGGCTGATCATCCGGCTGGCTAGTTGGGCGTCATTCCCCTGAACCGCGGGGAAAGTCTCGAAATCCAGCCTCCTCGAAAAATGCCCGATCACCGGCCTTGAAGAACGGCGCTCAATTCCGAGCGCGATCCCGACACACCGGCCCTCTTCATCCAGTCCTCGAAAAAACACAGGAACGACATGCTCCGATCGGCAAATCTCCGCCCACTCTAGGCTGTGATAAATATTGCCCTCGAACCGCTCAATCCATTGAGCCCATTCCGGTCCGGACGACCTTCCGACTTCAAGCTGCATTTCCTGAACCTCCTACTCGTTCAGCACTTACCGCTGGGCTGCTGAAGCTGTCCAGATAGCGCGCGAGACGTCTTGTCAGAGCTTGAATCTCGTACTCGGAGACCGGACCGTTGTTCTTGGACTGGATCGACACGCAGTCCTGCTTCATGGATCGAAGCAGAAACTCCTTGATACCAGCCGTGTCGGAAGGACGAAACGCTGCTCCAATGCCGGTAGAGCGAACCAGGTCGCACGTCGCCCCATCCTCTGCCAAAGCCAGAATTTTTGTTCCAGTTCCCATATAGTCGTAGGCCTTCGCCGGAACCTGATACGGCTGGTTCGGGGCCAGGAGAAGCGCCAGCTGGCTTTGCCTCACCATCTCAATCGCCCGGTTATATGAAACTGGATCCAGGACCTCCACAATCCCCTCTAGCTGATAGGCCTGCACGATCTCCCCTGTGGACCTGCCGCTGATAAACTGGCAATGCCCTACCAAACGAATCCGGATCGCTTGGGCATCGATCCGTTTCTCTTGGATAAGCTCGCGGACGGCTTGAAACAAAGGCTCCGGCGTCCTTCCGAAATACAGAGTTCCGGTATAAGTGATCGTAAAGACCTTCTCCTTCTCCACAGGGCCGAAGCTTGAGAACAACTCCCCGTCGAATCCGTTTGTGATACAGACAAACCGGTCAGGCAGCTGAGAACCATAGGCCTTCTTGAAGGCCTCGCATAACATCTCAGTATTCGCCACAATCAAATCAGCTTTCTGAATCACTCTCCGTTCCAGCCATCGCTCGATTCCCAACGATGCCGCACAGGTCATGTACAGTTTCTTGCTGCCGCCGGTCATCCATGGATCCCTGAAATCGGCAATCCAGCGTACGCCCGTAATAGCCTTGAGCAACCATCCGACCAGATTCACTGAATATGGCGGGCTCGATGTGAAGATGCAGTCGATCTTCTCTCGCTGGATAATACGAATGCCTTGAATCACAGCAGGCAAGGCCCAGTTCCGCTGCTCGTCCGGAAGCGACAAAAAGGACAGGATGTACCGACGGAGTTTTTGGGGCCAGGTCTCGGCGACGCGACTGGATGATTCGCCAACTCCAGCATCGCTGTCAGATGGGGTTCCCGGCTCATTCGTTTTTCTGAACAGCCGTTGCGCCATTCGTTTGATTCCCACATAGACATGCGAGAGCGTGAGCATCCTGCCGGCCTTGAAAATCTCGACATCGCCAACGTAATTCAGCTTCTCAGGATCAGCCTTATCAAGATATTCGTCTTTCAAGGTCAGGACGTAGGGGGTCCATCCAAACCGGGGCAAATGCCTGGAAAAGTTGGAACAGCGTAGACCGCCCACCTCCACGCTGGGCGGATAATGATATGCAATGAGCAGTACTTTCTTGCCCATGAACGACTACCGGCTGAAGAGCGATTGGAGGATTCGAGGGGCGGGTTCTGGGTAGGGCTCCCGATCCGCATCGTAGTGGTGATGCAGCCCCGGTGTCGTATTGACCTCGTTGATCACCCCCCCGCTCTTTTCCAAAGGAACCGCGGGGTCAACCGTGATGAAATCCACACCGACCAGTCGCGAATTCAAAATTCTGGCCGCCGCCTCTGCATCGTCCCTCAACGAGTCGCAGATGAGATGGGTCACGGCTTCGTTGTAGACGGTCCGGACCTCGATGCGCTTTCTTCGGGGATCATTGACGCTTTTGACGAGCACGGCCTGCCCCTGGAGGGGCACCGAATCCAGCAAGAACCCCTGATAATCGAGCGTGAAGAGGCAGTCTCGATCGATATCGAGACACTGATCACCCCGACTGCTCCGAATAGCATTTTCCGCCCGAAGCAGACTCGCTATCGTCGAAACTCCATCGCCAACCAGAGTCGCCCCCTTCCGGCGGACGGCATGGATCAGTGTCCCGTCTAAAACGAGGAGGCGGTAGCACTCTCCGGGAATCATCGGCTCAATCAAGAGATCTGGGCAATAGAGAGAGGCCAGAATGGAGGCTGCCTTCAGCTCACTCACCGTCTGAATATGAGTCGTGACACCGTGACCGGACGATGTTCCATTCGCAGGTTTGACGACACAGCCTTTTGGATGGCGCTTCAGAAATTGTATGGTTTGTTCCCAGTCATCAAGCTGGTAGGTCCGATACTCCGGCACGCGAAGTCCACGTTCGGCGAAAAGCTGGTAGACCAACGGTTTCATTCCGGCGATCTCGAGCGTGACAGGATTATCGAACTCGAGCTTGTCGTTGAGGATCCTGGTTGTCTTTCCATCCAGCTCCAATTCCCAGATCGCATCCGTCAAGACCGTAAATCGGGCTCCGATCTTGATGGCCACGTTCTTCCACATACCCTGATATTCGGAGACGCGATGATGGACGTAGGTTTGCCCGGAAGAATTCCGTTTTTCGTCCCAGATCTTCCGGATCCTCGCGATCAGCCGTTCTACCCTCAGTACTTGTCGCCCCACCGAACCCTCCTCAATCACCCGAACCTTGATCCTGACCGAGCGGCGCATCAAGACACTGCAGTGAGCCGCATGGATAGACCCTTACTTTCACGCGGCTCCCAGCCGCAAAGCGGGCCTGGATACCCTTGAGCACTGCGTCCCATGACTCTACGATCCGGACCCCGTCAAGATCCTGCATCGCCGCGCCTGCCGCTGCAGGCCGATACACCCACAGAGGATCAGTCTGCGGTATTACGGAAACGGTTGCCTGAGACTGGACCGGGCGGCGATTCCGAAAGAATATGTTTTTGATGATCTTCTGGAGAATAATTCCCGGCGACATCACGGAAATTCTGTTGCAGAGTTCCCGATATTCCCTGATCCGCTCGCTCAGCCCCTGCTGAAACAATCCGTGATGGCCCAGCCCTTCATGCATCGACCCGATTACAATCTTCATGGCGCTACGGGGAGCACAACGGATCGGTTTCATCGCCTTCCTGACGAACGTGTAAGACACGTCGGACGGATAGGAATTGACAATCACGACATCCGCATCTTCTGGCAGTGGCGCAGTGTAGCGTTTTTTTGAGAACTCGGCCGCCTGGGGATAGTAGGCATAATGATCTCCTGCCAGGAGCTGGACCACGTCCATACGATCGTTGATATGAACGGTGTAGATCGTGTTCAATCCGGCCATACGCGCAATTTCGGTCACGTCCTTCCGAAAGTCATTGTCGATGTTATAAGAGCCTCCGACGCCCTTGTGCCGGAAATGCAATGTCCGGATCGTCTTACGGCCCGAGACGCCCAGCATGAGCTTTCCACCGCCACCGAACCCGGTCGTGTGTTGGGGATAGACACCGCCGATTCCAACAACCAGGTCGGCCTTGCGCAGTTCGGCATTGACATAGACCGGTGTGCCAAACGACGTCGTCCCGATGAATTTCGCGCCTCGTAGATCGTTGTGAACGATCACCTGGCAACGCGCGTAGGCCGGCTGGCCTATCTTGTTTGCCAGAGCCGTCGCATCCTGATGCCCGTGGGTTCCTGTCGCCACGAGAATCCGGACGTCATGTGGCTGAATCCCCGCTGCCTCAAATTCCTTGAGCAAAAACGGCAAAATCTTGAACACCGGTGTCGGCCTCGCCAAATCGTCCACGACGATGACAGGGCGCTTCTTTCCTCTTGCCAGGTCGCTGAGCGGCGGCTGCCCGATTGGACGACGAATCAGCCCGGCGATCTCTTCGTCGGTCAACGGAGAGGGCGTATCCGGCCAGTGGGTCACCACGTCCCATGAGTCCGGAAAGGTCAGCTGGATCGACCGATCGTGATACCAGGCACCGGTCCGTAGCTCGATTTGCTGCATCGTTTTACTCCCTAGTACCCCTGGCTATTGCCGGTTCACAGGCAGGCATGACTCCATTGACTCGATAAGGGAAATTCCGTTTGAGCCTGTTGATGGGCCCTTCAAAGAGATACCACGAGAGGGACGCCGCCAGAATTGCCAAGATCGTATACATGAGGAACCCGATTCCGGCCGGGATCTCATCTGTGTCAATCCCATAGGCCCGAAGAATAGAAGGAATCGGCTTGTGGAGAAGATATAATCCGTAGCTAATTTGGCCCAGGTACACCAGCGGGGCTAAGCCAAGGAATCGTCCGATCAACCCTTGGAATCCCTGAGCCGCACGAAGCACCACCCATCCACACAGAAGCGTCTCGGCAGACAACTCCAGGATCATCCATTTCGTTGAGCCGATACCGATTGCTCGAAGCCCCACTACCAGACAGAATACCGGCAACCCGATCCAGAGGAACCAATCAGAAATACGGCTTTTTGCAACGGGCAGCAACCCATATTGATAAACGACATACGCCAGCAAGCCTCCCAAAGCGAGCGTGTCCATACGGGACAGCGTGAAGAACCGGACCGCCCGTTCCGACACTTCATTCAGATCAAGGATCACCTTAGCCGTGGGACCGATCGCAACGGCCAGTAAAAGAACGGGCAATAGAAATCGACGAGGTGTCAACAGGATGACCCATGGCCAGACGAGGTAAAACTGCTCTTCAATCGACAAGGACCAGAGATGGGAGATGGGTCCTTCCCAGTTGTTATCGACCAAGACTCGAAACAGGTTCAGGGTGTAGGTCCACAACCACGGAGTCAGCTCATTGATAAAACCCGGGACCGTCCAGGCGTAACCGAGGAGAAAGGCAAAATACAGTGGGCAAATCCGAAGGGCTCGACGTATGTAGAACTGCCTCAGTGTCAGGAAAAAACCCTGCTCCCCTCTTTCCATATACCGCCGACCATGCAACAGAATATCCGTGATGAGAAAACCGCTTAGAACAAAGAATAAATCCACACCGAAATTATTCCAGGGGAAGCCACCCTGATAGCCCCACGGTATCCAGTGGCTGACGAATACCATCATCACTGCACAGGCGCGAACTCCATCGAGCTGAGGCATGTAGGGACGTAGCCCTACCGGACTGACATCGGATCCGGCAACCCCCACGGTATCTCTTACCTCTTCCCCACACCCGACCGCTTTAGCCCCCAGGATGGGAGTCGTTTCAGGAGAGTCCAGACCATTTTGACGAACGGATAGGGGTCTCTCCAATTAAACCAGGCCGCTTCCTCTATCCCCTTGAATGAGCGGACCCAATCCCCGAAGCGCAATGTCCCCTCTTGATAGTAGTCAAGTGAGGACGTCAGGTCGAAATCTTCAATGAGCCAACGGCGCCCTTCTCTCGGAATGATCATCGGCAGCGACTGACCGGTAAGATCCAGATAGAGGGTTTTGACCACATCGATATCGCCTTCGGCGACGAAGAGCCGGAACGCTTGGCCGACTCGCGGGTTGATATCAAGAACTTTATATTGGCCGTCACGCGCATCGAATCGATATCCGATATCAAGTATGCCGCGATAGCCAATCGCTTTCATGAACTGCGTGGTCAACTTGGCAACGGTCTCATTCGAGCGACATTCTCCGAGCGACGTACAGCCGACATGGACCGGAAACTGGCGGATCTTGTACCCGGTTAACCCGATCCGGCAGTCTGAAGCGTGGTCGAAATATCCGTTGAACATGAAAATCTGATCGTCACCACCGGGGATGTACTCCTGAAGCATCAGATTCGGGAAACCCGGCTCCTCCATTTCCTTATACTGTTCAACCAGCTCATTCGACGAGTGAACCGTGACCATCTTCTTCTTGTTTCTTGCCTGAAGACGATTTCCATATATCCCCTTCAACATCAAGGGGAACTTCACTTTATGCAGCGACGATTCGACATCCTTCAGAGATTCAGGAAAGAGAGTAAACGGTGTCGGCACGCCATGACGGCCGACTAAGTCATACATCCCTTTCTTGCTGATCAGCTCTCGCAGCACGGCGGGCGAATTATTCGGGAACATGAACCATCGGCTCAACGCTTCGGCATACTCTGCGACAAAGACAGCGGTCTCGTCCGACGTCGGGATCAAAATCGAAAGCCGCCCGATTTCCTGCCCCACCCCCAACAATTGTTCGACAAACCGTCCCGGATGGCCTTCGTCCAACCCATAAAGAAAGCTCTTCCTACAGTACCGTGAGAGCAAGCCGGGTGATTGAGGATCGGCATCGACCCCGTAGATCGGAATGCCCTGTTCCCCCAGGCTACGCATAATAGCCAAGGCCCCGAGTTTGCAGTTCACCACTACCACTGGTGTCGTGATGTTCTGGATTCGCACGGTATCTTCCACCTTTGTGATCGAAACCAGCCTTAGGACACAGAGATCCGTCGCGTTTCTCGTCGATCTTCCGCAGGCACTAATCTTCCATTGATCAACGAAGGGACCAGGTCCAGATCATCGAAGTGGCTGAGCACATACTCCAGATCCACTTCCTGACCCGACTGTTTCAGATACGCCGCGCTCCTCCCGGATCGCACGGCTTCCGGACTCATCCCGCTCCAACGGGAGATATAGAGACTGGTCATCTCGGTTTCCGGGACATAGCCAGACTCAACCAGTCGCTCAGCAATCCAGGCGCAGGCCATCTGGTCTTCCCGGCGAAACTGGTTTCGGGTTCCGGCCCCCAAAACGGCAATCCGAGCATGCCGACCGGCCAGATGACGGACGACGGCGGAAAGGTTCCTGAAGCAGGCGATATACACGGCCTCCGCGCCGGCCGCATTCAGCATGAGCTGCGTTCCCGAAGAAGACACCAGCACCATAGGGCGGTGCACATCGCCTCGCTTCGCCATCTGGGCCGGACTGTTAGTCAGATCGAATCCAACCGGCATGTTCCCACCCAGCTCCCCGACCAAGAGCGGCTCCTTGAGCGTCGACGCGATGCGGAACGCCTCGTCGGTCGTCTGTGCCGGGTAGACCTTCCGTCCAAGGCTGACCGCAGTGGTGGCCGTGGTCGTCGCCCGGATCACATCGATCGCCACAATGGCATACCCTTCCCTGTAACGCGCCGCGCTCTCCGGAAACGAGTCGATGATGACTGCGCCTTTCATTATTTTCTCCTTATGCATACAAGCCGTTTAAAGCCGGCCCCTTGGGCCGCAGGATCTCCTGTTGAAACGCATCGGAATGCAAACCCCTGCGATAGATCTCCACCCGGAGCAACTCTTCCAAGCGGACATTGCTCAGATGCACGCGAGGCCCGAAGTGATTGAGTAACGCAAACTGGCTCGGTTTGTTCGGCGCTTCGAAGATCGTACGATCCATGCCGTATGCCTCAACGAAACGCTCCGCAAACGCCGCATTCAACTTTCCTTTTCCGTCGAACAGCCCGACGTCTTGCGCGCTTTCCCGCCCCTCCACCACGATCTTTCCCGCCCCGGCATCGAGCCATCGCTTACCTTGATCCACCAGTTGTGTGACGACATCCTCGGTAAACGTTCCCCCATGTTTTTCGCCGATCTCGAATTGCAACGTAAGGCCCCGTTCAGACACAAGACGCGCGATCTCACGGGGGTTCAGCACGTTCTCGATGAATCCTGCGCCGGCTTCAATGCCCGTCACTCCGATATCGGCGCAGAGATCGAGATATTCCGGAAGCTTCTTGAAGTACACCGCGATTTCGAATGGCCCTCCCCCCGTGCAGACAGGAACATTGAGACGCCGTGCGGCATCGACTTTCTTGCGTGTGGCAATTTCATTTGCGACTTGCCAGCAGGCCATCGAAATCTTTAACGAGGAGATCAGATGCCGACTCTGTTCGAGATGACTCTCCAGTGTCAGAGGGTCGTAGCCGGGATCAAACGGGCTCGTCAGGGGCGGCAGGTCGACCACGCCGATCTCGCAAAGATAGTCGCGGGTATGTCGCATCGTTCCATTGGATTTCAGAGTCTCGGTGATCATGAGAAGCCTCCTTGTTTAGTGATACTCGTCTCTCTACTACGGTTTCTGGACCATCCTGGTCAGGAGATCATGCCCCTCTTCCTACCTGTTCCGCAACGGAGTCGCCCAAGAGCGCAAGAACCAGGGGTTCATCCTTCAGAATCGGAAAAACGATCGAAACAGATCCGCACCGCTCCGAAGACTTCGCCCTCCTCACGAAGGCCGACACACAACGCTCGGAGCACTTCCCAGGGCGATTGATTCAAACCCGGCATCGACAGCAAATCGCAGGAACATTCTTATTCGCTCCATAAATTCCCGTTTATCGGACTCATTCCTCACAAAAGGGGTGAGCCCTGGCTGCAATGTGGGTGAGTGAAAAAAGAGATTCAGAACTTGCGCACCTTTCTGCGCCATCGATCTCGCCAAGGTGATCATTTCATCGCCCGTGGAATTTTCCGGAGAAAGCCAGATCTTTTGAAGAACACCGCAACGATGCAACACTCCGGCAGCCCTAAGCAGATTGTAGGGGGGCCTGGTGAGTAGATGGTGGACTCTGTTGGCTTTCTCGAAGCTCGAACTGGTAAGGCCTGCAAACCCAATAGTCGCGGGAACCTCCAGCATCGGTCCTGATGAACGGACAGAGAGAATATCGTCGTAGTGAAATCGGTATGGTGCGGGATCGGCGTCTGAAAAGTTCGGTCCATACTGGCTCGACCAGTCAACAAAGGGCAGTACGGACGTATCCACTTTGTAACCCAACGCGTGAAGGCTTGCAGCTGCATGCTTTCCATAGCCCCACCTTCCAGCGCGGAAGGAGACCGGCGCGATTCCAAAAGACTCCACAATCGCGCCGTGTAGCTGCGTCAGTTTTTCCTTCTGCAATTCGGCGGAAAGATTGCAGAGCATGCTGTTTCTCTCCGTCATCGCTTCTCCATAAGGCGGGGTGTTCCAGGGATGGCAGTGCATGCCAATCTCGCAGCGCCCGCTTTGAAGAATTTCGCTGAAACTCGAAACGGACGTCTTATCGGTGGCGACAGGATAGGTGATTAGATAGGTGGGAATTACAGCAAATTCGTCGAACAACTCCTGAAGCCGTGCAATCTGAGAAATATTGTTCAGTGTGTGTCCGTCGACCGCGTATCTCCCCCACTGATCTTCTTCAGTATCGATGGTGACGACGAGTTTCATATATGCAGCACCCATGTAGAGCCGGACGGATGTGTCGAACAAACCACCGAACACTAAGAGTGGTTCCGAGAATTCTGAGGTAGGTCAACGGGCCGTGGCAAAGGAACGGCGCCACCTGCATTGTTGCAACGAAGCTTTGAGGCTAGCAAACCGATTTGGTCTATCTGACGGGAATCACAATCACCAGCCTGCCTAGCGCCACCGATCGCTCTCCTCACCGTCGTGAGGAGAGCAATCGGTCTGGCCAAGCTCTTCTTAAAACAACGTATAGATGAATGGCGCCACCACGGATCCTTGCGTCAGGACAATCAGGCTTCCGAGCAGCACGAGAACGGTGACAATGGGAAGGAGCCAAAACTTTTTGCGCTCCCTCATAAACGACCAGAGCTCTGAGGTAAACTCGAACATGTGAACCCTCCTTTATCTTATCTATCTGATTAAAATTGATACTTCATATGAGACCGCGGCCTCGGTTGTCTTATCACTCGGTACGTCGGGCAATCTTGAGCAACTGCCTGCCTCATCGCATCCTTGCCCATGAGCCGGAAGATAATGCCAATGGGCGTGACCAAACCATAAAACACGATACTGAGCAGAATCCTGGTATTGATCCATCCCAGAATATGCCCGATCCACATCCATGCTCGGTGAATCGGCGCCAACGCACGAGGTAGAGCGGCTCCCACGATCATGAGGAATCCGCCGAGGCACAGCGCCCACAACCGGAACGGCTCGCTGCGAAATACCAGCGGCCAGAACCCGATGACGAGAAACACTCCTCCGACCAATAGCCCAAACTTGCGCAGTTCTGTATGTGTAGCTGAATGGCCCATCATATCCCCCTGATCAAGTTAGTCGAGCTCGAATTCCTTCTTCCAATCCGTATCGCCTTCAAGCGCCTTCTGGTCAGCTTTTCGCAGCACGCAATTCTCGAGAACCAACACATCCATCTCAGTTCTCATGAAACAGCGATACGCGTCTTCCGGCGTACACACGATCGGCTCGCCCCGAACGTTAAAAGACGTATTAACCAAGGTGGCATATCCCGTCTTTCCCTCGAACGCTTTAAGCAACTTGTAGTAACCCGGATTAGTGTCCTCGTGGACGGTTTGAACCCTCGCGGAATAATCGATGTGCGTCACAGCCGGAATATCCGAACGCACCACGTTCAATAAATCAATTCCCCAGAGATCCTTCTGGCTCGGCTCGAACGGAAGCCGCCGTTTGTCAAGCACAGGAGCCACCAAGAGCATGTACGGGCTATCACAGTCCATTTTAAAATAGTCCGACACCCGCTCTCTCAACACAGAAGGGGCAAAGGGCCTGAACGATTCACGATACTTGATCTTGAGGTTCATCACGGACTGCATCGTGGTATTTCGCGCATCGCCCAGGATGCTTCGACCGCCAAGGGATCGCGGACCGAATTCCATTCGGCCCTGCAGCCACCCGACTACTTTTCCGGCGGCCAGTTCATCGGCCACACGACCATACAGTTCCCCTTCTTCCAGCTTCGTATAGACCGCCTCAAGCGTCTTCAACTTGAGCTCAACCTCGTCGTTTGTGAATGCCGGCCCTAAATAACTCCCCTTCATCATGTCTTTCCGATTGTCGGCGGTCCTGGGCTTATTCTCATACTGGTGCCAGGCACTCAGCGCTGCTCCCAACGCTCCCCCTGCGTCACCGGCGGCTGGCTGAATCCAAATTCCCTTAAACGGCCCCTCACGGAGCACCCGCCCGTTGCCGACACAATTGAGCGCGACACCGCCCGCCAAACAGAGATAGTCCACTCCCGTTTCACGATGCATCGTCCGTGACAGACGCAGCATGACCTCCTCGGTGACTTCCTGAATCGATCGCGCTAAATCCATTTCCCGCTGCCCAAACTTGGACTCTGCCTGGCGAGGGGGGCCGCCGAAGATGCCGTCGAACTTGCGGCTCGTCATCGTCAGACCTGTGCAATAATTGAAATACTCCATGTTCATTCTGAACGTGCCGTCCGGTTTGAGATCGAGCAGGTGTTCGTAGATGGCCTTCACATACTTGGGCTCTCCGTAGGGAGCCAGCCCCATCACTTTGTACTCCCCGGAATTGACTTTGAAGCCCGTATAATAGGTGAAGGCTGAGTACAAGAGCCCGATTGAGTGGGGAAATGGAATGTCCCACAGCGGGGTCAGGGTCTGGCCCTCCCCCAGCCAGGCAGATGTGGTAGCCCACTCGCCGACCCCGTCCATGCACAGGACCCCGGCCCGCTCATACGGAGAAGGATAGAAGGCGGAGGCTGCGTGGGACTCATGATGTTCACCGAATAGAAATTCCGGCAGGGCGGACGTTTCCATGCCCGGCGAACAGGCCAACACTTCCTTTTTCAGCAAATTGCGAAGAAAGAGCTTTTCCTTCAACCAGACCGGCATCGCGGCCAGGAACGACTGAACTCCTTTAGGCGCGAAGCCAACATAGGTCTCCAGCAAACGCTCAAACTTAATGAGAGGTTTGTCATAGAAGACGACATATTTCAGGTCTTTGATCCCAATCCCGGCTTCGGCCAAACAGTACTCCACCGCTCGGCGTGGAAAGCCAGGGTCATGCTTCTTTCGAGTAAATCGCTCTTCTTGCGCCGCGGCGACAATCTCGCCATCCTGCACCAGACAGGCGGCACTATCGTGGTAGAAAGCAGAAATGCCTAGTATATACATCGGGGTTACCTCTTTCCTCACATGCTGCCGCCATTCCGGCGTCAAACGCGGAAACTCATCTCAGATCCGAAACACATTTCTGAACGGCTAACACCACCACTGGGCATTACGACACCCGAAATCGGAACGTTGCGTATCCCGAAATGCCCTCAAACGAACCGATACACCCACCGCAAAGCGTTTACATGTTCGCGACGTACTGCGTCTCAAGAATCACTCGGGCCTGAAAGGATATGGCCTTCAAAAGCAACACCGCCCTGCTGGTCCCGTCCAACTTCTTTTCAAAGACGGCTTCCAGACCGCACAACGGTCCGTTCAATATTCGTACTACCTGTCCAGGTGAAAATCGGTCCTGAGGGAGTTCAACGACCCCTTCAGTAAGCTGACTTCGAATGGCATGAATGATCGACTCATCAACCATCGAAGGGCCGCCGCCGAATGTGACGATACTCTTCACCCCTCGCGCATAGGTCACCGCCCTCAATTGGCTCGACACGTCAAACTTTGCAAAGAGATATCTTGGAAACAAGGGCGATGTCGCCAGACGATACTTTCCCTGAAGCAATTTCCGCTCTCTTAGCATCGGGAGGAAGACCTCTACCCCGTGGCAATCCAAGCTTGCAGCCGCAAAGGCTTCACAGTGTGTTTTTGTGTGCACGGCATACCAGACCTTCATATCGCTCCTTTCCCCGATCATCCCTGTGCTCACACACTTACGATGGTGAGAACACAGGTTCTAGCTTTGTCACGATTTCTTGCGGCCCCTCTCCCGGTCTTGCCAAACATTCCCGAATCGGATCAACGACGTCACGAATCGGAGCGAAGCGAAAGTCACTGAGTAACGACCTCAATCGTTCTTCCGTTTTACCAAGATTCATGTAGTGGCGAATCTTGGAGAGCACTGGCCCATCCATACGAGGCTGTTCGGGGTCCAGCTCCCAAGGATGGAGGTACATGACAAGCTGAGTTCCCTGTTTCTCCAGGCTCTTCAAAAACATTTTCGATGCCGCATACGGAAAAAGGCGAAAATATCCACCACCGGCAACAGGCAGCTGAAGACCGCAGGCGTTCAGGGTTGATGGAGACACCTCCCAGATAGTGCCGGCCCGGGTCTCAAGTTGATAGGCTCCACCTCCGGTCATACTGCGATCCTGTGCGCCATGGAACCGGTTGTAGATACTGGAATCATACCTGTACCCTTCCTCGACCAGCACGGGCAGAGCCCATTTCGTTCGAGAAGTAATTGAGAAACTCGGCGCACGGTATCCCACAACCTGCCTGCCAATGAGATTTTCCAGGATTTGCTTTGACCGCCTGACATCCTCACGAAATTGTTCCGGAGCCTGCGTGTGCACAAGTTCGTGACCATACCCATGCGACGCAATCTCATGACCTTGCTCCACCAAGTCCTTCACCAAACCTGGATGCCGCTCTGCAACCCACCCGAGAACAAAAAATGTGGCCTTGGTCGAATCCTCCGACAACAGATCGGCGATTTTTCTGGTGTTGCGCTCGACCCGGCTTGCCAGATGATCCCATTCGCGCCTTCTCCCCACCGACCAGAACGCCGCAACCTGAAAATGTTCCTCGATGTCAAACGACAGAACATGCTTCTGTTTCCCCTGAACCGTCTGTCCCGAGCAGATCAACGCGCCCCCTCTCCGAGCATGATCACCCGAATTGTGCGCATCAAGATCATCAGATCGAAGTGGAATGACAAGTGCTTCACATAGAATAAGTCGTATTGCAATTTCATATGGGAATCTTCCCGCGTGGCTCCATATCGAAACTTCACCTGTGCCCACCCGGTGATGCCGGGCCTTACCGTATGTCGAATATCGTAGTACGGGATCTGTGTGCGTAAGTTATCGACAAACACCGGACGTTCGGGCCTTGGCCCCACAAGACTCATCTCGCCCTTCAACACATTGATGAGTTGTGGCAATTCATCAATCCTGGTTTTCCTGAGCCACCAACCGATCCGGGTAACCCTGGGGTCATTCATTTCCGCACAACGAGGTCCATGTTTCTCCGCATCCTGATGCATCGACCGGAATTTCCATATCTGATACGGCTGCCCGCGGAGCCCCACTCGCTCTTGGCGATAAAATATAGGACCCGGCGTATCGACTCGAATGAGAACGGCGACGAGTCCGAAAAAAGGAATCAACACCACCAGCCCTACGGCTGATATCACCAGATCAAGGAACCTCTTGCTTACCCGTGATAGTAGGCGACGGCGAAATCCTTCCGAGAAAATTAGTGCGCTCGGATGAAGCGAGTCGACCGAGATACGCCCGGATGCCTCTTCGAAAAGGCGATGGCTGTCGACGACATCCAATCCCATTACCTTACAATCGAGAAGCGCCTGAACCGGCAGTACGCACCGGCGATCCTCCAGACATACCACGATGGTATCAACGTGGTGTTTCTCGACTAACTGAGCCAATTGGTCATATGTTCCGATGATACCGGGATTGACAAGCCGCTCCCCTACTCGCTCACTGTTCCCATCCAGAAATCCGACAACCTTAACCAGCCGCAGATCCGACATGATGATGCGGCATAAACCAACAGCCGACGGGCCTGTCCCAAGGATGAGGAGCTGTTTTTTCAAACCGTACATAACAGTCGATCACTTTCCCCGTTCATGCAGCGATGTCCCCACCCGCAGATGACTTTCGGTGGCCCGTGCCGGCGGCCGTCAAGTCATCCAGCCGAACACCGTGACTTGGGCCGGACCAGACACCGCTAACGATTGGCCCTATCGGGAAGCACTGGCATGCCAGCACTTTCCCTTATGCAATGCCCCCGGCATGGGTGTTCGATGCCGGTTGTGATGTGCGCATTTCACTGCCATCATTTATGTAGGCTGCTGCGTAGGTGAAATACGGCGCGTACTCCATTTCCACCTGCGTCAAGATGATGGCTGCAGCACCGGCAGTCTCGCCAATCGATCCCAACGCCTTTTTGGCGACGCCCTGACTTGTCCCACCGGCGCGAACCACAAAGGCCGTCATGTCTGTCATACCGCTGAGAATGTTGACGTCTGCCAACGGCATCACCGGAGGCCCGTCCAAGACCACATAATCGTAGCGCGCCTTGAGCTCCGGCAATATTTTCTTCACATACTGAATGCCCGAGAGGCCGACGGGCCGGACACTGGAAGATCCAGAGGATAAGACCCAAAGCGGCACACGATCACACTGGCGGATACAATTCTCAAGAATCTCACTCCCATGCAGTACATCACCCAACCCCGGCCCCGCTGAAAGTTCCATATACTCGTGCACCATCGGGCGTTTAAAGTCGCAATCGATCAGCAGGGTGGACTTGCCTAGATCATGGGCGAGAATATAGGCGAGATTGACGGCCGTCGTGGTCTTGCCTTCACCCATTACGCTACTGGTGACAAGCGTCACCACGTTTTTGGTTTCAGCGGTCATAAGAATTAGTCGTGTCGCCGCCACTCGATACTGCTCAACCATCAACGAGGCTGGCCCCCACTTTGCGATTAAATGGAATTTCGGCGGTAGACCACCCCCCGAATTCAGAGGCCCCCTCTTGCTGTAGGTGAGTCTCGCACCACGCTTTGGGAGCCCCAGGTAGGATTGAGCATCGCCGCCTGTACCTATGGGCGTGCCAGGGCCAGCCAGCAATGCACGGGACTGCACCATCCCGATTCCACTCATCGCAGATGAAAAAGATGGAATGGAGGCGATCACGGGAAGACCGAGGTAATCTTCAGCTTCCTCAGGCCGGCGGAACCCGGTTTTCATGATTTCTATCCCGGTGGCAGATCCAAACCCGATAAGACAACCCAGGACGAGGCCGCCAAGCAGAAAATGAAGTAACGTCGGAGGTTCTTCCCTGTCTGGGAAATTTGCAGGCTCGATAATTCGATACTGTTCACCGAACTGCTGAGTCTCGTAATTCTCTAGAATTCTCGCATTAGTTCGCTTATCAAGTAGAGAATGATACGCCTTTTGCATATTCTCATAGTCTCTAAGCAGCACGGCCAACCCCTGCTCCGTCAAAGGCATACGTTGGATATGAGTCTCGAGTTCCTTAATCTGCTGAGCAACACGGGCTTGTTTGTCGTTAAGAAAACTAATTTCGCTTTTCACTGTGCTGCGCTCTCTCATCAGTTCTCGCAGGTACGGATCGGTCGGTCTTTGGGCAATGCCATTACCGTTGGTTACCTTCCCTGCTGCTGGCTCCGCCGCATTGAGCCCATTTACATCCAGTCGTGGCGCTGTCTCCAGCTGACGAATCTCCTCTCTTAGGCGAACTACATCCGGGTAATTCTCCTTGTATACGCCCAACAGCTCCGTCAGCTTTTGCTTCAACTCTCGAAGTCTGGCAATCCGAGGATCGATCGCTTTGACATCTTCTACCCGTGCATCCCTAGCGAACGAACCGGCCCCGGACAGACCGAGATCAGAGACTTCCTTGATCCCCTTTTCCAACGCAGCAAGGCGCTCCTCCATCCTATTCACTGATGCACTGGAATTCACGAGATCGGTCTGTAATCGATCCAGGGTGCGGAGATTGGCATCCATCTGTTGCGGCAGCTCTCCCATGTGCATTTTTTTGAAATCTGAGATCGCACGTTCTTTAGCATCAAGTTCGCTCTTGACCCGCTCAAGTTCGATAGACAGGAAACCCGTGGTCGCCTCCACGACACCTTCACGTCGCTTCAGACTGTCCTCCTGCAGCTTGACCGCTAAAAGACTGGCTACTGATTGAGCCATGAACGGGTCTGGATTGACATACGACACCGCTACGCCTACGCCGTCTTTAGGCTTTCCAAAGCTCACGGCCTTGCGCAAACGTTTCATGAGCTGGTCGGAAGATTCCTTCTCCGCATCTGGGTAGGGCTTAAGCGTGTCAAGGACCGGCATGAGAATGGATTTATTTGTGAGTCCCATGGCTATTTGCTGCAAAGCCATCACTGCCGGGTCCTCACCGTATCTACCCTCTTGACCTTGCGATAACCCTTTGACATATTCCTTCGCAATCCTCGGACTATCGATTGTCATGATGACGGTCGACTTGAACGTCTTCGGAACGTATTTCCAGACCGCATATCCCATGGCAACACACAACACCACGCTGGCGAAGATCCACCACTTTCTTTTGAGAGATGCCCTGAAGAGGTCTTCTGGAGTAAGGGCTTGCATGGTCATAAATCCCGCCTTCACTAGGTTAGTAGAATTCCTGAGTGAACATCCGTGGCACCACTCACCGTTCGATCAAGACCCCTGTCCTCCGCGCGATTGATTACTGTTCAAGTAACTATAGGTTACGCTCGGAAGGGTCTGGGGCGTGAGCCAAACTGACGCACCTATGGCACCACGATGACATCGCCCGACCGGAGATAAAAGTTTCCGACAGCGGCATGGCCCTGCAAAATCTCGTCATACTGCACGGGAATCTCGATCTGCGCTTTGTCGCTGGACCCATCCGTCGTCGACCGCAGGACCTTAATCTTGTTTTTCTTGGCAAACGGCGTAAATCCACCGCCCAGGGAAATCCCTTGCATGACATTGGCATACGACTTCAGTGAATATTTGCCTGGTTTCGGGACCTCGCCCAAGACATAGATAAAGTAACTGTTCACTTCCTTAAGTTGCACAGACACAATGGGAGACGCCATATACTCTGTTAATCGTTCGCCGATACGTTTGGCCAAGTGATTGGCCGTCAGATTCGCTGCCGGCACATCGCCAATAAGAGGCATCGAGATCATTCCATCCGGACGAATTACCACTTCACGAGAAAGATCCTGATTCTTCCAAACCGTCACAACCAGCACGTCTTCCGGGCCCAAAAGGAACTCACCGGGCGGAACCAGGTCGACCTTGTAGTAGACTTGATCTGCCACGCAGCCAGCCACGCCACATGCCATGACTGCAATGAGGAAACAACTAGTGACGAAACGCATCTGACTCCTCCTTCTCAAAATGACCTAGCACTTATGCGTCATACTCCTACTGTCGGTCACATTGAACGTGCGCCAGAACGCCACTATCGTCCTGGAATAATCACCATCGACTCAGACGGCACGACGATGGTGTCGCCGGGCTTGAGTTCGATGTTCTGATCAGTGCCATCGCGCAGGACTATGTCGTCATAGCTTGCCTTGATCTTCATCAACGGGTCGCCATCCTTGCCAAAACGAAAAATGACCATCTTATTCCTGGACGCCACCGACGTAAGCCCGCTCGCCAGCGTGATCGCTTGAAGTAATGTCGTTTTGCTTTTCAATGGATAGCGGCCTGGCTTAGCCACTTCGCCCATTACAAAAATGGCATAGCTATTAACCTCTTTCACCACGATGGATACCGTAGGATTTTCCATATAGGACTTTAATCGAGAGGAAATCTCATCGGTCAGTTGCGTGCTGGTTCGGCTGACCGCTGCAATGTCTCCAATCAGCGGCAAGGAAATCCTCCCATCTGGACGCACTTGCACCGTCTTAGAAAGATCCGCATTTTTCCACACGGTGATATCCAGCACGTCCTCCGGCCCAATAATGTAGTCCGACGTCACGATCAGCGAAGACTTCTCTTGTGATGCGTCGTAGATCGGACTCATGACAGTCGGTATCGGTTGCGCCAATACCGTGGTTGCCATGACACCCACCAAGCCCATGATCGCCAAACCGCTTCTTCTCATAATCATGGCTACCTTCTTCTGAGTTAAACTGGCTCCGAACGACCCTCAGAAACACCCGACTTCTTTTGTCCGCCTATCTATAGCCTGAAATGCTCATGGAGCAAATTCCCCCTCCGAGGGGTTCTTCCCCCTCAGAAGTTGCACAATATCTCCTCCCCGCCATGTTTCACTCCTGTCTAAAGGGCCACACGCCACGGCAGCCGTACGTAGTACTCATTGACTTGCTGACAACCCGGCTCAATGTATTGGTCACCTATGCCGTTCGTGGTTAGCGTGCCAACTAAAAATACAGCCGCCCTCACTTGGCGTTTACATCGTAACCGGGAAAACGTATGTGACAACCTACCCCTTCAGTGAGCTATTCCCCCCCAAAGTAGAGTACGCCACGAGTTGCTGAGCCCTCCTTCTAACCTGAGAAGTGACACTTTGAAGTTCAGTAAAGAACCCCGCCCTGCCGGGCGGGGCTTTTGTAAACCAAGAGGGAATTTGTCTCCGCTTCGCTACGAGCTGCCATTCA
>NEWP02000065.1 GCA_002869895.2 Nitrospira sp. CG24E | reverse complement strand
GATCATGTTGCGTCGTTTTGTGGCAGCTTCAATGGGGCCACGGCATCACTGCCGTGGAATTGGGCTGTATAAGTTCATTGTGAAGGACTCTGCTGGGCTTCAATGGGGCCACGGCATCACTGCCGTGGAATTTGCTTCAGATGCGTACCTTTCGATGTGGAAGTGCCATGCTTCAATGGGGCCACGGCATCACTGCCGTGGAATTTTCTCCGCCTTCATTCAAGAAGATCAGATCCCGGAAATTCTGCTTCAATGGGGCCACGGCATCACTGCCGTGGAATTAGAGCGTCACCGTGGCGCGGAACGGGGTACACCCCTCGCTTCAATGGGGCCACGGCATCACTGCCGTGGAATTGCCGTGTTCGGGCTCGGCAATCCCCCGAAATTCAACTTGCTTCAATGGGGCCACGGCATCACTGCCGTGGAATTCTCTGCCTGGGCCTGGAAGTTGGCGATGCCTATTCCGCTTCAATGGGGCCACGGCATCACTGCCGTGGAATTTGCAGATTGGCCCGGCGCATGTGGTGCCGGTACGAGCTTCAATGGGGCCACGGCATCACTGCCGTGGAATTTAGCTGGATCGTTCTCCGATTCAATCGGATCAATGGAGCTTCAATGGGGCCACGGCATCACTGCCGTGGAATTTCGAAAAGGTGCGACAGGACGGCACGACGGTAGAGTACCCGCTTCAATGGGGCCACGGCATCACTGCCGTGGAATTTGCCGCAGACCGTCCGCTCATATTCAGTTGACGCGCGCTTCAATGGGGCCACGGCATCACTGCCGTGGAATTAAGACGGTGAACGTTTACCAAGACTCTGAGGATGCTGCTTCAATGGGGCCACGGCATCACTGCCGTGGAATTATGGGTAGACCGGGAGAAACTGCAAGCGCTCCAACGGCAGCTTCAATGGGGCCACGGCATCACTGCCGTGGAATTGTGGCGAGAACAATTCCACCCCAGCAGAACTCCCTCTCGCTTCAATGGGGCCACGGCATCACTGCCGTGGAATTGACGTATCCCACAGCCCGGCACTCCACAGCGTAATGGGGCTTCAATGGGGCCACGGCATCACTGCCGTGGAATTATGAAGAAACGAGCATTTGTATACAATTTGATGGTCTAGCTTCAATGGGGCCACGGCATCACTGCCGTGGAATTTACGATCCGGCGTGACATCCTTCGGCACCTCAAACACGCTTCAATGGGGCCACGGCATCACTGCCGTGGAATTCCTCGTCATAGAGCTCATCGTCCAAGAGACTCCGCAGCTTCAATGGGGCCACGGCATCACTGCCGTGGAATTCTGTGCGGAGCGATCCAGGGGGAGATCTGTCTGGATAAGGCTTCAATGGGGCCACGGCATCACTGCCGTGGAATTCGAATCGTTCTCCGTGGTCTTGCGCGTCCGTGCCGAGGCTTCAATGGGGCCACGGCATCACTGCCGTGGAATTAGCTCCTCACCAACTGGTTGTTAAACCAGATGATCTGGAACAGATTGCGAGCACTTCGTCTCAACGATGGAACAAATCGTTGCACCTTCGTCCCTCACCTCCTCTCATGACCGGTTCTTATACCTGATTGCCCGTTCGTTCCGGTTTCATCCCGCGAGCGCTGATCGGCCCCATACCATCATAAGAGCGCTCGCGCGATGCGGCGGCAGTGTTCAAACAACACGGGCGCGGCGCTCTTCCCACTCGGCTTTTATCCCCATCGACTCGATGCGTTTGACCGGATGGCTTTCGGTCGGGCCAAGATCGATGATCAGGACTTGATCTTCACGCTGATCGATAATCTCCGTCAAGGCAGCCTTCATGCGCACGACATCGATCTCCGGAAGATCACATTGGAATACAGAAAATTGGAGGTG
This sequence comes from Nitrospira sp. CG24E, assembly GCA_002869895.2. Classification (GTDB taxonomy): domain Bacteria; phylum Nitrospirota; class Nitrospiria; order Nitrospirales; family Nitrospiraceae; genus Palsa-1315. The sequence continues at coordinate 13,805 of NEWP02000065.1, read as the reverse complement.
CGCCCCGAAGCCTTTCATGGTTTTGAATACACGCCGCAATCTCTTGGCATCGGCAATATCGTAGGTCACCAGGTAATGTCGCCGCATCGATCACCGCGTGGTAAAAGCCGGGAACTCCGGAATTTCGCCGAGCAGATAGCGCCCCAATAATCGCGCCTGCACTTCAAGCACACGACGATAGCTGATTTGATACCCAAACACCGGATGTGTGATCTCCTGACTCATGCGCCGCTCATAGGTTTCGATCAACCGACGACGGCCCTCGGGAGTGAGTGTGACCGACCCCATCCGCTCGAACCAGTCATTGACGCGAATCTCGCCGTTGTTGATAGCCGTCAGCACTGAAGAGTCGGCAATCAATGGTCGAAACTCCTCCATCATGTCCAAGGCCAAAGCCGGACGACCATAGCGGGGTTGATGATAGAAGCCGAGATAGGGATCGAGCCCCACGCTTTGCAGCGTGACGGTCCACTCTCGTGCCAGCATCGAATACAACAGAGAAAGCATCGCGTTGACTGGATCACGCGGCGGACGTCGATTACGCCCCTCAAAATCGAAACGAGCCCCCGGTTCGGCTTCTTTGAGCATCCCTGCAAACTCAGAAAAATATCGTCGGGCCGCCGTGCCTTCCACACCCAGAAGCGACTCCAGCGATTCCACTACACCGGCTTGCACCTGATCGCGCTTCATATCTTGAATGACCGTCTCGGGCGCTGCGCGATGGTTGCGCCTGAGCAATGTGCGACAATTGGCAATCTTGGCTTGCACGAATCGACGCGCGAGGGACAGGCACCGCCCTGGATCGTTCGCCACGGCATACTGTCGGCGCCGCAGATCGACATGTTTGTGCAGCAAGCCGGTCGTCATGCCATAGAACCACCCGCCGCTGGAACAGTAGACGAGCGGAATATTGCGCTTGCACAGTTCCTGCACCACCTGCGTGCTCACCTGCACGGCTCCATAGAGCACCACTTGCGACGTTTCGACCAACCGCGCCTCGCCGATCACTTCGTCATGGTCTTTGATCTTTAGACACTCGCCGTCTTTGCCTACCTTCGCGCCGGGCGTTTGCACATAGAGAGGCAACGCATCGTCATTGGTCGGAATTAATCTCCTGAGCACAGGCGCATCGCCAGTATGCGGCTGCCGCAGCCACCCCACTTCGTCAGGCAGACAAAGTCCGACAAGCGAACAGCGCGGACACTTTGGACTATCCACCAAGGGTGGCGGGGCGACCGTCGCTCGCGTCATCGCCCGCATGCCATTGAGGAATTCATGCGTCCGGGCGATCAACGCCTCATCAAACGGCACCTCCACCCGCTCGCGGGAACCGACGAAATAAAGCACCCCATGCTCACAGGAAAATCCCTGCGCTCGTAATAGCAGCCCCTGTACGCACAGCTGGACTCGTTCCGGCTCCCAGGCGCCTTGCTCCGTATGCGGACGTTTGCCTCGTTTGTAATCCACGGGGACGACCGCGGCGCCTTCCCCTTCGACAAGATCGATTTTCGCTGTGACGCCGAGATGCTCAGAAGACAACCAAACCGAACGCTGATGGATTGTGGCCTGCTCCGGCTCTTCATCCTCCGTCCGCCGCGACTTTCGTACCGGCGCTTGGTCCACACGCCGGTGATGAAACCGGCCTTCTGTGGTGTCGGCGTTGTCTGCAAACTCCCCATCTACCCACTCGAAATAGGCCAGCCGCGGGCAATAGGCGAATTCGTTCACCATCCGCGCGGGGAGCAGAGGAATCTGATCGCTCCCCCCGGATGACCCCTGCAATTCAGTTTCCATATCCTTCTTATCGGCAAAAGCATGGAAATATTCAGTTGTCAAAGAACAAGGCGATGCTTCACTCAATGCACGGACCGCGTACATCCCTCCCGCACTCTGTTATAATGCGTCCCATTGTCAGACCTATTATGAGGTGCACATGGAATATCCCATCGTTCTAGAACAGGATCCGGAAGTAGGAGGGTACGTCGTGTATTGCCCAACCTTAAAAGGCTGCGTCTCCCAAGGCGACACCGAGGAAGAAGCTCTGGAGAACATCAAAGACGCCATCAAGACGTATCTCGAAAGCATCGAGAACTTCGCCATCACGTGATCAAACCGGGCACCCTCAAATAAATTCTTGACGCCGCCGGAATTTCCTCGAATACTTCAACGACCTTCTCTGAAGCACTCACCCCTTACGCTTGTCTGCGGTAAGCATGGTCAGTCCAATCGTTCATCTGGAAATAGCATCACGATCAATGACCGAGCCTCGGACAATTCTCGACGAATATCCTCGGTTTATAATTCTTCGGCTCCAATGCTCGGATACCGATCCCCGATGTAAAATCCTGAAACCCGTTCGCAGACCGGACGCAAGGCAGCCACATGCGGAGCGAAGGCGGTCGCTTCATCAAGCAGACTTTGTAGGGTGTGCACCTTTTTGAGCTTCCATCCATACATGAGCAAGAAGGCTTTCAGGTATTTTTCCATGGCTTGCTGCAAAAAGAACCCGGCCCCATCGGGATCGCCGTCATTGAGCAAGACATGGACGCGGCGCCAATCGCGGCGAGCGACCTTCAGCCAATCCTCAGCATAGGGAGAGTCCGCACGGTTCGTCACAATTCCACTCCAGTCTCGATAATCTCTTGAATGAATTGATCGCCACGAGCCAAACGGGCCGAGAGCTCTTCAGGCGTCACGACAATCGGAGCCAGCGGCAACCCTAGGCTGATATCCCTCACCACAGCCAGCGCCGAGCCCATGCGCTCGTAAAAACGTTCCCCCGTCGGCGCCACCACTAAGAGGTCGATATCGCTGTGCTCGGTCGGCGTACCGCGCGCCACCGATCCATACACCAGCACCCGCTCTGCCCCATAGCGATCCCGCCACCGGTCCGCAATCGCCTTCAAAGCCGCCTGCGTCACCACCCCCGAAGTCGTCGTTCCCATAGGATCATCCCCTTTCGATTTCTACGCTGGCTCACAGCCAAACAGGCTAATCCGATTATGGCCGCATCATCTCACGTCTCGCACTCAAACTTCACGGCTTGGTCCACCCTTTACGACTCCGACTGAATATCCATCCCCCTGCCTGTGCGTGGCACGCAGACAGGCACAAACTGGCCGAGGCCGAAGTGGCAACCGTAACCCAGGGCAATGGGCCCGCGCACAGATTGCTCGAACCGCAATTCAAGCAAACGTCCGCGTGTGTCAGGTTGTACGAGACCATTCTTGCGGCGGAAGCGATGGAAGTGCATTGCGCGTAACGCCCGGCCACCGTGTCGAATAAAAGCCAGCTCATTAACTTGAATGATCTTGGGCAAATCGATGCCACGTTGATTCCACTCCCGCTGTAGCTGACCAAGAATAGCGGCAGCGGCAGCTTCCGGTGTGCGCATCTCCGGTTTCTTGAAGAACCATGGGTGAAGATAGGGCGTCACGCTTCGCCATATCGCGCCTTCGCTTGCCAGAGGTGTAACCTTGTCGAATAACGATGCAGTACCAAACCCCTCCAGCATCAGCCTTAGCGGCTCACCTTCATTTCGCTTAACTTGCTGAAGAGCGGTCAGTACGCGTATGGCTTCGGAGCCGAACCCGCCTGGAGCATGCACGAGAACATGCTCGATCTCACCGCGCTCGTTTGGATCAGACAACCAGAAGGCATGTGCGTGGTGACTGAGTGCCCCCGGCTCGTGGCCGGATAGTTCACACGGAATGGCATTCTCCCCGAAAAGTTGCCTGGCGCGGCCCATCACTGCTAGACGCACTGTCTCTCCGAGTCGGACCGCGTCTTCGATACGCGGAAGCGGTTTGCCATAGAGCACGAAGCGCGCAGTGGTGATGGCCGTATTCGGCCTAATCATCGCCGGCTTACGGACGACTTTCGTCGCGGTGGTCTTGAGTGCATGGAGCGATCGACGATAGCTTATGATCCGCGCACAGGGCGGCGCGCTCCAGCCAGCAGCCTGGAGTTCGCCGGTCTCCACGCCTATGGCATTGAGCCAATCGATTGGAAGCGTAACGGTGAGCTTCTTTTTGTCTCGACCGAGATTGACAGGTGTATTCCCATTGGCTTCAAGCGTGATCCCGGCGGATTCAAGCTTTTCTGAACGGAATGCACGATAAACCTCCGGCGCATTTGGCGCCATCAAGCGAACAATCTCGTCCGTGACCTCCCCCGTTTCACGATCCGCGGATTTTGTAGCGGGCACACAGTTGCAGTCCACTGGTGCTGGCGCGCGGCGCGCCTCCACCCAGGACTCGGCACGACCCAAGAAACCCAAATTCTCAAGCAGAGCGTCGAGCATTTCGGTTTGGAGTGTGTCTAGCACCAGTGCTGGCCAGACAATGACGACAGGATCGTCCTCCGCGACTCGCGCGAAAGCATCGAACACTAGCGGGCGCTTATCGCCCTTGCCAGGCATATAGTGCCGCGAGTGGGCGTGAATTGCAGCCTCCGGCAGGTGAAACGAGGGAGATTCGGCTTCAGCAAGACACGCCAGCAATTCATGCAGGCGCTCGCGGGGGAAACGGACTGGATCGAGCTTGCGATGCCACACCGCGATCAGCGCGCGCGTGATACGCCACAAATCAGGAGGCCAAGCCACATCCGCTTCGTTGACGTGCCGCCCCCATGGCGTAGCATGGTAGCGCCCGGCAGGAAACGTAAATGCGATGGAAAGCATGGTCAGTCTTAGCTCCAATTCACACGGGTAACGCGGTCATCCGGCCATTTCTGCTCCTTGGCAACTGCGGTGATTAAAATCGGAAGCGCAGTTTTGAGTTCACCAAGTGTTGGCAAGACGAAGCCCATCGGACGCTTGACGACGATGCAGGACTCCTTGGCCTCTAAGTCGCAGGCCGTGCGCAAACGCAAACCTGAATCCAGCAAAGCCTGAATCTTGAACAACGCCAAGGCAATCAAAAGTTGAGTAACAGAATCGCCCAAGCCGAAAGCGCGAATCTGCGCCAGATCGAGATTGAAATAGGCAATGATTTTCGCAGACGTAAACTCCGATCGAGCGAAAGGGACGTTACCAAATCCCTTGCCTGTGTCGCCGGAGGGATTGACGTGATCGTTCTTCACTCCACCACTTTGAGCCTCCTTGACTTCTTCGGCTTCAATGAATGACGACAGTGCACGAGGCAGACGCAGTCGTCCTCCAGCAAGATCGGATTTAGCAAGGAACACGCCGTGGATCAGAGCGTTCGTATCTAGCTTCAAGAGAACGGCGGCAAGCTTCTTGATATCCACCGGTCCCTCTTCCATTTCGGCAAGCTGTGACTTGAGCGACTGTAGAACGCTCTTGTCTTTACCCTCAAGGATGTAAGGTGAGTTAATGCGATGGGCTTCCAAAACGGAATTGGTTAAAGGCTCGTTTGTTTCTTTGCCGTCTTTATCCTTAGATTTCTTGACCACCTTCACCAGTGGAAGTCCCTTGAGTGGTGTTTCCCAATCATCCATAGGCTTATTCCAACACACCGATTCCAGCCGGTTTGCCATACTCTGCGCAGATTCGACCAACAGCATGCGTTCACCATTCGGTCCGTCGTAAGTGGCGGCGCCCAAATTAGGAAAGCCGGTCGGCTGGAACCGTGTGCCCTGCAGAGGTTGCAAGTGCACTTCCAGCAACAGGCGCGGAGTAGTGGCCAGAGGTTTGAGTTGTTCGTCGAGTGTGTTGGGCATGGCGAATCTCCTGGTTAGGTAATGATTTCGGTTGGTTCAGTCGTATCAGGATCGAATGCTGGACTCAGGTTAAGGCCACGCAGCAGCCGTGCGGTTTCCGCAAAGGTGAGTGGAATGCACAAGGCTGCGAGCCAGCGCGGGCCATCCACCCCCGTGACCTGTGGCGGATTTCGGCCCGCTAACTTCACGCCAATCACACGCAAACGCTGCCACGCAAGTTTGACGGCAGCTTGCGCATCGCCCGCCACCAGGTGCACCGGGATTTCGGCGGGCAGGTGGAAACTCCGATCCGACGGCAGCCACTTCAAAGCACGGAGAACGGACTCTGGCGTAAAAAAGACTTTCAGTATCTCGAAGGCGGGCGGCAATAGGGCATCTTCCTGGGTGCGTCTATCCGTTTTGGGCGGCTCGGCGCCGCTCCAGTCCACGCAAGCAAGACCGCCGAGAAGTTCGCCGATTCGAGCGTCGTCGGTGGTACTATCGAGAAACGCGGCCACATCATTGCGGGTAGCGCCGGTCTGGCTGGCCAGCATTTCTCCTTCCGCGCCAAGCGCAATCGCTTCCAACCGACGCCGATGCAACAATGCGGCAAGATTTCCAGTGAGTGGCCCCGGTCCCCAAACTGCAAGATGCGACGTAGGTTCCCATGCACGGTCACCTACAACGTTCAATGTTTCACTTACCTTGCCGAGGTGACGGCGGACATGCAGAACTCGACGGCCTTGCTCGTCCCGCAGACACAAACCCGCAAATGCTACAGCAATCCTAAATTCGGCGGATTGATCGTCCCCCTTGATCGCCCAATCCAATGACAGCCGCGGGGCTGGAACACGCACGGATTCTTGCGACTTGGGACTGCGGCTAAGTGTGGCTTCGACACCACCAATCCGTCGCAGCACGGATTGAACGGCGGTGCGGCCGGCTTGTTGCGTGAGTGTAAACAAGGCAATGTCGAGTTGATGGGCGGCGGTGAGGAACGCATTAGGAGCATTCTCGTCACGAGCATAACGCTGTACGCTGGCAAACCAGTTCCGGCGTTCGAGTTCGGCGATAAGGTCGGCATCGGGATTTCGACGCACAGCGATACGCGACAAGGGTGTTGCTAGGAAATTTTTCCCTTGCCGCTTCAAAAAGCCGTAACGCTGGAAGCTCCGGATTCCACGGTTGACGCCCAACTGAGCCACGGCACGGGCAAAGTCGAGACCATCACGGGCGGAACGACCATTGAGCGTGGCGCGGCCTTCACTCAGGAGAGAGCAGATTTCATCAACACCGCAGGGAACCGTCCACAACGGCATCCATATTTCATTGCGCGAATCATCATCGTCTCCCGCGCTGGCGACTCCCGCGGTTCCCACCCGGCCACGCACGACGAACGGAGCCGACAGGATGGCCCGGTCGCCAAACTCCAGCCGCCGCACTGCGGACGCGGCGAAAAGCACCGCGCCTTCGAGCATAAGAATGAAATCCCAAGCATTGGTCCTGGCGCTACCCTCAAAGCCCGATGACGCATTCGGGCCACCTGCGAAACCAGGAGCAAATTGACCGATAGCGCTATCCGAAAGCAAATTACACGGAACTCCGAACAACGCTGAACCGAGACTGTCTTCCACACCTGAACGACTCTCACCTACCGATACGTCAATCACTTCCAAAAGTCGTTGCATGAAATTATTTGTGAAATCGAGGTTTCCATCGTTCCCTCCCGTTCCAAGCAATGGAGGGAAACTCGTCTCGTCGCCAGCAATCACAACAGCACTGTCCATGGCAGACAGACAATGGTCGGACGCAATGTTTCTGAACGCTTGAATAAACTGGTCCTTCTCGTTGTTCGTCGAGGTGTTTTCAGGTGCTTCGACGATCTTGAAATCGTCAATGACGCGACGTGCGGTGGTAATCGCATCTCGATAGTCTGCCAATCGCGGAGAGGAGGACTGCGTTATTGCAGCGACCGTCCTTGTGGCTTCAGTCTCTTGGTCACGAATGCCAGTCTTGATCTTCTTGCCTGTGACTGGATCTTTTTCTTTGAGCTTCCCTTCCTGGAAATAAAAACCACTTCCCCCATTCCATGGCGCAAGCAGCGGCGTCGGACGATACCGACTCAGAAAGAATGCACGCAGTTCCTCCGTCGTCAGCCTCGTGCGCAGTACAAAGATGTCGTCGCGCCAAAAGCCAGTTGCATTCGCATCGCCACCCCCTTCTGTACCTGCCTCGGCCACCAGACGCAGCACAGCCAGTGCCTTCAGGTAGGACGCCAGCGGCGTGGGCGTGCAGCCAGGCAATGGGTGTTCATGGATCATTTCGCAGCCTCCTGTTCCGCACGTGAAGCACGCCAGTCGGCGATTCGCACCAGCGCCTCGTACCAAGCCAACTGAAATGGACCAGGCGTCTTCAACAATCTCTGCGTGCGCGTTGTCCACGACGGGCCTTGTAGTCCCTCGCCGAGCTGCATCAGATCCAGTTTGAGTTCGACTTCAGGGACGGTTTCGCCGTCCGCGAATTGCATCGCTGGAAGCCGATCTCCGTCCCATATACCTCGCGCAAACAATCGCCCATCCGGGGCCTCGGTTTCTTGCGGGAGTGCGCGCAGCGACATGCGCACCTTACCGTGGTGCGCGGCGATCAAATATGCGATCAAGTCGGCGTCAGCATCGTCGCCATGCAATGCCAGCCAAGCAAGCGCCGATGCGAGTTCGTGGCGAAAGCGCGGACGCCTCACAGCCTTACCCTCCACTATCACCTGATAACGTGGCTTGCCACTTTGGCGATCGGGCTTGCGTCCAGCTTTGGCCCAGTACCCTGGGGCCAATGGCTCGCCCGTTCCTTGCTCATGCGCGGTTCGGAGCATTGAGTCGAAGGCTTCATGCGCCTTACCCAAATCATGCCAGCGTGCAGCGCGGATGACGGCCTGCGACTCTTTGACGTTCAACGCCTCGCAAAGCTCGTACGCCTCTTGTTCCACGTCAGCAAGGTGGCGCGGGAGCGTCACCGCCACCTGCAACAAGCTGCGGTGGTCGTCGTCAAACGCTTCTTCGTCCAGAGATTCTTTTTCAGTCGCGATGATCGGAGGGACCTCGACCTCATTACTTTCTGGATAAAAACCGAGTTGCGTCGTATAGCCACCGGCAGCGGCTTTCAGCATCAGCATCATGCCGGGGCGCAGGCGCAGACCTTTGGGATTGGGTGTCGTCCATTTGCGAGCCAATGTGTCCCATACAAATACGTCTCCGGTTTCCAAACGATCCAGCAGCTTCCTTGCCGCACCCAGCCCGGCACGGCACAACTCTTCCCGTGATGCCGGCGGTTCGGCCTGTGGATCTCCGGCCAGCGCACGCCAGAACAGGAGTACGTCAGCGTCATCGGCGTCGCGAATGTAGGGTGCGATGTCTACGTCGAAACCGGAGAGATCAGGGTCGGTGTTGAATAAGTCGAGGAAATCCTTGCGCCGCAACACCGGATGGAGCGGGGCTTCAGCGGTGATCGGTGGAAGATCCGCAGGCGCGACGCTCTTGAGAGCCACCATAACTTGCCGTGCGGCATCAAGTTCCTCGGTGGTGTAAGGCTTTGCATCCGCTACGTCAATCCAGAGGACCTGCGCCTCTTTTGTCTTGTTGAACTCGCCGTAACGATTGCAACGTCCGAAGCGTTGTACAAGCGAGGCCCAGGGCGCCAGTTCCGTGAACAGCACACGAGCGGATAGATCCACGCCGGCTTCGATCGCTTGGGTGGCAATGACGATGCGACCTTCGGTCGGTGGGGCAGAACGTAGGCGCTCTTCGTGAGCGCGGCGGTCCTCGGCGCGGAAACGGGAGTGAATCAACAGCCGTTCCGGTTTGTTTGAAAGCAATGGTGCCCGTGTCGCCGCTTTCTTCTTGCTTTTCACCGGCGGTTCCGCGAGGCGCTTTTCCAGCTCTGCAAACAAACCCTGCGCCCGTTCGACAGTGTTGAGGATTGCAAGCGTGGTGGTACGCGGCTGATGCGCCGCAAGAATGCAGTCAGCCAATGCTCCGAGGTAGGTTTTGATGTCGTCGCTCGTCAGCTTCTCGGACTTCTCGCTTTCCTCCGCATTTTCCGACTTGGAAGGCTTCATCGAGATGAGTGCCACAGCGCAACGCGTCGAAACCTTGACCGCCTCACGTCGCTCCCGGACTGCGGGCGTCTTCTTTTCGTCCTCGCTCAATTCCAGCGGGATCGTTGAGGCGGGATCGAAATCTACCGTTCTCAACCAGTCCCGCTTGAGCGTGGCCGAGACCCATAGGCTGCGGCTGTTCGACGCCAAACCGATCTTACGGCGAAAGGCTTCAAGTTGAACACTGGTTTTCAAACCTGGGCCCATCAACTGGATTTCGTCGAATACCCACAGCGCGTCGTTATGCAACCAGGCGAAGTGTACTGGCCACTGGTATCGGCTCATTCCGTAACCGCGCATCAGCGCGCGAGAAAGTAGCATGTCCTGGGTACCAATCAGGATCGCGTCTTCTTCCGGGTAGTCGGCCCAAGTCGCCTTCCTCACGTCTTCGGCACCGCCCATGAGGAGATGCACAGACACCCTATCTTCACCCGCCTTACCCTCAACACCTAGCTTCCTGAGCCATGCTTGAACATTCTGCACCGTTTGCTCAGCCAACACCCGCATAGGCAAGCAATAGACCAATCTCCTTGGGGTTGTCTTCCTGACTGTCTCTTCAGCGAACCGTCTCCGCCACAACCACCCCAACACCGCCATTGCGGTTTTCCCAAAGCCCGTTGGCACATCAACAAGTTCTGGCAAGATCGGTTCACAGGCGAACCGGGTCTGATACGGATAGGGCTCGTTTCCCGTCGCCTCTTTGAACCATTTTGAAAAGTTTCGTTCCTGATTCATCTGGTCTTTCCCCTGTCACTCTTCACTCTCTCCTGCTCCAACTCCCAATCCCTCCATCCAACGGCGCGAACGGCACGTTGGGGTTGTACTTGTACGCCGCGCACCGTTGACTCTTGTGCGTTGACATCCTTTGTACATGGTTGTACATTTTGAGCTGATTCACTTGGAGGATCCGATGAAACTCTCGATCAGCGAAGCGCGGAAACAATTGCCGGCCCTGGTGCGGCGGGTCCAGCGAGACGCGGGAGCAAGCGTTCAAATCACCGTACACGATCAAGTGGTGGCGGAGCTTCGAGCCGTCCAGCACGAGCTCACGCCAGGAGCCGCCGCCGCGGCGCTCTTGGGAATCATGGCCAAGCTTCCGAAGCGGCGTGGGCGAAAGATCCCGATCTCTTCCCGTATCAAGCCCCGTCTCTACGGGCGGCGTGGCGCGATCCGCTGATGGCCCTCCCCACCATGGTCTTTTGCGACACCTCATTCTTCTATGCCTGCCTTGATCCGAAGGATGTCAACCACGCACGAGCGCGCATTCTTGTGGCGGAATCGGCTTCTGCCGGAACGACATGGTGCGCCACCTGGGACATTGTCAGCGAAACGGTGACGTTGCTTCGATACCGGCGTCATTTGCAGGCCGCGCTTGCGTTTCTCAGCGAGGTTAAGCCACAGCTTCAGATTGTCCCTTACGGTGACCGCGTGAGAGCGGAGGCAGAACAGGTTTTTACGTCGTATGGCCGAGATCATCGCCTGTCTTTCTGCGACGCCATCTCGTTCGTTGTCGTCACCTCGCTGCTCGATCATGTTCCCTGTTTCACCTTCGACGAAGACTTCCGCCGCCTCGGTCTGACTGTTCTTCCTTAACCTCTCATCGTCGTCTCTTCCCACTCCCTCCATCCAACGGCGCGAAGGGCACGTTGGGGTTGTATCGATTGGCCGGGTTCAGCGGATTGTCCGGATGATACTGATTGACTGGATTGAACGGATTGTTCGGGCTGTACTTGTTAGTCGGATTCGCCGGATTGCCGGGATCGTACCGGTTCACGGGATTGAATGCGCTGTCGGGATCATAGGTGTTGGCCTGATTGAGCGGGTTGTCCGACTGGTACTGCGTGGCCGGGTTGAAGATGTTGTAGTCCCGCTCGTATCGCGGATCGAACACCATTTCGGCATGGCTCGTTACCGCCAAAACCAGCATCGCCATCGCGCCTATCCATATGGCATGTCGCATGCCATCTCTCCAATCAAATGGGTATGAGTTTGTGTACGGTATCAGACGATCGTGACATCCGAGGTCCATTCCTGAAATAATTTCTTCGGCGAGGTGTTTCATCCATATCCATATCGAATTTCTGCAGCTGCTCTGGTCCACCTCCCCACTCCAGCCATGACATCCGGGGTCATTACCGACGCCTGTGCCTGTCGTCGCCCACGTTCCAATCCACGCCGAATGTCCGGCGAGAACGATTGACATCTGCCTCCCCTATGCATACGATACAGGCATATCGAAGAGAGGGTGCGCATGCGTACGACCTTGGATCTTAACGACAAACTCATTCGCGAACTTATGGACGTGACATCCGCCAAGACCAAGACCGATGCGATCCATCAGGCGGCATCGGAATTGATCCGGAGAAAAAAACTCGATCAGCTCAAGTCTTTGAGCGGCAAGATCCGTCTCGACCTGGATTGGAAAAAGCTGGAACAGGTCGAAATCCTCCATCAAGCCTCTTTGAGACACCGCCGCCATGGTCATCGCTGATACGTCCGTCTGGATTCCATTCTTCAACCGTCCAGATTCGCCGGAAAAAACTGCCCTCGACTTACTCATTGACGCCGACGAGGTCGCCCTTGTCGGAGTGGTGCTGGCTGAATTGCTCCAGGGTTGCCGAACTCGGTCTGAACGAGATTCGCTCTCTGATGCCTTGCTCGCCCTTCCGTACTATGAAGTGACTCAATCCACCTGGTTGCAGACCGGCGATCTTTCGGCAGCGCTGCTTCGCAGAGGCGTCACCCTTCCCCTGTCGGATCTGGCCATCGCCGCCTTGGCCATCGAGCACGACTGTCGCGTGTACAGTCTGGATGCCCACTTCAAAAAGATTCCGGGTGTGCATCTCTACTTGCCCACTTCGAACTAATCGTATTCAGAGCTCTTACTCCGGTCGTGAGCGCACTCGGAGAATACTTCTGGCCGCTGTCTCAACGTCCGTTCGCAGACTTTCCGGTCGTACCACTCCTGCGCCCCCGCCGAAACTGAGCACCCACCCGACCAATTCACGACTGTCCGCCACGGAGAGCGTCATCTGCATTCGTCCGCGAGACAGGCGCTTGATCTTCTGGCTGGGATGCCAGACGCGATCTTTGACCCAGGCGGCGGTGGGCTTATCGAATTCCAGCTCTACCGTCATGCGAGGGCCGCGCATGACGGTGAGCGAATCTTCAACAAATGCGTCGAAATCGAAATGAAGCGGGATTTGGTAGGGAAAATCGGTCGGCGTCACAGACTTGATCCGTTCCACCGCAAACATGCGCGGCTCGTTGCGCAAATGACAGTAGCCGACCAGATAGAGACCTCCGGAAGCGTACCAGAGTCGATACGGATCGACCTCTCGACGAGTCATTCTGCCACGGGACGCGGAATCGTATCGCATTTGGATGCGCGTCTTGTGCACGATGGCCTGTGTCACCCGCTCAACCACCTCACGATGATGCCGATAGCGCTTATGCGGACCGAGGCCGATGGAAAAGGTGTGTTCGAGTTGCTGGGCCAACTCCAACCCCTGAGGAGACAATGCCGCAGAGGCTTTGCCAAGGGCCGATTGCAGCGAGGCGTGCAGTTCCGTTCCTTCCAGGGGCGCAATGAGGCGGCGGCTGACCGTCAATGCCATGAGTTCGCTGGGAGAGAGGCGAAGCGCGGGGATGTTGCGGGACCCTTCGAGGAGTTTCCATCGCACCTGTCCGTCGAACCGCTCAGTCAATACCGGCCACCCGGCCGATTCGATAGCGGCAAGGTCTCGGCGAAGGGTTCGCGGATGGCGTGTGGCAGCAGGATCTATCGCCTCGGCGAGTTGCTTGAGTGTGAGTCCGTGGCGTGACGCTTCGAGTTTGTTGAGGATGACGAGTTGGCGGATGGCCTGATCGTTACGCGGCATCGATGCCTTTCAGGGAGGCTCACATGCCGGCGCAGGCTACGTGACGGGGGAGGCTATGTCAACGAGCGAGGTGTGGGAATAGACCTATTCCCGACGTCGCCGCCCCGACGCCA
>NEWP02000064.1 GCA_002869895.2 Nitrospira sp. CG24E | reverse complement strand
AAGATCCGGTCCTGGCGCGGAACCTATATTCCGCCGATCAAGATTCAAAAGGTTGAAGTCCTGTCCACCGACCAACTCGCCACCGGGGTCATTGCCCTTGCTAAGGGACTGCGTGTTATCGCAACCCTGTTCCTCCTCTATGTGTGGCTGACGGCAGCCTTGGGGATCTTCCCCTGGACCAGAGGTATTTCCGCCCGGCTGGTCGAAGCCGTACTGACAACTTTCACGGCGATCGGCCAGGCCTTCGCGACCTATGTGCCGAATGTCATCTCCATTATCATCATCGTCTATGTGACCCGGTACATCCTCAAGCTGATCTCGATGGTGTTCACTGGAATCGAGCGGGGCACCATTAAATTTTCAGGATTCCATGCGGATTGGGCGCAGCCGACCTATATGATCGTCCGGTTTCTCGTGATGGTCTTCGCCGTAATCGCTATTTTCCCCTATATTCCCGGATCCCAGTCTGACGCGTTCCGCGGGGTTTCAGTATTTCTAGGCATACTCCTCTCCTTCGGATCTGCCGGAGCCATCAGTAACATCATTGCCGGAGCGGTCCTGACCTACATGCATCCCTTTCGCAATGGCGACCGGGTCAAAATCGCCGACACCATCGGCGACGTGATGGAACGCACCCTATTGGTCACTCGCGTGCGAACCATCAAGAACGTCGACATTACGATTCCCAATTCCATGGTCCTCGGCAGTCACCTCATCAATTTCAGTTCCGTCGCCAAAGAGCAGGGCTTGATTCTCCACACCGCCATCACCATCGGTTACGACGCCCCATGGAAAACGGTCCATGCGCTGTTGATCGCGGCGGCCAAGGCGACGACTCACATCCTCAAGACACCAGAACCGTTTGTCTTACAAACCGGCCTCAACGATTTTTATGTCACCTACGAAATCAACGCCTATACGGACCAGGCCAATAAGATGGCCACAATCTATGCCGAGTTGCACCAAAACATTCAGGACAAGTTCAACGAAGCGGGCGTGGAAATTATGTCACCCCACTACACACAAGTCCGGGACGGAAACCAAACCACGATTCCTGAGCAGTATCTACCCAAGAACTATCAGGCGCCCTCATTTCGGATTGGCCCGTTCGGCAACTTCTTCGGAGGCGCGAAGGATGCAGGGACGACAAAGGGAAAATCGAAGCCGTGACGAATGCTGTAGAGCGGCTCATCGAAAGCTGGCTGTTCGACCCCACGGTCGGCAAGTTGGGAGCCGCAACCGTTCATACTTGTCCGTCGCTCGGAAGCATACGGCAGCCTTGCATCAACTACGCTGTGCGCCCCCCAGTACCCGATTGATTGTGAGCCCCTGCGCCAGGATCGAGAACACCACTACAGCGTAGGTAATGGTAACCACCGCGTCCCGCGACGGGCCAAGTGGAAGCGACAGCGCAAGCGCGACAGAAATGCCGCCGCGCAACCCACCCCACGTCAAGATGGTGATTGTGCGGGCGCTGAACTCCCGCACGAAGCTGAATGCTTTTACTTGCACAACCACGCTCAGCCACCGCGCCGCCAGCACCAAGGGGATCGCGACGAGGCCGGCCAACAGATAGGGGCGCTGAAAGCTGAGGATCAGCACTTCCAGGCCGATGAGCACAAAAAGTACGGCGTTCAGCAATTCATCGAGCAACTCCCAAAAGTTGTCGAGATGCTCTCTCGTCGTCTCGGACATGGCCCATTGCCGGCCGTGGTTGCCAATGAGCAACCCCGCCACGACCACGGCGATCGGCCCGGAGGTGTGCAGCAGATCCGCCAGCGCAAAACTTCCCATCACCAACGCCAGCGTAATTAAAATCTCGACCTGATAATGATCCACAGACCGGAGCATGCGATAGGCGATGTAGCCGAGCGCCAACCCGAGGGCCCCGCCGCCGATGGCTTCCGTCGCAAACAGCGCCAGCACATCAGTCACGTCAACCGAAGCCTTCGGCAAGAGATTCAATACCACCAGAAAGATCACGACACCGACCCCATCGTTAAAGAGCGATTCGCCGACGATTTTCATCTCGAGCGGCTTGGGGAGACGGGCCTGTCGCAAGATTCCCATGACCGCGATGGGATCGGTCGGTGAAATCAACGCGCCAAAGAGAAGGCAATAGAGAAACGGGAGCGGAAGCCCGACGAGGTCGAACAAGAAATAGCCCAGCCCACCGGTGATGATGCTCGACAGGATCGTGCCGACAACAGCCAGCGTTCCGACCACCCACTTGAGATCCAAAAGTTCGTCTAACTTGACGTGCAACGCGCCGGCAAACAGGAGAAATCCCAACATCCCGTGCATGAGCGCTTCGTTGAAATCGATGCCGTTGATAAACCGTTGCGCTTCCGCTTCGATCCCGAAACCTAGTTTGCCCAGTCCCAATAGGACCAGAGAAAAGACAAGCGCCACCGCCATCAGGCCGATCGTCATCGGCAATTTCAACAGCCGATGATTGATGTAGCTGAAGAATGCAGCGAGGCAAATCAGAATCGTCAGGGTGTGGATCAGCGGCACAATATTTCTCCCGTTGAGGGCTTACACCGGCTCGCGCAGAAGCGGCGGTTCTTTTCCATCCACCCAAACGCAATCGACGACTACCCGGCATCCGAGAGTCAGAGCGCTTGAGGCCGCTCCATTGTCAGGTCATGGAGTGAATGAGACCGAAAGACCGACGACTGCACCCTTTGCATGGTGAATCGGCATGCGCTTCGGCTCTCAGGTCTTTCGGCTGTGGGAAAAGATATGATGGCCCTGCCAGTTTGTTCGACACACGATTCGTGAGTTCCGACCGAGCGAGTATCGTTTATTCTCATCTTCGATGCCGGCAGCCTTGAGTGCCTGGGCAAGGTCCGTCTCCACACGCTCCATCCATGCCAGACAGACATTCTCCGCGAGACTCAGCGCAGCAGGGGGTGTGAGTGGACTCTCCAAACCGTGGTTCCCGATGAGGTACGGCACTGCCCCATTGACCCTGGGGATCAAATCGCTACGCGCGCGTCCGGAAACGATGGCGCAAGGAACTCGCTTGGCAAGTTCGCTCAACCAGTCGTGGATTGACTTCGACAACTTAGCCGCATCGCGATCCGGACGTCCAACGGCCGGTCGTAGCAGGGAATCGGCCTGTCTGCAAGCGGGTTCGCCTGCAGGGCCGCGGGGAGGCACGCACAGGATGGGATTCGCCCTTATCAGCTGATACGCACCGCTTTCACAATTTTCGTCTGTCTGATCTGTTCTAAGAATCGATCCGGCGGGATGGTCGGAGAGACAATCTCCACTTCCTGCCAGCCCCCGCTCACAGCTCTTTTCTGTCCCCGCACCTTGCGCACCCACTGGTCGATGCTTTTCTGGCTGGTGCCTTCGCCGAAGGCGACCCAGAAGAGGAACGGCTGGGAGTGGGCGCCGTCCTCCTGCCGCGCCACCATCGGTTTGTCGCGATCCGAGACAATGGCCTTCGAGACTTCCTGACCCGCCGATTTCAACCGCTTCTTCAGATCCTGATTGTGTTGCTCCAACTCGGCCATGTCCTTGGAGAGTTTGTCGTTTGCCACGATAAGACTGTGGATTTCGGCTTCGAGCTGCTCCTGCTCAGTCTGTGCCTTGGTCATGAGCAGACGGGTGACGCGCTCGACGTCATGGCCCTGACCCTTCTGCCGTTTTTCCATTTCCCGCCTGACGGTCAGCACACTGGATGCGACCGCTTCCTGCGTCGAAGACAACTTGGTGATCGCACCCTGCAACTGCGCCATACCCTGCTGTTGTGTCTGAATCGTGTCCACAGCCTTCGCTTGCATCTGCGCGAGTTCGCCCAGTTGCTGTTCGAGTTTCACCACATTGGTAAGCGGGGCCGCCCAGGGTATTTCCGCCGGCGTCACGGGAGAGCGCGCACGTTCCTGTGTCATCCAACCGGTCATCTGGCTGGCTGCCAGTCCAACCACAACGATCGCCAGCAGCGCCTGCGTGAGAGCGACTGTTTGTACCCCGGGGAGCATCCCTCTGACTGGACGCCGATCCGCCGCATCGGCAACACCGGCAAGGGTACGCCAGGTCCGACGCCAGAGGCTTGGCGCAGGCATGAAAATGGCTGAGACGGATCCGCCCTGCGCGGTGTTGTGGACGCGAAGTTCGATGGTATCCCGCAACAGGGCGATACGGCTGGTTCTGAACCCGAATTCTGGGGCGGAAAGGCCACCGAGCAGTACTCCGTCTTCCGACCGAAGCTGGATCGTGTCGATACGCACATGGCTTTGCAGTTGTAGACTAGTCTCAGCTCCTGCTCCGTCAAGCAGTCCGGCACGCCGCTCGTTGACAAAAACATGAATGGGGTCCGATGCGCTGCACGCAGAGCGGTGAGCACTGACGGTCAACGCTTTGAGAAGGCAGGCCCGGTATTCCTCCAGATCTCGTTCATGTTCCATACACCCTCCTCTGGTGCTCCCGTTCGATGTCGCGCAGCCTTCCTAAGGCCGCACGCGCAGTTCCACCCGTGGTTTGTCGACGGCCGGTGTTCCCTTGGAACCCAGAGCCCACGCCGTCTGCATGCAATCCAGGCACAGTGCGAGATGCCAGATCCGGTAATCATATCCATATCCCTGCGTAAACATCTCTTCCCACTGAGGTCGGGAGAGGCAGGGATAATGGTCCGGTTCACTTTTGCGGTAGTGGGCCTGCGCGAAACGGATAAGCCGCTCGCTTTCGCCGTTGAATCGTTGAGGGTGACGCTCCTGCCGGCTGCTGAGTTCATTCAATTCGGCTTCGGTCATGCCTACCTCGTCCATCGCCCGTTGCCAGCCGGAATCCCGCCAGCGCCGAAAGTTTTTATAGATGCGCTGGCTCTCCGATCCGTTCAAGCCTGTCAGGGCAATGACATCCCCTGGACCAAATCCATAGCAGTGATGGTACAGCCCAATCAGAGCGTCACGGCTGATGGCGGCCCGGGCCACGATCCCGTCGAGGAACCGGCCTAGCGGTGTCAGCAAGTCCGGATGATAGCAAAAGGGCTCGGGCTGGCTATGTTGTTTGGCGACTAATGAGTCCAGGAGAAACAACGGCCGGCACGGCACTTCACTACGTCCGCAGATGAGAAACCGTTCGAGGTATTCGGCGCCCCAACGCAGGACAAATTTCTCATGTGCAACATCCTCGCTCCACTGGCCGGTCTCCCGCAGAAATCGCTTCGTGTAGCTGGTGGCCCGGTCCAGAAGAACCGGTAAGGCCTGTGAAACGGCTCGATCGAATTCTTCAGGCGTCGATACCACTTCGTCCAGCCGACCCACCGTGGTCGTTCGATCAGACATTCCTCGGTCTCTATTCAGTGCGCGCTGCTCTTCGGTCAAAACCATTGTGCCTCCTAATCGATCACACGCGCATTGGACAAATATGACCGGCTGTCCGCCGATTTATCCGTTGTGCCGATTGCAGCGCGCTGATATTAATTTATAGGTTACGTGTGGGTCGTGCAATGGGGCATGGCCACAGTTGCGACATTCATTTTTTATTTTGGGAGGTTCCTATGAAACGATTAAGTGGATTGATGGCATTGGTGGCATTTCTGAGCTTCGGCACGATGTCCACTCTGGCGTTTGCGAACGAGCCGGCCCCGGCCGAGCAAAAGGATAAGAAGGATGCGCCAGCCCCAAAACTTTCCGGGGATGAGAAGAAAGATGAAAAGAAGGACAAGGGTGGACAGCTCGTGTTCGGCGATGACAAGAAAGATGAAAAGAAAGACCAGGGCGGCAAGTAGACAGATCCAATGGGGCGCGGCGGACAGCCGCGCCCCTCGCCAGATTGCCGCACTGGATCTCCCATGAGAATACTCATCTCAACCGAGAGCTCAGACCACCGGCGGCTCGATCGTTCCTCATTGAAGAGACGCTGTCTGGGTCTTACGCTTGCCGCGACACTCCTGTGTCTTGTCCCGACCTCAGTCCTATCCGAGTCAAGCCCGGCCGCGCGGGTGCGCGGCGAAATACTGATGTTGACCAGTGAACTCATGGTTGTGAAATCGGCGGAAGGCACAAGCATTCTCATCCCGCTCGACAAAGGCACCCCGCTGGACCCGTCACTGAAAGTCGGCGATCTGGTCGAGGTTATTGCCGTATCGGCTAACCATGTCACCTCGGTCAAGAGACTGGCTCCCGAACCTCTTCAATAGATTTCTGCTCCTCTGCCCCGTCATCACTTCATGACAGAATATCCGGCACAATGATTGTTTCTATAATGAACAGCCGTATCGTTCATCGGCAGCGTCCTTCCAGTCATCCCTGTACCGCTCGTCGATCGTCAGGCCAGGCAGACTCCGGCGTCCGGTCGATGCGATGGCTGAGAAATCTGATGATATCCTCGACCTCTCCCTGGTGTTTGAGATAAAACTTCGCCCGAGAATCGGCGTGTTTTCCGACACGAATCCCCATGGCCAGCCCT
>NEWP02000063.1 GCA_002869895.2 Nitrospira sp. CG24E | reverse complement strand
TTGTCGATCTCATAGGCGTCCAGAAAGACCGTCCGCTGGGGGAACTCCGCCGGATAGGCATTGCGATCCACCTTCCTGTCGCTTCCCATGATAAACGAACCGGCCGGAATCAGGACCGTCTCGTCGTGGGCTGGGAGCTTCACCCGCTCTAAAGCAAGCTTCTTTCCTTCGGGAGTCCATTCCCGGACAACGTCCGCGACGTCCAATGCGTGAACCAATCCGCCCATCGCCATCAGTCCTGCGATACCAGCTCCCGTGATGAATCCAACAACTCGCACGTGAGGTCCTCCTTGGTGGGTTACATGCCAGGCCCGGTCTGTCCTGGTGCCTCTTGTTTGTCGAAGTCTTCGAGAGGCTGGAAATTGACCGGCAGGTTAAAGAGGTAGTCTGAAACTGACCGCAGCTTCACATGCTGGTACTCCACGATCCAGCTCCCATCTTTTCTCGCCAGCTTCATCGGGAAATGGATATCCGTCGCAATCCACTGATAATAGACCTCGACCTGTTCCCGCTGCTTCGTCGTGACTTCATAGAGGACCGTCGGATGCCCCTCGCGTACTTCCGTGCCGATCTCTTCCCGCGACACTTCTCCCTCCAACTTTTCGCTTACCCGGAGGTCCTGCTCCTGGCTATAGGGAATGGTTTTGAAATGTTTCATTCGCGAGAGCAGCAGCCAGATGATCTGCTTGTCCTTGCGCACGATGCTCACGTTCACAGGACCCTTTGAATGGTGCTCGATACGCCACATTGTGTCGCGGTAATAGATGATCGCTTTGTGCGTTCGGCCATCGATCTTCGTCACTTGGTCGGCGGTAAACTCAAGGGCCCTGGCCGGGAGGCCGACGAGCAACAGGCAACAGACAATCCAGAAGACCAAACAGACCTGACGCATGGGGAGTGATCGTACCATAGTTCCGAGCTCAATTTCCTCAGGCTCTGTATCGTCGCAGGGGGGAATCGCTTCAGCAGGAACGACGCACTACACGCTGTTGCGACTAGCGTGAATAAGCCGGACTAGGAGCCTGTCCGAGTAATTCTTTGTTGCGAGGCGAAGGAGCAGCTGGC
>NEWP02000062.1 GCA_002869895.2 Nitrospira sp. CG24E | reverse complement strand
CCGATCTGATTCCTCAGAAAACCGGAAAAGGGTCTATTCGCCGCCCATAATAATGCTTCTACAGGCCACGGCGAACTGCGGACCACGGCCCGAACCTCACAATTCTATGATGTTGAGGCATTTCGTTTCTCTTACTTCATCAACATGGCGCGATGGCTCTTGGCCAACGCGTCGGCTACTTCTGCTGCCGAATTATACTGGGCAGCCAGGGACACACAGTGCTCAACCATATTGAATTTAGGGCCTGAACCAGGGGTTACGAGGCCTGGATGTTTTCGATACGCGTCTGCCATCGCCAACTCGTCCTTCGCTTTTTCTCGAAGCCGGGCTGCTTCCTTCTCATGCCAGACTGCCTGTCCGGCGTGATCATCAGAGGCAATCTGACTTGCGGCAGGGTGCTCAACCATAGAGCAGGCACCTAACCCTCCCAGCACCAAACCGCATAGCACACCGCCTTGAATCCATCGCTTCCATGTCGTCATGATTCCCTCCTGTTAGTTAACGGTTGCTTCGGCTCACCACTGCTCCGATCGCATCCATGAGCAACAGTGATGCCGAAAAGATCGGGAGAGTGGTTTATTACGAACCCATAGACTTCATAAGCCTAGGCGAGCCAGCTAGCCACACTTCGAACCTCATAGTTCGATGCCACTGTTGCATTTTGGGTCAGTCTCCATATCGATATCTGTGGCGAACCGCGTCATACCTCTCAAGATCACATGCATGATTGATCCCGTCCATTCCAGCAACATCACTGTAGAAAACTTGTTGCTAACTGGGCGTTGTCCTTCATGCGGGTGACGAAGAAAACGTTGTGCCGCGTCAATGTGGAGAACAAGTGGTAGTCATTGTTTGTAGCCCCGGTCGTCAACAGCAATAGTGCCGAGGCTGAAGTGAATTCGGTGGGCGGCCTTCACATCACGCACGTTGCCCTCGGTGATGAGGACGAAGCAAGGCAGGTAGCCATCGTGAGCACCTGGTGCAGGTCGATCACGGCGGACCAGCTTGTTCTTGAGGCGAACTTTCTCCGCTCCACGGCCTTGGTCGCCGCGATCCCGAACAGTCGTCGAATACCTGATCGAACATCTGTCAGGGATGGTTGTTGGTGGCACAGGATCACGACAAGCGGGATAGGGGTTCGAGGCCTAGATGGGCTCGTTTGCCCTCGCAGCTTTTGAGTCCATCCTCGATTTCACGTAGGAAGTTGGCATGGTTCAACTGGCAGAAAAAGCAACGGCCTGCCGAGCTGGAATCATTCGGCAGGCCGTTGCTGTGGTACTCGGTGCTCCGTCTCCTTAGACGGGGCGCTCGAAATTGGTGCGAGCACTGAGTGTGCGTATCTGGCTGCACATCGTGCAGGATGTGCAGCCGTTGGATCTCCTTCGGTCAGTCAAACCCACAAATCTCGCTTCGCTTACTTCTTCATCAAGGCGCGATGCCCCTCAGCAATCTTGTCGGCTTCTTCAGCTGCTTTGTTATACATGCCGGCAATGGACTCGCAGTGGAGAACCATATCGACTTTAGGGGACATGGCGCCATGGGTACTCAGGCCCGGATTCTTTTTATACGCCTCCGCCATCGCCAACTCGTCCTTCGCTGCTGTTCGAAGCCGAGCCGCTTCCCTCTCATGCCAGACTGCCTGTCCGGCGTGATCGTCAATGGCAACCTGACTTGCGGCAGGATGCTGAATCATCCCGCAGCCAACTAACCCTCCCAGCACCAAGCCGCACAGGACACCACCCTGAATCCATCGCTTCCACATCGTCATGATTCCCCCCTGTTTAGTGTAAGTGATACCCCTTTGATC
Source organism: Nitrospira sp. CG24E (assembly GCA_002869895.2). Taxonomy (GTDB): domain Bacteria; phylum Nitrospirota; class Nitrospiria; order Nitrospirales; family Nitrospiraceae; genus Palsa-1315. The sequence goes on along the minus strand of NEWP02000062.1, from coordinate 443 downwards.
ATCATCCGCCGATCCTTCTCGAAGGCCCAAGGTATGATCGTGATACAGATTCACACCTGTCAACACCTGCACTTCGCTCCCACCCTCTGTCCCCAAGCCGAGACTTTTTTCGCCTTCCGTACAGGCTTTCCCATAACTTTGTTCATCTGCACTGCTATGGTTCAGCCTGGCCTAATTCGATCAAAAAACACCCTCTAGCCCCGAGAGGACTGGAGGACGCCATTGTCCATCCCGTGATACTTTGAGGCGGGCGGGAAACGCCATTGTTCCCCTGTCCGAGGAGATATCTTTGGACGTAATTCTATGGGGTGGTCTTATACCTCGCCCAGAAAAATCTGTCAATACCAGCTTCGTGCTTCGCACTCAGTTCCAGCGGTTTCGCCGACGAACATCACCACCTCCCTCCTCCGGATAATTTGGAGAATATGTACCAGTGTCCACAC
>NEWP02000061.1 GCA_002869895.2 Nitrospira sp. CG24E | reverse complement strand
TCTGGGGGTTGGGGGTTCAAGTCCCTCCGGGCGCACCATAAATCAGCAAGTTATACGCTTCACTCCAACTCAAAGAACTGCATGTAGACGCTTAGCCGTTCCTTCTTCTGAGGGGAAGAGCAGATGTATAAATCGATGATTGAGGCCAGGAAGCCCATCAAAGTCGTGGCACGACTCTTCCTGGGACCAGATGGCCAATGGGGAGTGAGGCCAGGGGCTGTGGTGGTGTATGCAAAAGAAACAACCAGGCCCAGCACGGAGATGATTCAATTCCAGTCGATAGACACAGGGGAAACCAGGCCCACCAATGCAGGGATGGTGGAATGGCTGGAGGAGAAGGCCCGCCGTGGCGTCAGGGAAGCCCTTCACTTAGATGAGCAGGAAGCCATGAAGCTAGTCATCGAGTCCGAGGTCAAGATCGAGCCATAGACGAAACGCCTCCATCCTCGACAACGCTTCACTCCACGAATTCCCCCACAAGGCTCCCTACACGTTTCCCTGGGTAGTAATACGGAAGAGTGGCGCTGCGACGTTTCGCTTGTGCTTTTCTCCTCCTCTTTCATGCCTGTCTGCTCGGTGCTCTTCTTCGCATGGACTAAGACGATCATGCGGTACTCCTCTTCAATGCTCCGCCTCTACAGACTTACTGCGTGGATCAATCCTTTCAGGAAGGCAGTAGAAGAGAGCCTACACCAGTGCGCGACACCAAGGCGATACGTTAGCGGCCTGGCGCAGGCTTCTCGCTGGCGTTCCCCTTGTGCTTCCTTCGCAACTCTCCTAGAATGGGTCTCCCTGCGTGGCCCTATTATGCCCAGAGCGAGGAGATGTATCTTCGGCAAGTGAGAGATTGGCATTGATCAGGCGTTGCAGATGAGAAACGACAAGGGGATCAGAACCCCACTCGCTTTCCACTGTGTCGAGTGCGGCCAGCGGGTTAACCCTCATAAGGCGAGCGATGAAGGGGGGGCTCACTTCGAGCACCTGAGCAGGAATTCAGGTTGCTCCAGAAGTGCTGTCTATCGAGCTGCTCTGTAGGTTGCCTAAAGTAGAGGGGGCAAGGGTGCCAGGAATCATTGTTTGGCTTGACGGTTGTAAATCGAGGATTACACCTGGGCTGACTGTTGCGCACGGTATCCGGTAGCCTTGTCTGTCCCCTGTTGAACTTAAACATTCCCTGTAAATTGTTACAGGGTTGACAGCTGCTTTCGCGAAGTCTTCGAAGTTAAGTTCTATGATACCCCGCAGTAAGCTGCGGGGTATCATTACATATACCGGTTACCGCGTTGATTCAGTCACTTCACCTTCACCAGCCATCCACCGGTCGCTTCGCATTGATTGGGGCCTTTCCCTGCAAGGTTAATCTTTGCGTAGGTTCCTTTTACCGAGGCAGGGAGTTTGCCCGTTACTTGAAGCCCATCATGTTTGGCCGTCACGGTGATCGGCACTAACTGTTCTTTTATCGTAACCCTAATACTAGCTGGGTTGGTTGGAGTGGATGCAAAAAATGAAAATTCAGATTTTGGCGCCACCTCTGTATTGTTCGGCGGCGAAAACCTTGAGAATTTTGCCGTGCAAGCGATGAGATTCGAGCTGCTGATGTCACCATAGGCCCAGGCTGTACCCGGAATTATCAATACGATTGCTACCCACAACATATTCTGCAATTTCATCATGATGCCTCTCGTATGGTTATTGAGCCAGTTGGCTGGATGGTGATCGATAGACGGGCTTCATTGTCGGTTACTTTTTAGTAAAAAACAACCCCCATGCATTGATAGAATCGGTACGGTTTGTCATAGGCAACGCGCTTGGAGGTCATTCTTACAGGATGTTCAAACAAACTGTCCGGCAAGGCCGTAGCAAGCGAAATTGGACAAGGATATCAAGCGGCAATACCCTCCGATACAAAAATATGGGGTCTTAGATCCGATTCCTGTCCAAACCGGCGATTCTTTACGGCATTCCTTCGCTGAAGACGGGAGCGTTGTGTCGATACAGCACTCAGCCTTCTTTATCAGCTTTCCCTTCCGCATGAGCATCTTGACAAGAACCGGGGAAAGAGCTTATCACAGGCACCTATTAGGGCTTCTTGAGGGTGTTCGAGCCTCTGCCTACCTCAAAAGCAACGTCCGACATTACCAGAAAGAGGATGGTCATGCGAAAAACTCTTGAGCAGCTTTTCAATAAATTGAGCGATCATGCGCCAGATATTTCTTTTGAAGTGCAGTTCTGGGATGGGAAAAGAAGCTCCTATGGCTCAGGGAAGAGGCAGTTCCTGCTGACCTTTGCGACGAAGCAAGCGGCAGAGCATGTGCTTGAAAGCGGATCGTTGGGCTTCGGCGAAGAGTATATGTCGGGTGACATCCAGGTAGAGGGAGATTTCAGACAGCTGCTTCGTTTTGGGACGGATGCCGCCTTTCTGAATCTGCCGCTTGGCTTGAAGACGAAACTCGCGTTTCAGCACCTGCGTCAGACCTCGCTCAATACGCTATCCCGTGCGCCCAAACATATCGCCCACCATTACGACCTCGGAAATGACTTCTACAAGCTGTGGCTTGACAAGAGCATGGCCTACTCCTGCGCGTATTTCCGTCATGAGGATGACACGCTCGAGCAAGCGCAGCAGCAGAAATATGAGCATATTTGCCGAAAGCTTCAATTGAAGGCAGGGGAGACGCTTGTCGATATCGGATGCGGCTGGGGCGGGATGTTGATATACGCGGCCAAGCACTACGGCATACGCGGTGTCGGTTGCTCGCTGTCGAAACAGCAAGTGGAGTATGCGACTGATCTGGTGAAGCGCGAGGGACTGTCAAAGGAAGTTTCGGTCGTGTTCGAGGATTACCGAAAACTTGAGGGCCGATTCGACAAATTCGTGTCTGTCGGAATGTTCGAACATGTGGGGAAACAGTTCATTCCGGTATTCATGGAGAAGGCAAAATCGCTGTTGACGCACGGAGGCATAGGGCTGCTCCACACCATCGGGGAGGAGCGATCGATGCCCGGCGATCCCTGGACATTGAAGTATATTTTCCCCGGTGGATATATTCCCTCGCTCGACGAAATTGCCCGTACTATGGGCGAAGCCGGGCTCGTTCCGACCGACATCGAAAATCTTCGCCTGCACTATGCAAAAACGGTTGAGGAATGGTGCGTGCGATACGAAACACATGTCAAAACAATTGAAAAGATGTTCGATGCATCCTTTGTTCGTATGTGGCGGATGTTTCTCAATGGCTGTGTCATCAATTTTCGCTATGGAACCCCACGGCTCTATCAAGTCCTTTTTACAAACGGACTAAACAATTCTCTTCCCCTGACGCGCGAGCATATGTATCGCCCGATCGCGCCCGGTTCCGTTTCCTAAGAGCCATGATGTGTAGACGATGATACGTCTTCATCATGATGATTCGTCAGACTGGAACGTATTAGAGAACGAAGGATACTCGCGTATATGACGATAACCATTGCTTCACGCTTGCACGCGGTACAGGCCCGCATCGACACAGTGGCCCATTCCCTCGGTAGACGATCGGACGAGATCACTCTGTTGGCAGCGAGCAAGACCAACCCGGCCGAAAGTTTGCGGGAAGCCTGGCTTGCAGGACAAAAGATTTTTGGCGAGAACTATCTGCAGGAAGCGCTGACAAAGATGCAGCACCTGACCGATCTTCCGATCGAATGGCATTTTATCGGCCCCATCCAGAGCAATAAGACACGACGTATTGCGGAAAACTTTTCCTGGGTTCACAGTGTGGACAGGACAAAGATTGCCGACCGCTTGTCAAAGGACCGGTCCGAATCACTGGCGCCCTTGCAAATCTGTCTGCAAGTGAATGTGAGCGGAGAAGCGAGTAAGAGCGGCGTGGCGCCTGAAGAGTTGTCGAGTCTGGCGGCGCATGTCGTGCGGTTACCCCGCCTGAAATTGCGTGGATTGATGGCCGTTCCTGAGCTCACGACTGCCACGGCTTTGCAGCGTAGCCAGTTCCACATGCTATGGGAACTGTTCGATCGGCTCAAGCGGGATGGATATGATCTTGATACGCTCTCTATGGGGATGTCGGAAGATATGAATGTCGCTATCGCCGAAGGCGCGACGATGGTGCGTGTCGGCACTGCGATCTTCGGACCAAGGCGCTATCTTATCCCTGAGGAGATTGCTGCCCTCGCGGCCAAAAAATCACAAGCACTATGAATTATGGACGGCCTGGCGTCTGACATTGACTAATACGTACTACGCTTGCCGGTGTCGGATCGAATGCAGCTACACAGCCTCGTCACTGAATGGGGGCAGCTTTGCATTCCACTGAAAGTGACGTGGCTTGGAGGTGCGTGAACATGCCGCTCATTGTGGTTTTTTCGCACATCGGAAGCCAGGAAGGTATTGGCTTCTGAACGACGGCGGATCCCAGTACCGGTCAGCAGAGCGCAATGCGCGCGGGCTGCTGTTCCAAGAGCCGCCACGAATCCCTTTGTACCCACCCGTTGGCGGTCCTTCCGGATTCCTCAATGGGCTGACTCCATAATAATCATGGTCATACCAGTCACTGACCCATTCCCAGACATTCCCCGCCATATCATAGAGACCATAGGGACTCTTGCCCTCTTCAAAGGATCCTACCGGCGACAACGCTCCATGATTGCTCGATCCTGCCTGTCCATAATTCGCGTGACGAGATGTCGGTGGTTCGTTGCCCCAGGGATAGAGGCGGTTATCCGTCCCCCGCGCGGCCTTTTCCCATTCCGCCTCTGTCGGCAAACGCTTGCCTGCCCATTTACAGTATGCCGCTGCGTCCGCCCAATCCACGTTCGAGACCGGCCGCTTCTTATGCGAAAGCTGGTTCATAGCTTTCCAATCTGACGGTGGATGGTTCCCTGATTCCTGGAGAAATACCGCGTACTGTTCCACTGACACTTCATATTTATCAATTAGATATGAATCAAGAAAAATCTGGTGCGGGGGACGTTCGTCTGGATCTCCCGTCGGACTTCCCATTGTGAATTCGCCCGCCGGCACCAGCACCATCGATGAATCCTGTGACTGAGCCGACACCGTTTTCTCGTAACCCTGTCTGTGCCCCGTTGCAGACTCTAGGTGGCCCCTCTCACCAGTGACCGCGGCCATTGCCGGGCACACAGCGAGTCCGAACACTGCAATCAGTATGAGCATCCTTCTCATCAACCGCCTCCACAATATTCTGCCGAACAAGCCTTTGCCCCTGTCCTATCAGAGCCCAATGGGCGGAAACTATAATGCCTCACACCTTAGAAAAACAACCCTGTAGTGCGGCTGCTGGAACCATGGTTCAATGCCCGTTCCGCGTGAAAACAGAGGCGAATTTGAGGCCTTGAAAACTTCGAACCCCGAACCGTACTGCCTTTGCACAGCCCGCGAGTATTGCGCTGGTATCCAGCCCAATGTCGTTCCTGCCCTTGCCACGTCAGATAATTTGACAGAGCAGCGTGGAGCCCACGGGTAGAGAAGGCGACCTCAAGACCTGCTTGTATCTATGGATTTTTCGCGCATCTGAACCCGGTGAGACCCTGGTCCGTGGGCGAAATGAGGCTTCGATTTGCAGAGCGCAGTGCCCGCGCATTGCCGTTCCATGCTCCGCCACGGATCACTTTGGTTCCACCTGACGATGGTCCTGTCGGGTTCTTCGAGGGGGCGCTTTTGTAATATCGAAAATCATACCAATCGCTGACCCATTCCCAGACATTTCCAGCCATATCATAGAGACCATAGGGGCTCTTACCCTCTTCGAATGACCCCACCGGCGACAGGGCTCCGTGGTTATTCCAATCTGTTTTCCCAAAGTTTGCATGCCTTGGCGTTGGTAGTTCGTTGCCCCAGGGATAGAGGCGACCATCCGTCCCGCGCGCTGCTTTTTCCCACTCCGCCTCCGTGGGCAAACGTTTGTTGATCCATTTGCAGTACGCTGCTGCGTCCACTGAATCCATATTTGCGGCTGGACGTTTCTGGTGTGCTGGCTGGTTCATCAGCTTCCAGTCCGTAGGTGGTTCTATACCCTTGGCCTGCAAAAAAGCCGCATACTGTCCCACCGTCACTTCATATTTATCCATCATGAATGCATCTACATAGACCTTGCGTTCTGGTTTTTCGTCTGCATCCCCCGCCTCGCTCCCCATCGTGAACTCTCCAGCCGGCACCAGCGCCATATCGATCGATTCCGCGGCCATTGTCGGGAATGCAGTGAATCCGAACAACGCAATCAGTACAAGCAATCTTCTCATGAACCGCCTCCGCAAGTTGTTGAAGGAATCATGCCACTCTGCTGTCACATCCCTGGTGTGAGGAAACTATAATGCCTCACACTTCAAAAAAACAACCGTGAAGGAGAGTCTGGGAAGCAGGTGTGCGATGCACAATGGGCGGGAATGGCGGGCACTCGCGCTTCGATGCTTCCGTGAACATCGAACTTCAGATCCTACTGTTTTCGCACGTTCTGTGAGGTTTGCATGGCCATCGTATAGGAGCCTAGGAAAGGCCATCCAATCAGGATGAGGTTACGCCCATATTTTCATGACGACCATGCAACTGTTGCAATGGTGCGCAGTCGCAGTACTAGGGCTCCCTTGTGGGAATGTGAGTAATAAGCCTAGAGGCCTATCATAGGGCGTCCTGAGGGTATTCAAGTTATTCCGTGGGTTTTCGTATCAAGTTGAGCTGTGAGACCTTCTCAAGGTCTCTAACCCGTACAGCATCAACCTGGTGTCTTTTGGCTGAGTGGTTCAATACATTGACCTCGCGGATACAAAAAAGCTGATCCGCCACACCGTCTCACGACGGGGGCGGATCAGCTACACGTGGAACGTGTTAAACCTGAAACTTATCCCTGAGCCCTCGTAAAGACCGGGATAATTGCGCCTGCAATGCTGTTGATGTGACGATTTCCGGAATCGTCCCAAGACATCACCAGCCCGCCGAAGCGTTGCTCAGGATCGTGAACCATGTCCATCAACCTCTGGAACTCCCACAGCGAATCTCTGGAATCAAGCTTGATGTCCTTGGTTTCGCCTGGAAGGATCGGAGAGTCGTCTTCCATGTTCAAGCCGTCGAGGGCCATAATTTCTGCTGGATAGTTTGGATCCAGGTTATTGGCGACGCCGACCTTGTTGAGGAACCTGATACCTGCCGTTGTGAACTCTCCGATCCGAAGGGGAGTCTCGCCGTTGTTTGTGACGGTTAGGGTCATGCGCAGGGCGCGACCTGGAACGTCATAGTCTGCGGCAAGCACCTTCATCGTGAGATCCGACTCCAAGTGCGTCGGCTTAATGAGTGGCGCACCGGCTTGGAGCGGTACCGTATAGGGATACTGTGCGTCTGTAGCAAAGAAACCGACTGCGATGATGACAAAGACGGTTCCGAGCATGATAAACCCTGCTACCTTGTCAGCCGGGTCAGTCAGTAACTCGTCTCCGCCCTCTTGCGCCAGCACTCTGGCACGAATGAGGAACATCGGTCTGATCATGAACCAGGCAATCCAGAGGAAGCCGAGGCCGCCCCAAAGGATGTGCCAGAAGAGTCCAGCCACCAGACCTGCAGTCTCCGTATCAATGGTTCCACCTACCAGCAGTTTTACTGGGTTGGTGAAATCCTTGTAATTGCCTTGGATATCCATCCAGCCGCCTGGCCCTGCGATCGGACCAGCGCCATTGACGGCCAACATCGGATGAATATGGTGATGGCCAGGTAGACGGGCCCTCAACCTGATTACGTACTCGTAATCTCCACCCAATTCCATTGGGCCTGACGTAAACATCGGGATACCGTTCACCTTCGAGCTGAGACGGGTGAACACGGAACTGGGGCTACCTACGTTGATGAATGTGCGATTCGGTCTGACGACGGCTCGTGGCCAGTCTTCAGCAATGTGCATCTTGCCAGACAGCATCGCTTCATCGTTAACGGAGGTCTTGCTTGGATTCCATCGTGTGTCATACCACTGGGCGGTACGCATCCGTAGGAACGGTTCCTGAGAGCGCTCGCCGTGGGCGGCAGCGGGAGGAGCGGTGAACGCCAGGGTGAGCCCCAGTGTCGCTACTCCAAGAGCGCCGATCACGCACAGTTTTAACATGTTTTTTGTGTTCATGATTTCCCTTCCGCTAATTTGGCTCGCCCTGACACTCCAGGCGCAACTCCAAGGGGTGTACCATGTCTCTCTGCGTATTCATCTGTGCCGACAATCATGACGTCATTCGTCCGATACCGTACACCCCTCTTGCCGGTGGCCCAGAAGAAGGATTGGCCGACGAAGTGACCGATTTGCCACCAAATGGTAAACATCAACATGGAAATGAAGGCCGAGAAGAAGGCCGAAATCCAAACTGTGTGACCGCCGAATGTACGCAGCGAACCCACCTCAATAATTCTGATATATTCAGGCGTTCCCGTGCGAACATAGGTGAAACCCATGTAGTCGGCCAGAGAGAGCAGCGCACCATCCGCTACCAGAGGCTGCTTGCTGTACGCGAATATCGGATAATTCGACGGATTAAACATCATCGCGAATGCCCATACCCCGAATATCGCTGTGAGCATCCAGCTTCGTGTCAGCAACAGTGTACAGTCAAGGATCAAAGCGCTCGACACCATAGTTGCTGGCATGACGAAGTTCATCGGGAAATTTGCCCACCAGTACCAGGCGAGGATAATTGTGATCCATTTACCGACAAGGAGTCCCGTGATGCTTAATGTTGCACCGAACGGCTGCCGGTAAAATGTCCAGAAGT
>NEWP02000060.1 GCA_002869895.2 Nitrospira sp. CG24E | reverse complement strand
TTCCCCGCTGGCATTGAGAAAGATCGGCTCGGTAAAGCCTTCTTCCAACACATAGTCGAGGAGACAGTCCGTCACAAAACCAGACCCGCGCAGGGACACCTCGGCCAACATCGACAAAATGTCTTCTGGATTTTGAACCGTCATAGGATTCATTGACCGATCTCCTCTCTGCTGAATTGTAACGAGCCTCTCACCGGGAAGGCAACAGATATGACCCGCGCCATGACGAAAAGTCGATTCCAGGAAGAACTCTTGTGCATCATGGACCGCAAGCACCATTGGGCCTGGCCGGCCTTCGCCGACGGCACGGTCACCTCTGATCAACTCGCACGCCACTTTCAACAAGAATATGGCGTCTACGTGCGTGACTTCCCTGTGCTCCTGGCCCACATTTATGGACAGAATCCCCCGGCCATGGTCCGCCGAATGCTTGCCGAGAATATTTATGAAGAAGACACCGGTGGGCTCTCGCTTGGAAAGTCGCACCCGGAATTGTTCCTGACCATGATGGCAGGACTCGGTTTGCCCACCCGTGATTTTGACAGGGTGCGGCTCTTACCAGCCAGCCGACGCTATCGTGCTTGGCTGGACCGTGCTTCGAATAATCGAGATTGGGTCGTCGGAGCAGCGGCCTTGACCATCTTCGTAGAGGGCAGCGTGAAAGATCGAGCAGAAATCGTCGATCCTTCCAAGCCCAAGACCGCTGAAGATATCGAAGCGATCGTCCAACGGCACCCACTGGTGAAATACCACGGCCTGTCTCCCGATTCTATGGATCTGATCCGCGCACACCAAATGGTCGAAGCGGGACACCGCCATGATGCCTACGCCATGGTAGTGACCTATGCGACAACCCACCGCCAACAACAGGCAGTCCTGAGCTGCGTAAAGAAATGCCTGACCCTCTGGCAGGCCTATCGCGATGGAGTCGCCAGGGCCTGTGGATTGAAAAAACCCTAGGCCGGATGCTGAAAAAGTCCGCCAGCTTGATTCAGAAGGTTAAGGCTAAGGTCAAGGTTGAGACGTAAGCATCTGCTCCTCGCTCAACCTCAGCCTCAACCTGCTTCAGAAAGGCATACGTCCAGAGTTTTTCCACAGCCTGCTAATCATATCGTGGCAGCCTATCTTTCACTCCTGTTTCTTGTTCTAACCATCAGCCATCCACCATTAGCCATAGGCTCCCTTCCTTCTACCGACATGGCTTTGGTTCCAGCGGGAGAGTTCCTGATGGGGAACCCGACCGGCAGCGACGGTCTTCCCGACGAACAGCCACAGCGCCTCGTCTACACCGCAACGTTCCGAATCGACCGCTACGAAGCCACCAACGATGCCTATGCGCGATTTGTCCAGGCGACCGGGCATCGCGCGCCGGCAAACTCGAGCCCTGCTTCAACCTTGTGGGAGAACAATGCGCCGATCCCCGGCATCGGCAGCCATCCCGTGATCAATGTCAGTTGGGATGATGCCGTGGCCTATTGCGCCTGGATGGGCAAACGTCTGCCGACTGAGGCGGAGTGGGAAAAGGCGGCACGAGGCACCGATGGCCGACGCTACCCTTGGGGAAACGAGTGGGACTTCACGAAGGCCAACAGCGCCAGCTATTGGGCTGGCAGAACCATCGACTTCCAAAGCGGAGCCGACTGGGACGGGTTTTGGGTCAAGGGTGAGGGGGTGTGGCCTCTGACGTACCGGGGAGCTC
>NEWP02000006.1:117642-134510 GCA_002869895.2 Nitrospira sp. CG24E | reverse complement strand
GAAGTTCCTGACTAAATTTGGGGCATCCAGAACGTGCGCAGTGCCGCGTCTGGGCAAGCTTAGCCCCTTTCCCCACGAGAAAGCACGCGAACTTGGGAGGGAATGGTTTCGGAATGGGAACTATCCTTCCCGATTCCTTGCGTATAAACCTGCTGGCACTGACACGTAGCGCAAGCAGTTTTGCAGCGTGTTTTCGCCTGTGCAGCGCTCGACAGGCTGGTTTACTTCTTGCTCGCCCATCTTACGTACCGTCCCACTTACCCTCTTACGTATCATTAAGCATTTCTATCTGTCTACGTCCAAAGGTACAGTTCCTGCGGCTTGCAGCGTGACGGTTGTCCTCAATAGTCCCTAACTGTCCTAAGCAGGCCTAAGTAGGGTACTTCCCACACTCATCGCACACCGGTATGGTCAGCGCCGTGCTGATTGGTATCGGAGAAAGGACGGGCATGAAGAAGGAATTACTCACGGTGAAGGAATTGGCAGAGGAACTCCGCTGTGCGTCAACTGCCCTAAACTGCCGTAAGCTGCCGCAAACTGCCCGATTCCATTCACTCGCTCCCTTGCAGACCCGGATGCAGAATTCTTGCGAGATACGCTTCACGATTCACGCTTCACTGGTGCTGAGAACGCCGCTGGCGGACTTTTTCAGCATCCTGCTAGTCATTAGGAGAGGAAGACCGCCAACTATCATGAGGAGGACCTATGAAGCGCTTAACGTTTTATCACTTGGTCGCCCTGGCGATACCGATGCTGTTATTGTTGAACGGGTGCGGGAGGACCATCGATCCGGGAATGAGAGGTCTCCGCTGGTATCCATTGTCGGGGGGGCTGGAGAAGGAATCTCTCAAGAACGGATTCTACTGGCGCGCACCGTGGAACGATGTGTTTGAGTACGATGTCCGCTATCAGAGTTTTACTGAAAAGATCGATGCCTTGACCGCCGACGATCTCTCAGTGACCTTGCGGGTAGCGATCACCATGAGCCCGATCCCCGATGAAGTTTATTTTCTCGCTCAAGAAGTAGGACACAATTGGTACCAGCAGCTTGTCAGGCCGCAATTCTTGTCGGCAGTGCGGGGCGTGGTCGCTCAATACAGTATGGTGACACTCCCGGAGCGAAGCAGCGAAATCGGAAACAAGATTGAAGCGGTGATGGTCGAATCGCTCAAAGGACGGCATCTGAGTATCTACAGCGTGGCTTTGTCTGAAATCGAGTTTTCCAAAATGGTGTTGCAAGCCATCGAGAATAAACAGGCAAAAGAGCAGGAAAAGGAGCAAAAGGAATTCGAGATGATCATTGCGGCCAAGGATGCCGAGATTGCCCGCACCAGGGCGAAAGGCGAGGGGGATGCGATCAAGATTCGAGCTGAAGGTGAAGCAGAGGGGCTCCGTATCAGGGCCATCGGACAGGCTCAGGCGCAGGAGACCATCACAAAGACCCTTACGCAGGACTATCTTAAATACAAGTTATACGACAGTCCCAACTCCAAGATGGTGATCGTGCCGGAGAAATCCAACGTGCCGATCATCGTCAATCCTGGTTCGGATCCAATGCGTTAAGTGCCGGAAGAGGGGGCGCGGCCATGCCGCGCCCCCTCCGACGCAGATGGCTGCTCTCTCTTCCTAATCGCACTCCTTGAACTTTGTGTCCTGACAGCGCCGGGCGATCTCCTGCGCCTTCTCGATCTGCGAAACTGTCATGTGCGACGCGACATAGTCTCGACGCTTCACGGCCGCCTTCCCATCTTCGCCATTCAACGCTGCGGCAGCGATGCTGGACCACATGTGAGCGAGAACGAAATCCTGCCTGGCGCCCCGTCCCCTCTCATACATCAGGCCCAGATTGTCTTGCGCCGATGCGTGACCCTGCTCCGCCGCCCTATGAAACCACTTGAGCGCCGCTTGATAGTCCTGTGGGACACCCTGTCCCCTGGCATACATCACACCCAGGCTGAATTGCGCCGACGCAATTCCTTGCTCCGCAAATGGACGATAGAGTCGCGCCGCCTGTGTATAGTCACCGCGATCATAGGCAAATTCAGCATCCTCAAGGGAAGCCGCTGATGCGACTGTCGCAAGGGCCATGACCAAGAAGACTGCGAAACCCACATGCCGTATCATCGATCGACCTTTCAACCCTATCAGCAGTGCTGGAAGCAGGAGCGAGTGACTCCCGATCACTATAAGGCCATTTCTTCTGCTTCTGCTACTCCCATGCGGCATAAGAGGCGGGTCATTGTCCAAGCCCTGTTTGCCGTAAGCATGTCCGTTTCTATCACGAAAATCAGTCGTTTTGTCGGAAAGTCTTTAATTGCGTCCATGTTTCTGCAGCAAGGACCGAAATTCTTCCGGGATGGGCATCGATTGAAAAGGAGGCACATGCGCTCCGCCGGTATTTCCCACCGGCACCCAGATCCGCGTGAAGCTCAAAGCCCCAAGAATCCTGAGAACCTGGCCGGTAATCTCTGTGAGGTCCCGGCGCTTCAAACCAACCTTTAGCATCCACCAATGGGATTTTGCATGAGGCAATGTGAACGATTGGCCGAGGATATGCGCCCGCTCGAGGTGAAAAAACGCTTTGTCCAGATTGTCATCAGCGTAAGCCTCGCTCGCCGCCTTCATCTCCCTGTCATAGACCTGTCGTAGCTCTGCCTGCATACTTGTCCCTGGCATCTGACTGTTTCAGAATATCTTTAACACACATCGCCTCGTAAGATTGAGCAGTATTCTATGTGCAAAGCATCCTCACCTCTGTCCCTGCACGAAGTCTATGATCCGATTCTCCGCCCAATAGGGATCTTCTCCGTTATTACTCCTATGAAAGAATCCGCAATGGCCCCCATAACGGGGCGCGAGCACGCGAATCTTCGGGTGTCGCTGAATCTGCGGTCCCGTAAACATCTGGTAGGGAATGAAGGGATCGTCTTGGGCTGTGATAATGAGGGTGGGAACGGCAAGGGTATCGAGTACATGCTGCGCCCCGGTCCGAGCATAATAGTCGGTACTACCCGCATACCCTCCGTCAGGGGCAGTATAACGATCATCGAAATCCCTGAGCCGGTCGATGGTATCGAGAGAGGTCAGATCCCACTTGCCGGGGGAAAACGCGGCCTTTCTCCGTAATCGGGCCTTCAATTCCACGAGAAAATGCCTGTGATAGATCCAATTGCGCGGCTCTTCCAGGGCCTCGACACATTGCGGGGGATCGATATTGGGACAGACTGCAACCGTACCGGCCAAGGCGGATTCTGACCTGCCTGCTTCTCCGGCGGCTTTCAGGATCAGGTTCCCTCCCATGGAATAGCCGACCAACCAAATGCGGTTGAGTCCATCCACATGCCCCAATTCCTGGACGATAGCGCGATAGTCCTGGCTCAAGCCGAGGTTATAGAGGGTCGGCGTCAGGTGTTCGGTCCCGCCACAAGTCCGCTGGTTCATCCGGATAACATTGCAACCGGCGCGAAAGGCCTTCGCCGCGATGCCACGCATATAGTGCGACTCGCAGCAGCCTTCCAGACCGTGCACAAGCACCAGGGTCTGGCAAGCGGTGCGGTGGGGCTGCCAATGGCAGTAGCCGAGTAACTGAGTCTGAGGCTCGGTGGTAAACAATCGCGATTCGGTCGGGATGCCGGCAAGGAGCGCAGGGCGAGGCCAATAGCCTGGGAACACGGTCATGAAATGCGGATTACGGAGCCAGATAGCCGGTGTAAATTCTCTCCCGTCCCGTGACATGGAGGACATTATAAAGAACCGTTCAAGGCTCTGCAGTATGAACTCTCACGACGCAATACAGTATCATTCTCCGCTCCTCCGGGGACCAGACCAACTTCGACCGAGTAAGCATGATTCAGGCTGGAGCTGAAACCGCGTCTGAAGTCCTGCCTAGTTTGGCTCTGCCCCACAGAGAGGGAAATCCTGGTGTGTCCTGTCGGTGCTGTAAAAAACGGGCAGATCATAAATGCGCAACCTTGCCTGTTGCCGCTCACTCAGATAGGGACATAAGCCCTTCGCCCCCCGTTGAAATACATACGACTCCGGGTAGACGACAAGCCCAAACTCATGCGCCGTCCAGTCGACCAAGGATAGGGTCTGTGCACGGCCGACCAACGTCCCAAGATTATTTGGCAAGTGCGCCACATTTTCATCTTGAGCAAAAACTACTTCCGCTCTCTTGGTGTTCCCTGAATAGAGTTTAAAGGCCGGATATGAGTGCATCCAGCCGATAAGCGCAAAGGCAGGGGCGACGGTAAATAACGCAATCGTAGCAAGCGTGGGCATATCCAGCCGGAACCGGATCCTATCATCGACTGCGGCAGGCTTGTAAAACAGTCTGAAGACGAGCAGGAACAGGTAGACGTTCCATGGCCAGACGATCAGATTCCATGCCTCACGGTCCAGACTGAGACAGGCAAGTACCACCACAAGCATAACGAGCGCCATCGTTGTCGCAAGCCTCCTGTGCCGCGGGAATAACAGCAACAGTCCAATTGCCGCCTCGAATAGCGGCACTAGAAAAATGGCGAGAGCGACCAGAGCGGCAACCGGAGACGGTTCTGTGGGAAATGTATAGAAGGGCTCGATCAAGGATGGAAAGGTCTTGAGAAAGAATGTCGCGTTGATCTTGTGAACCCCTCCCCACAGATAGACGCTGGCCACCATAACTTTCAGGGCGTTGAGACTGCCCGATGCGAAAAACACCGCCGCCACAATCGTGAAGACATACATGTATGTGTAGGGTTGAAAGCGCAGGAGATCTTGCAAGACCCAAAACACGGTACAGGCCAAGACTCCCAAGGCCGGCGCTCGTTGCAACGGTGTCACAACCAGCCAGCACAAACACCCGATAGTCAGAATTAGGATGAGCCAATCGGCCCAGACTGGGGTTGACCCCAAAGCGTCAATCACCGGCGACAATGCAAAAATTCTCAGGCTAGGGATATAGGCGCGCCACGAGAGGGCCAGGGAAACAAGAAAAGCAATAGAGGCGACACGTACGATATTCGCACGGTCCCGAACAGATCCGCTGTCCCTCGCTTTTCTTTCGAGAGCACCACCCATGGGCCAGGCTCCAATATCGGCAGGCAGATGACTGTAGCAGGCTGTGGAAGATATTTGCCTCTGGAACGAGAGCAGTACCTACGATTCTTCCAGCTAAATGTTCGGCAATACTATGCCAGCGCCGAGAGCGGGTGAAAGAGTGGCCCGCTTTCCAACAGCCGATAGGCCTCTTGCGAATATGCCATTTCGCGCATAGCATGGGCTGTGGGTGGACCGCCGCCCGCGGATGAAAACGAAAGTCCGGTCGAGGCACAGAATATGACGAGAAGGTGACGTATGGATCTATTTGATAAGTCTAGAAATGAAATGCAGACCGAATTCAAAACATCGTTCAAGTGGGTCGTATTAGCCGCTGTCCTTGGGCTCGTCGCGGTATTGACGTATTATGTGCTGGTCGTGATGGCATAGGCCGACACTACGATATCGCCGTCAGAAATCAGTACGGGCTGTTACGAACTAATGAAGGGAACATTTTGAATTTCTCAACGAGTGAGTGAGCGCCCGCCCCAGCAATTCAGCATGTCCCCGTTTCTGGGGCTCGGCTGCGAGTTGAGGGCGCACCAGACAGTTGGAAGTTGTCCTTTGACACTGTCTCCTTGACGGGAGAGCTTACGCCTTATGCAGTCATACTTTCATCCGAATATAAGCAGAAAAGAAAAACTGGAATAATAATTCTGCTGTCTACACGGTCCCTACACCGGCGACTGGGAAGAAGACTGAGGCTTGTAAGTGTTTGATTTTGGTGGGCCGTGTAGGGGTCGAACCTACGGCCCGCTGATTAAGAGTGGCAACAGAGCAATAATTCGAACCGCTCGATGTTGCGAAGGTTTCCCCGTTTATCGTTGAAAATCATGGGCTTGCTGGCTTTCTACTGATTCCATTGCCTCTATCTAGTTCGGTCGCTTGTGAAGATTTTTAGCACAAATTTAGCACATATGCTTTACGTAACTCGTAAAACAATGATAGGGTGACATTGTGATTCGAAGTTTTCGTGACAAAAAGACGCAACAGCTCTTTGCGGGGGAGATGGTCAGGGAGTTCTCCAACTTCAAGAAGGTTGCTGAACGGAAACTCACGATGCTCGACAACGCGTCGGACTTGAAAGACCTCCTGTCACCGGCAGGTAACCGACTGGAGAGGTTGAAGGGAGATCGAGCTGGACAGCATAGTATCAGGATCAATGATCAGTGGAGGATTTGTTTTGTGTGGATGGCTGACGGACCTCATGAAGTCGAGATCACGGATTATCACTGAAGGAGACAATGCCATGATTAAGAACGGCATGCGGCCGGTTCACCCGGGAGAAATTCTGCTGGAGGAGTTTATGAAGCCCTCAGATCCTCCGATTAACGCCAATACTCTCGCGAAGGCCCTCGAAGTGCCGGCGAATAGGATCACGGCAATTATCAAAGGGCAGCGAGGCATCACAGGAGATACCGCAGTGCGTCTGGCAGCGTTTTTCAACACAACAGCTGAATTCTGGATGAACCTGCAGAAGACCTATGAGCTGCGCCTTGCCGAGCGAGCACTCCCGGGTAAGGTAAAAAAGCATATCGAGCAAAGTAGGGAAGCGCTCGCGTCGGTTTAATTGCGGTGCGAGCTGCCCCAACCTGTCGGGATATGAAGAAAGCAACTGATGTGCAATGTCTTTCTACAGATCCACTTATTCAAGTGATCGAGTAGAGATATTGATCTCGGGGCGTAACGATGTTTGAATCAGCTTCCGATAATCCTCATCTCGAACTCGAACAGTTCTGCCAAGTCGAACAGCCTGAATCTTTCTCTGAGTGATCCACTTATACCAGGTACCTTTCTGAACCCCTGAGTCGGCGGCCAACTCAGAGATCGACCACAAGCTGCCATGCGCCCTCGCTGGGACGGATCTGATGGCCGCGCTGGAGCAGGGTTCAACCACAAGTTCTGCCTCGGAGAGCTTCCTGAGTTCTGGCACAAGTTGGCTCACAACCTTTCGTGCCATGATTTCGGCCAATCCATCGAGAATTTGGGCTGCGTGGTTAGCCGCGTCCATTGTGCGCATCTGACTCATAGCTGTTGGTCTCCTATTGGTTGGTGAATGGATAGTATTGTTGAACACTATGTCGCACTGTGAGGGCCGGAGGCTTCCTACTGAAGCGGCTCAGCGCTTCAAGACGTGAGCGGCCATCCACTCCTTGGCCTCACGCGCGACCGTGACCAGCGCCTCCAGGTCATTGAGACCGAATGAGGTACCGTTGCGCCAGGTCCCGGACTGATCCTTGAATGGGCGAGTGAAGGTCGTCGAGAAGAATGGTCCCTTCTCGCTGACATTCTCCCAGATCGTCGCTTTGATGTTGCCACATCGCAGCGTGTTTGCGGGTCGTTTTTGGGTAGCCATATTGTTTCCTCCTTTGTTGGAATGAAGTTGGCTCTCTCACATGAAGAGGAGAGCCAATGCACATTTCACAGAGGAAGCACGAGGCAGAGGCCGTTGCCGGCGCGCCGGAGAGGATTAAGCGGCAAGAGCGGTGCGCCTCGCAGGTGTTAGCTGGTCTGCCACTGCCGGGGCTACAACAAAAACATGAAGGAGTGCGGAAAAACGAGAGGTCGCCGGGTTTGACCAGCGATCAGACCAATAGGGCCGATTCAAAGGCCCGAACGGTGTGCTCGGATTGTAGCGGTTGATCGGGTTGAGCGGATTGTTGAGATTCACTTCATTGATCGGATTAAAGGGGTTGTTCGGGTTGATGCGATTGAGAGGATTCGCGGGGTTGCCGGGATCGACGCGGTTGATAGGATTGAACGGATTGGTAGGGTCCACCTCGTTGATCGGATTCAGCGGATTGTCCGGCCAGTACCGGTGGATCGGATTGAAGATGTTGTAATCGCTCTCGTACTTCTCAGAGAAGCCGGGATCGGCTGAGGCGGGAATGGCAAAGAGGAAGAAACCGAGCAGCCAGACCATCCACATGGCAGCCTCAAAGGTGCTGGGTACCACTCCAGCAAAGCCTACTCCTCGACCGGGAAACCGCGCAAGCAGCCTGCAGACGCCCTAAGAAAGGGAGAATGACCCCGTTTCAGGCCACGAGAGTTGAGTTGGGACGGAGTCGATTTCTTCCGAAAAACGGTGACCGTATTCCGGTCAAAGAACGGAGAGCGGCGAACCATTCCAATCAACAGTCTCGTGCTGGATGTCCTCAAGCGAAAAGCCAAGGTGCGGTCGGTCGAGAGTGACTACGTGTTCCCGAGTGACACATGCACCCTGCTTGACGACAGCCATCTCCGACGCGCGTTTCGTGAAGCGATGAAGGTGGTCCGTATCCAGAATTTCCATTTCCATGATCTCAGGCATACGTTTGCTACGCGGCTGGTGCAATCAGGGATCGATCTCTACAAGGTCCAATGTCTCTTAGGGCACAAGTCGCCGATCATGACTCAGCGTTATGCGCACCACTATCCGGAGAGTCTGCGCGAGGGAGTGGAAATGCTAGAGAGGTACCGTCTGGCGAGCACAGGGGGCACAAATTTAGCACACATGGCACAAACGGCAGGGCCAGCACTGGCGACTAGCGGTGTAAGTTGTTGAAGAATTTGGTGGGCCGTGTAGGGGTCGAACCTACGGCCCGCTGATTAAGAGTCAGCTGCTCTACCAACTGAGCTAACGGCCCACCGGGTATGTATGTGGCAGATATTTGTGTGCGGCCCTGCCCCTTGCCTGTTTGCTGGTGCGCCTGACAGGATTTGAACCTGTGGCCCTCAGCTCCGGAGGCTGATGCTCTATCCAGCTGAGCTACAGGCGCTCCCGCAACCAAGGGGGGTGACAGTAGCACAGGATTTTGTCCTCTGTCTAGCCTCACCGGCTGTTGAAGAAGATTGTTATTTCGTTCATTTGGTTTCTCTCGTTTGTTTGGTTGAATGAGACTAACCAGATAAACAAAACAAACCAAATCAACTAAATGAACCAGACAGGCCGGGCTTGTCTAAGTCTCGCGCGACAAAAACCCGTAGGGCAGGAATACTTCTTCTCCTGTTATCCCGGTAGCCCGACGAAGCGCTTCCAAAGAGGCGGCTTCCTCTCGCATCAAGCGCTCTTCCTCTTCACGGAATACAGAGGGAAGCCGCAGGATCGGGATGAAGGTTTGAACTTCGCAGGCGCCATGGGCTAGGCCCCGGTCTTCTGTCGGAATACCCATCGATCGGCAGACCAGGGGGCGATGGTCATAGACCGCACAGCGCCCGTCTGCTTCTAGGGCCGGACAGGGATGACGCTGAAATTCCGTGACCAGCTGATCGATCTCTTGATCGGGCCATGTGTCGAGAAGATTGGTATGGACAAGTTTGGGGAAAGCGATTTCCATCGCAGCGGTCTGTTCAGTCGCACGTTGTTCGATTCGTTGGCGTCGATCCGCCGGAAGGCCGGCGAGTCCCTGTTGGATCGTCTGGACATCGAGAAGCGTGATGGGAAAGGGGCCGATGCAGCAGCTGGTGCAACCGAGCCGGCAGGGCACTTCACCGAGCAGGGCAGCGGTAGCCCGCTGAAACCAGTGGTCTGTTTTCTGGTAGAGCGGAGGAGAATTGGGCAGAGGGCCTGCCACGGTTGGTCATTCCCCTTTGGAGGAGAGGTCGACGATGAGATCGCCTTGGGGTGAGTAGAAGCCCTGCTGATCGATCTGGACGATTCCGTTACATTGGTCCTGGTAAAACTCTAAGATCCATCCGTTGAAATCATAGCCTTCATCGCTCATATCTTGTTGGAAGAACCGAGTGGTGAGTATGAACTTCGCGCGTTCCACGTACTCGCGCGCAAGGCCTGCTTCAATATCGTCATGGGCGGAGAGGAGGTCTAAGAACAGCTTCTTTTCTGCCTCGAAGACGTCCCGATAGGTGCCCCGGTCCCTGGCACAGACCACTTGAATCGGTTTTTTGTGACGATCGTACCCGAGCGTCACCTGAACCCAGGCCCATTCATCCAACATGGCGTCCTCCATGTTCGGCGGCGTAATGGGGGTTTGCCCATGTGACGTGAGAAACTCCAGCAATAAGCGCAACGGGGGCGAGTTTTCCTTCTGACAAAACACGCGAGAATACTGGTAGGGCTCTGTCTGTGCCTCATCGGCTGGTTGGGCGGTCGATGGCAGAATGGGAAGTTCTTTTGCCATGGCAATGCTCTGGAGATACGACAACCGACGGACAGAAATACGATCGCGGCCTGTACTCTACGCTTGCTGGTCTCGAAACTGCAAGAAGCCGGTGAAGGCTATTCCCTACACCAGCCTGTGTTTTTCTGGTTGACAGCCTTAGAGCGCTTGGATAGACTCCCGCAGGTTTTCGGCGCTTCCAGCGACACGACTATTCGTTCATGAATATTCACTGAGTCTGAGCGGAGTCAAGCGGAGCGAGTTCACTACATTTCACCATCTTCGTTTTTTTAAGGAGGTTACTCGTATGGCTAAATCAATGACCAAGTCGCAGATCGCCGATCACCTGGCCCAGAAGACCGGGTTGACCAAGAAAGCGTCCGTCCAGCTCATGGACGACTTTGCCGCCTTGGCCTACAAGGAAGCGAAGAACGTTTTCGTGATCCCCGGGATCGGGAAGCTGGTCTTGGCGAACCGCAAGGCCCGCATGGGTCGGAACCCACAGACCGGCGAGGCCATCAAGATCCCCGCCAAGCGCGTGGTCAAGTTCCGCGTAGCCAAGGCTGCCAAGGACGCGATCCTCGGAAAGAAGTAAGCGAAGCTCGTCGGCGCAGATCGTACAGGATGCGCCTTCTTCAGGCTTCAATTGCCGCATGAAGAACCAGAGGGCCGGTTTCCCGAAAGGGGCGCCGGCCCTGTTCTTTCATGTTCTCGTTACAGCGAGGGACCGAGTCCGGTTCCTCCCATCCCGTCGTGCCCCACCAGCCTAATCGCATCGCCGTTCTGAACCAATGAGTCCTCGCTGGCGATTTTCTTGTTGACGGTCACCAGTACTTTCTTCTCACGAATGAGTTGGAGAAGATGGCGCAACTGGATGCCTTGCCGCTGGATCACCTGGCGGACGGACATGGGAGACGGAACGTCGCAGGCAAGGTCACGTTCGCCGTCGGCGGTTTGCAGCTGACCCATTAAGGAAATGGTAATCATAATCGGACGCTCCTGATCGAATAATGCAGGTTGGGGTCAAGGTTAAGGTTGAGCAAGAATCTGACTTTCCTCATCTCACCCTTAGCCTTAACCTGAACCTGAACACTTTCCCTACTGCTAGAGCCCTGCGCCCGTTGACTCCGTGCCGATCGCCATCGATAATGCTCGGCCATGCCGTCGTTGGATATCCAGAACCCCAGGATGCCGGATCTACAATTCGTCCTGTTTGTATCGGCCCTCTGTACGGCTGATCTCAAGACATTCAATATCCCGCTGGAACTTCGAACCACCATTTTCGACCGCTGTTGGGCCCTCATCCATACGGAGGCGCCACCGACGGATCCCAAAGAGCGTGTGCTCGATCTTCGCGAGGGCACGGAATTGACGCTTGAGGCTTGTCTCTCCACGATTCGTTCCTTGCTCACAGACGCGGGCATCCATACCATCACCTGGGACCATCCGGTCAGCGAACCGACTCATGAAAGCACACCGGCCGCCAAGCCCTTGATCGATCGGCTGGGGCAATTGTACCCCGGACCTCCCGAGATCGTCGATCCCGAAAAACCTGCGTCTGGTTGGTCGGGCGAGTAAACAGGCTCAGGTCGAGGTTCAGGTTGAGCGAAGATCTCACTTTCTTCGTCTGAGACTCAATCTTAGCCTGAGCCTCAACCTTCTTTGCGCCGACAGAATTTTTCAGCATCATTCTAGGAGGAGCAGCATGCGGGTTACGACAACTGACATCCCAGGCGTACTACTAATTGAACCGGATGTCTTCCGCGATCCACGGGGGCTTTTTCTCGAAACGTACCATGCGCGCCGATATGTAGACGCCGGGATTCCAGGCCCCTTTGTTCAGGATAATTACTCACAGTCCATGCGAGGCGCCCTGCGCGGGCTCCACTATCAAGAACCCCACGCCCAGGGGAAACTTGTGATGGTGCCTGAGGGAGCGGTCTACGATGTCGTGGTGGATATCCGAAAGGGGTCGCCGAGCTTTGGCCGATGGTATGGGATCGAACTCTCGGCGGAGAATCGGCACCAGGTCTATGTGCCTCCCGGTTGCGCACATGGATTCTGTGTCACCAGCGACCGCGCCTCGTTCCTGTATAAATGCACAGATTATTATGCGCCGAGCGACGAGCGGGGCATCATCTGGAATGATCCAACGCTCGCCATTTCCTGGCCTGTTGCGGCACCCATCTTGTCGGCCAAAGACCGCATCTTTAAATCCTTGGCCGAAATGGAGTCCGAGTTGCCATTGTATTGACCGGTCAGATGACCGGCACAGCAACCCATTGATCTCACCTGGATAGCTATGTTATTCACCGAGGCCATAGTGATAAGATCTCGACGGCAGTGCCGGAAGAATTTCTTAGCATAGGGAGGAGGACAACATGGGGAAGAGTTTAAACGGGACCAAGAGCCATGACAATCTCAAGGGCGCATTTGCCGGCGAGTCTCAGGCCAATCGGCGCTATCTCTATTTCGCCAGGCGGGCGGACATCGAGGGGTTTCCCGATATCGGCGGCTTGTTTCGAGATACCTCCGAGGCGGAGACAGGCCATGCGTTCGGGCACCTGGACTTCCTGAAGGAAGTCGGAGATCCGGCCACCGGGGTGGCAATCGGCAATACCGAAGCCAATCTGAAGTCGGCGATCGAAGGCGAAACCTACGAGTACACGCAGATGTACCCTGGGATGGCCAAAACGGCTCGGGACGAGGGATTCGCAGAACTGGCCGAATGGTTCGAAACGCTTGCCAAGGCAGAGCGTTCCCATGCGAACCGCTTCACGAAGGGCCTCGAAAGCCTCAAGCAGTCCTAGTAGCAATCTCCGTCTGACATGACAAGGGTGAGCTGGGGTGCCCCAGCTCACCCTTTGTGTTTTCCGATCTTGTATTCCCAGGACTTCACAGGAGACAATGGGAACTGTGAATGGCCTGAACCTCATCAACCCCATCGATCCCGCACGGCTCCAGAAGGAGACGCAGCGCATCTATGAAGTCTGCGATGGCTGCCGGCGCTGCTTCAATCTCTGTCCGTCGTTCAACACTTTGCTCGACGGCATCGACCGCTATGAAGGAGATGTCGCCAAACTCACACCAGCCGATTACCATCGGGTTGTCGATGAGTGCTATTACTGTAAACTCTGCTACAACCACTGTCCCTATACGCCGCCGCATCAGTATGGCCTCGATTTTCCCCGCTTGATGATCGCCTGGAAAAAGCATCTGGCTGCGACACGCGGGGTCGGCTGGCGGGATCGATGGTTGATCAAGACGGATCTGATCGGTACGCTCGGAAGTCTGGCGGCACCGCTTGCAAATTGGGTGTTGAGCAGCCGGTTTTTTCGAGGGCTGATGGAGTCCTGGGGCGGTCTGCACCGGGATCGACAGGTCCTGCCCTTTGCTCCGGAAACCTTTACCCAGTGGTGGACACGCCGGGGGACGGCACAGGTTCCTGCCTCCGCGGCAAAGAAGGTCGCGCTCTTTGGAAGCTGTCTCATCAGTTACCAATCGACCGACGTCGGCAAAGCGACGATTCAAGTCCTCGAAAAAAATGGCGTCCATGTCGTGATTCCCGAGCAACGTTGTTGCGGTATGCCTTCGTTCGATATCGGCGATACGGCGGCAATTCAGCAGGCGGCCTCGGCCAATGTCGCGTCGTTTTTGCCGTGGGTGGAGAAGGGCTACGAGATTGTCGTGCCGGTGCCCAGTTGCAGCTTGATGTGGAAACGGGAATACCCGGAGATCGTCGGCGGCCCTGATGTGCAGCGTGTGGCGGAACGAACGTTCGATGTGTCGGAATATCTCATGAAGTTGAAACGAGAGGGCGCCCTGGCCACCGACTTTCAGCAGAAACCGGGACGAGTGGCCTATCAAGTTCCCTGCCATTTGCGGGATCAGAACATTGGATTCAAATCCAAAGAACTCATGGAATGCGCCGGTGCGCAGGTCGAAGTCATTGAGAAGTGCTCCGGCCACGATGGCTCATGGTCCGCCAAGACAGAGTTTTTCCCCCTTTCGATGCTGATCGCGAAGAAGGCGGTCCGAACGATTGAACAGACCCCGGCAGATCTCGTCGCCTCCGATTGTCCGTTGGCCGGCTTGCAGTTGGATCAAGCCGGCGCCATGGCCCATGCCGGCGGAAGACCGACCAAGCATCCGATTCAAATCGTGCGCGACGCCTATGGGTTACGGTCGTAACGGGAAGGGGTAAAGGGATAAGGGGTGAGGCGTTGTTCGTGAAACGTTAGACGTGAAACGCAAGAAGCACCGTTCGTGAAGGGCAAGAAAGACGATGAAGCCACTTATACAGACTGATCTGTTGTCTATAGCTGACTATGAGCGTCAGAGGGAGCCATTCCGCTCGCAGATCATTGCGCTCAAACAGCGGCGACGGATTTCCCTTGGGCCGCTCGTCACCCTCGTGTTCGAAAATCGTGACACGTTGCGGTTTCAGACTCAGGAAATGATCCGGGTCGAGCACATCCTCGATCCCGACAAAATCCAAGAAGAATTGGATGTCTACAATGTCCTCATGCCCGGATCGGGTGAGTTGAGCGCCACGTTGCTGATCGAAATTACGGAGCAGGAGCGGATGAAAGAATGGCTCGATATGTTTATGGGGCTCGATCACGGCGAAACTCTCGCGATCCGCGCCGGGGCCGAGCAGGCCTTCGGACAGTTCGAAGGAGGCCACAGCCATGAAACCAAAATCAGCGCGGTGCATTTCGTCCGATTCAGGCCGACTACCTCGATGACCGCTGCATTTGCCGACTTGCGCCAGTCGGTTATGCTGACGGTGCACCATAATGCCTACCACGCTGAGGCGCCTGTTCCTGGGAGTATGCGCGAAGAGTGGCTCTCTGATTTAGCAGGATGCTGAAAAAGCCCGCCAGCGGCGTTCTCGCATCGCTCAGATCCTCAACGTACCCCAGAGGGTACGCCTCCGGATCTTCGCTCGCTGCGGCCTTGCTGGACGGCCTTTTTGAGCATACTGCCGAGCGCGTAAGCGCCGAGGCAAATGTTGAATGTTTCGTGTCGAATGTATAATTTGGAGTGCGAGGAGCGAAAGACAACAGACGTTCCGTACATTAAACATTGGGTCCATATGTCCACCGTCTTTTTGACAAAACGTATCGAGTTTGCTGCGGCCCATCGCTATATCAAGCCTGAATGGGATGAGGCCAGAAACCGAGCCGTGTTCGGCCTCTGCTATAACCCGCCGGCCCATGGACATAACTACATGATCGAGGTGACGGTCCTCGGCGAAGTCGATCCGAAGACCGGCATGGTCGTGAACCTCTTCGATTTGAAGCAAATCCTGCTCACAGTACTCGAAGAGTTCGACCATAAGAATCTGAATCTGGATATGCCCTACTTCGAGGGCCTGATTCCCACCTCGGAAAACATCGCACGGGTGCTCTGGGCTAAGCTGGACAAGCAGAAATCCATCGGGACCCTCCACGCGATCCGACTGTACGAGGATGAAGATCTGTATGCGGATGTGACGGCGGAGGCAGGGCTCGACGCGGCCGGCATCACGCGACGATACTCATTCACGGCGGTACAGGATGGCAGGCCAGGCCCCGAGTGGGACTGCTTCGTGACGGTTCATGGAACCATCGATCCTGTGACCGGAATGGTGACGGATATCGGCGCCCTGAACCAGCTTGTTCAAGAAAAAGTCCTACAGCCATTCGACCGACAGGACCTTCGTCAGGTCCTCGGGACTCAGACCGTGACCGGCGAGCAACTGGTCGAACAGATCTGGACACAATTGGTTACTTCTCTCTCGTCGGGAAGATTATCGAATGTGCGCCTTGTTCAATCTCGTGACCTTTCCTTCGAGTACGCAGGCTAGCGGATCCGTTTGGTTTCTCTGGTTAGCTGGTTTGTTTGGTTTCTTTGGTTCTCAGAACTAAACAAACAAAACAAACCAAATAAACAGGGACTGTAGACGTTCAGGACTGAGGCTCTATGCATACGCGTCTGGTCTCTGCACTGCTGATGTTGTGCCTCTCGTGGACGCCGGTGGCCTGGTCTGCGGAAGAAGGGGCGGCGGTTGAGAAGGCTGTCAAAGAAGCCGCCATGGCAGCCTCGACATTTTCCGAAACCAGAGATAAGCAAGCTGTATTGAAGCTGTACGCCAAGGAATATGTCGGTATTCAGGACGGCGAGACAGAGACGCGGGATTCCATCGAAAAGTGGCTGTCGGACTATGACGCTGAGCTTAACAAGGGAAGCACTCTCCGCTTTATCAGCGCCCTGTCGAACCTGCGTATTCGACTACTGAGCCCAACGGCTTGGGTTACCTACGACTATGTATTTCAGTCGATCAGGAAAGGTGAACTCGAAGGGCAGGACTCCGGACAATGCACCACGATCCTGGGCAAAGAAGGTCCTGCCTGGCTCATTCAGCATGAGCATTGCTCCAAGACCAGGCTAGTAAGATGAAGCCGTAGCTGTCGGCTAGAGATCCCTCGTCAGCACCTTCTCAGAACATTCCGGCAATGCCTCACGCTTCTCTCTTTCCCTGTCCTCCTGCTCGCGGAACGCGCACGATAAGAAGGATTGGAAGGACACCCACATTGGTCCTGTGCTCCCGGAACGCGCGCCCTCAGAAGGGCCTCGTTCGACGGCCGCACTTAGACCAACATGAGTGTCCTTCCAGGAGAGAGAAGTAAGCAAGCTTGGAAGGGCCAT
>NEWP02000006.1:87325-117542 GCA_002869895.2 Nitrospira sp. CG24E | reverse complement strand
CGCGCCCTTAGAAGGGCCTCGTTCGACGGCCGCACGTAGACCAACATGGGTGCCCTTCTAAGAGAAAGTAGGCAAGCGAGCTTGGGGGAGCAATGGCATCTCTTGGAGGACATGATTTAAACAAGGAAAACAGGTAAGCTGCGGCGGCATAAACACTGAATTTCTGGAGCGATACCAACGTTATGAGCAATGGTGATCTCAACTGGATTGCGAACTTTATTTGGGGCATCGCGGACGATGTTCTCCGCGATCTCTATGTGCGTGGAAAGTATCGGGACGTCATCCTGCCGATGACAGTTCTGCGCCGTCTTGATGCCTTGCTTGAGCCGACCAAGAAAGCCGTGCTCGACATGAAGACCTCGCTCGACAAGGCGAAGATCGTGCACCAGGACCAGGCACTCAGGCAGGCAGCAGGCCAAGCCTTTTACAACACCTCGAAGTTTACGATGCGCGACCTCAAAGCGCGAGCGAGTCAGCAGCAGCTCAAAGCCGATTTCGAGGCCTATCTGGATGGCTTTTCGCCGAATGTGCAAGACATCCTCGAAAAGTTCGAGTTTCGCAATCAGATCCCGCGCCTGTCCAAGGCCGATGCCCTCGGCACGCTGATCAATAAGCTCCTCTCGCCGGACATCAACCTCAGTCCCAATCCCGTCAAGAACAACGATGGCTCAGTGAAGCACCCGGGCCTTGATAACCATGCGATGGGGACAATCTTCGAGGAGCTGGTCCGCCGCTTTAACGAAGAAAACAATGAAGAAGCCGGTGAGCACTGGACGCCGCGCGACGCCGTGAAGCTAATGCCAAGCTCATTTTTCTCCCCATCGCCGACAAAATCGAGTCAGGCACATATCTGCTCTACGACGGCGCTTGCGGCACGGGCGGCATGCTGACGGTTGCAGAAGAAACACTGCAGCAACTTGCGACTGAGCACAAAAAGAAGGTCGCCACTCATCTGTATGGGCAGGAAATCAACGCTGAAACCTATGCCATCGCCAAGGCCGACCTGTTGCTCAAAGGTGAAGGTGAAGCGGCGGACAACATCGTTGGTGGGCCTGAGCACTCGACCCTCTCGAACGATGCCTTCCCATCCCGCGAATTTGACTTCATGCTTTCGAACCCGCCCTACGGCAAGAGCTGGAAGAGCGACCTCGAACGATTAGGGGGTAAAGAGGGCATTAAGGACCTACGCTTCATCATCGAGCACGCGGGCGACTCGGAATACTCGCTCATCACACGTTCCAGCGACGGTCAAATGCTGTTCCTGGCCAACATGCTCTCGAAGATGAAGCATAAGACCAAGCTCGGGAGCCGCATCGCCGAGGTGCATAACGGCTCGTCGCTCTTCACCGGCGACGCCGGCCAGGGTGAGAGCAACATCCGTCGTTGGATCATCGAGAAGGATTGGCTCGAAGCCATTGTCGCCTTGCCTCTCAACATGTTTTACAACACGGGTATCGCAACCTATATCTGGGTGCTCACCAACAAAAAGCCCGCGCACCGCAAGGGCAAGGTCCAGCTCATCGACGCCACAAAGTGGTTCAAGCCGCTCCGTAAGAACCTCGGCAAAAAGAACTGCGAGTTGTCGGACGACGACATCCAGCGCATCTGTGAGGCCTTCATCGACTTCAAAGAGTCAGAGCAGTCGAAGATATTTCCCAACGAGGCCTTCGGCTATTGGAGAGTGACCGTGGAACGTCCGCTGCGGCTCAAGGGGATAGACCCGAACCGGGTGCATACACCCAAAGAGATCAAAGCGCTGAAGGAGACCGCCGAGCGAGATGAGAACGCGCCGACGGTGATCAAGAAGATTCATAAGAAGGGTGCGAAGCCCGATCCGCTACGCGGCCTGTTCGAAATCAAAATCGATGGTAAGCCCGTTGTCGTCGAATACGAGCCCGATACCGATCTGCGAGATACTGAGCAGATTCCGCTGCTGGAAGAAGGTGGTATTGAAGCCTTCATCCGACGCGAAGTTCTTCCTCACGCGTCCGACGCCTGGTACGACGCTGAGAGTGTCAAGACCGGCTACGAAATCAGCTTTACCCGATACTTCTACAAGCCGCAGCCGTTGCGATCCCTCGAAGAAATCCGCGCTGACATTCTGGCGTTGGAGAAAGAGACTGAAGGGCTGCTGTCCGAGATCATTGGTGGAGAGCGTCGATGAAGCTGGTTTCCTTAACTCTCAAGCACTTCCGGTGTTACAAGGATGAAAAGACGATCCAGATAGCCGACTTGACAACGGTCATAGGTAGAAACGATGTAGGGAAATCTAGTGTCCTGGAGGCACTTGAGATCTTCTTCAATAATGAGACTGTCAAGATCGACGGTGGGGATTGCCATGTCTCCGCGGGTGACGCAACAGTGCAAATCACATGCGAGTTCTCGGACTTGCCATCGGATTTAGTTCTTGACGCACAAGCCACTACTTCATTGGCCGACGAGTATCTTCTAGCAGCGAGCGGCAGGCTTTGTATCCGCAAGGCTTTCAAATGCACAGGCGTGAAACCTAAAGAAGAAGTGTTCATCCTGGCTCAGCACCCGACGGCTGACCAGTACCGAGATCTTTTGGAACTCAATAACACCGCTCTGAAGAAGCGCCTACGGGATCTTGGGGTCGATGAAGTAGCCGTTCAGCTCAACAGCAATCCGTCCATTCGTCGAGCGATCTGGGCTGCGTGCCCAGACCTGCTGTTAGGCGAAGTGAGTATTCCTGTGGCAAAAGAAGATGGCAAGCGGATTTGGGAAAAACAGAGTCAGTATCTACCTTTGTTTGCATTGTTTCAGAGTGACCGAGCTAGCAGGGACTCGGATTCAGAGGTGCAAGACCCGATGAAGCTGGCGGTCGCCACGGCATTGGCCGAACCGGACATACAGCAGAAGCTTGCCGAAGTTGTTGACGCAGTGAGAGGAAAGGCCGTCGAATTGGCCGAACGCACCCACCAAACCCTAACCAAGATTGACCCTGGTCTCGCTGGGCAGCTGACACCGGAGTTCAAGGCGGAACCCAAGTGGAATGGGCTCTTCTCGCTTGCCCTCAATAGCGATCAAGGGATTCCCGTGAACAAGCGGGGGAGCGGTGTTCGACGGCTGATTCTGGTGAGTTTCTTTCGCGCTGAAGCGGAGCGACGGCTGGCGCAAGGCGGAGTCCAAAACATTATCTACGCAATTGAGGAGCCCGAGACGTCGCAGCATCCTCACAATCAACGCATCCTTCTGGAATCGCTCCAGGACCTCGCTGCAGAACCTGGCTGTCAGGTCATTCTGACGACGCACAGCCCAGGATTTGCGAACTATCTTCCCATCGACAGTTTCCGCTTCATCAAGAAGGGCAATGACGGCGAACCCAGAATCGAGACAGCTTCAGAAGCTACATGGAAGGCGATGGTTGAGGAGCTAGGTGTCGTTCCTGACAACCGCGTTCGAGTGCTAGTTTGTGTTGAAGGGCCAACGGATGTGACTGCCCTGAAATCCCTGAGCGCCGCCCTGCACATGGCCGATGCAGCACTTCCCAATCTGGCTTCTGATCCCAGGGTCGCCTTCGTTGTACTTGGAGGCGGTACGCTCTCGCACTGGGTCAATGAACACTATCTAAAAGGATTGGATCGTCCGGAGGTTCATATCTACGACAATGATGTTGCGACGTACGCAGCAGTGATAGCACAGGTGAACCAACGGACCGATGGGTCCTGGGGGCTTCAGACTGTCAAGCTAGAGATCGAGAACTACCTTCATCCTGATGCCGTTCAAGAAGGACTTGGCGTGGCAGTTTCATTCGGCGACGCCGACGATGTTTCGGCAATTGTCGGTGCCGTGGCGAACTGGAATAGCAAAACCGCCAAGCGAAAGCTCGCGCAGCACGCCTTTCCGAAGATGACGGCACACCAGATTGGTGTAAGAGATCCAAACGGCGAAGTGCGAGGTTGGCTCAGGCGGATTGGAGGGATGCTGTGAGGGAGTGCATTCCGCCTCAAGGAGGTGGACGCATGATCGCCGACCTCAAGCCCTATCCCGCGTTGAAGGATTCCGGTGTGCCGTGGCTGGGAGAGGTGCCAGAGCATTGGGCGGTGAGGCGAATCAAGACTCTATTCCGTGAAAAGGATGAGCGTAGCGGCACCGGGAGTGGCGTTCTACTTTCGTTGACCAGGGCGAAGGGGATTGTCCCGCAAACGGAGGCGTCGAAGCGAATTGCGAGCGCCGAGGACCTATCGAAGTACAGGGTTTGCCGACCCGGCGATCTGGTGATGAATCGCATGCAGGCGTGGTCTGGAATGTTCGCGCTCTCGACATACGCGGGAGTGATAAGCCCTGATTACAGCATCTTTGGTGCGATCGATAAATCCGATGTGAAATTCTATGAGCATCTGTTCAAGGCCCCGATTGTTGTGGATCAGTTCGCTCAGCGCTCGAAGGGCATCGGGAGTGGCTTTAACCGCCTTTACACACCAGACTTCGGCGCAGTATCCGCGATCGTCCCACCTCTTTCCGAACAAGTAGCCATCGTGCGGTTCCTCGATTACGCCGACCGGCGCATCCGACACTACATCCTCGCCAAGCAGAAGCTCATCAAGCTGCTGGAGGAGCAGAAACAGGCGATCATTCACCGCGCCGTTACCCGCGGCCTCAGCCCCAATGTCCGCCTCAAGCCTTCCGGCGTGGAGTGGCTGGGCGACGTGCCAGAGCATTGGGAGGTGAAACGGAACGGTCGGCTCTTTGCCCAACGCAATCAAACAGGATTTGGCGATCTCCCGATCTTAGAGGTCTCACTCAAAACTGGTGTCCGTATCAGAGCTTTTGACAATTCGATTCGGAAGCAGGTGATGTCGGACCGTGGAAAGTATAAGCGAGCCGCCAAGGGTGATATTGCCTATAACATGATGCGGATGTGGCAAGGGGCAGTGGGTGTCGCCCCGGTTGACGGATTAGTTAGCCCAGCCTATGTCGTTGCACGACCGTTCGAGGGAGTTGAAGTTCGGTACTTCAGCAATCTATTCCGTACGTCGGCGTACATGAGAGAGGTGGATAGTTGCCCGCGGGGCATTGTTAAGGATCGCAATCGACTGTATTGGGAAGACTTCAAACAAATTTTTTCTCCTTGTCCTCCGCTGGATGATCAAATACGGATTGCTGAGGCCATTGACGAGAACACACGCACCATTAATGGTGGGATAGGCCGGACGCTTGCTGAAATTGACCTTCTCCGGGAATTCCGCACCCGCCTGATCGCCGACGTGGTCACCGGCAAGCTCGATGTGCGAGCGGCGGCGGCTAAGTTGCCGGATGAGACCGACGAGTCTGAATTGCTCGACGACGCGGAGGTTCTTACCGAGGGTGGCGAGGAAACCGAGGACACGGACCTCGACGCGGTGACCGAAGAGGCCGAGGCGTGAGTCCTGTGCCGGCGCAGCCGAAGATTTACCACATCACGCACGTGGATAATCTCGCTGCCATCGTGACGGACCGTAAACTCCTCTCTGATGCCACGATGCTCGCACAGGGTGGACCAAATGTTACGATCGGGATGTCGGTGATCAAAAAACGCCGGGTGGAAGAAATCGAGGTGCCGTGTCATCCTGGCACGAAAGTGGGCGACTTTGTGCCGTTTTATTTCTGCCCACGATCTGTGATGTTGTATTTGATTCATCGCGCCAATCACCCAGACCTAACTTACCGAGGTGGGCAGGGACCCATCGTCCATCTTGAAGCTGATATGCACGAGATTGTGGCATGGGCAGACGGACGGGATCGGCGTTGGGCATTTAGTCTTTCCAACGCCGGTGCCTTCTATGTTCAAATTCTCGAGGGTCTACACCAGTTGGATCGAGTGAATTGGACAGCTGTTGCGGAGACCGATTTTCGCCCTCCCGATATCATGGAAGGCAAGCAGGCTGAGTTTCTCGTCCACGGATCGTTTCCATGGAAATTGGTTCGCCGGATCGGGGTCTATTCTGCAAGGATAAAGGCACAAGCAGAGGCTAGTCTGACGCATGCGGAGCACAAACCCCCTGTTGAAATTCTCCGAGATTGGTATTATTGAAGAGGAGTGCCCGACATGATCGAGACCACCACAGGCGACATTTTGGCTGCTGACGCGGAAGCGTTGGTGAATACCGTCAACTGTGTCGGCATCATGGGGCGAGGAATTGCCCTCCAGTTCAGAAAATCCTTTCCGGACAATTTCAAAGCCTATGAAGCGGTGTGCAAGCGCCACGAGTTGCAGCCTGGGAAGATGTTTGTCTTCGAGACCGGCCAACTCACCAACCCTCGATACGTTATTAACTTCCCGACGAAACGGCATTGGAAGGGAAAGAGCCAACTTGCCGATATTGAGTCAGGCCTTACGGCTTTGGTCGCGGAGGTGCGGCGTCTTGGCATCCGTTCTATCGCGATTCCTCCGTTGGGATGTGGCCAGGGGGGACTCGATTGGGCGGAGGTGCGACCACGAATCGAGAAAGCATTAGCGGATGTGCCAGATGTACGGGTGTTACTGTTCAGCCCTACGAATGCTCCCGTCCCTGCAGCATCAACATCATCCCGTGCCGTACCAAAGATGACAGAAGGGCGCGCTGCGCTGGTCGGGTTGATGCAACGCTATCTTGCTGGCCTAATGGACCCGTTTATCAGTCTGCTGGAAGTTCACAAACTCCTCTACTTCATGCAAGTAGCAGGAGAAACGTCTCTGCGGCTTCGGTATGTGAAGGCCCCGTATGGTCCATACGCGGAGAATCTGCGCCATCTCCTCTTGAGCGTGGAAGGCTATCTGACTACAGGCTATACCGACGGAGTGGACGATCCGGAGAAGCCACTCGAACTTGTGCCTGGAGCTGTCGCCGATGCTGATCGATTCCTGGAAGGGCATCCGAACACACAGCGTCACTTCGAGCGGGTCGCCGACCTCGTCAAAGGGTTCGAAACTCCTTTCGGCCTTGAATTGTTATCCACTGTTCATTGGGTCTCTGCGCAAGAGGGCGCGACGACACCAGACCAAGCCATTGCAGCCACGTTTCAATGGAACGAGCGGAAACGCCGTTTCTCGTCGCAACAGATCACTCTTGCGTGGGATGTTCTTCGTGACAAGGGATGGTTGTCCGTTAAACCTTCCGCGCGCCAGGCGTGAAAACTGATACCAGCGAAAAGGGCCTTGAGAGCCTCATCGTCGCGGCGATGACGGGCCAACCTTCGAGCGAGCCGCCGCCGCCCGGCGAGGGCATCGGTCTCATTCGGTCCCGGTACGGCGGAATGGGATGGATTCCCAGCCAGGCGGAAGACTATGACCGGGAGTTCTGTGTTGATCTTCCCCAACTCAGCACCTTCCTCTATGCGACCCAGCCAAAAGCTGCTGAGGCGCTGGACCTCAACAACGATAGCCCGACAAGGCGTAAATTCCTGGCTCGACTCCAAGGAGAAATCTCCAAGCGTGGCGTGATCGACGTGCTACGGCACGGAATCAAGGACGGCCCGCACCAGGTTGATCTGTTTTATGGCACGCCATCGCCTGGGAATGAAAAAGCCGCACAACTCTCTGCGGCCAACCGGTTCATTGTCACTCGCCAACTTCGTTATAGCCGTGACGAGACGCAACGAGCCCTCGACCTTGGACTGTTCATCAATGGATTGCCCATCGCCACATTCGAGCTGAAAAACAGCCTCACGAAGCAGACGGTCGAAGATGCCGTGGAGCAGTACAAGCGCGACCGCGATCCGCGCGAGAAACTCTTTGAGTTCGGACGTTGCGTCGTACATTTTGCCCTGGACGATCATGAGGTGCGCTTCTGCACCCATCTGAAAGGGAAACGTTCATGGTTTCTTCCCTTCAATCTAGGTTGGAACGATGGGGCAGGCAATCCACCCAATCCTCACGGCATCAAGACCGACTACCTGTGGCTGCGTCTCCTTTCCCGCGAGGGACTGACCGACATCCTGGAGAACTATGCTCAGGTCGTAGAGGAGAAGAATGAGAAGACTGGCCGAAAGAAATCGGTGCAGATCTGGCCGCGCTTTCACCAGCTTGATGTGGTACGGAAGCTCCTCGCAGATGCACGGCAGCATGGCGTAGGTCGGCGCTATCTGATTCAGCACTCGGCAGGGAGTGGGAAGTCGAACTCCATCGCTTGGCTCGGACACCAGCTCATCACCCTGCGCAAGAACGAAACGGATCTCTTCGACTCGATTATCGTGGTCACCGACCGGAAGATCCTCGACAAACAGATTCGTGACACGATCAAACAGTTCACCCAGGTTGGCGCCACCATGGGGCACGCTGAGCACTCTGGCGACCTGCGCAAGTTCATCGCTGAGGGCAAGAAGATCATTATCTCCACCGTGCAGAAGTTCCCGTTCATCCTGGATGAGATCGGCAATGAGCAGCGTGGCAAGAAATTCGCAATCATCATCGATGAAGCCCATTCCAGCCAGGGCGGTCGCACTTCTGCGGCGCTCAGCATGGCGCTTTCGACAGCCGGAAAAGAGGAAGACGACGAAACGACGGAAGACACGATCAACCGTCTCATGGTGGCCAAGAAGCTTCTGCCGAACGCGAGCTACTTTGCCTTCACCGCGACGCCCAAGAACAAGACGCTTGAAATTTTTGGCGAGGCGCTGCCGCCAGACCCTGAGGGTAAAGTGCGTCATCGTCCGTTCCACAGCTACACGATGAAGCAGGCGATTCAGGAAGGCTTCATTCTTGACGTGCTCAAGCATTACACGCCGGTCGAGAGCTATTACAAACTCATCAAGAAGGTGGAGGGCGATCCGGAGTTCGACACCAAGCGGGCAAAGAAAAAGCTTCGCCGGTATGTGGAAAGCCACGATCACGCCATTCGTCTCAAGGCCGAAATTATGGTCGATCATTTTCATGAGCAAGTGCTGGCGCTGAACAAGATCGGGGGGCAGGCGCGGACTATGGTGGTGACCAGCGGCGTTGATCGAGCCATTCAGTACTACCACGCGTTCCATGACTATCTGACAGAGCGCAAGAGTCAGCATAAGCCCATTGTCGCCTTCTCAGGCGAACATGAGTACGGCGGCGCAAAAGTAACTGAGGCCTCGCTCAACGGTTTTCCGTCAAGCCAGATCGCAGACAAGATTCAGGAGGATCCGTACCGCTTCCTGATTTGTGCCGATAAGTTCCAGACCGGCTACGACGAGCCGCTGCTCCACACGATGTACGTGGACAAGATTCTCTCCGGAATCAAGGCGGTGCAAACACTCTCGCGCCTCAACCGGGCTCATCCGCAAAAGCATGACGTGTTTGTGCTCGACTTCATGAACGACAGCGAGACGATCCAGGAGGCGTTCGCAGACTACTACCGCACGACGATCCTTTCTGAAGAGACCGATCCCAACAAGTTGCACGACCTCAAAGCGATACTCGATGGCTATCAAGTGTACACCCCAACGCAGATTGATCAACTCGTGGCGCTATACCTTGGCGGAGCCGACCGTGACAAGCTCGATCCAATCCTCGACGTTTGCGTCGCCGTTTATAAAAAGCAGCTCGACGAGGACGGGCAGGTGGACTTCAAGGGGAAGGCCAAGGCATTTCTTCGCGCCTACGGCTTTCTTTCTTCAATCCTGCCGTACACCAACGCTGGATGGGAAAGACTGTCGATCTTCCTCAACTTCCTCGTGGCCAAGTTGCCGGCACCGATAGAAGAGGATCTGTCCAAAGGGATTCTCGAAGCGATTGATATGGACAGTTATCGGGTTGAGAAGAAGGCAGCGATGAAAATTCAGTTGGCGGATGAAAATGCTGAAATCGAGCCTGTGCCGATGACCGGTGGAGGCAGTAAGTCAGAGCCGGAACTCGACCGGCTTT
The DNA here is from genome assembly GCA_002869895.2 of Nitrospira sp. CG24E. GTDB lineage: Bacteria > Nitrospirota > Nitrospiria > Nitrospirales > Nitrospiraceae > Palsa-1315. The sequence goes on along the minus strand of NEWP02000006.1, from coordinate 107,728 downwards.
CCAATATCCTGAAGACTTTTAATGATCAATTCGGCAACATTCCTTGGACCGATACCGACCGTGTACACAAGCTTATCACTGAAGACATCCCCCAGCGCGTGGCGGCTGACAGCGCCTATCAAAATGCGAAACAGAATTCAGACAAGCAGAACGCCCGTATCGAGCACGACAAGGCGCTGAGCCGAGTCATGACGGCGGTACTCAAAGACGACACGGAACTCTTCAAGCAATTCATGGACAACGAATCATTCAAACGCTGGCTGACTGATACTGTCTTTCGCATTACATACGACAATCGCCCAGGTGCGTCGGCGGGGTGAGATTAATCGAAAGAACGAGCGAGGATTGAAACGCACTTCGATTTCGCGGTTGAGTGATAGAACAGACTCTCTGTCGAGCTCGCTCATAACAAAAGCTAGAGCAAAAGGCTGGTTTGGTGTGTGCGTACGGCTCAGAGCGACTTGCGCCGGAGTGACAGGCCCTGCCCGGCGTCTGAAGAAGGAAAGCTGGAACTGACTGAAGCATCACGGTTGAAGACCGTGGCTGAAGGAATTCCAGAAGGATTCCGCTTCAGAGCGCCGAGGCAGGATGTCGCGGGAGGCGCAGAAGCGGCTGAGCCGCACGCACACGCCTTTACGGAGCCAGTCTATCTTTTATTTCAGGAGGTGATCCGAAATCAGCGCGGCGAGTTCGGCTGGCTCCACTACCCCTTCGCGGGTGAGGAGTAGTTTGCCATTGGAAAAGAAGTGAGTCGTGGGGTAGGTCTCGAACGTGTGGCTCTTCTTAATCTCGCGGCAGCGGCCCGGGACATGCCTCTTGGCCTTGCCGACTTTCACGCCGGGAAACTTGGCGGCGGTCTCTACCAGGATCGGGTCGTATCTTCCATTAAACCCCGGTTGAGCCGGAGCGTCTCTTAATCGGCTCATATTTTATATAATTATGAGCCGAATACGTGTTATATTCGGCTCATGCGTTATAACTGGCAGCAAAAAGGCTGGCCCGAATTCCACTACAATCTTTCCAGTGTCGAGGATGCTCTACTGGCGTTTGCCGAGAGAACGGGGCGCGCAAGCGGTCTTCTCAAGGGACTGACGGCAGACGCGCAGGTGGAGGCGGCAATCGAGATGATGGTTGCGGAGGCGATGAAAACCTCGGCCATTGAAGGCGAGCTTCTGAGCCGCAGAGATGTCATGTCTTCGATCCGTGAAAATCTTGGCATGGGCGGCGATACGACGACCGGTGACAAGAGAGCGGAAGGCGCCGCAGCGCTGATGATCGATGTTCGTAGCAGTTTTGAGTCGCCGATTTCCGAACAGAAGCTGTGTGAATGGCACCGGATGATCATGGCGGGAAGCCGGCGCATCGCGGTCGGCCGGTGGCGGACGCATACGGAACCGATGCAGGTAGTTTCAGGGCCGGTAGGAAAAGAAAAGGTCCATTTCGAAGCGCCGCCGTCGTCAACAGTTCCAGGGGAAATGAAGCGGTTCATTGAATGGTTCAACGAAACCGGCCCAGGTGGGAAAAAGGCAATGAAAAAAGCGGCAGTGCGTTCCGCAGTTGCCCATCTGTATTTCGAGTCGATCCATCCGTTTGAAGACGGCAATGGCCGCATCGGGAGGGCTTTGTCCGAGAAGGCGTTGTCGCAAGGTCTTGGACGGCCCGCGCTGTTGAGCCTGTCGCGCGCGATCGAGGCTCACAGAAAACAATATTACGAAGCATTGCAGCAAGGGCAGAAGTCGAATGAGATTACGCCATGGGTGACCTGGTTCGTCGGTGTCACGCTTGAGGCGCAGATTCAGGCTGAAGAGCAGATCGATTTTACGTTGAAAAAGACGAGGCTGTTCGATCTGTTCAGGGGTGAGCTGAATGAACGGCAGTTGTCGATCCTGCGCCGGATGCTGGAAGAAGGCCCGCAAGGGTTCGAAGGTGGAATGAGCGCAAAGAAATACATCTCGATGACCGGCGCATCGAAAGCGACGGCGACGCGCGACTTGCAGGATCTTGCGGACAAGGGTGTGTTCGTTCTTTTCGGCGGCGGTCGGAGCACGCGCTACAAGGTGAATGTGTAAGTGCGGATTCGTCATTTGCAAAAGTTAGGGTTGTATCTCTCGGACAGTGTCTCATCGCAGAATGATCCCGGCGGTAGCGATTTCGGTATTGCTCGTCTCCCTTTGAGAGGCTTGCTTTTCTCTCTTGGAAGGGCACCTGGCCGCTCCCTGCTCATCCTTCTGAGGCCGCGTGTTGCGCGAGCACAGAAGATCATCGGGCTCCATCCCTTCCTTGTCCTAGAGCACGGGACCAACGCTGGTACCCAGCTTTTTACTTGAGCAAGTGATCCGAAATCAGGGCGGCGAGTTCGGCCGGCTCCACTACTCCCTCACGGGTCAGGAGCAGCTTGCCGTTTGAAAAGAAGTGCGTCGTCGGATAGGTCTCGAAGGTATGGCTTTTCTTAATCTCGCGGCAGCGTCCTGGGACGTGCATCTTAGCCTTCCCGACCTTCACATCGGGAAATTTGGCGGCGGTCTCTACTAGGATCGGGTCGTAGGCAATACAGGGCTCACAGGTCGCTAGGCCGTATGCGACGATCGACGCAGGCGCGCCGGTGAACTCCGCATAGTTTTCGTCTCTGACGTCTTCGACGATTCCACTCATAAAGTTGTAAAGTCAAAAGTCCGAAAGTCGGAAAGCCTCGGCACGAAGACTTTCGACCTTCGGACTTTCTGACTGAGGTTTAGCTCAGTTTCGCCAGGGCCGCGAGGATGTCCTTGTCTTCCCGCGCTACCTTGATTTCCTGCACCTTCGCGTAGGCGACTTTGCCGTTCTTATCCACGATGACGGTCGCGCGCTTCGAGCAATTCAACGGCTCAAAGTAGAGACCATAGCCCTTGGCCGTGGTCCGATGCACGTCCGACAAGAGGCGGTGCTTGAGGTCCATGGAATCGGCCCAGGCCTTGTGTGAAAAGAAACTGTCGCAGCTGATGCCGAACAGTTCTGCGTTGGCCGATTGGAACTTGGGGAAGTCATCGGTCAAGCACTTGTTCTCGCCTTGACAGACAGGGCTCCAGTCCAGGGGATAGAAGCAAAGCACGACATTTTTCTTACCCCGATAGTCGCTCAGCTTCACGTCCTGCTGGTCCTGATCCTTTAAGTTAAAATCCGGCGCAGTGTCGCCCACCTTGATTTCTGCTGCTACGTCGCTCATCTGTATGCCTCCTTCTTTGAGTTTAGTCCGGCCCCTGACACAATCGACTGTATTTTTTACCGTGTGGCCTGAAAGCTTGTCAACGGCCCTGAAGGCCTAGCAGGATGCTGAACAAGTCCGCCAGCCGGTCTTGTTCATTTGGTCTATCTTGTCTGTCTGGTCTATTCGGTCGGTCTCGCGTGTTCGCTTGAACTAGATAGACCAGATGAACCAGAAAGACCAGACAGACGGATCATAAGTGGCTGATGAGGCAGGGAAACTATGGCACGAGGCGTATTTCCCGGAAGCTCAGCATGCGGCCGGCCGGCGCGGCGGTGCGATGGTTGGCAATCACAACGGTCTGGTCCAAGGTTCCGACAAGAATCTGGCTTCCGACTTTTGGCGACTGCCCCACCCTGGTCAATTCGTCCGCCGTTGCGCTGAGCAGGTCGCGGATAGGCTGGTCCGGGAGACCAGGAGCGAGAAACATTTCAAGTTCATCCACGCCGAACTTACTGAGGCCGAGGGTATAGCACCAGCTCCGATGGTTCTGCTCGTCCTCGTTCTGCATAATCGGAATGTGATCGCCGACGATAAAGTGCGTGAGGGGGCGATCCTGCCAATCGGACGGATTCAGATACTGGTTGGTGGTGATGTCGTAGGCTGTGCCTTGGGTGAGGAAGGTGAGGCCCCGTGCCAGTCGAGCGGCGAACAGAATGGTGTCCGGCATATCGCGCGGAGGCATAAGGGACGGGGCGACAGCCCCGACATGTTCATGCTCCCAGGCAAGCTGTTCTTTGAGCCCTGCGATATGGGTAGCCGGAAGCGGAATGACAATGTGAGAGGTCCAGGGTCCATGGACTGCAGACCAGGACTCTGTGGCCTGTTCGTCGGCACGGACCGTCAAGGGTCCGCCGTATTCATGATCGTACCAGGCCTTGAGTTCCTCCGGAGCCGGCACAGTGCCCCGATAGCCGACAAAATAGAGCGGGGGGCGGCGAGCGGAAGGTTTGGGAGTTTTCTTCCTAATCCTCATCGCATCGGGGAATACTATTTAACGGCCTTACGGGCCTTGCGGCGGTCATCGGGGTTGAGGAGCCGTTTTCGGATACGGAGACTCTTTGGAGTGACCTCAACCAACTCATCCGGGCCGATATATTCGAGTGCGAATTCCAAGCCCATCTCCCGCGGGGGCGTGAGCACCAACGCTTCATCGGTGCCGGACGCCCGCATGTTGGACAGGTGCTTCTCTTTACAGACGTTGACGTCCATGTCTTCGTCCCGACTATTCTCGCCGACCACCATTCCTCGATAGACATCCACCACAGGGCCAATGAACATGGTGCCCCGTTCCTGGGTCATGAAGATGGCATAGCCGGTGCTGGTTCCATCCTCGTGTGCGACGAGCGATCCGTGCGTTGCCACCGTAAGCTCGCGTTCCTCCACCGGTCCATATTCGACAAAGACATGGTGCATGATGATGGTGCCGCGAGTCTTCGTGACCAAGAGGTTCTTGAGCCCCATGATGCCGCGGGTGGGAATATGGTACTCCAAATGCATCTCGCTCGGACCTGCGTCGGAATGGATGAGTTTCATGTGGCGCAACTCGCCACGGCGTTTGCCGAGCTCTTCAATCACAGCACCCTGATAGGTTTCCGGTACCTGAATAGTGAGTTCCTCATAGGGTTCGAGGACCTTGTCCCCTTCCCGGTGAACGATCACTTCCGGTTGCGAGACCTGCAGCTCGTACCCTTCCCGACGCATCTGTTCGATCAAGACACCGAGATGCAATTCCCCGCGGCCTGCCACCAGGAACTTATCGGCGCTATCCGTTTCTTCCACGCGCAACGACACGTTGGTTTCGAGTTCTTTGAAGAGCCGATCGCGCAGATGCCGCGAGGTCAGGTACTTGCCTTCCCGTCCGGCGAAGGGACTGTTGTTGACAGAGAAGGTCATTTGGACGGTCGGCTCGTCGATCGTGACTCTGGTCAGTGCGACCGGATGTTCTGCATCGGCGATCGTATCGCCGATGCTCACTTCATCCAAGCCGGCCACTGCGACGATTTCACCTGCTTCAGCCCGTTCCATATCCGTCCGTTCCAGGCCGGAGTAGACTGCAAGATCCGACACCTTTCCTGGGATCTGTGCGCCATCCTTTCCGATGACGATGACATTCTGCCGGCGGGTAATAGAACCGGATTGAATCTTCCCCACACCCATCTTGCCCTTATAGAGATCCTGAATCAGGGAGAGGACAAGGATCTGCAACGGCGCCTCGGCGTTGATGGCCGGTGCGGGAATCTTTTCCAGGACTGTGTCAAGGAGGGGGGTAATGTCTGTGCCTGGCTTATTGATGTCGAGCGTCGCCGTGCCCTTGATCGCCGCCGTATAGACGATTGGGAAGTCCAGCTGTTCGTCTGTCGCACCGAGATGGACAAACAGGTCGAAGGTCCGATTCACCACGTCATCGATCACCGCGTCCGGACGGTCGATCTTGTTGATGACCACGATGGCCTTGTGGCCGAGCGCCAAGGCCTTCCGCAATACGAAAGTCGTTTGCGGCATGGGGCCCTCTTTGGCGTCGATCAAGATGAGGACTCCGTCCACCATACGGAGGGTCCGTTCGACCTCGCCGCCGAAGTCGGCGTGCCCCGGCGTATCGACGATATTGATCTTCACGCCCTTATAGATCACGCTGGCATTCTTGGCCCGGATGGTGATCCCGCGCTCCCGTTCCTGGTCCATCGAATCCATGATCCGTTCACCCATATCGTCAATCTTGCGATGGACATGGGTCTGTCGAAGCACGGCGTCGACTAACGTCGTCTTGCCATGGTCGACGTGGGCAATGATCGCGATATTTCGAATATCGCTCCGGCGCTCTTTGGGTTCAAGTTGAGTTGTCACGGAAGAGTCCTCTGTGGCTGCCTGATCCATAGATGTTGCTGCATGCTCCAAAAAAAGACGCCCAGGAATCCAGGCGTCGCTTAGCAGTATACCCGAAGCATGATGGCCGGTACAAGCAATGTATACAGAAATATACGACGCCGACATCGCAGCATCGGCTTGAGTTTTGAGGGTACCCACGGTATGGTGATCTTGGTATTCTTCTCCGGAAGCCAAGCCTCTTTCGAGGATAACCCCGCGTAACTATGATGGATCGACCGATACGGCTTCAGGATCCGCTTCGCCAATCACCGCCCCACCGGCCATGGCGCTGGTGGCAAATCTTGCTTGTAGGCCTAGGGACGGCGATTGTACTCGGGGGGCTGACGATAATCGGGCTCCTCTGGCACCTTTCAAAAGACCTCCCCGCTTTGGATCAGTTAGGGACCTATCAGCCGAGCCTGGTGACTCAAGTCTATTCAAGCGATCAGCAACTCATCGGTCAATTTTTCATTGAACGCCGTATCCTGACCCCGGTGGCAGACATCCCCGAGAGCTTGCGACGCGCAGTCGTCGCGGTCGAGGATGTCCGGTTCTTCGAACATCCCGGCCTTGATTACATTGGTATGCTCCGCGCGGCCTGGACGAACTTGCGCCGGGGAGGCAAGGTGGAGGGGGCCAGCACCATTACTCAACAGTTGGCACGGTCGCTGTTCCTTTCGTCTGAACGGACCTTCGACCGCAAGGTCCGCGAGTTAATCCTCGCCTACAAGATGGAATTGGTTCTGACGAAAGAGCAAATTCTGGAATTGTACTTGAATCAGATCTACTTCGGACAAGGCGCCTATGGTGTCGCCTCGGCAGCCCAAACCTATTTTGGGAAAGACCTCTCCGCCCTCACGGTCGCAGAGTCAGCCTTTCTAGCCGGCCTCCCGAAATCGCCGAACCATTATTCGCCCTTTAAGGCTTATGACCGAGCAAAAAAGCGGCAGGAACATGTACTGGCACGAATGGAAGACGCGAAATTCCTCACTGCGACAGAACGTGAGCAGGCCGCGACGGAGCTGCTCAATTTCCGTCGCCCCGGTGTCGAACAGGCTGCGCCCTACTTTGTCGAGCATGTCCGACAATTACTGGTCGCGAAGTACGGCGAAGCGATGGTCTACAAGGGCGGGCTCAAAATCTTTACGACGTTGAACATGGAGATGCAGAAGGCAGCTGAAGTGGTCTTTGCAGCAGGCCTGCGCGAACTGGATAAACGCCAAGGATGGCGTGGTCCGCTCCGAACGGTGGATGTGAACGCGCCAACCCTGCCGGTTGTCACAGCAAAGATCGATCAAGCAGTGAAGGTGGGAGATTATCGCGAGGGGGTCGTCACCAAAGTTGCAAAAGACTCGTTTCTGGTGCAGATCGGCACGACGTCGGCCAATCTCAGCTTTGACGATATGGCCTGGGCAAAGCGACGTCTTACGGGGCCCGATACGGCGAAAGATGTCATTATCAATCCGAATCCCAAACAAGTATTGAAGCCCGGTGACGTGATCGAGGTGATGGTGAAAAAGCTGGAGCATGGCATCGCCCAGGTACAACTGGAACAGACTCCCCTCGTCGAGGGAGGATTGATTGCGTTGGAGCCAGGCAAGGGAGCCATTCGGGCCATGGTCGGAGGGTACGATTTTGCTCGTAGCGAGTACAATCGGGCCGTACAAGCCAAACGTCAGCCAGGGTCTGCCTTCAAGCCGATCATTTACGCGACAGCCGTGAGTCAGGGTATGAGCCCCGCCTCGGTGATCCTCGATGCGCCGGTCGTCTACGAACAGGATCAGGATGAGAAGACCTGGAAACCTGAAAACTATGGAAGAAAAATCCATGGCATGGTGAGTTTGCGGGATGCCCTGGCCCACTCCCACAACCTGGCGACGGTTCGATTATTGGATAAGGTTGGCATCAAAAACGTCATTGAGTTTGCAAGAACGGTCGGAATCACCAGTCCGCTGGCGGCGGACCTGTCGCTGGGGCTCGGCTCGTCTTCCGTCGGGCTGATGGAACTGACCTCCACCTATTGCGTGTTGCTCAACCAGGCCTGTTAAGACTGTTCGACCGGCTCTTGGAGCAGAGTCTCACTGCTCTCGGCGTCGAAGGCGAGCTCTATAGTGCCATCTGCTAGATCATGTGTGCCTATCAGGGATTCGGAATCGGAGGGATCGGAGGTTTTGGCCTTGCCCACAGACTCTTCTTCGATCGGTAAGAGGGCCTGCTCTGATTCGCCGAGTTCTTTGAATTCACGTAGCGGCGGGAGTTGGCTCAAGTCTTGTAACCCGAAATGCTCAAGAAAGAACTTCGTGGTTCCGTACATGATCGGACGGCCTGGCACGTCTTTTCGCCCGACGATGCGTACCAGCTTCCGTTCAAGCAACGTTCTCAATACACCGGACGTTTCCACCCCACGAATCTCTTCGATCTCAGCCCGCACGAGCGGCTGCTTGTAGGCGATAATGGCGAGGGACTCGAGTGCGGAGCGAGAAAGCTTCTGCGCCGCCTTGGCCTTATCCATCCGTTTCAGCCAGGGTCCATACTCCTGCTTCGTCACCAGCCGATACCCGCCTGCGACCTGCACAAGCTGAATGCCTCGGCCATCCTGATCTAAGTCGTGCGTGAGAACCTTCAAAGCCTGCACCACCTCAGCTTTCGTGACCGTTCCCAAGATCGACATCAGCCGAGCGACCGGCGCCGGTTCGGGCGACACGAACAGGACTGCTTCGAGAATGGCCTTGAGTTCCCGCGCGTCGATGGCCTCAGCCTGACTGTCTACCGCCCCGACTCCTGCATCGTCCGGCATTCCGCTATCTTCACTCACCAACTCGGTTTCCGCCGATACTACGCTGTCTGTTTCTTGTTCAATAATTGAGCTCATGCTCCCCTCCATTCGGCATCATCCCATTCTGCCGGATCCGGCACGAGTGAAAACGCTCGCGACACGAGAATCGGCCCAAAATGCTCTGCTTGAAAAATCCGAGCCGTTCGAAGCCGCATGAGTTCCAGCAGGGCCAAGAACGTGACAATGATGACCAGGCGATGACAGGAGGGCTCGAAAAGCTCGACAAAATTGACCGACTCCCGTCCTTCCAACATTTCCAAGATCGCGTTCATTCGCTCCCGAACCGTCAAATTGTCCGGCACGATATCCATGAGTTTCTTGCCGGGATTGCGATCGAGAATTCCCTGCAACACATCCACTAAATCGAACAGGCTGACATCCTCCAGCAGAGCCTCATCCGACTCCAATTGGACCGCCGGGCTCTGTTCACGGCTGTAGATCTCCCGCCACAGCCGCTCGTGTTCGTCCAGCTGGCGGGCGGCCTCTTTGAACTTCTTATACTCGAGCAAACGCCGCACCAATTCTTCACGAGGATCGGAGCCCTCTTCTTCATCTACAACCGTTTCATCGGCTGGAAGGAGCATCTTGGATTTGATCTGGAGCAAGGTAGCCGCCATGACAAGAAACTCTCCCGCAACCGTCAGATTCAGGTCCTTCATCGCCTCGATATAGCTGAGGTACTGCTGAGCGATCAGGTGGATGGGAATATCGTAGATATTGATCTCGCTCTTCCTTATGAGATGGAGCAAGAGATCGAGGGGTCCTTCAAAGTTCTGGATGCGAACCTGATAGGGCAGTTCAATTTGTTGATTGGCGTCGACGTACTCATCCACGAGAAAATGTATACCAGAGTTGGTAAGGCGGAGCAAGCTCCCATCTATTAGTAGTGGTATGCAGAGGGTCGTCGCCTCATCGTCGCGACCAAATCCGGTAGACAATCAACAGGGCCATACAGGCGAGAACGGAAAAAATAATCGTATAGGGTATCGTCTCATCTTCGCCCCGAGTGGGTGCCGGTCCTGCGGCCGATCTGGCGGTTCGGGTAAACTGCGGGCTCTGGTCGAATCGAGCGGCGGAGAAATCGTCGCGCCCCTTGAACGACGCATCGGAAAAATCTGCCGTCGATCGGAATCTGGCCCCGCGAAAGAGCGCATCCTTGTCGAATAGCGCGAAGGTAAAAAATGCCTCTCGTTCGAACAGGACTTCAGAGAAATCCGCCGAGCCTTGGAAGCGGCTGCCTGAAAACCCGGTGCCCAGCTTGAACGAGCTACGCGACAAATCGACATTCTTCTCGAAGGTCACCTCCAAAAACTCCGCCAGTCCGTCAAACTTCGACTGCTGGAATGTGACCGGTCCCTGAAAGACTGACCGATGAAATCTCGCATGTGGGCCAAACAGCGTCTTCTCAGCGGACAGACCACCCAGAAATCGTCCCTGGACAAAATAACTCTCCCGCAAAAACTGCGCGCCTGAGAGGGTCACAGGCTGAACGAATACAGATCGTGAAAGATCCACCACCTGTTCGAATCTTGTTCCGCTCAACACCAAAGGCCCCTTCACCATCAGTACCCCCTGTTTCGATCCGTATCTGATGGCTCCGCGCACCACTGAATTGACGACCCTCACGGCGCCGGGAATCGCGCGGACCTCCTGTCCTTGCAACTCCTTCATCCCTTCAAGATCGGGCAGCAACGGAGCCAGGGGCAAGGTATCCAGAGACAGATCGCCACAAACGATCACCCCTGAAAGATCGACTCCCTTCCCTTCTCTGAATGCTTGTAGCAGCTCTGTCGCATCCACCGATCGAGCCTCTCGCTCCTGCTCTGTGCAACCGGCGCTCAGATGACGTGTCAGCGCCGTTTGCGGCCCTGGAGCAGATGTTTCCATCTGACAGTTCGCCGCGGCAGTCCCCTGCGACAGCCAGAAAATAGTCAGACCTCCCACCAAGACCCATATGCAAATTCGATTATTCATGCCGGCCCTTATACGGAATACCCTGGCCCAACGCAAGACAAGAACTGCCAATTCGCTGTACTACCCACTAGGATTTGCTAACCTTTTCAAACGAACGTATCGCTAATCGGCACCGCTTGCGGCCTATTGGTGTATCTGGTTTGTTTGGTTTATTTAGTTTATTTGGTTGAACAACACCAACCAGACAAACCAAATAAACCAGATCAACCATCCTGCTCGGAGGTTTCGTGATGCCACGCCACTTTGCCGCCACCTGGGCATTAGTTGCCGTCCTTCTTTGCGGAGTCCCGGCCTCGGTTTCAGCGGACAGTGTCATCGAACTTCCCGTGCTCGCAGCCATTCGTCAAAATAATTTGGGCGTGTTTGAAGTCCTGATGATATGGTGGGACAAGAAACCGGAACCAAATCCCGTTCAGTTGCAATGGATCCTCGCCGGCGTGCGGCTGGGAAACGCCCACTTAGGAGCCATGGCACAGGCCTTTGCCTACGCCGTCGAACACACGCCCTCAGTCCAGCATAGCGGGACCGTCTCAGTGCAAGGGGTGGCCTATCAACCCACAGGCAGTGACGGCCCGAGCGCCGGAGCGGCCATGGCTGTGGGATTCATTGCCCTGTTCAAGGGCGACCATATTCAGCGAGGCATTGCCCTGACCGGAACCATTGAACCGGGAGGGCAAATCGGTCCGGTAGGCAGCATCCCGGATAAGATTCGTGCTGCTGCACGGGAAGGCTATCGTACCGTGCTGGTCCCAAGTGGGCAGATGCATGACCCTCGGTGGAATCTGGTCGAATTGGGATTTCAACTCAATGTAGCGGTGAAGGAAGTCGAGACGGTCGATGAGGCGTATCTACTCATGACAGGCCAACGAATTTAGCAGGATGCTCAAAAAGCCCGCCAGCTTCGTTCTCGCGTCGCTCAGAGGCTCAACGTACCGAAGCGTACGCCTCGTTCGAGCCTGTGCCCAACATGACCCGTTTAGGCCTTGACAGCAAAGACAGTTGCTTTTCTTGTCCAGATCTTGGCGAATATGCGTGGAGGGCAGTGTCAATGATTCGAACAAATACGGTTCAGCTTGCTCGGTCATGCGTATGCTATCAGTTCGTCAGTCTAATTATAGGGTTGTGGATGTTTTGTATTGTGGGTGACATCTATGGGCAGGAACAGAAATCCAACTCCACCAAGATTGTTGATGGGGAGATTGTTTTAGACATAGTTCAATCTGACGAAAGACATAACGTGTTTCTTGTCAGGCCTACAGAGGGAAACATTACTCGCTTCGCTGGATCAGTAAAGCCTGAATGGAGCCAGATTCGGTCAAGTACACCTGGAATCAGGAGTTGTGATAGCAAGCCTACCAGCATCTCGCCAGATCAAAGGTTTGCTGCGGAGTGTCTGGGAACTGTTGCGCCGACCAATGTCGGCTCCAAGCCGGACCACTTTATACTTCGCGAGACAGGATCGAAAAGGATCTTGTACCAGGGCGATTTGCCTGATGCGATCATTGATTCTCTGTGGTCGCGGGATTCTCAGGCTATTGCCGTGCTGACCATGACTGTTCACGTTTCCCTGAATCCACGGTATTGGTTTTATGCTCTTAGCGGACATCCAATGCAGTATGAAACGTACTTCCTGCATGTGATTGACGTTCCAGCTGGGAATCTCACAACCTTCAAAGTGCCTCTTGAGGCGAGCGTTAGTGCGGGCTATCTCCTTGCCTGGCAAGAGGGAGAAAAGACATCAGGGCAGAAGTAAATGGGACAGGCAGAATAACTGATGATGGTGTTCAGTTCGCATGTTCGCTGCGCCCACGGCTCTCTCACAATGCGCCGAGTTCCGGTTCTCTACCCTGGACCCTGAAAATCTAGCGCAGGGAACTGTTCCCATTGCCGCTCCCATCGTCTCAACCAGCTTCGGCCCTTCTCTTCAGGGCTGCTCAAAAAGGCTTCGCAACTAGGCCGCAGGCGTAGCAGACACCGGAGGCGTACCCCCGGGGTACGTTGAGGATGTGTGCGAGCCGAGAACGACGTTGAGAGCCTTTTTCAGCAGCCCTGCTAGTAGGTGTCTATCGGCGGGCAGGTGCAGATAAGATGGCGGTCCCCATAGGCTTCGTCGACGCGGCTCACGCTGGGCCAGAATTTATGGTCGCGTACCCAGGGAGCAGGAAAGACCGCCTGTTCACGGCTATAGGGGCGATTCCATTCAGTGGCCGTCCCTACCTGAGCCGTGTGGGGAGCGTTCTTCAGCAGATTGTTGGTGCGGGGTTGACGCCCCTCGACGATGTCCTGAATCTCTCCATGAATCCTGATCAGCGCCTCGCAGAACTGGTCCATTTCAGCCCGCGATTCGCTCTCGGTCGGTTCGACCATGAGTGTCCCGGCAACCGGAAACGACACCGTTGGAGCATGAAACCCATAATCCATTAATCGTTTCGCCACATCCATCGCTTCAACCCCCGCAGTCTCCTTGAACTGACGAAGATCGAGAATAAACTCGTGCGCGACAAATCCTGACGTTCCTCTGTAGAGGATGGGAAAATATTTTTCCAGCCGCTTAGCCATGTAGTTCGCGCTCAAGATTGCCACCTGCGTCGCCTTGGTCAAGCCATCCCGTCCCATGAGGGCGATGTAGACCCAGGAGATCGTCACAATGCTGGGGCTGCCGTATGGCGCTGCCGACACCGGTCCCATGGAATCTTGCCCGCCCATGTGCATCACCGGATGGCCGGGAAGAAACGGCGCCAGATGCCGCGCTGCAGTGATCGGCCCCATCCCGGGCCCCCCCCCGCCATGCGGAATACAAAATGTCTTGTGGAGATTCAGATGGCAGACGTCCGCGCCGATATCTCCGGGCCGACAGAGTCCCACCTGTGCGTTCATGTTGGCGCCATCCATGTAGACTTGCCCGCCATGGGTATGGACGATCTGGCAGATACGCCGGACGTCCGCTTCGAAGACGCCGTGGGTCGAGGGATAGGTCAACATGAGCGCCGACAGCCGATCGCGATGCTGAGCGGCTTTGGCTTCAAGATCCGGCAAATCCACGTTCCCCTGTCGATCGCAGGCAACCGTGACCACCGTCATGCCCACCATAGCCGCACTGGCTGGATTCGTGCCGTGCGCAGACAGGGGAATCAAACAGACATCCCGATGCTCTTCACCCCGGCTCCGGTGGTATGCCCGGATCAACATCAGCCCTGTATACTCGCCCTGCGAGCCTGCGTTCGGTTGCAAGGACACAGCAGAGAGTCCCGTGATCTCAGCCAGCCAGGACTCAAATCGACGGAACAGCGTGCGGTACCCATTGGTTTGGTCAATCGGCGCAAAGGGGTGCAGCCGTGAGAACTCAGGCCAGGTGACCGGCAGCATCTCAGCCGTTGCATTCAATTTCATGGTGCAGGACCCCAAGGGGATCATCGAATGGACGAGCGACAGATCCTTGGCCTCAAGACGGTGGATATAGCGCAGCATCTCATGTTCCGCGTGATAGCGGTTGAACACCTCGTGAGTCAGGTACCGGCTGGTGCGCGCGAGATTCGGCGGAAAATGCACCATGACATTCCGGCTCAAGTTCTTCAGGTCGAATGGGAGCTGGTCATGACCGACAAAGATTTCCATCAGACGCCGGATTTCGTCTTCCGTGCTCACCTCATCCAACGCAATCCCGATGGAGTGGTCCTCATGCCATCGAAGATTGATGCCTGCTTCGTTCGCCCTCATCATGATGGACTCGGATTGCATTTTCGTCAGACGAACTAGAATCGTATCGAAGTACGCGGCCGCTGCGACATCGAATCCAAGCTGGCGCAAGCCCTCGTCCAGCACCACAGCCAGGCCATGCACGCGCTCGGCGATCTTCCGCAAACCCTCCGGCCCATGGTAGACCGCATACATGCTCGCCATAATGGCTAAGAGCACCTGCGCCGTACAAATGTTGCTCGTCGCCTTTTCACGCCGGATGTGCTGTTCGCGGGTCTGCAGGGAGAGTCGATAGGCCGTCTTACCCGTCACATCTTTTGACACTCCTACAATGCGTCCTGGAATCTGCCGTTTGAATGGTTCAGCGGCTGCAAGAAATGCGGCATGGGGGCCGCCAAACCCGAGCGGGACTCCAAACCGTTGGCTGGACCCGACGGCGATATCGGCCCCGAATTCTCCCGGTGGACGTAAGAGGGTCAAGGCCAGCAGATCGGTGGCGACCACCACAAGAACCCCAGCCGCATGGGCCTGTGCGACCAACGCACTATAGTCCCCGACATAGCCATCGGTGGTCGGATACTGGAGCAGAATACCGGCCAGCTGAGGGTTGGAAAAGTCGATAGTCTGCGTCCGCCCCACACGTAGCCTCATGCCGAGCGGTTCAGCTCTTGTCTGCATCACGGCAATGGTTTGAGGATGGCAATCTTGTGAGGCGAAGAACTCTGTCCGTTCGAGGCCTGATGAACGGGATATCGCGAGACACATGGCCATCGCCTCTGCTGCCGCGGTCGCTTCATCCAACAGCGAGGCATTGGCTAGAGGCAAGCCGGTGAGGTCGGTCACAACCGTTTGGAAATTGACGAGTGCTTCCAAACGGCCCTGGGCAATCTCAGCCTGGTAGGGTGTGTATTGGGTATACCAGGAGGGGTTTTCGAATATCGTGCGTTGAATCACGCCGGGCGTCACGCAGTCGTAGTAGCCCATGCCGATCAAGGAACGGTAGACCTTGTTTTCTGAAGCGATGGAGCGAATCTCTTGAAGTACGGCTTGTTCCCCACGATGAAGGGGCAGATCCAATTCCTTCCGCAAGCGAATATCGGCCGGCACGGTTGCCTCGCTCAGCTCGTCCAAGGACTGGAAGCCAAGCGTAGAAAGCATCTCGCGAGCGTCTTCGTCGGTGGGACCGAGATGGCGATGAATAAACGTATCGGTTGGGCTCAGAAAGTCCGGTGTAGCCATAGTGTCCGTTTTGTTTTTCGGATCGCTCTCGTCGGTCGAGAGTCCTGATGTAGTGATCGATTGATTCATGTGCAGCCCGGAGACTACCACGCTCGCCACCGATTCTCCAAGAGCCGTGAAAAATTTCCAGACTTGCCTTCAGGCTGCGAGTCACGTATGAGTGCGGACATCAAAGCCGTAAAAGGTAAGACGTGAAAGGTGAAACGTAGGATTGTCCGAAACGTTTCACGTCTTACGGATCGGACGCGCAAACTGTGAAACTACACGATATTCTCATCGTCGGAGCCGGTCTGGCGGGGATGAGGGCGGCGATTGCCGCACCGCCGGATCTCGATGTCGCCGTGATATCCAAGGTTCATCCGGTCCGCAGCCACTCTGTGGCAGCGCAAGGGGGCATCAATGCAGCACTGGGAGCGAACGATTCCTGGGAAGCCCATGCCTTCGACACCACAAAGGGTGGACTCTATCTTGGCGATCAGGATGCCATCGAAGCCATGTGCCGGGAAGCGCCGGACGACATTCTCGAATTAGAACGTTTGGGAGTCATCTTCAGCCGGAATGAACAGGGACACATCGCACAACGTCCCTTCGGTGGGGCTGGTTTTCCCCGCACCTGCTATGCCGCCGATCGTACCGGCCACGCCATCCTCCACGCGATGTACGAACAGCTGCTCAAACGGCGCATCGCCGTCTACGAAGAGTGGTATGTCACATCGTTGATCATGGAGGGCGGCGCCTGCCAAGGAGTTGTCGCCTGGGACCTGATCCATGGAGGGGTACATGCGATCGGAGCCAAAGCCGTCATCTTGGCCACGGGCGGCAGCGGGCGCGTATTCCTGACAAGCACGAACGCCGTGATCAACACCGGTGACGGCATGGCGCTCGCGTATCGTGCCAGCGCTCAGCTGGCGGACATGGAGTTTGTCCAGTTCCACCCCACCACACTGAAGGGAACCAGTATCCTCATTACCGAAGGCGCTCGTGGCGAGGGAGGCTACCTCCTGAATACACGAGGCGAACGGTTTATGAAGACCTATGCTCCACAGCAAATGGAACTGGCGACCCGTTCCACAGTTTCCTTGGCCATCGGGCAAGAGATTCTCGAAGGGCGAGGGGTCGATGGATGTGTGTTGCTGGACCTGCGACACCTTGGACGCCAGCGCATCCTCGAACGGCTTCCTCAAATCAGAGAACTTGCCATTGAGTTTGCCGGCCTCGATCCTATTGAAACTCCCATTCCAGTCCGCCCCGGCGCACACTATCAGATGGGTGGCGTCCGAACCAATCAATGGACCGAAACCGGCATCGCTGGCCTCTACGCGGCAGGTGAATGTGCCTGTGTCAGTGTGCATGGCGCCAATCGGCTCGGAGGCAATTCACTCTTGGAAACGATCGTGTTCGGTCGGCGCGCCGGCATTCGAGCCGCAGAGTATGCGAGAGCCCTTGTGCCACAGCCCCTTACAACGGACCAGCTTGCAATCGAACAGCGTCGCGTCCAGCGCCTGCTGACACAGGAGGGGCCGATCCGGGCCTGGCAGCTTCGGGAAGAACTCGGTCAGTTGATGAGTCTCAATCTAGGCCTTGTACGGACTCACGAATCCATGTCTGCTGCACTCTCAGCCCTCGCGGCACTCAACCTTCGCGCCGCCGCCGTCACGGTACAGGATAAAGGGCAGGTGTTCAATTCCGAACTCGTGCAAGCGTTCGAACTCCAGTGTCTTCTCGACGTCGCAGAAACCATTGTCACCAGCGCCCTCGCCAGGGAGGAAAGCCGCGGAGCCCATTACCGGTCGGACTTCCCAGTCCGCGATGATCAGCATTGGTTGAAACACAGCCTGATCCAACGGGCTCCGGAGGGACCGGCCTTGACCTATGAGCCTGTGACAATCACGCGATTTCCACCGAAATAAAACTGGTTGATCTGGTTTGTTTTGTTTATTTGGTTGATTTGGTTCATCTGGTTAGTTTCGTTCAACCAAAAACCCAGACAGACCAATTGTAGGTACAGGTTTGGTATAATTCTCCGTTGCCAACTTTTCAATCTGAGTGATAGGCTGCGATGACTACCCTGCAGGCTGATCAAAAAGCCTTCTAGCAAGGCCGCAGGGAGCGAAGACCCCGGAGCGTACGCGGTTGGGTACGTGAGGAGTCTGAGCGACTGAGAACGAAGCTAGGGGGCTTTTTCAGCAGACTGCCATGCGAATTCTCGTCATTGAAGACGAAACCAAGGTCGGCTGTTTTATCAAGCGCGCGCTTGAAGAGGAGAGTTACGCCGTCGACCTCTGTGAAGACGGAGCACGGGGCCTGCAAATGGCTCTCATCACCAATTACGACTTATTGATCGTCGACTTGATGCTGCCGTCATTGCCGGGATTGGAAGTTCTCAAGGGTGTCCGTCAGGCAAAGATTCAAACTCCAATCTTGATTTTGACCGCCCAATCGCAAGTCGACCAGCGCGTCAAGGGTCTCGACGCAGGAGCGGACGATTACCTCACCAAGCCCTTCGCCATCGACGAACTGCTCGCCCGGATTCGCGCGTTGCTTCGCCGTGGCTCCACAGAGAGTCCCGGCGTGCTCCAGATCGACGATCTGGCATTGAATCCTGCCACACGCGAAGTGACCAGAGGCGGCCAACGAATTGACCTCACCTTGAAGGAATATGCCCTGCTCGAATACCTGATGCGCCATACGGGACGCGTATTGACCCGCCCCATGATTTCGGAGCATGTCTGGAACCAGGATTTCGACACATTCACCAATGTCATCGATGTCTATGTGAATTACCTCCGCAACAAGATCGACCGGGGACGTTCGAAGAAGCTGATTCACACCATTCGCGGAAGCGGATATATGCTGAAGGCCGACTGATGCCGCTTCGTGTCCGGCTCACTCTTTGGTACGGAACAGCCCTCGCACTCATCCTTATTATCTTTTCAACCGTCCTGTATTTCGTCACCGCACGAAGCCTTCGCGATGCGGTCGATGAATCGCTGGAAGAAACTGCCGCGGCGGCCGTTCGGTCGCTGGAAGAGCGCGGATTTCTCCCTCTTGTCAACGAAGACGAACTCATGTCCCAGTTCCCCGAACTGGCGCGCATCGATAAATTTTTCCAGATCTTCAGCCCCTCCGGCACCATCACCATTCGTTCGCCGAACGTCAAACAAAATGAGATGCCTCTGAGTCCCAAGGCCTTGGAAGTCGCCTTGTCAGGCCACGCACTTCTCGAATTCGCCAGATACCCCAAGGAACCGCCGCTACGCCTCATTTCTGTTCCCATCATCTTTCGGGGCAGCCTGCTCTACATCATTCAGGTCGGCACCTCGATGGACTCGGTCGAAGCGACCCTGAATCGTCTTCTGTTGGTGCTGCTGGTCAGCATGCCCATCGTGGTGGCCGTGTCGCTTGCCGGAGGCTGGTTCATGGCAGGCCGAGCCCTTCGCCCGGTCGATGCGATTACGCTGGCAGCCCAACGGATTGCCGGAGGCGATCTTACGCAACGACTGACTGTCCCGGTCTCGCCCGATGAAATCGGTCGTCTGACCAATACGTTTAATGACATGATCGACCGGCTTGAAACCTCCTTTCGACAGATCCGCCAGTTCAGCAGCGATGCCTCGCACGAACTGCGCACGCCGTTGACGGTCATGAAAGGGGAAACCGAGCTCGCGCTTCGACGTCCACGCGAAACCGACGACTATAAAGTCGTCCTGGAGAGCAATCTCGAAGAAATCGACCGGATGACGCGCATCGTGGATGAATTGCTCTTTCTCTCCCGGGCCGATATGGGCGAGGTAAAGATGGAACATCTGCCGGTCCCACTGGACACGCTTGTCGAGGATCTTCACCGGCAGGCTTCGCTATTGGGGCAGGAACGGGACATCCAGGTCGTGCTGCGCACCGCCGCGCCGGCAGTGGTATTGGGAGATGAGCTACGTTTGCGTGAACTGTTCTTGAACCTTCTCGATAACGCGGTCAAATATTCCCGCCCCGGCGGCGGCGTCGACATCGCTCTGACGATCGAACAGACTCACGCACGGGTGTCCGTGACCGATCAGGGTATTGGAATCGCGCAAGAGGATCAGTCCAGAATTTTCGACCGGTTCTATCGCACCGATGACGCGAGGGCCCATACCAAAAAGGGCACGGGCTTAGGGTTGGCCATCTGCGCCTGGATTGCCGAATCCCATCGAGGGCGTATCGAGGTTCAGAGTACAGTCGGCGAAGGCTCGACCTTTACGGCGGTGCTGCCGTTGGCCCCCGCACCGACTAGACGACCTTAACTCCCTCCTAACCTTCCTCTTATTGCGGACTGTTAATCTATTAGCTGGCTCTTAGAATTGCTAGATGGTAGGAATTACCTTAGTACTGGGGAAATGCTTCTGCCCCCATACCACTAAAGCCCTCAATACCGGCTTTAGGCCCTCGCCCTTCTCTGTCAAAACATATTCATAGCGTGCGGGTTTTTGCTGGTAGGCCCGTCGGGTAACAATGCGGGAAGCCTCCAATTGCTTCAGTCTATCCGCAAGGATGTTTGAGGCGATTCCTTCCG
>NEWP02000006.1:61391-87225 GCA_002869895.2 Nitrospira sp. CG24E | reverse complement strand
GTGGCTGAGTCACAGCCATTAGGATTGAAAAATGATGGCAGGGGTCTGTGCCGTACTTTGAGAGATTCTCGCAGTGGCAGTGTAGCCAAATTTTGAAGAATCCCTGGCTCAATCGATTCTAATACTGGTTACCGAGTTGCTCGTATAAACGTGTAAACAACTCAAACATTTCCGCCTATCGGGGCAAGTTGGAAGGAGAACGCCGCATGAGAACGATGAAAGCAGTGGAGGTCAGGCAGCCTAGAGGACCTCTGCAACTCGTGGAGCGGGACGTACCCAGTCCCGCAATGGGGCATGTTCTGATTAAGGTGCAGGCCTGCGGGATCTGTCATAGCGATGTTTTTACCAAGGAGGGTCTGTGGCCTGGGATCCAGTATCCTCGTGTGCCTGGTCATGAAATTGCCGGGATCATTGATGCGGTAGGTTCTGGCGTGGGTGAATGGAAATTGGGCCAACGGGTCGGTGTGGGATGGCACGGAGGACATTGTGGCCGATGCGAACCGTGCAGCCGAGGCGATTTTATCCTCTGCCACCGTGCACTAGTGCCGGGGATTAGCTATGACGGAGGCTATGCCACGTACATGGTTGCTCCCGTAGAAGCTTTGGCGCGGATTCCTGACGATCTATCGAACGTTGAGGCGGCCCCCCTGCTATGCGCGGGCATCACCACCTTCAACGCGCTTCGCAACAGTGGTGCGCGACCCGGCGACGTGGTCGCCGTCCTCGGCGTCGGCGGTCTTGGGCATTTGGGTGTGCAATTTGCGGCCAAGATGGGTTTCGAGACAGTGGCGATCGCCAGGGGAAAAGACAAAGAGGCGTTGGTAAAGAAATTGGGCGCCCGTCACTACATCGACAGCAGCGCACAGAATGTGGCCAAGGCGCTCACCGCTCTTGGCGGGGCGAAGGTCATTCTAGCGACCGTCACCAGCGGCAAGGCAATGAGTGCGACTATGGGCGGGCTAGCCATCGATGGAAAACTGATCATGGCCGGTATCTCGGAGGAGCCGGTAGAGGTACCCATCCTCCAGTTCATTACGGGGCGACATTCAGTTCAGGGCTGGCCGTGCGGGACCTCGGCGGACTCGCAGGATACATTGGCCTTCAGCGTCTTAGCGGGTATAAGGCCGATGGTCGAGGAGTTCCCGCTCGAACGTGCGACTGAAGCCTACGACCGCATGATGAGCGGAGAAGCACGGTTCAGAGTGGTGCTAAAGATCACCTAAGTATCGGTTAACCAGCTCATGGGGTTCTGCACGCTTTTTATGGACGCCTGGGCGAAAGCTATAATGGGCCAAGAGGGAGGGCATGGTACAACGGCGGCGGTTTTCCGCGGAGTATAAGCGTGAGGCGATGGTGATGCTCGATGTTCAGTCGTTAGCGTCGGCCGGATCGCCGGGGACATGGGGGTTGGGATAAACGTACTAGGGCGCTGGCGATGGAGGCGGCGCAGGCGTTCCCCGGCCAGGGCCATTTCCGTGATGAGGAGGTGAGTCAACTGTGACTAAGTGATCAGTGGAATGGCATCTTGACTGACGGAGTTTTTCTGTTCTGAGGCGTGTGATTACTTGTACGCTGCAACCCCCAATCCTGGCAGCTTGCTTATTTTCCACAGCTAGCAATGAGGCAGGTCTAGACTCGATTCGAGAATAGCCTGGGTTCGTCATATTCCCTCTTCCAGCGATAGGACGTTTGTTTGATGATGCCGAGCTTGCGATATAGATCGACTATAACCAACCCTTTGCCGAGTTCAGTAATGCGCTTGAAAAATCAGCAGAGGACTGAGTGAATGTTGAAGGGGGAGAACCTGCGATTGGACTCTCTTTATCTCAATCCTAGTCTAACCCTCAGCCTTCCAGGTTCCGGCAATTTGTTCAGCGTCCTGCTAATCAAAGACCACGGTTTTTCTGCCGTACACCAGCACCCGCCGCTCGACATGGCGACGCACGGCGCGGGCCAGCACAATTTCCTCCAGATCCCGGCCTTTTCTCACCAGGTCATCGACGGTATCCCGATGGCCCACCCGCATGACGTCTTGCTCGATGATCGGACCTTCATCCAGATCTTCCGTGGCATAGTGCGCCGTGGCTCCGATGATCTTGACACCCCGGTCATGGGCCTGCCGGTAGGGATTGGCGCCGATGAAAGCCGGCAGGAAGGAGTGATGGATATTGATAACCGGACAGCCGATCTGTGAAAGAAAGGAGCCGCTAAGGATTTGCATGTACCGGGCCATGACCACGAGTTCGATACGGTGGTCCTTCAGCAGGGCAAGTACTTGCTGTTCCTGCTGCAACTTGGTCTCTTTGGTTACGGGACAGACGGAGAAGGGAATCTTGAACAGCTCTGCCCAGCTGGCGCAGGTATCGTGATTGGAAATAATCACGGGGATGTCGATATGCAACTCGTCGCGTTTGTGCCGTTGGAGCAGATCCGCTAAGCAGTGATCCTGTTTCGAGACTAACATCGCGACCCTTGTTCGGCGACTTGAAGGGCGAACCTCATAGCGCATCTCGAAGGTTTTCGCGACCGGAGCGAAGGCAGCGGCAATTTCATCGGGCGGAATCTGCAAACCCTCGGCGGAAAACTCCATACGCATAAGAAACTCGTTCGTCTCTTCATCGGTATGATGATCCGAATCGAGAATGTTCCCACCGAAGTCGTGAATGAAGCCCGAGACGCGGGCCACAATACCTCTGCGATCTTTGCAGTGGATCAGAAGAACGACCGACTCATCCCGATGTGTCATCGCAAGCCTATCCTTTTGATGAAAGCGGTTAATGCACGTGCGGCAGACAAACAAGGATACCGGTGGGAAATGGCGCTAGCAAGCTATAGCAACATTTTTGCGGCACGCAGGAGCCTCTATCACGACCCGCGGCTGATCAAAAAGGACGCCCTTTTGGTTCGTGAAAAATGAAACGAAAAACGTGAGACATCCGAGTGAATCTGGAGACGAACGACGCTTCACGAGATACGATTCACGAGTGTTAGGAGACGATGTGGCCCACCAGGTCGTACAAAGCCGCATCGGTAATTTCGACCTTGACAAGTGTCCCCGCTGCAGCTGATCCATCATTGATGTACACGACACCGTCAATTTCTGGAGCCAGCCCTTCATGACGTCCTTCGAGCAGTAACTCTGTCTCTTCAGAGACCCCTTCAACTAAAACTTCCATTACCGAGCCGATACGAGCTTGGCCTCTGGCCATCGCAATTCCTTCTTGCAGAGACAGGATTTCATTCCTTCGCTCTCCCATCACTGACCGTTCAACCTTGTCGTCCAACCCGACGGCAGGCGTGTCTTCTTCATCCGAATACAAAAACACCGCCACTCGATCGAACTCAGCCTCTTCCACATACTTCTTGAGTTCCTCAAACGCCTGTTCTGTCTCTCCCGGAAATCCGACGATGAAGGCCGTGCGAAACGTGACACCGGGAATGCGCGTCCGGATCCGATCGACGAGGGAAGTGATGGCGGTCCGATCGCCTAACCGATGCATTCGCTTGAGCATCCGATCGTTGATGTGTTGCAGCGGCATATCGATATACTTGGTGATCTTTTCTTCCCCTGCATAGAGATCCAACAACTCATCCGATACTTGTTGCGGGTAGAGATAAAACGGCCTGATCCAGCGCAAGTCCTTCACCTTCACCAACTCGCGCAGCAGACCGACGAGGCCTTGGCGCAGGCCAAGATCGACGCCATAATTCACCGTGTCCTGGGAAATGAGATTGATTTCCTTCACACCTTCAGCCGCGAGGCGCATCGCTTCCGCCACGATCGATTCTACCGGACGGCTTTTCTGCTTGCCCCGCATCAGGGGGATCGCACAGAAGGCGCAATTACGGTTACAACCTTCGGCGATTTTTACATAGGCACTATGGGCCTTTCCGAGACGGAGCCGTGGGGCATCTGCGTCATACAGATAGGGAGGTTCGCTGATCCAGAGCCGTTGCTGCCGTTTCTTCGGCGCCAACAGATCCCGGCAAATCTCGGCAATCCTACCGAACTCACCGGTCCCCACCACACCATCAAGCTCCGGTAATTGCTTGAGGAGATCTCCTTGATATCGTTGGGCCAGACAACCGGCGGCAATCAGCACCCGACAAGACCCTGTCTCTTTGAGTTTGCCATGCGCAATGATCGTATCGATCGACTCCTGTTTGGCTTCTTCGATAAAACCACAGGTATTAATGATGACCACTTCGGCCTTCTTCGGATCATCAGTCAGGGCAAACCCATCTGTCACCAGGGTGCCCAGCATGACTTCAGAATCCACCTGGTTTTTTGAACAGCCCAGGTTGACGAAGCCGATGGTGGTCTTCTTACTACGTGAACGACTCGGAGTGATCAATCGCGAAGGCATGGGAGGCAGTCTACGGGACGGTTGAAAAGTCTGTCAATCAATAGCCCTTGTACGTAGTCTGCTCATCTTCCATTCCTCAGAGGGCGAGGAGGTTCGCTCCCTGACTGCGCGCAACATTCTCACCCATCCACCCACTGGCACGCCGAGACGTGCCACTAGCCCGAGCGAGGCCCTTCCAATTCTTTGTACTCCTCATCGGGGAGTGGTCACGGCCGCCCTTTACTGCGCGCATCGAACGACCCTCACCATCTGAATGATCCTTCCAAGCTTGCTCGTTTTCTCTCAGGGATGGGGGCTGAATGATCTTCCACTGCGCGCGTCCAACGAGGGCCTTCTGAGCAATAAGCATTGAATCCTATTATTTTCCATCAGGGAATGGATCAAATCGCGGAGCGTTTTGCCGAAGGAGCGGGGACCCTTCGACTATTTTCGTCTTTTCTACATCCTTAGAGGGCAAGGAGGTTGCTCCCCCTAACTGCGCGCGTCCAACGAGGGCCTTCGGAGGCCGCGCGTTGCGCGAGCAAAGGGGAGCAACCTCCTTGCCCTCTTCTCACTTCTTATGGCATCATGCCCCCCTTTGGAGACTGGGATGGCACATTTGCTTGAATATGTCGGCTCCGTACATATTTATCTTGGACCATACCGAGGGAATCCAATTTCTTTGTATTTGAAGCGGATAGAGACTGGGTGCCAGATCGGCCCGAAGGCCTATCCGTGGAATGACGTCGTGGGGACCGGTGAAACGCCGAACAAGGCTGCCGCTGATTTCGAAGGAAAATGGAAAACGAAGGGTTTATCGACGGATATGTATTCAGGTCCTTCATGGGAAGGAGACATCAAGCCGGAGAGGCCTGCTCCGCCCAAACCACCAGCAGCTCCCAAACCAGCAGCCCCCCCTACTACAGCGGCACCAGACGGCCAACCTGTCAAGCCACCGCCCCCAGTCCCTGCTACTGACACTGCGCCCGCCCCTGCTCCAGCTCTGGCGGCTCCGCCTACAGGCGAATCGAGCTAACTCGCTTTAGCCCGCATTATTCATGAACGCTTCTGCTGCAATCGCCAATGTGCGGGCGCGGGGCCAGCGGCTAGGGGCAAGGACTTCTCGCTGAAAGCCCGGATCTTCCCTCTAGCCACTAGCCTCGCGCCCCTGGCCTGGTCCACCAGGAGAAGGGCCAGCCAATTTGCTGCGCTTCATGCCATAACCCATGTAGACCACGATGCCGATGGCGGTCCAGACGGCAAATCGAATCCAGGTTACCCATGGAAGAAAGCTCATCAAGCCGAGACAAGCCAGCAAACCTAAAATTGGGACAACCGGCATGAACGGAAGCCTAAATGGGCGTAACTGATTCGGTTTTGTATAGCGCAACACTACGACACCGATACAGACCAGAACAAAAGCAAAGAGAGTGCCAATATTCGTCATGTCTGCCGCGTCGCCGATAGGAATCAGGGCAGCGAGTATCGCCACACCGATGCCGGTGAGAATTGTGGCATAGTGAGGCGTGCCATAGCGTGGGTGCACGGTTGACAGCCAGGGGCTCAAGAGATGGTCTCGGGACATCGCAAAGAATACCCGAATCTGGCCCAGCATCATCACGACCAGTACACTGGTAATCCCAGCCACAGCCCCGATTGCCACAATGGCCGCTCCCCACTTGAAGCCCACCATGCTCAACGCTTCGGCCACCGGGGCATGGATGTCAATCTGTGCGACAGGAACCAAGCCGGTCAAAACCGCTGCGACGGTAATGTAGAGGACGGTGCAGATGCCCAATGAGGCGATGATCCCAACCGGCAAGTCGCGCTGAGGATTTTTTGCTTCCTCGGCGGTCGTTGAGATGGCGTCAAATCCGATATAGGCGAAGAATACGATTGCCGCTGCGGCACCGACACCGGCGAACCCCTGCGGCATGAAAGGCGACCAGTTGTCGGTGTTCACCGCCGGCGTCCCCACGGCAATGAAGAAGAGGATGATCCCGAGCTTCAAGCACACGATGATGCCGGTTGCACGGGCGCTTTCTTTGATCCCAATGACGAGGATGATGGTGACCAGTAACACGATAATGGCGGCGGGAAAATTTGCCACGCCCCCGTCGGGTCCCCCGGGAGGATGCGTCGCCCAGTGCGGCAATTCGATCCCGGCCAATCTGAGAAGTTTATTGAAATATCCGGACCACCCGATGGCGACAGCGACACAGGCTACGCCATATTCAAGAATCAAGTTCCAGCCCGTAATCCAAGCCAGGAATTCTCCCAACGTGGCGTACGAATAGGTATAGGCAGAGCCGGCTGCGGGAATCATAGCGGAGAATTCTGCGTAGCAGAGTGCCGCTAAGGCGCAGGTTACGCCTGAGAGCACGAAGGAGAGAATGATGCCGGGGCCTGCCCCTGGCCGATTGACATCGCCAACGATGGCAGTTCCTATCAGGACGAAGATGCCGGTGCCGATGATCGCGCCGATTCCGAGCGCGGTCAGATCCCAGGCCGTAAGAGTCTTCTTCAAACGATGACCGGGATGATCTGCGTCTGCGAGAATTTGCTCGATGGACTTGGTCCGGAAGATTCGGCTGATCACCGACCCTCCTCTGGCCGAGAGACTGGCGGAAGGCACTGGAGGGTCAACGAACTTCTCGTCCATGTCGCGTCAAGTATAGCAGGCCTACTCCATAGGAGCGCCAAGCGAGACTGGCTGGACGGGTTGATCTGGTTCATCTGGTTTGTTTTGTTCATCTGGTTAGTCTCGTTCAACCAAACAAACCAAACAGACAAAATAAACAAGCCGGTTCTCGCGCATTATGCACTGCGGTCTGTGGCGCGGGCGGCGCGCAGAAAAGCCTCGAACAGCCGCCGATGGAGGGGGTGCCGGTCGAAGAGAAACTCCGGATGCCACTGGACACCGAGAAAGAACCGATGGGCGGGAGATTCGATCGCCTCCACAATACCATCGGAGGCCCGAGCACTGGCGATCAACGAAGGCGCGACGGCATTGACCGATTGATGGTGCGAACTATTCACCCTCATCGAGAGCGATCGTACGATGCGACGAAGCAGGCTGCCTGGTGCAACTCTCACTGTGTGGCTGAGATTCGCAGCAGGAGTCCGCTGGCGATGATGGAGCGGTTCTGAGATTTGGGACGAAATATCTTGGATCAAACTGCCGCCACAGGCGACATTCATAGTCTGCATGCCACCACAGATGCCGAGCAGCGGGAGATCGACCTGTTTCGCCAGGCGGACGATGTCCAGCTCGAAACTCGAGCGTCGCTCACTCACGATGGTGAATGGATAACGCTGGCGCTCTCCATACAGCGATGGCGGAAGGTCCGGCCCACTTCCAGTGAGCAACACTCCGTCGAGGTTCTGAACAATACGCCGCCTTGTGGTTCGATCGGCAAGCAGCGGAAGGACCAGCGGGATACCACCGAGTTCTTCGACGGCTCGGATGTAGCGTGCGCGCAAAAAATAGGTGGGCTCGCGCCCACCCCATTCTTTTCGATCACCGGCGTTGAAGTCTGGCGTGACTCCAATGATCGGTTTCATCGGCTAGCGGATTGGCTCGGGAGCAGGTGCCGATGCCTCATTCGAATCGACAACCCCCAAGAAGCGGACGGGCCGATTGCCCTGTAGATGGTCGGGGGTAATGAGGTAGGTGCCGTACATGCTTGTTTGCCAGACCGGCTTTGCAGCCTTTTCATCCCCGCCAGAAAAGGCATAGGTCAAGCCTCCGACAATGGCTCCACCGATGGCGAAGGCAGCCTTGACTGGGAAATAGACCAGCGATGAAAGCCCTGCCAGCACCCCCCAACCGGCGTCGGAGGTGGTGCCACCTTCGGAACTCTCAACTGCCGACGGCGCATTATCTTGGCTCCATGCCGCTGGCACGATCGTGACGGTGCAGAGAGCCAGGAGCAGGAAGACTGCCACCAGTTTGAAACAGAAGACCTCACGGAGGCGATTGGATGAAAACGAGCGTTTGTTCACAGTTACTCCTCCTTCTTCGAATGGGGTGAGCTACGAGGCAGTGGTTGACTCCGGCGCACTCACCCCACGTTCAAGTAGTAGTGGGGTTATAACAAATTCAATCCTGAATGCAAACCCCCTGCCGCGCCGGATCAGGCTGCCTTATGGAGCGGTGGTGTTCCCTGGGACGAGGCCCAGTTCAGACGCAATGTAAGACGTGATGAAATCCCTCCGGCTGTTCACGGAAGCCCTGACTTCTGGAACCCAAGTGTCGTCTGCCACACATTGATTCTCTTGGGCGATGCTCGCTTGCAACGCCAGATCCAGCTTGCACCAACAGACTGCTTGGATAAACAACTCCTGGGCCCGGTCATGATGAGATGAGCGGTCTTCGTCTGGCGGATCGGTCAAGGCCTGGGCCAGCCAGCGGGTAAAATCGACGTCGGCACTGAGCGTATCGATCTGGCGCTGAGTGATCGCAATCTCGACCTGAATCCCACCCTTCCAGCTCCGTTTCTTGACGTTGAATACGCAGGAAAAAGTGAAGGGTCTTCCCTCCATCAGCTGTGGCCCGACAAACAGAGTCACGCGGAACTGGGACGGTTCTGGCGCATGCTCGATTGCCATGGCAGGCATTGTAGCACGATCGCCGATTCGAAAGGCCGTCGCATTGACTGCCTGTTGGCGCGACGATAAGATGCCCGCTACCATGACCACGGCCATACAGCAGCATGTCGGTGAGATTCAACGGGCTCTGCGTGAGGCCGAGATCGACGGCTGGCTCTTCTATGATTTCCGTGGAAGCGATCCCCTCGCCTATCGCATCCTGCAACTCGATCCCACCCTCCATGTGACGAGGCGATGGTACTACTGGATTCCGGCTCAGGGTGTTCCGGTCAAGCTGCTGCATCGCATTGAGCCGCACGTGCTGGATAAGTTGCCAGGACAGGCCGACCACTATGTGTCGTGGGAACAACAACGACAGATCCTCGCGCGGCTGCTGACCGGCAGCCTCCGCGTGGCCATGCAATATTCTCCGCTCAACGCAGTTCCCTACGTGTCGCGCGTGGATGCCGGAACGATTGAGTTGATCAGAAGTTACAACGTCGAGGTCGTCAGCTCAGCGGATTTGATTCAGAGGTTTGAAGCACGCTGGACGGACCGTCAACTCGAATCGCATCAGTTTGCCGCGACAGCGCTTCGGCGCATCGTCGATCAGACATTTGGAGAGGTGCATGAGGCAATGACACAGGGGCGGAGCCTCACTGAATATGGCGTGCAGCAGTTTATTGTGGCTCGAATCCACGAGGCCGGGATGGTCACGTCGAGTGCCCCGATCGCCGCCGTGAATGCCCATAGCGCCGATCCTCACTATGGCCCGACAGAGATAGGGTCAGCTGAAGTTACCCGCGATGCCCTGCTCTTGATCGATCTCTGGGCCAAACAATCGAAGCCCGGTTCGGTGTACGCCGATATCACCTGGACCGGCTTTGTCGGTCAGACTGTGCCGGAAAAGCATCGTGAGATCTTCGACCTGGTCCGGCAAGGGCGGGACGCGGCTTTGAGCTTCGTCCGTACAGAAATAGCAGCCGGTCATCGCCCATTCGGATGGGAGGCAGACAACGCCTGCCGGCAAGTCATTCAACGTGCCGGGTATGGCGATCAGTTCCTCCATCGGACCGGCCATTCGATCGGCGAGGAAGTGCACGGCAATGGAGCCAACATCGATGGCTTGGAAACACAGGACACACGCCGTCTGATACCGAGAACCTGCTTTTCAATCGAGCCAGGGATCTACTTGCCAGGCAAGTTTGGGATCAGGAGTGAATTGGATGTGTACCTCGCTGAGCGTGAGGCGTTGGTGTTCGGTTTGCCTCTACAGACCGAGATCATACCGCTCTTCTAGCCCCAGCCCCTTCCTTGACAGGGTCTCCCACTGCCCTATAGAGTTGATGAGATTCTCAAACAGACCGGCCGGCGGCGATTGAACGGAATTAGGGAAAAGGAACTACGCCATGTTTGGTAGTATGGGGATCTCGGAACTGATCATTATCCTCGTCATTGTTCTCATCATTTTCGGGGCAGGTAAGCTCCCGCAAATCGGTGAAGGGGTCGGCAAAGCGCTCCGAGGGTTTAAAAAGGAAGTCAACGACATTCCATCGCCGGATGCGGCGCCCCCCGAATCGAATCAACCGGCGCCCATGCAAGCGCAATCGCCGGTCCAGGCTGCGCCGGCCCCGGTAATGACGCCGGGACAGACTCCGGCCACACCCAAGCCCACAGCCCCCTATACGCCTGGTCCGGAAATGACTCCTGGGACCACTGCCGCCTTGATATACAACATGGCGGCTCCGCCGCAGCAGGCTCGATCAGTCAGTTCCGCCCAAGCCCAGCCGGTCTCAGCTCAATCGATGGGGCATAGCCAACAGCCACCCACGATGGAAGAGCGGGCCGCATCTCCCACACCGATAAGGCAGGCACAGTACCCACCACTTCCTGCTGGCGCCCAGACAAGACCGATCGCCAAACGCCCCTCTGCCATTGTCAATAAGGATGCCGTGGCTCGCGTACAAGCACAGCAGGCAGCGATGAAGGCAGCGGCCGCACAGCCAGCCGGTATTTCCACAGGTGATATGCAAAACTTGGGAGAAGGACTGGGGGACGCGCTGCGAACGTTCAAACAGGCCGTTGCCGATGTCCGCAATTCGGTCGATCCGGAGATACGCACGATTCAAGCAGAGATCGATTCGGCTCAGAAGGAATTCCAGCAATCTATCGATGCAGCTAAAGAAATGCCTGCCTTACACGAAGAGCCCCCGAAACAAGCGTGAACTGGAAAAAGTTCTTAGGGTACTCCCTCGTCCTGTCGTGCTTCCTTCTTACCGGTTGTGTCCAGGACTCTCCATCTTCCTCGAAGGAACGCACGGTTTCGCTCTTGTTGGAATTACTCCGCGATGAGGAGCCGGAGATGCGACGGACAGCTGTAGAATCTCTGGGTAAGATCGGCGACACGGAAACCGCGGGCGCTATTTTCCCCCTCTTGCAAGACCCAACGGCAATAGTCCGGGAAGCATCGGTGCTGGCTTTGGGACGCGTGAAACCCACTGCCACCGCTGAAATGGTCGAACTATTGACGCGAGCGCTGGAAGATCCTGCTGAATCGGTTCAGCAGGCTGCGGCTCTGGCGATCGGCGAGATCGAGCCTGGTTCTCGATTGCTGCAGCCTGTCGTAGGGTTACTACGATCTTCAGACGTGACGACGAGAAGAGCCGCAGTGCGGGCTTTGCTGCAGGTCGACGCAAGCCAGTCGATCGATGCACTCGTCACTGCCGGACGTGACTCCAATGAGGAGGTTCGTCAGGGAATTGTCGCTGCGGTGGGTGAATGGGGTGGGGCGGCAGCTTCACCTTGGCTCAGAGAACGGTTGGCCGAAGATCCTGCGCCTAGTGTGCGAGCAGAAGCGGCCTATCGTCTGGGGCTGCTCAGCGACCTTGATACGAAGGCCGCGCTGGAAAAAGCGATCGTAAAGGATACGGATAGCGGGGTGCGTCGCTGGGCGAAACGCGGGATTTAGGTCGCTACGCGGGAACGATTCAGCGCCTCAACCAGTTCAACAAGCTCTTCACGGGCCTTTTCGTCGATGTTCGTGAACTGAACACCCATTCCTGGAAAAAGCAGATGCCGTTCAGGTCTGCTACGGGTCCAAGCCACCTTTGCCGTGGCCTTGTGCTTTTCCCAAGGACGATCGGGCAATGCAAATTCAACAGACAACGAAGTGCCAGGAGCCAGCGGAGTGCTGCTTTCGATAAACAACCCACCTGCCCCGATGCCTGCAGTTAAGCTTTCGAACTGTTTGCCTTCTGGGGTGGTGTAGCGGACCTTCACAGCAAGCGGAGCCCTCGGATAAGAGCGTACGTGGGCAAAGCGAGCATCGTCGTCGCTGCCGGCGAGAGCCTGGTCTATGACCTCCCTCCAGGACAGGGCTCCGAGCAATTCTCCCTTGATATTAAATAGCGTGACCACTTCCTGGTCGGCATTCATCTCCAGGACTTTGCCCTCATGTCCTTCCGTCGTAGTTATAGGAAACTTCATGGTCAGATCCTTGGATCGAACACGAACAATTCGGTGGCGGATGGACCGTCGCTAGGCTGCCTGCCCAACGGTCTGGAGGGACTTTTTCACCACTTCAAGCACTCGGTTACGGACCTCTGGGTCAATCTCTGTAAAGCGCACCCCCATACCGGGGCTAAACGTATATTGGTCTGCTTTAGGGCAGACCCATGCAACGAGACCCTTCGCCGGCAACCATTCTGATGGACTTTCCGGCAGCGTAAATTCAAGCGCAAGCAGGGTGTCGACCGGAAGGGGGCTCAGGCTTTCGATGAAGAGCCCGCCTCCGCCGATACCACCAGCGCGACTTTCAAATTGTTGACCATCCGGGGTTATGTATTTAATGCGGAAGGTGAGTGTCACACGCGGTTCATTCCTGGCTTCTCGGCTCGCCATCGGCTTCCGATAGGCCAAAATCTGGTCGATGACGAAGTCCCATGACAAGTTGCCCATCGGCTCGCCATTGATCCCCAAGAGGGTGACCAGTTCACGAGTTGGGTCAAGTTCGAGGGCTTTGCCTTTATGCCGAAGACTTGAAGACACGGGGTACTTCACTGGTCCTCCACGTTCAATCTGTAACACAAGTATAGCGCAGCATTTCAACTTGTCGAGGAAAAGCGTAGAGTCCTGAGCCTTGCCACAAGTTAGGGGACAGAAAGATGGGACAGTGCGTAGCCGATATCCGAGAAAGGAAAGAGATGAGGGAAAGCCGGGCCAGGGTGATCCTGGCCCGGACGGTTCTAAATGGACGGTCCGGCGGATAAACAAAGAAGGTTGTGTTTATAAAGACTTAGGCAGTCTTTGCATCCTTATCCTGTTCAAAGATTCGAATAGGAGGATGCTTACCGAGAATGGCATCCTCTGTGATCAGGACTTCTTTAATCTGCTTCTGAGAAGGTGCATCGTACATCACATCCAGCATCACATCTTCGAGTATCGCACGCAATCCGCGAGCGCCGGTTTTCTGGTGAAATGCCTTCCGCGCAATCGCCCCGAGTGCGCCTTCCGTGAACTTGAGCTTGACCTTCTCGAAGGAGAGCAGTTTTTCATACTGCTTCGTGAGTGCATTTTTCGGCTCGTTCAAGATTCGAATGAGGGCTCGTTCATCCAGCTCATCCAAGGTGGCTACGACCGGAAGCCGACCGACAAACTCCGGAATCAAGCCGTACTTGAGGAAATCTTCCGGCTGCACCCTGGCAAATAGTTCCCCAAGCCGAACTTCGCTCCGTCCACGAACTTCGGCTCCGAATCCCATCGATTTCCGGTTCAGACGCTGCTCGATTATTTGTTCGAGCCCGACGAACGCGCCGCCGCAAATGAATAGGATATTGCTCGTATTGACCTGGATAAATTCTTGGTGCGGATGCTTACGCCCTCCTTGAGGCGGCACGTTGGCCACCGTTCCCTCAATGAGCTTGAGCAACGCCTGCTGTACCCCTTCTCCCGAAACATCGCGTGTAATCGAGGGGCTGTCGCTCTTGCGGCTGATCTTGTCGATTTCATCGATATAGACAATACCCCGCTCGGCCCGTTCCACATCGTAGTCCGCTGCCTGCAGGAGCTTGAGAATGATGTTTTCGACGTCTTCGCCGACGTACCCCGCCTCTGTGAGCGTGGTGGCATCGGCCATCGTGAAGGGGACGTCCAAGAATTTGGCGAGAGTCTGGGCCAAGAGTGTTTTCCCCGTGCCTGTGGGCCCCAACATGAGGATGTTGCCCTTCTGGAGTTGCACATCGTCAACATCTTTATCCTTGGACGAGATTCGCTTGTAGTGATTATGCACGGCCACCGAGAGGATTCTCTTGGCCCGATCCTGCCCCACGACGTATTGATCCAAGTGGTGTTTGATTTCCACCGGCTTCTTGAGTTTCGAGGAAATCTCTTCTTTGGCTTCTTCCCAATCCTCGGCAATGATGTCATTGCAGAGGTTGACGCATTCGTCGCAGATGTAGACGGTAGGCCCGGCAATCAATTTACGGACTTCATCGCGGCTCTTTCCACAGAACGAGCAGCGGAGATGTCGATCCATCTTATCCAGCTTCGCCATGCGTCCCCCTTGTGTTACTTATCTTTGACCGGGTCTTTCCCTGCTTCGCTGCTGACGGCCTTGAGGAGCTTCGGCGGCCGAGTAATGACTTCGTCGATCAGACCATACCGCTTGGCTTCTTCCGCCGACATGAAGTAGTCTCGTTCGGTGTCCTGGGAGATCTTCTCCAACGGCTGACCGGTGTGTTTGGCCATGATCTCATTGAGCCGTTCACGGATTTTCAAGATCTCTCTGGCGTGAATGTCGATCTCAGTGGCCTGCCCCTGGAACCCGCCCATAGGTTGGTGAATCATCACCCTCGCATTCGGCAATGCGAAACGCTTGCCTTTGGTCCCAGCCGTAAGGAGGAAAGCTCCCATGCTGGCGGCTTGGCCGAGGCAGATGGTATTGATCGGGGGTTTCACATACTGCATGGTGTCATAGATCCCCAATCCCGCTGTGACGCTTCCCCCGGGAGAATTGACATAGAGGTTGATGTCCTTTTCAGGATCTTCTGCTTCGAGGAACAAGAGCTGGGCGATGATCAGATTGGCAAAGACGTCGTCGATCGGCGCACCGAGAAAAATGATCCGATCTTTCAAGAGCCGAGAGTATATGTCGTAAGCTCGCTCGCCTCGATTCGTCGTTTCGATCACAATGGGAACTAGCATGCACGTCGTTCCTTTCCGCTTACAGTCTGTTGAATCCGAGAGGCAAGGCCGACCTTGTACCGCCCGGCGCTATCCCTGAATCACCGCATTGCGGTAGACGAAATCTAACGCTTTGTCCGCCAACGTCCTGTTCCGTAACTCATCGATGGATTCTTGTCCGCCGGCCTTGATCATCTTGACCAGATCGGCTGCCGGCATTTTGAGATCCGATGATAACCGCACAATCTCGGCGTTGAGATCCTCCTGCGTGACCTTCAGCCCCTCTTTCTCTGCGATCGTTTCCAATACGAGTCCGAGCTTCACCCGGCGCGCCGCTTCGTTCCGATGTTCCTGGCGAAGTTGTGCGAGGTCCTCCGTGCCAGGCGATTCCGGACCGCTCCCCTTCTGCTGCTGCATGTGCTGGCGGATGATCGCCTCCAGCTCACGCTCCACCAGAGTCTCCGGAAGATCGAAATGGTGGGTCTCCACCAGCCGCTTGATGATCGTATCCTTATAGGTATCTTCAATCTCTCGCTTCAGCGCCCGTTCCATCCCCTCCCGCAATTTATCCTTGATTTCCTGGAGGGAATTGAAGGGACCGCAATCTTTGGCAAACTCATCGTCCAGAGCCGGCAACTTCTTTTCCTTGACGGACTTGATTGTCAGCGTGAAAACGACCGTCTTGCCGGCAACGCGAGGATCGGGATGGCTGGCCGGGTAGGGCTGGGGCACTTCCAGGACATCGCCCTCTTTCTTCCCACCGACATGCGGATCAATTTCCAAGCCCAACACGGACGCATGTGATCCAACCTTGTGGAGTTGACCTTCCTTCTTTGTTCCTTCCAGCAAAGCCCCGTCGAGAGTGCCTTGTACATCCAGCACCAGATAGTCCCCATCTACAACGGCATGGCCGGCCGGCACCGCTTCCAACCGTGCCTGCTGCTCGCGCAAGACCTCGAGCCCTCGGTCTAGCTGGTCATCGGTCACGGTGCGCTTGTCAGGCTTGAGCGAAATCGGATTCGGCGCCTTATAATCCCGCAACTCGATATTCGGTCTGATTTCGACGGTTGCGGTAAATGTAAAGGGTTCGTCTTTTTTGATCTTGGCCCGGTCTAGCGGAGGAATTTCGACATGGACCGGTACGATTCCCGCTTGGCGTACAGCCTTGTCATAGAAGTCCGGTACGAGGGCTCGGAGCACATCCTCTTCCACGGTTTTGGCGTAGCGTTTTTCCAGTAAGGCTACTGGCGCCTTCCCTGGGCGAAATCCCGGTATGTTGACCTGGCGATTCAGGTCGACGTAAGCCCTGGCCAGCCGTTGCGTGACCTCATCGGCCGGCACTTCAATCTTGAGGGCGCGCTTCATCGGTCCTAACTCAGTCACTTCCATTTTCATAGCTGGTCCGAACCCTTTACGTTGTGAGAAGCCTTGCAGAGGCTACAGAATCATTGCCAACTGCCATGTCGTGGTCTGGTGCGAGAGGGGGGACTTGAACCCCCACGGTCACCCACGAGATCCTAAGTCTCGCGCGTCTGCCAGTTCCGCCACTCTCGCATGGTGGGGTCTATTAGAAGACGACTCCAGCATGATGAGCGCACACACGGATATCCCTGTTCCTATGGGTATTTTGTACCGTTGAAGGTATCTCACTGTCAACCCATACTCCTGCGGGGTGGGGGTCTGTTCACTTGCGTACCATGAGACGGTTAGTATCCGTTTCTTGAACAATTGTTCTGATAAGACAGAGCTATTCTCGACTTAGGTAGTCGAAGTCCGTGATTGGCGGTAGTGGAGGCCATCAAAGACCCCCATCATGCCCATGGTAGCCGCCACTTCGCAATGACAGGTATAATCATGTCGCATAGGTCATCCGTTGCCAGTCTAGAGGCGAGGAGGTGCATGATGCACGTTGCGCCACTGCTTTCAACTCTCACGTTGTGCCTGCTGGCATTTTTTTCTCCTCCTTCATGGGCCTACCGGGACTATTTCACAGCGGAACAGAAAGCCTTGTTGGAGAAGATCCAAACCCTGCGCATCGAGACGATTGCCCTTGCAGACAAGGGAGCCGTCGATGCGACGCCGCTCACTGAGGTGATTGCTCGCCGGATGGATGAATTGGGATACACAGTCGTGCAAGAGACCGGCAAATCCCATGACGCTCTGCTCAGAGTAAAATGCGAGCAGCAAAAAACATGGGAGGGTACGACTTCTGCTGGGGGAGATGCGGATTTGCCCGATGCCCCCTCTCGGCTGTGGAAGGGACCCGCCTGCCAAATGACCTATCGTCTCGGTGACATGAAGGTCAAATGGCAGAAAGAGGTTCGAACCGAGTTCGAAGATGCGGCGCAAGCAGCGCAATCGGCTCACGCAGGAGATCCGGGAACCTATGCCTTGGGCAAACTGAGGGACATGCTTGAGACCTACGAGTTTCCCCTCTTGCTGGCCGCTGAATGGGGTCAGCCGGAGAGGCTCTTGAAGTTGTTGGATCGATCCGACACGCCGCAGGCCAGAAAGGTCAAAATCATTTCTCTCTTAGGGGAGATGCAAGCAGACGAGGCCTTGCCGAGGTTGAAAGAGGTGCTCAAGAATCGCGATCTGGCAAAGCAAGCGATCGGGGCCATGGGCAATCTTGGCAAAGAGGGCATTCCGCTGTTTGTTGAAATCATGAATACGTCGCCGGATATCGAGGTGCAAGCCACGGCAGCCAAGGGGTTGGGCCAACTCGGCGGACTGCATGGAGACGCTTCCGTCGTGCCGCCGCTATTGGCCAAGCTCAAGGATCCAAAGACCGACTGGTCCGTGCTCACAGAAGTGGCCTGGGCCTTGGGGAAAATTCCTGACAAGCGATCGATCCAACCGCTCTACGATCTCGACAAAAAGCTGCAAACCCTGCGAGATCCTGAGAATGTGCCCTTGAAGAAACTCAAAGAAGCGGTATTCTGGGCGATCAAACAGTGCGATACCTGGGATCAGTTTAGTTGATTGACAATCCCCTGTGAGGTCCTTATCGTCCTCCGAGCCGGGCGAGAACCGGCTCGGAGATCAACACGATGGACAGCTTCCCTTCCTCCGCTCCACCTTCCCAATCGCACGATACGTTGGAGCGAATCACGCTCCAGATGGCGTCATGTCTCGATCTTCAGCTGGTGCTCACCACGATCACCCAGGGGTTGATCGACGAACTGGATGGCGCCTTCGCCCGCATCTGGCTCCTGGGACCAGGCGATCTCTGCGCCGACTGTTACAAAGCTGCCGCCTGTACTGATCGCACTCGCTGTCTGCATCTCGAGGCCAGCGCCGGGCTCTATAGCAATCTCAATGGTGAATATCGACGTATTCCACTGGGCGCGCTCAAGATCGGGAAAATAGCCCAAGGCTTCGGGTCGATGCACACGAACGACGTGCTCGGAGACGACCGGCTCCCGAACAAACAGTGGATGAAAGACAACAGGCTCCAGTCCTTTGCAGGCCATCCGCTGATGTTTCGAGAGGAATTACTGGGAGTGGTTGCCCTATTCGGGCGGCGGCCACTGAGCGAAAAGGAATTCGCACGACTGGCGGTCTTTGCCAACAAAGCCGCCATCGCGATCAGGAATGCGCAACTGTTCACAGAAGTCGAACAGCTCAAACGCCGGCTGCAGGCAGAGAACCTCTATCTTCGCGAAGAGATCAAGCTCCAGCATAACTTTGAAGAGATCATCGGGGAAAGTCAGAGCATCAAGGCTGTGCTCCGACAGATCGAACAGGTTGCGCCCACGGACTCGACGGTTTTAATCCTCGGAGATACCGGAACAGGCAAGGAATTGATCGCGAGGGCCATCCATAACCTGAGCTCGCGCAAGGACCGTCCGCTGGTTCGAGTCAACTGCGGCGCGATCCCTGCGAATCTGGTCGAGAGCGAACTCTTCGGACATGAGAAGGGATCGTTCACCGGGGCATTGCAGCGCCGCATCGGACGTTTCGAACTGGCCGACGGCGGGACGATCTTTCTGGACGAAGTCGGAGAGTTGCCGCTGGATGCGCAGGTCAAGCTTCTACGGGTGTTGCAGGAGCGTGAAGTCGAACGGGTTGGTAGCGGCCATTCGACCAAAGTCGATTTGCGGATTATTGCTGCCACGAATCGTGATCTTCATGCGGCAGTAAAGGCCGGTTCCTTCCGGGCCGATCTTCTCTACCGGCTGAATGTATTTCCGATTGAGGTGCCGTCCTTGTCCGCTCGTGCGTCGGATATCCCGCTTCTGGTCAACCGATTTGTCGCCAAGTTCTCAACCAAGATGGGCAAGAAAGTCGATGGGGTTTCTCAAGCGACCATGGAACGCCTCATGAAGTATTCCTGGCCCGGCAACATTCGTGAATTAGAAAATGTCATCGAACGGGCTACGATCCTCGCAAAAGGATCAATGCTTCAGATCGACGCGGTGCTGCTCCACGGGAACTCAGCACCGCTGATTCCGGTCACCGATTCCCTGGAAGAAGTTGAGCGAGCCCACATCCTCCGCATCCTCCAAGATACGAGTTGGGTCATCGAAGGGAAACAGGGCGCCGCTGCCAGGCTGGGCCTCCATCCCAACACGCTGCGGTCGCGCTTGCAGAAGCTCGGCATCAAGAAGCCTGGCATCACGAAATAGCAAGAAACCCAACGCTCCTTTCCACGAGATATCGTAGCGCCACGATATATCGTAGAAGTATCTCTCTTTCGTTTTCATTCATCTTTCCGCGAATAGTTCGACAACTCCTTGTCTCGCCAACAGCTTATCTCGTTTCATTGATCGTCGTGGCACGTGGCACCAGCCTTGCCATAACGAATGAATGTCATGAGCAGCGCACTATAGACAACGGAACGGAACAGACATCCACAATTTCGTGGACATCATTCAATCCAAGGAGGACCCATGAAAACCGCCATCATTATCCTGTCCGATCCGAAAAACGGTTCAGAAGAAGCGCTCGGAAGGGTGTTCAATGCTTTGGCACTCGCATCCGAATGTAAACAGAAGGGAGATGAGGTGGCAGTGGTGTTCAACGGAACCGGCACGCGGTGGCCGGCTGAACTCACCAAGCTCTCGCATCCGGCCAATGGTCTCTACGACTCGGTTCGCGATGTGGTGCAGGGTGCCTCCTGCGGCTGTGCAGAGGTCTTTGGCGCGACAGAAAGCGTCAAATCCTGCGGCGTGCCGATTGTGAAAGACCATGCGTTGGCCGGGACGGCGGGCCTCTTGAGCCTCCGTCGTTATATCGCGGAGGGGTGGAATACAGTCGTGTTTTAACAAGGATGACACTTGCTCAGGATGCTCAAAACGGCTGTCCAGCAAGGCCGCAGCGAGCGAAGAAGGCTTAGGTCGTAAGGTTAAGCGTCCAGGCTCTTGTTTACTCAACCTTAGCCTCAGCCTTAACCTTCCAATAACGCTGGCGGACTTTTTCAGCATCCTGCTATTGACGGCTCATCCGGTACAAAGGGAAGTACTTGCTGTCTTCCATCTCGATAGTTGCGGAGAGGGCCTGGCGCCATTCCTGAACCAGCGCCTCATAGGCTTGTGGAAGATGCACCTTTTGGTAGGTATGGAAATCCTCGGTGTGCTGGGAAAAGTTGAGCTTGAACCGCATCACGCCGTCGTTATTCCGGTATCCTCCGCCCATGTTATACCAGCGATACCCACGGCGCTTGGCCCAACGGATGATTTCGTAGAACAAGAGGTTATTCGGCGAAAACTGGCCACAGTCCTCCGCCGTAGCCGACAGAAAATTGCCGACGAGTCCGTTCATATGGAACACGGATCCACCGGCAACGAGGCGCTGTCCTTCATACACGAAAAACAGGGTAAGGTGCTCCAAGAAGCGGGCATGCAGCTCGCTCAACCAGGTTTCGGGAAACATATACCAATCGCGCGCTTGCAGTCGTTGCATATTGAGAAGATACAGCTCGGCGAACTGTTGCACATCGGCCGGCTCGTTGGCTTCTTTCACCCGGAGTCCGTTAGGGTTTGGGGCAATTGGGCGGCGTGCATGGCGACGCGTCAGTTGTTCTTCCCTTGCTGGCCAAGCTGCAAGATCCGAAAACAGATTGGACGGTGCTGACCGAAGTGGCTTGGGCGTTGGGGAAGATTCCCGACAAGCGTTCGATCCAACCACTCTATGATTTAGATAAGAAGCTGCAGCGGCTGCGGGATCCGGACAATCAGTCACTGAAAAAATTGAAGGAAGCCGTCTTTTGGGCGATCAAGCAGTGTGACACCTGGGATCAGTATAGCTGAGCGGGCGTTGACATTGCTGCGATAGGCCACTTATCGTACTTCGTGTTGGGTGAACCAGCACGGAGTATGCCATGCCAACCGGTCCTGCCCCTGACCGATCTACGAATCCCCGCGCGATTCTCGAACGCATAACCCTTCAAATGGCCTCGAGTCTTGACCTTCAGGTCGTGCTGGACACCATCACCCAGGGTCTGGTGGAGGAGTTGGATGCGGCCTTTGCCCGCATCTGGCTCTTAGGTCCCGGCGATCTTTGTGCCGACTGCTATAAAGCAGCCGACTGTGAGAACCGGAGCCGCTGCCTGCATCTTGAGGCCAGCGCCGGGCTCTATAGCAATCTCAATGGGGAATATCGCCGCATTCCGTTGGGTGCGTTGAAGATCGGAAAAATCGCACAAGGATCCGGCGCCATTTTTACGAACGATGTCCTTGGCGATGCTCGACTCCCGGACAAACAGTGGATGCAGGACAACGGGCTCCATTCGTTTGCGGGCCATCCGCTAAAATTCCGCTGGGAGTTGCTTGGAGTCATCGCGATGTTCGGGCGTCGGCCGCTGACTGAAGCGGAGTTCGAGCGATTGGCGGTCTTTGCCAATGAGGCCGCGATTGCGATCAAGAACGCGCAGCTGTTTGCGGAAGTGCAACAGCTCAAAGATCGGTTGCATGCCGAGAATCTCTACCTTCGTGATGAAATTAAACTCGAACATAACTTCGAAGAGATCATCGGCCAGAGCCTGAGTATCAAGGGCGTGCTGCGAGCGATCGAACAGGTCGCGCCGACGGATTCGACGGTCCTCATCCGAGGAGACACTGGAACGGGGAAGGAGTTGCTGGCGAGGGCCATTCACAATCTCAGCCCACGGAAGGGTCGCTCGCTCGTGAAGGTCAACTGCGGCGCGATCCCCGCGAACCTCGTCGAAAGCGAGCTCTTCGGCCATGAGAAGGGATCGTTCACCGGAGCATTACAACGACGCATCGGCCGATTTGAGTTGGCGGACGGCGGGACCATCTTCCTGGACGAAGTCGGTGAGCTACCGCTGGATGCACAGGTCAAGCTTCTACGGGTACTACAAGAAAGGGAGGTTGAACGGGTCGGCAGCGGCCATTCGACCAAAGTCGATGTTCGAGTCATTGCCGCCACAAATCGAGACCTTCATGCAGCGGTGAAGGCCGGTTCCTTCCGGGCCGATCTTCTGTACCGATTGAATGTGTTTCCGATCGAGGTGCCGTCTCTTTCCGCCCGTGCATCTGACATTCCCCTCTTGGTCAATCGATTCGTTGGCAAGTTCTCGCACAAGCTCGGCAAGAAGATCGACGGAGTGTCTCAGTCGACCATGGATCGCCTCATGAAATATTCCTGGCCTGGTAACATCCGGGAGTTAGAAAATGTCATCGAACGGGCCACGATCCTCGCAAAGGGATCACTGCTTCAGATCGACGATGTGATGCTTCAGGGAAACTCCGCTCCACTGTTGCCGGTAGCCGATTCCCTGGAAGAAGTGGAACGAGCCCACATTCTCCGCGTTCTTCAAGATACGAACTGGGTCATTGAAGGGAAGCAGGGCAGCGCGACTCGACTT
Organism: Nitrospira sp. CG24E; assembly: GCA_002869895.2. GTDB lineage: Bacteria > Nitrospirota > Nitrospiria > Nitrospirales > Nitrospiraceae > Palsa-1315. The sequence continues at coordinate 64,281 of NEWP02000006.1, read as the reverse complement.
GGTCTCCATCCCAACACCCTTCGATCCCGGATGCAGAAGCTCGGCATCAAGAAACCTCTCCCCACCGCATCGCAACGAACATAACGTTTCATCTCCACGATATATCGTAGTTCCACGAAATCTCGTGGAGGCACCTCTCTTTCCTCCTGCTTCATGCAACCGCGAATAGCCCAGCAACTCCTTGTCTCATCAACAGTTTTCTTGTTTCAGTAGATGCGGCGGCACGTGGTACCGGACTTGCCATGATGAATAGATATCGTGACCAGTGCGCAGGAGACCGCAGCACCAAACAAACATCCACAATATCGTGAGTGTCATTGAATCAAAGGAGAATCCATGAAAACAGCGATCATCATTCTGTCCGATCCGAAGAGTGGCTCCGAAGAAGCACTTGGGCGAGTTTTTAATGCCCTGGCTCTTGCATCTGAATGTAAGCAGAAGGGCGACGAAGTCGCCGTCGTGTTCAATGGAGCCGGCACTCGTTGGCCGGCAGAACTGACCAAGTTCTCACATCCAGCCAATGGCCTCTATAACGAGGTGCGTGATGTCGTGCAAGGCGCCTCGTGCGGTTGCGCAGAGGTCTTTGGGGCGACGGAGAGCGTCAAGGCCTGTGGCGTACCGATTGTGAAAGACCATGCCCTCGCTGGAACTGCGGGGCTCTTGAGCCTCCGCCGGTACGTGGCAGAGGGGTGGTACACAATCGTGTTCTGAGATTGAGTATGAGAGGACATGCGACGAGTCCCGTCGTCCTGTCCTCTCGGCAGGGAGAACAACATCATGGCGTTGAAATACTTGGAGCTGGCGATGACGGAGGCCGTGCGCCGAGCCCAGAACCACTACTACGGAAGAGGTGTGAACATCGCAGGCGCTCCCGAACGAGATCCCCTGGGCCAAGCCGAAGCTGAGTTTATTGCAGAGCGTGACAGCTTCTATCTGGGTTCGATCAGCGAAACCGGATGGCCCTACGTTCAGCATCGAGGTGGGCCTCGTGGATTTCTGCACGTGGTCAAGGAAACGACGCTGGCCTTCGCCGACTATAGGGGCAATCGCCAGCTGCTCACGACCGGCAACGTTTCCGTGAACGACCGTGTGGCACTGTTTCTGATGGACTATCCGAACCGAACGCGCTTGAAGATCCTTGGCCATGCCCGTGTGGAAGATGGTCGCTCCTATCCAGAACTCGTTGCACAGCTTACTGATCCCAAGATGCAGTCGGCGGTGGAGAGACTGGTCTTCATTGACGTCGTGTCATTCGACTGGAACTGTCCCAAGTACATCACGCCACGGTACTCGGTGGAAGAGGTCGAAGCGTACGTGGGTCCGCTGAAGAACCGGATTGCCGAACTCGAAGCCCAACTATAGACGGTGAAATTGTCATGACATTCGTAACGGAAACGCTCTGTTTCTATCGAAGGAGTGGAAACCATGAAGGTCGCACAGATATGGCGGTACCCGATAAAGTCGATGGGTGGTGAACGGCTGAATCACGCGCGCATCGGTTCGCTCGGCATCGAAGGGGATCGCGTCGTGCATGGGGAGGACGAAGACGGTCGTGTGATCACGTCCAGAACGCACCATCGGCTTCTCGGCCATCATGCCACACTCAACGCCTCCGGCGAGCCTGCGGTCGATGGCCTGCTGTGGAGCAATCCCAAGGTCCTCACAGATGTTGAGGAGATCGTGGGCTTGGGCGCCAAGCTCGTACGCGATGATTCCAGCGATCGTTTCGACGTGCTGCCTTTGTTGGTGGCGACGGATGGAGCGATCGCATCATTCGGGCGTGACGGCCGGCGCCTCAGACCGAATCTTGTCATCGGCGAGGTCGAGGGCTTGGCTGAGCGCTCGTGGCCCGGGCAGTGCCTGCACATTGGAGACGTCGTCATTGGGATACAGGACCTCCGTGGGCGCTGCATCATGACGACGTTCGATCCCGATTCCCTGAAACAAGACCGGCAGGTGCTCACAGACATCGTGCGGAGATTTGAGGGTACGCTCGCCCTGAATTGTTACGTGATCCGGGGCGGTGAAATCCGTGTCGGCGACCACGTGGAGCTGGCTCGACACCATGAATGCGAGGCTGTCCGCGCTTAGAGAGACCAGCTGTTTTTGCCATCACTTGCATGGGAGTTTCTGGCTTTCACACTTTAAACGCCGCAAGGCCTAGAGGGAGGAATCGATATGAGCAAGCAGGTACAGGACACATTGCAAGAAATGTTGGGCATTCTGAAAGAAGGAAGAATGACAGAAGGTCAGAAGATCTACTTTGCGGACGCGGTCGTCACACAGGAAGGCAATCAGCCGCCCATCGTGGGCAAGCAAGCCTCCATTGAAAGACTGGACAAATTCAGGGATACGATCGGAGTGGCGGCCTTTGTCGGCTATGCCATCGGTGACGTGGCCGTCGCGGGAGACAGCAGTTTCTATGACGCGGTGCTGACGTTGAAATTGAAGGACGGGGAAACCATCAGTCTCGAACAAGTCGTCAAGACTGACTGGCGGGATGGCAAGATTGTCAAGGAGCGCTACTATCACGGCTAATCACGTGTGATACCGTGTGGGAGCGGACGGCCAATGCTATTCACTCCCACATTGATTGTGACATCGGTAGCAATTAGTATCGATCACAAGAAGTAGAACATTCGCCTGAACAACAAACTGGTTGTCGATAAAAGGAGGGATCTATGACCGAGTTTTCGCGCAGACGGTTTTTGCAACTGTCCGCAGCAACCGGCGGGGCCTTGGTGTTCAGCGATCTCATTGGCCAAGTGATAGGGCTGACGGAGAGGGCGAGTCTTGCCGCCGCGGGTGAGCCGATCAAGATCGGCATACTTGATCCATTGTCGAGCCCGTATAAGACGTCCTCCATTCATGACGTCCATGGGGCAAATGT
>NEWP02000006.1:41360-61291 GCA_002869895.2 Nitrospira sp. CG24E | reverse complement strand
CCTTCCAATAACGCTGGCGGACGTTTTCAGCATCCTGATAGAGAGGGAGGCGATGGCGACAAAGTATCTCGATATGATGTTTACAGATGCTGTGTGCCGTGCGCAGACACAGTACTACGGGAGAGCAGGCAAGATCGTAGGCGCTCCTGAGCGAGACCCATTGGGCGATGCAGAAGTCGAGTTCATTAGAGCGCGGGACAGTTTCTACCTGGGCTCGATCAGTGAAAGTGGGTGGCCCTACATTCAACATCGCGGAGGGCCCACGGGATTTTTTCAAGTCATCAATGAGACGACCCTCGTATTCGCCGACTACAAGGGGAATCGGCAACTGCTGAGCACCGGCAACGTCTCCGTGAACGACCGTGTGGCGCTATTTTTGATGGACTACAAGAACCGAGAGCGGCTGAAGATTCTTGGCCATGCCCGCGTGGAGGACGCTCGGCTCCATTCCGAGCTCGTCGCACAGGTCAGTGATGCGAATATGCGGTCGAGCGTGGAACGTTTGGTGTTTATCGACGTCGTCTCGTTCGATTGGAACTGCCCGAAATACATTACGCCACGGTACTCGGCTACAGAAGTCGAAGGGCTTGCCGGTCCATTGAGAGTTCGGATTGCTGAACTCGAAGCCCAGCTCCGAGCGGTCAACGTATAGACAACTCTCATGAGAAGCTGACTGACAACGAGGGAGGCAAAGACCATGAAGGTCGAACAGATTTGGCGATATCCGGTAAAGTCGATGGGCGGCGAACGGTTAAATCGCGTGCGTATCGGGGCTCTTGGCCTTGAAGGAGATCGCGTCGTTCACGTGGAGGACGAGAGTCGTCATGTGATCACGTCTAGGACGCACCATCGGCTGCTCGGCCACCATGCGACGCTCAATACATCAGGCGAGCCTCTGGTCGACGGCTCACTCTGGAGCGATCCCAAGATTCGCGAAGCTGTTGTGGATATCGTGGGGCTTGGAGCCACACTGGTTCGCGATGAGTCGATCGATCGCTTCGATGTGCTGCCCCTGTTGGTCGCAACGGATGGAGCCATCGCCGCCTTTGGGCATGATGGCCGGCGACTCAGGCCGAATCTGGTGATCGGTGGCGTCGAGGGGTTGGCCGAGCGCGACTGGCCAGGACAATGCTTGCATATCGGAGACGTCGTCATTGGAATACAGGATCTCCGTGGGCGTTGCATCATGACGACGTTCGACCCAGACAGTTTGAAACAAGACCGTCAGGTGCTCAAGGAAATCGCGCAGAAATTCGGTGGCACCCTCGCCTTAAATTGTTACGTGATCCAAGGTGGGGAAATTCGAGTTGGAGATGCGGTCGTACTCGTCTCAAAACGTGGATGCGAGACGATCCATGGATAGTGAGACTGGTTGATGAGTGCTGCATCTGTATGAACGGGCTCATTACCAGTCGGGAAAACCAGTAACTGTACGAAAGGACTAATATTTATGAGCAAGCAAGCGAGTGAAACACTACAAGAGATGTTGGGCATTCTGAAAGAAGGTCGAATGACCGAAGGCCAGGAGACCTACTTTGTGGATGATGTTGTCACGCAGGAAGGCAATCAACCGCCCATCGTGGGCAAACAAGCCTCTATTGAGAGACTGAACAGATTCAGAGAGACGATCGGTGTGGCGGCCTTTATCAGCTATGTAATCGGTGCTGTGGCAGTCACGGGAAACACCAGTTTCTATGATTCGGTGCTCAGCTTGAAACTGAAGAATGGGCAGACCATCAGCCTAGAGCAAGTCGTCAAGACCGAATGGAAGGACGGCAAGATCGTCAAAGAACGGTACTACCACGGCTAATCAAGCGTGATGTCGCGTGCGAGCGGATGCCCATGCCATTCGTTCCCACATTGATTTCGACATCGGCAAGAAGAATTATCGATCATAGGGAGCGGAACACCATGAATTATTTGAGGACAATGTAAAGAGGTCATTATCGTGAGCACGCTCGAACAGCCTAGGCCTCCATTTCCCCCATTCGATGGTGAGTCTGCGGCCCAGAAGGTCCGAATGGCCGAGGACATATGGAATACTCGAGATCCTCATAGGGTTTCGCTCGCGTACACACCTGACAGCCTGTGGAGAAACCGTTCGGAATTCCTGGTCGGCCGGGAGGCAATTGTTCGGTTCCTAACTCGCAAGTGGAACAAAGAGTTGGGCTATCGCTTAATCAAAGAGCTTTGGGCTTACCAAGGCAGCCGAATTGCCGTCCGATTCGCGTACGAGTGGCACGATGATTCAGGAAACTGGTTTCGGTCATATGGGAACGAGAATTGGGAATTCGATGACAGCGGTCTCATGCGCCGACGTATCGCGAGCATCAATGACGCCCCAATCTCAGAGAAGGATCGAAAGTATTTCTGGCCCATTGGTCGCCGGCCCGACAATCACCCTGGACTGTCTGAGCTTGGCCTATAGAATTCCGCCTCATTTCGGCGCGACGGATTTTACTCCAGCCCGAGGCGAAGGCCAGAAATCCTACTGCAATTATTTTTAACCTGTATGGATGGGATCTCGTTCATACGTTGAAAACTAATACGAAGCTGGAACTTGCGAAAGACAGGCTCGGACACTACAAGATTTTGGCGACCGTTGCGGAAGAATCTGTGGGGGGGGGGAGATTACGAAGAAAGTGCTTGCTCTCTGTGATCTGCTGGCAGGAGGGCCGGCGCGTCTATCATGCGCCGGCCTGGATCGGAAGGAATCTACTCGGAGCGCTACTTGCCCGTGACGGCATCCTTGAGCTTCATCCCCTCGGTCTTCATTTCTCCTGTATTTTTCATGGCATCCTGCGCCTTCATCTCCTGAACGTCTTGCTTGACCTCACCACCCTCTTTCTTCACGTTCTCGGCTTGCCCTTTCGAAGTTTCGACCTTTTTCTTCATGGCGTCCATGTCAAGAGCCCAGGCTGAAGCTGTGAGACCCATCATAACCACCGACAGGGCGGCCCACATTATGCTCGTTCCTGCTTTCATTGCATGCCTCCTTGTTGTTGAAATCACGACTTCGGCGGAAGGGGACTCTTCCCAGTGGGAGAGCCCCCTTCCCTGCAGCAGGCACAAAAAGAAATGACTCTCTCTTCTGCCGTTACTTGACGATGACCTCAACGCGGCGGTTCTTGGCGCGTCCCGCTGGCGTGTTGTTGCTGGCGATCGGATCGCTGTCGCCGTGGCCTGCCGCCGACAAATTGCTGCTCACCCCGCCATCCCGCAATGCCTGAGCGGCACTCTCGGCTCGAGCGTCAGAGAGCTCTTTGTTGGACGAGAACTTCTTCTGCAACGCCCCCTTGATTGCCACGTTGTCTGTGTAGCCGGCAACATGCACAGCCTTCTCCGGGAAATCCGTGAGCACGCCACCCACACGCTTCAACGCATCGGTACCGCCTGCCTTCAGCTGACCCTGTCCCGAATCGAACAGCATGCTGGACGCGAGATTGATAATGAGTTGATCGCCCGATTGATGCACGGAAACATTCCCAGACTTGATTTCCGGTTGCAGCGCTTTGAGCAGATCCTTTTCCGCCTTCGCTAAACTGCCCTTGTTTTGATCGAGTTGGCCACGCAGGCCAGCCAGGCGAGCCTCGCAATCCGCCAATTGTCTTTCGAGATCCGCATTACGTTGCCTGGAGGCTGCAAGATCCGCTGCCAGTTTGGCCGAATCCCCGGCGCCGGAACGAAGGGCGGCAATCTCCCGATCGCGGTCTGCCAGCTGCCGTTCCAGATCGCTCACACGGCTGCTGAGTGCGCCATTCTGTTTCCGGGCTGCCTCCAGCTCGTTAGCCAGTCGTTGACGGTCTCTTTCAAGAGCCGCAAGACGGGCAGCCATGTCATTCGATGTATCAGCGGCCATTTGTTGCGGTGGATTGCAACGAACGTCAGACCAAGCCACCCATTGGTGAGTGGGGTCACAAATGGGACTCTTATCCCAGCTCGCGCAGCCCGCCAACGCAGCCAAACCTGCTACCATGACGGTGGTTTTGAATACCTGCATGATGATCTCCTCCTTCTGAATCGCGCGGGTTATCTATGGAGTGTGAGTTTGCCCACTCCCGCATCGTGGGAATCTCTTCGCGATGTCCGATAGGCGTTTAGTGACGGCCTTTCAGCGCGTCGCGGATCTCCATCAATAATTTTTCTTCGTTGGTTGGCCCTGGCGGTGGCGGAGGAGGCGCCGCAGGCGCTTCTCTCTTGAACCGGTTCATCTGCTTGACAAACATGAAGATCACAAACGCAATGATGATGAAATCGAAGATAGTTTGCAGAAACACCCCGTAGTTGAGGGTCGGGGCTCCCGCGGCTTTCGCGGCGACAAGCGATGGCTGAGCGGCGCCGGAGAGATTGATAAAAAGGCCCGTGAAGTCGACGCCTCCCAAGAGCAGGCCGATCGGGGGCATCAGTACGTCACTGACGAGCGATGAGACGATTTTTCCGAATGCTGCGCCCATAATGACACCGATAGCCATGTCGAGCACGTTGCCCTTCATAGCGAATTCTTTAAACTCTTTCAGCATAGGTCCTCCTCATGAGGATTAGGGTGTATTGCATGGGCCTTAATGGCCCTACCGTTTCCTGGTCGTATCGAAGTTGTATCCGATGGTCCAGAGATACAGGTTGTCCGTATCCCCTGTGCCAACCGCCGGATTGTTGTTATAGCGCGTGGTCACTTGGAAGCCACTCGCCAATCCTTCCCAAATCTTGAACCGCACGCCGTTGTCCATCGTGAGGAAGAAATTCGATGAATTCTGGAGAGAGGGGAAGATTTCGTTGTAGTGATATAGCGTCACACGATCGTCGAAGAGCGGCCAGTTCCATTTCATGGACACGCGCGCGCGAACGCTGGACTTGTCGTCTGCCACCCGAAAATCTTCATTGAAGTAGGCGAGGCCGGCTTCGGAATAGAAGGTCATATCTTTGAAGCTGCCGGAGAAGTCTCCCCGCTCGATGAATTGGTAGCCGGGACCACTGGCGAGCGCGGTTCGCATCTTCAGGTCTTGGAAGCGATCGTTTTCGAAGTAGGCGGAAGCAAACCAGTAGAACCGTTTGGTGATGAAGAAGTCGAGCTTGATCGTTCCGCGCGCGTTCCGAGCAATCAGCGTATTGGAGTTGTCGCCGTAGACATAGCGCCCGTTGATCGAGAGCCGGAGCTGTTCGCTCCGCGCCACGAAATCCCCAAGCAGGCTGGCATTGCGCAAGTGGCTGTTCCCGGTCGTTTGGGAGTAACCGCCGGTTAAGCTGCCCGAGTAGATGACCGGAGGTTGAATGACCGGATTCATGGAGGTGACGGAACCCATCGGCACAGTCATCGTGCCTTTAAGCGGTTCGGCCTGAATGTTCAATGTCCCGTCAGGCCCGGCTGTCGCTGTGCCGTTCAGGACCGTTCCTTCCTTGAGATAGAACGGAGTGGGATGGTTCACCACCAGTTTGGCGACATCCTCCCACTTCACCTTCACCGTACTGTCAGGACTAGCGGAGTTCTTAATCAGCAACACGCCGCCCGACATTTCGATGACTTCTCCGTATATGATGCTGCCGTCTTTCAGCGTCACGACATCGGGAGCGGTCGCTGCGGCAGATGCCGCGGGAGGAATAACTTGAGCATGGGATTCCGTGGATAGCAGTCCCCCCATGAAACAGCCAACCATCACAATTGCGAGACCGCAGAAAACCTTCTTCATTGAACCCTCCATACGAGAATGAGCGAATGTCTGTGGTTGCATCCAATAACTCATTAAGTATTATAGATGAATGGCAGGGCCATTCGGCCCTAAATCCCTTGTCGGTATAACCGGAATCGATGCAAATAAGCAAGCGTGATGACTAGGAATATATGCGGACACGCGTGACTCACCCATCGCATATGGACAATGGGTGCCGGCAATGAGCAAAGCCTATGCCGTTGACAAAGAAAGGCCCATTTCAGTAAGCATCTTTGCAAATGGATGGCTGGCCGATAGGTCCTCTGAAGGGATTGTCCTTCACAGGTGTGACTGATTGGTGCTGCTAGGAGGCTATTTTGCCACAGACAGGCGGCAAAAGAATCGGGATGGGTATGATTATGGACCGAAGGTTGATGCGTAGAGCATGAGACTGTCGGGAGGGGATCTGGACTTTCTCTCCATGGGGTTTTCTTATCGTCCCAAGAGTCCCTTCAAAAGATCCTGGCCTTTCTGTTTGAGGTCTCTCGGCTTGGTTGAGCTCTTGAGCAGATCACCGATTGCTTCTTTCACTTTCTCCTTCACCTGTTCCTGAACCCTGCCAGTCAAGGCTTTCGAATCCAGCCCGTATGACGGTGCTTGTACGGTACCGGTGATCAAGAGGGGCACATTGAGCCGCCCTTCGACCAGTGCGAATCTAGCAGCGGGGGACGAGCTGACGATGCTCTGACTGAGCGCCTGAGACAGATTCAGCATCACTTTGAGATTCAAGGTTTGATCAAAGCCAACGATTCCATTTCCTGTGGCTTGGAAGTCATGGCTGTCCATCAAGATTCGTTGGACATTAATCATGCCTTCTTTGATCGCCAGGTCTGTTTCGATCGTCGAAAATACCGTTGCCTTGGCATCATCGAGCGAGATACCTGCGACCTTGAGGAGGGAGAAGACTTCCTGGAGGAGATTCACTCCCTCGACCCTTCCATCTTTCACAGCGACGTGGCTGGTTCCCTCCAGGGTCTTGGTGAGGTCCTGCATGGAGAATCCATGGCCTTGCAGTGCTAGGTCGGCTCCGGCTGTCCCGCTGATCGACACTGACGACGCCGCCAGCGCATCCAAGGCAGGTCCAAGTTGCAGACCTTGAATCGTCACCTTGCCGGTGAAGGGAGGACTATCGGATCCGGAAGTGAGGCCTCCCTGTGCCTTCACCTGTCCATCGAAGAGTTGGAATGAAAAATGGCTCAGATGCGCGTCCTGGCCTTTGACTACTGCGGTGATTTCAACGTTCTTCAATTCGACCGGCTTTTTCAGCGGCAGGGTAATCGGAAGATGCGCCGTGTTAATGACGGACGAGTTGATATTGACCTTCGCGTCGCGCCCGGCGGTGTTGCCGGTGATGGTGAAAACCGTCTTTCCCAATGATAGCTGCAGATTGATGGCGTCGATATCCGTGGTTTCTTTGAGCGGACCGAATGTGCCGTCCAGGGTCACAGGCAGATTCAGCGGCTGAACAAGTGTGGTGAGGTGGAGGCTCGGGCTCTGGCCGAGGTGGACAAACTTGAGCAAAAATTGCAGATCTCGCAGCACATACTCGACTGGTTCTGCTGCCGACAAGTCACGATAGGTCAGGGCTCCGCCGACGATAGAGACTCGATCTACGGCCAGCAATGCCAGAATCTTAAGCGGACCTTCGGTCGACGGAATCGGCGCGCGCGAGGGAGCGTTCGGCAACTCAGCCCCTGTACGACCGATCGTCGAGACGTTCAGGACGCCGTTCTTGTTCTTAATCACGGTGACAACAGGATCCCGGAGCGCGATGTCTTCTACCTCTACCTTGCCGCTGAGTAACGGCATGAGTTTGACCCCAACATCCAGTGACGTGAGAGAGGTGAAGGGGCTTGAGCCGAACGCCGGATCGTCCAGCACGGCAAACCCGGACACCCTGGCACCGATCCTGGGCCAGATTGTCAGGCGGATGTCTTGCAGCCGAACCTTGCGGTTGAGCGCGTCTTCGATGAGGGGCTTGTATTGATCTTGATACTTGTTGAGGTCAATCAGGAAGGGAAGCGCCAGGATGGCTCCAACCACCGTAACCAGAACAGCGAGTAAGCCTATTACTATTTTCACGGGCGCACCTCCCTGCCAGCTTCTCTGAGCATCAGTATATAGGAAAGAGTTCGATCAGGTTCAAGATAGGTCGGCTCGCCCCTGTGCGAGGGCCGTTCCTTCACCTTGCCGGTCATCAGACCGCGTGTTAAGATGCCGCCTCGCAAAAATCAGTGCGGAGAGGTGCGAGAGTGGACGAATCGACATGCTTGGAAAGCATGCGTCCCAGCAATGGGACCGTGGGTTCGAATCCCACCCTCTCCGCCACTCAGAGAAGTGCTGAGTTATCAGTTTTAAGTTCTGAGTTAGAGGATAAGGGAGCAGGACACGGCTTCGCACTCAAAACTCAGCACTCAGAACTTTGGGAAAGGGGCTGGGCCCTGTGCAACAGAACCCTGTGAACCCCGCCAGGTCCGGAAGGAAGCAACGGTAAGCGGTCAGTTCTGTGTGCCGCAGGATCACCTGGCCCCGCTTTCCCAATGGCGTATCTCGTGAAACGTCATTCGTGAAGCGTCCAAATCGCAGACGAGATACGCTTCACGCTTAACGAACGACGCACCATGGACTATCAAGTCTCTGCAAGAAAGTACCGGCCTGGCACGTTCGATGACGTGATTGGGCAGCCACACGTCGTTCAGACGCTCGTCAATTCCATCGCCACGAAGCGCATTGCCCAAGCCTATCTTTTTTCCGGAACCCGCGGCGTAGGAAAAACCACAGTCGCGAGAATTCTCGCGAAAGCGCTCAATTGCGAACTGGGGCCAACCGGCACACCATGCGGCACATGTTCCAACTGCCTCGAAATTGCGCAGGGAACCTCTGTCGATGTCATGGAGATCGACGGGGCGTCCAACACGAGTGTGGACGATGTCCGTGAGATCCGCGAGAACGTCAAATTCGCCGCCTTTCGAGGGAAGTACCGGGTCTACATCATCGACGAAGTCCACATGTTGTCGAATTCCGCCTTCAATGCACTGTTGAAGACGTTGGAGGAGCCGCCCCCACATGTGGTGTTTATCTTTGCAACTACCGAAATCCACAAGATTCCGGCGACGATTCTTTCACGCTGTCAGCATTACAACTTTCGCCGGATCGCGCGAACCGAGATCATCGAACGGCTGCGCCATGTCGTCGATCAGGACAAGATCGTGATTGAGGAACGGAGCCTGATGGCGCTCGCCAGAGCCAGTGAAGGCAGCATGCGCGATGGATTGAGCCTGCTCGACCAGGCAGTGGCGTTCGCCGGTAAAACAATCGTGCATACGGACCTGGAAGCCCTGTTGGGCGCGGTTCCACACGAACTCGTTCGCTCCATGATTCAGGCGATCACGACTCAGGAGAGCGCGGCGGCGCTCCGGGTGCTGGCGCAACTGTTGGACCAAGGGCACGACCTGCGAGCCTATTGTGCGGAGGTCGTCGAATATCTACGCAACATGCTGGTGGTGTCGGTGGTGACCTCACCCCAAGAGCGGCAGGGATTGATCGAGGCCTCCGCAGAAGACCTCGCACAGATGGCAATCGATGCGCAGGCGTTCTCGCCCGAGCCTCTACAGGAATTATTGACGATCTTCACGCAGGCAGAGGACTCGCTCAGACTGAGTGCCCACCCTCGATTCGTACTTGAAACAGCGGCGATCCGTGCGACGCGGTTGCTGCGTCGAGCGGATGGGAAATCGCCGTTTCCCCAAACGGTGCAGTCAACCCAAGCGACAAGCCCGCCTCAGCCAACTCCGATGCGCACAGGCTCGCGGGTTTCATCGACTCGTTCCGTCGATCCACCGTCCGCTGTGACACCGAAGCCTTCTCAATCGACGGTTCCCACACCGGCCGTTCCGACACCATCGCGGCCTACCATTCCCGCAAATACGGCGTCCCCACGGAGCCTCTCGACAGATCCTTCAAATGTCCAGCCTTCTGGCTCTGCTGGTAATGTAAACGCCTCAGAACCTGTGGCATCGCCCCAGCCTGAAAGCGGACGTCTAGCGGTCACGCTCAATTGGGAACAGTTTCAGGAAGAAGTCGCTGGAGCATTCTCCAATATCGCCCCTTTCTTGGAAATGGGCCGCCTCGTGGGAGTGGACGGCCATGTCGTGACGATTGGATTCACCAAACAGGCGACGGTGGCCAGAGGGATGATCGAGAAGCCCGACAATTTGGCGGCGCTTACTGCTATGTGTGAACGATTAAGCGGACAGACCGTTCGGTTGCGGATTGTCGAACTGACAGAGTCGGACGCCCCCGGACCGACGATGGCGCAACTCCGGACAGCGAAGGAAAAAGAACAACGATTGGTTCTCTTCGAGCAAGCTCGGGCACATCCGGTCGTCAAACAGGCATTGGAGATATTCAGCGCAGAGATCGCAGAGGTCAGATCAGTGTCGAGCCAGAAGGAGGTGTCGGAATGAAGAACCCGCTAGGCAATATGGGAAATATACTGAAGCAAGCGCAAGCCATGCAGACAAAAATGGCGAAGGTGCAGGAACAGGCATCGACAAAGACCGCAACCGGGACGGCCGGCGGTGGCAGTGTGAGAGTCACCGCCAACGGGGCTATGGAAATTGTCGGCATGGTCATCGATCCGGAAGTGGTGAAAAGCGGCGACGTGGAGATGGTGCAGGATTTGGTCATGGTCGCGTCGAACGATGCCCTCAAGAGGGCTCGCGAGATGATGGCATAAGAGATGAAAGCCGTCACCGGCGGGATGAACGTCCCCGGAATACTCTAGCAGGCTTATACAGCATGGCGGTTGATCAACAAGGACTACTCACAAGGCTGGTGCGTGAGTTAGTCCGTCTTCCAGGCATCGGTCAAAAAACAGCGCAGCGATTGGCCTTTCATGTCTTGAAGGCCGAGCGAGAAGATGCGCTTCGCCTGGCCGAAGCGATTCGCGCCGTCAAAGACGGGCTCTCGTTTTGCCGACAATGCCGGAATATCGCCGAGGGTGAGCTCTGCGAATATTGTCTCGACCCGAAGCGGGACCAGACAAGAATCCTGGTGGTAGAAGAACCGAGTACGACCTATGCCATTGAGCGAGCGGGAGCCTACCGAGGCTTGTATCATGTCTTACTTGGCGCCTTATCTCCGTTGGACGGTGTCGGACCGTCTGATATCAGGGCTGAGGAACTTGTCGGTCGGGTGAAGCTTGGGGGAATTGAAGAAGTGATTCTTGCAACGAGTCCAACAATCGAGGGGGAAGCGACTGCCATCTATCTCACAAACCAACTGAAGCCTCTCGGGACCCGAGTCTCGCGTATTGCTTATGGCATTCCAGTTGGAATGGATATCGAGTATGCTGACGAAGTAACGCTGCTCAAGTCGATCGAAGGTCGTCGAGACCTCTAACAAGACTGTTTATTGGGTTATGTGGTTGATCTAGTTTGTTTGGTTCAACAAGACCAACTAAATAAACCGAACAAACCAAATAAACCGGGTTTGTACCGGATATACGGCCCATTGACCCTCCACCGACCGCCTGCTATAGTTTTGCTCTTTCAGAAGATTTTTGCCTTCACGCAGGTGACAGTATGAAAGCAAGCCCTTCCGCCAAGCGTATTTCGCCCACTAAACCAGCCATAAAACCTGTCAAGGCCAAACAAAAAACCAAGACAGCGTCCCAGGGAAAAAAATATGCGGCGATTCGCCGTGATCTCGAGCGGCAGCGTAAAGCCATGCTGGATGAGGCGGTTGAGGGTCTCGCCAATCCAAACGGACAGGCGGCATTCCCGGATGTCAGCGATCAAGCGTCTGCGGAAGCCGAGCAAAACTTTACATTGCGTATCCGCGAGCGGGAGCAACGGTTGATCAAAAAGATCGACGAAGCGCTCGAACGAATGGACCAGGACATCTATGGCATCTGTGAGCGTTGCGAAGAAGAGATTCCCTATCCCAGACTGAAAGCCCGCCCGGTTACTACCCTCTGCATCAATTGCAAGACGCTCGAAGAACAGGAAGAGAAGGCTCGGCGCTGAACGAGTCGTGCTGTGCTGCTCCGCTTCGAACCGGTTAGAACTATCGTACAAACTTTCCTATACAAACGACTAGCGTTTTAACTCCTTGACTCGTTGTTGGACGAGGGCGATGCGACCTGCTTCATCGGGAATCCCTTCGACCAACACGAGATAGGTCTCGTACTCCGAGAGGGCCCGTTTGGGATTGGTAGGTTCGTAGGCTTCAGCCAGGTTGTAACGAGCAATGGCATAGTTAGGACGGAGCGTAACGGCTTTTTCAAATGAAGTAAGTGCGTTCGTCTTGTCCCCCAGCTTCGCGTAGACTGCACCAAGATTGTTCAGAATTTCTGGGGTGTTGGGTCTGATAGACAGGGATAAAACCATTTCCGCCTTGGCCTTCTCGTGCTCTCCCTTCCCTTCCCATGCCAGACCCAGCTTGTGGTGAGCTTCTGCCTGCCACACCTTATTGGTAAATCCGCTCGCGATCGCTTTCTGATAGGCATTGGACGCAATATCATAGTTCTGAGCCCCACAGTAGGAGAGCTGCGCGGTTTGGCCACGAGCAAAGTGCTGGAGCGAGAGAAAGGGCTCCTTATCCTCTGCTCCTTGACTATCTAGCGACTGCCCTGACTTCTGGCCACTCGGATGGCGTAACCGTTCCAAGAATTCTCGCCGATAGGGTGAAAACAGCCGCACATAGGGGTCAATCGTCACAGAAGCCTGGAGGAGCACCGGTTGCTCACGTGTCCCAAGAACCAAATCCTGAGTCGTCGTTTTTTCGTCGCCTGTCTCATACAACGCGCTGGAATTCATGCTCGTCTTTGAAGATAGTTTCACCACATTGAGATAGAACTCTAATACCGGCTTCAGCATCGTGAGGGTGCGGCGGAGGACTGGGTATGGATTCAGGTCAAGCCCGGACGGAAAGGTATAGACGGTTCCAACCAGCGTGCCATCTTCATCGAAAAAGTAAGACTCATCGCCACGTGACGGACTCCGGTCTGCAGGGAGAACTAACTCTTGCCCAACACCCCACTCTTGTGGTTTGAGGGTAGCAATAGCATGCGTCTTGAGGAAGTTGGACTTCGAAGTGCAGAGGGTTGTGGACTTTAAGAGGACCAGGTCGGTTTCAGACGGTGGGAGGTTCTGCTTGGGAACAGTGCCTCCGCAAGCATTCAGCAAAAGACTCAGTCCCAGCCCACAGGCCACCCATAGACCACAGGTCACAGCACGGGGTACTTGCCTGTCACGTGAATTCTGGCTCACGAAGAAAGCATACATGAAATGTGAACGGGTTTGCCAATGGGACGATACGGCAAGGCCCGCTCTCACGAGGAGAGCGGGCCTTGGACCTGGGGCGATGCGCTTGTGAATATTATCGCCGCTGGCTGTCTAACATTGAATCTTCAGATGTGTACCCAAAGAGGTACGGCATCTTACTCGTAAGTTTGTAAATCGGTCGGTTTACACCATAGTCCAATGCGACTCCGAGAGGGTGCAAGAGAAAACCGGTCCAACGCCAGGGGTTATCGCTCGGAGCCGCTCCGGCCGCCACATCGGTATAGACCAAAGATGTTGGGTCCATCACACTATAAATGCTGGCCGGGGGCGCATAGCTCACATCTGCATCAGCCAATGCCTGCTGCTGGCTGTTTCCTGCACAACCGCCTGCGGTGGCCAGGAGGAGAATTCCTAGGGCAAGAGCTGTAATCTTCATAAATGACCTCACTCGTCTTGTACAGTTGAGAATCGACCTTCTCTCGATAGTCTGAAGTGTAGCCGACCGACTGGGTTCTGTCCAGAAAACGGAACAGTTCAGACACCGCCATGAAATCGTCAGTTTGTGCGAGGGGCAGAAGATGGAAAAGGGGAGAATATGGTAGGCGATACTGGTATCGAACCAGTGGCCTCTTCCGTGTGAAGGAAGCGCTCTACCCCTGAGCTAATCGCCTACATGGCGCAAAGTCTAGCATGGGGTCATAAATCGTATCAACCGTGGCACCCTGTGTCAGGCTCAGCTACGTGTCTTGACATCCTCAAAACCCGGTTCCTACAATGCCCCCGCTCGCAGCCTTTCATCGTGGAGTTTCACGCGCATGCGCAACGATATTGTCATCATCGGAGGTGGGCTAGCCGGATCTGAAGCGGCATGGCAGGCGGCCAATCGTGGCGCGAAAGTCACGCTCTATGAAATGCGCCCCAAAGAGATGACGCAAGCACACAAGACCGGCAATTTGGCAGAACTGGTCTGTTCGAATTCGCTCGGCTCCACGGACATCCTGAATGCCCCCGGTATCTTGAAAGAAGAAATGCGCCGCCTCAACTCGCTCATTATTCGGATCGCAGATGAAGTGCGGGTCCCAGCTGGATCGGCACTGGCCGTCGATCGCGAGCAATTTTCCCTCAAGATCACCCAAGCATTGGAAGGGCATCCGAACATTCGCATTCTGCATGAAGAAATAACCGAGATTCCAACAGACTGCCTCTGTATTCTTGCGACCGGCCCCCTGACGTCCGACAAACTGTCGCAGGCGATCGCCCAATTGACCCACACGAAACACTTGTATTTTTACGACGCCATCTCTCCGATTGTCGATGCCGACTCCATCAATATGGATATCGTATTTCTCGCGTCCCGTTACAACAAGGGAGGGGATGATTATCTCAACTGTCCCATGGACGAGCCGGCCTACAACGCCTTTTATGATGCGTTGCTCGCAGCGGAGAAAGTCCAACCCAAAGAATTTGAAAGGACGCCCTATTTTGAAGGTTGCATCCCCATCGAAGTGATGGCCGAACGGGGCCGCCAGACTATGCAGTTCGGTCCGTTAAAGCCAGTGGGCCTGGAGAATCCCAAGACTGGTGCGCGAGCCTATGCAGTGGTACAGCTCCGTACGGAAAATGCCCATCGATCCTGTTACAATCTCGTGGGATTTCAGACGAAACTGACCTACGGGGAACAGAAGCGGGTGTTTCGCATGATTCCCGGCCTTGAGCAGGCGGAGTTT
This sequence comes from Nitrospira sp. CG24E, assembly GCA_002869895.2. Lineage (GTDB taxonomy): Bacteria > Nitrospirota > Nitrospiria > Nitrospirales > Nitrospiraceae > Palsa-1315. The sequence continues at coordinate 46,570 of NEWP02000006.1, read as the reverse complement.
CTGCGCTATGGCAGCTTACATCGCAACACCTTTATCAATTCACCTCAACTACTACGCAATACCCTTCAGTTCAAGGCGCGCGGTACCCTCTTTTTTGCCGGGCAGCTGGTCGGGGTCGAAGGCTATACGGATTCAGCCGCCATGGGAGGGTTAGCAGGGATTAATGCAGCTCGTGGTCTCGCGGGATTGCCGTTGGTCACACCGCCTCCAACGACAGCGCACGGCTGCCTCCTGTCCTACATTACAAACACGGACCCTCGCCACTTTCAACCAATGAATACGAATTTCGGGCTCTTCCCTCCCCTTGCCACCGCGACGAGAGACAAGGAGCTCAAACGACGGCTCACAGGACAACGGGCGCTTAAGGACCTCACGGCATGGATGACGCAATTCGAGCTTTCATGACGTTTCTTGAGTTGGAACGTCATGCGTCGCACGAGACGGTACGGAACTACGCTTCAGACCTTCGACAGTTTCAGGCCTTTATGAGGGGAACGCATCCGGGCCTGTCCACCCTCAATCCTGATGCCGTGAAGACGGAGTCCGTTCGGGCCTACCTACACTGGTTGGACCAGAAGCGTGAGAAAAGTACTTCGATGGCCCGGAAGCTCGCCTCTCTCCGGAGCTTCTTTCGCTACCTGCAACATGAGGGCAGGGTGAGCCTCAATCCTGCCGAAACTATCAGGACGCCGAAACAGCCGAAACATCTTCCGCGTGTCTTGACCAAGGACGACGCGTCGGCGCTGATGGAGTTTCCCGCCGATCGAGCAAGAGAGTCACTCCGCGACCGTGCCTTGCTGGAAACGCTCTATTCGACTGGAGCGCGGGTGAGCGAACTCGTAGGGATCGATCGCGAAGATCTCCGTGCATCCGAGGGGCTGGTCCATCTGCGGGGAAAGGGTCGGAAGGAACGCATCGTGCCGATCGGACAGGTGGCGCTCCAGGCCGTTCAGGCCTATCTGAATCAGCAGCCCCTAATGGAGCATCGAGATCTGAAAACGACGACAACGCGGATCTCGTCGCCGGTTTTTCTGAACAACCGAGGGGGACGCTTGACGACTCGGAGTGTCGCTCGCATCGTGGCCCGCTACTCGAATCGGCTTGCCGGTGGCCCCGTGAGTCCCCATACATTGCGGCACTCCTTCGCCACTCATCTCCTTGATGAAGGCGCCGATTTGCGATCGATTCAAGAGATGCTGGGGCATGTTTCGTTGAGTACGACACAAAAATATACACACCTGGCCACAGACCAGCTCCTGGCTGTCTATGATAAGACACATCCGCGAGCCGGTCGTCCGACCAGTACACGTGCCGCAAAGGACATCAAGCCATGATCGTCGTTGGGCTATCAACGACCCTCTGTGTCAAGCGAGAGGTGGGAACCGATGCGAATAGCAAACTGGTTCGTCCCGCATTCCCCTCCATTCGCGCTTTTGTATCCATGGGAGCCAGGACATGAACAGACTGATTAAGAAGGCCAACGTCCTGATCGAAGCCTTGCCCTATATTCGCACCTTCAAAGGGAAGACGATTGTCATCAAATATGGCGGTCATGCCATGACCGATGCGCCGTTGAAGGAGCGGTTCGCCCAGGATGTCGTGCTCTTGAAATATGTCGGTCTCAATCCGGTCATCGTGCATGGAGGAGGACCCCAGATCGACAAGATGCTCGATCGCTTAGGCATCGAAGCCAAGTTTCGCCATGGAGTGCGGGTCACAGACGAAGCCACGATGGAAATTGTGGAGATGGTGCTGGCCGGTAAGATCAACATGGAGATCGTCGATCTCTTGAATCGCCATGGCGGACTTGCAGTCGGCTTGAGCGGAAAGGACGGCGGGCTCATGCTCTCTCGAGCGCTCACGGCCAAAGCCTGGGCCGCAAGCCTGGAAAAGGATCTCGACGACGGCGAGGGGGATGAGGATTTTGGTTTGGTCGGAGAGGTCCAATCCATCGATCCCGCCTTGGTGCTGAAACTTCAGCAGGACCATTATATTCCCGTCATTGCACCGATCGGCACCAACAGGGAGGGAAACACATACAACATCAACGCCGATCTGGTGGCCGGCGCGATGGCTGCTGCGCTGGGCGCGGAAAAGCTGGTGATGATGACCGACGTGAAGGGTATTCGCGATACGAGTGGACGCCATCTCTCGACGGTCTCACGCAAAGACGTGCAGCGGATGGTGAAGAAAGGCACGATCAGCGAAGGGATGTTGCCCAAGGTCCATGCCTGCTTGGATGCCCTCGGAGGAGGCGTCGGCAAAGCCCATATCATCGACGGCCGGATTCCACATGCTATCCTGCTCGAAGTGTTCACGCGCAAGGGTATCGGAACCGAGATTACGTCATAGCCGATGAATCCATTCGTCTTCTTCTCGTGGTGAACCGGCGATTCCGAATCGACCGCCATTTTCAAGCCCTCGCCGGCGAGCGCCATCCTGAGACGAGCCCCCGTGCGCTTCGGAAGGCAGCACATTACCTGACGACAGAGTTTGCCAAATCTGGGTGGGCTACCGGCAGCCAACCTGTGAGAGCCTGGGGCAGGGTCTACCGTAATGTCGTGGCAATCAAGTACCCAAACCGGTCTCGACAAGGGACAGAACTGCCCCCACTCCTGATCGGAGCCCACTACGACACGGTGTCCGGATCACCTGGGGCAGATGATAATGCGAGCGGCCTAGTGGTACTCCTCGAAGTGGCTTCTCGGCTCCGCGCGCAGACTCTCGAGCGACCAGTCTGGCTCGTGGCATTCACCCTTGAAGAGCAGGATCGACTGGGGAGTCAGGCATTCGCTTCCCGCCTGAAAGCCGAAGGCCGCGAGTTGGTCGGCGCAATTATCTTGGAATGTGTCGGATTCGCCAAGAGCGAGGCAGGTACGCAGCAGGCTCCACCAGGCATACCCATCACTGTGCCGACCCAGGGAGACTTTCTTGCCATTGTGGGCAACGAGGCATCCCGGTCTTTGGTGAATCGACTTGAACAGGAAGCCCAACTGCATGTTGCCTCACTGAAGACTCTGTCGTTGGTCGTGCCAGGCCAAGGGGAAGCCATGCCTCATACCAGGCGCAGCGACCATGCCTCATTCTGGGACACAGGCTATCCAGCTGTGGTATTGACCGATACGGCGAATTTCAGAAATCCCCACTACCATCGTGAGACCGATACCGTGGATACGTTGAATCTTGATTTTCTCTCCAAGGTCGTGGCAACGGTAACTGCAACCACGATTCAGATCGCCGGAGTACGGCCATGAAAGGGAACCGTACAAAACTGGCATCCGTGACCCGGCGTCTCGTGACCGAGATATACGGCCGTCTCGACTATGAAGCGCTGGGACCGGTCTACTGTTATGAAGGTGGCGATGAGTTCTGGCGGGCCAAGCGAGGCCCCTGTGATCGTCTCGGGAGTCGGGTCGCAGTTGCGTTGAAGAAGAAACTCGAGCGGGGCGGACGCAGTCTCTATGTCGGTGCCGGAGTCGCAGAGCTTCCGACATTGATTATGGAAACGGTAGAGCTGAGTCGAACGGTGGAACCCTATAATCTTCGAAGAGCCGAAGTCACAGTTCTCAACCGTGCCTGCCACTCAATCCCCCTCACATTTCGACTTGCCGATGCAGCCAGCGCAAAGGGCCGATTCGATCATCTCTGGATCGTCAGTGTGTTGAACGATCCGGAACGGTTTCCCCATCTGTCACCTCTCTCTTATGGGCGAGGCAACCCTCTCACTCTCGACCCATTGAAGTTTGGGAAGGAACGTCGCATCGTGCGTGCGTTGGTGGCACGTTGCATGGGAACGCTCGCAAGGCCTGGCCTCGTGACGACTACCACAGAAGAGATCCTATGGATTGCGGAGTGGTGCCATCGGCATCGAGTCCCCTATCGGGTTGGAAAGCGCAACTATCCAACCGCACTGGTAGGCGATCCGATCTGTTTCATTCATATAGGCAGGGTAGAGAAAAACGGCCGGGTAAAGCGTCTGAAATAACTGCGGGCTACGAGATTTTGAACCCGGGCTTGGTTTTTGATGAGTTGTCTAGGTACTGGCCGGCGTACTTCACATAGTTATCCGCCGACTCCTTAATCCACGCAAGTTCGCTTTCTGTTACTGCACGCCGTACACGGGCAGGTGATCCAAGGATCACACTCTTCGGGGGCACAATCATACCTTCCACCACCAGTGCCCCGGCCCCTACAATTGAATCCTCTCCGATGACGGCTCCATCCATCACGATTGCTCCCATACCAATCAGCACGCGATCCTTGACCGTGCAGCCGTGGAGTATGGCCCCGTGGCCGATAGTGACTTCGTTGCCGATGATCAGCGGGTGGGTATCGTGAGTGACATGGAGCATGCAGAGATCCTGCATGTTCGTCCGGTCACCAATTCTGATAAAGTGCACGTCGCCGCGAATGACCGTATGGAACCAGACGCTACAGTGCTCGCCCAGCACAACATCGCCGATGACGACGCCAGTCTCTTCGATAAAACAGGAGTCGGGAATGGTGGGTTTGATTCCTTGAAATGTGCGGATCATGCTGCCAACTGTAAGGGAATAGGCCTGCAACCTGCAAGAGGGGCGAGAAGCATGGCGCATCAATGGAAAGGCCCATCCAGAAAACTGGATGGGCCTTTACCGATACAGTCTCACAAGTCCTGTCTCTACATGAACTTGAGGAACTTTTCTTTCACGTCGTCCATGATTTGAGCCGTAATAGTTGCCATCCCTCGTTCCTTCGCCACCCGCTCAACCTCTTTGCGGGCCATGGGGCGGATGAAGTCTGGGATATTCTCAAGCCGCTTTTCAGCATCAGACGTCCAGGTCATCCCATTACTCGATTCGCCCTTGGAATCGTCCATGACTTGCAATGTGATTGTCTTGTACCCCTGCTTACGAGCAAAGGCCTCCACGCTGCTCTGCACCATCGGCTTCACAAATGAGGGAAGCCGGTCGAGCTTTTCCTTCGCATCGGGCGACCAAGCAAACTCTGAGATGACCGGTCCAGCATCGCCGGGCTTTGCGCCAGACGTCAATCCCATTTCAGCCACCATCGCGGAGAAGGGACAGCCGCTGGCTGGCTTCTCCCCGGGCATGGCGGTTGTTGCAGCCGTAGCCGAAGCCGCCGGCTGACCACCTTGAATCTTGTCGTTGAGATACGCCGCCATTTGACCAGAGCCTGCGGCTGCTTCGGCTTTCAGCGTACCCCGCGTC
>NEWP02000006.1:0-41260 GCA_002869895.2 Nitrospira sp. CG24E | reverse complement strand
AGCTTCGATCGATGAGATATTGCAATAATAAGCGTGTGCCGATCCCTGTGGGCCCCTTTGGAATATAGGCTCGTTCCCGCTCGCTCCAATCAGTGCTGGCAATGTCGAGGTGGACCCAGGGACAGTCCCCCACGAACTTACTCAGAAAAAGCGCCGCCGTGATCATGCCGCCGCCGCGACCACCGATGTTGCGCATATCGGCGACATCGCTCTTGAGCTGTTCGAAATATTCTTCCCACAGGGGCATTTCCCACACTCGTTCACCGGCCGTGAGTCCCGACTTCCTGACCTGTTCTTTGAGCCTCTGATCGGTTCCGAACATCCCGATGGCAAATTGGCCGAGCGCCACAACGCAGGCTCCCGTGAGCGTCGCGATGTCGATTAAGGCTGCCGGTTTATAACGCATGGCATAGGCGAGGCCGTCGGCCAGGATGAGCCGGCCTTCCGCATCCGTATTCTGCACTTCGACGGTCTTTCCCGACAGGGTCGTGACGATATCGCCCGGCTTCATCGCCCGGCCACCCGGCATGTTTTCCGCTACTGGCAGGATACTGATGAGACGCAATGGGAGTTTGAGCCTGGCTGCCGCCCGAATCGAAGCCAGGACTTCGGCCCCGCCCGTCATATCGGCCTTCATATGTTCCATATTTTCGGCAGGCTTCAGCGAGATCCCGCCCGTATCGAAGGTGATCGTTTTCCCGACCAGTACGACCGGACGTTCGTCTTTTTTCTTGGCTCCGTTATATTCAAGGATGATGAATTTTGGAGGCTCCTGGCTCCCGCGCGCCACACCGAGCAAGGCGCCCATTCCCAAATGTTCCATCTCTTTCTGATCGAGAACCTTGATCGTGATCCCTTCAGCCTTGGCGACAGCCTTCGCTTCCTCAGCGACCCTAGCGGGGGTCAGGACATTAGAGGGATGATTGCAAAGGTCCCGGACAAAGACAGTCGCCTCTGCCGTCGCGACACCGCGCCTGATCCCTTCAGTCACCTGCCGTAATTGGCTTTTCCGTGGAACGAGAATCTTCATTCCCGCGAGATCTTGCTCTGGGGCGGTCTCGCTCCGATAGACAGTGAACCGATAATTTCCCAGAATCGCCCCTTCAACCATGGCTTGCGCCACCTCGACCCCTGACATCCCGGTAGGCGTTATCGATGGAAGCGCTACGGCAAAGGATCCAACCTTTGCCTGACGGACGCGTTTCGAGGCCGAACCCATCGCTTGCCTGATCTTTTCAAGCGTGACGTCGTGTTTCTTCCCTAAGCCGACCAGCACCAATCGCTTCGCAGGCACCGCACCCTGTGTGTGGTACAGCAATACTTCGTTGGCCTTGCCTTCGAATTCTTTGGACTGCACCAGCTTGCTCAACGAACCGCCGAGAGATCGATCGATCAGGGCTGCGTCCTGTCCGACCAATCCCTCTCCCTCGCAATGCGTGAGGACCAACGCCTCGGCAGCTGCGGCCTCCGCTCGTGCAACCTCGACTGTGACATGCATGATCTTCATTGCGCAAACTCCTTGTCAGTGGTCAATTGTCAATGGTCAACGGGTACGGAGGCTTTCCCACCAATGACCCTTGACCAATGACATCTCTCATACTCCTCTCATATCCGGCGCCCAGATGTACTTGTGCATCTGCAATTGAAAACGGACCGGCAGGTGATCGGCCAGGATCCACTCTGCCAGCTCACGAAGATCGAGCGAACCGAAGACTGGACTGAAGTGCACCATACAACGGCCGGCTAAGTCATGCTGAGCAAGAATCTCGCGAGCCCAGTCGTAATCGGCCCTGTCAGCCAGGACGAATTTCACCTCGTCTTTTGCCGCCAACCGAGAAAGATTTGGCCAGTGCATGCGTTCTCCCATCCCGCTCCCAGGACACTTCACGTCCAGGATGACATGCACGCGGGGATCGACCGGAGCGATATCGATGGCGCCGCTGGTTTCAAGGAGAACCCTGTAGCCGGCATCGCAGAGCCTGGTCATGAGGGGAAGGCATTCAGCCTGGGCCAGCGGTTCCCCTCCCGTGACCTCCACGAGGCGGCACCCATAGTCTTGCACCTGCGCCAGGATCTCATCGATCGAACACTCGCGCCCTCCGTAGAAGGCATAGTCGGTATCGCACCAGGTGCAGCGAAGCGGGCATCCGGTCAATCGCACGAAGACACAGGGCTGTCCGGCGTAACTCGACTCGCCTTGAATACTATGGAAGATCTCGGTGACGCGCATACATTACGATGTGAAACGTGAAACGTGAAGCGTGAATCGTCTATCGGAAACGTACTGTCCGGCTGAAAAGTCGGTTAACGTTGAACGATTCACATTTTTATTCCCATCTCGCGACCGGCCAGCCCTGTTGTTGCGCCGTGCGAGCCATGCCTCGGATCGGATTGACGACCTGAGGGTGTCCGACTAATTCAAGGATGTCATGGTCGCCGGGGCTGTCGCCATAGGCATAGGAGCGGGCCAGATCGAGGCCCATTTCCTGAGCGTGGGCGACGATCAGTTCCCGCTTGCCACGGCCATAGGGGAACGGGGGAATCAAGGCACCGGTATAGACTGAGTCCCGTTGCTCCGGTTTAGCCGCAAAGACCGTGGGTATGTCCAAGAACTCCGCAAGGGGCACGATCAAGAACTCCGGCGCGCCAGTCACAAGAATCAGTTGGTGACCGGCCTGACGATGCTCTTCCAGTCGTGCGCGGCCCTGGAGAGACAGTTTGTCAAGCATCTCGGCCCGGCAGAACTCCCGTGCATAGGATTCAATGTCTGAAGGACGTTTGCCGGTCAGGTAGACTTTTCGTTTCCGGAGATGGTGCGGCGAGAACGGAGGCATGTGCCTCGCCAGCCAGGCAACACTTCGACTCAGCTCGCCCCATCCCACCAGGCCACGCCGCCATAAAAAGCGGAAAAATCCTATCTCGCTGGCCTCTCCCGGCAGGAGGGTATTGTCGACGTCGAACAGAGCTGCGATGGACCCCTGGGCCTGTCGTCCAGCGACGTCATCAAGAAGCGGGGAGATCAGGATATGTTGACTCTGCACAGTGTTGGGGGTCCCGGTGAATAGGAGCGGTCCGATTCTACTGGACCCTCTGCTGATTGACAAGGATTTTGGCCCACTTCTATAATGCGCCTCCCTCGTACTGTCACGCGTTGTTCGTGAAGCGTGACACGTGAAATGTTCGAATCTGGAAGCGAGCGACGCTTCACGAGATACGCTTCACGGATTCGGTCGCCGAAGTGGTGAAATGGCAGACACGCACGTTTGAGGGGCGTGTGGCGCAAGCCGTGCGGGTTCAAGTCCCGCCTTCGGCACCATCTTAGTCGTGGGCTTCTATACGAGCCCTGGGCCTCGGTTGTGTGGGCAGTGCAGAGGAAATACGCTGATCCGTCGCGACATCTCAGTACACAATCAGTTGGTACAGGCCATTCCCGTGGACGAATTGTTTGGTTGCCCTCGCACCGAGGAGATGGTACTGTCCCATGGTCTTCTCGGTCATGCCCAGTGCGCAAGGATTCGAAGCCCCGAGTCATTCACCGAAGCCGAGGCGCGATGCCGTCCGTTCTTGTCGTCGACGACGAAGAGCAACTCCGCAGATTGGTCCGTGAAATATTGGAGCAGGTCGGCTACCACGTCACGGAAGCGCGTGATGGCAAAGAGGCTATCACGCAATATCGGCTGGCGCAGGCCGACGTGGTGATTATGGACATTCTCATGCCGGAGCAGGACGGGTTGGAGACCATCGCCACGCTGCGGCGGGAATTTCCAAATGTGAAAGTCATTGCGATTACCGGCAGCAGTGAAATGATCGGCATTCTCAACTTTCTTGATGTCGCAAAAATGCTGGGCGCCCACCGCACACTTCAGAAACCCTTTGAAATGAAGACTCTCATCGAGACCGTTCAGGCTGAATTGCAGGATTAGCCCAGCCGCGGCGCTCTCAAGAGTCGTGAGAAGTAAGACGTAAAACGTGAAACGTAGGGCTGCCGAGGGTTCTTCATCCGAAACATTTTACGTTTGACGATTCACGTCTCACGGATCGTCGGTGGAGAGGGCCGAGCTTGACCATCCGTCAGAGAATCGATAAGGTGGGGGCTTCGTTGAGGGTTATGAGCCAGAGAGCCATGGAAAAAGGATTCGCGCGGATATGCCTCGTCTCAGTAAAAGATCACAATCACGACGGCGGGGGGCGGATCGCCCCCATCCATTGGTCGGGGTGTTGGGTGGAAGCAAATCCGATTTCCCAATCTTAGAAAAGGCCGTTGCAATTCTGACGGATCTCGGAATCCCGTACGAATTGATGGTCGTCTCCGCGCATCGAACCCCTGATCGCTTGTTTTCCTATGCGGAGGCAGCTCCCGGCCGGGGGATCGAAGTCATTATCGCCGGCGCCGGAGGGGCGGCCCATCTTCCCGGAATGCTGGCTGCGAAAACCCACCTGCCCGTCATCGGTATTCCGATCCCGACAGCGAATCTTCGCGGGCTCGATTCGCTTCTTTCCATCGTGCAGATGCCAAGAGGGATTCCCGTCGCTACGGTGGCTATCGGAGGGGCGGAGAATGCCGGTTTGCTGGCCGCGCAAATCTTAGCCGGCCGGTATCCGGAGATTGCCACCAGCGTGAAACTATTTCGTCAGACACAGACGGATAGCGTGCTCCAGTCTCCTGAAGCGAAGGGTCTGGTAGCCGGAACAAAGGGTCTCCGCCGTTCGAGTCGCAAGTCGTGAAGGCCGTGGTCATTGAGCCGGGATCGGTCCTGGGCGTCTTGGGTGGCGGACAATTGGGCGCCATGTTCACCCTGGCCGCACGCCGTCTCGGGTACCGAGTCGCCGTCTGGGATCCAGATCCGGAGGCGCCGGCCCATCGTATTGCCAGCCATAGCTTTCCCCTTCCATTCAACGATCAACAGACAATTACGCGGTTTACCGATCTGGTCAGGGCTGTGACCTATGAGTGGGAGAACGTTCCGGCGGAACTCTGTCGAGCCTTGGAGCAGCAGAGGCCGGTTTGTCCGTCGAGTGCTGTGCTGAGGGTGATTCAGGATCGTCTCGGACAAAAGGGATTCTTGGCCTCCAATGGATTCCCCGTTCCACCCTTCACCGGCCTGACTGTTCCAGGTCAATTGGCGATGGCTGTTGCAGAGGTCGGCTATCCCGCTATCTGTAAGACGGCAACGGCCGGCTATGATGGCAAGGGACAGTGGAAAATCCTTCGTGAGTCCGATGTCCGTGAGGTGGAGCTGGCATTGTTAGAACCCGCTCGCCCTGGCATGCGATGGATCGTAGAGTCCTTGATACCGTTCGAACGGGAACTCTCGATCCTGGTTGTCCGTGGAGCGGACGGAGAGAGTTGCACGTACCCCTTGGCTGAGAATGAGCATGAAGAGGGGATTCTTCGGACCAGCAAGGTGCCGGCCCCGGGGTCTTCAGCTGTGGCCGAACGAGCGGCCATTCTCGGGCGTCAAGTGGTCGATCGGTTGGAAGGGATTGGGGTATTTTGTCTCGAATTATTTCAGCTGCCGAGCGGAGCGTTACTTATTAATGAAATCGCCCCAAGACCCCATAACTCAGGCCATTACACGATTGATGCCTGTACCGTATCCCAGTTTGAGCAGCAGGTTCGCGTGACCAGCGGCATGCCGCTGGGTGAAGTGCGCCTGCTGAGTCCAGCCGTCATGGTGAATCTTATCGGGGAGGATGTTTCAGTTCTTATGAAGGATGCAGGCTGTCGCACCCTGTTGGATATTCCCGGCGCGGTACTCCATCTCTACGACAAGCCTGTGATTCGCCCCCGTCGCAAGATGGGGCATGTGACGTTTCTTGGCGAGTCGTTCAGCTTCGCTCTCAATCATGCCAGGCAATTTCGTGACGGCCTGGCAAAGGGCCCCACCCTGTCCGCCTAACGTTCTGCCTCCACCTCTCCTGTTCCTATCCGACATCAACCGGCACGATGCGGTATCGTTCCATTTTGTGACTTGCCGCAGGGATATGGACCGAATGGTTCAACTGCGCAGGGCATAGCCTACGGGAAAAACAGGGTTTCGCTCCCATTGACAGCGGTACAGGACTTGCTGATTCCTATACCTTCGGTCGCTGGTATTAGGAGGTCATACGGATGAGCAGCCTTACCCTCTCCTCTGAGAATCCTGCCGAATCTCCTGCCGCGGATTCCGGTCACGACAATACGATTTCACGTCCCCGATATGTTGTGCTTCAGTCGCTGGTTGGCGTCATGTTGGCCTACCAGTTATTGTCCGGAGCAGAGCTGACTACCAATCTTTCTACGAGCCTGGTGATTATCGGCGGGTTATTGGGGATGATCCTCTGCCTGTGGTATGTGCCGACATCGATTTTGCAGGCCGCGTGGTTCAGCGGGACTCTGGTTGGGATCGACACGCTTCTCGTGACTGCGACGATCTATCTTTCCGGTAATGCACGGTCCGATCTCTACCTGTCGTATTTCGTGCTCATGCTCATTGCCGCCTCAGTGCGTCGGCTTTCCCATGTCATCGGGTTATCTCTCCTGCTCTGTACCGGGTATGGCATCATTCTCTATCAGGGAGTTGTACAAACCGGCTCGATGTCGCCCGGGCATTTGCTGGGAGTGCCGGTTCTGTTAGTGATGGCGATATTCTACGGACTCGCGCTGCAAACGATTGGAACAGAACGGCAACAGAAAACCCTGTTGCTGGGGAATATTGAGGCCCTGAAGGAGACCGAACAGGCCCTACAGGCATCGCGCGATCAGTTGGAGGTTCGTATCAAGGGTCTCAAGGGCGATCTCGCACGGGCGAATGAACATGTACGGCAGGAAAAGAAGGAGCGACAAGGCCTTGAGCAGCAATTGCATGAGGCGCAGAAAATGGAAGCGATTAGTCGGATCGCCGGAGGGATCGCCCACGAACTGAGCCATCTGGTTTCAGTGATCGGTAAGCAGACTGGTGTGGCCCTGTCCTGCCTCAAGTCTGGCGACCCTCTCTATGGGCCGGTCGACGATATATTCCGAAGTGGAGAACAGGCAGCAGCCCTGACCGCACAATTGGCTGGGTTGGGTCTCCAGGATGGCCAAGTTCGGCAAGTGCTTTCGGTCAAGACGGTGCTGGAGGAACTGCGTGGAGTGATAAGAGGACTGCTGCCCACCTCTATCGATCTCAGCATAGCCATTGATGAGGCGTCGATGGATGTCGAAGTCGATCGTGAAGGACTCGAACAGGTCCTGCTTCATCTCGCGGTGAATGCGCGGGATGCCATGCCGAGTGGAGGTCGTCTCCGAATTGAAGCGAAGCAGGGGTCCCATGGGAATCAAGCCAACGTGCTGATTCAAGTGACCGATACAGGGAGCGGGATGAGCCTAGAGACCCAGTCGCATATCTTTGAACCGTTTTTCTCCACGAAGGAAATGAATGTGGGACTCGGTCTCACCGCGGTCTATGGCATTGTGAAGCAGAGTGCCGGGCAGGTTGAGGTTGTCAGCCGGCCTGGCGAAGGCACTTCGGTGCGGGTGACACTTCCCCTTGTACGGCAGGGTCGTCCGCTTGCTCCTTCAATTCTGGTAAATGGCTCAGCCAAAGGTCAGGAGACGGTTCTACTGGTGGAACCGAATGAAATCGATCGCAAGCTTGCACTCTCGACATTGTTGCGGCATCGCTATCAGGTCTTGGAGGCTGGTTCGCCCGTTGAAGCATTGCTGCTCACGCAGCAATATGCCGGTGCTGTTCATGTCACCGTGAGCGACCTCATGATGCCGGAAATCGGTGGGCGCGACCTAGCCAGGCGACTGTTGAAACAACACCCCATGATGAAACCGCTCTTTGTCTCCGGGTATGACGATGAAACGATGGCGTTGCATCGCCTTAACCCACGGTATCTCTTGAGGCGTCCCTATCGACAGGCCGGGCTGGTGGGGAAAGTGCGCGAGCTGCTGGATGCGTGAGCACCGGATGGTTTCTTTGGTTTGTTTTGTTCATCTGGTTTATCTGGTTCGCTCCGTTCAACCAACCAAACAAGACAAACCAAACAAACCAGATGAACCGGGCTAGTTTTCCCACCGGTCACGGCGGCTTGGTGCAAAGTAGGGCACGTCCGCACGTTTGAACAGGCCGATCAATGCCATCCCAGCCACAAACCCGCCGATATGGGCGAAGAAGGCGACTCCTCCTCCGGCTCTGCCGATGCTCATTCCCCCGCTCAACAGTTGCATGACGAACCACATGCCGAGGACGATACCGGCTGGGACCCTCGTAGCACCGAAGCCCGGCATCAGAACCAGCACCGTGGCTCGTGGAAACAACAACAGATAAGCGCCTAACACACCGGAAATAGCGCCGCTTGCTCCGACCATGGGGACAAACGATGATGGATCGGTCGCGGCGTGGCTCAACGCGGCCAGGATCCCGCATGCGAGGTAGAACATGACGAATTTTGCGTGTCCCATGACGTCTTCGATGTTGTTCCCGAAGATCCATAGATAGAGCATGTTTCCGATAAGGTGCATCCAGCCACCGTGGAGGAACATGCTTGTGATCAAGGTGGCGTAGGCAGGAATGGAGACGGCCGTTTCGGAGGGGTCGGCCTCTCCGAACAGGAGGGCCGGAATCGCTCCATACTGGAACACGAATGTATTATCCGGGCCGACCGGTAGGCTCACCTGGTACAAAAAGACGAGGACGCAGGAGACGATAAAACCGATCGTGACGACCGGTGTCAGTTCGGTCGGGTTGTCGTCGCGCAGAGGGATCATGGGGCTCTCAGTAGGGGAAGAGGACTGTTATTTGGTTTGTTTCGTTTGTTTGGTTAAACAAGGCTAACTAAATAAACAAAACAAACCAGATGAACCAGATCAACCAGGAGGCCTGCGACGGTCAATCACCGATCGAGGGAGCGCCGGGTTGTCCGGCAAGGAGCCGTCAGGTCCGAGGGGGACCGAAAATCCTGCGGCATGTGTATGCCCCCCTCCGCCGAAAGACGCGGCGATGGCTCCCACGTCCGTTCCGTCCTCTCGCGAGCGCATGCTGTAATAGCGGCGTCCATCGCGATCGTGCCACATGACGCAAAATGGGTGCTCTGCGGAGAGGCGTTCGCCGATCTGACTCGTTAAGATTGCGCTGTGGACCGATGGAACGACGGCCTCGTGAAAGTCGATCAACATGGCCTGCGCCGCCAGTTTGCTTACGAGCTCGTTTTCATAACGTAAGATAGCCCGACCTTCTTGCTCCAACTCGTTCTGCTTGAAGCGGCTCCAGCGATGATACTCGAACGGATATGAGGCGACAGCCGCATTGATTTCCCGACTGAAGGGGAGAGCCCAAGTCCAGAGGTCTTTGTCCTGGATATAGTCGAGAAGCCACGGAACCGGCTCGTCGTGCGCCCATTCCCAGGCCAGGACCGCGCCGGACTTTTTCATGTCGAAATAGGCATAGGGAAGGCCGGTGAGGGCTTTCTCTGCGGTAATGTGATGATCGAGTACGAGCAGGGCCTGCGTCTGATGAGCCATGGTTTCCAGGGTCTCGCGGGCATAGCTGAAATCCACGATGACCACTCGTTGGTCTTGCAGCCCTTCGGGAGGGGAATTGCCGTGCTTGACCGGAATGAATCGAGCCGTGGGAAATCGACTCCATAGCGCCCAGGCGGCGCCGAATCCGTCGGCACATTCGGCGTGATAGAGCACGACTGTGGGGGGCTCAGAGAATGGATGCTGTATGCGGGATCCAGTCATTACGGCAGAGCATACCATGATGCTTCGCCGAGACTAAAGCTTCTTTGTAAGAAGAGGTCAGAGTAGGTTGAGGTGATCGATCAGTTGGCGCAATCGGCTCGCGCTCTTGCGATTGGAGATAAAGGCCAGCCGAGGCAAGTTCCTCAGGTCCGGCTCGTCGAGTTCTTCCGGGAGCGGTCCGCGCAGTTGGAAGGTGCCTTCGGACAACAGATCGCCAAAGGTTTCATGTAGGCCGCTTACCTGCTCGGGGGTAATGCTCGTTTTCAGCCGTATGGCCAGGAGCCGGCCGACATACCGAATGGAATGGAATCGACGGTAAAACTTCCTGATCTCATCGATCGCCTCGTCTGCGGACGTGGTGATTTTGAATAGGCTGAGATCTTCAGGGTTGATCAATCGACGGGCCAAGAGTTGACGTTTTATGAAGGAGTACCACTCGTCCCAGTAGTCGCAACCGGGGGCCTGGAGACAGACGATCGGCTGAGGATCGCTCTTGCCGGTCTGGGCGAGGGTCAGGATTTCAAAACCTTCATCATGGGTCCCCAAGCCGCCAGGGAACAGGGCGATCGCGTTGGCTTCTTTCTGAAAGATGAGTTTTCGGGTAAAGAAATATTTAAACGTGACGAGCTTCGGATCGTCGGCAATGGTGGCATTCGGGCCCTGCTCGAAGGGCAACATGATATTGACCCCAAAGCTGTTCTCGCGTCCGGCGCCTTCCTGGCAGGCGCGCATGATCCCGTCCGCTCCCCCCGTAATGACCATAAATCCTTCCTCGACGATCTGGCGGGAAAACTGGAAGGCCATCCGGTAGTTTGGGTCATCCGGAGCAGTGCGGGCCGAACCGAAGATGCTGATCTTACGTCTATCGCGGTAGTCGTAAAAGACGCGGAAGGCATGCCGCAGTTCTTTGACAGCACGGTTGACGATCTTGAGGTCCAGGATATCCAAATGAGAATCGTGGAGCCGAAGTGTTCCTGCCAGGAGTTCCTTCATAATCGAAGCTTGCAGATCGTCTTCCGGACTGTCCAGCAGGAGGCGAACTCGATTGAGCACCTCCTCATTCGAGGGGAGAGGACGGGCATGGGAATGGGTCTGGGAGGTTTTCATCCGGTTATCCATGTGCGGTGAAGGTTCTTTCCTAGAGAGAAAAATTCTATCAGCTGATCGCCTGTTGGTCAAAAAGATCGAAACATAGGAGTGTGGTTAAGCGCGATTGGGCAGCGGAGGCATCGTTTGAAGCGCCCAGGCCCTGATACGAGCGAGATCGCTGGAGGAGAGGTCCGTAAACTGAATATCGATATGCCAGGTGCCGGCTTCGCTTGATCTCTCATCCGGTTCTGCTCCGGAAATTTCGCTGGTTAGAACCTTTCCACGAATGGTTAAGGGAGTGTTTTGACCGGAGATGGAAAACGACAGGACGACGTTGGATTTTGGCGCAAGCTTCGTCGTCGATTCGACCAATGCGCCGACGTGGTTGAGCTGGGTGATCATGGCATTAAAGTTCAGCCCCTGCGCCGAGGCTTGGCCGACTACGCTCAGGACAACCGGGATCTTCGTGTCGCGCCTAGTCGGAGCGAGCATTAAGTTTTGCGCACTGAGCACCCCAACCGGTTGGTTTTGTTTGGTGACAATCAGGAGAGAGACCCCTGTCGCCACCATGAGTGTCGAGGCTTCTGCCAAGACCTCATCGTACTCGATGAACTGCACTGGGCGCGTCATGATCGCCCGGACTTCGATATCGTGCGGTTCGAGTCCCTGAGCGACGACTTTCTTGACAATGTCGGTCGGCGTCATCAAGCCGAATCGGCTATCGGTATCCTTAACGAGCAGGCAGGGGGCCTGTTCTCGCTCGAGCAGCAGCGCTGCTTCGCTGACGGACACGTCTCCCGGAACCTGTACGACCCCTGGTGTCATCATATGGGCAACCATAGTCTGTCGGTGTTCTGTCGTCTTGAAGGGTCTGTTATCGTCGTTCAGCATGGGTTCGAGACCTCCCCCGAGTCGCGCCTGCACGATTCGCGAGGGTTTCGCCACCAGCAACGTAAGCCAAGTATAGCAGATAGGGCTTCCTGGCCCGTAACCGGGGCTTCCCTTGTCAAACAAGGGGTTCGGCGAATAGACTAGGCCAATTGTTCGAGCAGCACAAGGGGCGATAGATGGTTGAACCGGATTTTGTTCATCAGGACTTTCGGCGCCGCCTCAGGAAAATTCCTGCCCTGGGGATGGGGCTGTCAGTCGACGTCTACAGTCCCGATCTGTTCGAGCTGGTCAACAGGCTTAGGGAGCGAGGGCTCCAGCCTGGCTATCTCGAAGTCTTTAAGGCGACGACGTCCGCATTGACAACCGTTCGACATGCATTGCCGGATATGCCGCTGGCCTACCATGGGGAAGGTCTGTGGATTACTCAGCCGGATGTGCAGGCAGCTCCATTTTTTCAGCAGGATGTCGATGAGATGGTCATGCATCTGAACAGCCTGCAGAGTCTCTGGCTGAACCATGAATGTGCCATGAAGCAGATGGCGGGCTATTCGTTCGGCACCTATGTCCCTCCACTCTACACGCAGCTAAGCGCCCAAGTCGTGGCCGACAATATCGCTGCGGTTCAGCAGGCGATGGATCGACAGGCTGTTCGGGCAGACGGGACTGCGCCACTTTTCCTCTTGGAGATGCCGCCGCTCACATATTTTTCTGCCGGCACGATACCGATTCCCGATTTTTTTCGGCTTGTCACGGCCACGGCGCCCTGCGGTCTTGTGCTGGACATCGGGCATCTCTGGACGGTGTACCGCTATACTGCCCTGCGCCGGCGTATATCTCTCGAACGATTCGTTCATGAATTTCTCGACGGATTTCCCCTGGAGCGTGTCGTAGAAATCCACGTGGCGGGTCTGGCCTGTCATGAATCGGCCGGTGAGTCGAAGGGGGAAGAAGGGCTTCCTGAATGGATCGATGCCCACGCAGCTCCGATTCCCTCGATCCTCTTTACCATGCTCGAACAGGTTCTGGCCCACTCGAACCTCATCAGCCTCCGGGCGGTTGCGCTTGAAGTGGATACCAAATCGATTGAGACGATTGTGGAGGAGTATGCAGAGGCAGTTCGGCGTTTTACCCTTCGTGTTCAACAAGCGATGGCGAGAGAAACTACGGCAGAACAGTCGAAGGGGCTGACGCTTCGCCCTGCCTCAATTCATGTTTCGCTGCGCCAGTCCGATCGGCAGCAATTGTGCGTCGACTATGCGCGCTACGCGCAAATCATCTCAGGACAGGTCCCTATGACAGGACTGGAGTGGCAGGAGGCGGCCGCAGAGGCGGCTGGGTTAACACGGTACCGCACGTCTTATTTGCCGCACGAGATTCTTCATTGGGGAGGAGATCTTGCTGAGATGTTTCCGGAGACCTGCCGGATCTTGGCGGAGCGTGGTATTTGCCTGACAGAGTTTGTGGCCTTCTGGTTTCGGTCGCCACGACCGATCACTCATTCATACGATTTCTTCCTCCTCAAGATCGAACGGTTTCTTGAATTTGCGACGGAGCGCGCGCCGGATGTGCGGGGCTGTGTACAATTGGAGGGCGATCTGTTGCGTCTGGCCTATGCGCAGGCGAATGAAGTGGGAGAGCCGGTCATGGAGATGGAGCAAGCCCGATGAGTTTCTGGCAGGCACTCGCCAAACCGATCATCGGGATGGCGCCGATGGATGGAGTCACAGATGCGACATTTCGCCATACGGTCGCGATGCATGGGAAGCCGGATGTCTCCTTCACGGAGTTCACGCATGTGCATGATGTCTGCCGGGGACCGGAGTTTTTGTTGGACTCCCTCATCTATCATGAGGCTGAACGACCGATCGTCGCGCAGCTCTATGGAAAAGAGCCGGACCTCTTCTATCAGGCTGCCCATGCAGTCTGTGAGTTGGGATTCGACGGACTGGATATCAACATGGGCTGTCCTTCGCGAAGTGTGGCCTCGTCTGGATCGGGAGCAGGGTTGATCCGAACGCCGGATGTCGCACAGGCCATTATGCAGGCAACTCGACGGGGGATTGCCGACTGGGCGGCCGGTCAGACCCTTGAGGGAGCGGGGCTCAAGCCTGGCAGGGTCGCAGCGATCTCCAAAATGAATGGGCAGCGGCAGGGCGCTCGCCCGCTCGTCCGACAGCCGATCCCTCTGTCCGTGAAGACACGCCTCGGCTACGACGTGGTGGTCGTCGATCGCTGGATCGAACATCTCCTCACCGAGCGGCCGTCGGTTATTTCTCTCCATGGTCGTACCTTGCAGCAAATGTATCGGGGAGAAGCGGATTGGAATGCTATTGCTCGGGCGGCGGAGATCGCGCGGGGAAGCGGGACGTTGCTTTTCGGCAATGGGGACCTGCACAGTTATCACGATGTCGTTCGTCGAGTGCGGGACACCGGAGTCGATGGGGTATTAGTCGGACGGGCAGCGCTCGGCGCCCCCTGGTTCTTTCGGCAGAAGGAGGAGGCGCGACTCGCACTGCAGCATTATCAGTCTGAAGAGGGGTTCGAACCCTGGATGCCGCCACTAGATGTTCGTTTCGAGGTGCTGCTTGACCATGCCAGACGGTTCGAAGCGGCCTGTGGGCAGGGCCAGTTTCGGCGTATGCGCAAACATTTAGGCTGGTACTGCAAAGGATTCCCTCATGCCGCCTCACTTCGAGCCGATCTGTTCCGTGTCTCGTCGGTTGCCGAGCTGGAGCAGGTGCTTGCCGATTTCCACCGGCGTAGCGCGGGTCTCACCGAGACATCAGACCCTATGCAACCGGAGCCACTTGTTACTGCTGCGTCCTTTCCGACGATATAGATGTCACTCATTCTGACCTCCACCTCTCCCCGTCGTCGCGAATTGCTCGCCCTCTTGGGTCTCCCATTCTCCATTAAAAGCCCATCCTTCGAGGAACGGCTGGTGGCCGACTGTCCGGCGATCGAGCAAGTGCAGTCCTTCGCCAGGGGCAAGGCTCAGTCGGTTGCGAGACAAGAGCCAGAGGCTGTCGTGTTAGGGAGCGATACGGTGATTGAGTTGGACCATGATGCGCTCGGCAAACCGGCCGATCAGGTGGAGGCCCGCGCAATGCTTCGCCGTCTGGCCGCGCGCGATCATTATGTACATACGGCGGTCGCCATCGTGTCTTTCGTGCGTGCGATAGACGTCGTCGCCCTGTCCACGGCCACCGTTCGCATGAAGCCGTTCGATGAACGACTGCATGAACGTTACCTGACAACAGGAGAGAGTTTTGGCAAAGCCGGCGCCTACTCGATTCAAGGAGAGGGCGGCGACCTAGTCGATTCCGTTGTCGGAGACTTTCCAACCGTGGTCGGGTTGCCCCTTCGCCTGGTCGCTCAGCTGCTAACGAAAGCCGGTGTGAGAGTGCCGATCGATCTGAATGAGCTCTATGTCGCCAAGCCCTATGCCAACTGGGCTCGATTTCCTGGCTGATTGCAAAGGGAAAGAGGTTTCCGTAAAATGCCGCCCCATCATTCATCGTTGTGTGGAAAGAAGGAGCAACAAGCGTGCGGGGTCTGACATTCTCAGCGAGAGTTGTTGCTATTGTCATCTCTGTGGCCGTAGGCCTGTTGACGGTTGTTTGCCTCCAGTCGGCTTTGGCGATTGATGTGAAACTTTCAGTAGAAGAGGCGCAGAAGGCCTTGGAAGCAGGGCGGGCTCCGATGGAGAAGGCCAACAACCAAGAGGAGGTCAAGAAGGTTCTCCAGCAAGCCTCCATGGTTACGCGGGTTGGAGCCCATCCGGAGAAGGATCCCTGCGGAGCCAGCGCCATCCTCCGCACCAAACGCTATCGACTTGAGGCCTTCGGTCGGCAGGAAGCGGCGGAGTCCAAGAAGAGGAAGATGGATGTGCGCATGCCCGACGAGTTCATCAAGAAAGTCGTCGACATGCCCAATATGGAGATTGAAGTTCAGCTCTGTGGCGATGACGAATACTTTGCAGAGGGAGCTTTGATCGAGTTGCAGCAGGGTTCCAAGAGGATCAAGCCCATTGACATCGGGAAGGCTGAACGGGGCCGAAAGAACGAGGGAAGCGGGCCGATCTTCCGGTCACGCTTTACCGCGGTGTTTGCCTATGAAACATTTGATCCCACGGCTTCATCCATTTTCGTCGTCAACCTTCAGGACGGAAATGAAGCGAGAATTACTGCCGATCTCTCCAAGGTCAAGTAAACCCATTCCTTCCAACCCGTCCGTCCGATCCTCCGCCAATCTGCGATCACTGCTTCACCGTCTGACGAATACTGACCAGTCATGAGCCGCTCTCATGTACATGCAGCTTGTGGCTTTGCGCCCACTGGCGCTGAAACTGTTCGTACGACAGGGATAGCTTCTGTTGCATTGCCGTCTCAAGAGGCTGCCCGGCCATCAACACATTCATCAGTTGGCGAATCGTGTACATGCTATACCGGTCGATGAGGTGCTGAGTGGCAGTGCTTGCCGTGAGGTAGGCGGTCGGTAGCGACGCTGAAGGGATTTGCGCCCACGACTTGTGCAGGGAAGGCAGCGGCATGAGTGGAGGGTTCTTTTGTCGAGACTCTTCGATGTCCGGCCAGGCGTCTTCCGTCATATGAATGACCAGACCCTCCATGAGCCATGTTGGAAGGGTTGGACCGTCCCGTTTGGCCTGTTCATGAAAGAGCGCATGGACGAACTGATGACGGAGAATGCGGCTGAATAATGCGAGATCGTCGAGCGCGCCTTGAGTGGGGAGATGGATTGAACCAGATCTGTGATCGAATAGGGTATCGGCCCAATGGGGGGATCCCACCGGTCCTGAAAACTTCTGTCCCGTGTGGAGGACAACCTGGATGGGGTTGGCGGGCAGACGCCCGAACTTCGGAGGAATCTCCTCATAGGCATATTCGAGCATGGCGCGAATGCGCACCCATGTCGCCTGATCGTCAGGCCCGTCGAACTGAACGATGAAATGGGCAGTGCCGCGAGGAGCAAGCAGTTTCTGCGACGATTCCTCCTCGGTCGTGGAGGCGGGTGGTGGATCAGTGGATGGTATTGAGGGAAGAGGCGCGAAGTCTTGGCGAGGATTCGGGGCCGGTCGGGAGACGATAGCGGACGATGTGGTTGAAGGGGTGAGTG
Source organism: Nitrospira sp. CG24E (assembly GCA_002869895.2). Taxonomy (GTDB): domain Bacteria; phylum Nitrospirota; class Nitrospiria; order Nitrospirales; family Nitrospiraceae; genus Palsa-1315. The sequence continues at coordinate 24,432 of NEWP02000006.1, read as the reverse complement.
CTACTGCCACTGTTTGAGGCTGTGCGGACTTTTCCCCGCTTGTCTTTGCGACCAGTTTATTGCGGTAGGATCCGAGATGGGGATCATATTGAGTTTGTGTATCTGCGAGATTGAGGTGGGTTATGGCCGAGGTCTTGTCGCCTTTCTCTAAGAGTAGCTCAGCAAGGGCAAGGTGTGGGAACGGATCGGTGGGATTCAGACGAATTACCCGGTTGAGGAACTCGGGCGTCATCGCCGGGTCACGAAGTTCCCAATAGGCCTGCGTCAGGTTCATGGAGGCAACAGGATTGGCAGGATCGGCCACGACGGCTTTCTTAAAGGCTTTGACGGAGAGTGCGCTCCCGCCGAACTTTTCCTGTTGCACACCGAGATTGTTCCAGAGCGCTGCAATGTACCGTTTGGTCTGGGCTTTCTCCAGCTCTTTGCGCGGGAGGGCCGTTAAACGGCGCTCTGCCTCCCTGTAATTCCCCCTATCCACTTCATCGCGAATGACCGCGAGCGCGTCGGTCGGCGCTTGTCCGAGGTCGACCAGCCTCGTTTGCGGAACGTCCCAGGATGGATATTCTTGCGTTCCCGGTAAAGGGAGGCTGGAGGTCTGTTGAAGAGAGGGAGAATCTGAGGACTGTCGGGATGCCGAGTTCGGAGTCAAATAGGCCGGTTTCAACCAGGCCTGATAGCCGATAAAGAGCACCAGTGCAAGCGCGAAGAATTTAAGAAAGGACGAAATGTCGCGTCGATATTTCATAGTACGTTTCCTTTGGAGATCTCACAGTGCCGGTTTGAGGCTACCGGCCGCGAAAGATGTTGGTGCCTGGTTTGATCGTCTTCCAGAGCGTTGTGTCATGACACCGATCACATTGTGGGCCGTAACTTCCCCCGTGCTTGTCATCCTTTTTGTGACAACTGACACAAGAGGACGATGATGTGACCTTCTTGTCCATCCGCGCAGTATGGCAGGCATAACACTCGAGGCCTTTATGCCCGCCATCGAGCTTGAATTTGGTTCGTGTATCGTGATCGAAGTCCCAGAGCTTCCAGTCGCGAATACTATGGCAGTCCTGGCATTCTGTGCCCAACCTGCGCCGGTGCACATCGTCTTTCTTGTGGCAGGCATAGCAGTCCGTAGGCGTCTTGTCCTGATATAGCCGTCCCGTATGGCAACTCTCGCAGGTCGTTGTACGATGCTTGCCGAGGAGGGAGAATTTGGTGTCTCGATCATGATTGAAGGCGATGGTTTTCCACTGCTGCTCGCTGTGACACTTCTCGCATTTCGTCCCGAAGTTGGATCGATGAATGTCGTCCTTCTGATGGCAGGCATAGCAACCGGTCGGTGTCTTATCCTTGTAGAGTGTGCCTTTGTGACACCCGTCGCATTTGGTCTGCCGGTGATAGCCCTTCAGCTGAAACGCGGTATCACGATCATGCTCGAAGAGCAGGAGTTCCCAGCTCCGTTCGGTATGACAGCTTGCGCACTGCTCGGTAAATCGCCCCTTATGCTTGTCGTCCTTCTTATGGCAGGCGTTGCAGTCGGACGGAGTCTTATCTTGATACAAGTGCCCCTTATGGCAGGACTCGCACTTGGTCGCGACATGCCGCCCACGGAGCGGGTATTTGGAGTGCAAGTCATGATCGAACGTGATGGTCTTCCAATCGCTCTCCGCATGGCAGGTTTCGCACTTCTCTCCGTATGTCCCTTTGTGTTTGTCGTCTTTCTTGTGACAGGAATAACAATCCAGCGGCGCGTCTTTAAAAGCAGGAGTTAGGTGACAGTTCTTGCACTCGACCTTGGCATGTTTCCCCACCAATGGGAAACGAGACTTGTTATGATCGAAGGGCGTCTTCTTCCATGATCGGTCGTCGTGGCATTCTTCGCACTTTGTCCCTTCCTGCCCCTTATGCTTGTCGTCTTTTTTATGGCAGGAGTAACAGTCCATGGGGGTCTCCTTATAACGATCGTTTCCATGGCAGTCCTTGCACGGGACCTCCGCATGTTTGTTCCGAAGCTTGTAGCGGGTCTTGTCGTGATCGAACCGGACCTCTTTCCAATTTGTATCCGTGTGGCAGTCTGAGCAGGCGCTGCCGACCTTTCCTTTGTGCTTATCGTCTTTCTTGTGGCAGGCGTAACAATCTGACGGAGTATCGCGATATTTGATCTTGGGCGCATGACAGGCCTTGCACTCGACTTTCTTGGCGTTGGCATGGGCGCCCTTGAGTGGGAAGTCGGTCCGTTCGTGATTGAATGTCTGTTCCGTGATCGGTGCGATATTCTCCGCCCTGCCTCGGTGGTCTGTGTGGCAGTCCTTGCATTCGCGCTGCTCCTTCACTCGCCCGTGCGATCCCAATCTTTGTTCAACGTCCTTGCGAATATCCTTGTGGCAGTCCTGGCAGAGCGTATTCTGCGCCGCCTTGTCGAACCGCTTGTGGCACTTGGTGCAGTCTTCCTCCCATTTGGCATGACCCTCGATCACCTGGCCTGGCATCAAGGCGGTTTCGACATTGTCTGCCAGGGCTGGTGCGCCAGTGAGCATGACCGCGCCGAGGAGAATCATGAGCAGGTGGTAAGGTGAGGCCAACACGATGTAGACCTCAGTACATGTACGCGGCCACGATGTGAAAAATCGTACAGGCGGCCAGGATATAGATGAGCGGAATGTGGAGCACGTGCCACCAGGAGAAGAGGCGTTCATAGGTACTGAACTGGGCGACGCGCTCGCTTTCCCTCAAATAGGAAGAGGCCAGCTGAATGGCTTCAGATGCTCCCTCGCGGAACTCCGGGCGCCGTTCGGTCTTCAGAATTCTTCGCAGCTCCCTCGCGCAGCGAAAGGCCAAGATATGTCTTCTGAGGCCGAGAGTCAGGGGGCTAAAGAGGTGCGAAGTGAAGGACCGGTCGAGTTGCGTCGAGTCCCGCACGAACGATTCGAGCCATTGCTCGACACGAGGCGCAAAGTGCAGTCGGGATTGGGCATCCTGCGAATCGCCCGCAAATTTCTCCTGAATCTCCTTCAGCGTGGCGCGACGGCCGTAGAGGCCATGGTGAATTCTGGTGTAGACGAAGCGACCGATGATGCCGCTGATGACCACCCTCAGCATGCTGACAAGGGCGATCGTGGCGTTTAGAGACCTCAAATGAAAGGTGGAGTGAAACAGGATGAGTGTGGGTCCGACGATGCCCATGATCATGTGGATTCGAAACCAGTGTTTCAGCGCGCCCCAACGTTGCATGAAGCGCGCATGCTTGCGCAGTGGATAGGCCAGCATCGCGAGCAGCATCACGGAGCCTGCGACTCCCAGGTAAAATCCGAAGTTCGATCGCGGAGTGTAATACTTGCCGGTTGCCACATTGTAAGCCACCCACATCGCTAGGCCCACAAGCGTGAAGACCAACAGCCGTCCCGGCAGAGAGGGAGAATCGGATGTGGTGTCTTCATCCGCTTGTGGACCGAGTTCGTTCGCCGGGCGAGATGTCTCGGTCGTTCGTCTCCGGACTTGAGCGAGAGGTTCGGCGATAGCCATGGTTGTGCATCCTATGATTGTTTAGAGATGTTTGCTTCTTCGCGTCGAAGACGCCTGATCGCCTAAAGCAACTCCCACGCCTGTGTTTCGGTGCACAATCCTTGCGGGGTCTCGGACATTTATGATCTGTCGCTCTGTAGAGAGTGTAGGTGGTGGCCTGCATCCTGTCCAGCATGGGCTCTGCGCCGCATGGGTAGATCTACCCATGCGGAATCTCCGTCCCCTATAGAAATCAGAAGCTTAAGATTTCTAATCGTAAAGGGTATGTCTCTTGCTCCATTTTGCCCCAGTATTTGGGATTGCATTCCCATGATTTTCTGGTTAGGGACGCGCATTTTATATAAGATGATAATCCCAATTGTTTATAGAGTGGCACAGCGGAGAGAGGTTTCACCGTGACTGATACAACTATGACTCGAAAGGCCAGCTGGCCAAGACATCGGTTCTTTGCCTGGGCGATTGTTGCCGGGATTCTGGTGGCATGCAGTACGATGCTGCTGATGCCTGATACCTCGTCTGCCCAGGGGGGGAGCCGCACGGAGATTGAAATCGACCACAGCAGCACCGGCTTCCCGCTCACCGGAGGCCATGCGCAGGTCGACTGTCAACGCTGCCATCTACAAGGTATCTTTCGGGGAACCCCCACCCAATGTATGCAATGCCATTCGCCCGGCGGACGAGTCGTGTCCACGTTCAAACCGACCAATCACATACCGACCACCGTCAATTGCAACAGTTGCCACAGGACGACAAATTGGACGCCCGCCTTCTTTACGCATAATGGCGTGGCTCCTGGAACCTGTTCCAAATGCCATAACCAAGCTGTCGCGGCAGGCAAGCCGGCTGCTCATATTCCGACGACCATGGCCTGCGACAGTTGCCACAGGACCGTGGGTTGGACTGGGGCTGCCTTCAAACATCTAGGTGTCGCGTCCGGTGCCTGCGTGACCTGCCATAATGGGATTCAAGCCCGTGGGAAGCCGGCTGGACACATGGCGACAGCTGCTTCCTGCGACAGTTGCCACCGAGTGGGGACGGCGAATTGGTTACTTGTCACCTCAGGCTACAATCATACGGGGGTGGTGCCGGGTACTTGCGCGACCTGTCATAACGGGACGCAAGCGCGAGGCAAGGCGACGAATCATGTGCCAACGACGCAAGCGTGCGACAGCTGCCACCGAACGACGGCTTGGGTTCCGGCGACGTTCAGCCATACGGGGGTGGTGCCGGGTACTTGCGCGACCTGTCATAACGGGACGCAAGCGCGAAAAACAACGAATCACGTGCCGACCACGGCTTCTTGCGACAGCTGTCACCGAACGACGGCCTGGGTTCCGGCGACGTTCAGTCATACGGGGGTGGTGCCGGGTACTTGCGCGACCTGTCATAACGGCAGCACCGCGCGGGGAAAAACAACGAATCACGTGCCGACCACGGCTTCTTGCGACAGCTGTCACCGAACGACGGCCTGGATTCCGGCGACGTTCAGCCATACGGGGGTGACCCCGGGCAGCTGTGCTACCTGCCACAATGGAACGACCGCGACAGGTAAATCGACGGGCCACTTTGTCACCACGCAGTCGTGCGATGCCTGTCACCGGGCCGGGGTAGCCTGGACGCCGGTCACGACCTATACGCATCGGAGCGCTTTCTATAAGGCGCATCGATCCACCGTAACGTGCAATGACTGCCATAAGAACAACAATGAAGTCATTGCCTGGCAGTTTGCCGGTTATAAGCCTGATTGCGCCGGTTGCCATGCGGGCGACTTCAAACAGGGTCCGCATAAGAAGGTGGATTCCCCGGTGATTTATTACAACGTCTTGGAGCTGAAAGACTGTTCCGGCAGTTGCCACGTCTATACCAACTCCACCTTCACGACGATTTTGAAGAACCGAACCGGGGAACATAGACCTACCGGTAGTTGGTAATTTCTAGCTCAGCCAAGGGTGCTTGTCGTGATAGACGACGAGCACCCTTCTTCGTATATGTATCCAAAGCGTATAGGAGTGTGTGTTGGCTCTCAGCTATATAAACCAGTTGCGTGTTGCGGTCGGGAGCCTCTTTCTGATGGGGGTCGTCACACTTGGCGGCCTCGCCGCGCCGGATTTAGCCTCGGCTCAGGTACTCGATCGCGTCGAAATCGTCGAGACCTCGACAGCGGCGGAGATCCATATTGTGTTCAATACACGGGCGCTCTATCTTCGTCATACCCCATCCCAGCAGGGCGATCTCATTCGTCTATTTCTCGACTTTCCAGACCTGGACCGATCTCGTGGATTTCAGCGGGAATTGGTGGCGTCGCCGCCCAGCGACTTGATCCCAAAATTTCAGGTCACGTTTCCCGACCAAGCGACAAATGGCCTTTCGATCCGATTCGCCAAGCCGGTGCGGTTTCGCGTGAGCCAACGGGACATCAGAAGCGGCAGCCGAATTGTGATTTCGGTCAAGCTGGATCAGGCAGAGGCTCCGCCGTCGCTGGCTCCCGAGGTGAAGGTCCCCTCGCCTGCGACACCTCCCGCGATCACGGGGAAGAAGGAACTGTTCGAGGTCCCTCCATTCCGCCCTGGCATGAGTATGGAAAAGTATGCGGGCGATCTCATGGAGCTAGGGCGTACAGCGTTGGCGGCAGGAGATCACGAGAAGGCCGTGCAAATTTTCAATTCGCTCCTCAACCTTCCACCGAGCAAACAGTCGCAAGAGGCTCAGGAGCTGGTCGGGGTGGCGCGTGAGAGAAATGGAGAAACCTCCAAAGCCAAGGCCGAATATGAGCATTACTTGAAAGCCTATCCTGACGGTGAGGGAGCGGTGAGGGTGCAGAAGCGATTGGCCGCTTTGGCTGAAGCGATGGCTCAGATAGCTCAAAGCAAGACCGGAGAGAAGGCGAGAAAGAAGATCGACCAAATGCAGGTCTATGGGAGTGTCTACGAGTACTATTATGGCGGATACTCCCAGTCGAAAATTACAGACAAACTGACGAATAGCACGACGAGTTTCAACAACCACGACCAGTCGTTGCTGCTGTCGTCGTTCGATGTCACGGGAAGGTACAGAAAAGACGAGTACGACAATAAGCTCGTCGTCCGTGGCACACAGGCCTATAACCTGCTCGCCACCTCCGACCTTCGGCGAAATATCAGCCGCCTCAGAGCCCTCTACTATGAGCATTCGAGTCAGGACTCCTATCTCGTCCGGGTCGGTCGCCAACCGGGGAACCAAGGAGGCATCCTGGATTTTCGATTCGATGGCCTCTGGGTGCGCTACACTGCCGTCCCGCAGTTTTTGAATATCAATCTTCTCGCGGGTCAGCCCCGGCAATTCAGCTTGAGTTCCGGTTACGTGCCAGACGATCCCCGGAACTTTCGAGCCGACTTGAAACGCTACTTTTACGGAGTGAATGTGGACATCGGTCCGATCGGACAGGCCTGGAGCGGCAATCTGTACGTGATCAACCAGATGGTCAATGGCGTGGTGGATCGCCGGGCAGTGGGGACAGAATTACGGTATGGGGCCAATGGGAAGAATGCATTCAGCCTGATCGACTACGACGTGTCATTCAACGTTCTCAATGTGGCGATGCTCAGTGGGAGTTGGGTGACAGAGGGAACAACCTACACCTTCTTGGCAGACCACCGCAGAACGCCTTACTTGCAAACCACGAATGCGCTCTTCGGGACCCCCAATGCCACCTTCGAGACCATCAACACAGCGAATGAAAGTCTCTTGCGCGAGCAGGCCAAGGCTGTGACGGCAACCAGCGACCTGTTTCTCGCCGGGGTACTCCATGCGGTGAGCAAGGACTGGCAGCTCGGCGGGGACGTCCGCCTCAATCGTATTTCTGGTACCGGGGCTACGAACTGTCTGCTCATCAGGCCTGGCACCAGTATCCTCTTTCTCGATCCAAACGCGACAACAGATGCAGCCTGTTCCCTGCAGGCGTTGCCTGGGACTGGAAATATATGGACCTACACGGCTCAAGCGATCGGAGCGAACTTTCCGTTTGAAAATACGACCTTTGTGGCGAATGCCAGCTATATTTCGAGTCCGGCGTACCGAGGACAATCGCTCACGCTCAATTCGCTGGCTCGCTTTGGACAACAATTGCGGTTTGATACGTTCGTCCTGCTCTATCACCAAAAGGATAGTTTTGGCGTAGAGCTGTACCGGGCGACTCCGACGGTTCGCATCGACTATCGCTTCTTCGACAATTGGACCTTCGAGGCGACAGGTGGGCTGGAGAAAACGGTGCAGAATAGCGCGACGCAAAAGGACACCACGACGAGAGAATTCTTTTTCTTTGGTCTTCGGTGGGATTTCTCCTAGCATGTTGCGGGAAAGCTATTTCGGCGCAACGAAACTACTGTGGTTAACATGTTCGGCCCGTAGGGCAGGATAGCGGAGCGAAAAGGGCTGGGCGAGCGAGACAGGGGCGGGCTCGAGATTGTTGGAATTTCGAATTTCGGATCGCATTGGAATAATCACCACTATGTGTGAGTTTTGCTCGCATGAATTGGTTTAAGTATTCATCGCCACAGGCCTTCCATCCGCTGGCGGGGAAGATGATCCCCTGGTTTTCCGTGGCCGCGATCGGGTTGATCGTCACTGGCCTGTACATTGGATTCTTCGTGGCGCCGACCGACTTTCAGCAAGGCGACTCCTACCGCATTATCTTTGTGCATGTGCCGGCGGCTTGGATGTCGATGTTCTTGTATGTTGCCCAACCCAGCAAGACGCTGGTCGTCAATCCACGCTAGGAGCCACCATGATTCCAAAAGATACGTCGGTGACGAATGAGGAACGCTCACAAGCTGGGCAACTGTTATTTCAAGGAGGGATACGATCATGACCCTCATATTTTGGTTTATTGCCTGGGCCATGACCCTCCTCGCGCTCGGCCTGCTCCTCTGGCCCCTTCTCAAGCGTCAATCGTCATCGAAAAATGATGAAGGAGAAAAAACGATTTCGGTCTATCGCCAGCAATTTTCCGAATTGGAACAAGACCATAAGCGCGCCCTGTTGACCGATGAGCAGTATCAACAATCGAAACGGGAACTCGAACGACGCCTGCTTGAAGAAACGGGGCCTGCCGAGGCCACAGTCCCGGCACTAGCATGGCCGGTGAACAGCCGAGTGGTCGTTGTGGCGTTGGCGGTCATCATTCCGACCGTCAGCGGGCTACTCTATTGGCAGTTGGGCAATCAACTGGCGATCACCCATCCCGTCCCCTCCTCGCCGATGGCGCAAGGCGGGTCGGACTCCGACCACCGGACTGCTGAAGGGCTTGAGGCCCTGTCGGAGCGTCTCAAGAAAAAACTCGAACAGAATCCCGACGACGGAGTGGGATGGGCGCTCCTTGCTCGTTCTTATGCGGAAATGGGCCAACATAGCGACGCTGTGGCGATCTACGAGAAGGCCATGAAGTTGCTTCCCGACGATCCCCAGTTGCTCGTCGACTATGCCGATGCCCTTGGTGTGTTGCATGGTCGCACGTTGGCAGGGAAGCCTGATTTGTTGATTCAGCAGGCGCTCAAGATTGACCCAAACCATGTCAAAGCGCTGATGTTGGCTGGGACCCTGGCATTCGACCGCAGAGAGTTTAGGCAGGCGGTTCAGTATTGGGAGAAGGCCGGCGCGAACCTTCCAAGCGATACAGAGGGGGAGATCAGGCAAGAGCTGCTCTCCGGTATCAACGAGGCTAAAGGGTTAGCAAGCGGAAAGCCGGCAATGATCAAATCGGTCAGTGAGACGACATCTTCGACGATGTCGAACGGTCAGGCTGCCGCAATCAGCGGGACAGTGAGCCTGGTGCCGAGTCTCGCAGCGAAAGGCGCTTCAATGGACACATTATTTGTGTTCGCGCGCGAGGTGAATGGCCCGCCTATGCCGCTGTCGATCGTGCGGGCCACGAGACAGGATCTCCCCTTTACCTTCCGGCTCGACGACTCAACCAGCCCCATGCCCTCCAGAAAACTTTCTGCTGCAGGGACAGTAGTGATTGTGGCCCGTCTGTCGAAATCCGGCCAGGCCATGCCGCAAAGTGGAGATCTAGAAGGGATAAGTCAGTCGGTTAAACCAGGGACAGAGAAAATCACTCTGGTGATCAATCGTGAAAGACCCTAGGAGCCTGTCCGAATAATTCTTCGTTGCGAGGCGAAGGAGCAGCTGGTAGATGCAAGGCCGCAGGTTCGAAAAAACCGGAAGCGTATTCCAGAGAGAATACGTTGAGGATTTTTTGGGGCCGAGAACGACGCAGATGCCAGCAGATCGTTTGCCGCAGTCGAATGATATTACTCGGACAGGCTCCTAAAATCGAAAAGGTCGCATGTCACAATCATATCTGATCACGCTTCTCTATATTCTGCCGGTGATCATGGTGCTGGCTCTGTATTACCGCCGCCATCGCAAGAAGGACACCCACCACCGCGCTCGCCTCGTTGAAACGGTGAAGTCGGGCATCCCTGAGCCACTCAGCTTGCACCCCATCATCGATACCAATAAGTGTATTGGCTCAAGCGCCTGCATCAATGCCTGTCCGGAGCAGGCGTTGGGGATCATTAGGGGAAAAGCCACACTAGTCCAGCCAGACCATTGCATCGGCCATGGAGCCTGTGCGGCAGCCTGTCCGGTCGAGGCCATTACGCTGGTGTTCGGGACGGAAAAGCGCGGCATCGATATTCCGCAAGTCAAACCGACCTTTGAGACCAACGTCTCTGGCGTCTTCATTGCCGGGGAGTTGGGTGGGATGGGATTGATCCGCAAGGGGGTCGATCAAGGGCAGCGAGCGATTGAGACGATTCGAAAAAACAAGAGCAAGGGGGGCGAGTTGGATGTGGTGATTGTCGGCGCAGGGCCGGCCGGCATATCTGCCTCGCTGGCTGCGAAGGAAGCAGGATTGCGTTTTGTGACGGTCGAACAGGAAGATTCGCTCGGCGGCGCCATCTACCACTACCCGCGTCGGAAACTAGCCATGACGGCGCCTATGACATTGCCCATTGTCGGCAAGTTCAACAAGTTCGAGATCAGCAAGGAAGAGCTGTTGGCATTCTGGACCAGCATTACCCGCAATAACGGGATCAAAATCAATTTCAGCGAACGTATGGAAGCGGTCACGAAAACGGGAAGCGGGTTCCTGGTGAAGACTGCAAAAGATAGCTACAAAACGAAGAACGTGCTCCTCGCCATTGGCCGGCGCGGCACTCCTCGAAAGCTCGGCGTGCCTGGCGAAGAGCAGGAAAAAGTCGTCTATCGCCTGATCGACGCAGAGCAGTATCGTGGGCTGCACGTGCTGGTGGTGGGAGGCGGCGATGCGGCGGCTGAAGCGGCCTTGTCGATTGCGGCGGAACGAGGCACTACGGTGGTTCTTTCCTGTCGCGGAGATGAAATTTTTACCCGCCCCAAAGACAAGAACCGCCAGCAGCTGAAACAGTCGGTGGAGAGAAAGAAGATTGCGGTGTATCTGGACGCCAATGTAAAGGAGATCGGGAGAGAAACCGTGACGCTGATTTATCAGGGGAAAGATATTGAACTGAAGAACGACGCCGTGATTGTCTGCGCGGGCGGCACGCTCCCGACTCCCATGCTGAAGGAGATGGGCGTGATGGTCGATACCTACTACGGCACGGCTATGGCAAAATGAACGCGTCCTATCTCGTGAAGCGTGAAGCGTATCTCGTTGGGGATAAGAGCGTATAGCTAATAGCATATGGTAAAGACTTGCCCACACTATTCCGGACCATACGCTATTGGCCATAAGCCATATGCTCTTGGCTTCGCGTGAATATACGAACAACGCTTCACGAACGACGAGGCTCTGTACAGATGATGAAGGAGGTTGCTATGAACAATCGAACGCTTGGGCTCTGTATCATCGCCATATTTGTAGCCTCTTGCAGCAGCTCACCATCTCGACCCCTGTTGCAGGAAGGATTGGCACAACCCTCCACTCGTGGAGCGGTCGTTTCTCCAATTCGGGCGTTACATTCCCTTGCCGAGCAGGGGAATATCGAAGCGCAGTTTAACCTGGGTCTTTTGTATGATCAGGGCCGCGGGCTGCCCAAAGATAAGACGGCAGCGCTCCGGTGGTATCGGCGCGCTGCCGTGCAAGGGGATATGTTTGCACAAAATGCTCTCGGTGACAATTACTGGGAGGGCACTGGTGTACCGAAGGACGATCGAGAAGCAGCCCGGTGGTGGCGGCTTGCGGCAGATAAGGGGTTTGTCCCTGCGCAGCATAGCCTGGGAAAGATCCTCGCGGGGGGCGGCCAGGGAGTATCGGCGGACAGGCCGCAGGCGTACATGTGGTTGATGTTGTCTGCCGCTCAGGGTGACGAAGAGGCAGGCCGACAGGGCGACCTTCTCTCCAAGCAGTTGAAGCAGGCCGAAATGACGAACGCAAAGAGTGGAAGCCTGCCAGAGCCAGCGTGACGCTAAACAAGACCGCGCAGTAAGGACAAAGACCGAAGCTCGTGAAGCGTCTCTCGCGTGGGAGTTTCACGTTGACTGAAAGCTCGAAACTCGCAACCAGAAACTCCGGGCAACGAACGACGAACGCCGTACGTTGTGGATATCTCTGCCCGCGCTGCAATGGCGTGTGTTTCTCCTCGACTCTCTGCCCAGTGATTCATCCATTCTGCCCACCGAAAATCACGATGGTGAGAGCCAAGTTCGATATCGACGGGCTCTATATGTGGCATTGCCATATCCTCGAACATGAGGACAACGAAATGATGCGTCCCTATGTGGTGGGAGCCTAGTCTCTGGCTTTCAACCTCATGGCTATGGCGATCAACGATCGGCATCATCACGAGAAGATGACGTCCGACCACCAGAAAGGCCCATCAGAAGTAATCATGGGCGGCATGGGGCCTATTGCATGACGATGTGCGGCACTATTCTGTGGGGCAGGCGCGTGGAGGGGCTAACACCCCTCCACGCATTCTCGCAAAATGATCGGTTCCTCGGTCAGGCGACTGGCCGTTCTTTGTAAGTCCGGAGGACATCCAGGAGGGTCTGTTTCCTGATGGGCTTGGTCAGATGGGAATTGCAGCCGGCCTTGTGAATCTTGACCCCGTCTTCTTTCAGCGCCAGGGCAGTTAGGGCAATCACCTGGGTGGGAGGGAGATCGTGGTCCCGCTCCCAGGCCCTGATCGCTTGCGTCGCTTCATAGCCATCCATCACCGGCATCTGCATATCCATGAGAATGATGTCATAGCGGCTGTTCTTGACTAGCTCCAACGCAATGGCCCCGTGCTCCGCGATATCGAGGCGATAGGGAGTCTGCTTCAAATAGGAACGGATCAGCAGCTGATTGTCCGAGGAATCCTCTACCAATAGGATGTGAAGGTCTCTGACGTCAGTAGGAGTTGAGTCCAACTCCAGATCGAGTCGAGTACGGAGGGGCCGCAGTCGGCAGGATCCAGCGTGCGAGGACCTCTGCTAAGACCTTGGCTTGCACAGGCTTACTCAAGTAGTCATCCATGCCGGCAGCCAAACATTGCTCGCGATCTTGCAGTCTGGCATTGGCCGTCATGGCGATGATGGGAATGCGCCGGGCGCTTGAAGCGTGAAGCGTCGTTCGTTTTGGAATCGGATGTTTTGGAATCGGACGCTTCCCGCTTCACGAATCCCGCTTCACGTTCTCTGATTGAGCGCGTGGCTTCGAACCCGTCCGTTTCAGGCATCATGCAATCCATGAGGACTGCGTCATAGGGGATGTTCGCCACGGCACGGAGTGCTTCCAGGCCATTGGCCACGAGATCCACTCGATAGCCTAATTTTTCCAACATCTGGACGGCAGTCTTTTGGTTGACGATATGGTCCTCGGCAACCAGAATCCGAGCGGTCGCTCGGGCCTTTGCCTCGGTCAAACTGTCGCAGGCGGTTGCATGACTGCAATGAGACGGTCATGCAGTTGCGATTCGTGTATCGGCTTGGTGAGGTAGGCGGCGTAGCCGGCTTCCTGCGCTGCCTTGGCATCGCCGCGCTGGCCTTGCGAGGTCAGGAGGACCAGTCTGGTCGAAGCTATCACTCCGTTCTCCGCCATCAGGCACCGGCCTCCCCATTTTGCAACATAGGATTCCAGGATACGGCGGTTGGTGGGATGATCATCCACGATGCAGAGATGCAGCCCGTGCAATTCCTGGGCTGTGTTGTCCCCTGTCGCCTCTCTGCTTGGGGGCTGTGTGCTGAGGGTTACCGTGAGTCGAAATGTACTGCCTGCCCCAGGCTGACCCTCCACCCCGATCTGACCCCCCATGATCTCGGTGATTTTTTTGCAGATGGCCAACCCGAGTCCCGTGCCTCCATATTTGCGCGTCGTTGAGCTATCGGCCTGACTGAACGACTGAAAGAGGCGCGCTTGTGTTTCAATGGACAGACCGATTCCTGTATCGTGCACCTCGAACAGGATGGTGGCGTCATCTTCAGTGCGGTGCGCCGACTTGACGGAGACCACGACCTCGCCCTGCTCGGTAAACTTGATGGCGTTCCCGATCAAGTTGAGGAGGATCTGGCGGAGACGTCCAGGATCGCCTCGGAGGGCGTTGGGCACATCGGCATGAAACAGGCAGGCCAGGTTCAGCCCTTTGCTGAAGGCGCGCTCGGCCAATAGGTTCATCGTCTCGTCCACGGCGGTGCGCAGATCGAAATCGATGACCTCCAACTGCATTTTGCCTGCTTCGATCTTGGAGAAATCCAGGATGTCGTTGATGACCATCAATAGATGTTTGCCGCTGTTGCGGACAACCTCTGCGTATTCCCGTTGCTCGGGCGTCAGGTCTGTATCGAGCAGGAGTCCGGTCATGCCGATCACTCCGTTCATGGGCGTCCTGATTTCATGGCTCATGGTGGCCAAAAAGTCGCTCTTTGCCCGGCTGGCTGCTTGAGCTTCATCGCGAGAAATCTCCAATTCAGCCGTCCGCTCGCTGACCCGCTTCTCGATCGAGAGATTGAGCGACTGCAGACGCTCCGCTTGAGTGCGAAGGGCGTGATCGGTCCAGGAGATAACATTTGAAAATCGTTCGATCCTTCCCTTCTCAGGAGTAGCCGATTGGAGGTGCTGGACGGATGTGACCGCATTTCCGCCCAATGTTGCCAGCGCATTGTGGAGGGTTATCACGGCTCCCTGAACGATGTGGGAGATCCGCTGCATCGTCAGGCGCAGGGCCACCAGGAGGAGGATGATGATGGCCAGACTCACACCTACGAGCCAGCCGGCCATCTGTTGCTGCTCTCGCTGTGCGTGGGTCAGCGAATATTTGACCTGCACCCAGGCGGTAGGCGTGGCCCCGTCGAAGAGCGGTTCCGTGACGAGAATGAAGGGGATCCCATTGTGCGCTTGCCAATAGGCCAGGTGTTCGGACGCACCGGTAGGTCGGACCTCTCCGGCCCCGTCCGTCAACACCCTGCCGATCCGATCCGCACGTTTGGCGGCGACAATCATGCCGTCGAGATCGACGATATCGATGTCGAGGATCTCGGAATCGGTAAGCTATTGGGCCATGGCCTCCTGAATGCGAAAGAGGTTGTCGATGACGACCGCCGCCCCCATGACGGCAAAGGTGCGGGCAAAGGCCGTCGCGCGACCTTCCACCTCCCGCTGAATGAGGGTGCCTTGCCGGGCAATGAGGAGGTCGGATCCCACCATCATCAGGATCAGGACGAGGCAGGAGAGGCCGAAGAAGAGGCGGAATTCCAGGCTATGCCGCCAGCGTTTCAGCACGTACTCGCACCCTCTGTGATAGGTTCAGTAATCATCAAAGCGGTCAATCTCTTGTGCATGAGTGGATCATTAAGGGAATTCGAGTGTGAGGGAAACGTCTCCCTGTGTCGGAATCGTGACTTCACGCTGCAGGATCCCTAGCGTTTCGTGCCAGACCGTAAGCTGCTGCTTGCCAGGGGGTAGTCCGGTGAGGCGAAACTCGCCGGTGGCCTGCGTCACGGTGTGATAGGGATGGTCGAAGGCCACGACGTAGCCCTGCATGAAGCGATGCACATCGCAGCGGACCTGAAATAGGCCCGGCTGTTTCACAATCTTGCGCACCGGCTTGCCGCTGGCCACCATGGCGACATTGAAGAAGGTGCGCATCTCGATCGTGATGTGCGTATTGTGTAAGAGAGGGTCGCGGTTGCCGATTTCGAGGGGCTGTCCGACACGGAGGGTCTCGACATGGGGGCTGAAGGCACAGTGGTCATTGGCGATGGCCATAGTCGTCGGCGGATCCTTCGGAGGCGTGAGCGGCGCTCCAGCAAGGCTGACGACGGCGTACTGGACTCCCTGGGTGCCGGGCTGGACGAGGAGCGGCTGCAGGGTCCTCGTGGCCCCGCAGATCTCAGAATCGCGTGTGACGGGGACAACCTCGGGCGGCGGGACGGCGCCCCGAAAGATCACCCGGCCGGTGAGGGTCGCGCCGACCTGTTCAGCCGGACTGGGCAGGGGCGCCAGACTGGCTCCGGTGATGAACAGAGAAACGACGAATAACCGGGCGAGGGAACGACGTATACGGCTGGAAATCCGATGGCCAGGCATTGAATGCTCCTATATGAACAGGGCGACGGACATAAAACCTAAGCAGTCGCGCTCGGTTCTTTGAGATGTGGCGCAGGATAGGCGCCTGGTTAGGGCACTGATTCGGCCGACAGGGCGCGGATATATTGGGCAAGATCCCAGGCGTCGGTCTCCCGGTCACTGAGCCGGGCGGCATAGGAGGGCATGGGCGTGCCGTCCAGCCCGGTCAGGAGGGTCCGCACCAGATCCAGGAGGGAGGCCCCGTTCTTAAAGGAAGAGGGGCGCGTCAGGTTGGCTGTCGGGATAGAGAGCCCGAAGGCATCCTTTAGCTCCCCGGCTTGTGCGACTGGACCGTCCCCCTGCCCTTCGATGCCATGGCAGGTATGGCACTCGAAGCTCGTATAGAGGGCACGGCCTCGATCCAGACTCTCCGCGAGCTGATGCGTCGGCGCGCCGACTAGCGACAAAGGGACCGGGGTTTCGGTGCGAAAGCCCGGATAGAAACTCTTCACATAGGCCACCACCTGCCAGCGGGCCGTCTCAGGGAGACTGGCAAAGCCCGGCATGTAGCCCGGGATGCCCTTCGTAATTGTGCGAAAGAGGTCCTGGTCCGTGGGCAGATCCCCGGAGGGGGTGCTGCGCAACTTGAAGCTGCCCACCGTAAAATTTTGGGGCCGGGGCGAGGCATACCGCCCCAGAAACCATCCGGCCGGTCCATCTCCCTGGCCGGTCACGCCATGGCAGAAGAGGCAGGCCCGCTCAAAGAGCGCCTGGCCCTGGGCTCTGGTGGCAGCCGTGTCCTCCGGCTTCGCGGCTTGGGCAAGTGAACTGACACTTACTATGACGCCGAGAAGTGCAGCAGCAGTCGCAACATGAGCGCGGCGCATAGAGTGTCTCCTTAGAAAATAATATCGATGCCTGCGAAGAAGGCGTTCCGGAGATTGCGCGCCGCCGTCTCGCCCCCCTCTGACTTCCGCACATTCACATCGTTACGGACAAAGACCGCGACGTTGGTGCGGAGATACTGCTTCGCCTGGAGGCCGACGAAGGTGGCGGACTTCCGCTGCTCCAGGACGCCCCCCGCATCCAAGTTGTCGTAGCGAAGTGAGAGGAGTGTCTCGTTGGTCACATAGGCATCGGCGCCGATTGTGAGGCCGGTGGCAGTGGCATCGAAGGCGCCACTCACGCCGCTCGGGACATGGTTGATCCGGTCCACCGCATAGGCGGCATAGAGATCCACCATCTGATAGGTCGCGCGGGCGGAGACCCCATAGCGATGCCAGTTCACATCCTCCTGCGTCTGGACCTTGGCGTTGCTGTTACCGTGGTAGACAAAGCCTGAAATATTCGCCGCAAAATAGTCCGAGTGCCCATAGTCGTAGCGCAGCATGGCGTAGAGGTCTTTGCCCTTGTTGGAATCGCCAAACGGTTCATTCGCCCCGTTCACTACGCCCACCTGATACAACCAGGCCTTGCCGAAGGGCCGGCCATGGACATCAAGGCCGAGCTCTCCTCCGGAATTGTAGAGGCTTGATGCGAAGGGGGAGAGGGGGCTGCCGCCGCGATCGTAGAGACCGTAAAACTTGGTCGCAAAGGCACTGGGCGCCAACCCGATACGATTGAAGGAACAGGGGGCAAAGGCGGTGGTGCAGCTGCTTGATGCACTCTCCCCGACCTCATTGAGCTGTTGCCGAATGGTCACTACCGAGTAGAAGGCTGACGGATCGAATTTGCCGACCCGGACATGGGCCAGGTCCTGCGCGCCCAGATTATTGAAGGAGACGAAGCCGCGTTCTACGGCCGCGCCGCCTCCCTCCACGTCATGGCCAAGTTCGACCATAAATCCGACGTTCTTCATGACGGTGCCGCCTGCGAACAGTACGAAGTTCTCCGGAAAGGTGAGCTCCGTCTTGTTCTGGGCGACGCCGGTATCGACCCCGGCGGGATTCTGTTGGGTGAAGCTCCAGCTCCGGACGGCGTTGCCGACCAGGCGGAAGGCCAGATATTTCCCAACATCGTCGAGCGTGACGTCACCCAGCTTCTTCTTACCGGTGGTTCCGCCGTCTTCCGTGCCGGGGAGCTGATAGCCGTTTTCCAAGAACCACTGGCCATAGGTATTGAGGATCGGCGGGGCCGTATGGCAGGCTGTGCAATTTACTTCGTACTTGCGCGCAAAGGCCGGGATCGCCTGGGCCTGGTTGGGCATTGCCAGAGATGACAGGGCAATTATGACCAGAATGCCTGTCGCTACGAGCAGAGTAGATTTCCGATACAACATGGAGAGGAGCCTTCTTCGAAACAATGTGCGGACTATTCAGACGGACAGGAAAGTCCGGCTTGTCCATCTACCCGTGTGACTACGTAGAAGAATAGCAGCTCGTTCCAAGTAGGCAAGCAATCCGCGAAATTTGAATGAGTAGTTCAAGGATCAAAACATCTGGGAGGTTCCACCCATGAGTTGGGCTTCTTGCGGTTGAGGAATGGTGACCAGAATCGTCGTCCCTTCGCCAGGAGCAGATTCGATGGTCAAGCGCCCTTGTAATTTCTTGACATGGGTCGTGATATTCATGAACCCAGGGCTGTTGTTCCCGATCTCGACAGGCCTGAATCCAATTCCGTCATCCTGAATTTCCAGTCTGGCGGCTCCTTCCCATAGCCCAAATCGGATCGTTCCGGAACTGGCGCGAGCATGATGCACGACGTTACTGACTGCTTCCCGTGCAAATGCGAGGAGATGGATTTCTTGCTCCACGGACAGCTGGCCTGCGGCAACCGGGTCGACATCGATCAGAAAGGGGGGGCAGGGCCAAGAGTCATGACGCTGAACCAGCAGCTGCAGCGATTGTAATAGACTGTCGTGGGATGCGGTTCGAGGCTCAAGCCGTGAGATGAAATCACGAGTTTCTTGGATGACCCGGTGCAGGTGAGACAGTGCCTGATCGAGTTGTTTCGGGGCCCGGTCAGGGGCTTGTATGAGCAGGAGCTTCGAAGTTTCCAGCCCCATGCTGACCGCCGACAGAGACTGCAGCAAACTGGCGTGCAGATCGTAATACAGTTGCGCCCGCTCTTCCCCGAGTTGGTAGAGCCGTTGTGCGCTCCGCTCCTTCATTTCTTCCATATGCCGTCGTTCCGTCACATCGCGCACAATGATTGTGTAGTGGGAGGCGCCGCCGATGTTCATGCTGCTGACTGAAAGTTCGACAGGGAATGAAGTGCCGTTCAGATGTCGTCCAATGGCTTCTTCACGTGTCCCGCCCATTAAGTGCAGCGGCTCGTGGCCATTCTTTGGGCGGTCGGAGTCGCGCGGTGTTTGGAAGAGAAGGTTCTGAATTTCGCGACCGATCAACTGGCCTACGCTATGGCCGAAGAGCGAACAGGCCGCTGGGTTGACCGATTCAATGATCCACTGCGCATCGGTGACCAGAATTCCGTCGGCTGCATTGTCCACCAGGCTGCGCAAGCGAGTTTCATGTTCCCGCAGTTCTTCCAGCGACCGCACTGCCTGAGCGCGCGCCTCTTCAAGATCCTGCGTTCGATCGATGACCTTGGCTTCCAGCGACTGCGCGAGATCCTGGAGCGAACGGGTCTGTGCGCTGAGTGCGGATGCTGTGTCGTTCGCGACGGCGAGGAGCCGTTCAAAGTCCCCGCGAGGAGCGTTCTGAGATAGGGAGAGCGCGAGAGGAGGTTCTCCAGGCCCCAGCGGAACGCTGCCCGATTGCAATGTCGCCACAACCCCTTGCAGTACGGCGGATGTTCTCCGAAGCACGCGCCGGATGGCGTAGAGGCCGACCAACATGATGGCCACTGTGACAGCAAGCAGTCGCCAGAGCGTTTGATCCCGCTCGCGTTCGATTTGAGAAAGCGAGACAACCATGCGGACCCATGCTGTGAGCTCATCCCGGTCGAACAGCGGTTCGATAATGACGAGTGTCGGCTGCCCCTTGTCGAGGGACGACTCATGCACGACTTCGCGTTTTGATTTTCGAGCTTTGAGCCACCCTGGATCGTCCAGAACAGTTCCGATCCGACCCGGTTGCTTTGCGGCAACGACCAGGCTGTCGTTGTCGACGATGTCGATTTCCAGGAGCGAGTCGTCTTGCACATACAGCTGCAACGATTCTTGGAGGCGATAGAGATTATCGAGGACGGCGGCGGAGCCAACGGCGGCAAAGGTACGGGCAACGGCTCGCGCCCTTTCTTCCGCCGCCTGTCGGAGCGCCCGGTCTTGCTGAGCGATGAGGACTCCCGTTCCGGCTCCCATGACGAGGAACAGAATGAGGCTGAGGCTCACCCCAAGGCGAAGGCCGTAGTTGTGAGTCCATGCGTAGCGCATGCGTTCCGCGATTGAGAATCCAGTGGTCGGCATAGCTTCAACTCACCTGTTTATGCGGCGGCTGTGGCCTGTTCCATCTTCATGAAACTCGAATGTGGCAGTCGCTTCTCCGTTGGGAGGAACGGTGACATGGGTCTGCAGTTGCCCCAGTCGTTCATGCCAAACGGAGATGTCGTGCTCGCCCGCCGGCACGTCCAGGATTTTGGCGCTCCCACGTTCATCGGTCACGCCGAAATAGGGATGCCCGGAAGCCAGTACATAGCCTTCCATGAACTTGTGGACATCGCATTGCACTCGGTACAGGCCTGGATTCGCCACTTTCTTGGCCACCGGGCGACCGTTTGCCACCATGGCCACGTTAATGAAGGTTCGTATCTCGTGCGTAATATGGGTGTTGTGCATGATCTGATCGAGGTTCTGGATCTCCAGGGTAGACCCTGTCTGAAGGGGTATCACATGAGGCGAAAAAGAGCACTTCGAGTTCGACAGAACCATCGGCTGCGTTCTGGTCTGTTCTTTTCCCGATGAATGAATGCCCTCGATCATGACCACGGCATCCTTCAGTCCGTCTGAGGGTGAGTGGACCGTCAGGGACTGCAGGGATATCGTCGCGCCGCAGGTCTCCGGATCGCGGGTGACTTTCATCTCTGTCGGCGGTGGAACTGTGCCTCGATAGAGAACGTGCACGTTCACAGTCCCATACCCCTGTTCCATCTCCGCCAGGGCCGCCGGCACGTTCGACACCATCAGTGCGATGAACAGAGCGATCACCAACATGGGGCGCCTCCTCGGTCAATCCATGGGCCGGATGGACTCATCAGCTTTCCTCCGACAGGAGATCGAGCTTGAGCACTCCGGCGCTGGTGACGAGTTCGTTCTTAATGGCATAGGCTGTCAGACCTGCGGTGGTCCTCAAGTTGAGTTTGGCCATGAGGCTCGCACGGTGTTTTTCCACCGTTCTGACACTGATGCAGAGACTTTCGGCGATCTCTTTACTAGTGGCCCCTTCGGCAACCAGTTTCAATACCTCCCGCTCCCGATCCGACAGTCTTTGCCAAGGACCTTCTTGACTGGGGAGCGGGGATTGTTTTTCCAAGTACCCACAGAGAACTTTGTCCGTAATCATGGGGCTGAGGTAGGTTCGTCCCTGTGCCACGCTATGAATGGCTGTTCTGAGTTCCTCGTACGAGGATTCTTTGAGGAGATATCCGGCGGCTCCTGCATGAAGAGCAGCCCGGACGATCGGCTCGGATATGTGAACCGTGAGAACCAGGCATTTGACAGCAGGCTGGGAAATTTTCACCTGGCGGATGATCTCGGTTCCATGCATCCCGGGCAGAGACAGATCTAGAAGCACGACGTCTGGATGGAGTGTGGCGATGAGGCGTAGCGCATCGGTCCCATTGCCTGCTGCGCCAATGACCAGAATTTGCGGATCGAGGGACAACAGAGAGGCCAACGCTTCCCGAACGAGCGTATGGTCGTCCACCAACAGAGTCCGAATTTGTGAGTCCGACCCTTGGTGCTCCGCTTCTCCTGATGGTGCGTGATTCGAAGCGCCTGGGAGGATTGGAAGTTTTTTGTCGTTCGATCGGTGGTTCATAAGGCAGACACTTCACTTTATTCTCACGACCTGAATTGCCTGTTCTGACTATCGGGCAGGGGAAACTTCCCAAGGACCAGTTATCCCACAGTTGAGCTGTGCCACAAAATACATTCGTAAATCCAACAGGTTGAGCCAGCCAAATTGAATCGATTTTCAGGGTAGCGCTGCGATACCCCTCCTAACGGAGGGCAGTCCCCTCGAAAGTGTTGCGTAGGGTTTTCTCTACAAATTGGGTGAAGTTTTTTGTGAGAAGTCGTAGTTGCGCGACTGCTGCCTGCTATCGCAGGAGCGTATATCTGCACGTGATCAGCGATGAGTCGTCATTGCTCAGTCAGCTGAGATGTCAATGGGTGAGCGAATGAGCAATATGAACAATTTGCAGATTCATTGGGGAAATAGGAGTCATGAGCAAGTGGTCTTCCAGCAAAACGTCACCCAGGATAGCGTGCTGCCAATTTCGAGATAGGTACTAACCAACGGGAGGTTCCAAACATGAAGCTCAAGAAACTGTTCGATCTCAAGAAACGTAATAGCCGTAAACCGCGCGCCAATGAATTTGTCCTGGAGTCGCTGGAATCTCGCCTGCTGTTGTCTGCCGTGCCCATGACAGCCGCAGTGGTGACCACCGACCACCTGGACTATGCGCCGCGCGAGACGGCGGTGATTACCACCTCGAATACCAATGGCGAGGGTCTGCAATTCGGGGCCGGCGAGTCAGTGCGCTTTCAGGTCACCCGCACCGATGGCATGACGGATGTCGCAGGCTCAACTGCCGGCGTGGGACCAGCAGGCAATGAAGCCTGGTATGTCGTGGACGGCGTCGGCGGGTTTGCCGCGCATCTGGGATCAGATGTAAGCGGCGACGGCCAGGCCGACTGGATCGCGCCGGACAACGACCTCACCGTCAACAGCAGCATCAGCACGACTTGGTTTGTGGAGGAACAGTACCGGAACTCGTCTCTCTTAGTGACGGCGGAGGGCCAAGCGTCTGGGGCCGTAGCCAGCCAGGCCTTCACGGACGAGAATGTCAACACGACCACTGTCGTCACTGCCAGTTCCGCCACATCCATCTATGGAGATGATGTGACCTTCACCGCGACGGTGACGCCTTCGGTTGGTGCGTCAACCAGGCCGGTCGGTACGGTCGATTTTTTTGCTGACGGGATATTAATAGGGTCCGCCGACGTTGACAACCCTCTTGTTGGCGGCTTGTCCTCGGTCTTTAGCGTCACACTCTCAGCTACCACTTTCGATCAGCTCGTTGCCGGCTCGTATTCGATCGAAGCCCTCTTCACCGGTGGCGACAACGGCATCGACAGCTTCAATGACAGCGCCTCGGGAATTATCGATCATACAGTGGGCCAGAAGGACATCACTGGCAGCTTCTTGGTGGACCCCAAGGTCTACGATGGCACCACCGCTGCCTCCGTGTTCTTCACAGAAATCGATTTGGGCGGAGTTGTCGGCAGCGACGATGTGGCCCTGTCCGGAAGCATTGCATCCTTCGCCGATCCCAACGCCGGCGTCGGCAAGCCTGTGATGCTCCTCGACGGAGCACTCGTCGGTGTGGATGCGGGCAACTACAACCTGACGTCGGTCGCCACGACGACAGCGGACATCGACAAGGCAGACGCAATACTCGACGTGATCGGCTTCGACGGCTTCTACGACGGCAATCAGCATGGGGCGACCGGCACGGCAACCGGCGTCTTGGGCGAGCCTCTGGCCGGCTTGGATCTGAGCGGTACATTCTTCAGTACAGTAGGGATCCACCTAGGGGCCTGGACCTTCACCGATGTGACGGGCAACTACACCGACTGGGTAGACATTGTGGAGATCGTGCTGAACGAGGCTGCTACCACGACGACGATCTCCGCCAGTACGGCAACCTCCACATACGGAGATTTGGTGACGCTCACCGCGACCGTCACAGCCGAGGCTGGTGCCCCTGGGCGCCCGATCGGCATGGTGGAATTCTTTGATGGGGCGACATCACTGGGGAGCACCAGTGTTTCCAGCCAAGATCTGATTGATCCGTTGGCTTCGGTCTTTACCCTCGATGTCGATACCCTCGCTGCCGGCCCACATTCGATCAGTGCAGTCTTCACTCCCACAACCGGCTTCCTTGGCAGCGCATCAACCGCTCCCATGGTAGTGAATGTGAACAAGGCGAACGCTGTAGTGACCGGCTACAGCGGCGTCTACGACGCGGCTGTGCACGGGGCCACGGCCGTGGGTGTCTTTGGCGAAAACTTGGGCGGGTTGAGTGTACCGATGCATACCGATGCAGGGGCCTATCTCGACACCTTCACGTTCACTGATATGACAGGGAACTATAACAACGCCACCGGCAGCGTCATCAGCAGCATCGCTAAGGCGGACGCGACGATCACTGTGCTCGGCTACACCGGTGTCTATGACGCGGCGGCGCACGGGGCGACCGGCAGCGCGACGGGCGTGCTGGGCGTGAACTTG
>NEWP02000059.1 GCA_002869895.2 Nitrospira sp. CG24E | reverse complement strand
CGAATGGCAGAGCCGGTCACAAAACCACGCCGCATCGGATTCAAGACCTGAAGCAAGCTCGTCTATCTTGTTTATCTGGTCTCTTTGGTCTATCTGGTTTCTTTCGCTCGCCTGATGGATTTGCCTCCTGTCCGTCCAACAAGACTGGCTACATAGTCCGACTGAACCTGACAGACCGATTCCATCCTGCCTGTGTCGCTTACGTCTTCCGCCCGGTCACTCGACAACCTGACTGAGACGCAGCCCGGCCTTCTGAAAATGATTCGGCAGCAGCATGATGCAATTGGGATTGAACCCTTGCGCCTTCAAGGTATCAATGCTTCCCAGGACTGTGCCCTTCGTCAGGTCGATCACCGTGATGGACCCATCGCTCATGCCTTTCAAATTGAGCAGACTATTTTGGACAAACAGATACCGTTCATCGGGCGACAGAACAGTATGATGGGCGCCTGGACCAGCAGAAATAGCTTTAAGAAACTTCGGCTGTCGTGGATCAGTGTTGTCATACAGATTGACGAACCCCGGCTTGGCCGTGGTCACGTACAAGCGGTCTCCCTTGCCGTTGTACATCATCTCCAACGGCATCCCTTGTTCGCGTGGACCGAAGTCGTCCACTTGGTAGAATGAAAACGTCTTCGTCTTTGGATCCCAAACCCCGGCCCACAATGTCCCTTCCAACATATTGGTAATGTGTACCACCGGCGGATTCGCGTTCGGAGCGAACATGACTTCAACCGGAGCGGAGTTAGCTGGAGAGGGTTTTGTTGAAATTTTATGCGTCGACAGCACGTTCCCGGTACTGGCCTCCAACACCGTCACCGTCTCACCCGACTCCGACATATCCGGCTTAACCGTGCTGGTGATGAGCACCCGGTCAATACCATTGTGAATCGCAATGCCGTGCGGATACAGAATGAAGGCATCGGCCGGCCGGGCGGCGCTCACGGTTTTGATCGGCTGGTCGTTCACGGCATCGCCCATGATCACATTGCTCGATCCCATGCAGGTGAGGTACCACGTCTTGTTGTCCTCCGACACGACAAGATCCTCGCCGACCTTGCAGTCTGGTACAGGAATCTCCCGCAGCCGATAGGGGAAGCTGGTGAGGTCGATGACGTGCAGGAGACTCTTACCTAAGGCGGTGATGTAGGCTTTCGTCCGATCGCGATTGAAGAAGATATGGTGTGCGACGAGGTCTGCCGGAAGCGGAATCTCCATCAAGATTTTCCCGAAGTCCGAAGACTCTGGGTCAATGTCCATAATCGCAATCCCTTCCCGTCTCACCGGCTGATCCGGCTTACTCTCATAATTCAAGAGGGCAAGCATTTCCGCCGAGGCGAATGAGGTGCCCGAGAGGAACAATCCAACGATCAGGGAGAGAGTCCTGAATCCTGTCATAAGAGCCTCCTTCTTAATGGCAAGTCGAGAGGGGAAACGGTACTCCCCTCCATAAATAGAAGCAACGTTGAGTATCGGGGCACCGGTCTGCATACTGTTCTCCTTGTCTGGCTGAAGTCCGCTGGCGGTAGAGACATCGCAACAATCGGATGCAGTATAAAACGATCACGTCGTCAACGTCTTATTCGAGAGTCTGTTTCTCTTACCAGCGTTCCTTCCCGGCACAGCCAGGCTACTACCTCGCCCCTCCGGTCATGTGTGCGATCCTTAAAGACATTCCTTTTGGGGAAGTGATTTAACCAACAAAAACAGGTATTCTTCGGCGGCAAAAATTTCCTGTCTAGAGCGTCTGCCCGAACATGACGAAACTCACCCTCAGCCAGCTTTCCAGCCTTCTGTTCCGCGCCTGCGACGACCTGCGCGGGAACATGGATGCTTCCGAATACAAGGAATACATTTTCGGCATGCTATTCCTGAAGCGGTTGAGCGATCTCTTCGATCAGGAACGAGAGCACGTCTCTAAGGACTTGAAGGCGAGGGGGATGTCCGACGCGAAGATCGCTGCCCAACTCGCCAATCCCGACAAATACACCTTCTGGGTACCCGAGATCGCTCGCTGGTCGAAGATTCGCCATCTCAAGACCAATGTCGGCTCCGGTCTCAATAAAGCGCTTGAAGCCCTCGAAGATGCCAATAGCCATGCACTGCAAGATGTCCTCAAGCACATCAACTTCAACCGCAAGATCGGCCAGCGCACGCTGGACGACGACACACTCTCCAATTTCGTGCAGAATTTCGAGAAGATTCCCCTGCGCGACGAGAATTTTGAGTTCCCCGATCTGCTTGGCGCGGCTTACGAATACCTCATCAAGTTCTTCGCCGACTCGGCAGGTAAAAAGGCCGGCGAGTTTTACACTCCAGCCGATGTCGTGCGAACCCTCGTTGAGATCGTCGATCCTCAGCCTGGAATGAGCACGTATGATCCGACGTGCGGGTCAGGCGGCATGCTCATCCAGACCCGCGATTACATCCGCGAGTGCGGAGGGAATCCCAAGGATGTGTCGTTCTTCGGCCAGGAGAGCATCGGCACCACCTGGTCCATCTGCAAAATGAATATGCTGCTGCACGGCATTCCTGATGCCGACATCCGCCAGGAAGATACCATTCGCCATCCGCAACACAAAGCCGAGAGCAACGAACTCAAGCGCTACGACCGCGTGCTGGCCAATCCACCCTTCAGCCAGAACTACATCAAGAAGGACATCGAGTATCCAGGCCGGTTCGCCGTCTGGATGCCGGAGAAGGGCAAGAAGGCAGATCTCATGTTCGTCCAGCACATGTTGGCCGTACTGAAAGCCGATGGAAAGATGGCTACCATCATGCCCCACGGCGTGCTCTTTCGGGGTGGCGAGGAACGAGAAGCGCGCAAACATTTCATCGAGCGTGGTTGGCTGGAAGCCGTCATCGGCCTGCCCGCCGGACTGTTCTATGGCACGGGTATTCCGGCCTGCGTGCTAGTGATGAACAAGAAGGGTGCGGCAGACCGCAAGCATGTCTTCTTTATCAATGCCGACCGCGAGTACCGTGAGGGCAAGGCGCAGAACTTTCTGCGTTCTGAAGATATTTCGAAGATCGTCCACGTCTATCGTGAGCGAAAGACGGTCGAAGGTTACGCGCGGCTTGTACCGGTGAAGGAAATTGAAGCCGAGGAATACAACTGCAACATAAGGCGCTACGTGGACAACGCCTCACCACCTGAGCCTCACGATGTGCGTGCCCACTTGCACGGCGGTATACCGGTAGCGGAAATCGAAGCACTGGCTCATTGCTGGGCCAACTATCCAGGCTTGCGAGAACGTGTGTTCGTTCCTCGACAAACAGATAAGACCTACGCCGACTTCTCCCCAGCCGTCACCGACCGTCGCGTTCTTGCCGATCTCGTGAAAACTGATCCCGGTGTCGCGAAAACCCATGGCCGATTCATTGATCGGCTGGAGTCCTGGTGGAAGGAGAACCTCCCTCTCATCGAAGCTCTCGCACCGAAGAACGGCCATAAGGGCAACGTCTATGAATTGCGCCGCTCATTGTTGGCCAGTGCAGCCAAGGCGTTCGCCAAACAAGATTTACTCACCGAGCACCAGATTCGTGGCGCACTGGCGAGCTACTTCGAGCTTTTCAAGCCGGAGTTCAAGTCGATTGCCTTCAGCGGGTGGGGACCGGAACTCATTCCGGACGATGAGATACTCCAGAGTCAGTTTCCAGAAATTCTCGCTGATATGGAACAGAAACGGATTCGGTTGGCCGAACTTTCCGCACTCTTCGCTGCTGCCGATGAAGAGGACTACGAGGACAGCGACGAGACCGGTGTACTGCCGGATGCTGAAGTGAAGGCACTCAAAGCAGAACTGAAGGAAGCCAACGCCCAGGCGAAACTGGCAAAACGAGAGAAGCGCGATTTCTCACAGTGTGAAGCGCGTGCACAGGCCGTCGAGCAACGGCTTGTCAAACACAAAATGCTGGAGGACGAAGCAAAACAGTTGAAAGCGGATCTGCGCGCCACGGAAAAGAAGGAAGAAGAACTCGTGGCTGCCGCCCGCGAAAAGATCAACCACGACGAGGCCCGCCGCGTGATCCTCGACCTCCTACACCGGATTCTTGTACAGACCTACGAAAGTTACCTCCGCGCCGACCAACGAGCTTGCGTCGCCGCAATGGAGAATCTACATGCGAAATATGCCGTGACCGCCAAAGCGATCGAGCGCAAGCGCGACGCCGAGGCAGCGAAGCTGAAAAAGTTTCTGGCGGATTTAGGGTATGAGTAATAGCCAAGAACTGCCGAAGGATTGGACTCGCGTTGACTTGGTAAGAGTCGCACAAGTCATTGACCCCCATCCGAGCCATCGAGCACCAGACGAAGAGAGGGACGGTGTTCCCTTTGCGGGAATCGGTGATCTTAATGAACAAGGAGAAATAGTCACTGACAGCGTAAGACGAGTCTCACCGCGTGTGCTCAATGAACATGCGAGTCGCTACACACTCAGCGGGAACTCAATCGGTTTTGGTCGTGTCGCCTCTATTGGAAAGGTCATTGATTTCCAGGAGAGTGTTGCAGGCATCGCGATTTCTCCAACATTGGCAGTCATTGAGCCGAAGTCCGTTAATCGAAAGTATATAGTTCAGGCTCTGCGAAGCAACTTCGTCAGAGAGCAAATAGACCGACTCCTGACCGGCACGACTCGTTCGTCATTGGGTATTGAGCTTCTGCGAAAGCTCAGCATTCCGATGCCTGCCAACGGAGAACCTGAAAAGATTGGGCTGATCCTGACGGTAGTCGATAATACCATCAGGCAGACGGAGGCGCTGATTGCGAAGTATCAGCAGATCAAGGCTGGGCTGATGCACGACTTGTTCACCCGCGGCGTCACTCCAGACGGCCGGCTCCGTCCAAATAGCGAATCCAAGCGTACAAAATTCGGGTGGATTCCAAATGACTGGACGCTTGGTTCTCTCCTGGATGTTGCTGACCCCTTGCGCCAACCAATCTTGACCGGTCCCTTTGGGGCAGATCTCGGAAACGATGATTTCGTGAAGGAAGGGGTACCTGTATTGCGGATTGGCAACGTTCAGCAAGGGTGGCTCGATCTTTCGGATCTTCTCTACGTGACAGAAGCCAAAGCACTTGAGCTTCAGCGCTACAAGGTCGAAGAGGGCGACCTCCTGTTTGCTCGTCAAGGAGCCACCACTGGAAGAAATGCACTGGCAAGCTGCGATGCTCACGGGTGTCTTGTCAACTATCACATTATCCGGGTTGCCTTGGATCACTCCCGGTGTGCGCCGATGTTCATTGAGGCAGCTTTTAGTGGCGAGATCGTAAAACGTCAGGTAGAGAGGGACAAAGGCCGCGGCACCCGCGAGGGAATCAATACAGCCCAACTGAAGGCACTTGAGCTCCCGTTGGCTCCGTTAGATGAACAACAAACGATTGCTCGGATATTAGTGACCTGCGGAGCGGTGTTGGCCAAAACGCAGGACCATATAGAAAAACTCCGCCAACAAAAGCATGGCCTCATGCAGGACCTCCTGACCGGCCGTGTGCGCGTGAAGGTGGGAGAGTCTCAGGAGTTGTCGGCATGAGAGTCCGGTCTCTATTCATCAGCAGCGTGCAGAAGGAGCTGGTCGAGGAACGGCGGGCGGTGAAGGCCTTCGTGGAAGGCGATCCCTTGCTGCGCCGGTATTTCACGGTGTTCCTCTTTGAAGATCTCCCGGCCCGCGACCGCCGGACGGATGAGGTGTATCTGCGCGAGGTGGATCGGTGTGTCCTGTACGTGGGACTTTTCGGCCAAAGCTACGGTTTCGAAGATGCCGATGGCCTGTCGCCCACCGAACGCGAGTTTGACCGGGCCACGAGTCAGGGCAAGGTACGGCTGATCTTTGTGAAGGGTGTGAAGGATGATGGTCGTCATTCCAAGATGCAGGCTTTGATCCGCAAGGCCGGGTCGCAACTGATCCGGCGGCGATTCGGCACGGTGCCGGAACTGACGGCGGCGCTCTATGCGAGCCTGGTGGACCATCTGGAACTGCAGGGCCTGTTGCGCACCGGTCCGTTCGATGCGTCAGCTTGTTCTGGCGCAACGCTCGCCGATCTTTCGGAGGAGAAGCTGCGCCGGTTTCTCCGCATCGCCCGGCACGAGCGAGGCTACGCGCTGGAGGAGTCCACCCCACTTCGACAGGCGCTGACTCACCTGAACCTTCTGGATCACGGCCACCCGAGCCATGCCGCCGTGCTCCTGTTCGGCGTGAACCCGCAGAAATTTCTGATCACCTCGGAGATCAAGTGTTTACACTTCCACGGCACGGAGGTGCGTAAGCCCATTCCCTCGCATCAGATCTACAAGGGGACGGTGTTTGAGTTGGTGGATCAGGCCGTGGACTTTGTGCTGTCGAAGGTCGCTCGGTCGGTGGGTACCCGCTCCTCCGGCACACAAGCACCGGTGGCCTATGAACTGCCGCGCGATGCGGTGGCCGAAGCTATCGTGAATGCGGTCGCTCACCGCGACTATGCCAGTCATGCTAGCGTGCAGGTCATGCTGTTTGCAGACCGGCTGGAGATTTGGAATCCCGGAGAGCTTCCCGCTCCGCTGACACCGGACCTGCTGCGTTCTGCCCATCCGTCCATTCCTCGCAATCCGCTGCTGGCTGAGCCGCTATTCCTGGCCCGCTATATCGAAAAGGCAGGAACCGGCACACTGGACATGATTGCCCTATGTCGCGAAGCCGGTCTGCCGGAGCCCGAGTTCCGTCAGGATGGCGGCCAGTTTGTCCAGACGCTGTGGCGGGAT
>NEWP02000058.1 GCA_002869895.2 Nitrospira sp. CG24E | reverse complement strand
TTGGTTTGTTTTGTTTGTTTAGTTGGTTTGGTTCGAAAAACGAGAGAAACCAAACGAACCAGCTAACCAAATAAACCAGACCAACCAGACAAACTACTTAGAACAGTCTAAACACCACGCCGGCCATCAATGCCAATTGAAACAGAATTTGGGTCATTTCTTTCGCGATTTGGCGAGACTTCACATCGATCCTGGGCAACACAAGAATGTGGTCTCCAGCACGGATCTGTGGAGCTTTGCTAAAAAACCCCTCGGTGCTTTCAACAAAACTGCCGTCGCGGTGGGCGATAATCACCTTCGATGCATCGGCATTTTGCGTGAACCCACCGGCTCGCTGAATGTAGTCTTGCGCCGACAATTCGCTTTCGAACGGTAGTGTATTGGGGAACATCACTTCGCCGCCCACCAGCACCAAGCCGTCTTTGACCGGCACGCGAACCGTGTCACCATTTTCCAACAGCAGTTCGTCTCGTTGGCCTGCTTGCGCTATCAGGACTTGGCCGGAAGGATCTATCTCCTTGGCCTGCTCAACCCACTGGAGAATCAGAGCCGCTTCATTGGCCCGCAGTTGCGACTCTTCGTTGGTGCCTGAGCGAGCAGTGAGCGCGGCAGCTTCCAGGCTCTTGAGCGAGGTCTGTAAGATGAGTTTCTGGCGATCCTTGACGCTGAGGCGAAAGAGTTGCAGATTGGCGATGTCTGAACGCTCGGAATACTCGATACGCTTCAGCAGTTCCCCTATCCTCGTGCCATAGGGCAACTGATACTCCTGGGGGCTCTGATGCTCTCCTTCGACGCGCACGGTGATGGTGCCGGGCCGTTTGTCAGCGGTAAATGCGAGTTCATCGCCATTGATCAGTTGTAGACTTCCAGCCTGGTTCAGCGGGTAATATTCGAGGTTTCTGATTGTGCCGGTATTGCGTGTCACCCGCACATGCGTGGCCAGCGGGAAGGGTTTCGCCAGCTTGATGAGGTCTACTCCATTCAACTCTGCCCCGGAGAACTCGAACCGCTTGGCATTTTCTGCCAGGCCGGAGACGGTGACTGTTTGTTGGCGGGAGGAGACGAAAATAATATCGCCGTCTGCCAACTGTACTTGAGGAATCCTGCCCTCAAGCAGGAAGTCGTACAGATTCATGGTCGTTCGGATTTGATCGCCGCGCTTGACCTGAATATTCAGGAAAGATCCGCGCTCCAGATCGATGCCCCCTGACTGATCCAAATAATGGAGCAGGCTGTCCATCGAGGTGCCATTGTAGAGGCCGGGCCGATTGACAAACCCTCCCACATACACTCGCACTGGCTGCGCTTCGGACAGGCTGGCATAGCTATAGACGTTGGCGCGGAACACTCGATGGACGGATTTTTCTATGACGTTCTGCAGATCCTGGTTACGGACTCCCAGGATTTTCACCGGGCCGACAGCAGGGATGAATATGTTGCCTTGTGGATCGACCACCAGCACATCGTCGAATGTCGCGCTGCCCCACAGGCGCATCCGGATGCTGTCGCCAATGGCTACGAGATAGTCGGGATTGAACAGGGTCGGCCCCTGGCGGGCAAATGCCCCGGTGAAGAGGGACGCGCCGAAGACTTGGCTGTTACGATTCGCCGCAGCAGTGGCGGATTGCTGCTGTTCCGGACGAATCTTTTCTACAGATTCCGACGGTGAAGTAGCGGTTGGAAGCGTTGGTCTTCCTGGCGGAAGAATTGGTTTCCCTGGCGCCGACTGGCTTGGCTGAGGCTGGCCTCCGCCAAGTTGGCTTCCTCCAGATTGCCCAAACATGCTCCCCAATAAATTGGGATTCTGGGCCGATGCAGGGTTGGTAAATACCAGGGCTATCAGCAGAATGAGTATGTGCCGCATAGATTAGTCTCGATGTTCTCGAATGATGGTGCTCAATAGGCTCACGATACCCGCCAGCATGAGGGTTGCCACTATAAACACTGCCGTATTGTAGATTCGGCGCGGTTCCATCGGGTACTGGGGCTGTGTGGGACTCTGGAGCACCGACACCATCTTGACGGTTCTCACGGAATCGACTCGCCCCTTTTCCAGAGCCGCCAATGCCGTCCTATACATATCCTGCGCGAATTCGGCGTTCATCTGCAGCCGCGTAAATTCTTCAACCGCACGATTCAGCGTTTGGCGTTCGGAGGAGGTCAGGCGGGCCTGCTGCCGCGCAATCTGCTTCTTGACCGATGCGATTTGTAAGTCAATCTCGATAACGGAGGAATTTTGAGGGTTCAGATATCCCAAGAGAGCGCCGCGCTGGGTATTGAGTGTGGCAAGTTGCCCTTCAAGTTGGTTAATGATGCCGAAGACGTTTTCAGCCGTCCCTTGCGGAGAGACTAAATTGCGTTCGTTTTGATAGGCCAAGACCGCCTGACGAGCCTGCATGACACGCTCGCCGATCTGCCCGACTTGCGTTTCGAGAAAGGAGACTTGCTCCTGAGCAAGCCGGCGGGCCACCATGTTCATATAGCGCCCTCCTTCGTCCATCAACATGCTCGTGATAGCGCGAGACTTCTCCGGGCTGAAGGCCTCCGCGCGAATGATCAACACGCCCGCATACTCATCGAATTCCACACTCACTCGGGAGAGGTAATATCGATGGAACCACTCTCGGGATATGTCGACAAACCACATGCGAGAAATGAGGTCATGCCGACGATCGCTGTAGTGTTCCCGCAAATCCAGCTCCGCATCCAGCTTCTCCAGCATGTCTACCGACAATAGGTGGTCGCGAAGCAGCAATTGATCCGCTCGATTGGTTCCGCCGGATGTGCCGAGCAGGGTCGAGAGGCCAGTCGGTTGAGCCGATGCCATATCCATCTGTTGAATAATGACGTGGGCTTCCGAGACATAGCGATCTGAAGCGATGACTCCCCAGTACATGACCGCCAACAGGCAAAGAAGCAATGCCAGCCAAAACGTGAAACCTTTCCCCCGGAACGGATTGAACCGCCTTCCAGTAGAGGTAAAATCTGTTGAAAATGTCGCAATGCCCGGCTGGTTCTGTTCCGGTGTCATGAAATGTAACGGCATCATCGGTCGATACTTTTCCTATATTCTGTGAGGGCATCGTTGATACTGTCGAACCAGTAGGCTCGACCCTCATGTAACAAAATACCGGCCTTGCAAAACTCCTTGAGGGTGCCGTCCGCATGAGAAGCCATGATCAGGCCGGCACGGTCAGTGAGGGATTTGAACGCCGCCGCCGCCTTTTTCAAAAATGAAGCGTCACCGGTTGAGGTGACCTCGTCCGAAATATACACATCGAAGTCAAATGCCAAGGAAAGCCCAAATTGCAACCGGGACTTCATTCCTGACGAG
The DNA here is from genome assembly GCA_002869895.2 of Nitrospira sp. CG24E. Taxonomy (GTDB): domain Bacteria; phylum Nitrospirota; class Nitrospiria; order Nitrospirales; family Nitrospiraceae; genus Palsa-1315. Next base: position 19,308 of record NEWP02000058.1, on the reverse strand, counting down.
TAGGTTTTTATAGGCTCGTCGAACGCCGCTCCAATCTCCGCAAAATCCTCGATATAACGAAGGCGGTCTTGTAAGTCTTCTTCATGGCCGTGAATACGGCAGACAAATTTGGCGTTCTGGCGTCCGGTCAGAGACGCAGCCAGGCCCCCGCCGAAACCCATGGGCCATGAGACCCGGCAACGGCGCTCGACCCGGCCTCGAGTCGGCGTATCAATTCCACCAATTAGCCTTAATAGAGTGGATTTACCCGCTCCATTGCGACCGACTAGTCCGACATTGACTTTGGGGGGAATCGTGAAACTGACGTCTTGCAATACCCACTTGCCCATTCCGTGGTCTGATCGATAGCGCTTGTAGACATCATCCACAATAATCATTTGGCTACAAGCCTCGTAGCAAATCGAACATGGAGTGCGAGTCCGAGACAGACCGTAAACATGACAAAACCCAACAGATAACCAATACTCACTCCTGGAATCGTATGGTATTGAGGGAAAAATCCGGTTCGAACTGTTTCAATCCCATGGACAAAGGGGTTCAGCAGAAACCAGCTTTGATAGGCAGGGGGAATCACCGAAGGTGGGTACATGACCCCTGACAAGAAGTACAAGGGAGCCAGTAGCATCCCTCCCACTTTCCCGGATTCTGGAATTAATTGAGACGCAACGGAAAGTATCAACCCCACGCCGATACCAGCCAGCCACAGCGCTACAAAAGCCGACATAACCCGTAAAAAATCGTGAGGAAATATCTGGTACCCCAATAGGCCAAGCCCTGCGAAAAGACACAAGGCGCTGAGCATAAACAGAAGGGCCTCTAACCCAGCCCGCACTAAGACTGTATCGACCGCGAGTACCTGTCGGTAGGTCAAGAGCGTGTCGTTGGCCGTGATGGCATCTTTAATGCGCATGGCCGTATTCCGCGCAAGGCCGAATCCAAGCACGCCCGTTGTGACAAAGAGACCCATGTCGATGTTCGAAACGAGTCTCTGTAGAACAAATCCAAACAGCACGATTAAAAAGATGACGTGCACGACTGGCTCAAGCAGGATCCAGGCCCATGCTGCTCGCCCCGCCGACAGCCGACCGACCGCCTCTCGCAGAAAGAGGGCTTTCCAGACCGTCCATGTTATTAACGATGATGTGCGCATCGATAACGCCGTTCGTTCTCGCAACTACGGAAAAAACGTTGTGTGGATTCTTGCCTGTTGAGCTAAAGGCGCGTCCAGTTTCCTGTAGGGCCGTACGATATGTTCTTGGTGCATCTCGGTTTGGCCCGCGCCTGATTTCTTATCGGTCAAGGCGTTCAGTAGAGACAACGCGGGGCTCCACACAACCCCAGCCCGTGAGCCCTCGATAGGCAACTGTTTATACATACTGCCGTTCAATTGAGTATGTTCGATGAGATAGGAGCGAAAGCCTAGAAAAACTGTGGGATCAGGTTTATGCAACGGAGCTTCCTTCCAAAAACTCTTCAACCGACCAGAATAGGTGATGCCTGGAATGTCATAAATCGCTCGACCGCAGACCTTCACCGGTACGTCGTGCAACAACGCGGAGAGCCCCACCGTGCTATTCACGACAACGACGCCTCTGGCATGGGGCAATATGCTCGGCAACTGCAGGTCATGCACGTAGAGGAGACGTCCTTGAAGGCCGTAGCCCTCCGAAAGGCTTTCCCATAGTTGGGTATAGTCTCGATAGGCCCGATCCATGGGATGATGTTTGATCACTAACGCCACGTCCGGGTCGGCGTTCTTCGCAAAGCTCGACACCACTTCGTGAATGAACGACTCTATCGAAGGATAGTTTGAGTGCACCCGTATCTGGGAATCATAGTAAACTTGAAGGGGCACGAGGAAAAACCGGCCGGAATATTCTGTCAGCAATCGATTCTGCACATGACGTTCTTTAATGCGATAATAGAACTTGCGCCAGAGGCCTCTGATCCATGGGAACATCTCACGGACTGCTAACCGGCGATGGTGCCGGTAGTGGGGAAATGAGGGCTTTAAGATGGAGCTGGCGAGGTAATACAGCGTTGCCCATAGCGTCGCATACCAAAATACATGGCCTACTTTGAGAGGCTCGCTGGATTGCCCAACGGGATATGCCAGATAAAAGTTTTTATCCCGTGGAAGTGTGGAATAGGCATTGATCCCTCCTCCCTCCAGGGTGATGTGGTCAGGGCGCACATACCCTTCCTCAAATACTCCCAACTGAACACCAACTCGTTCGGCCAGCTCTCGTACGCCTCGATGAATCGGTCTGCAGTCTCCGAATAGCAGGATCACATCGATCTTCAGCTCAGCCAATAGCTCTGCCAAGAATGCCGGCCATTCCTCCATTCGACCCTTAAACTGGATTGCGCCCGTTGGATAAAACAACCAATCTCCGCCATTGAAATTGACTTTGCTGACGCGCGCCCCGCTAGCCGTCAAATCGTGGGATAATCTCCTGAAAAATGGCCCCAATGGACCTTGCAGTAGCAAGACATGCTTCCCGGAGAATGAGTTGAGTCCTGTGCTCAAGACTTCACTTGCTTTCTGTGGATTTGAGGCTAGTACAACTTCTTCCGCCATGGTATCGATCGGTTTTTGCACGGTATTTCTTCGTAAACTGCCTATCCTGTTTTCTCCATGTCCTCGCGAACATGGGAGTGGAACGGGACATATCTCCCAGGCAATTTATTCCTCTTCAATGAACGCTAGAGTACATAGGTAGAACTGTCAAACAATCTTGCAATTCCAACCTCACTCCCTGTGCCCTGTTTTGCTTGCAAGACTCGTCTGGTTTATCTCGTTTGTTTGGTTTGTCTGGTTTCCCTAGTCCTTCGAACCAAATCAACCAAACAAACAAGACAAACCAAATAACCAGATAGACCAGACAAACCCATTAACGGTCCGTTGATGCGAGTACACCGCACCTTGTCCGATGAGGGTCTTTCTGATACGCTACCGCTCGTCAATGCAGCGCAGCCGCTCATTTCGTGTCGAGGAGGCAGCCCGATGCCCAAGGTCATCCAAGCCATCTATGAAAACGGCGTGTTCAAGCCGATGGGTAAGGTGGACTTGCCCGAACATCAGCGGGTAGAGATTAATGTGACGCCCCCCCCCAGTGCGGTGGAGAACACAAAAGCGTTGTTCAAGGCCGACGCCGGCCTGATCAGGTTTATCGCTGAAGACGACTCGCTGACATGGGCAGAGTGATCCCGCTCGATCAACTTCCTCCCGGCACCCCCGTGTTTGTCGATGCCAACATTTTCATCTACCATTTCATCTATGAAACCGTCGAATCCCCATCCTGCACGACATTCCTCAGACGATTGGAAGCCGGGGAGTATCGAGGATGCACGTCTCCGATTGTCGTAAGTGAAGTGGCCCACCGACTACTGGTGTTCGCCGCAATTCAGCGACACCATCTTGAACCCAAGAACGCCGTCCGTTACCTCAAAGAGCATCCCGACCACGTGAAAGCCCTCGGGGCCGATCTCGATGCTGTGAGTGAGATTCGAAACATGGGGATTGCGGTCTTGTCCGTGGAACCGGGGGATGTCTTTTTGAGTCTGACGCTCCAGCGGCAATACGGCCTCATGAACAACGACAGCGCAAATCTCCAGGTGATGCTCAGAAACGGGATCTTCAGCATCGCCTCCAACGACTCGGATTTTGATCGGATCGATGCCATCACAGTCTATAAGCCCTAACAGGCTGCTGGAAAAATAATTCGACACAGCAGAACTACGATGGGCGACAGGTTTGGGACAAGAGGAGGGGGGAAGGGGTCGGGGCCGGAAGTCTTTGTTGATTCTGAAAGAGAGAACTACCCTGTGGAGGACTGAGGCAGCAGAGCACGAATCCACTGCAAGTCGTTGAGAGGGAAAGAGACGCAGTTGGTTGCGGGGGAAGGATTTGAACCTTCGACCTTTGGGTTATGCGTACCGCTACAGCTTTCGCTGCCTAGCCACTTGGCCAGTTTGTGGTCTGGACTTTCCCTTCACCCTCGGACCGGCTTTGCCGCCGTTAGGGTGCCTGCCATCAAGTCTCTACACCTTCCCTTCGAGCGATACGGCTCTCAGGGCTTGGCTCGGGATTACCACGCCGACGGCTTCCCCGAATTTGACAGGTGATCGCGCATCAGTTTCCCGATGCGCAGCCCATTGCAGGATCAGATTCCAAGCGTCGCGATAGCGTGCAGAACGAGGTCTTCGCTGACGCTTCTCAGCCTCCACCAGGTGAATTTCGCTGGCATAGCTGATGAACACTTCCACCGGGAGCACATAGAACATATCCAGGTCCGGAACATACACCAACGCGAAATCAAAATCCGAGGGTTTATACACCTCTCGGACCATCGCGCGACGATTGGTCTTGGTCCGGCGATTGTCCACGACATAGTTGCCGCGGCCTTCGTCGAACCATGCATGTTTGACCTGGATCTTGGCGAGAACCCCGTTCACATCTAAGACCAGATCGTACGGCAACCGGTCTCCAACGGGCTTCAGCACACCCCAGCCGCGTTTCAGCGCTTGCAGAATTGCGGCCTGTTCAGCTATGTCCCCGGTGAGTTTTGTGCTCACACCGATCCTGCGGAATTGAGCCCAACGAGCTACCAGGCTGCTCCACCCCGCGGGCGGATGCTAGCAAAGTATTGAAAGACAAGTCAAGCGCAACGTGCGCGCAGCCAAGATCACGACTCAGGTGTTTAGGCTGAAGACTGAAGTTGGTTTTTGCGACCTGAACCCCTAACAGCCTTCAGCCTAATCTACCTGCGTAGTTCCTGCCAAGTTGCATTCGCTCACCTGCAATGCTAAAGCGATGACATGCGACTCGTCTTCATGGGCACACCGGATTTTGCTGCGACCTCTCTTGAGGCCCTGTTGAAGTCGGACGATTCCGTCGTCGGTGTCGTCACTCAACCGGATCGCCCGAAGGGACGAGGGCAAACCCTCACCCCGTCTCCGGTAAAACTTCTGGCCCAGCGGGAACAGATCCCTCTGCTGCAGCCGCTCAAGATGAAGGATCCTGAATTTCTCCAGGCTCTCACCGGGTGGCAACCGAACCTGATCGTAGTGGCAGCGTTCGGACGCATCCTGCCTCCGGTTATCCTCTCGCTTCCTCCGCTCGGCTGCATCAATGTACATGGTTCCCTGCTTCCCAAATACCGAGGCGCCGGTCCAATCCAGTGGGCCATCATCAACGGAGAAACAGAAACAGGCATTACGACCATGCTGATGGACGAGGGGATGGACACAGGAGCGATATTGCTTCAGGAAACCATCCCCATTACCCCTCATGATACAGCCGGCACCCTTTCGCCACGTTTGGCTGAGCTTGGAGGCAAACTCCTGGTCGAGACGATTGCCCAACTCAAGGCCGGCACCCTCGTGCCACGGCAACAAGATTCTTCACGAGCGACCATGGCGCCGTTGTTGAAAAAGGAAGATGGTGTGATCGATTGGGCCTTGCCTGCCACTGCTCTGGCGAACCGGATCCGTGGACTCGCTCCCTGGCCAGGAGCCTACACGACCGTGGGGGGAAGCGACCGTTGGACGATCTGGCGAGCCCTGGCACTCTCAGAACCAGTGACGAAGCCTCCGGGGATGGTTGTCGCCATCACAACCGAGGCGATTCATGTCGCCACCGGGGAGGGAGTCCTTGCCGTGATGGAATTACAGCCGGCCAATAGTCGTCGCATGACCGTCTCTCAATACTTGGCAGGCCATCCCGTTGCTATTGGGTTGCAACTGGGAGGGTAGACGCTTTCCTAGCCAGCCGGCTTGTTCATTTGGTTTGTTTAGTTTGTTTGGTTTTTGGGTTAAACAAAACTACCCCGTTGAACCAAATCAACCAGAGAAACAAAATAAACAAAACAGACCGAGTTAAAACTTCTATGGCTACTGGCTCTCGATCGCTATTCATTACCCAGACCGCACCGTCAGCCCGCACGATCGCCCTCTCGTTGCTTGTGGAATCGGGCAAGAACGAGGAAGGCATCGATGTTCTGTTAGAGCGCGCCCTCGCGCGATGCTCGTTCGACAGTAGGGAACGAGCCCTCACGGTGGAGCTCGCCTATGGCGTCTTGCGGCGGCTGGCAACCATCGATTGGCGGCTTGAGCCGGTTCTGGACAAGCCCCTTCCTCGCCTCCCTGTTGCTGTGCAGATGCTGCTCAGGCTCGGCGCCTACCAGCTCCTGTTTCTGGACCGTATTCCAGAGTCTGCCGCGGTCAACGAGTCAGTCACCCTGGCCAGATCCTTTGCCGGCACAGTGGGAAGGGACTGGAGCGGGTTCGTCAATGCGGTCTTGCGCGGGCTCTTGCGCCATCCACCTCAGCCCTGGCCCAGCATGGACCATGATCCCGCGAAGGCCCTGGCCGTGCGGTACTCGGTTCCGGAATGGCTCAGTCGTCGATGGGTAGAACGTTTGGGCCTGGCCACTGCAGAGGCGGTCTGCGAAGGGGCCAGTGTCGCGCCTCCGATGACGCTTCGCGTGAACCAGTTGATCACGACCAGACACGCACTCCTTGAGAAATTTGCACAGGCCGGCATTGCGGCCAGGCCGACCAGCATGAGTCCATTCGGCATCGTGCTTGACGAGGGAGGCATTGTGCCTTCTCTCCCTGGATTTCACGAGGGCGCCTTTTATGTCGAAGACGAAGCGGCGCAGCTCATTCCTCCGATTCTCGACCCTCAGCCCGGTGACATCGTCCTCGACGCTTGTGCGGCGCCGGGGGGCAAATCGACCCATTTGGCCGATCTGATGCAGAACAAAGGTTCTATCTACGCCGTCGACAGAAAAGAGACCAGGCTGGATCTGTTGCATAGCAATTGCCGTCGACTCGGAGTCCAGATTGTCATGCCGATCATCGGCGATATTCGGCAACCACGAGAATGGGTCCCCATGATGGAGACAGCAAGACCCCCCTCCATCAAGAAGACTATGCAAGGCGAGCCATCGGTCGATCGGGTTTTGGTGGATGCACCCTGCAGCGGACTCGGCGTATTACGGCGACATCCGGAAGCGAAGTGGCGGAAAGACGAGCAGGTCCTCCTGCGACATCAGGCCCTCCAGTGCCAGATTCTCAAAGCAGTCGCTCCATGCTTGCGGCCCGGCGGGGTGCTGGTCTATAGTACCTGCTCGACCGAACCGGAAGAAAATGAAGACGTCGTTGAACGATTCTGTCATGCCCATGCAGAATTCGAGCGTGAATCCGTCATCGCTTGGCTCCCGCCTGCAGCACAGGAGTTCATCACTGAACGGGGCGCGCTCTCGACGGTGGGAAACCGGTGCTCGATGGACGGATTTTACGCGGTACGACTGAGGAAGGCCTTGTAATGGCGCACCCCATTCTGATTGCACCCTCGATCTTAGCCGCCGACTTCGCCAGACTGGCCGATGAAGTGGCGGCTGTGGAACGGGCCGGGGCCGACCTCCTGCATATCGATGTCATGGACGGACATTTCGTGCCGAACTTGACCATCGGTCCGCCGATCGTGGCGGCCCTCAGAAAAGTCACCAAGCTGCCCCTCGACGTCCATCTCATGATGACAAACGCCGACGCCTTTATCGCCGAGTTTGCCGAAGCTGGAGCCGACTATCTTACGGTGCACGTAGAAGCCTGTCCGCATCTCCACCGCACGGTGCAATCGATCAAGGAGCGAGGCGTCAAGGCAGGGGTGACTCTGAATCCGGCTACTTCGCTCAGTACGATCGAAGAGATCCTCCCCGATGTCGATATGGTCCTGATCATGTCGGTCAATCCTGGATTCGGGGGTCAACAGTTTATCGCCTCCTGCCTCAGGAAGATTTCCTCAGCTCGCGCCATGATCGATCGGACCGGAAACCACGCCCTACTGGAAGTGGACGGAGGCGTGAAGATCGACAATGTGGCCCAAGTGTTGGCGGCAGGAGCCGATGTCCTGGTCGCAGGGTCGGCTATTTTCTCGAGCCGGGACTATGCTGCGACGATCCTGGCGATGCGCGCAGCAAGCCAACCTTCTTCCACGACGCAGCAGCGCGTCTCCGCTCACCGATAGGCCTGGCGGGTGGATATTTCTTCCCTCATCGATAGCCTGCACCCCCTCGAAGTTAAGGTTCTATCGACCTTTGGGGCCAAACCCTCCGCAGTGCTCCAAACGGAACAGCTGTCGCAGTCGACCGGGTTAGAACCCTCACAGTTGAGTATGGCAGTCGAATGGTTGCTCGCCAAATCGTTACTGACGGTCGATGCCGAGACCGTGACGCCCAATGTCTCACTCACAAAAATCGGCGAACTCTACTTTGAAAAGTACTCGCCGATCGAGCGGGTGCTCTCTGCAACTCGCGATGCGGCAAAAACCGGCAAGCGGCTGACCATTCAGGACATTCAATCCCGCGAAGGACTCGAACCGGCGGATGTCAGCGGTGCGATCGGCCGGCTCAAGAAAGAAGGCGCGCTCCTCATCATTCAAGGCGGCTGTGTCGAATCGACCGGCCGTCCCAGCCAGACAGCAGAAACGATGCGAGGGTTGTTGCAACAGCTTCGCGGAACGACTCGGGATCTGAAGGCATTTTCGAACGCACAACAACAGGTCATACAAGACCACTCCGTCAAGCGCGGGAATGCGCGGGAGCCCTTCCGCATCGATGATCGGGTAGCCAGATCGCTCAAACTTTCTCCCGCCGGTATCGAAGCTGCCCAGCAGCTCTCTCGGCAAAAAACCGCAGATGAAGTTTCTCAGCTGACACCAGAACTGCTAAAAGACGGAAGCTGGCGGACAAAACGTTTCCGCAAATACACGATCAGCCTTCGCGCGCCGAGGATTGCGCCAGGCAAACGGCATCCCTATCGCGAGTTTCTCGATACGGTGAAGACCAAACTCGTCAGTATGGGGTTCCAGGAAATGCGGGGCTCGCTTGTGGAGACCGAATTCTGGAACATGGACGCCCTCTTCATGCCGCAGTTCCATCCGGCACGCGACATCCATGACGTGTACTTCGTACAGGAACCGACTCATGCCCCATCGATTGACGAGCCGTTCTTGTCCAGAGTCACACAAGCGCACCAGCATGGCGGCGACACCGGCTCAACCGGCTGGAACTATTCCTTCAATGCAGAGCGCGCATGCCGGCTGGTCTTACGGAGTCAGGGAACGGCCGTCTCGGCCCACACATTGGCAACGCAGCCGGATGTGCCGGGAAAGTATTTTTCCATCGCCCGTTGCTTTCGCTACGACCAGGTGGATGCCACGCATGCAACTGATTTCTTCCAGGTCGAAGGGATCGTGCTCGGCGATGATATCAACTTTCGCACCTTGCTGGGCCTGCTGAATCTCTTTGCCCGTGAAGTCGCGCAAGCCAAAGAAGTCAAATTTCTTCCGGCCTATTTTCCGTTCACCGAGCCGTCGGTCGAGCTGCATGTGCGCCATCCAAAACTCGGATGGATGGAGCTTGGAGGAGCCGGGCTGTTTCGGCCCGAAGTCACTCTTCCACTGGGCGTGACCGTTCCAGTGATCGCGTGGCGGTTGGGTCTCGATCGCATGGCGATGGTCGCGCTCGGCATTCACGATATTCGCGAGCTGTTCACCGACAATCTTGATTTGATTCGCTCCACGAGGGGGGCCGTCTAGCCAGGCTTGTTCATTTGGTTTGTCTGGTTTTTTTGGTTGAACGAGACTAACCAGATGAACCAGATAAACAAAACAGACCAGATAGACCAGACAGACCGAGGTTTACCATATGCCTACGATTACGATTTTCAAACAGGATCTGGAGGGGTTGCTCGCAGGGCCAGGCGAAGCTCGCCAATCGATCGGGATAGAGCAACTCGAAGAATCCTTGATGCTCGTGAAGGGGGAGTTGAAGGGACAGAATCCAGACACAGGAGAGCTGCGCATCGAGCTGCAAGACAGCAATCGTCCCGATCTCTGGTGCTGCGAAGGAATCGCTCGACAGATTCGAGTGAAACGGCAGGGTTCCCTCCCCAAATACGATTTTCTCACGACCAAATCAAAGTCGCCAAAGCAACTGAACGTGAACCCAGGCCTGGAAGGGATCAGGCCCTATGTGGCTGCCTGTGCTGCAACAGGCTACTGCGTGACTCAGGAGGGGCTCGCTCAGCTGATTCAGACCCAAGAGAAACTCGCCGAGATGTTCGGCCGTAAACGCCGGACCGTGTCGATCGGCATCTACCGGCTGGCGGCGATCGAATTTCCTGTCACCTACGATTTGGTGAAACCGGACGAAGCCTCCTTTACGCCTCTGGGGATGGATACGGTCATGACGTTGGGGGAAATGCTGCTCGTCCACCCCAAGGGGTTAGAGTTCGGTGGGATTCTCGCAGGGCAGGATCGCCTACCCTTCCTGCGCGATGCGAAACGCCAGGCCCTTTCCTTTCCACCGATCATCAATAGTCGAGAAGTCGGAGAAGTGCTGGTGGGAGACGATGCCCTATTCGTCGAGGTCACCGGCACTGATCTCTCGATGGTCGTCCTGACCCTCAATATCTTTGCAGCCAATCTTGCAGATCGGGGCGCTAGGATTGAGCCGGTTGAAGTACGATATCCCCATAAGACAAGCCTCGGCAAATCGGTCATGACCCCGCAAGACCTCGGAAAATCGAGAAAGCTTCCTGTCGGCACAATCGAACAGGCTCTAGGCCAGCCGCTCGGCGCCCAAGAAGTTGCAAAAGCTCTCACGGCCTATGGCTATGCTGTGACGACCAAGGATAAAGAGGTGCGGGTGGCGCTGCCGTTCTATCGGCAGGATTTGATGCATGCGATGGATGTCGTTGAAGATGTCGCCATCAGTCGCGGCTACAGCGAATTTTTGCCGGTGATGCCTTCGCAGTTCACGGTCGGTGGATTGTCGCGCATCGAAGAATTCTCAGACCGTATCAGGGCCCTCATGGTCGGGATGGGCTTTCAGGAAATCATTTCCAACATTCTCGGATCGCCCCAGGATCTCCGTGATGCGATGCGATTGGACGGGACCGAGTGGGGAAAACTTGTCGAGGTGGAGAATGTGATGTCGCAGAACTTCTCCGCGCTTCGACAATGGATGCTCCCTTCGTTGCTTCGTGTGGAAACCGCATCGAACCGGGCATTTTATCCCCATCGGCTGTTTGAAGCAGGAGAAGTGGCTCGTCCCGACCCGACTCAGTCTGTTGGGTCTCGCACCGTCACGCTGCTCGGCGGCATGATCGCCCACGCCGATGCGCATTTCTCCGAGGCCCACTCCTGCCTGGACACGTTGTTCTACTATATGAACCATACCTATAGCCTGGAACCAATCCAGCATCCTTCATTTCTGGCTGGACGAATCGGCGGTATCGTGTCAAACGGGATACAGGTAGGTGTGATCGGGGAGCTGCACCCGGAAGTGCTTGAACGATGGCAGATTGGTGTTCCAGCTGTCGCGTTCGAAATCGATCTGACAGAACTAGCCGAACGATCTTGAGACATGCGAGACCTGGCTTGTTTATTTGGTCTGTTTGGTTTATTTGGTTGAACGAAACTGACTAGATCAACAAAACAAACCAAATCAACCCGTCCCGCGCGTCTCGCCTTTCCCGCCAGTCTCGCGCAGCTATCCAGCCTATCCTAGGCGGCAGCCGGGGCAAGTTGCTGCTTGGCGAGCCCCACCAGTTTTTCAAATCCCGTGGCATCTTTGATCGCCATATCCGACAGGACCTTCCTGTCCAAGAGGATATTCGCCTTCTTCAGGGCATTGATAAACCGGCCATAGGTCAGCCCATGCGCCCGAACTGCCGCATTGATGCGCGCAATCCACAGCACACGGAAATCCCGCTTTCGATTTTTCCGGCCTGTATAGGCATAGGCCTGCCCCTTATCGACTGACTCTGTGGCGCTGCGGAAGAGCCGGCTCTTCCCACCATACTGCCCTTTGGCAAGCTTCAACCGCTTCTTCCGTCGATGTCTTGTTTTAGGTCCACCTTTTGCGCGAGGCATGGGTCAGTACTCCTTTGGTTAACGCGATTCGTATCTTCGTATTTATTTGTAGGGCAACAAGCGATCCAGCGCCTGGATCTTGGTCTTATCCACGAGAACGGTACCGCTTAATCGACGCTTCCGATCCTGCGTCTTGCTGGTGAGGATATGGCGTCTTCCCGCCTTTCGCCTGACCAACTTTCCAGAGCCGGTGCGAGAAAATCGCTTCTTGGCTCCACTGTGGGTTTTCATTTTCCTGTTTTTCATGTCGCTGCTTCCTTTGGTTAGTCGCGTGCAGGCCGACCGTCTTTACTTCGGCGCCACGATCATGATCAAACTGCGCCCTTCCATGCGGGGAGCGTATTCGATCGTGCCCGTATCTCCCAACTCCGCGATGACGGTATTCATAAGTGTTCGGCCCATCTCCTGATTCGCCATCTCTCGACCGCGGTACGTCAAGAGCACTTTCGTCTTGTTCCCATCGGCCAAAAAACCCTTGATCTGTCGAATCTTGATCTCCAAGTCATGCTTATCTGTCCGGGGGCGCAACTTAATTTCCTTCACCTGTGTCGACTTTTGATGGCGCCGGTTCTGATGGTCCTTTTTGCTCAGCTCAAACTTATATTTCCCGTAGTCCATAATGCGGCATACGGGAGGCACCGACGTGGGGGCTACCTCGACAAGGTCGTACCCCCCTTCTTGCGCCTGCTTGAATGCATCCGCCGTAAGGAGAATGCCGAGCTGTTCGCTCTCCGGACCGATCACTCGGACTTCGCGCACCCTGATTTCCCGGTTAACTCGTAGTTTGGGGACGATAAGCCACCTCTTTCTTATTGTGTCAGTGCCTGCCTGTTGCTGCCTGTCGGCTTGAGGTCCGCACGGAGCAAATCAAGCGCTCCCGCGACGGTCATGCTCCCGAGATTCGCTCCGCTCCGGCCCCGTATGGCGAGCGTTCCGCTCTGCACTTCCCGGTCTCCGACCACGAACATAAAGGGAACCTTCGCCTTCTCCGCTTCTCGAATTTTGAGCCCGATTTTTTCATTCCGAAGGTCTGCCTCAGCGCGGAACCCCGCAGCCTTGAGTTGGGTCACAACCTCGGCGATATAGGGACGCTGATTGTCCGTGATGGACATGACCAGGGCCTGAATCGGGGCGAGCCAGGTTGGGAAGGCGCCGCCGAAATGTTCGATCAGAATGCCGAAGAATCGTTCGATCGAGCCCATCAGGGCGCGATGGATCATGATCGGTTGATGGACCTTGCCGTCTTCCCCGATGTAGCTCAATGCAAACCGCTCGGGATTATTAAAATCGACTTGAATAGTCGAACATTGCCAGGATCGCCCCAACGCATCCTTAATTTTGATGTCGATCTTGGGTCCATAGAAGACCCCTTCGCCCGGATCGACTTGATAGGCGACTCCTCGTCCCTTCAACGCTGCTTCAAGCGCACTCGTGGCTTGAGCCCAGCGTTCTTCCGAGCCAACAGACTTTTCCGGCTTCGTCGAAAGGTACACTTCAAATTCTGTGAACCCGAAGGTTCCGAGAATGAAGAATGTGAAGTCTAGGACCTGGCTGACTTCGCTTTCAATCTGATCCGGTCGGCAAAATAGATGCGCGTCGTCCTGCGTGAAACCGCGAACCCGCAACAGACCGTGGAGGACGCCTGTCCGTTCATACCGATAGACGGTCCCCAATTCACCGTAACGGATGGGGAGGTCCCGATAGCTGCGCAGATGGGACTTGTAGATCATGATGTGGAAGGGGCAATTCATGGGCTTGAGCTGGTACTCGCTGTTCTCAACCTTCATCGGCGCGAACATGTTATCGCGGTAATAGTCGACATGCCCGCTGGTTTTCCAGAGATCTAACCGGGCAACGTGGGGGGAATAGACCAGTTCATACCCGTTTTGAATATGCTGATCTCGCCAGAAGTTTTCGATCAGCAGCCGGATTGTCGCGCCTTTCGGATGCCAGAGTACCAGCCCAGGACCGATTTCATCCTGGATCGAAATCAAGTCCAGTTCCTTACCGACCTTGCGGTGGTCTCGTCGCTTAATCTCTTCCAAGCGCGCGAGATGCGCATCGAGTTCCGCTTGAGTCGGGAAGGAGGTCCCATAGATCCGCTGCAGCATTGGATTGCGCTCATCGCCTCGCCAGTAAGCGCCGGCCGTGTTCAACAGTTTGAATGCCCCGATATGACCCGTCGTCGGGAGATGCGGGCCTCGGCAGAGATCGGTGAACTCCCCCTGGCTATAGACTGAGATGGTCTGTCCATCTGCCAGTCCTTGAATCAGCTCAACCTTATAGGACTCCCCTCGATCCTGGAAAAACTGCACCGCCTCCTGTTTCGGCCATTCTGCCCGTTTTACAGGAAGAGCGCGTTTGATAATCTCTTTCGCCCGCGCTTCAATTTTTTCGAGATCTTCGGGAGTAAAGGGGCGCTCAAACGCAAAGTCATAGAAGAACCCGTCCTCCAGGGCAGGACCAATCGTCAACTGTGCCGAGGGGAAGACCTCTTTGACAGCCTGCGCCATAATATGGGTACTGCTATGGCGGTAGACCTCCCGGCCCTCTGCACTGTCGAAATGCAATGGGACGATTTCAGCATCTTCCACCAGAGCGCTCGAGAGGTCTACGGTCCGGCCATTCACCCTTGCCGCAAGGATTCCCGATTGAGACTTCAGGCCGAAAGCCGATAGAGCAGACCCAACGGTCTGTCCGGCTGAAATATCCCGACTACTGCCATCTTGGAGCGTTATTTTCATAACCTATAGGATGTCATCGAGCGCTAAAAACGACAAAGGCATCCCGCCCGCGAGAGGCAAGCGGATACCTCAGCTAGGTGGTAGGCGCGGACGGTCTTGAACCGTCGACCTCTACCGTGTCAAGGTAGCGCTCTCCCCCTGAGCTACGCGCCCATCGATCTGGATGCGCATGCTAATATAGCCCTACCCAAGGTGTCAAGAAACCGCCTCTTCCAACCGGGTTATACAATCTTCAAGGTATCGAAGTTGATCCCTGGCGGGGCAGGCGGAGTCTTCAGCTTCATATCCTCCAACGCCGCCACAACACGGTCGGCAACCACAAGGTTGCGATACCATTTGCGATTGGCAGGCACGACATACCAGGGCGCATGAACGGTGCTGGTGGCAGCCATCATGTCCTCGAACGCTTCCATATAGTCTTTCCACAGTTTCCGTTCTTCGAGGTCCCCCTCGTTGAATTTCCAGCGTTTTTCCGGATCGTGAATACGTTCCTCCAGCCGTTCCTTCTGTTCTTCCTTCGAAATGTGCAGAAAGAACTTGAGGATGGTCGTCCCACTCTCATGCAACAGTTCCTCGAATGCCTTGATTTGATGAAACCGTTGTTTCACCACCTGGTCCGATACCCACCCATGCACGCGCGTAATCAGCACGTCTTCATAGTGCGAGCGGTTGAAGATACCGATCTGCCCATTGGACGGCACCTTTTGATGCACGCGCCAGAGGAAGTCATGACTCAACTCCTCCGACGAAGGAGCTTTGAAAGACACGACCCTGCAACCCTGCGGATTCACACCGGACATCACGCTCTTGATCGTCCCATCCTTGCCGCTGGTATCCATTCCTTGCAACACGATGAGCACCGACCGGTTGCCGTTGGCATAGAGACGTTCCTGCAGCTCCTCAAGCCTGCCGATCAACTGAACCGTGATGGCTTTCGCCTTCTCCTTGCCTTGATCCGTTTTCTTGTACTCGCCGGTGTCGTCGTGGTCACATTGATCCAAGTTGAGTTCTGAGTTCGGCTTGACCCGATATTCTTTCATGCTCGACTCCTCCTTCGTCGCTTCAAGTTCCTGCTCAACCCGGCATTCTACTCCATTCGTTCCGGCTTGACAGCCATCGGCAAGAGACGGAAGTACATGGCGATATTTTCGGGAAGGGTTAAGAGGACGGGCTCACAGGATTCCGCCGCACATCGCAACCGCCGTTCAATCTTGTATTGAAAACCACACCGTGAGCGAGCAGGAGAGATCGAAGACGCGTATTATCAGCAGCTCTTCCTAGCCGTACAGAGCAAAGAGAGGTCCTGATTAAAACACAGGAGAGAAGAAGGCGCACCCATAGGTAGGACCTTGGCAAGGCACCCCGCCTTCTCTCCTGTTTGTCCGATGTACGATCGGACAATCCTACGCTGTTACTTGACGGCGGACTTCAAGATCTTCCCCGCCGAGAACTTTGGAACTTTGACTGCAGGAATCCGCAACGCCTCACCGGTTCTCGGATTCCGCCCAAGCCGGGCCTTCCTCCTGGCAACCGTAAAGGTCCCAAAATTCACGAGCGAGACTCGCTGTCCCTTTTTCAGGGACGTCGTCACCGCTCCGGTAAAGGCCTGCAACGCAGTGCCCGCTGCAACCTTGGTGATACCAGCGGATGCCGCCATCTTGGCAATCAACTCTTCTTTCGTCATCATGCCCCTCCTGTTATTGGATTGAGTTACCTGTCTCTACCCCGCCGACTACCGCTGTTACCGCATACCCACCCAACCAACTTCTGACAACGCCCGCCGCATCAAGTCTCCCTCACCTGCGCGGTCCGACTCCGCTTCACGAGGATATGCAGGTCATGGATCTTCTTCCTGAGGGTATTCCGATTCAACCCCAACAGTTCTGCCGCCTGGATCTGGTTGCCTTTGGTCTCCTGAAGAGCCCTGGTGATCAAGGGCCGTTCGATGGCAGTAATCAACATGGGATGCAGGTTCCGTCCCGAACCATTTCGCATGCCCTTCACGAAATCTCCCATCTTCCATTCAAGATAATCCTCAAGCGACAGGGCGTCTTTACCGCTCGCTCGAACAGAATTCTGCCGCGCCATCAGGTGCATGAACTTGGAGGCTCGCTTGAGCACCGTTCGAGAACCGGTGATCACCATTGTATGTGCGAGATCGATGTGAGGAGGCATGGCGGTGGCTCTATCGGATGAGCCTGGCTTCAATTCAACGATAACGGCATCGAACGTACGACGCGTCACATCCTTCGGAAGCGTAGACGCATCCTTCGCCGCTGTCACGGACGCATCTTTGAAGGCCTGTTTGAACTGACTCTGGATATCCGGATCCCCACTGAGCACCAACATGCTGAACACGGAAGAGGTAAGCGACATGAACATTCCAGGAGAAGAGAGGAAAAGTGGTGCGGATTATTGCCCAGGGCCGATTTGATGTCAATGAGGAAAATATAAGAACGCCGTTCCTATCGGCTTGAACAGAGGGGACAGGGCGGTCCATATCTCTCTCGCTCACCCTCACCAGTTCGAGTAATTCATCGTCACGAGGCGAAAGAGATGCTGGCAGATGTGCAGTGGAGGGATCGAGGAAGCAGAATACGTAATTGCCCGAATATGTTGAAGGTTTTCCGATCGATCCTGGCGCAGATGCGGATGACTCTGTACCGCAGAACGTTGTCACTCGGATAGACTCCTCAGCATGGTGGACAGGCCCTCACTCCTCTACCGGCACCATTGGCGCGTCAGATGGAACAGTCGTCCCCTACCCATAGGCATCTCACTGCTTGCGCTTTTGTCCTCCCACGGGCATAGTGCGGGACAGACAGACATCTCTTGTGGAGGCACAGATGATACAGCGATTGACTGCAGAAGCGATCGGAACGTTTTGGTTGGTATTCATCGGCTGCGGGAGCGCGCTCCTGAGCGCTTCGATTCCGCAACTCGGCATCGGGATCTTCGGAATCGCATTCGCCTTCGGGGTAGCCGTCATCACGATGTGCTACACCATCGGCCATATCTCAGGTTGCCATATCAACCCTGCCGTCACCGTGGGCCTCATGCTCGGCAAGCGATTTCCCGCACATGAAGTTCCCGGCTATATTGCCGCCCAAGTGATCGGTGGGATTCTCGGCGGCGGAGTCCTCTATCTCATCGCCACAGGGCGAGCCGGCTTCGTCCCAGGCGGTTTCGCCTCCAACGGCTACGGTGACCATTCCCCCGGCGGTTATTCTCTGCTGGCCGGATTCTGCGCCGAAACGATTTTCGCCTTTTTTTTCCTCTTGATCATTATGGGCGCGACAGACAAACGGGTGCCCCAGGGCTTCGCACCCTTGGCGATCGGACTGGCTGTGGCCCTGATCAATTGTGCTGGAATCCCGGTTACGAATCTTTCGCTCAACCCGGCACGCAGCACCGGCTCTGCCGTCTTCGCAGACGTATGGGCGCTCCAACAACTCTGGCTCTTTTGGGTCGCGCCGATCCTCGGTGGCGCCCTGGGTGGATTGGTCTATCCCCTCATAGCCGGGAACCAGAAGAAGCCCTAAGGGGTTGGCGCGTCTTGAGCGCAACGAAAGCCGACATTTGGTTCATGCTCTGTTGGATCGCCTTTGGTGCGGAAGGACGAGCGTAGTCGGTATGGACTATTGATATAGGATCCACCTCTCTGCACTTTTGCCGTACCCTCAGCCGGACCACGCGGATTGATCGCGGGCATCTTGGTGTAGAACGTATCGTCATACCAATCCGTCACCCATTCATAGAGATTGCCCGCTAGATCGTGGACATCATAGGGACTCTTCCCATGATCGCGATTGCCGATGGACGAGACCGTATCGCCGCCTTCCTTCAGGCCGAACACAGCATGCGCCAGCGTCGGTGGATCGTTGCCCCAGGGATAGACTCTGCCATCAGTTCCACGCGCCGCCTTTTCCCATTCCGCTTCGGTCGGTAATCGTTTCCCAGCCCAGAGGCAGTAGCCGATCGCGTCCATCCAGTTGACCCAGCGCACAGGACGATCGGCATGGACGACGGGCGTCTCCTGATCTCCAAATCCCCAGGGCGGTTCACTGTGAATCGCCTCGACGAACTTGGCAAACTGTCCGTTCGTCACTTCGAACTTGTCGAGGTAATAACTGTCGAGAAACACGCGGTGAACCGGCTGCTCGTCGTCATCGCCCTTGTCGCTCCCCATCATAAATTCCCCGGCAGGGATTAAAGCCATAGGCACTCCATCGTGCCCGATGAGCTCGGCCGGAAGCGGCGGCAGACTGGATGGTTTGGATGTGGCCCCTGGTTGCCGTTTCCCCGGGGGTTTTCCCTCACTTGAGGCTCTGTGCAGTTTGGCTGGTTCCGAAACTGATCTTGGCTTGACGAGGAGCGATTCATTGGCCTCTGCAAGGCCAGTGGCAATCCAGACTAACGATAAAAGGCCGATGAGTACCGTTGGACCAATCCGTCGCGTCCACAGCATTGCGTGAAGGTCTCCGTTGACGCCATTGCCAAGCGAATCGATTATTCGTTCCGCTCCCCGCAGGGTACCCAAAACCATGAGGACAAAGCTAGCCGGATGCTGAAAAAGTCCGCCAGCGGCGTTCTCGCGTCGCTCAGAGGCTCAACGTA
>NEWP02000057.1 GCA_002869895.2 Nitrospira sp. CG24E | reverse complement strand
TCTTCCGATCTGAGAAGGGCACGAGCAAGCTTTGATGGAACATCATTAAAAGTGCTCGTTCGATGCGCGCAGTAAAGGGCAGCCTTGGCCACTCCCTCCTAGAGAGGTAGAAAGAATCGGAAGGGCCTCGTTTGACACACGCGGTGGGAGACTCTCTCACCGCTGATAAATGAATCTTGCTGGACCACGAATCAAGCTGACGTGCGTAGAGGAGCAAGCCTACCAATTTCACTCGCTTTTGCACCGCGCATGGCATGCCAAAGATCCCAGTCCAGTTGTAATCCAAGCCAGAAATCAGCAGACATCCCGATGACCCGTGCCAATCGAAGCGCCGTGTCGGAGGTGATTGCTCGTTTGCCACGAATGATTTCATTCAGCCGAGGAAATGAAATTCCCAAACGGGAGGCAAGTTCTGACTGAGTAACGGCAAGTGGTTTGACAAACTCCTCTAGCAACATCTCGCCTGGACGGGTGGGCGGACGACGACGAGGCAACCGACGACCGATTAGCTCCTGCGAATGCTCCCGACGCCCCGCCAGAGCCCGCCTCTTAGTGATAGTCGGTGATTTCAACTTCGTAGGCATTGCCGGCCTCCCATCGGAAACAAATTCGATATTGATCGTTGATCCTAATACTGTGTTGCCCGCCCCGATCGCCGCGCAACCGCTCTAATCGATTACCTCCTGGCACAGCTAACTCACTGAGGTCTCTGACTCGATTGATCTGATCCAGCTTCCTTCTGGCCACCTGCCACAAGATCCGTTGGCAAACTCTTCGGGCAACCGAACTGTCGATGCCGTCGAAGACATCTTCTGTCCCTCGCCCCCTGAATGAGCGTATCACGGGGTATATTATAACGAGCCCCGTGATATTCCTCAATCCTTGTCTGTCCCTCACACAAACGACAACAGCCA
>NEWP02000056.1 GCA_002869895.2 Nitrospira sp. CG24E | reverse complement strand
TAAGGGGTCGGGAGTCTTTGTTTGGTCCGGTCACTGAACGCAACGACGAGTACTGTTCGAAGGGCTGTTCAGGCGAAGCCTCGAACTGCCCAAGTTGCGCAGCCGAGTGTTGACGGACCCTGCGGTTTTGCCTCGCCAAAGTCGCTGCCGGCGACCGTCTAAACCCTATTTATGGCTTCGGAGACGTTCGCGAAGCTGAATAAGGTTCAAGGAACCGCTGATTGCTCGAAGGCCTTTGATTTGTTATGAGGCGGTATTCAAGTTATAGCGGATATGCTATAGTGTGATTGTGATTTGGACCGTCACCTTCTACAGCCAACGAGTAGAAGAAGAGATCCTTGCTCTGCCGGCCGGTATTCTCGCGCGTTTTCTCCGGTATGCCGAGAGAATGGAGGCCTATGGTCCAGATCTTGGTATGCCCCACACCCGGGCAATGGGTGGCGGGATTTTTGAACTTCGGATCAAGGCTGCCGAGGGAATCGCGAGGGTATTCTATTGCACAATGGTAGATCGCCGCGTGGTGTTTCTCCATCAGTTTGTGAAGAAAACGGACAAGACGCCGTCCAGAGAACTCGATGTCGCGCGGCGGCGGATGAAGGAGGTCAAACATGACTAGCACTCTCAAGCAGTTCAGGTCGCGAGCGCTTGCGCGTCCGGATGTGAAGAAGGCCTACGATGACCTGGCCGAGGAGTTTGCATTTCTCGACGAGGTGTTGAAGGCAAGGGCAGGATCTGGACTGACGCAGGCGGAAGTCGCGGCGCGCATTGGCACAACCCAGTCGGCCATTGCACGTCTGGAGTCAGCCGAACCGAAGCACTCCCCCTCAATCGCCACGCTTCAAAAGTATGCGAAGGCCCTTGGCTACAAGGTGGAAGTTCGTCTCGTGAAGCACTCCCGGCGGCGTACGACTGGCTCGACTGCACAGACCACCACAAAGGTGGCAGTGCGCCGTTCAGCCTAGTCGATGGGGTGAAACTAAGGGGTCGGGAGTCTTTGTTTGGTCCGGTCACTGAACGCAACGACGAGTACTG
>NEWP02000055.1 GCA_002869895.2 Nitrospira sp. CG24E | reverse complement strand
CAACCCTAAACCCCGAAAGGTTTGGGTTCTGAGTTTTCTGACCTTCGGCCTTCAGCCTTCAGCCTACGTACTTCAGCCTACGGACTACATCCCAGCCCCTCAGAACTGGGCACCCCCCTTAGCCAGGCGACGGGGGGAGCCAGTCCCTTCCCACAAAAAAAGCGGGGCCACGTTTCCGTGGCCCCGCCTCTGTCTCAGGGGACAGGCTCTGCCGTCTGCGGCAGTGCCTGTCCCCGTTATCCCTCCTCAGAACCGGGGGACAGGCGCCAAGAAGAAGGGAGCCAGTCCCCAATGCCCTACGGAATCACCGTCACGTTGAAGGTCCTTTGCCCGATCGCACCGGCTGCATCGGTCACCCGCACGGTGAACGACTTAGAAGCGGTAGGGAGAAGCTGCGCCGCTGTCGGAGTCCAGCTGAAGAACCCGTTTGCCGTGATACTCATCCCCGCTAGCGGGGAAACCAAAGAAAATGTCCGCCCCTGGCCGGTATTCGGATCCTGTGCGAACGCTTGGTAGGTATATACCAAGCCCACCTTCGCGCTCGCTGGATGCGGGACTGGTAAAACGGTTGGCGAGCCATTTACAGAGATGACAAAGGCCTGCTTATCATAGAGGCCGCCGTTGTCCGTCACAGTCACGGTCACGCCTTGCGACGGCGCTTGCGCCTGTGTCGGGTTCCACGAGATCAGGCCCGCTCCTGCCCCTGATGCCACGATGGACATTCCAGCCGGCGGCGAACCACCCAATGTATAGGTCAAGTTCGCAGCCCCACCATCATCCGTCGCAACAACCTGGTACTGATAGAGCGTGGGGGCCGGCGCAGCCTTCGCGACCAGATTCGGCGAGGAAGTAATCAGCGGAGGAAGGTTCGCCCCCGGTATGTCCACGACGGGAGTGATGGGAAGTGGGCCAGGATTCGCCGGTGGCCAAGCCAGAACCGTATTATCGCCGTCGGACCTGCCGTCTGCTTTGACGTAGGAAAGGATACGGTTCCGCACGTCTGAGAGAGGCGTCGTGGAATAGGCTTCGTCGCTATAGGCCCCCAGTGGGAGACTCGCCTGTAACCGAGGATCTAAAATCTCAAACGGGAAGGGATCGAGCGGTTGAGGCGTGCCCTCGCAGGGGCCATTGCAGCCTCCAGGGCCGACTCTCCGGTCCAGGTTCCAGGGAATGCCTGAGAAACCATTAGGTGTGGCAGTCGCATCGAGATTGATCTCCACAAACTCCGGAAGGGAAATCCCACCGAGACCTGCGCCGAAGGGGAAGAGGTATTGGCCATGCGGCGTATCGTTGCCGTGGATATCGATGGATTTCTGATTAGGAAAAAACATGGCATGGCCAGTGCGGGCCTGGATTTCGTGCATAATCGGAGCCAGGATGCCGAACATATCGACCGAGTTGGTGTCGGCCGCATTGTTGTGGCAGGGGATGACTCCGGTGGTGTGCATCCGTGGATCTGCGATGAGGTGGGCGCAGGGGTTGAGCCTTGGCTTAGCCCCGACCAAGAAATCGATGTCGTGGCGGATCTTGAAGATATTGGATATGCCGGCTAGACCCTGCTGGCCGCAAGTACCTGGACCGCCGGCGAGGTCACAACCTAAGACCGTGGCCATGGGAAGCTCGTGAGCCTCATTGTTCGTCGGGTCGTAATGCAAGGACCAGATCAGGACATCTTCCGGCGATTTCGTGGCAAAGCCGATGATCAAGGTCCGGACCCGCTGATTCTGGAAACCGCCTGTATCGACCTCCACTTCGTCCAGGAAGATATAATCTGGCTGGTCCGGCAGGTTCTTGGTGGTGAGGGCCCTTGCCACCATGGTCGAATGGGCTGACAGGAACCGCACTCCACCAACCTTCTCAAAGTTACCCTCCGCCGTCATGCTGTCGCCTACCATGATAGGTGCGAAGCGCCGGGAATCATCGACAGGGTTGGCGTTGTTGATCGTACGATTGGTCGTGGGACAAAGCTGGTCGCCTTCGCCGTTTGTCCCAGCGACAGTCGCGATGGTTTCCACCACGTTGCCGTTCCCGTTCAGATCCAGCACGTCGACAAAGCTGCGCGACGTCCGGCTCGGAATACAGAGGGGGAATCCTGTCACAAATACGTTGGTGTAGTTGTCTCCGTCGAGCGTAAACCGTGGATCGGCACTGCAGTTAACCACATTACCGGGTATACAGCCAGGTCCTTGCTGAATCGTATGGCGGCTATCAGGATCGTTGATACGGACCATCACGCCTGTCGCTGGATCATTCAAAATCCCGTTCATCCTGAAAAAACCATTGCTGTAGTCAATGAAGGTCACGGTACCGGCAACCGCTTCAACGCCCTTCTGAATGAACACGTCGCCCGCGATCACGTTGCCATTGCTCGTGCGATTAGCATGGATGAGGGCATAGCCAGGCTGGCCGCTGGTGTTGCAGGTGAAGCTATCTGCTCTTGCGATGCCGCTCTGTGGCGGCGAAAAGAAGCTGCACGGCCCGGGAGCTTGACCCATTAACTCTTGCAGGGTCAACCGATTGGCCGGCAAATCCATCAAGAGATTTTTTGGAATAATCACCTTCTGCCCGCCCACCTCGATGACTCCGCCAGAATAATGGTCGCTCATATCATTGACCGTGATGCGGTCGATCGGGCCATCGATGATCGTTGAGGTCGCCACCTGGGCCTGAGCCCCGCCAGGACCTCCCAGGAGACATCCGACCCCGAACAGCGCCAGCGCCAGGCCGGCTACCTTCGGAGAGTGACAGGAATTGCGTGGTTGCTTCATGATGCCGCTCCTTTATAATGAATGTAAGACTGAAACGTGATTCCGTTCACGACACTCTGTCCGATCGATGCGCTCCATGAACCTTTCGAGTTTCTGGTTTCTAGTCTCTGGTTCCTGATTTCCAGTTTTCGTTTCATGTACGAATCTTCCTGCCACTTACCACTACCTACTTGCTACTCACCACTTCCCACTTCCTACTCCCCACTTACTACTCCCCACTTACTACTCCCCACTTACTACTCCCCACTTACTACTCTCCACTTACTACTAGCCACTCACTACTCACCACTAGCCATGCGACAAACCAGGACACCGGGCTTGCAGGATTGCGGTTTTTCGCAGCCGTCAGCACTGCGAGGGCATTTCCGTTCATGGGTTCCACGGTTGACGAGGATCGCAGAGTCTCCCGTGCCGGCACGATCCGACGAAGCGACGGATGAATGGGATAGGGCCGGCGGACTCGCCTGCACCTCGCCCGTCAATCCCAGGAAGGCACTGAGCCCGAACAGAACCAGCGCCAGGCCAGCTACTTTCGGGGAAAGAGGAGAACTACGTTGCTGCTTCATGATGTCGCTCCTTTTTGAAGAGTGTGAAGACCGTGAACGTTTCGAGTTTCTGGTTTCGAGTTGCGAGTTGCAGATTTTAAATTCTCGTTGCATGTGCAAATCTTCCGGCCACTCGCTACTTACTACTCACCACTTCCAACTCACTACTCACCATTTTCCACGTGCTACTCGCTACTTGGAATTTGAAACCCCGGAGCGAGCATCCTGCCATGAGCACCCCTATTCGCCCAGTTTTCCGTGAAATTTCTCCGCGCTCATCCTTCCTAACCCCCTTACCCCTCTACCCCACTTACCCCGCTCCGCTATCAGACGCGCCTACAGTAGAACAGCCATGCGACCTGTGCCAATTCCACAGCAGTAGGGCCTCTCCCTACCGAAGGGTTATTGCTGTTGTGACATATCACGGGAGCGAGACGGGCGGGGCGGATGGGTTATTTTGTTTGTTTGGTTTGTTTAGTTGGTTTGGTTCGAAACACGAAATAAACCAAATGAACCAAACAAACAAAATGAACCAGACAGACCAGACAGGCAAGATCAGCCAAATGAGCTACAGGAAGTAAAAAGGCTGACGTTATGGGGGGAACGGGTTCGAGATGGAGGCCTGAGGGAAAGTGCGGTCACGTCTTGGGCAAAGGATGCCTTCTAGTTCTGTACCCTCTGCCCTCAAGCCTGGAACTTGGAACCTGAAAGTTGCTGCTCTGCAGGAAGACCGTCTTTCCGTTGCCGCCAATTCATCGCCCCTAGGCCGATCAGAGATACCAAGCCCGCGCCAAACATAATCACCGCCGGCGGCAAAGGTGTCGCCACGAGAGGGGCAGGGGTCATGAAACCTATTACCTGCGATTCTCCACTGCCATTACTGAAATAGACTCTAAATGGCATTTGGAAAGGGCTAATCCCCGGTGGAGCCAAAGGCAGATTTGTGGTGGTAAATGGCCCCGTATTACCTATGTCACCATACCCGTATAGGAGTTCTACTCGCGTTGGGAGCCAGACGCTATTCACAGCGCCTCCCGTAACAGGGATCACCACCTCATAGACGTCGACCGGCAGCCCAGTAGGCAGGCCGAATAAGTGATTAACGCCATTTCCCACAGTAATGGTATTCGTAGGCAAGGTGGGATTCGGGGGGACGAATGAGCCCTGATAGTTCACCGCGGAATTCGGTTCACCTGAAATGGCATCGCGAGACAAAGTAAAGTTGAAATCGGAAATTTTATTGGAGTACACGGATTCGCTGCCGGTCCCTGGCGAAGAGGTCACGACAGACCCAACGCTTGGGCTGGTATCGAACGTATAGGATCCTGAGAAATCTATGGTATGAGGTTCGTCGAATGCACTACTATTCCCACCTAGGCTGCTACCAGTAAGGCTGGGAGAAATCTCAAACACTATTCCATGGAAAGCGAAGTTTACCAAATCCGCCTTGGCCGGTGTGGCTGCGATGCTAGCCCAGAACAGCATGGTTGCCGTCATGACGAGCTTGAGAGAACCAGAACGAGTAAGTCGCATTATGCCCTCATTTTTAAGAGTACGACCTGGCTGACGACCATACTGAAAAGAAACCGGGTTTCTTCATGATCAGGGACACACCTTATCCTCAAGGCATAGAGATGGTCTATTCCCCTAAAGGGGGGGGGCCTCCGGGGGTGCAGGGATAGAGGGGTATGGGGGTAGCGGGGTACGGGGGAGGTTGTGAGTGGTCAGTGGTGAGTAGTAAGTAGTGAGTGGTAAGTGGCCGGAGCGATGTGCGCATGAAACGAAAACTGGAAATCTGCAACTCGAAACCAGAAACTTCCTCGCGCTTCACGTTTCACGCCTCACGTTTGACACAGACGCGGCCTTCTACCTTCAGGCTACTCGCCTGAGTAGTTACGGACAGATCACCATTGACAAGTGTTAGGCTACGGGCTACAGTTTCCGAGTGATCATACGGAACTTCGTCCATAAGGGCCTGAAGCGGCTCTACTTGGAAGACAGCGCAAAAGGCGTCCCGCCCGATACCGTGAACAAGCTAGGAAAAATGTTCGCGTATCTGGACAACATGCAAGACCCTGATGAACTGCGGGCACTGACGGCGTGGAAGGTCCACACGCTGACCGGCGATCGTAAAGGAGCATGGAGTTTGAGCGTCACCCGCAACCGGCGTTTGACGTTTCGTATTGACCCCGCAGAGGGTGAAATCTGCGACGTCAACTTAGAGGACTACCACTAGCACAGGAGGACAAACCATGCCCATGAAGAACCCGCCGCACCCCGGAGATTTTATCCGGACAGAGATCGTTGAACCTGCGGGTCTATCTGTGACGGCAACCGCCAAGGCCCTTCAGGTGTCCCGGCCTGCCCTGTCCAGTCTGCTCAATGGGAAGGCCGACTTATCCGGGGAGATGGCCTTGCGCCTTGAAAAGGCCTTCGGCGTGAAAATGGATACCCTCATGCGGATGCAGTCTTCCTACGACATTGCGCGCACCCGCAAGCGCGAGAAGCAAATCCATGTGCGCCGGATTCCTCACGCGGCTATTCATCCCTAGCCCGTGGTATTCTCGGGGACAGGCTCCGCCTTCTGAGACGGTGCTGTCCCCGTTGCTGTCTCAACCTCAACCTTCCCCGTCCCGCTTATCCCACTCCCCACTTCATACTTCCTACTTCCCACTCCCTACTCCCCACTCCCCACTCCCTACTCACCACTTACAACTCACTACTCACCACTCACGACTTCCTAATCCCTACGGCGCTACCGTCACGTAGAACGACTGGGATGCGGACATATTCCCTGTATCGGTCGCCCGCAGCCTGATTCTGATGCTCCCCGCTGCGGTCGGTGTCCAGGTGACAACGCCCGTCGTGGCATTGATCGACAGGTTGGCTGGATTGCCGGTTAACCCGCTATAGGCGATCGGGCCGCCGTTGGGATCGGTGGCGGTCATCGTATAATTGTACGTCACGCCGACCTTCCCCTTCGTAGGCGGCTTCGACGTGATGACCGGCGGGAGATTGGCCGCCACAGTCATGGTGAGGGTCTGCGTGGCATATAAGCCACCGGCATCCGTCACTCGTGCCTTCACTGTATGAACACCCACCTGCAGCGACGACGGCACCCAACTGATCAGACCAGTCGTCTGATTGACCGTCATGCCTGCCGGAATCGGCGCAATCAAACTATAGGCGAGGGTGTCGTTCGGCAGATTCGGATCTGTCGCATCCAGTTGGTAGTTATAGGGCGTTCCTACCACTCCACCGATAGGCCCGGGGCCGTAGAAGGATGGCGCTTCGTTCGGAGGGAGGAAGGGTTGCAGACAGGACAGCCCCTTGGCCGGCCGTCCCCCCGCCCCGACTGACGGCACCAGGATGGTCAGGTCGTCCAATTTGCCGTCATTGTTCTGGTCGACGGCTGCGTGTCCGTTGAAATTGGTCAAGGACGGATGGTCGAAGGGCGCTTGTTCGCAACGCACCCTCTCGTCGGTCAAGCCCTTCATGAAGGCTACCAGATCAGTCTGCTCCTGAGCGGTCAGGCCCAAGGGATGAATGTCGATATCCAAATTGGTCGGATTGTTCCCCCATTGAGGGCTGTGGTCGAACCCCGAGGTGCCGCTGCTGTTGTTGACCGGCCCAATGTGGTTGCCTCCTCGATTGTAGAATTCCACGACCTGCTCCAACGTGGCATAGGAGCCGTTATGAAAGTAGGGGCCGGTCAGCTCCACGTTCCTTAGGCTGGGAGTTTTAAATGACCCATCCACTGCATCGCGATAGAAGGGGCTCGTGATCGGCACGCAGGGCTGGTTCCCGAACAGGCAGGGATTGACGACGAAGCTATCCGGCACGACCTGCCCCCCGATTGACAGCTTGAGCAACCGGGAGAAGGACAGAGGGTTGCCGAAGGGATCGTCTGCGCCGATACCCAGATCCCGGTTCGTCGGACTCACACCGATGTTATAGAACCCATTGTCATAGATGGCCGGCTTGAAGTCGCCCATGGACATCCGCTGAACGACACTCTCCTGGTTGATCGTTTGAGTGAATTGGAGTTTAAATCCGGCGCCGGTGAAATCCGGACCCTCGTGGCAGGTGATGCATTTGCCCTTGCCGGAAAAAATCGCCATCCCGTTGACCTGTGACTGATTCAGCGCGGCGAAGTTCGGCTGAACCACTGTGTTCGTCATCCCAAACCCGGGCGGCAAAGGATTCGCGGCGTCGGGAGTGACAGATACGATTCCTGCAAACTTGTCAAACTGGGTCTCGTCTGAGACAAGCGTGGACTCGTACATCATGATCGCCAGGCCCCAGAACAGGGTGAAATTCTCCTCCATCAAGGTATAGCCCTCTGGAGAGGCATAGCCAGGGGCGAGCCAGTACTTGTCGTGGAACGCCTCCTGAATCAGCGAGGCATAGGTCACGCCCGCCTTGAGCCCGGTCCCTGTAGCTCCGGTATCCGCATAGGCCCCCAGCACACTGTCGTCGAGCTCGACTTTTTGCCCGAACAGCGGCTTCGGGATAATGGTCAAGAGTTTGCGGGCAACCTGTTTAAACGTCCGATTGGCGCAGGACATCTCAAAGTCGCTGAGCGTGGGTCCGACAGCCTGCGAGGCCAGCGCCGCATTCTCCAGATCCATTATCTCGGGAAGGATGGAGCCATCCCCCTGCCGTACCAGGACCCGCGCACTCGTGTCTCTACGGCCAAAGGGATTGACTCCGTTGAAATGGTTGTTCGCCCTGCCGTCCCAGAAGGACCGGAATTGGAAGATGGCGTTGATCGTGGTCGGCGTGTTGCGGGGCTCGACTTTGCGGGCCAACTTGCCGTCGACTTGGAAGATGCTGGACGTTTCCAATGTACAGACCTCTTCACCTTGGCCGACGAACTGGGAGAACATGCCCGAGAAGGTCCCTTGCGAGGATACGACGTCGGTCGAATCGAACAGGACGGTAGAATTCCGATCCAACGGATTGCTCAGGACGTGGAATGGAAAGTCTCCCGCCTTCAGCTGATAGTTGGGCCCGCCGCCGCCGGTCCTGGTCGGTTTGAACAGCGTGTCTTCCGGTACGGCTCTCCCACCCGGATTCAGTTGGTGCTTCACCCGATTGTCGGCGCCGGCGTGGAAATGGCAACTCGCGCAGGCCTGCCCGTCGCTGCCCGCCTGTTTGTCCCAGAAGAAGGCTTTACCCAGCACGATCGCCTTCTGGCGATCTTTGACGACTGTATCGAGTTGCTTCGGAAGAGGGACCGGGACCCCCTTCAAGCTGCTGACGACCGGCGCGAACATAAAGGCCAGGCTCGGCAGGGTCGGACAAACCTGTTGTGCCACGGCTCCTCCCGCCATCGCAATGACGCCGACCAGGGCCCAGACTATACGCATCCTAGAACGTCGGAATGTTGTAAGAATGTTCATGGTGCTCCTCGTACGGCTCCTATCTCCCGATGTGGAGGTGTGATGGATCTGGTTCATGCCGGCACCTGCCTTGAACCGTCGATCCACCCGACGTACTTAACGATTTCTCTCGGCTCTGCCAGGGCCGGGCAGGCAGCCCAGCGGTTCAACCGTTCGTTGCCATACAACACCACTCCGATGTGCTGGGCCTTGTCCGCATCGATGACTGGATCCAGATCGCGCAGGCCCAATCGCTTCCGCAAAATTGTGACGTCCGCCAACGAACCGGTCAGAAAGGTCCAGCCAGGTTGCACACTGTAGTTCTTGACGTAGTCGCGCAGGACCTGCGGGCTATCGTGCTCAGGGTCGAGGGAGATGGAGTACATGAATACGTCTCGGCCGATACGGTCGCCGAACAGCTGCTGAACACGAACCAAGTTGGCGGTGAAGGTCGGGCAACTGTTGGTGCAGGCGGCATACATGAAATTGATCAGCACGACCTTGCCCTGCACGAGATCCTGGTAAAACCGCACGTCCGTTCCCTCATGCGTCGTGAGCGTGACGTCCGGAAAGCGCGATGCGCTCGGCCCGTTTGCCATCGTTGGCCTCGGCGCCGGCGCCGGTTTCGGCATCGGGGCCGTCGTCGGCTTCTCTTCTGCCAGTCCAACCCCCGCAGCTATCGCCGTCTGGATGAGAGACGCCCCCATGCCGGCCAAAAAAGCTCGTCGTTTCATAGCAACTCCTCCGGTAGACGTTTCGAGTTTCGCGTTCCTAGTTTCTCGTTCCTAATTCATAATTCATAATTTCTAATTCCTCGTGTCATCCCCTTCTGGCAACTTGCCACTCACTACTCACTACTTGCCACTCACTACTTCCCACTCGCCACTTCCTACTTCCTACTTCCCACTTCCCACTTCCTACTCACCACTCGCCACTTCCCACTCCGATTAGGGCACCACATCGAACCGCAACATCATGGCGTGGTCCTCGTGAAGCAGGTTGTGGCAATGCATGACGTACTTGCCCAAGAAGGTTCTGAAACGGATGTAGATCTTCACTTCTTCTCCCGGCTCCAGGAGAATCACATCGTGGCGGCCCTGATCTTCGGGGCCAGGGAGCCCTCCGTTACGGAGCAGGATGCGGGATTCTTCCAAGTGGATGTGAACCGGGTGGACCCATCCCCCACCACCGTTTTTCAGCGTCCAGATCTCAGGTTGACCCTGCTTGACCGTGAAGGTAGGGATCTCGCCGTCGTAGAAATTACCGTTGATAGTCCAGGCGCCATTCTGCCTATTGAAGACGAAAGACCGCTGATGCTGCTGCGCGGTGGCCAGATCCATCACCGGCATCTGGCGCAGACTGAGCGGAACCTGGCTGAAGTCCTGCTCTGCGCCGACCGCGTCACGGTCCACAATGAATTTCAAGACCGGCGACCCTGGCCTGAGCACATTGCCCGTCGGCATCCGCCCGTCCTTCTGTTCAAGCACGTTCTCGAGAATGATTTCTGTACCGATCGGATATTGGGAGAAGTCGATGATCACATCCCGCCGTTGCGCCATGCCCAACGCCACTTCCAGCACCTGCACCGGCGCGGGCAATAAATTGCCGTCTGTGGCGATGAGCGTCATAAACGCGGCATTATTGAGCTCAAAGCCGTAGATCCGTGAGATCCCGCCGTTGAGCATGCGGAAGCGGTACTTTCTGCGGGCGACGTTGAAGTGGGGTTGAATTTTGCCGTTCACCAACCACTTGTCGCCGAGGAAGCCGTCGAAGTTGAAGGGATCAAACCAGGCCATACCGCTACTATCAAACGCCATGTCCGTGAACATCAGAGGAATGTCGAAGGCGCCGCTCGGCAATCGCAGGGCTTGCGGGTTCGGATCCTGCTCGTTGCCGGAATCCACGTCGTCGAAGCAGAGGTGGAACCCTGCGAGGCCTCGATAGACGTTCTGAGCGGTAAAGTCCACCCGATGATCGTGGTACCAGAGTGTGCCGAGGGCTTCACGCGGATCGTTGCCCGCAAAAATCTGAGGATAGTGATGGTCCCGATGTTCGCCCGAACGGACGATCTCGGTCGGATGTCCGTCGCTATAGGGTTCTTGGTGCCCGTTATGATTGTGGGTCGTGGTCTCAGGGACACCGATACCGACGTGGTTGATCGGAAGCTCATTGTGAAACCGCACGATCTGCGGATGGCCGTACAGCGAGACCATTGTCGGACCTGGGACGATTCCTTCAAACCCCCAGACATCCTGCGTGGGAAGTTCCGGATGAAAACTGTGCATACCAGGCTTGATATGCATCTCATAGAGCTCGTTTTGCGGACCAGGATCGGAACCCCAGCCTTTGTTGATCTGGTGATTCTCCTGCCAGTTGGGACTGACCGGAGGATTCAGACTCGCGACCTGCTGTAAGACTGACGGGATCGGCAATGGTTCGAGCCACGGAGTCGTCGCCGGACTCCTTCCCCCTGGCATTCCCTGTAATCCTTCTGCGATGGGCATTGGATCGGTTCCCGGAGGAGGCGGTGGAGGAAGGGCCGGACAGACGGGATCCACCGGACTCTGCGCGAAGGCAGGCTTCAGCATGCTCAGGCCTGCCACCGCAACGCCTCCGGTCACCAGACTCCATTTCATGAAATCGCGACGTGAACTCTTCATAGCAGCCCCTCCTGACTCACCTTCATTCGGTTGTTCTGTCTTCATGACTTGCCCTGTCCTCTCCTTCACTCTTCATCGCCGTTTCATGATCTTTTTATTGTTTTTTTAGTTATCCATGCCGTTTGGTATCTCACAAAGTTTCCGTGCGGAACTATTCCGCAGAAGCAGGGGGAGGGACCTACGAAGGGGGGGGGACAGCCGTGGGGGAAGGATCAGAAGTTCTGGGTTATCGGACCTTCGGACTTCAGCCTTCGCATTCTCGCTCATTTCAAACTCAGCACTCAGAATCCAGAACTGGCTTTGTCCCACTCGCCTCGCCATTCTCACGAATGGGCTGTTCCGCTTTGTCCCCATGCATATGTCTGGTATCCCATGGAAACGCAGATGCGACTATTCCCCAGAGGTGGGGGAGACTCGTTTACGAAAGGGGGGGGAAGGGGAGACGTGTGTAAAAGGCAAGTTTGTTTGGTTTATCTCGTTTGTTTAGTTCATTGGGTAGTCTGGTTCAACTAAACAAACCAAACAGACCAAATAAACAAGAGAAACAAACCCTCTCTCGCCGGTCTCGCGCGACAACGCGCTACGCTTCACGCTTCACAGGTTGTCGGTCACGCTGTGAAGCGTGACCGACAACGATCCCATCAGCTTACCGAATCCTGTTGCTGACGTTCTTGACGGTAAACTTGTAGTTGCCCGTCACATCGGTGAACGTCACCGTATCGAGATAGGTCC
>NEWP02000054.1 GCA_002869895.2 Nitrospira sp. CG24E | reverse complement strand
GGGGTACTCCGATACCCCCCTACCCCGTTACCCCGACCGGCGCTTCACGCTTCACGAGATACGCTTCACGCCAGTAGACAGGTTAATGTCGGACAGGCCCCTATCTCTCAAGAATCGTTCGGAACATCCCGATAACGAATCTATCGCGGCGGGAAGCGTGAAGCGTCCGGATTTAAGACGAAATACGCTTCACGCCTGACGCTTCCCGCTTCACGTTCCCCGGTGAGAAACTATGGACACCGATTCCAAACTCTGTAAGCCATCCGGCGAGCTGACGATCTTTGAAGCGGCTGAATTCAAGGAGTCGCTGATGACGCTTGCCGCAAGCGAAGGGTTGGTCTGTTTGGATCTGTCGCAGGTGACCCGTGTGGATACGTCCGCGATTCAGCTGATGTGGGCGGCTAGGAAACTGGGCCGCCTCCTGGTCACAGGGATCTCGCAAGAGCTGGAGACGAAGCTGACTCAGCTCGGTTTTTCAGAACCGCTCAGCGAGTAGGGAGTCGTGAGTAGCGAGTAGTAAGTGGTGAGTGGCGAGTGACGGAGAAACGTGAAGCGTCCGACGGGGGACTGACACCCTTCTCCGCGTCTGCGCGTGGTGTCTGTCCCCGTCCCGTGCGCGGAAACGAACGACGCTTCACGAGAATAGGAGTATGTTCTCTTGCGCCCCACGGCAGCCGATACAGTGGCGAGTGAGCTTGCTGGCCTGAGAGAGCACCAGCAGGCGTGGGAAGCCTTTGCCGTTTCCGCCGCGCACATGATTCCTGTTTTGGTGAAACAAATGGAAGCGGTGACTCAAGAGACGGAGCGGGCGGCGATGGACCTCATCGTGCATATCCGAGCGCTCGCCTCGCCCGGCAAGCCGGCTACGCCTGAAGGTCAAGCGGCGGATCTCTCGAAGGTCGTCATGGCGATGCAATTTCAGGACATCACGCGGCAGAAGCTGGAACATGTGTCTCAGGCGCTGAACCAATTGCAGCAGCATCTCAAGGCGCTGTTGAAGGGGCCGCAAGACGAAAGCGCCAGGCGTCAAATTGCAGCGCTGCAACGGCTTGAGGAGAGCTATACGATGGAGGAAGAGCGTCGCCTCCATGCGGCGGCACTGACCTCCGATTATCAAGAACCGGTGCCGATCGAAGCGGAGCAGAAGGAAAGAGAGTCGGATTCAGTCACATTGTTCTGAGAGCGTATTCCGTGAAGCGTCCGAATCCGGAAACGAACGACGCTTCACGAGATACGCTTCACGGTTCACTAGTACGCCACTGAGAGTTGGAGGAAGAGATGGGTAAGACAGCGCTTGTCGTGGACGATTCGCCGACTATGCGGCAGATGGTGGCCCTTACCTTGACGAATGCCGGTTTCAAGGTCGTCGAGGCCGAACATGGCAAGGACGCGGTCAACAAGGTTGCAGACGGATCGAAGATGGACATCGTCATAACCGATCTGAACATGCCTGAAATGGACGGGATCGCCCTTATCAAGGAGCTCCGGAAAAAGCCGGTCTTCAAATTTACGCCGATCCTGATGCTCACGACCGAATCGTCGGAAGACAAAAAGAAAGCAGGCAAGGAAGCCGGCGCGACCGGATGGATCGTAAAACCCTTCAATCCAGAATTGATGCTCAAGGTGATTGCGAAGGTGTTACCGGCGTGAAGGGTGAAGCGTGAAGCGTGAAACGTCCGAATCCGGGACGAAATACGCTTCACAGTTCTGGTGGCGCGCTTCACGAGATACGCTTCACGCCTGACGTTTCACGAACGACGAGGTTAAGAATGGGCAACGATTTTGCGCAATTTCAAGATGCATTTTTTGACGAAGCGGCAGAGCATCTCGCCATCGTCGAAGAAGGACTGCTGGCGCTTGAACAGCATCCCGAAGATTTGGACCTGCTCGGAAAAATCTTCCGATCCGCCCATTCCATCAAGGGGACGAGCGGCATGTTCGGCTTCAATGCCGTCGCGCAGTTCACCCATAAGATGGAGACGCTGCTCGATCTGCTTCGGAATGGACAAAAGACGGTCACGCCGCAGATCGCCGATCTGCTGCTCAAGGCGACGGATTGTTTGAAAACGTTGATCGATGCGGCGAAGACCAATTCCCCGGTGGACAACGAAACCGTCCAGAGACTCACAACTGAACTGGCCGCAGCAAGTGATATGAAGGTCAAGGCTGAGGCTAAGGTTGAGAAGGGAACCGGCCCCTCTTCCCCTGTGGCCTCAACCTCAGCCTCAACCTTTCTGATCGCCTGGACACCTCCGGCCTGGCTGTTCCAGCGCGGACTCGATCCGCTGCAAATTTTCAAGGAATTGAGCAACCTCGGGACTTTGTCACAGGTCATGGTCGACACATCCAAGCTTCCAGACTTGGCAACCATCGATCCAGAAACCTGCTATCTCTCATGGACCATGAAATTGGAGACCGTCAAAGGCCGAGAAGTCGTCGATGCCGTGTTTGAATTCGTCCGGGAAGATAGCCTACTGACGATCGAGGAGGTTGAGGCTAAGGTTAAGGTTGAGGAAGATTCACGAGAATCATCTCAGACGGCTAGGTCAGCTCTGATGTCACACTCGACCTCAGCCTCAACCTCAACCTTCGAGCCCAGTGAGCCCAAGCCGCTTGGCGAGATTCTCGTTGAGAGCGGCGTGGTGACCCGTGACGCGCTGGATAAGGCCCTTTCACAACAAAAGAGAGTCGGCGATATCCTGATCGAACAACATGCCGCCACCCCGCAACAGATCGAGCAGGCGCTGCAGAGACAGAAACAGCAGGAGTCGGTCGCCCAGTCGAAGAAAACCGATACCGCGTCGATTCGTGTGGATACGGCGAAGATCGACAAACTCATCAACCTCGTGGGTGAACTGGTCATTACCCAGTCGATGTTGAGCGATTTGGGATCCCGGTTCGAGATGCGTCAGATACCGGTTTTGCTGGAGCGGATGGCGCAATTGGAACGTAACACGCGGGAAATTCAGGAACGGGTCATGGGTATCCGTATGTTGCCGATCGGGACTGCGTTCAGCCGATTTTCACGGCTCGTCCGCGATCTCTCGGCGAAAGCGGGGAAAAAGATTCAACTTGTCCTTTCCGGCGAAGAGACCGAATTGGACAAGACCGTCATCGAGGCGATCGGCGATCCCTTGACGCATCTCGTCAGAAACTCAGCCGACCACGGGCTGGAACTGCCGGAGGAGCGTCTCGATAATAACAAGCCTGAACTCGGCACCATCCGACTCAACGCGTTCCATGAAGGCGGCAATATTTGCATCACCGTTGAAGACGACGGGCGAGGTTTGAATCGCGACAAGATTCTGGCGAAAGCCGTCAAGCAGGGATTGATCGGCGAAGGCGAGAAGATCGCCGACGACCAGATCTGGCCCTTGATTTTCAAGCCAGGATTTTCGACGGCGGAAAAGGTGACTGACGTCTCGGGCCGGGGCGTCGGGATGGATGTCGTGAAGCGCAACATCGAGGGCCTGGGCGGCACCGTCAACATCAAGACGGCGTTGGGCAAAGGCACCGTCTTTACTCTCAGGCTGCCGCTCACGCTGGCGATCATCGAAGGGATGACCGTCCGGGTCGGCAAAGAAACGTACATCGTGCCGCTGTTGTCGATCGTGGAATCCATCCAACCAAAGACCGATGCGATCAAGACCGTCGTCGGCAAGGGCGAATTGATCAATGTGCGCGAGACCTATTTGACGATGGTGCGGTTGTATGAAGTCTTCTCCTTGCAACCGGAGTACACCGAACCGGCCAAAGCCATTCTGCTCATCCTGGAGACGGAGGGAGAGCAGGTGGCGGTGATGGTGGACGAGATTCTGGGCCAGCAACAGGTGGTGATCAAGAGCATGGAGGACAACTTACGGAAGATCGACGGCGTGGCAGGCGCCACCATCCTCAGCGACGGGG
>NEWP02000053.1 GCA_002869895.2 Nitrospira sp. CG24E | reverse complement strand
CTTTCCATACGCTGGCGGACTTTTTCAGCATCCTGCTAGATTAAAAGGAGACGATCATGCGAATCCTCGCCGGAGTAGATTGGTCGGATGAAGCCTTCGCCGCAGTGGAAGAGATCGGGTTCCTCTACCGGCCGGACGAGGTCGTGCTCGTACATGGCGTCGATCTTGGCATGTTCCAGAATCCCCTCGTGGCCGGGGCAGTCAATCTGCAAGGGTACGACGAATTCCGCCAGGCCTTGATCGATGCCGGACATCAGGCCGTTGAGCGTTGCCGCACCCTGCTGCCGGTTGAGACCCCCTCCATCCGGACCCTCTGTGAAGTCCAACATCCGGCCTCCTTCATTCTCGACAGCGCTGCTGCGGTCAAGGCCGACCTCATCGCAGTCGGCACGCACGACCACAGCCGGATGTTGGAACTATTTGCCGGCAGTATCTCGCACCGTATCCTGCTCCATGCCACGGTGCCGACCTTGGTCGTCAAAGGGAAAGCGCACCCTGTTACCAAGGTCCTCTTGGCGTTGGAAGGGCGCGAGGATGCCATCCATCTGCAGACATGGCTGACATCGCACCCCTTCAAGAGCCCAGTTGCAGTCACCATCCTCTCGGTTGTCTCTTCACTCCATCTGGTCAACCCGCATTTGATGGTGGGGCTCGAAGGTTGGTCTGAAGAAAATATGCGACAGGCTGAGCAGGTGGTGAAGGACACGGCTCAGGCCTTGACCGGTCCACACTTCACCGTATCGACCGATGTCCGCCTGGGCGATCCAGTGACCACCGTGTGTGAAGTGGGACAGAATCACGATCTCATCGTGGTCGGCTCTCACGGGCGGAAGGGGCTCGAACGTTTCTTGCTGGGCAGCGTCTCGCACGGGATCGTGCATCGGGCCGGCTGTTCCGTGCTCGTCGTGCGCTGACCGCCGACACTCATGCAATCGACTGT
>NEWP02000052.1 GCA_002869895.2 Nitrospira sp. CG24E | reverse complement strand
TGATCCAGCCCCTCGCGTAAGTCTGTCTCAAGCACATCGGCCTTGGCCTGCACTACCACACGCTTGGCCTTGAGCTGGGCCTGGAACGACAGCAGCTTGGAGAGTAATTCCTGTTTCGTTGACTCCAATGTGACTTGTTGCTTGGCCTTTTCACTTTGAAATCGGCCCTTTAGCGCCTCAAACTCGGCTTCGAGCCGGCTCGTCTGCCCGACCAAATCCTCCCAGACCCTTCCCGATTCGAATGAAGCCCCTTTCAGTTTCTGGTCTGCAACGGATTCGAACTCGTTTAGGGCCTTGAGGATCTTCGCCCTCTGCTCTTCGAACGTATCGCGGGCATCTGCCTTGCCGAGAGCCAGTTGCACTTGAAGATGTTCAAGCCTGCCCTGGACCTCGATCTTCGCCTGCTCTGCCATCTCCTTCGACTTCTGCACGTCGGCCTGTACCTGGGTGAGCAGATCTCGCAGCTGCTGCTTACGCTGCTCCAGCCGCTGCATCGCCTGGTCTTTTGTCTGGGTCAGTTGCGCCTCCAGCGCAAGGGCCTGGTGCTCCAATGCATCCAGTTTCTTATCAAACGACGCCCTGAGTTCCTTTATCCGCGACATAGAGCCCTCCTCTCTGTGAGATGGAACCTACAAACCTACTTCGTTCCGACGGACGACGTCACCCATGGAGCTGTTGAGCCCCGCGAACCGTCGCCCATCTCATCGATCCTTGTCAGCACTGTCAGCAACAGAGCTTGTACCGTTCCTCCGGAATATTTTGCATATTTCGAAAGATGGTTTCACGTTCCTCCGCGCTGGTTATCTGATCGATGGCGGGATAGAGCGCCCGCTCTTCTTTCCTATTATGGGAACCGAGCAGATCCAATAATGTCCGTTCCTCCTGATCGCTCTCGGGATTCTGGTCCGTCACCTTCCGGTAAATGGCCTCAAGCTGCTGCCCAATCTGGCGATGCTCATTCCGCATAGCCGGCGTCGGCCCGCTATCGGACATGCCGGTTTTCTTTTCCCACAGCGTAAAGAGCAGGTCTTCCTCCCATGCGATATGGCGCTGCAGGCCGAGCTTGAATCCCTTGAACGATTCCTCAGCCTTGACAAAATCGGACCGCTTCGATTGCTGAAAGGTTTTGAACAGCTCATCCAACCGATCATGGTCCTGCTCAAAGAATTCTCGGATAGTCTTCCCTTCACCCACGCTGCCTCCCTATTCTAAAAGCGAGCGTCCAGGCATCTAGCCGATCGCACATGGCGCACACCGACAGGGTCGCCAAGTTCCGCTATCAGCCATCGGCCCTCTGTTCTTATCCCCCATAACATCCGACATCTCAGTGCTGCTGACGCTGATGACTATGGCCATGATCGCCACCCGCTTTCTTTCCCTTGCC
>NEWP02000051.1 GCA_002869895.2 Nitrospira sp. CG24E | reverse complement strand
ACGATTCATACTGTCTATGGAGAGACGGACGAGGGCAAGGGGACTGGCTCCGCGAATCTTCGAGCGGTGCCTGTCCCCACTGGAAGAGACTCGAAGACGGAGAGCCAGTACGCAGGAGCCGGAGTTGCCGCCGGCAACGGCAAGGATCGCCGCAAGCCGGAGGATGAGTTTGAGGAATTCTAGAAGGCGTGAAGCGTGAAACGTCCGGATCCGGGACGAAATACGCTTCACGAGATACGCTTCACAGTTCTGGTTGCACGCTTCACGCCTTACGCCGAAAGGGATGGATATGAGCAGCCCTCACATTGAAGACATCATCGGGAACATCGAAACGCGGATCGACGAACACATGTTCGTGGCGGATCGCATTACCAGTCAGATCAATATTCTTGCGCTCAATGCCACGATCGAAGCGGCAAGGGCCGGCGAGGCCGGCAGGGGCTTTGCCGTCGTGGCCACCGAAGTCAAAACCCTTGCCGCGCAGGCAGGCAGCACCTCGAAAGAGCTGGGTTCGATACGGTCGGATACGGGCGAATTACACCGCCGGTTCGCGGAAAAGGAGAACGACCGTCTCTCGGACATGGCGCAGACGCTGGTGCAGTTGATCGTACGCAACTTGTACGAGCGCACCGCCGACGTGCGGTGGTGGGCATCGGATGCCGCGCTCGTTCGCTGTCTGGAGTCGCAAGATCGCGCCTCCATCGACCATGCGGTCCTGCGCCTCGGTCTGATCAATCGTTATTACTCGGTCTATCTGAACCTGGTCTTGGTGGGGGTCGACGGGAAGGTCAGGGCTTGCTCGCAGCCGGCCAAATTCCCGAGGATCGCCGGCGCCGATCTGTCCAGAGTCCCGTGGTTCCAGAAGGCCATGGCGACGACGAGCGGCGATCAGTACGTGGTCGACGAGATTGCCGGCGATCCACTCCATGACGAGAAGTTGACGGCGGTCTATGCCGCAGCCGTGCGCGCGGAGGGGAACAGAGAGGGAAAGATCGTCGGTGTGCTGGGCGTCGTCTTCGATTGGGAAGAACAGGCGAAAGCCATCGTGCGGACAGAACCGGCATTGACGGAGGATGAATGGGCGCGCAGCCGCGTGCTCTTGCTGGATAAGAGACTGCGCGTGATTGCCTCCTCCGACAACAGTGGAATTCTCTTGCCCTTCGTCCTCGAACATCAGGGCCAACGCAAAGGCCATTATCTCACTGCCGACCATGAGGTGATCGCGTTTGCGCAGACGCATGGCTACCAGGAATATGACGGACTCGGCTGGTATGCGGTGATTGTGCAGCGGGGGGATGGGACGTGAAGCGTGAAGCGAGGGGAGGGGAAATGCGTGAGGCGTCCGAATCCGGGGCGAAATACGCTTCACGCTTCACGAGATACGCTTTACGCCTGACGCTTCACGAACGACGCTTCACGTGTTTTGGTTGTACGCGTCATGCGTCATGTGAAAGGAGGGGCGATGCCGTCTATTCTCATCATTGACGACGACGATAGTCTCCGCGCCTCCTTGTGCCGGACTTTGCGAAAGGAAGAATATACGATTTTTGAAGCGAGTGAAGGCAGGCAAGGAATGAAACAGCTTGCGCATTCGCAGGTCGATCTGATCCTGCTTGACATGTTCATGCCGGATAAGGACGGGTTAGAAACCATCGTGGATCTCCGCCGTACGCATCCCGGAATCCCAATCATTGCGATGTCCGGCGGGGGGTTCAAAGGCACGGTCGATGTTCTGCATGTGGCAAAAAAGATGGGTGTTCGACGAACGCTGAGCAAGCCCTTTACCCGTGAGGAATTGATCGAGGCGGTGGCACAGGTCGTGAACGGAAGGTAGTCGTTTTGACGAGCCATGCCCAGCGGTAGGCATGGCTTCAGGGACGTATGCTTGTCACAGCGGATATTGCAGCTCTGGTGTCCTGGTGTGGTTTTCCCATGATGGAAGACCGTCCGATTACCCAAGCGGGTGGCGATGCCCAATCGGTTCCCGCAGAACTCGCGCGAACACTGGATCTGCTGCTCTTCGAGCGGTACGGAGACTTCCAGGTCTTGACCGAGATCGTAACGAGACCAGACCAGATTGTGGGCAGTGGACCGAACATTGTGAGGTTGGACAATGCTTCAGAAATATGGACGCGTATGCTCACAAGAGATATACCTGGGACAGTCCTGATCATAAGTGATGCGCGGCAGCAAAGAGACGAAAAGGATGCATGACCGTGTCTGACACAACAACTTCTCGCCAGTACAGCTGGCTATGGCTTCTCATCTCCATGCTGCTGATCGTCACCCTGACCATCACCGGAATCGCGTTGCACCACCTCGAAACCCGCATGGTAGCGGCTACCGGCGAGAGCCTCTCGCTGGCGGCGCTCGGTATTGCGGAGAAACTGGATGCGTTGACGTTGGAACGCTACATGGACGTCCAGATGTTGGTCCGTGCCCGGACATTTCAAGAGCACGACACGGCTGCAATGGTTAACTATCTTGAGTGGATGACCAGTGCTAGCCCTGTGTACGAGTGGCTGAGCGTTACAGACGCGACCGGCCGAATAGTGGCCAGCACTGACCTCGACAGCATCGGCAAGGATCGGAGCGGTAGTCAATGGTTCCAGGAGGTTCGGGACAGAGGTGTGGCCCAGATTGATAATGCACAAAGGTCTGAAGACTCTCATGGTCTCATCGCGCTGGCATTCACTGCTGCTATCAAAGGGCCGCGGAACGAATTTCTCGGGGTGGTCACCTCGCGAGTCTCCGTTCTCACTATGGAGGATATCCTTATGCACCACGTGGCCTCGTTGCAAGAGCAATGGGGAACGGCTATGCGGATCGAATACCAGCTCATCAATCGCAGGGGAGACGTCATTGCCGATTCACAGTTGAGAGAGGAAGGACGCATCAATCTTAAAGAAATGGGCCTGCCATCGGCGCGATTGTTGGGTGCCTTTCGGCATGGCTTTGTCAAAGAGCAGCATCTGCGCCGACAGGTGGAGGTGGTGACGGGCTATGCGACGACAAAGGGAATAGAGGGCTATCCGGCGTTGGAGTGGGGGGTGCTAGTGCGTGTGGACCAGCACGACGTGCTGGTGCCGATCCGAGAATTCCTCTTGAAGCTTGGCCTGGTGGGCGCCGCCGTGACGGTTCCCACGCTTGGACTCTTGGTGTGGATTACGAAACGTGTGCAGAGGGAACATCTGCTTGCGCAGCAGGGGAATATGCTTGCCAAGGAAGTGGAAGTGTCGTTGCGCAAGAGCGAGGCGCACACGAAGCGCATCGTCGAGACGGCACTCGATGCCTTCATCAGATCGGAA
>NEWP02000050.1 GCA_002869895.2 Nitrospira sp. CG24E | reverse complement strand
GCGGAATTCGTAAGCGCCGATGTCGGAGGTCGGTCCGACAGGCCTGACGATGCCTTCGCGATCGGTTGGCACGTTGGCCAGGACTATGCCGGCATCGCGCGCCGGCGAGGTGGCAGTCAGGTGGTAGTCGGTACTCGTCGCGCTTACAAACAACGCAGCAGGAAGGGCCACAACAGAGTTCAGATCCTGCCCGGTGCTCTGTTTCCATTGAGCCAAATTCAGCACTGTTCCACCATCCGTCGTGAACCGTTCCATGACTACATTGAAGTTGCTGGTGAAATTTGCGAGGCTGTCGGTGGAGATATCGATACTGCCTCTGAATGTATGGTTGTTGTAGAGAATGTTGTCGACGACCGTATTGCCGGTACTCCCGTTTTGAATGTTCAAGGCCCATCGCCCATCGGCCGCCATGATGATCGTGTTATGAGCCACAAGATTATTTTTGGCTCCATCGGCTCCGTCAATACGATAAAGTGAAATGCCGCTGGCGTGGTTGTTGTACAAGACATTGTTCAGAATCTTCGAGTTTTGAACTCCGTCGCCATTGATCCCTGACCCACCTTGGCGCCCGTTGTCGTAGATGACGTTCTTCTCCACCAGAGCGTTCAGAATCAAACCGTTTCCTCCCTGGCTTAGGTCGCCGTTCATGTGGATGCCGTTGCCGGCATTGCCCCAGACTTGATTGTTGCGCACGATCGCATTCACGCACGAATTG
Organism: Nitrospira sp. CG24E; assembly: GCA_002869895.2. Lineage (GTDB taxonomy): Bacteria > Nitrospirota > Nitrospiria > Nitrospirales > Nitrospiraceae > Palsa-1315. The sequence goes on along the minus strand of NEWP02000050.1, from coordinate 696 downwards.
GACAGATAGATGCCATGTTCGATTTGTGAGCGGCTGGTGACGTTGTTTTCGATCGTGACGTCGTCGCTGAACCCGGTGAGAATGCCCCACCGTCCTGCCTGATCGATCTGATTGTTGCGGATCACCACATGCTGGTTGGTGACGGATCTGACGCCGGCGCGCGTGATCGTCCCGTTATTTGAGATGGTGAAGCCGTCAATCACGATATAGCTGGCGCCTTCGAGGTTTATGCCGTCGGCAGTGCGGAGGTTGCGCGTGTCGATGATCGCGCCTGGTTCCCCTTGGAATGTGATGGGGTTGGCAGCGGTGCCGTTCTGCGGACCATCCCAGCCAAGCACGAAGCCAACATAGCGGCCTGGCCGGACAAGGATGAGATCGCCTGGCAGCACATCGCGCGATGCACGTTGAAGGGTTTTCCATGGCGTTGCCGATGAACCATTGGCTGTGTCGTCGCCGGTCGTGGCGACGTAGAAGGTGCGGAGTGGAGCGCCCATCGCCGGTTCCGGGACACCGCTTGAGCAGCGCCACGACCATAATAGATGCCGTGACGACCGCGATTCCGGAGAATAACCGGCGCATAATGGCTCCGTCGGTTTGTCTTAGCCCGCATTATTCATGATGGTTCGTCGCGCAATTGCGCCGTCGCGTTGCGAGACGGGCATGCGGAGGCCAGGGGACTGGCTCCGCCGTCTGCGG
>NEWP02000005.1:43920-83475 GCA_002869895.2 Nitrospira sp. CG24E | reverse complement strand
AAAGCCCCGCCCGGCAGGGCGGGGTTCTTTACTCCATACCCCCCCCACATGATGCTCCTTCAGGCACGATGTGCCTGAGCCAGAGAACAGTATGGATCCCTTCTCAGGGACCCATACCCATCGCGTCTAACTCTTGTTAAGATAATACACAACCTTTCACAGGGAGGCTCATTCACTGTGGAGACGAAGATATCGATTGCTGCTGGTCTCGTCCTCGCCTGGCTCTTGATTGCGACCTTCGGCATACCGGGTCCCGCTTCTGCCGAAATGTATGTGGCTGGAACGGTTGGGGTCAATTTCGCAGATCGCATCACCGGCATCTCAGGGACAAACGGGCGTGAAGGGACCATCTTCACGCCCGACTTTGACCTCAAGAATTCGATCAGCTATGGGGCTAAGCTTGGATATTTTGCCGAGCATAGTTGGTTGGGGGTCGAAGGAGAAATTTTGCAGACCACGCCGCACATCAAAAATCTGGATGACGCTCCCGGCATCCATTTGAGTCTGACTACTCTAGGAGTCAACCTTCTTGCCCGGTATCCTGGGCGGACGTTACAGCCCTATGTAGGAGCCGGTGTGGGCACGGTGATTGCCAGACTCGATCATTCAGCTGTCGGTGGAATACGGAGCAATACCAGTGTCTCCGGAGGGTGGAATGTGCTGGCAGGGTTAAGAGCATTCGTCACTCCTTATGTCGCAGTCTTTACCGAATATAAATACACAGGGACTACCTTACGGTTTGACGATGCGTTTGTCACGGGAGGAGGCTTTGAAGGTATCTATAGGGCACAGCATGTCTTGGTCGGCATCTCCTATCATTTTTAGTAGGATGCTGAAAAGTCCTCCAGTCTGTCTTGTTCATTTGGTTTATTTGGTCTGTCTGGTTTATTTGGTTGTAAGAGACTGAATCCTGCTGAGAGGGGAAAGCCTCTATGCTGCGTATGACCGTCACTATTCTTCTTTTCAGTGGAATTCTGATTCTATCGGCCTGCGCTGAATCCGCGCATCAGGTTCAACGAAGTAGAGGCTATATCGATGTGCCTTCTGAACTGGAAAAACAGATCGATGGCTCCATTGCATTTAGGGATTTGCGCGCAGCTCCTGGCAGTTATGTCGGGCGGGTCATCATGGTCGCCGGTGTCGTCATCAAGGCAAAACGAACGGAGGACCGGACAGAAATCGAGGTTCTGCAACTGCCTGCTGACGCAGGAGGCCCCTCGACAACCGAACGAACCAGTTCCGAAGGGCGTTTCCTGGCTGTCCGAGAAGCGTTTCTCGATCCGGCGACTGTGCCTCCTGGCACACCGATTACTGTAATCGGTGCTGTCACTGGCTCAACGACCAGGTCTCTGGATGACAGTGACTACACCTATCCCGTTCTCGATATCAAACACCTCACCGTTTGGAATACTGCCGCCTCACGACGTTCAGAAAGCGGTGCTGCTGCGTTTTACGGCCCATCCTATTCGCCATTTGGCTACTGGGGGAGGCCCTATGGATCCTATCCCTATTACGGGAGGCCCGCTCCATTTTTCAACCAGCCGCGGTCACCGTCGCCACCACCACTACCTCGACACACTCTCCCGCCAAGATTTCAGAAGAGCCGATAACCTTCGATCCTGTGATGGCCAGCTTGAGTATGTTACGAAGATTGCCCTGAATTGGGAAAGCTTGCTAAAAGATAGAGACTGAGGTTATCTACAGACTCATTCTTTCACGCCGTATCGGAAGAACCACGAGCCATGTTCGACCTTGTCGTACCATCAACTCGAGCCAAGCCCATCTCTTACCTTCTGGCTGGATCCCTGTTTGACCTGGTCCTCGTGAGCCTCGCCCAGGCCTCAGTCAGTTTGCCGCAAGGAGGCAAGCAGGAAGAATCAAAAAGTTGCACCATTGGGAGTGGGATGCTGGTGGGGTTTGTGGAGGCACAACTCAAGCCTAACTGACATCGAGCGAACGGGCGAAGAATGTCCGGTTCGGACTCCATTCCAATCCTTCTGATAAGGCGCCGCACATCGTCGCAGTATCCATAGCCAAACTGCTGGTGGAGCGCATGCCGCTCAGACTCAATGCCGAGGAGCCAGGTAGCGCCGTCTTGCTCGAAGTGGAGTTGCAGAGCAGGGCCGACAGCACCTCGTTTCAACCAGGGCCTAATCAGCATCCCGTAAGACCGATAAGCCATTGATCTCTTCCAACAATCCTTCTACCCTGTACCCTCTCTTCAGGATGGGACGGCCATCACCGGTTTGCAAACGACTGTATTCACACCTGTCAGGTCTGATGTAAGGAGGCATACATGACAATTTACGATGTGGCGGGCAGAGGGCTGGCTCGTCTTACTCTTGCTGTCGCTGTGAGCGGCTTGCTTGTGGCGGGAGGGGGAATCGGGGGCCTGGCTCCAGCTTCTGCCTATGAAGTATGGCTGACTGATCAATCCGATACGGCCAAAGAAAGCGGCGGCTTTCTCTATATCTATGACGGTGCGGTGCTTGCGGCGAATCCTGCCGCTGCGAAACCGGCTGCTACCATCGACCTTTCCGGCGAGATCAACGCATTTTGCGAAGCAGCGACTAAGAAGCCGGTCCGGCGTCCCCATATGTTGTTCTTCAACAAGGACCAGGATCACGCGATCATCTCGTTCCTGAGCGGCCATGCGCTCTTTATGGATGCTCAAACCCGTAAGCCGGTGGCCTGTTTGTCGATGGGAAAAAATGTTCATGCGGTGTGGCCCACACCCGATCAGAAGATGGCCATTGCGGCGAATATCGCCGAGAAGAAGTTCATCCGTATCTGGACTGACTATGCCAAACATACGTTCACGTTCGATTCCGAGAAGGACGTGGTGAACCTCGCCGCCTGGGAAGGCGGCGAGCGCCCTGATACCTCCCCGATCTGCCCGATCACGGAATCATCCAGCCGCTACGCGTTTGTTACGCTACGGGGCGGAGGGTTATTGGTATTCGATGTCACCAGCACACCGATGAAGGCCCTGGCCATGCTCGAAAATAATCAGATCCACCCAGCCGGCTGTGGGGGCATTCAGCTCAGCGAGACGCTGTATATCAATTCCGGTGGCGGCTGGCCTGTAGCGCCTCTTTCCTACGATGTGTACGCCCTCGATCTGTCCGCTCTTCCGAAGTCGGTCTCAGCCAAGCTGGTGTCTCAACGGGATGAAAAGTTTGCCGATTCTCACGGGATGGGCGGTGTCGGACGGTATCTGTGGAGTGTGGACCGTGCCGGCAACAACATTGAAATAATCGATACGGTCTCGAACCTGAGCGTGAATTCGGTCGAGTTGGTGACCGACGCGAACAGTGATCCGGCTCCCGATCTTATGGACAACGCGCCGGACGGGCAGTATGTCTTCGTCGGGTTGCGCGGACCCAACCCACTCACCGGGAATGACAAGTCGGTGAATAATGCCAAGGGGACGATCCCCGGCGTCGGCGTCATTCATGTGGATGGCGGAGGGAAGGTCGGTCACTATAAGGGGCAGGCGGCAATCACGAATATGAAAGAGGGAAAAGAAACGGCGGATGTCCACGGGATCGCCGTCCGGAAGTAGAATCGGATTCGAGAAACCTCGCGAGGCCGCAGCCTTGTCGCCGCGGTCTGTTGCGAGGCGGACGAGAGTCTGCCGTTTGGAGAGCCCAGCATGTCCTTGACCGCGTATAATCATGTGCCGGTTCCGACCTTCATGTATGGCACGGCTTGGAAACAAGAGGCCACAGCAGAACTGGTGCAGCTCGCGGTGGCAGCCGGCTTCACCGCCATCGATACGGCCAACCAACTGATTCATTACCAGGAAGCGTTGGTCGGGGAGGCTCTACTGGCCCTTGCAAGGCAGGGGATCGCGCGGGATCGCCTCTTTCTTCAAACCAAGTTTACGCCGACCAATGGCCAGGACCATCGAACCCCCTATGATGCCTCGGCTTCTCTTACCACCCAAGTGACTCAGTCGTTCGACAGCTCGTTGGCCCATCTGCACAGCGATTATCTCGACTCCTATGTGTTACACGGTCCCTATCAGCGGCAGGGATTGGGGGTTGCGGACTGGGAGGTGTGGGCTGCGATCGAGGGACTCTATCGGTCAGGGAAAACAAGAATGGTCGGCATCAGTAATGTGACTGCCGAACAACTCACTCAGCTTTGTGCCAAGGCGGCTGTGAAACCCATGATGGTGCAAAATCGTTGTTATGCTGCATTGGGATGGGACAAAGAGGTGCGGGGAATCTGCCGCACCCATGGCATCATCTATCAAGGTTTTTCGCTCTTGACCGCCAATCGAGAAGTCTTTAGCGATCCAGGCATTCGGGCCATCGCCCAGCGGTTAGGGACTGGTCTGGCGCAAGTCGTGTTCCGGTTTGCGACGCAGATCGGGATGCTCCCCTTGACCGGCACGACGAATCCGCAACATATGAAAGACGATCTTCAGGCAGAACAGCTTACCCTCACCGCTGAAGATATGCAGGTAATCGAAACGGCTGGAATGTAAGTCGGACGCTCAAAGGATGTCGGGTAGGCTTCAGCTGGTTTCGCATAGATGAATAACCGGTGAAGTAGACCATTCTCTCCCCATCTCTATCCGTATGACCAGTCAGAGCGCACCGCATAGGATGCTCAAAATGGCCGTCCAGCAAGGCCGCAGCGAGTGAAGAGGCGAGGAGGTGCGCGCCGCACTTCGTGTGGCCGTTCGCCCTTGTAATGGGTCTTGGCGAACGGAAAAACCCTTCCAGAGTTTCGGCCTCCGATACAGCGTTACTCAGCGTTGAGCCTCTGAATGATGCGAAAACGACGCTGGCGGATTTTCTCAGTATCCTGTTAGAGGATTCCAGCCAGCCGATTGATGCTGAGAATGGCTTGTCCAAAGAACAGCTGGAAGGACTGTAGATCGTGGGACGATACCTGAGTGGATTGGGCGCCTCGGTCGCAATAGAGGAGTCCGATCGGTCGGTTGCCGACACGGATAGGGGCCAGGACGGCAGATGAGGTTTGCCAGGTTGCAGCGAATGTCGGGTGAAGAGATTGCGGCCCTTCGGCGGCAGCATCCGATACCAAGATTGGATCGTGCCGTTTAAGTACCCGCAAGAACAGCGGGTGATCGACAGTGAGTGATCCTGTGAAGCTGCACAAGTGCTGAGTTGGCTCATCGACACCGACGACAACTCGGCCCAGTAGTTGGTCGGTATCGCCAGGATTCAAGAGTGCCAGCGCCACCCGTGTGAATCCCCCGTCATCATGCAGTGCCTTGACTAGAGCCGACAGGAGGCTATTGAAGTCTTTTGCCGCTAACAAGGAAGTCTGAAACCTTTGCAAGGTTTCGAACGGTTGTGCCTGGATCGGTGGGACGGTCTGGCTGCTTGGCTGACTAGGCGATGGGATTTGGATCTTGGGTGACGAGATGACGGGAGTCACTGTGGGAGTTGGGGCCGAGGCCTGGGCGATGAGGGTCTCAGTAATTCCAACGGAACGGGAGAGTTGTCGGCCCTTGTCGAAGGCGCGAGTCAAGGCTTCTTGCAAGCTGCGCTCCGGCAAAGCGGTACCCTGCTGGAGGGTGCGACGAATGCGTCCTGCGACGTCGGGCTTCAATGAATTGGCCATGGCGGAGACGAGACTGTTCGCACCTGCGACGAGCCCTACAAATATCTGGTGATCGGTCTGCCAACGGGTCCCCATGGGAGGCGTCGGGGCGCCGATGAGGTCCACTAAGCCGGTCGGCAGGACCCATGTTCGAGCTAAGGCCGTCGCAAAGCGAACTTTCGAGACACCGAGAATGTTGGATTCGTCGACTGGTGTTCGCGCTTCGACAAGTAATTCATACAGATCCGGCGCTTGGTAGGCAATGACCAGATCGGTGAATGAGTAGAGCAGGGCGGCGCTGAAGAGCTGTCCCGGTTGAGGATAGTGCATGGCTGTGCCGAGCTCGAACGCATGTGTCGATGCGAAGAGTGCCTTGGCGATCAAGCGGCTCAAGAGCGGGCGGCGATCCGGCGCTTGCTCCAGATGTTCCATCAACTGTGCCGTGGCCACGAGCGCACGAACTGTATCCAGCCCAAGCCAGATCACCGCATGGGCTACGGAGGTGATGGTCTGCTGTGGGCTGTACGCGATTCCGTTCGCGATCTGGAGGACTTTGCAGGTCAACCCGGGATCGCGGCTGACGACTTGCGCGAGGGCCTCGGGGCTCGAAGTGTCGCCGCTCATGTTAAGAATTTTCTGGCAGGTTGCCTGCAATGCCGGGAGCGCATTGGCCTGCGGATCGAAGAGTCGGCGCAACGAAGGGGGCACCAGCGCGAAAATTTCGCTGTTAGCCTCAGAGTTCATCACCGATGGAGCAGTTTGCACTATTGTGCCTCCTGTCTAGTCTGTGGGCGGAACGCCGAAGTAGTCTTCCAGTGTCTCTATCGGTTAATTAGAGCGGGAAATTTAGCCGGAAACGATTATGTCGCGTGAACGTCGAGACTTACGAAGGGAGTTCGATTAGTCGAAGGGTGTAGAGATACTGGTAGAGCCCTTTACGGTCCATCAGTTCGGCATGGGTGCCGGTTTCCACAAGACGCCCTTTGTTGAGTACGAGGATACGATCCGCTCGTTGTATAGTCGTTAAGCGATGGGCGATCACAAATGTCGTGCGGCCTTTCATGAGTTGTTCCAGCGCCTCCTGGACGAGTCGTTCCGACTCGCTGTCGAGGGCGGAGGTGGCTTCATCTAACAACAAGATCCGTGGATTTTTTACAATGGCCCTGGCGATGGCGATACGTTGCCGCTGCCCGCCGGACACATTGATCCCCTTTTCCCCCACGATGGTTTGATACTGGTCCGGGAAGTTCATAATGAAGTCGTGGGCATGGGCCGCCCGGCTTGCTGCTACCACGTTTTCTTCCGTAGCCGTACTGTCTCCGTAGCGGATATTGTCGAGAATCGTCCCGCCGAACAGGATCGTCTCTTGCGGGACCAGGGCGATTTGTCGATACCAACTATCCATCGTAACTTGGCGGAGGTCTTGCCCGTCGATGGTGATGTGCCCCTCGGTCGGATCGTAGAAGCGGTGGAGCAGGTTCATCACGGTGGTCTTTCCGGCGCCGGTAGGACCGACGATGGCGACCAATTCGCCTGCCTTGGCTTCGAAGGATATATCCGTCAAGACCGGTTGGCGTGGATCGTAGGCAAAGCTGACACGCTCGACTCGGATGTGTCCCGAGACATTGGACAGCGGAGCGGCCGTGGGGGAGTCGCTGACTTCTGCTCCTGTGTCCAGAATTTCGAATACCCGCTGGGTGGCTCCCTGCGCTTCTCTGATCTGGGCGAAGACGCGGGCAGCGGAACCAAACGGACCGATCAGAATTCCAGCGAAAAGGACGAACGCAAAGAGATCGCCAGGCGAGACGCTCCCGTCGATGACCTGGCGTCCTCCATACCAGAGGACGGCTCCTGCCGCGGAGAATGTGAGGAGGATGATGACGGGGGTAAACACCGCCATGATTCCTGCTCGCCGCATGGACAATGCCAGCGTCTGTTCGACTTGTGCTGCAAACCTGGTTTCTTCTCGTTCTGTCTGGACGAAGGACTTTACGATGCGAATGCCCGAGATGACTTCTTCGATCAGGGTGCTCAAGGCAGCGGTTTGATCCTGAATCGAGGTCGAGAGGGATTTCAGCCTTTTCCCGAAGAGCTTAGCTACGAGGACGAGCAGCGGGAGCAGAATCAGAATCAGGAGGCAGAGCCGCCAATTCATCGTCAGCAAGAATGCGATCCCTCCGACGAGGGTCACCAGCTGTTTGGCGCTATCGATGGGGGTTTCCGTTACGACCGACTGGATCACCGTGACGTCGTTCATGAGCCGTGAGAGGAGTTCTCCGGTTCGCCTGCGGGCAAAGAAACTCACCGACAGGGTATGTAGATGTGCAAAGAGATGCCGGCGAAAATCAGCGATGATGTGCTGCGAAATCCAGGCGGTCAGGTAACTATGGCCCATCGAACAGAGCCCCTGCAGGACGACGAGCCCGAGAAAGACGGTAATCAGGTTCGTCATCCTGGGCTCGTCGTGTTGCACGGTAATGATGTCCCAGAGGTTGCCGGCAAACCGCAACAGAGCCAGATTAATGGCAGCCACGCCCATGACCAGCAGGCCAGACAGTGCCATGCGTGACAGATAGGGTCTCAGGAAAGGGAGAAATCGTGAAAAGGTGGACATAATGAGAGGCGATTTTAGAGGAGGTGGTTACGGAAAACCAAGAGAGAATCGCGGAGGCAAGGCATCGAACCGGAGGTGGTGTGGCACTACAACTTTGCGATGAACTCAACCAGGTTTTTATCGATGGTTACGAAGTCTCAAAAGTCTGTTTCATTCATCTGCTCGTTACCGAGGCGGATGAAGAGGCTTAGCCCTTCATTCCTGGCATAGGACACACAATATCGTGGGAGGAATGGGTAAGTCGCCACCGTAGACAAAGCTCACAGTCCGGACGCGGATGCGAACCTTCTTGCCTTCTGGCATTGACCCATCCTCCCCCTTCTCGGGTGAGACTAGCTTTTTCGACGTTCAAACTTTTGACGCCGGCGCAGCTTCTTATACTTATGCTTGCGCATCTTTTTACGGCGTTTTTTCAGCACACTGGACATGCGTTCGCTCCCTGGAAGGAGAGGGAGTGTAGAAGTTTTCCTCTCAAATAGCAAGGTCAACGACGGATTAAATTGATCAAGATCGGACGGAAGTCAAACGGCTGGATTGTCGACTGTCACGCGTGAGGACTGTCTTTCAGCCGCTTGACCTGCCTGATAGCCGTTTCTATACTGCAACCATGATGCATCAGAATAAATTCCCACTGTTTCCCCTCTTGGTCCTGCTCGTCTCGATGGGCTTGCTCGTCGTCAGCTGCGGCGGCAAGAAACAGTTGTATCCCGATGATCACGAACGATACCTCCGTATCGATCGGGCGGTGGAATCGCTTCGGCAAGCCTATGCGAAGAAAGATTCGACGAGCCTGTCCTCGCTCATGATGCCGATTGAGCAGCTTGAGCGGCTGAAGGAAGAGGCGCAGGGCGATTTCGAAACATTCAACGCCATCACCTTGGACTTCGCGGTCGAGCGCATCATGGTCGATGGGGATAACATTGATGTGTTCGTGCATTGGCAAGGCTTATGGAAGAAGGATGTAGAAGACCCTGGTCTCCGGCAGAGAGGGCATACGCGATTGCAGTGGGTCGGAACCCAGTCGATTCTCTTACGAGGGGTTCAGGGCGATTCTCCCTTCGGCATGCAAGCTCGGCAGGCGACGAGCGACTCCACACGTCCTCCCAAGAAGAAGTAACCCATGTCATCTCGTCGATCCCCTGCTCCAGCGCAGGCCGATTTCCTGATCATTGGGAGCGGTGTGGCCGGCCTCCGTGCGGCGTTGGAGTTGAGCCGTGCCGGCCGTGTCATGGTGCTGACGAAGGGGCATCCGCTTCAAAGCAGCTCGATCCATGCGCAGGGTGGAGTCGCGGTGGCGATGAGTGAAGAAGACGACGTGGCCATCCATTTAACCGACACGCTCAAAGCGGGGCATGGGCTCTGTCGGAAAGAAGCGGTGAGAGTCCTCGTTGAAGAGGGGCCTGAGCGGATCCAGGAATTGATCGGGTGGGGGGCCAAGTTCGACAAAGTCGGCGGAAAGTTTGCGTTTGCCCGGGAGGCCGCCCATAGTCGAAGCCGCATTTTGCGCGCACGGGGGGATGCGACGGGGAACGAGATGGTGCGAGTGTTGATTGCCGAAGTGAATAGACAGTCGCAGATTCAGCGGCTGGACCATCACTTTACCGTAGATCTTGTCGTCGAAGCGGGACGTTGCAGAGGGGCTATTGTGTTGGATGAAGGATCTGGCCGCCAGTTCGTGCTGCCGGCTCGCGCTGTCGTGCTGACCACCGGCGGGGCCGGGCAGATCTATGCGCGGACGACCAATCCTGCAAATGCCACCGGGGATGGGATGGCCATGGCGCTGCGCGCAGGCGCAGTCCTTCAAGACATGGAGTTCGTGCAATTCCATCCGACGGCGCTCTATTTGCCGTCGAGTCCGCCGTTCTTACTGTCCGAGGCGATGCGAGGGGAGGGGGCGCAGCTGCGCAACAATAAAGGGGCGCTGTTCATGCAACGCTACCACCCTATGGGGGCCTTAGCGCCGAGAGACATTGTGTCGCGGGCGATCTTGGCCGAAATGGCTGCGACCAAAGCCCGGCATGTCTATCTCGACGTGACCCACTTGGGTGCAGAGTTTGTGAAGCGGCGCTTCCCGACGATTTATGCGACCTGCCTTCGCTATGACATCGATATCACGGAAGAATGGATCCCGGTGTCTCCCAGCGCACATTACATGATGGGTGGTGTCTGGACCGATCTGAACGGTGCGACATCGGTTCCGGGGCTCTTTGCCGCCGGAGAAGTGGCTTGTAGCGGTGTGCATGGGGCGAATCGTTTGGCGAGTAATTCCTTGCTCGAAGGATTGGTGTTTGGTGCGCGTGCGGCATCGGCAGCCGTGGCGTCTGTCGGCCAATCCGCTGTCTCTACGCTATCGCCTCAGGAGGCTACATTCCGAGCGGGTCAGTTCGGGACTCTAGAGGATGCGGAAAAACTGCGGAGTTCACTGCGTCGAACGATGTGGGGACAAGTCGGCGTTATCCGTTCGGGCGAGTCGCTCATCCGGGCCTGCGCTCAACTGTCGCGGTGGGCGCAATTGGTGACCCAGCCCTTTGCGAGCCGGGCAGCGCTGGAAGTGAAAAACATGGTGCAGGTGGCGCAATGTGTCGCGGAGGCGGCGCTGTGGAGAGAGAACAGCGTCGGGGCCCATTATCGATCTGATTTTCCAGAGGCCAAGCGGGCGGGCTGGCAACAACACAGTCGCTTATCGAGCGGAGAAGTCGTTAGCGGGAAGCCACTTCAGAAATCGCGGGGATTGTTGTTATCTCTGCGGGGACGAATCGGTTGACTGGATGTTTCATGGCGACGCCATCGCGGACCAGGAATGTCCGATAGTATCGGAGAACCTTCCGGACATATTGTCTGGTTTCATCGAAGGGGGGAAGCGCCTGATAACGGTCGACCGCATTCTCTCCGGCATTGTAGGCCGCCAGGGCCAACGGTAAATTCCCATGGAAGCGATCGAGCAGCTGGCGTAAATATTTGGTCCCTCCGCCCACATTATCATCCGGATCATACATGTCCCGCACGTCCAGACGCACCGCTGTCTGGGGCATCAGCTGCATCAGGCCGATGGCGCCAGAGCGAGATACTGCCCGTGGATCGAAGTCCGATTCAGCTTTGATGACGGCACGGATCAGCGCGGGATGGAGCTGCTGTTGTACAGAGTGCCGACGAATGAGCGGTTCGAGCTCTTGCTCGGACAGGGCGGCGTGGAATCGGCTGGACTCGATCGCGATTTTCCGATAGCGCGAGTCTGACGGCACATTGGTGAGAGAGATTGAGCCATCCCGCTCGATATATTGATAAATTTCTGCCGTGGCTGTCGGCAGGGAGAAGGCCAGCGATCCAATTCCTGCAATTACTGTCGTCGTGAGGCCAATGGCTGCCTGCCGCCCGAGGGCTGTCATGATAAGAGAAAATGTGTTGCGCATGGATGCAACGATACCAGTCCACCTCTGGGTGTCAAGAGAATGCAGGTCTTATGCCATGGGGAGTTGTAAGTAGTACAGGAAAACAACGGAGTATGTGATAACGCAGGGCGTTACTAGGACTCTAAAAACTTTGCTCGGTTGGCTACAAAATCTGTATGGAGCTGCTGGGTGAGAGGTCCTGGTGCTCCATTTCCGATCGGATGCCCATCTACCATGGTGACTGGCATCACTTCCAGGCTTGTGTTGGTGACAAAACACTCGTCTGCCTTATGGATCGCTTCGACCCCGAAAGATCCTTCATCGACGGGGATCTGCAACTCTTGAGCAAGGTTGAGCACAACGTCGCGCGTGATACCGTCCAACAGGCCGCATGAAAGTGCCGGGGTACAGAGTCTCCCAGCCTGTACGAAGAAGAGATTGCTGACGGTGCATTCTGTCAGATGAGATTCCCAATTGAGTAGGATGCAGTCAAAGACGCCAGCCGCGATCGCTTCACGTTTGGCCTGAATGTTGTTTAGGAAATTGGTGGCTTTGATCTGAGGATCAAGGGCGGTTGGAAGATTGCGCCTGGTTTTGGCGACAATCAAGCTCACGCCGTCTCGATAGGTCTGGAGTGAGGGTGGTGCGAGAGGCTTGGTCATGATCACGACCGTGGGAGTTGGGCATAAGGCCGGATCGAGGCCGATATCGCCTGCTCCTCTGGAGATCGTGATTCGGAGATAGGCATCGATTCGATCATTGCCGACATCATTCCTTGTCATGGCCTCGTGGAGGAGCACCGGCCACCTGTTCTCGGGAATCGGGATGGTGAGGCCGATCGCATCCGCAGACCGGCGAAGCCGGGCAAGATGTTGGTCCCGCATGAAGATCCGGCTCCCGTAGGAGCGAATCGTTTCATAAACGCCATCGCCATAGAGAAAACCATGGTCGAACACAGAGACGACGGCCTCCGTTTCATTAACGAACCGGTCATTGAGGTAAATGAACATCGTTACATCTGCCGCAGTGCGCTGAAGAAAGCCTGGGCCTTCTGGAGCGTTTCTTCGTATTCTTTGGCCGGCTCGGAGTCGGCGACAATCCCGGCCCCGACCTGCAAGTATCCCTTCCCCCCACACCATACCAAAGTTCGAATCACGATATTGAGATCGAGGTCTCCGTTCCAGCCGATGTATCCAAAAGATCCTGTGTAGGGGCCACGGCGTACCGGTTCCAGCTCTTCAATAATCTCCATGCAGCGGATCTTCGGCACACCTGTGATGGTGCCTCCGGGGAATAGCGCTTGAATCAGGTCGAGAGGCGTAGTGTCCGGTTTCAAGGCCCCGCTGATACTAGACACGATGTGGTTGACGTGGGAGTACTGCTCAATTGCCATGAATTCATCGACCTGTACGGTGCCGTATCGGCAGACACGGCCAAGGTCGTTTCGTTCGAGATCGACGAGCATAAGATGCTCGGCTCGTTCCTTCTCACTTGCGAGTAATTCCCCGATGAGGCGTTGATCATCATGGGTGTCGACCCCACGGGGCCTGGTTCCGGCAATCGGGCGTGTATCCGCACGCCTATCATGGAGACGGATGAGCCGTTCGGGCGAAGCGCTGATCAATGTGACATGGTCGAAGTGCAGGAGACCTGAGAAGGGCGACGGGTTGATAGCCTGCAGGCGTCGATAGAGTTCCTGCTCGTAGGGCTGTCGATCCATGCCATCGTCATAGGCGCTAAGTGGCTCCAGGGTGAATCGATGCGATAGGTTCGCCTGATAGATGTCTCCTGCTGCAATATACTCCTGGCAGCGGCGGACTTGTCGAAGGTAAGCATCCCGCGTTTGGTCCGGATGAAAAGCCATTTGGTCGAGGGAGGGAAGTTTGTTGAGGAGGGACGGTTTTCTGTTGAGTCTGGTCTCCCACTCTGCCAGCCGGTCCAAGCCTTCACGATAGAGCTGCTCCCGTGGTTCTCCCAAAAATCGTTCAATGGGAGGGCAAAAAATGATCTGTATCCAGTCGGTCTGATGATCGACAGCGGTGACGATGTCATACAGACCGAATTGCAAATGGGGGAGGAGCAGATCGTCCTTGGCAATGGACGGAAGTACTTCATATTCGCGCACAAAGTCGTAACTGAGGTAGCCGACGGCTCCACCAAAAAAGTTGGGCAGGCCTGGAAGAGGCTCGCTCCACGCTCCGGTGCATAATTTGCCGAGACTTACGAGGGGGTTTCCCGACGAACGCTCGCGCCCATCCTGGGTTCGATAAGAAGCCTGTCCCTGCCGCTCCGTCAGTACCGAAAATGGATTGCTCCCTAAATATGAATAGTGGCTCCCGCCATCAGGTCCCTTCCCGCTGTCGAGTAAGAACGATGGTTGAGAGGGAGATGCAATCAGGCGATACAGCTCAAGGGGCGTTCTTCCCTGGCCATCCATCGTAAGGATTAGAGGCTGTGGGGCACCGCTCAAGAATGATGGTTGAGAGAAATGAGTCATGGGCGAACGTGTATCGCTCTGCACATAGCGCGATGCACTATACCCGACTGTATCTGCTGTGTCATAGTGCACGGTCGGCTTGACAAATTCAGTGTGATTCTGGTTGAATTGCGCGCCCGCAATCGGCAGAGTCCTTGCGTTATTAGCCGCATAGCACTCTCCTCCGTGGGTACGACATGCCCCCTTCACAAGATCCATTGTACACGGGGCTTGGCCAAGCGGTCCGGATCGCAACCGATCTGCTCGCTTCGCTGATCGTCGGCGGAGGGGTGGGGTGGGTATGTGACACCTACCTCTTTGATTCAACCCCCTGGGGGATGGTCGGAGGTTTGGTGTTAGGTAGCGTGGCCGGGATCAGGAATGCATACCGGTCGGCCCAGCGATGGCCGAAGACATAACGTCGTTTACATAAGCGAAAGCAAAAGAGAGCTATGGAAGAAAGTCCGCTTCATCAATTCGAACTTCAGACCTGGATCCCTATCTCACTTGGTGGATTGGATATTTCCATCAATAAGGCCGTTGTCTTCATGTGGGTTGTCGTCTTCCTGGCGGCGGTGCTTATGGTGGTGGCAGGATCGGCGCGCAAGCTGATACCCGGCAAGTTGCAGAGCCTGGCAGAGATGATGGTGGATTTCATTCGCAGCATGATCATGGATACGATGGGGAAGGACGGGATGCGATTTTTCCCCCTCATCGCCACCCTGTTTCTCTTTATCCTCTTCAGTAATCTTATCGGGTTGATCCCCGGCAGCTACACGGTGACGAGTCAGGTTATTGTGACGGCGGTGTTCTCCTGCCTGGTGTATGGGCTCAGCTTGGTTATAGGATTCTGGTTACATGGGATAAAGTTTCTGGGCATTCTTATTCCGCCCGGTACGCCTGGATGGCTGGTGCCATTGATGATACCGATCGAGTTGATCAGTCAGTTGGCGCGGCCCATTTCACTGGCCGTTCGGTTGTTTGCGAATATGACGGCGGGCCACGTGATGCTCGCGGTACTGTTCGGCCTGACGATCGGCGGCGGATTGTTGATCGGGTGGTTGCCCTTTGCGTTCACTGTTGCAATATACGGATTGGAATTTGGTATCGCGTTCATTCAAGCCTATATTTTTAGCATATTGACCTGTGTCTACTTGGGTGACGCATTTCATTTGCATGGCCATGATGAGCACGCCCATTAGCGCGTGTAAGTTTAGACAAGGGAGGAGTAAGACATAATGGATCCAGCAGCAGCAGGGTTGATAGGTATGGGTTGTGCCGCGGCAGGGTTTGCCGGGGCCGGTGTGGGAATCGGCTACATTTTCGGGAAGATGATTGAAGTGGTGGCACGTCAGCCGGAAGCAGAAGGCCGCGTCACAAAGTATATGTGGATTGGGTTTGCGCTGGTGGAAGCCATCGCACTGTACGGCTTGGTCATTGCGTTTATCATCATGGGCCTCCGCAAATAGGGAGCGTTAACCGTTATTCGTCAACCGTCAAGCGGGAAAATCTCTCGTTTCACGATTCACGTTTAACGTTTTACGAGAGCATACATGCCTCAGTTTGAATCTGATTTTTTTTCTTCTTTGATTTTCTGGGAAGTCCTGTCGTTTGCGATTCTCTTGTTCGTACTTTACAAGTATGCGTTCCCGGGCATCTTGAGCGTCTTGGAAGAGCGGGAAAAGAAAATTAAGGACAGCCTCGATCAGGCCGAGCATCACCGGTCCGAGGCCGAACGGAAACTCAAGGAGTACGAGGCTAAGTTGAATTCCGCTGCGAAAGAGGCGGAAGGCATTCTCGCTGCCGCAAAAGAACGGGCCCAGCGCTTAATGGAGGAGAATGAGCAGCGGCTCACGGCCGAAGCGGAGCGGATCAAGGGCGATGCGACACGTGAAATAGACCAGGAGCGGCGCAAGGCGATTCAGGATATTCGCGCCCAAACCACTGAATTGGCCTTGATGGTTGGGGAGAAAGTCGTGCAGCGAAGCCTGACTGAGGCGGACCACCGGAAATTCGCAGACGAGGCGCTTGAGGCGCTGTCTAAATCCTACCAGCGATAATCTTGAGACCTGGGGGAGTCAGCCTAGGCTGGCTCCCCCAGGTCTGTATCCTTCCAAATCCACACAGACGAATCGAAATCCTGCCTGACGGAGACGAGCGCTGATGCGAGCGCGTAGGTCTGGCTGATTCAACCGAGAAAACTCCTCTGACCCGACCTCGATTCGCGCCAGCTCTCCGTGTTCCCGTACCCGCACATGGCGAAACCCCTCAGCCTGCAGAATGTCTTCGGCCTGCTCCACGCGACGGAGACTGTCGATGGTGATCGGTGTGCCACGAGGGATTCTGGAAGACAGGCAGGCGGCTGCAGGCTTATCCCAATTTGAGAGTCCCAAGGCCTGGGCGATTGCCCGCACATCGGATTTCGAGAGAGCCGCTTCGACCAACGGGCTCCGAACTCCCCACTCGCGTGCCGCTTTGATGCCGGGGCGATCGTCTCCGAGGTCGTCGAGATTCGTCCCGTCCACAATCCACCGGCTTGCGCGCGGTTCGCGCAGTCCGTCTAGCAATTGGTAGAGATCGGTCTTGCAATGGAAGCAGCGTGTCGCGTCGTTCTGGACGAAGGCTGGAACTTCAAGTTGATCGGTGTGGACCAGCTCATGTCGCGCGCCGATTTCTAAGGCGACCAGCTTTGCGCCATCGAGTTCGATCGTGGGAAACGTCGGTGAGACAGCTGTAACGGCCAGCGCCTGTTGACCAAGCTGTTCATGGGCGATTTTCAGGACGACGGTGCTGTCGATCCCACCGGAGTAGGCGACCAGGACGGACTGCATGTCCGAGAGCATCTGACGCAGGGTATTGAGTTTACCGTTGAGTGATTCGGTCAGCATGAATTTCTGTCCTTAGAGTTGCCGATGCCTATCGCTTGATTTTCGCCTTGGCGAGGTTGCCCACCACCACCAAGGCGTAGCGTTTGGGGTCCAGGTATTGTTTGGCAACGCGCTGCACGTCTTCCTTCGTGACCCGGTCTATCCATTTAGGATAGTCCGAGAAGTATTCGAGTCCCAGGCCATAGAATTCCACTTGCGCGAGCACATTTGCAAGTTTCGCGGTGGAGTCGAATCGCAGCGGGAAGCTGCCGATCAGGAACGATTTGGCCTCGGCCAGTTCCTGGTCGGACACGGGCGCGTCGCGAATGGATTTGATTTCTGACAGGACGCCGACGATAGCTTGATTCGTCGTCTCCGTCTTGGTTTGCAGGTTGACCCAGAATGACCCTGGCATCAGCCGGGCATCGAAGTGGCTTGTGATTCCATAGGCCAGGCCCTGTTTGTCGCGAATCGAATCCATCAAGCGAGAGGAAAACCCGCCAGCTCCCAGGATGTAATTCATCACTGTCACTGAATAAAAATCCGGGTGCGTGCGCTGGATACCGGCATGACCGAGTACGATCGTGGATTGGGTAAGGTCTTTTTCGATGAGTTGGACTGTTTTTCGTTCGACCGGCAAGGGGTGTTTCATGTTCCGAACTGCCGCCGCCCCTTTTTTCCAAGATCCAAAATGAGTCTGTGTCAGCGCCGTGGCCTGCTCAAGCGTCACATCGCCGATGATGGTCAAGATGATCTGGGAAGGCGAGTATTCACGTCCGTAGAAGCCCTGTACGTCGGCCAGGGTGATCTTGTGGAGGGTCTCCTCCGTTCCATTGACGGGCCAGCGGTAGGAGTGTCCATGAAATACGAGCTGGTTGAACGCTTTCATGGCGATATGGCCTGGATCGTCATTATCGCTCGCCATTTCGCCCAGGAGTTGGGTGCGAACCCGTTCGAACTCCTGTTTGTGAAACGCGGGGCGTTGCAGCATGTCTGCGAGCAGGGTAAAGCCGAGATCGATATCTTTTTTGAGTACGCGGGCGGAGGCGGTGGTGAAATCCTCTGAAGCTTTCGCTTCCAGGGATCCGCCGACGAAATCGATTTGTTCCGCCAACTGTTTCGAGGTGCGTGAGGTCGTTCCTTCGTCGAGGAGGCTGGCGACGAGGTTTGCAAGTCCTGCTTTGTCGGGAGGATCTTGTGAAGAGCCGGTCTTGATCAGCGCATGGATCTCGACGATGGGGAGGAAATGTTGCTCAAGGATGAGCACTGTGATGCCATTGGCGGTCACAAATTTCGTCGGGGCAATTTCTGCCGCCACAGTGGGACCGCTTCTCAAGAGGAAGACACAAAGTCCCATTACCAGGGCCAGGATGGCCTGTCGTCCAGGCACAGGCCATCGTCTCGTTGAAGACATGACTAAGGCCCTCCCTGTTGGGTGGCTGTGGAGGGCGCCTCTGGTGGCTTGGGAGGCACAGGAATCAACGTGCCGACGGTCCGATTGTCTTCCGTCAAGTATTGGCGGGCGACACGCTGAATGTCTTTGGTGGTCACGGCCCTGATCCGTTCGACAAACTGGTCGATTTTCCGCCACCCGGCGCCAACGGTTTCAGCCTGTCCAAGTAACATGGCATGCCGGAAGTTGGAGTCCTGCTCGAAGACATGAGTAGCCTCGACTTGATTCTTTGCCCGTTGGAGTTCTTGTTCTGTCGGGGGATCGGTCTGGAGGCGCTTGATCTCTAGGTGCAGGGCCTCTTCGACCGCCTCCGGTTTTTGGCCTGGGCTCACCAGGGCATAAAAATAGAAAAGGCCTGGATCGGTCTGCAGCAAACTGTATTCCGCTCCGACTGCGAGGGATGATTTTTGCTCGTACACAAGGCTCTGATAGAGGCGCGAGCTTTTCCCGTGCGATAGAATCGAGCTCAGAATATCGAGGGCGTAGGAGTCTTCGCTGGTAAAATTCGGCACGCGATAACCCATCATGACGAATGGGACTTGGGCATCCCGTTTGAGGAGAAAGCGGCGTTCACCTTTTTGTTCCGTTTCCATGGTGACGACCGGCTTGGGCTCCGGTCCCCGCGGAATCGGTTCAAACAGCTGTTTAATCATAGGGAGCAGGCTGTCAGCCTTGATGTCGCCCACCACGATGAGGGTTGCGTTGTTGGGTGAATAATAGGTGTCGTAGTGCCGCTGTAGGTCATCAAGGGTCATGGCATCCAGGTCGCTGAACCAGCCGATCACAGGCCAATGATACGGGTGGCTGAGATAGGCCTGGGCGAAGAGCGCCTCAACAAGCGCACCCTGGGGGTCGTCTTCGGTGCGAAGACGACGCTCCTCCTTCACGACCTCTCGTTCCGTCGTCAATTCACTTCTGTCGAGCACGAGCCCCTGCATACGGTCAGCCTCGAGTTCCAGGGCCAGTTCAACACGGTCGGCGGCGAGATTTTCGAAGTAGGCTGTGAAGTCTTGGCTCGTGAAGGCGTTGTCCATCCCGCCGTTCTTTCGTATGAGACGGGAGAAGGCGCCTTTGGGATATTTCGCGGTGCCCTTGAACATCATATGCTCAAGCATGTGGGATAGTCCTGCACGGCCCATGACTTCGTTGCGTGAGCCGACTTTATACCAAACTTGAACTGTGGCGACCGGCGCTTTGGGGATTTCGACTAATAGGACCTTCATCCCATTGGAGAGGATGAACTCGCGAGGTTCTGTAGCGACGGCGGGCGATGGAAAGGCGAAGAGGAGACTGCTCGCCGCAATCACCCAGGATAGGAGCATGATCTGTCGAGATTTGAGTTGGGTCATGGTTGGACGGTAGGCACAGTGTATGCTAGCAACGGGCTTCGATTTGTGTCAAGACACGTTCTGCATATTCGGGTGAGAGATTACCCAGCTGGCCGCAGGCGCCGAGGACATCGCGCCCGCGGCTCTTGCGGACGAACACGTCGATGCCTGTCTGTCTCACAATGGATTGAAAGGCTGAAATGTCGTATTCCGACGGGCGGCGATAGGGGTTTCCGGGAAACTCATTGAAGGGAATAAGATTGATTTTGCATGCGATCCCGCGGACGAGCTTGGTGAGGCGGCGAGCGTCGTCGGGGCGATCGTTCACTCCGGCCAGCAGTACGTATTCGAACGTGAGTCGTCTGGTCGGGGGTAAGGGGTAACGGCGGCAGGCGGCAAGTAATATTTTGAGCGAAGCGATGCCATTTACAGCCGGCATCAGACTCGCGCGTTGATCGTCTGTCGTCGCATTCAGGGAGATGGCCACATTGACGCCGAGCGGCGCGATATCTTTTAATCGTGCGGCCAGGCCGGCAGTCGAGACGGTGATACGTCTTGGCGACCATCCGAGTCCCCAGGGTTTATTCGTGAGCCGCCGAATGGCTTCTGATAAAGCCTCCATGTTGGCTAAGGGCTCGCCCATTCCCATAAAGACGAGACTGGTAATCCGTTCACCGGAATCGAGTCGATCCTGGGCAGTCAGCACCTGCTCCATGATTTCATGCGGTTTCAAGTTGCGTTTCAAGCCCATGGTACCGGTCAAACAGAATCCGCAATCCAATGTACAGCCGACCTGTGTCGAGACGCAGAGGGTGAGACGGCCTTCATCGGGAATCAGCACCGTTTCGACGGTCAGTCCATCGTTGAGCGTGAGCACCAGTTTTCTCGTGTGATCGATCGAAGAGAAAACTCTGCAGTTTGTGGCACGTGAAATCGTTGTCATTGAAGCCAAAGAAGTTCTTTCCCCTTGGCTGAGGTCCGTCATCTGGTGGATGTCTTTGGCGCGACGTTGATAAAGCCAGCGCAAAACTTGACCGGTTCGGTAGCGAGGCCATCCGAATCGTTGCACAAGGCGACCCATCTCTTTTTCATCAAGGGCCAGGAGATTGAGGAGGGTTGTGTCCGCTGGGAAGGCGTTGTTTTCATGCCGCATGGGGGTAGCCTACCACAGCCTCAAAAAGTGGAACAAGGTATGGAGCTCGCGCGGCTTTGCTGGCAACAAGGGAAGTACACTGCTATATATGTCTATCGCTCAGATTGAGGGAGAGACGGCGGTGCGCGACTATCGATATCAACAGCTCATTCGCAATCTGTTCTTTGCTACGTCTATTGGCCTCAGTGGGTTTACTCTGTTTTCCGACCAGTCGCCAGCTGGCCCTTCCCTTTCACCGATATTGAGTGACAGTGACACTTGTGAGAAGGCGGAGGATTGCTTTCAGGCCGCCGTCTTGCCGAAGGAACGGCTCGGTAAGACCCTCAACAAAGAGCAAGTCTTGTCGCTCAAGCTGAGCCGGTTGCAACGGCTGATGGAACGATTCCCTTCCACAGTCTGGGCCAAGCGCGCCGGGCTCTTGTCCGGAGTGTTGCTTCTTGAACGAAATCCCGCCGTGGCCATTCAATTTCTCCGTTCGTCGCAGCGAGACTTTCCTGCCCTGGACGACTATGTCCGATTTTGGACAGGGGAGGCCCTGTTAAGTCTCGGAGATGCCGAGCAGGCGGCGGATATGTTCGAAAGCATTCCGCAGGCTGTGCCGGACTCGTATCTGCTGGCCAAGGCCGCGTATCGAGCGGGGGAGGCCTGGTATCAAGCGTCGAGTTGTCCAGAAGCGACGGGGTGGTTTGCAAAAGCGGTGGAGTTGGATGATAAGGAGCGAGGGGCTCCCCAGGCGCTTTTGCGGCGAGGCCTGTGCCAACTGCGCGACAACAAGATACCGGAAGGTCGCGAGACCCTGATGCAGCTCTGGATTCGGTTTGCATACAGCCCAGAGGCAAAAGAGGCGGAAGTTCTACTGGCCTCGAATCTTGGTGGCGAACCCTGGGTGGTGCAGCCGAGCGAGAGGTATGCCCGGGCTCAGGCCTATCTTGGACAATCATTTCATGCCGAGGCGATCGAGGAACTCCGAAAGTTTCTTGCGGCTGATCCGCAATCGCCTCGGCGTGTCGAGGCCAAGCTGAAGCTCGGTATCGCGCAGGTCCGACTGAAACAGTATGACCAAGCCAGAGAGACGTTCCGCCTGCTGGTCAAAGACGGGGGGGCATTGTCTTCGGAAGCATTGGTCTGGCTCGCCCGTGTCTATTTGCGACAAGGCCAGGGAGGTAAGTTGTTGGATCTTACCAATCCACTGCCGTCGTCTTCGCTTTCTGCAGAGCAGAAGGGCCAGATCCTCCTATTCGCTGGAATGTGGCTGGAGGATCAAGGTCGCTATGACGATGCGGTTGTGCGGTATCGTCAGGTAGCGAAAGTTGGAGAACCAGTGTCTCAGCGAGCCGAGGCACGATGGCACGTGGGCTGGGTGTATTACCGTATGGCGCGGTATCGTGAGGCGGGCGAGGAATTGCGGATGCTCGCCGATCTGCACGACAGCGATTTCGAACCACAGGCGCTGTATTGGATGGCGCGCGCGGCCGAATTGAACCAACAGCCTCACGCCCGTGACGTGTACATGCAACTTTGCCAGCGACATGTCTACACCTACTATTGTCAACTGGCGCGCGAGCGGATCAATATTCCGTTGCCGGAGCCCCTTGCGGCAGAGCCGGTTTCGACGACTGTCCCGATGAACGGTGGCGCGCCTGTGAATGGTGAGGCCGCACGCGCAGTGTCTGCCAGAGCGGAAATCGAGCAGCAGTCGGCCTATCGTCGAGCCATTGAGCTCAAGACGTTGGGATTGGATTCGGATGCCGCACGAGAGCTAGCGGGGTTGACTGATCGCTATAGTCGAGGTCCAGACGTCCTCATGGCGCTTGCAACGATGTTGAATGAGGTGGGCGCGTACCATCATGCGCTCCGGCTCGCGAGAGCCAGATTCCGCGATAAATTGGAGCGAGTGGGCGGTGTCGTCGATCCGTCGCTCTGGAAGGTCGCCTATCCGACAGGGTTACTTCCTACAATCAAAGGCCAGGGTGTGAGCGGTGTCGATCCCTACTTAGTGGCGGCGATCATTCGAGAGGAGAGTCAGTATGATTGGCGGGCTGTGTCGAGGGTTGGCGCGATCGGCCTGATGCAAGTAATGCCGGGAACCGCGAATAATGTCGCGCAGCGACTCGGGCTTTCTGTGGTCGCACGAGAGGACCTCTTCGATCAGGAGACCAACATTCGGATCGGTGTCCACTACGTTGATCAGTTACTCGAACAATTTTCAGGGAATCTCGCGCACACGATTGCCTCATACAACGCAGGGCCGATTGCTGTTGAAAACTGGATTGCGCTGCATCGCGGTCGAAGTCAGGATGAATTCGTCGAATTAATTCCCTACCAGGAGACGCGTCAGTATGTGAAGCGCGTACTGCGAAGCTATCGAGAGTATATGCGTCTAGACAAGGCCTCCTGATGTCTATTTCTTGACAAGATCTAGACAAGTTTCTATAGTATGCCACAATCTGTAGTGGCTATTTAGGGAGGAGAGATTAGGGGATGGCGCTTGATCGGTTGGATGCACTTGAGAATCGCATTAGAGATTTGGTGAAACTCGTTCAGGAACTGAAGAAGAAGAATGCAGCAGTTGAAGAGGAGCTAAAAGCTGCACGGCAACGGCTTGCGGAGAAGGATGATTCGAATCGACGGTGGGAGCAAGAGCGTGTCGATATCAAGTCACGCATAGAAAAAGTTCTCAGCGATGTCGAGTTATTGGAGTGTTTCGAAGAACGTAAGGAGGTGGCCCTTGACTAAGACGATTGACGTGGAAATCTATGGCCAACGGTACGCGATTCGTGGCGAAGCGGACGAGAACGATATCCGCCGTCTTGCGAGCTTTGTCGATGGCCAGATGCGTCACCTTGCGGAAGGAATGAATACGACGACTCCCTCGAAACTGGCTGTGCTGACGGCCCTCAATTTGGCCCATCAGTTGTTTGAGGTTGAACGGAAACGTGCGCAAGGTGAGGCTGATGTCGAGCGGCGCATGACGACGCTCATGGAATCGATCGAGGAGCAGGTCCCAACCTCCCTCTTTCGCTAGATTAACCTTGCAAAGGGCATCCCCCTTTGTTATCGTAACACGCATATATCGGGACGTAGTGGATACTACGATGGGGACACAACTAGGTGGCGCTTGAACCGGTTACATAATCCGAGAGTATAACGCAGTCACTGCGGAATGGATGTGGGTTTTTGATGCTGGCGAAATTGAGGCAATTAGACTGTGCACAGGGGTTCGTCCACCTCATGCATAACTTATTGGAAACGTTGGGTAAGATCGTGGAGTTTCTGCTGCCGTCACGGAGTATGATTTCCGGAAACGGCCAGCAGCCGATTCCGGTTCATGCACAGAGCGATCTCATGCACAAGAGGGCGCTCCGACGCAGATGGACATCAAGGGATCTGTCCCACACAGGACGTATTCGTCATCTCAATCCATCAAACCGTCCATCCCCGTGGAGACCATTCTCGGAGTAAGTCAGTAGACCGCGTTTCTGGCTGCCTTCTTCTTTTTTCCTGTCCTTATCTTTCCACTGCCTCCCTTCTCATTCGGGACCGTCTAATGACTTTGTCTCAGCCGAGTTAGGGAAGCGGAATTCTTCTCGTCTCGCGACTGTAAGAGGGGGGGGGGGGTTCAAATGTCAACCTCAATTATTGCCTATCTATTGACAGGACTCGTTGGAGGGCTGCTCGGTATCGGGATCTTTGAGCTGATTCGTCGCTCATCGGGTGCTGCGAAGAGGGCGCAGGAAGAGGAGCAGGTACACCAGGCTGCGCAGAACGCTCAGCGAGAAGCGGAGAATATCGTCAAAGAAGCCAAGCTAGAAGCAAAAGACCTTTTGCTCCAGTCGAAGGCGGAAATTGAAAAAGAGCAAAAGGCCAAAATGGCAGAGCTCTCTGTCGCAGAAAAGCGTGTGATCCAACGGGATGAAGCTCTTGAGAAACGAATCGGTGTGGTGGATAAGCGGGATACGGAGGTTCAGAAGCGGGAGCTGGATCTGTTGAAACGTGAAGAAAAGCTGGTGACCAAGGAGGCGGCCTGTACTCGGGTGGAGAAGGAGCATCGTGAGGCGTTGGAGCGAGTTGCGGGGATGACGGCAGATGAGGCGAAGAAACAGCTCATCCAAGAGATGGAGAGCCAGGCGCGGTTGGAAGCCGTTGGGCATGCGAAGCGGACGCTAGAAGAGGCGCGGGAGAATGCAGAACGGGAAGCGCGTGAAATTATTACCAGTTCGATTCAACGGGTCGTGCGTGATTACGTTTCCGAATCGACGATTTCTGTCGTGCCGATTCCGAATGACGCGATGAAGGGTCGAATCATCGGACGGGAAGGGCGCAATATCCGTGCGATTGAAGCCGCAACCGGCATCGATCTGATTATCGATGAGACCCCCGAGGCTGTTATCGTGTCGGGCTTCGACCCATTGCGCCGTGAGATCGCCAAGGTCTCGCTTGAACGGTTGATGCATGATGGGCGCATCCATCCGACGAGGATCGAAGAGATTGTGGAGAAAGTCAAAGTCGATATCGATAAGCTCATGTATGACGAGGCCGAGAAAATCATTTTTGAGCTGGGGTTATCGGATTTTCACCCGGAGTTGATCAAGGTGCTCGGTCGGCTCAAGTACCGGACCAGCTATGGACAAAACAATCTCTATCATTCGCGTGAAGCGGCATACATTTGCGGCATTATGGCTTCGGAGCTTGGGCTCGATGTGAGGTTGGCGAGAAGAGGCGCATTGCTGCACGACATCGGGAAAGCCGTCAGTCACGAGGAAGAAGGCCCGCATGCCATGCTGGGAGCCGAGATCGCCAAGAAGTACGGCGAAAGCGACAAGATTGTGAATGCCATTGCGGGGCATCATGAACAGGTGGAGCCGATCTGTCCCGAATCAGTCTTGGTTGCTGCGGCTGAAGCGTTATCTGCTGCCAGGCCTGGAGCCAGACGGGAAGCCTTGGAGACCTACGTGAAACGGCTGGAGAAATTAGAGTCGCTCGCCACGACCATCAAAGGGGTGCAGAAGGCCTATGCTATTCAAGCGGGCCGAGAAATTCGCGTCATCGTACGACAGGAAGACATCACCGATGCCGAGTCGTTCCAACTGTCTCGGGATCTGGCGAAGAAGATTGAGCAGGAGCTGACCTATCCCGGCACGATCAGAGTGACCGTCATTCGAGAAAGCCGGTATGTGGAGTATGCTAAGTGAAGGTTCTCTTCATTGGAGATATCTTTGGAGAGCCTGGGCGTCGCGCGTTAGCCAGGGCTGTTCCCCGGCTGGTAGGTCAACGGCAGATCGACATTGTGATCGGGAATGGAGAGAACGCGGCCGGCGGGTTTGGGATTACGCCGGAGTTGGCAGAAGAATTGTTCGACCTCGGCCTCGCGGTGATTACCACCGGGAATCATGCGTGGGACAAGAAAGAAATCCTCGACTATTTTCCACGAGAGCCGCGTCTCCTTCGTCCGGCTAACTATCCGGTTGGCGTTCCTGGTCAAGGGAGCGTAGTGGTCGAATCCGCCGGTGGGGAGCAGCTAGGCATCCTCCAATTGATGGGGCGCGCATATATGCCGACGTTGGATTGCCCGTTTCAGACGGCCAAGAAGGAATTAGCTGCGCTGAAAAAGCGGACGGCTGCCGTGATCGTTGACATGCATGCGGAAGCGACGTCAGAAAAAATGGCGATGGGGCACTACTTGGATGGTGAAGTTGTGGCTGTGGTCGGTACCCATACTCATGTGCAAACAGCCGATGATCAGATTCTACCAAAGGGGACTGCCTATCTGACGGATATCGGGATGACCGGCCCGCTCCATTCCGTGATCGGAGTGAAGAAAGAGCTGGCGATCGAAAAATTCCTGACTGGGATGCCACGGCGCTTTGAAGTGGCCTCCGGTCCTTCCGTGTTCTGCGCGGTGCTGCTCGAACTTGATGCGCGACTTGGCAAAGCATTGTCGATCGAACGCATCCGAATCATCGATTAAAGGAGAACTTGCCACGAGCTCTCTCGGTTTCCCTGCCTCCTTCTCTCAGACCATTCCTCCGAAACGGATTATAACGGTTTCGGAGTTAACCGGTCTGCTTCGTAGCTCCATCGAAGAACAATTCTCCGACATTTGGCTGGAAGGCGAGCTCTCCAATATCCGCGCTCCTGCGTCGGGACATGTCTATTGCACGCTCAAGGATAAAACGAGCCAGATTCGCGCGGTGCTGTTCCGATCCAGCGCGATTCGGCTGCATTTTGCGCTGCAAGAAGGGCTACAAGTTATCGTCCGAGGGCGGCTCACGGTCTATGAACCGCGCGGAGAATATCAGATCGTGCTCGATGCGGTAGAGCCGAAGGGGATCGGCGCGCTGCAGCTGGCATTTGAACAGTTGAAAGAACGATTGGCGGCGGAGGGGCTATTCGATCAAGATAGAAAGAAGCCGATTCCTGCATTTCCTCGGAGGGTGGGTGTCGTCACATCACTGACCGGGGCAGCCATTCGGGATATCCTGGCTGTTCTGAGGCGTCGATGGCCGGCGCTCCATATTGTTATCGTCCCGGTTCAAGTTCAGGGGGAGCATGCCGGACGCCAAATCGCCGAAGCGCTGATTGCCTTGAATGGATTAAGTTCGGTGGATGTTATCATTGTCGGGCGAGGTGGAGGGTCGTCGGAAGATCTTTGGAGTTTCAACGAGGAAATTGTGGTGCGCGCCATTGCGGCTTCCCATGTGCCTGTGGTGTCGGCCATCGGTCATGAAATAGATATAACGCTTGCCGATTTCGTCGCCGATTTCCGAGCGCCGACGCCGTCGGCTGCAGCGGAGGTTGTGGTTCCAGTATTGGCTGAGATCCTCGATCGATTGCGGGAACTGAAGGTTCGTATGGGACAGGTGATGATCCGGCGCTGTGCTTCCGAGCGACAGCGACTCGATGCCGACATTCGAGAGGTGGTCGATATACGCTTCCGCCTCCAGGAATCGGCACAACGAACGGATGATACGGTCGATCGATTGCACAAGATGGTCCAACAATTGCTTAGGTCCTGGCGTGAACAGGTTCACGAGGTGCAGGGCGATCTATCCCATCTCAACCCTATTCTCGCGATCAAGCAGGGGCTGGCGACTATCCCGCAATTCTCAAAGCGCCTTGATGGGCAAATGGGTGTGATATTGGCACAGCATCGTCACCGGGTTCATGCGACGCTGGCGCAGATCAATAGCCTAAGTCCCTTGGCGATTCTTGGACGTGGCTACAGCATTCTTCACACGACCCCGTCCGGTCGAGTTCTCCATCGAGCCAAGGATGTCGAGGTTGGACAGGAACTGGAGGCTCAATTGGCCAGCGGGCGATTGAATTGCATAGTTACGCGTGTGCTCGACGATTCCTCAGTTTGAAATCCAGATACGGTTGAGTATAATGGGCCCCTATCCATTTACTAACGAGGCCTGTTGTGGCAGCAGTTAAGTTTGAAACGGCGATGGCGCGTCTGGAAGCCATCGTTGGCGAACTGGAAAAAAACGATCTTCCGCTAGATGAATCTCTCAAGATTTTCGAGGAAGGCATTCGTCTCTCGAAGAATTGTCTCAAGATTCTAGAAGAAGCCGAACATAAAGTAGAAGTACTCGTGCAAGACAAGAACGGGAAGAAACGAATCCACGCATACTCTCTAGACGACGAAGCCGATGGACCTTTCCCCTAGGTTCCTCTGCTGCCGACCGCTATATCCGTCCATACTCCGACAAGTGGTTTCCCCTATTCTCTATGGCCTCCCCCTCGCGTGTTTACAAAGAGCGGCTGGATCTTGTGCTTGTGGCTCAGGGTCTGGTGCCCAGTCGGGAGGCTGCAGCCAGAACGATTCTGGCTGGTGGAGTTTCGGTTGACGGAGTCATGGTCGATAAACCTGCGAAGATGGTGTTGCCGGATGTGCGCATCGAAGTCGTGCGACCAGCGACTTTTGTCAGTCGATCGGGTGACAAACTGGCTGCGGCTCTTGAGGCCTTTCACATCGAACCAAGAGGGGCAATCGGATTGGATGTTGGGTGTTCGACCGGTGGATTTACCGACTGTCTGTTGCAGCGAGGGGCTAGCCGCATCTATGCCATCGATGTGGGCTATGGACAATTTGAATGGAGGCTTCGCCAAGATTCTCGTGTTGTCTTGCTCGAACGGACCAATATCCGGTATGTTGACCGAGCAGTGGTTCCTGAGCCGATCGACTTGGCGGTAATTGATGTTTCATTTATCTCTCTGACCCTGGTGTTGCCCCCAGTCGTCCACTTACTCAATAGCCCTGCAATGGTCGTGGCGTTAGTGAAACCGCAGTTTGAAGTTGGAAAGGGTCAAGTGGGGCGGGGGGGAATCGTGCGCGATGATGCGCAGCGCGAGGCGGTGACTGAGAAGATCGTTGCCTGTGCCGCTCATTTGGGACTTCAGTTGAAAGGGGTGCTTGATTCTCCGGTGATAGGGCGAAAAGGAAATCGGGAGATTCTTGTTGGTTTTGCGCGAACAATAGCGACGTGATTGGGTGGGCGGTGGATAGATGATGAAACAGACTCATAGGCAATGGGGTCTTGCATGAAGGTACTTGTGACGGGAGGCGCCGGTTTCATTGGATCGCATTTGGTCGATCGTCTTGCCCAGGAAGGGCATGAGGTCGTTGTTGTGGACAATCTGTCCACGGGGAAGCGGCGAAATCTCAATCGCGCGGCTCGTTTCTACAAACTGGATATTCAAAGTTGGCGACTCGAACGGGTGTTTCGCAACGAACGGCCTCATATGGTCATGCATCTTGCTGCACAGATGGACGTCCGAAAATCTGTGGAGGATCCCATCTTCGATGCCCAGATAAATGTTCTTGGAATGCTGAACATGCTGCAGCAAGCAGTCAGGCATGGTGTCCGGAAGGTGGTGTTCTCTTCTTCCGGTGGGGCTATCTACGGTGAGCAGGAGATCTATCCAGCCCCCGAGACCCATATCACGCGGCCACTCTCGCCTTATGGCATCAGCAAATTGTGCGGGGAGCAATATCTGTCCTACTATCAACGAGTGAGTGGGCTGCAAATGGTGAATCTGCGCTATGCCAATGTCTATGGCCCGCGTCAGGATCCCGATGGAGAGGCCGGTGTGGTCGCGATCTTCATTCAGAAGTTACTGAATAACGAGCAAGCCATCGTCAACGGGAATGGTCGGCAAACGCGAGACTTCGTGTATGTTGAAGATGTCGTTGAGGCTAATCTCGCGGTGATGGGTCAGGAAGTGCAAGGTACGTATAATGTTGGGACGGGAGAAGAGACTTCAATCAACGATTTGCTGAGGATTTTAATCGCCCATACCGGTTCGATATGTAAAGAGGTTCATGGACCAGCCAAGAGCGGCGAACAGGCGCGTAGCGTGATTGATTCAAACAAGCTCCGACAAGAATTATCCTGGGATCCAAAAACTGAACTGAGCGAAGGGCTCAAACGTACTGTCGACTATTTCCGTGAGCGCATGGGCTAGGGCAGACTGTGCTGTTTAGATAGGGGAAGTGGGCTGTAATCGGGCTGGTGGGACTTGGTTAGTATCGTGGAACTGCCCCATCGACCTGAGTCGACCACGCATCGATTCCCCCCACTAAGTTCTTTACATTTTGGAACCCCTGCTGAAGGAGAAAGTTTGTTGCGTCAGCGCTTCTCATGCCATGGTGGCAGATGGCGATGATCTCCGAGTCACGATTCAATTGAGCAAGCGATTGAGGCAGTGTTCCAAGGGGAATGAGGACTGAGCCATCTATTTTTGCAAGGGAATACTCCCAGTTTTCACGCACATCTACCAGGACTAGCCTGTCACCCTTATCGAGTCTCGTTTTTAGTTCTTTGGGGGAAATGACAAATCCCATTCCATGGCCTCTTTAGTTGACTCACTATCATATGTGAGGGGGCAAAAGCCTGTCAATGAGACTCATGCCACATTTGGTTGGTCTTTTCGATGTTGATGAGAGGTGCCAATTGACAGTGCCTCATTCTAATCCATCGTAAGAGCCGACAGATCTCATTGACGAAAATCGCACATTTCTAGCAATATCCTGCCTTTTATGTGATTGTAGAGGTCTAATTCAGTTGCGGTTGGAAGTTGCAAGAGGTAGACGAGAAGTATAAGACTCTAAGATATTGATAGGTTTTGGCCATCATATTCTTTTGCACATAATTGGCTCAGAAATTGCTTTACCAAGATCTGCCAGAATGCCCCGCTCGGAAGAGCGGGGATGAATGGCAGCTATGAGCCGCGCAAGCTATGCCGCTCCTTTGCGTGGTTCCCGTGCAGAGCTTCGGCCACCGCGCGAGGATTTCGCGCTGCAACACGAAGGAGCGCCAAGGCTGGACCGTCGGGTGTGCGCCTGCCCTGTTCCCAGTTGCGCAGTGTCGCCACGCTGACGCCGATCATTAGCGCAAATTCCGACTGCGACGCCTTTAGCTTCTCGCGAACACTTTTCACATCCGCCGGGCGAAATGTGGTGACTCGAGCCGGCTTGAGCATACCGCGGCGAATCCGCCCTGCCTGCTTGATGCTGGTTAGCAACTCCTGAAATGCTGCGTCTTTCATTTCAACTCCTCCCGAACGAACTTCGCCAGAACCTTGAGTTGTGCCGACGTCAAGTCGCCCTGCTGGTTCTTTGCGTAGAGATACAGCATATAAAAGGTCTCCATTTCCGGTTCCCAGTAGTAGATCAGGCGGATGCCGCCTCGTTTCCCCCTGCTCGGCCTCGCCCACCGAAGTTTCCGAATCCCTGCTCCTCCCTGAATGAGAGGCCCTTGAGTAGGGCGGAGCAACAGTGCCAGCTGGAGCGCCCGATAGGTCTCATCGTCTAGGTGTCGCCAAAGTGCGGTGGTAAACGCCGGGGTCTCGATAAAACGCATGCGGCATGGTACGCCAATGACGTACTAGTATACAAGCGGCTACTGCTCGAATACAACCATTTCACATCAAGAAATGGAGGAGGCAGAACAGGGACATTCAAGTACTATTATCTGTCATCGCCAGACGTAATTTTGAGCCCGGCCCGACGCTTACACGCACCCGAAATGGAGTATTTCCCTGGTTTTCTCGTGAACATGACCGAAACGCAAGGGCTTGATGCTTGCAGGTTGTTCAGAAAGGCCGTCCAGCGCGGCCGCAGCGAGCGAAGAGGCGAGGCATACTCTGTGCCGTATGTTGAGCCTCTGAGCGACGCGAGAACAAAGCTGGCGGACTTTCTCAACAGCCTGCTAAAGAATTCGCGAGAGGATGAAGTAGGCGATACAAGCGAGGAGGGCCGATGCTGGCAGCGTGACGACCCAAGCCAGGACCATGTCGCGCACCGTTCTCCAGCGTACGTTGTTCCAGCCTTTGAGAAGGCCAATTCCGATGATCGCCGAGCTGCTGACGTGAGTTGTAGAGACCGGCAGCCCGAGCGTCCCTGATGCCAAGACCAATCCGGCTGTGGTTAGATTCGCGGATAATCCCTCGCTATGGTCCATGCGGGTGACCTTTTCGGCAAGGACTTCAGTGACGCGTCGCCCTCCGAAATAACTGCCCAGTCCCATTGCAACGGCGACTCCCCCGAAGACGGTAAGTTGGGACAAAGTGCTGGGCCATGCGGTTGTCGCATTGCCGAGCAGAAGCATCGCCACGATTTTCGGCGCGTCGTTCGTGCCACGGGCAAATGATGCAAGCCCGCTGGAAACCCAGTGAATCGTATCGAGTCCCACAACCAGGCCCTGTAACCCGGCGCGGTCGCATTGGGATGGCACTGCCATAACCGGCGAGCCGAAGCTCGTGGCCTGAAGCAGAGTTCTGGTGCCGCCTCGTGCATCGACAGTCACCAGTGCCCGCGAGGCCGGCATCACGCACAAGCAGGAGCCTTCCCACTTTCTCGCGAGCGCGCGAATAGCCGGATGGATGACTAGAGAAGCGGCGAGAGCGAGGAACGGGCTGACCAACAAGGGAAGGGCAATCTTTTTCCCGATCGCGGACCAGATCAATCCTTCTCCAGCGAAGGCGATCAAGCCTATGCCGACGATGGCTCCGGTGAGTGCATGGGTCGTTGAGACTGGGAGTCCGGTGCGAGCGGCGAAGAGGATCCAGGCCATCGCTCCGGTCAAGACTGCCAAGGTCACGGCCGGTCCGATGCTCGTGCCTGGCTGGATGAGTCCATGACCAAACGTATTGATCATCGAGCTTGCGACAAAGGCGGCCAACGCTGCGCCGGCCATGGTCCAGGCAGTCCCCCATGCGATAGCTGTCCGGTAGTTAGTGACGCCGCTACCGACCAAGGTAGCGACAGCTTTCGAGACGTCGTTAGCCCCGTTGGCGAAAGCGAGGGCAAATACAAGAGCGAAGGCGAGTAGGGAAATATCCACCATAGATAGCTCTTAAGCGGTCACGGATCCGCCGCAAGACGAACCGGCTCCGGCGGTGCAGCCGTAGCAATGGTTGCGTGTCGTGATTTGGCGCTGATTGAGTTGAGCCGGATCGAAGTTTCGGATATGGGCCGGCGCGCCGTGGTCTACCGGCAGATCGAGCATCTGATTGAAGTCGCAGTCGTAGAGGGTGCCATCCCAACTGACTGAGATCGTGTAGCGGCACATGACGCCTGCCGCGGCAGCGGGATTGAAGGCGTTGGCCAACCGTTCCATATACTGCTCGTAGTTGCCGCTCTCCACGAGAAATTCAAGGAACCGGCTGATCGGCATGTTGGTGATCGTATAGAGGTGGTTGAACTCGACGCCATGGCGAGTCAGGAGCTCTTTCCGGAACTGTGCCTCAATCGCTTCTTGCTTAGGAGGAAGAAAGGCTCCAACCGGATTGCAGACCAGGTTCAAGACGAGACCGCTATCGGGACGTCCGTATCCGAGTTTATTCAGAAGCTGCAGGGCCTCGACGGATTTTCCAAAGGCTCCTTCACCTCTCTGTGCGTCGGTCTGGCCGGCTCGGTAGTAGGGCAGCGATGCGACGATTTCCACACGGTGCTCTGCGAGGAACTCCGCCAAGTCCGATTGGGATGGGAGGAGCAACACAGACAAGTTACATCGATCCATCACATGGCGACCAAGCGCACGGCTCTGTTCGACCAGCCACCGAAAGTTGGGGTTGAGCTCCGGCGCTCCCCCCGTGATATCGACTGTCGGTATCACGGTCATCGCGAGAGCCTGGATGCACTGTGTCGCCGTCTCTCTGGACATGCTTTCGGTCCGATCCGGCCCCGCATCGACATGGCAGTGGCGACAGGTCTGGTTACAGAGTTTGCCGACATTGATCTGAAAGATTGTGATTCCGGTGGCGCGAAGCGGGAGCAGGCCGATGTGATCGAGTTGTGTTTCGAAGGGGGCGCAGCTCGCTGTCTTCCCGAGCAACCTCAATTGCTCTCCTGAGGAGGCAAGGGGGTTCTGTTGTCCCAGCAGGGTCAGGGCCATAGGATCCTTTTCACAATGCCGAGGGCAGTTTCTGAACGGAAGATCTAGCTCGTCTGCGAGACTCAGTGTCACCGAGCATCAGCAACAGTTCCCATCGGGAGAGCAGGTGACTGCGTCACCGCTGACCTGCCGGCCTGCGCGATTGATGATCGCGAAATGTGGGGCGTAGCCTTCAGTTTCCAATACGGTGAGCGTCTTCGAACAGATTTCCAACGGTTCCCCCCGGCGATAGAGGTGGTGATCGTCATCGGCAGCCTCGACGAAAGGTCCGGCGAACAGAGCGAAATGTCCTCGCCAGTGGCAGGGGGTATCGTCCGGATAGACGGCGGTCCATCGACTATCTGTATGATCCAGCGACAGAGGGTCTGAAGACAGAATAAAGTGAGCAGCAAACGGAGCCTGGCTCAACAGGCATACAGTCTCCGGCGTGACCGGCTGGGGAATGCCTCGGAGATAGGTCGTGCCTCGTTCATCGACCACTCGGCTGAACGGCCCGCGGAGCGTGGCATATCGATGAGCCGACTGAGGCGGGCCAGAGGGCAGTTTATATCCCGTCAATGTGACGGAGAAGAAGTGAAGGCCGTCGATCACCTGCCAGGGCGAAGACTTGATGAGATGAATGCCCAGGAAGCCGGCTCCCATCATCCCAGCGATATAGTCGGTGAGCGTTAGGGCGCCCGAGAGGCAGTCGCCCCACTTGTCAGAGTCATGCACTAAGTACTGCGGAACAGGCTGGTCGGAGACGATGTCGGAGATGGTAAATCGTCCGCCAGGTTTGGCAACCCGAAACATTTCTCCGAAGACCTCCCGTTTATCCGGCGCCAGGTTGATCACGCAGTTGGAAATGATCAGATCGATGGTGTTATCGGCGACCGGCATCGCGTCAGCCATCCCTTTGCGAAACTCGACATTGGAGGAGATATAGCCAAGATTGGATGCAACGATGGGAGAATTCTTTCTGGCGATATCCAGCATCGTGTCGGTCATGTCTATTCCGATGACATGTCCGGAGGGTCCGACGAGCCGGGAAGCTTCGAAGCAATCGATGCCGCCTCCAGACCCGATATCCAGCACCGTTTCCCCTGGGGAGACAGTTTTGAGTCCGGCCGGCGTCCCGCACCCATACGAGATCTTGAGGACTTCATCGGGTATGAAGGACTGGAGATGGGCCATGTCGTAGCTGGTCGGACAGCACATCTGCTCGCCGGTCGACGCAGCCCGCGCATAGCGATCACTGACCTTTTGAGAAATCTCATCTGTCGGCATCGCGTCCTTGCATTGAGATACATATCGACATGCGTCTATGTATCAACCCCTCCTATTCAAGGTCAATCGTGTTCTTGGCGATAGATCCATTGGCAGGAGCATACAGTGAAAGGCATGGGGCCTCTGTAAGCTGGCTTACAAAGACGACACACCCATCCCTTGGTCGCGGAAACATTAGTCGTGAGTCGGTCGTTCAAGAGAATTCTTACAGCTCTCTTGACTCGGTACCCAAGTACAGGGTGTAGAGTCTGATCGGAGGTGAGTCATGATGAAAGAGTGGACGATAGGGCAACTTGCAAAAGCGGTCGGCGTCAACATCCAGACCGTGCGTTACTACGAACGGCTCAAGCTCCTCGGTCCGTCGGCGCGCCGACCGTCGGGATACCGGATTTACGGTGAAGACGAGGAACGGCGGCTCCGGTTCATCAAGAACGCTCAAGCACTGGGCTTCGCGCTGGAGGAAATCGCTGAACTGCTCAAGCTCAGCGTCACTTCGACCGCGCACTGCGGCGATGTACAACGACGAGCGCAAGTCAAACTTGCGCAGGTGGAGACCAAGGTGCGGGATCTGCAAGCGCTCGCCCGCTCGCTGCGGAGCCTGATTCGAGACTGCCGGGCCGGCCAGCCGACGGATCGTTGTCCGATTTTGCAGAGCTTGGAGAAGAGAGAAAAGAGGAGCAACAAAGACAACAGAAACGACTCTATTGCGAGCAGGAGTGTTCGTTAAGCCTAAAAGGGAGTGAGAATGATGGGTGATTGTTGCATAGCGTTACCGGCGGCGGCGAAAAAACAGACCAAAGGCGTGGTGTGTCCACGGTGCGGCGGGACAGGCAAGCCGGTAGATCGGATTACGGTGGAGGCCCTCCTCAAGCCGGAATTCCGAGAGCGTGCGGATGGCGCGCCCTATGGTTTTTGTGAGAGCCCAGATTGTCCGGTCGTGTACTTTGCTCGGGATGGGATCCTATTCACAAAAGACCAGATCCGGGTCCGGGTCGGCTTAAAGGAGAGAGAAGATCCGATTCTGGACTGCTACTGCTTCGGGATTACCGAACGGATGATCCAGGAGGAGATTAAACGGACAGGGCGTTCCACCGCATCTTCACGCATTCGTGCAGAGGTCAAGGCCGAAACCTGCCGATGCGCAGTGGAGAACCCGTCCGGGCGGTGTTGCCTGGGTGAAGTGGCTCACGCGGAAAAGCGCGCGCTGTTAGAAGAGGAGGGATCACGATGAAGACCGGCGGAGAGGACCTGCTGTCACCTCATACGGAACGTATGGAACATTCCGAATCCGATGCGGGAATTCGGTCTTCAGAGAGTACGACAACCGCAGTCACGACCAGTGGTGGCCTTCTGGCGGCGTTCCTGGCCTCGCTGTGTTGCCTGGGCCCGCTGCTGCTTGCGGCGCTGGGCGTCGGGGTTGGAGCCACAGGCTTTCTGGCCGGCACAGCGGGTGCTCTTAAGGCGCTGTTGCCCTATCGGCCGTACTTCATCGGTCTGACGGTTGTGTTGCTCGGTGTTGCCTTCTACCAGGTGTATCGAAACCCGAAATCCCCATGCGCTCCAGGAATCGCCTGCGTTGCTGCATCAGGCCCACGCAAGGCTCGGGTCGTCTTGTGGGTCATCGCAGCGATGGCGCTGGTCTTGATCATGGCCCCCTATTGGCTGGAGTTATGATAGGTGCGATTGTTCCGGAGTATAGAGAAAGCTGTTTGAAGAAGGAGGAACGTCCAATGAACAAGAAAAGGTTTTGCGCAAACATGGTGGTGATCGTTATCGCGCTCAGCACCATCAACCTTGGACCTGCCTGGTCGCAAGGAACCGCTGCGTCTACAGATCAGTCTGCTGAAACGATCACGCTGAAGATTGAAGGATGGACCTGTCGAAGTTGTGAAAAGGACATTCGCCGGGCCTTGCTCGCAGTGCCCGGGGTGAAGGCAGCAGACGTGAGTTATCCTCGCGGCGGCGCCATCGTGGCAGTCGAGCGCGGTCGTGCCAGCCCCGATCAGCTTCTCAAAGCTGTAGAAAGTGCCGGTACACCGCTCTCAACCTACCGCGGATCCGTGATCCCTAATGGGGCATTGTCTGAGGCAGGAAAGAGCGGGGATGGAGCGGGATCTTTCTTCAAGAGGCTGTTGCAATGACTGCAAAACTCGGGGAGAAGGCGCGATGGAAAAGAGGGAAAGGAACAGCGAAGCAATGAGGACGGTGTAGATCATTGCAAAGAATTCTGCCGGTTGAAGCCCAAAAGTCAGCGGTGGGCTTCTGTGCTTCCTGACGCATCCGTAGAAGAGCGCTATTAGGAATCGTGTGCAGAACGAATTGATATTCCTTGAGGTCGCCATAACCATGCGGTTGTCCAGACGAAGAATAGGCGTCGAATGCCGCAGACCACGACCTTGTTCTTCATGCCCCCCCCCTCGGAACGGAACTCGCACGCACCTGAGATCCGGTCTTTTCCCGCTGCCTGTAGCCCGTGAAGTTTCTGTTCGTGCCTTTCGAACTCAGGAATCCGCCTGGGCTTGACGCCGCATAGATGAGTTGAGCGGCGTCATGGATTTCTGTGAATTTGTTGACCGTTTCCAGCGCATTGACGACCCGTTCGAGGCCTTCATGCTTCCCGTATCTGCTCACACCACGATTTCTTTCAGAATGTGTGGGGTGGCTTACAGAAGATTGTCGAGGCTATGGGTAGGATCGCCCTCAGGATATGAACGCACAGATCACTCACAATGAGGTGCGCATGTGTTGCGAACGGTGTGATGGCTTGATGGTGAGCGAGCGGATCTATGATCCTCAGGGATTGAGCGGCGATCTATGCGTAGATGGCTATCGCTGTATCCTCTGCGGCAATATCGTCGACGCGACAATTCTAGAAAACAGACGGCGTTCAGCCGAGGCGGTTGAACTGATCATGCGCAAAGGCCTTCGGATGCAGGGGCTCGTGGCGGTGTAGGTCAGCCTGAGCACCGATGCGGTTACGCGTTATCAGAAGATGATGGGGTGATCGACAAGGAGAAATGCTATGCCGGCCCATCAGGAAAGGAGGTGAAAACATGCCACTCGCACAATTGAAAGGGCTCAGCGGGTTTCTGAGCGTGGAGCAGAAGAGCGAACTGATTCGGAAGGTGACGGACGCCATCGTGTCGGTTGAAGGAGAAGGATTGAGGCCCGTGACCTGGGTCATTCTCGAAGAAGTTCCGTCTGGGCAATGGGGCGTCGGCGGCTCACCCGTCACGACCGAAGCGCTGAAGAAGATGGCCGCGCAAGCCAAGTAGCCGCAATTCATCGAACCTGACGAGAAGGAGGAGAACCATGAAGTTTCAGGTCCATACGAAGGAGACGGCTCCTGAGGCGTCTCGTGCGACGCTCGAAGCGACCGCGAAGAAGTACGGATTTCTTCCCAATTTATTCGGCGTGCTCGCAGAGTCCCCGACGGCGGTACAAGCCTATGCTGCCATCAACAAGGCTCTTGAGCAGAGTGCGCTCTCTCCAGTGGAACAGCAGGTGGTGACGTTGACGGTCAGCGCCGCCAACAACTGTGCCTACTGTATGGGGGCCCATTCTGCTGTGGCGCAGATGGTGCGCATGCCCGAGGACGTGCTCGCAGCCTTGCGGGAGCAAAGACCGTTGTCGGACCACAAGCTGAATGCGCTACGGGCGCTGGTGCTGGCCGTCCTGCACCATCGCGGGTGGGTACCGGAGGCGGATCTGGAGAGTTTTGCGGCAGCGGGCTATACCCAGCGGCACCTGTTGGATGTGTTCACGATCGTGGCGCTCAAGACCTTGAGCAACTATGCAAATCACATTGCCCATACGCCGCTCGATCCACAGTTTGCGGCACAAGCGTGGAAAGCCAAGGGTGCCACAGTCGCCTAAACCATGGGCTTTCCTGAACTGTAAGCTGCCTCACAGAGGCCGGGCCGAGAGGACGGTAAGATGCGACTCGTAATAACCAGTTTTAGAGCGACATCACACCTAGGAGCCTGTCCGACATTGACCGTTCTAGTGTGGCGAATGATCTGCATCCAT
>NEWP02000005.1:0-43820 GCA_002869895.2 Nitrospira sp. CG24E | reverse complement strand
GTGCGCCCCAGAGGGTACGCCTCCGGTTCCTGCTCGCCTGCGGCCTTGCTGGACGAGCTTTCTGAACAGCCTGCGAATCATTTTGAAAAAACCTGCGAGTATCCGAGCGTCACGTTTCTGTAACGCGTCTGTAGTTTGTCACCATCCTGATAGCTGAGACGGCTTCTGTTCGAGGAAGCAAGAGCGGAGTAGAAACCAGCCGAAGGACTTGCGCTGGCGAAAACTGAGAGACGCAACGGAAATAATCCTATGCATGGTTGGAAGCCCCAACCCTAGAACTGAAAGAGAGCGGTGAAAAAAACATGTTGTTGTCTCAGGATGATATCCAAAGCGCCGATCTCTTCTTCGACCCGCCGTTGACCAAGATGGCGGCGAATAGAAAAATTCACCTCATTGCTGCACGAGGTGCGATTCTTGAGGGGATCAAGTATTCCAAGAAAAATGGTCTCTCGATCCCAAATATTCTACTGGTGAAAAACAAACCGGAACTCTTGGAGGACTCTCTTGCCTTGGAACAGCTTATAAGTTCTATGACGCAAGAGGTTCTCACCATTCGAATCTGTGAAGAATTGAGGAAAGGTGTTCCGCTATGGCCAAGGTAGCAAGGTCGAAGATAGTCCAGCCTCGAACCCTACATTTCGCGACGCGTCGCAGGTCTGCTCCTTCCTTGCCTCACACGGACTCCCGCAACTACAGCAGAGGAGATTTAAGGGTTGAGAATCTTTATTGCTGGGTGCCACCTATGCGGTCTGGCTCACATACTCCGTGACCGCCTCTGTTGCCGTTGCTGACCCACTACTGCTCATTCTCAATAATCAGTATCTTGTCTAATGACGGGGTGATTTCTTTTGGTAAAAAGGGTATCCTCCGGAACCAATATTCTCATGGAAACCTACAGCCGTTGGGTTACCTCGAATGCAATA
The DNA here is from genome assembly GCA_002869895.2 of Nitrospira sp. CG24E. Taxonomy (GTDB): domain Bacteria; phylum Nitrospirota; class Nitrospiria; order Nitrospirales; family Nitrospiraceae; genus Palsa-1315. Next base: position 42,897 of record NEWP02000005.1, on the reverse strand, counting down.
CGACGGCTGTTGTGTTTGAAATGGAATACATCTCAAAATCGCACTAGCCCAGCGTGGAAAGTAACGATAATGTCAGATGAAATCGCTCCTAAGCATCCGCTGGCCGAAGTTTTTGGGTATGCAACTTCGGACATGAGCCCAAGTGCACACCGCCATCGGAAAAACCGTCTTTGCCCGTTCAATAACAAAGTGCCCAACTGCACAAAAGACAAAGCCCAGAATCCGCTTGGGGTATGCAGCGTCTTGCAGGGGCAAGAAGTCGTTATCACATGCCCGATTCGTTTTCGGCAAGAATGGATCATTGCCGATGATGCGGCTGAGTTTTTCTTTCAACCCAATGCGACTTGGACGGCCCTGACCGAAGTACGCTTGAAAGACGCAGGCGGCGGCTCAGCCGGTAATATCGACATTGTTCTGTGTGCCTATGACCAAGGAGGCAAGGTCTACGACTTCGGGGCGCTCGAAGTTCAGGCAGTTTACATCTCCGGCAATGTCCGGAACCCTTTTGAGCGCTATATGGAAAATCCTAAATTGCGTTTCGCTATGGATTGGTCGCAGGAAGAAAACTACCCACGCCCCGACTATCTCTCTTCATCGCGAAAAAGACTCGCGCCTCAGCTCATTTTCAAAGGTGGAATCCTCAACGCATGGAATAAGAAGTCGGCTGTTGCGCTCAATAAGAGTTTCTTTGAAACCCTTCCAAAGTTGCACGAAGTTCCGAAGGAAAAAGCTGACATCGCATGGCTTATTTATGATTTGAAACCTCCCGCCAAGCCCGGCAGCCATTATGAATTGTTTCGTGAAAAGATCGTCTATACACAGTTCGATGCGGCGCTGAAGCAGATTACGAAGTCGCGGCCGGGCAAGATGGAAGATTTCCTCAGGCAGATTCAGACCAAAGTGGACGAGAAGCTTGAAAACCCACCCAACAACCAGACCATCGAAGATCCATTCGGCAGATAACCCATGCCACAAATGTCATTCCTCACAGATGTTGAGATCGATGAGCGAGAGAAGCCTGTCAACGTTGCTTCTGTCCCACAGAGAAGCCCATTTCGGTATCCCGGGGGCAAGACGTGGTTTGTCCCTCTATTCCGGCGATGGATGCAGAGTTTCGAAATCCCGCCACGAACGCTAGTCGAGCCATTTGCGGGCGGTGGCATCATCAGTCTCACTGCCGCTTTTGAAAAGCTCACTGATAGAGTGGTTCTTGTGGAACTAGATGATCAAATTGCTGCTGTCTGGGAAACGATTCTTGGGGGCGAGTCGGAGTGGCTGGCAAAACGAATTATTATGTTCGATCTCTCACTTGAAAGCGCAAAAAAAGAGCTTGCTAGAAAGCCATCATCTCGGCGGGAAGTTGCTTTCCAAACGATACTCAAAAACCGCACCGCCCATGGCGGAATATTGGCAGAGGGTGCGGGTGTCATAAAACACGGAGAGAACGGCAAAGGAATCCATTCACGCTGGTATCCCCAGACCATCGCTAAGAGAATTACCAATATTGGGCTGATCGCTGAGCGGATTCGTTTTGATCACGGTGACGCATTTGCTGCACTCTCGAAATTCAAGAACACCGAGAGTGCCGTATTCTTTATCGATCCTCCCTATACAGCCGGAGGGAAACGCGCAGGCTCCAGGCTCTATACTCACAACGCGGTCGATCATGCACACCTGTTTTCAGTGTGCGAAGAGCTTCGTGGTGACTTCCTGCTAACCTACGATAACGCCGACGAAGTTCGCGCACTAGCTCGCCGTCATGGTTTCGATGCAAAGCCAATCGCGATGAAGAACACGCACCATGCGGAGATGACCGAACTACTTATCGGGCGAGACCTCCGATGGATGGAGGCAGATGGAAAATGATGCCAGGCACCGCCATCGAGGTCTTGCACTAACCCATCCCCGCCTCGTCAGCCGCCCACCGCTGGTTGCTAATTCGACCATTCTCCGTTGAACGGCCCTTGCGTCTTTGTCGGATTCTCTCCTAACATACGCATCCCTGCGAGGCTTCCATTTGTTCTCGGTCCGAAGTATTTTGTCCGAGCAAGACGAAGTGACCCATCGAACCTGAACCAGGAGATCGGCATGCAAAGATGGAAGCTCTTGTGGCTCGCTGTATTGATTGTCGTCGCTGTTGGTGCAAATTCTGGTTGCATCATGTATCGGGAGGGAAATCTTCCTCCCATCACACAGTGGCCACCCGCCGTGAAGCAAACCAAGCCGACTATTAGTTTGATTGTCACTGGCCAAGCCATCCTCAATGGGTCTGTGAAGGAAGGTTCAGGCGATTATTATCTTGAAGAATGGCGCCGCGACACAGTTCGTGCCTATCAAGATTCGGGATTGTTTTCAGAGGTGAGGCAGACCGCTGTTGAGAGTGACTTGCGAGCAGAGATCAGGATCCTTGATAAAACGGAATCTAGCCCCGTCATGGGTTTTATTACGGGCTTTACGCTGTTCCTTGTTCCTTCGTCGGTCACCGAAACCATGACCGTGACGACTGCCTTGAAAGACAGGAATGGAGTTACCGTGGGCAGTTTTGAGAAATCTGAGCGCCTCACGACGTGGGTGGAGTTGTTTCTCGCCTTTGCGATGCCCTTTCGGTCCATGGATCACCTTTCGATCTATGATCTGAATCGGGCAACCATTCTAGATGCGCGTGCTTCGAAGGGGGTTCTATGAGGACGGGGGTAGCTGCTGGTCACTCCTGCTTGGCAGGGGCTGGACAGGGGAAAGCGGGGACATTCTGAATTGTTTTGGTGTCTTGCTCCCGCCAACCGCCCACCGTGTCTGAGAATAGAGGAACTTATGGCCATTCGCGTATGGAATAGCCAAATTCGCATGAGCTTCTCAGCGATGAACTTCCCTTCGAACCATTGGCTATACGCCATAAACTCCCAATCATCCGGACGGAGGCTCCTCTCTCGTGTAGGACTTCGTTGACCGGTCAATCTTGGACTGCTATCATTGTGCTATCAGTATGGATGTCAGGAATGGGAGGCGCCTATGGCTCAGGTTCTTGTGAGGCAACTCGATAGCAGCGTGGTCGTTCGGTTGAAGAAGCGGGCAAAGGAGCATGGCCGCTCTCTTCAATCGGAGGTGAAGACGATTCTGGAAGAGGCTGTGCCGGACTATGAGGCGGCTTGGAAACGAATCGAGCGGTTTCGGAAGCGATTGGGAAAGTCTGGCCGGATATTCAGTGACAGCGTAGACCTCATCCGTGAGGATCGTGACCGGTGAGTGGCTATGTGGTGGATGCCAGTGTGGCCATCAAGTGGTTCATTCCTGAAGTCCACTCTGACGTCGCGCTCCGGGCCAGGCGGTCACGCGAGCGACTCCATGTTCCGGCCTTCATGACGTTGGAGCTGGGTAGCGTCATCGCAAAGAAGATTCGACGAGGGGAACTCACCAGAGAGGATGGTAAGAATATTCTGAAGGAGTTGCAACATCTGCCGTTCCAGCGGCACGCAGATGAGCGACTGTTTCCTGCGGCCTATGCACTCGCGCTAGATACTCAACAAAGTCTGTACGATTGTCTCTATCTCGCCTTAGCGGAGGCGGTCGATGGGCGTATGATCACGGCCGACCGAAAATTCTACAACGCGGTGACCGGTGGGACCTATAGTTGCAGGCTGATGTGGGTAGAGGATCTGGCTCGGCTGACGTGATGGCCTAGCTCCGCCACCGTGGTTGATAGAGCGGTCGGAATGAACATCTTCGCTATCGGCTCGCCGCCTCGCCCTGCCAGAGCATGTCGTATCCCAATTCTTTGGTGTCGGAACACATGGACGCCAGGGCGCTGAACTTATTGGTGAAGACCTCGTCTGCATGGGACCGCTCGTGTTCTTCGAACGATCGCCAGTAGGTGACGATGACATAATGGTTGTCGGCGGTCTTCGATTCCGCCAGGGACCCCTGGTCAGAGACGAAGCCTGAGAATCTGAACACCTGCCCGGCGATGAATCAGCCCTCGTCGCCTCCGTATGTCCCTTTGACGACGCTGCATAACTCACCGACGGCCATCTCGACGTCTTCGAACGTGACATGAGGCTTGAGCCTGACAGTATTGAACAGCATTTTGGCTCCGAACGGGACGGTAATTGGACCGAACATATCATTCTCCTTGCGGGCTGAAGCAGACAAAGGGACTGATCGACTGTGATTCTATCGAATGGCGATGGCAAAGTGAACGGAAGGGAAAGTATGGGCAGGAAGACAGGGTCTTCCGCGAACAGCAGAATTGCACCGGTTGCATTTTCTCGATTGTGCGCCTAGTCTATTCCGCAGTCACGTCTATCCCATCATGGTGCTCCTGCAGGGGAAGTTCACGTGATGATTATTCCAAAACTCATGGTTCTTGCGCGATGCAATTCAGGTCTGACGATATCCGCAATTCTGGCGGGTAGAGGAGGGAATGATGGCCGATGTGATTCAAATTGCTCAATACTTTAAGGTGCAGATCGCCGATAAACCTGGAACATTAGGCGGCATGCTCGCGGTACTGCGAGAGGCAGGTGTGAATCTGATGGCCGTGCATGCGTTTCCTCGGAGCCGCCGTACGCAGGTGGATGTAGTGCCGGAAGATCCCGCCTCGTTTAAGAATGTGGCGAAGGTCCATAAGTTGAAAATGCAGGGACCTAAACAGTGCTTACTCGTGGAGGGAAATGATCGACCGGGAGCGCTGGCCGATCTGACCGATCGGCTTGGTTCAGCCAAGATCAACTTGACCGCGGTCACCGGCCTCGCAGCCGGCCAGGGGCGCTTCGGCGCCATTCTCTGGGTGAAGCCGCGGGATGTGAAGAAAGCGGCCAAAGTCTTGGGCAGTGGATTCAGTTAGCGGCGAGGAAAAAGCCGGGACATTCTGAGTTGTTTTAGGATTCGTCAGTGTCGAGTGCGTTCGGTATCGTGAGGCGTCTTCATGGCTTACCTGCGATATTCACCAGACTGTGAGTGGCATGTTTTTGAGGAGCCCAAACGGGGGGAAGCTGCGACTCGGCTTGCTGTGCAGCACAAGGATTATGAAGCGCAGGGTGCGTCGTACACCGTGAGTACGATTCAGAAGATGTTGGAGTTGGAAGACTACTCCAGTATCCCCGGATACCAACCGCAGCATCGACGCATGCTCCGTAAGGCGTTTGTCGCCTGGCTGAGCGAGCAAGCCAGTATGGAGATCTAACAGGAACCTAGCCTCATCGATTCCCCCTTCGCCTTCCCGCGATCGTTCACAGCTGCAGAGTCACTGCCTTCACCTCGGTATAGAGATCAATGGCGCTGTGGCCCATCTCGCGGCCCCACCCGGATTGTTTGAAGCCGCCGAAGGGCAGCGCTGCGTCAAAGATGTCGTAGCAGTTGATCCAGACAGATCCGGCTCGCAGTTCTGCTGCAATACGATGTGCCTTTCCAACGTCGTTGGTCCAGATCGCCGCTGCGAGGCCGTAGATAGAGTCGTTTGCTGTCCGGAGCACCTCGTCCAAGTCTGTAAAGGGCATGGCACAGACGACCGGTCCGAAGATTTCTTCCTGCACGACCTTCATCTTCTGTGTGGTGTTGACCAGTACGGTCGGCTCCACAAAATAGCCTCTATTTCCCAGCTTGCGCCCGCCCGCCACTGCCTTGGCGCCATCGGAGAAGCCTGACTCCAGATAGCCGAGTACTTGCCGTTGCTGTTCGTCCGATACCAACGGCCCCATTTGAGTAGTGAGATCCATACCTGGTCCGACCTTGATCTGCTTGGCATATTCAGCTACGCCTGCCACCACCTGGTCGAAGATTGCCTTCTCGATAAAAAGGCGGGAGCCGGCAGTGCAGCATTGGCCTTGGTTAAAAAAGATCGCGCTCGAGACGCCTGGTATGCTCGCCACCACATCTGCGTCGTGACAGACGATGTTGGGGGACTTTCCCCCGAGCTCCAGCGACAGTTTCTTGAGATTCCCCGCAGCTGCTTTCACGAGGAGTTTCCCCACTTCGGTGGAACCAGTGAAGGCGATCTTGTCCACGTCCTGGTGCGCGGCCAGAGCTGCGCCGGCCGTCTCTCCGAACCCGGTCACGATGTTGACCACTCCGTCCGGAAATCCCGCTTCGCAGATCAGCTCGCCGAGGCGCAGGGCAGACAGCGACGTCTGTTCGGCGGGTTTCAGTACGATGGTGCAGCCGGCGGCCAAAGCCGGACCGAGCTTCCAGGCTGCCATGAGCAGGGGAAAGTTCCAAGGAATGATCTGGCCTACCACACCGACCGGTTCGCGTAATGTATAGGAGAAATATCGGGCGCCGGGCGTGTAGGGCACTGAAATGGGGATCGTGCTGCCTTCAATTTTTGTCGCCCATCCCGCCATATATCGAAAGAGATCCACGGACAGTGGCACGTCCCCTACGCGGGCTTCGACGATTGGCTTTCCGTTGTCGAGGGATTCCAGCTGGGCGAATTCTTCCAGGTGCGATTCAAGCAGGTCGGCGAGTTTCCAAATCAACCGTCCACGTTCCGACGTTGTGAGCTTGCGCCAGGGACCGGACTCGAAGGCGTTCCTTGCAGCGACAACTGCACGGTCGACGTCGGTGCTGGTCCCTTCGGCCACCTGGGCCAGGACTTCGCCCGTGGCCGGGTTATAGGTCGGGAAGGTCTTCCCCGATGACGCGTCGAGCCACTTGCCGCCGATCAGCATCTTGCGGGGCGCGCCGAGAAACGTGAGGACTTGTGGATGAATCGGGATACCCATTGTTGCTGTACTCATACTGTGCCTCCTCTCCGGCCGAATATTGCGACCCTGTCATATATATGCGTAAAGAATCGAGAGCGGATAGGCCCCATTATACATGAACGAGCATGGTGATTTTTCCGTTGAGTTGTGGAGATACGGTTGGGTGTTGCAATCCAACATACGCCCCCTTGCGCCTTCTTCGCATGCCACTTAGAATGGACGACCTTACGAGGCTCTCATGCCCTTCTCGATTCGTGCCTTCCAACGTTTTCCGGTCCACTGCTCCGTCACGTACAACGCCGGCCCATTTCAGGGGCACGGCACGGTGTGGAATCTGTCGTGCGACGGATGGAGGCTCTCCGGCGATTTGCCCATGCGAGCAGGGGCAACGCTTTCGTTGACCGTCACGCTGCCGAATGAACAACGCATCGAAATTCCTGAAGCCATGGTGCGATGGTCGAGAGGACAGGAGTTTGCGGTGGAGAATATCACGATCGAGCCTCACACCCAGGCGCGGCTGAAGCATTATGTGACGCGATTAGTCCGAAAATTGCCGGCAGGGTCCTATGTGGAAATCGGCGACCACGATCATTCTCGGTGACCGTAGAGAATGATTACCGCGGTACGGAAGAGGAAATAACGTTTTTTTAAGGGGGTGCCACCTTGGTTCTTGAAATTGTGGGTATGGTTGAAAGGTAGGTGAGTGATGCGGCGTTTCCTCTTCGCGGTCTTCTTGGTCTTGGTCGGTGCAACAGGCGCTGTGGCAGACTCCTTTGAAGATGCGCGTTCTGCCTATGAGCGTGGCGACTATGCTCAGGCATTGACTCTCTGGCAGCCGCTTGCCGCACAGGGCGACGCACCGGCGCAGTTCAATCTCGGTGTGATGTATCGACATGGGTTGGGCGTCCAGCAGGATGCTCAGGAAGCCCTCAAGTGGTACCGCAAGGCCGCAGAACAGGGGCACGCATGGGCACAGTTCAATCTGGGTGTGATGTATCGCCATGGGCAGGGTATTTTGCAGAATGCCGAAGAGGCCGTGAAGTGGTATCGCAAGGCGGCGGAGCAGGGATATGCATGGGCGCAGAACAATCTGGGGATGATGTATGAGGTAGGGCAGGGAGTTCCACGGGACTACCAGGAAGCCCTCAAGTGGTACCGTAAGGCGGCAGAGCAAGAGGACGTCCCGGCGCAGTTCAATCTGGGCGTGTTGTATGACAAGGGACGAGGCACTCCGCGGGACGCTCAGGAAGCTGTGAAATGGTACCGCAAGGCGGCGGAGCAGGGCGATGCTCCGGCGCAGTTCAATCTGAGTCTCTTATATGACAAGGGACAGGGCGGTCCACAGGACTACCAGGAAGCGCTGAAGTGGTACCGGATGGCAGCGGAGCAGGGGCATGCGCGGGCGCAGTACAATTTGGCCGTGATGTATCGCCATGGACAGGGCACTGCGCAGGATGCCCAGGAAGCTGTGAAGTGGTACCGCAAGGCGGCGGAACAGGGCCACGGTTGGGCGCAGAACAATCTGGGTGTGATGTATGACATGGGGCAGGGCGTGCTGCAGGATTTCGTTCGCGCCCACATGTGGTACAACATCAGTGCAAAAGAATCGATTGGCGATGAGCGAAAAATTGCCGTGAAGAATCGAGATGATGTGGCGTTGCAAATGACAGCCGCGCAGATTGGGAAGGCCCAGGAGATGGCGCGGCGCTGTCAGGAAACTAAACTCAAGGAATGTGATTGACATCTCCCCACTCCTGCTCGTTTCGCAGTGTAGTCCCTTGCACCTCCTTCGCTTCCCCATTAAAATGGGCCTTCTTACGAGGCCCTATGCCCTTCACCATTCGTCCCTTCCGCCGTTTCCCCGTCCAATGTCCCGTCAGCTATCACGCCGGTTCCTCTCAAGGCCAGGGGACCCTGTGGAATTTTTCGGTGAACGGGTGGAAACTTTCGGGCAACGTACCTCTGCGAGTCGGGCAGATGTGTTCCTTGACGGTCAACTTGCCTGACGAACCGAGCTTTATCGTGTCGGCTGCGATTGTGCGGTGGGCCCGTGACCAGGAGTATGGGTTGGAAACCATGGCGATCGATAAGCAGATACATTGTCGGTTGGAACAGGTTATCGAACGACTCGAACAGGCAACTGGTGAGAACCTCGCCTGAGTCACGACTGCCGCACATGCGTGAGCACCTCTCTCGAAGAAGTTACCATCGCCAAAATATGGGAACTGGCTGCGATTGCCGAGGTGCGATACGAAATGTCGTGCTGGCGATGCTGATGATCCTGGTCTGCGTTGACCTGAGCATGGCTCAGACGAGGGAACAGCAGAGAGAATCGCTGCGGGGGCTTCAGGGAGTAGAAGTCGCGGTCGAAGATCTTAACCTTCTCCACCAATACCTTTCCGTGGCAGTTGGGCCGGAGAAAACCTCATCCGGTCAATATTCGTTCAATGCAAGGGTGGAGCTCCATCGAGCTGGGTCGTTCATGCAGCGACCGCAGCAGATGTCTGCACCGACCTGGTTCACTCCCGGCATGCTCCGAACAGTCGGCTGACAAAATGCGAGACTGTGGGTCATCAATTCAATCGAGCCGCTCGTGAGAGAATTTGCCAACGACTTTCTGGCCGTCAATCCTCGGTAGGACCATGATCGGGCAAGGTTTCATCGATAGGAGCACATGCTGCTGCTGGGCCGTATTGTCTGTTCTGTGCAGTATCAGCTGTGGCCGACCGTGGTTTCGAGTTGTTGGAGGGTGTTTTCTAACCGCTCCTGATGGGGTGAGGCGAGGGATCGAAACTCGATGCCGATGCCGTGCCTGCTGGACCAGCGTACGACGGCGCCTTGGATCAGGATCGGAGTTGCTCCTTCATGAACATAGAGCAGAAGATCTACATGCATTCCCGCGATGGCTCGCAGGGAACTTTCAAGCCGACAGCCTTTACGCGAGAGATCCAGCGCCTTACTGATTCCATGAAGGCGATTCTGGTGGACGAGTGTGCCTGAAAAAGACGCCGGGAATCTGGGATATTGTCGGACTACCATCACATGACTCTTTTCTGTGGTCTTACCACTGAAAGGCTGTACTCGTTGCAAGGGATATCGTATGCAGATGTAATGCCATCTGCATACAATGGCGATTTTCGTTTTGCCCATGATTTTGTAGGCTTGAATATCGAGGATCGCGATGTCCCTGTCCGTTCATGAGCACAGGTGAAGGCGATTGGAAGCGTTGTATCGAGTTTGGAGGTAGCGGTTTATATCAATAGGTGGACTCTGTACTCCTCTGATCGACATGCCCGCACCGGGCATCTCTACTAGCAGACTGCTGAAAAATCCCTCCTGTGGTATCTCTGACACCCGTGAAGTGTATCTCGCATGGAAGTTCAAGCTTCTCGTTTCAGGTTGCAGATTGCTTTTGAAGCATGACGCTTGGCGCTGGCACCCGATCCCAACATCACGCCGACATGATCGTTCCGCGGTCTGTGCCGGGAATGGTCGCTCTGTAGGTCTCTGCCCACAGGCCTTTGATTTCACACCAGTGAACGGTTGGTTCTCGAGAAATCGAAGAGCGAAGGTTTATTGGACGTATATGTGATTTTCCAGAAAGCAGTTTCCAGAGGGCACGCCTTATGCTCCTTCCTCCTCTTAGCACCTAAGTCCCCTACGCCCCTGCGAGACGGAGGCCCTCATGATGTCGCCTATCACACAGACACGATTCGCTCTTGTGCTCCTGGCGTTGGTCCTATTCATGATCATCAGCGGTTCATTTTTCGAGGATGTGCAGTCGCAAATCGGGCGATTCACTGCGCAGGATTCCGGCGTCCGGAAGGGTCCGTCCGGTGCCGGCGGGATGTTGCAGGGGCTGACCTTCCAGGAAAAGAAGGTGTTTGAGAATGGTAAAGAACAGTTTGAGGAAGTGCAGTCGGTACTCGGCTGCACCGTCGACGGGGAAGACACGGAGCTTGGTCTCGGGCCGCGCTTCAACTTGGACAGTTGCGGCGGTTGTCACGCGCAACCGGATATCGGTGGGACCAGCCCGTTCGTCAATCCACCGGTAGAAGTGGCGAAGAAGGCTGGGGCGAACAATGACGTTCCTTCGTTTATCAGGAAGGACGGTCCGGTGCGCGAGGCCAGATTTAAGCATCATGCAGACGGCACAGTCGATGGCGGTGTCCACGCGCTCTTTACGATCAGCAGGCGAACCGACGCGCCGGGCTGCTGGCTTCAGCAGCCGGATTTCCGCTCCGCCGTAGCCCGCCAGAATGTGGTGTTTCGCATTCCCACGCCCCTGTTCGGCGCCGGCTTGATCGAAGCGATCGATGACGACACGATTCTCGCCAATTTGTACGCGCACAGTGCGGCGAAACAGTCATTGGGGATTCGGGGTCGTGCTAACCGTACGAGTGGGCGTCCCAATACCAGCGGGAATGACGGTACGGTCACTCGATTCGGCTGGAAGGCCCAGAATAAATCGCTCGAAATCTTTTCAGGCGAAGCCTACAACGTCGAGCAGGGAATCACGAACGAACTGTTTCCCCAGAAGCGGGATGAAGCGCCGGCCTGCCGGTTCAATGCCACGCCTGAAAATCGGACCAACATCGATGCCACAAATCCGCTGGATGTGCCCGGCGATGTGGTGAAGTTTGCGCTGTTCATGCGCCTGCTCGCCCCTCCGGAGCCTGCGAAGGACGAAGTGTCTATCGTTCATGGACGAAAGCTGTTTACCGACGTCGGCTGTGCCATGTGCCACACGCCGACACTCCATACAGGCAAGAGGGTCGCGGTGACCGCGCTACAGGACAAAGATGTGAATCTCTACTCGGACCTCGTGCTTCATAACATGGGCCATGAATTAGCCGACGACATTGTTCAAGGCGCTGCAGGCGGCGATGAGTTCCGCACGGCGCCTTTGTGGTGTCTCGGGAAGCGGATATTTTTTCTGCATGATGGGCGGACAAGAGATCTGCTTGAGGCAATTCAAGCTCACGCCGGATCGGGCGGCGGGCGATATGTGCCGTCAGAGGCGAACCAGGTTGTTATGCAGTTCTACCGGCTCAGTGAGGTCGATAAGCAGCATCTGTTGAACTTCCTCCGTTCGCTGTGACAGGGAGTCTATTCGTCTGGTCTGGGCTAAGTGGGAGGGAGAGGGACCATGATACGAGCAGAAAAGTTCATTGCAGCGCTCATAGTCGTGTCGTTCCTGGCTTCCACCAGCACTGTTTGGGCAGGCGGATTTACTGGTGGGATCGGAGACGTGTTTGGCCCGCGTTTTGGGGCCGATCCGCAGCATGCCCCCCGTATCCCGATCGATCCGCGCCATCGGCCACGGGCTGTGGCCGATGCTGCAGGCTGGGTCCAGCATTGGAATCAGATTGCGATCGATGCAACCGGACTCGATCATACGCCCGTCGCACCAGGAGAAAATCGGGCCAAATATGCCGAACAACTGGGGCCAGGACGAGCGAGTCGGGCGATGGCCATCGTCCATCTTGCCATGTTCGATGCCGTGAACGCGATCGAGGGTGAGCACAAATACAGGAGTTACACCGGGGTAGGACCTGCTCCGTTTGGCACATCGATGAAGGCGGCGATCGCCCAGGCCGTCCACGATACACTGGTTGCGCTCTTTCCCTCACAGGCTTCGAGCTTCGATGAGCAGCTTGTGGACGATCTGACCGAGATTCCGGATGGACGATTGAAGGTGAACGGCATTGCGCTCGGCAGGCGGACGGCGGCAGCCGTTCTGGCTGCACGAGCCGACGATGGTTCCCAACGTCCTGAACCGCACGTCGGCCTGGAGTTTCTCACGAGCAACGATCCCGGCAAGTGGAGGCAAGATCCCATCAGTCTGATTCCCCTTGCCTTGGGTGCCTATTGGAGCGGCGTCAAGCCCTTTGTCCTCGAACGAGCCGATCAGTTCCGTGTGCCGCCGCCGCCCGGACTCGATAGTGCCGCGTATGCCGCCGCCTATCACGAGGCCAAGACACTGGGAGGCGATGGACTGGTGACTCCGACCACGCGCACCTCGGATCAAACCCAAATCGGAATCTACTGGGCCTATGACGGGACCCCCAGCCTCTGTGCACCGCCACGTCTCTACAATCAGATCGCTATGCGTATTGCCCACAAAATGGGTACGGACACGGACCCCCTGGAACTTGCGCGGCTTCTGGCCCTCGTGAATGTTGCGATGGCTGATGCCGGCATCGCTGTATGGGAATCCAAATACTACTATCAGTACTGGCGCCCCGTCACCGGCATTCGCGAGGCCGATAAAGACACAGGGCCGACCGGGCTCGGCGACGGCAATCCCGCGACGGCAGGAGACACAACCTATACACCGCTTGGGGCGCCAGCCAGCAATCTCACTGGACCGAATTTCACCCCACCCTTTCCGGCATATCCGTCCGGGCATGCCGGCTTCGGAGGCGCGCTCTTCGAGATGCTGCGGAACTTCTATCGAACTGATCGCATCGCGTTTACCTTCGTCTCGGACGAATTTAACGGTATGACACGGGACAATAATGGCCTTGTGCGGCCGGTAGTGGAGCGCAGCTTCTCCTCCCTCTCGCAGGCGGAAAAGGAAAATGCCCAAAGCCGCATCTATCTCGGCATTCATTGGGCGTTCGATGCGACTGAGGGGGTTGCGCAGGGTAACCGCGTGGCCGACTATGTGTTCAAGCATGCGATGCAGCCGCAGCCTCACCGAGGCAAGGGACGATGAAGGGATTGATTCACGCCTCCGTCACCTGCACCCGCCATCACTGAAAAATGTTTTTAAGTTCTAGTGGCCGGGAGTCTTTTCTCACCCGTCAGGGCAATGAAGGCTCCCGACCGATTGAGTGCGCCGCTAGTTCAGCGGAGGCACCACCCCGGCAAATGTCAGCAGATCGGTGATGCGAAAGTCGCCAGCAGTCGCAGACGGTAGCACCGGCGTCCAGTTGGGTCGCGCGGCCAGATAGGATGTCTCATCGGCCTTCAGCAGGCCGATAAACACTTCTCCGACGATGCGCCCGCCCACGGGTCCTAAGCGGAGCCCCTGCTCCAGGAGTTCCGCTTCTTTTAGAATATACAACCAGAGGGGTGTGCTCTTCTCCATGTTAAACGGCCTGAGCGCCTCCAGCTGCGCCGGGCTCAAGACGGGTACGCTCATCTTGCGCGCAATCGCCTGGCCTGAGGGTAGTCCGAAATTGACGTGGCGCATCAAGTTGCGTGAGGCCAAGGACTGGACCCCGTCGGCCGGCAGACCGGGCGCCAGCCCCCGCGAGCCGGGCAGTAACATCACGACGCTGGAGAGCTTGCCGTCGATCCGTTTGTTCGGACGGAAATTTCCGTCGCCGAAATCGAAGAACGTTTGCCAATCGACAAACCGACGGGGTGCGCGCTTCCCACCGCGCAGATCGTTCGGATCCAGGTCGTTGGGGTCCTGGGTATCGTCGAAGAGAAAGGCAAAGAATGGCGTTGCCGGCGTTGCGGTGGGGCCAAAGTTGAGGCGGTAACTCGGACGTATTTGCGAATGGCCGAAGCGGTAGGCGGCCACGGAAAATTCGATGGGAATCGAGGGATTCTTTTTCTCTGCATCATAGAATCGGAGGCCTTTGTTCAGGATGTCATCGACGCGCTCTTGCCCGATCGTGAGCGGCAGAAATTCGTGCAGGATGATCCACTGGTAGTGCCAGCGGACCTGGCGTTGGGCCAGTTTGAACAGGCGATCAGCCGATTGACCGGCATGCTCAGGGTCGGCGCGGAGCCGGTCGATCACCGCGTTGTGAAAGCGAAGCATGGCCATATGAAATTGAGCCAGGATCACGTGTTCGTCGTTCCGGCTGTCGCCTAGGAGGGCGGTTTTATTGGGGTCGCGTGGTAGGTCGAAACGGACCGCTCCCTTGCGGGAGACCAATTCGGAGCCCGGAATGGGTTCCACGAGAAGTTTAAAGTCACCGGAAGTTCTGTCATACAGTTCAGGGGACCCCTCCGGCCCATTCCCGTACACGCTGTCCAGGTCGAATGCTGCGGTGCGAAAGTTCGTCGTTTTTTTGGGATTACTTCGTTCGAGCAACGGAGATCGTGGGTCGAGCGTGATATCGTGGTCCAGGAATTGGCCGAAGAACGTCACGCCAGCTGTCATATTGGGATTGTCGGGATTGTTGGGACTGAATACTGCGGGATTCGTGATCGACTGAATGGGATCGGTCAGGTTATCCAACGCATCGATGGGACCGCCCTTTTCGCCCAGCTTCTTCGCCTGCTCTCGTGCTTCATCGGTCGGTGGAGCAAAGGGCGGCAATTCAGGAAACATGCGTGTAAAGGAATTCTCCGGAGCGTGAGGCCGGTCCTTCATGCCGGGCAGATGCAGGTTGTTTTTCCCATCAGCGTAAGCCGTTGAGAGGCCGAAGAGTGCGGTCGAACAGAGCACTCCGGCTAAACCGGTCGTCAGGAGTTTTTTCCGACGATGCGACATGATGCCCTCCTCGTGGTGTTTGAGGTGTCCGATGTCCGAGATTCTGATTCTATTGTGGTATCTCGAATGAACGACCCACGAGTCAGGCTGAGCAAAAACCGATCCATGAGAGGATGGAGATTCATCACGCTCCTATCCAGGCGAAACGAATGAAAAGATCTCTGCAGCCTCTGTTCTCGCAAGCGAAGTGTATGTGAAAGAAGACGTATGCGAGAGAATCCATTGGCTCTAATAAACGTACAGCGTGGCTTCTCACAGTACGTAAGCGTTGAACTCGCATTGTCTCTGAATGCGTCCGCTGTCATTGCCGATTCTAGGGTGAGCACTGGCTCGATCGAAGAAGACGACTATCATTGCGTTGCGGAAGCGGTCTCTGGATAATGCGGCAAAGATTCTGATCCCAGCGTCACACTTCAGCCAAAACAAGGTATTGCATGTCTCCCATTTCTTTGGCTTTACTCATCTTCGGTGTGTGCTACCTGGTCATCATCACCGAACGGATTCATAAGACGATTGTGGCCTTGTGCGGGGCGACGCTGATGATCGCCCTCGGCGTAGTGTCACAGGACGAGGCGTTTTATTCCCATGAATTTGGCGTCGACTACAACGTCGTGTTTCTGCTGATCGGGATGATGGTGATCGTGAACATTGTCCGGGAGACTGGTCTCTTCGAGGTCTTGGCCATCTGGGCGGCACAGCGGTCCGACGCGAAGCCGTTTCGTCTTCTGGTGCTGCTGGTGTTGTTGACGGCCGGACTTTCGGCCATGCTCGATAACGTCACGACCGTCCTACTCATGGCGCCTGTTACGTTGGCGATTACCAAACGGTTGGAGCTCAATCCCATTTCATTTCTTGTGGCCGAAGCGCTTGCATCGAACATCGGTGGGACCGCGACGCTGGTCGGTGATCCGCCTAATATCATGATTGCCAGTAAAGCTGAATTGAGCTATCTCGACTTTTTGATGGTGTTGGCTCCCATCGCGCTGTTCATCCTGGCTCTATTCGTGGCTGCGCTGTGGGTCATCTTTGGGAGAAAAATGACCGTGGCGCCGCATCTTCGAACGGCGGTTCTGGCCATGAGTTTACGGGAGGCTGTTTCAGATCGACCATTCTTGTATCGCTGTCTCTGGCTGCTGGGGATCATCAACGTGGGGTTCTGTCTGCATTCGCTCATTCATCTTGAGCCGGCCACGATTGCCCTCCTTGGCGCGAGCCTGTTCATGCTGCTCGGCCATGCAAGACGAAAGCCCAAAGACCTCGAGGAGTTGTCGTATCTCACCGATGTCGAATGGAAAACCATCTTTTTTTTCATCGGACTATTTATCTTGGTCGGTGGTTTGGTGAAGGTCGGCGTGATTCATTACCTGGCCGATCAGTTGGTGTCGGTGACACAGGGAAACCTTGTAGGATCCACGATGGCGGTTCTCTGGGGGTCTGCGCTACTTTCGGCTGCCGTGGATAACATTCCCTACGTCGCGGCTATGAATCCGTTGATTGTGGATCTCGCCCGGTCGCTTCACCCAGACATTTCGGACTATGCGATTTTGGTGCATCAGCCGGATATCCTTCCACTGTGGTGGGCGCTGGCGCTGGGAGCCTGTTTGGGGGGGAACGGCACGATCATCGGCGCGAGCGCGAATGTCGTGATTGTGGATATCGCGCGCAAAGCCGGCTATCCCATTACATTCTGGCAGTTTTTCAAGTTTGGGTTTCCCGTGATGTTGGGGTCGGTGCTCATGAGCGCTCTGTACCTCTGGCTCATCTTTCTTCGCTGACCGAACCCTCCTACACATAGCCAGATCCTAAGCAAGGGCGGACTGAGTGGTCCGCCTCGCAAAACCACGTCAGAAGGGATTCAGGATTGAGTCTGCCGGGTGGCTAATGGGGCTGCCTCTACGGCAGTGCGAAACTCGCAGAATTCACAAGAGTGCCACTCGTACTCATGGGAGTCACCGCCAACCGATGTGAAGGAATTCCATTACTACTGTATATCAGGGACTACAGTCGCAAGAGCCCCGTGAAATCGTTGGGATGCAGCGATTCTGCCCTCAAATGGTGCACTCATTTCCCTTCGTAAGGATACGTTCTTGACACTGGAAAATGGTGCAATACGTCGAAACACCTATATAATGAGGATGTTCGTCTGTCCCTTCGCTACGGTATGGTGCTTGCTTTCTTTCGCCATCGGATCACGGGACATGATTTCTCCCAACATGAGACCGGAGGTTTGGTCATGGCGAAGCGCAGTCTTGCAGTAACGTGTTTCTACAGCACAACTGGCACAGGGTGGGAACGGAAGTTAAAAAATATAGAAACCGCTCAAGCCTCTGGCATGGTGTCCGGTGTGACCATTCCGCCCGATCGCCGGTGTGAGGCACGCAAGGAGTATCGGTGCATGTGTTCCTACGAGGTGCTCGAGGCCATGGATAATGAATCGGTCATTATCGAGCGAGGAGAGGCCTTTGCGCTGAACCGGAGCATGGAAGGGTTGCTTCTCTTCATGGGACGGCCGCCCGATGCGAAGCACTTGATAAAAGTGCACCTTGCCCTTTCGGGAATGGGCCGCACCGTGAATGTTTTTGAATCCCGATGGGCCAAACCCGTTCAAGTGGAATCGCTTGGAAACCTCTACCTGGTCGGATGCCGACGGATATCTGCCCCTGCCACCATCTATCGTTCCAATGTCTTACCACAGATGAAAGTCGCCGCCTCCTCCTTCTTATAACGCAGCTCCTGCTACAGGCCTGTTTCGGGGTTGACTCTTTTCCGGCATGGCTGTAGCCTCTGTCCGCATCATTTTCCATGGTCATGAGGTCGGAATCTGTAGCCCACATGACAGGCATTGTGCATGATTACAAGACCTGAGCTTGAGCTTCGAACCAGCGACGCTGTTCCAATTGTTGTGTCACTCGATGCCGCACATTCAATGATTGCGTTGCCTGCCAAGCCACCGGTATTTCATGCCAGAGGCATCCATGTGGTCACTAGGACGGACGGTGTGCAGAGAGAGTCTCCTGCCTATGAGGAATGGGGCTATGCAGAACGCGCATGGTATTTGGAGAAGCGACAAGGCTTTACTGGAGTAATTCGTGCACTCTTGTGGCCGACGGAGGGGGTTGTCGAAGTCGGGACTCATGACTCGATTTGGGCCGAGCGGACACAGAAACCACCGGTTGAATCCTTCCGGTTTCAGATCAGTGAAGCTGGGTACTTAAGTTTACGGTCCTACCTCCGAGCGACCATCGCATCGGAAGAGCCGGTCGGCATTGTCGGCAACAGCCGGTTTTGTGTAGCTCGGTCCTCGTACCATCTGTTTCACCATTGCCATCACTATACGGCGAAGGGTTTACGCGAGGCAGGGCTGCCCATCTCGATGCGGGGAGCCTTAACGCGCAATGGTTTTGCCAAGCAACTTCGACGTATTGCGCCCCTGACCTGAGAATTGGGTGAGGGTGGTGAAGTTCTGATGTGATCGATGGTGCGATCTGGAACCCGACTGGCTCAGTCCATTGAGGTCTCAATTCGGAACGAGACGCGGGTTGAACCAGAGCCGATTCGACTCGATTGCTGAGTAGTTCAGCTCGCGATTCGGCATATATACAGTGGATTGATCTTCATAACCAGTTGACATTACGTCACTTTTTAAGGGAAGGCTTGCCCAGCTAGGACTCTTCACACAGAATAAAGCGGTTGGTGCTATGTTGCTATGTTTTCGGTTTGGATCTGGCACAGAGCATGCTGCACATATAGGTCGATCCAAATCGGTACACTTGTTGACACCCATACTGAAGAGAGTTAGGATTTCAGTACTTGAAAGTTCTATAATAAGGCCGGTGGACGCATTTCCTATCTGCTAAGCAATTCATGAGGTTGCTCGAGCCTTACCTCTCGAGAACGAGAGGTCCTGCAGTCACTTGCGAAGGGTTTCACAAATGTGCAAATCGCGGATCACCTGTACATTTCGGAAACGACGGTCCGCCATCACTTTACCGCGATCTTCAGTAAGCTGCATGTCTCCAATCGGCAACAGCTGCTCATCGCGGCCCACCGGCAGGGACTCGTCGAATTCGGCACCAGTTGACACCTCTGGACAGAGCTTGCAAGGGCTTCCCTACAGAAGGAACGATGCGAAAGATCCACGGATCTCTCGCGCTGGATAATGCCGGGAAAGAGTCGGTGATCGGGTGAGATTCCACTAGGTGTGAGAGCTAGGGGGTAGAGGCGGGAATACGTTGCAGGATGGCGGATAGTTGGCGGAGGTACGAAATCAGGGTCAGTGAACGGGACTGGTCCTCCTTAATGGATCATGCCATCACGTACACTCGCGGATCGAAGTCCAAGCAAGCAGGTAAAAAATCTTCGTCCAGCTGAGTCACTGCCGACGCCATATGAGTCTGTCCGGTCTTCCTGAACGGCCCTTACCCAAGTACTTCCTGGCAGTGCGGCTATTCATCAAAATCCCCGGTAAAGTGCTCCCAATATTGAGACAGAGTACGCCTTGAAAAATGCAACTGGGCGCGCGTCCCAACATCCTGGCTATCGCCCGCAACGAAAAGCCATGGGCCTGACCCACGCTCAGAGTCTCACGCTCTTCTACACTCAGGCGCGTATAGCAATTGTTGGACATGGCAACACCTTAGCCCAACCGGGCGTGCAGTGTTGCACTTGGAGTTAAAACTCAAGAGGCTATTTCTCCTACCGCACATTCCATATTTCGCACGATCACATTGGAATAGTTCGTTCGAGGTTCTGATTCTGTCCGTTTCCGCTACATATTCCACAGAGTCACTGTCCAATAAACTGGACAGTCCATCTGATTGAAATTTCAAGAACTATCGTTTCAGCCCTCTAAGACTGTCTAGTCCTGTGGAAATTTTCCCAAGATAGGCCGATCGGTCTTATTCCGGCGTCGATCGCTAATCATCAAGACTGGAGCTGGTTGTCGGACTATTTCAGGCTCTACTTCTGCCGCGGCACACAAGTTGCGCATGAATCCTACTGCTGGTGAAGGTCTGGGTGATTTTGGACCGGCCTCCGAATGACCCACTTCTCCGCAAGGAGAAAACCTTCACCAGCTCTTAACAAAGGCCAAGAGACGTAAAGCGTGGTTCGTGCAGCGTATCTCGTAGAACCACCGACGAACTACGAACCACGAGATTCGAATGACTAGTGATCAACTACCCACCTGATGAGGCGGGCATAACAGGGGAGGCCGTGCTATGAGGGGTTGGATGTGTCAATCAACGCGTAGGAGACGCGGTATGGGACTAGCTCTGATGTTGCAGAGCGTCTTACTGGCCGGCAGTCTGGTGGTAGCGCCAGGGTCATTTGCGGCGGGCACAGGGGAGGAGTCCCATCAGGGGCATGCTTCTCCAGTTGCGATGCCAGGCTGGACCCAGCAATTAAAGGGCCAGACCGTAGTAGAAAACGCCATTGAAGGTCGTGCCGACAGTGTTGCAAAGATGGAAATGCAGCACCATCGCCTGATGGAGAAACTCGAACAGCAGGCGCAGAAAGATGCAACGGCACAGCAGACGTCCGGGGCGTTCAATGAGATGTCCATGATGCATCAGTATATGGGCCAGGATGGCAGCAGCTTCCTGCTCATGTCGGATGGATCCAAGGGCGAGCCGGTGATGACGTCAGGCGGGAAGTGTCCCGTCGGTGTGCCGATCAAGCAGTACGACGTGTCGATGATCAATATCGAAATCACGTTGAACCGGTGGCTCGATTTTTATCCTGGTTACATGTATGTGTTGACCCAGGACCTCGACAAGGTTCGCGCCGAGGAAGCCAAAAACAAAGTGGCCCGTGATGCGGACGGATTTAATACCGGAGCCGTTTCTACCGGATTGCAGGGTGATATGATTCAGCCCCTGGTACTTCGCGCCAACCAGGGCGACTGTGTGAAAATGACTCTCCGCAACCAGATGGAGAGTGAGGACGGCAGTCTGTTTATCAGCGCGTCCAGTATGATCGTGAGTGCGACGGGCAAACCGGCACTGACGACCAACCCTGAATCCATCGTGGCTCCCGGCAAGGCCCAGGAGTTCGAGTGGTACATCCATCCTCAGATGCAGGAAGGAGTTCGGCAGTTCCATTCCTACAGCCATGACCGTGAGTTGACCGTGATGGGCCTCTTCGGCGCCTTTATCGTGGAGCCGAAGGGCTCGAAGTACCTGGATGCGCTTGGAAGTGGAGGTCCTGCCCCGGAAACCAGAAGCGGTTGGCAGGTCAATATCGATAACGGGTTCGGACCGGACTTCCGCGAATTCGTGTTGTTCTATCACGAAATAGGCGATGAAGCTTTCCGCCCGTTGAATAAGAAGGGCGACTTCCTCCCGCAGCGCGACCCGTTGACCGACGCCTACCGTCCGGGTGGCCGCGCGATCAATTATCGCAGCGAGCCATTCGGCATCGACCAGATGCATCTGCAGCACGAGTATTTCGGGTTCGAAGATGAGTCGATGGGCTACAGCGCCTATACTTTTGGGGATGTGCCGACGACGATTCCTCGCGGGTATATGGGGGATCCGGTCAAGTGGCGTCTGGTCCATGGTGGGTCGGAAGTGTTCCACTCGCACCATCCTCACAGTGGAACGATCCGTTGGCAGCGGAGCCCGCGTGCAGATCAGGAAGAGCATTGGTATAAGGGGCAGGATGGGCCGGTGAAGTATCCAGTCGTCCGGACGAAGTCCGATCGGGTGGACGTGGAAGTGATCGGTCCGTCAGAAGCCCTGGACCTTGAGCCGGAATGCGGTGGCGGCGGTTGCCAGCACCTGGCCGGTGAATTCCTTTTTCATTGCCATGTTGCGCACCACTATGTGGCAGGGATGTGGGGCTATGCCCGGTTCTACAACACGCTGCAAGTCGGCAGCGCGCACACCGACACGATGCCGGACCTGCGTGAATTGCCTGACCGGCAGGGCCGGATGAAGCTCGGCGTGTCATCCGACAAGCTCATAGGGACGACGGTCGATTGGTTCGGCAAGTCGTTCAAGATTGTCGATAAGAGCCAGAAGACCAACTGGAAGGCCGATCCGGCTATCGTCAATATCAAAGATTGGGTCGAAATGTTTGTCCCGGCGCAGGGTCAGCCAGGCCACACGAATGATGAGAAGGGCCAGATCATGGCCTACGATTCGACTGTATGGGATTGGAAGTGGGACGGCAACATTGCCAGAGGGGAGCGGGAAAGTACCGCACAGAATCCCAAATACCAATGGGCAGCCAAGTGGGATGACAGCACCAGGCCGGCTATCCTCTTTGACCCGACGACTGCCAAGATGTCCTGGCCGCTGTTTAAACCGCACTTTGGTAAACGGGTACCGTTCTCGGCGAATCATAACGGTGCGCCCTGGCTGGAGCCGATCCACCAGGATGAAAATGGTGAACGGACCTCCGAACCGGCCATGCCGGGCGAACAGGGCCGATGGAGTCTCTGCCCTGACAACGCCAATCGGAAGCACTACAACATCCACTTCGTCCGCATGCCGATCACCCTGGCCAAGAAGCAGGGGAAGGAGCCGGCGATGGTCGATAAGGACGGCTTGATTTACGTGCTGCACGAAGAAGAACGTCTGACCAGGGCCAACGACGATCTCAAGCTTCCGGCGGTCATCCGCGCCAACGTGTATGACTGTGTGGATGTGTTGCTGACGAGCGAGTGGGACGACGACGATTACACGAATTTCCAATCGTCCAAGATCAATATCCATCCCCACTTCTTTCAGTTCGACACTGGGAATTCGGATGGCGTGATCTCCGGATTCGAGTATGAAATGTCGGTCCGGCCCTTCACCATGTGGGGAAAGAAGACCAAGCATGGATTGCCGGCGCCGATGGTTGCAAAGCTGAAAACCGCCGCAAAGGCTGGTGCGACGTCCATCAAGATTGAGATGGCTCCCGGTGCGACCCCGTTCCATGTGAACACCGAGGTGATGGTCGGGATGGACTGTTTGGAGAAGGGGAACGATCCCACTGCTTCGCTGCCGCGGGACAAGAGCTGTCAAGAAGTGGCCCGTATCAAGGATATCAAGGGCGATGTGGCGACATTCTTCAAGCCGTTGAAGCACAACCACCCGGCGGGTGATCTCGCGTCGCCGGAGTTCGTACGCTATCGATGGTGGGTGGATGTCGATATGGGGACCGTGTTCTGGCACGATCATGCATTCGGCGCGACGACCTGGCCCCATGGCGGGTTCGGCGTGACGATCGTGGAGCCGTTCGGGTCCACCTATCACGATCCAAAGAACGGCAAGCTGGTATACAGCGGTCCCATTGCCGATATTCATAGCAATGAGCCGATCGGAGCCGGTGTCAGCGGGAGCTTCCGTGAGTTGATGGTGTCGATCCACGACACCGTTCCACACACGGTGAACACTATCGAGGCAGGCAATCCCCCAGGGCAGCCTATCGAAGTGGCGTTGGAAGCAGGTAAGACCGTGTCCTTCCAGATGCCGGACAAGATCATGGCCGCGCCGAACAAGTACATCAACGGCGGAACCCATACGAGCGGCAGCGGTTTCAACTTCCGCGCGGCCCCGTTCGCGCAGCGCCTGTCCAATAATCCTGATACGTCTCAGCTGTTCAGCAGCGCGATCCATGGCGATCCCAGCACACCGCTCTTGCGGGCCTATACCGGGGACACCATGGTGTTCCGTCTGTTGCACCAGTTGATGAACGAATCCCATGTCTGGACCATTGCGGGGCATACCTTCCTCACGGAACGGTATGCGGCAGATGCCAATCGGAAAAATTCGATTCACCTCGGGATCGCCGAGCGGTATGACCTGGTCACGAAGGCCGGGGGATTCCAAGGCATGCCGGGCGACTACATCCACTTCAACGGTCGAACGTCACACTTTGCTGAAGGAGGATGGGGATTGATCCGTGTGCTCGACAAGGAAACAGCGGACCTGAAGCCGCTGCCCAGGGGAACCAATCCTCTCGGGATTCCCGCGACACCGAGTTCCGTCTGTCCGTCCGATGCTCCGGTGAAAAACTTCAACGTCGTGTCGTTGGACCGTCCGTTGAAACTCCACCCGAAGGCGCCCGACACGATTGAGGTGGACTTCGAGCGTAAGATCGAAATGACGGTGCCGGAAGGCAAGATCTACGCGCTTGCAGAGGAAGCGATCACGGTGGCGGGCACAGTGATGCCGAATCCGCTCACGTTGCGCGCCAATCTGGGCGACTGTATCAAGGTCAATCTGAAGAACAAGATGAAGGCAAGCCGGGCCTCCTTCTTTGCGCCGGGCCTGGCCTTCGATCCAAAAGACAGCCAGGGCCTGAACGTCGGAAATAATCCCGGAGACCAAACGATTGGCCCGGGCGAGAGCCGCACCTACACCTACTACGCTCATCCGGCGAACAAGGAAACGACGTCGTTGGTGTGGGACGGGGGGAACATCGTTGTGAATCCGCGGAACGGATTGTACGGAGCGGTGGTCATTGGCCCGAAGGGCTCTCAATATCGGGACCCGGTCACCGGGGCTGATATTTCGTTGAAGAATTCATGGCGTGCTGATGTCATTGTCGATACCAGTCTGCCGGAGAACGTCGGGAAGCGGAGCTATCGCGACGTGGCTCTTTTCTTCCAGGATGAAGACAACATCATCGGGACTGCGTTCATGCCCTACGTGCAGAACGTGGCGGGATTGACGTCCGTCAACTATCGCGCGGAACCGTACAAATTCCGCGAGGAGCAAGGCTGCTCGTTGGGCAAGATTTTCCAGCCCTGCGTTGTGGACAAACCGGAAGATCCAGTGACGCCTTTGATCGAGGCACATGCCGGCGACGCAATCCGTATTCACGTGATCGGTGCGAACAGCGAACAGAACGGGATGTTCGGGGTCGAAGGCCATGAATGGCCGATTGAACCCTACATGCCCGGCGCCGACATGATCAGCGTGGTGGAGTATGCAGGGTCCGAGATCCTGGATGTCTTCATCCGTGGCGGGGCGGGTGGTCCCTATCGCCAGGTGGGAGACTTCGTCTGGTCCAATGCGCGGCTGCCCTACACACAGTCAGGCCAATGGGGCTATGTCCGTGTCTTGCCCGTGGGTGATTTACGGATCCAACCGCTGGGGGCTCAAGGAACAGGCGCCAAGCGCGTGGATGTGCAGCCAGAGCCGCAGGCCATTCCAACCGCCATGAAGTAAGCGGGATGGACATGGTGTAACTCCTGGTGGGGGAGCTGCTGGTAACAGGTAGCTCCCTCATCGTTTTTTGGAACCCCCATAGGAAATGGCGGTTGATTTTTTGTATCATTGATCCAGCATGGCGATGGCACAACGAATCAATCACAAAGGAGGCCGGACGTGGCAGCAATTATCACCGCCGATAAATCGAAATTCAAAATGAAATTCAGTGCCCCACTTGTTGCCTTCCTCCTGTTCCCGCTTTTCTTCACAAGCGCGCTTGCCTGGGCGTATGAAGGAATCACGGTTTCTGATGGTGGAACCCTCACGGGTATCGTGAAGCTGGAGGGGCAGGTTCCGAAACCGAAAGGGTACAACCTCACAACCTTGCCAGACCAGTTCTATTGCGGGCGCATCTCCGACGGGCAGGGGTGGCGCATCCTGCAGCCGTTCCAGGTGGGGCCGGAGGGCGAGTTTCGCGACGTGGTGGTCTATCTGGAGGGGATCGACAAAGGGAAACCCTTCGGTGAGGGGGGCGTGCCGCAAATCGAGGCGAAAGACTGCCTCTTCCTCCCGTTCACGACCGTCGTGCGGGACGATCAATCGGTAACAGTGGTCAACATGGACCCCGTCATGCATGACATCCAGGCCTATGAAACCTCGCATTTGGGGCCGCGTGTGCTGTTCAACGTGCCGTTACCGATGAATCCGGCGCACCCGCGCAACTTGAAGGATCGCAGCGATGCCGGGATGTACCACAAGCACATGGCCGGCGCGCCGATGAAGCAATTGGTGAATCTGAGCAAGGACCGACGGATCTTCGTCATGCAATGCGGCTTTCATGCCTACATGGAGAGCTGGGGCCTAGCCGTCACCAACCCGTACTTTGCCCAGACGGACGAGCAGGGTCGGTTCACCATGACCGATGTGCCGCCGGGCGCCTATAAGCTGGTTGTCTGGCATCCCTATGTCCGGAGCACGATCGAGCAGATCGTCACCATCGGTCCGAAGGGGGCCGTGGAGGCCACGATTGTGGTCCCGGCCCCGACAGGGCGGCTCTATGCCAACGAGGTCATGGATCATGCGTACATCCGCTACAGCGTGTCTGAGGAAACGCAGAAAGAAATCGATCCGATGATCAAGAAGCAGGATCGCTGAGCCAGGACGGTCGAAGGGCTATGGGCAAGAGGTTCAGGAAAAGGGGGTGCAATGAAGAGCCGCTGGAGTGTCGCCGTTCTTATCTATTGCCTCGCGCCACTTGCCTCGACTTTCATCGCCTGGGGCCTTGCCCACGCCGACCACGAATCGTCCAAGCGGCCACCGCTGTGGACTCCGCTTGATGGAGCCGAGCGGCTGGCGGCAATGGACACGCCTGCCGGCATGGTGCCGGTGAGGGCTGGGTGGTTTCTTATGGGCAGCGATCCGCAGCTCGATCGTGCCTCGGGTCCGCAGGAATTTCCGCAGCATCCTGTCTATCTGGACCCTTTCGAGATCGACATCTACGAAATCTCGAACGTGGACTACCTGAGATTTGTGCTCGCCACCGGGACGGACTGGCCGAAGTTCTGGCGTGAGAGCCCGTTTCCGGACAAAACCGCACTGCATCCGGTGATCAATGTGAGCTGGAACGAGGCCGATGCCTATTGCCGGTGGGCTGGGAAACGTCTCCCGACTGAAGCGGAGTGGGAGAAAGCGGCGCGAGGGGAGGATGGGCGGATCTTTCCCTGGGGTAACGAGCCGGCCGGGTGGCTGAAAAGCAATATCGCGCATGCCGGGTCGAAGCGGGGTTTTAAGTATCCGCCGCTGGCTGATGTGATGCGGTATGACAAGGGCGTCAGTCCCTACGGCGTCTATCAAATGGCGGGCAACGTCAGTGAATGGGTGTCGGATTGGTTCGACCCTGAGTACTACCAGCGTAACCTGTCCGACAATCCGATGGGGCCGGCTACCGGCGAACTCAAAGTGTTCCGTGGCGGATCGTGGAACGAAGATCCGGAGGTTGCCCGGTCGGCCGGTCGTAATGCCGGAGCGCCGGACCATCGCAGTTATTTGATTGGGTTTCGGTGTGCGCAAAGTGAACGTGACTCGTGAAGCGTGAAGCGCAAGCAACGGAAAAAGATGATGCAGAGCCTTCTCGTTTGACGCTTCACGAAAAACGCTTCACGAACGACGGGTATGTAAGAGGAGGAGGCCGAATCATGAGTGCGACGCGAGTGAGAACATTGGTGACAGTCAATCGTGTGGCGAATGCAGTCATCGCCGTGGCAGCGGCCTTGGTGATCGCAAACGTCGCCTGGGCGCTCGATATACAAGACATTACGGTGGAGTGGACCGAAGCAGGTAAAAAGCTCGCCGCAGATCGTGTGGCTCAGTGGCAAGCGAAGGACGACATGGTCCTCGTGCCGGCCGGTGAGTTTATCATGGGCAGCGATAAGAAGACGGACCGGCTTGCGTATCGAGGCGAGACGCCGCAGCGGCATGTCTATCTGGATACGTTCGAAATCGGCAAGTACGAAGTGACGGCGCTGGAGTATCTCAAGTTCGTACTCGCGACAAACCGTTCGCCGCAGTTGGATTGGCGGTATGACGGCGGAAACTTCCAGGAGCCGATGGCGCACCATCCCATCATGCACGTGTCCTGGTATGACGCTGATGCCTACTGCACGTGGGCGGGGAAGCGGCTGCCAACGGAGGCCGAATGGGAGAAAGCGGCGCGTGGGGTAGACGGACGGCTCTTTCCCTGGGGCAAAGAATATGCGGGGCCGACCAGGGCAAATTTTGGAAGAACCGGCCTTTCAGGTCCGGTGCGGGATCGTCCCGAACGGCTCCTGCTCTATCCTCCAATCATTTCTGTCGACAAGTACGAGAACGCCGTGAGTCCGTACGGACTGTATCAAACGATCGGGAATGTCGCCGAGTGGGTCGCAGACTGGTATGACCAAGACTATTATAAAACAGCGCCGGATCGGAACCCAAAGGGACCGGAGACCGGGACGCAAAAAGCCTTCCGTGGTGGCGGCTGGATGGATAGCACCACGACGATGCGGGTTGCGATGCGGAACGGGACCGATCCCAATACGAAGATCAACTGGATGGGATTTCGCTGTGCGCGGTCAGTGGAGGCGTCAAACGTCAATCGCCAATCGTCAACCGAAAGAGAACACGGAGAAGGGGTCGCTCGTCTTCCCGAATGACGGTTGACGAATGACGTATTCGCATCCGTGTGTTCGAGCAATTCACGCGGAGGGAGGGGGGTGAGCATGCGTGTCATGATGGGGGTTGTTCTGGTCTTGATTCTGACGGGCACTGCGCTAGCCGGTGGTACGCACAGTGCGCATGAGGTGCCCCAACTCTTGGCGCAACCCAAGACCATGGTCACGTATGAGGACAACCGTGTGACGGTGACCTTCGGGCCGGTGGACTTGCCGTCCGGACACGATGGGGAGCTGGCGGCCAACGGCACGGCGTTGATGGGTTTACGTTCAAGGCAAAATAGGCGATGAGAGGGTGCGCTGTGACGATCGGACCGTCGAACCATGACGATCTGGTGAAATATCCCATCGCCACGCCACTCTTGCACAGTTTCATTTGGTTGAGATGCTGCCGGCAGCAAGGATGATGTCGGAAGGAGCGAGATGCCGGTCAAGTATGTCGTGCTGAATCGGGGAGCGCTGGTACTGGAGTTGTGGACGGGGACGATCTCGCACGACGAAGTGCTCGCGCACGAACGACGGCATTTGAGCGATCCATCCATAGCGCCCGGCGCATCCGTGCTTGTCGATGCCACCAGCGCATCGTTCGAGACGGAGTCGGAAATGGTTCATGAGGTGACCGATCTCTATCGGCGTTCTGCTGGACGGTTGAGGGTGGGGAAAGTCGCGCTCTTCGTCAATGAGTCGGTCTACGATCGTGCGCGGCTATACGTGAGTCAGTCAAGTGACTTTGGCGTACGAGCAATCCTGTTCAATTCTCTGGATGTTGCCGGTACATGGCTGGGGATCGACGTAGCGAGGGCACGCGAGGAACTCGAAAAATTTCGAGGTAACCGCTCTCTCGTGTAGCAGCCGTACCGCCGACTTAGGCGGCGGAGAATTCACGCTTCAGTGTGCGGGAAATTTCAGGGATGTGAGTCTGAAAAGGAGCTATCGGTACGAAGGTGATTGGAGCGATCGTGAAGCCATTTACGTTGGATGACATCAAGGATGCGTTGGTGGAAATCGGGATGCAGGGGTTGACGGTGTCGGAAGTCAAATGATTTGGGCGGCAAAAGGGGAACAAGGAGACCTACCGAGGCGCCGGGTAAACGACAGACTTTCTGCGCAGGGTGAAGCTGGGACTGTAAACCCAGCATAGGATGGTGCAGCGCGTGACGGGTCCGAGCCGGTGTCCGCACTGGCCGGCCTCATCGACTGTCGGCACAGAGTGGAGAAAGCTAGCGAGAGGAGAGCTAGCCATGCATCTCGTCGTTCATATCCCCTATCAGACTGATGAAGAAAGCTCTCGGATCCTGAGCTTGGCCAGGCGGGCGCCGAGTTTTACGATGGAATGGGTTAACGACCAGAAGATGGCGATCGCCATCTTCACCTCGCTACCGGTCGGTATCGGCCTGGCGCTTCAGCTCGTGGGTGAAGCGATCGAACTCTCCGGGGCCTGGGCAAGCATCGACTCCAAACGGATCTCAAGTTTGGCGAAGCTCTGGCAGCGACTGAACTGTTATCGGGACAGTCTGAACGAGCCGGATCGACAGCGGTATTGCCTGGAGAAAGCAGCGTTCTTCAATACCCTGGTGGGCTGTGAAGGGCAACGGTGTCCTGTCTCGTGCCAATTTATTTGCGCCCCCTGTATGCGCATGACTCAGGATGAGTCCGCCATTGATGTCGAGAACCGATTCGGTGTGGCGGTGGAACTGGCAGAAATCGCTTGGTGTCCGAATCTCGGAATGCCGTGAGGGGTGAGGGGCGAATAATGATGGGCAAGTCATGAAACGGAAGTCCTGTCATATCGGGAATTGTGGCACCTGTACGCTTCGCGCGAAGGCGGTGTTGTGCGACCTCGAAGGGGACGACCTCGCCGAATTTCAGCGCATCAAACATTCCCTCGATTATGAGTCTCACCAGACTGTCTTCTATGAAGGTCACTTGTGTGTGGGGCTCTACTTGTTGTGTAGGGGCAAGGTCAAGCTGACTCGTTCTTCGGCGCGAGGTCAACGGCGGATCGTCAAGATCTTAGGCCCTGGTGAGCTGATCGAGAAGCACGC
Organism: Nitrospira sp. CG24E; assembly: GCA_002869895.2. Classification (GTDB taxonomy): domain Bacteria; phylum Nitrospirota; class Nitrospiria; order Nitrospirales; family Nitrospiraceae; genus Palsa-1315. The sequence continues at coordinate 12,342 of NEWP02000005.1, read as the reverse complement.
ATTCGGCAAGCAGGCGCTTCACGAGGTGACGTGCGAGACGTTGGAGCCCTCTCAAGTCTGCGTCATCGAGAGGGAGCGCTACCTCTCGGTCATCCACCGGAATCCCCAACTGGCGATCAAATTGATTCAACTCCTCAGCAACGACCTTGGGGTGAATATGGATCAGCTCGACCAGCTCACGTTTAAGACTGCTCGCGAGCGGTTGGCCGGCCTGCTCGTGGAACTCGGCGACCGATTCGGTAAAAAAAGCGCCGATCAGGTCCAGGTTGGGCTCACGCTCAAACGGGAAGAAGTGGCTGAGTTGGCCGGGACCACGGTTGAAACCGCTATCCGCCTGCTCAGTGTGTTTCGGGATGAGGGGTTGCTCACCATCGATGGAAGGACCATCACGTTGTTGAAGCCTGAGCGTCTCGCCAGAATTGCCCGGTGCTGAACCGTACAGGGTCAAACGCTATTTGTGAAGTGTGACAGGTGAAGCAGGCTGAAGGCTAAAGGCCGAAGTGTTCGGAATTTCGAACCCCGACTTTCAGTCTTCGGATCGCGCTTGCCGCGCGGCACGCGGTTCGAAAATCCAAACAGCTCAAATCCTCCCACGTCTGCCAATTCCGGCAATTCAACATGTATCGTTCAACTTTTCTAATGTGCGTCGCCTGGTCCTCATAGGTCCAATGGCCTATGCGATATGTTGATATGAATCATGGACTGGACTGACCGAGCGCAGCGTGGGGCTCCTTCTTTTTCGGTAACGTGAGCTGAAGGAAGGAGGCTAGCGCGCCCGCACAGTCGAGTTTTCGCGCAGGACTCGCGAACAATGGGCCTCAAAGACGCAGGCATAGGGGTCTCAAGTCCATTCAGCTGCCCCTTCTCAAGCGAGAGCATGAAATGGTCCTGGAGCAACCGGCCAAGATCGAAACTGTCATGAGCCCTCGATCCGCCGGAAGAGGCGTGGCGAAGGGAACGACCAGCTGTATCATAGCCCTCCAACGAGTCCTTGGCCGGAAGCAGGAGCGACAAGAACAGTTCCCGAGCTTCGCATTCTGTTCTATTTTTCTTTCACAAGGAGGTAAGGAACATGGCTAGTACAACGTTCGGAGGTCGCGACCCCGGGTATGACATGTCGCGCTGGTACGATTCGCGGATCTTTAAGATCAGCTGGTTTGCCATGTTGATGGCCGTCAGCGCCGAGGTGATATTTCAGCGCGTCTTTGGCTTCTCCCACGGGTTAGATTCGATGACCCCAGAATTCGAGAATGTCTGGATGAGTCTGTTTAAATTTAACGTGATTTCCAACATCATCAATGCGTCCGCGATTCTGGGTTGGCTTTGGAGTACGCGGGATCGCGACCTGGCCAACCTGGCTCCCATTACTGAGGTCAAGCGGTACTTTTATTGGATGATGTGGCTCGCCATGTACGTCTTCGGCGTGTACTGGGCGGGGAGCTACACCCTGGAGCAGGATGCCTCGTGGCACCAGGTGATCATCCGCGATACGAGTTTCACCGCCAGCCATATCATCGCGTTCTACTTCACCTTTCCGCTCTACATCACGATGGGCGTGGCCAGTTACCTGTATGCCATGACCCGGTTGCCGCAGTTCAGCAAGAACGTGTCGTTCCCGCTGGTGGGAGCGATCGTGGGGCCGATGATGATTCTCCCGAATGTGGGCCTCAACGAGTGGGGCCATGCCTTCTGGTTCGTCGATGAATTGTTTGCCGCGCCCTTGCACTGGGGCTTTGTGACCTTGGGCTGGTGCGGCTTGTTCGGCGGGACCGGGGGCGTGGCCGCCCAGATCGTCGCCCGGATGTCGAACCTCTGCGATGTGGTCTGGAACAACGAGGACAAGAAGTGCTTGCATGTGATCCCCTACTAAGGGAAAGACAATATTGTCCGGCTCTGGAAGGGGACGGAAAGTAAAATGGGGAAAAAGAAACAGGAATTGGAAGAATAGAGAGGGTAGCCTGGCCGTCCTCCTGCTCGCGGAACGCGCACGATGAAGGGGATGGAAGGACACCCACGTTGGTCCTGTGCTCCCGGAACGCGCGCCCTGAGAAGGGCCTCGTTCGACGGCCGCACGTAGACCAACATGGGTGCCCCTCCAAGAGAGGGAACACGAGCGAGCATGGAGGGATCATTTAGATGGGTGACGATCGCTTGATGCGCGCAGTGAAGCATGGCTTGCCTGCCCCCTATTAAGCAGGTGAAGAATCAAGAGCGCCTCGGTGGAGCGAGTAGGATGATGACTAGGCTGTCCCCAAAAAAGGTAGGCAAGGGAGCTTGGAAGGATGATTTAAAATGATGAGGCGTCCGATGCGCACAATGAGGGATAGTCCGGCGAGTCTCTTTGGCGAGAAAGAGTGATATTGCAGGGAGGTAAACGGGAGGCCCCGTTCGACGCGCATAGTTGGATGCCAATCTGGCTCTCCGCCAACTACCTGTTAGCGTTCGTCAGAACCTTGCCTAAGACATTTGGAGATGGGGCTGGCTATGAAGTAGACTTGCATTAGTTATCGCGCTTCAGAGAATCAACATTTCAGCCATTTTGGGAAATGCACAGCGCCGAGGATTCTGACTGTGGTGGATGGGTGGCAGAGTAATGTTAGAAGAACAAGACTTCCATATTCCACAAAAAGAAGGCGCGAAAGAGCAAGAGCTTCGCATCGAGCAAGAGCGGCAAGAGTTACTGGCGCGAGTAGCTTCATCCGAGCTGACCACAATGGGGCACAGAGTCGCATGGCTGATGAATCATCATCCTGATACTCGGAACTCGGATATAGCACTTCAAATCCGGTACTGGAAAATTTTCGAAAAGAATATTGTTAAAGGCGACCATGTAAAATTGGACGATCTTTATAGCCTGCCTCGACTTAATTCCCTAGTAAGAGCGCGTGCGAGAATTCAGAATGACTACAAGTTATTTCAGGCTGACCCGGTGGTACGGGAGCGTCGCGGAACTCTTGAAGAGAGTGAACGGGAGAAAGCAGCGAAAACGCCTGACTATCCTGTTTATGCAGTATTTCTTGATGAAAGCGGGAAAACGTCCAACAATCTGATTGTAGGCAGTTTGTGGTTTTTGTCGAGTGGGGAAGAAAGTCTCGCCCTTCATTTGGCCTCAAGCGAATTGAAGCGTAAGAGAAACTTCACGAGGGAATTTCATTTCTCTGAATTGAAAAAAGACGAAGTGCTCATTTACAAAGAATTAATCGATATTTTCGTTTCAAAGGGGGGTGCGATAAGTTTCAAGTCGATCTCAGTTGAAAGGAGTGGAATTAAGAACGTACAGGTTGCGCTTGATGACCTCTATTTTCACCTTCTCACAAAAGGTATCGATCCTGAGATTTCGACGGGCAGGGCTCCGCTACCTCGTATTCTTGATGTCTGGAAGGATCTTGAGGAAGTAGGCGCTGATAAACTCTTGATGGCGAATTTAGAGACCAAATTGCAGCAAGCGGCAGCAAGTATTTACGACAACAAGCTGATTGTACAAAGATGTGTTGCGATAGATTCAAAGAGCAATATCTTCCTCCAGGTCGCAGACCTTGTTGCAAGCAGTGCAAATCGTGTCTTAAGCCGTGAAGAGGGTACGCCCAATCACAAAGATGAGTTGGCTGATTATGTGTTGACGCGCTTAGGAATTGGGCTCACGTCGAGCCTCGATCTTGCTGTCGGTGATCTCGCTGTCCATATTAGGCTATGACATGAGGTGAAGGGGAAGGTTTCAGTAGCATTCATTGTGGTTTCTGGCCTTCGGGGGAGACGGGCGCAGGTTCGATTCCTGTGGGGCATTCCGGCGACATGCTGCAACATGCTGAATCTCCAAGCAACGTATTGGAGACATCCGTTGGTGTGAAAATCAGCAAGGAGGTAGTTATGGAAGCCGGAAATCAAATCCAGATGACAAAAACAACAGTGAGTCTGACCGGAAGGGTAAACCTCAAGATCGGAATCGTTGTTGCAGCTGTCGCCGGTTGCCTACTGGCTGTCCCGTTGACCAGAGACTACAAGGACATTGCGTGAGGGAAAGGGGTGAGAAAACAGGGACATTCTGCATTATCTGACGATATGCGTATGTGGACGCGAGTATTTGGCTAAGGGGTCGGTCATGGAAATGGTAAAAACCTAGAATGTTACCGTTTCGCTCCTTGAACCTATTGAATGAGAGGGTTGATGCCGTTCCACATAAGACGCTGTGACCAGTGGGTTGACTGATAAGAGGCCTTTGGCATAAAAGACTTCACAAGTCCTTGGCGAGGAATCCCGATGCGTGTTTTTCAGATAGGACCTCGAAGATCCGCATCTTATGCGGGTCCATTTAATCACTGTCATGTCTTTAATTAAGGAGGTATAAATGAAAAAGTTATGTCTTCTAGTGCTTGCTGCCTGTATTAGTCTTGCGGGTTGCCAACCAGCAAATGTTCTTTCAGCAAAGTGGGACACTGGGGTCAGTGGTGCCAACGCTCAAACGCGTTGCGAGCGAGTAGACATGAGAGATAAGTCTGAAATGGGCGTCATTTTTGCCAAATACGATGGTTGGAAACTGATTTATGTGTCCGAGTACACGACCGGGAACAAGGTCGGTACTGATGCTGCTGTCTGTTTTGAGCGCGCTAAATAGGTATACAACGCCGACAATTTGGACAGCAAAACAGCAGTGTGCTTTCGTCATGCCGTTTTTTGCCCGATTATGGTGAACCCTACAAACTGGGTCCAGCATGACGATTGACTTATTTGTCGGCGCTTCGTCTCGCGTATGAGGGAGATCAGAAGATGCACGGGGAGTCTTTTTCTGACACGACGGGTGTCCGCAGTCCGCTGGACGGGATGTGAGGCTCTTCAATGAGGGGTTCTTATGCGGATCCGCATAAGAACCCCTGATAAATAACCTCATAGTTGCAACTCATTGAAATGGCAACGGTTATGGCGTATTGTTCACGAATCGTAGTGGCGTGTTATACGGACAGAAATTGGCAGATCCGGTTCTTATGCGGATCCGCCTAAACAGTGTTAGGCGTAGCCATCGGAGCTGCGAATCGCGATGAAGTTCGAGTGGGATCCGCACAAAGCCGAGATTAATTTTCGCAAGCACGGCGTATCCTTTGACGAAGCGGGCTCGGTATTCCTGGATCGGCTTGCGCTGTCAGGCCCGGATCCTGAACATTCGGTCGGGGAGTCGCGGTACATTACGTTTGGAACGTCGAGTCTGAACCGCCTGCTCTCGGTGTCTCATACTTATCGGCCCGGGGCGATTCGAATCATCAGTGCACGCCGCGTAACACGCGGTGAAAGGAAGCTCTATGAAGAAGGCTAAAGATGAAATGCGTTCCGAGTACAAGCGTTCCGACTTCACGAGACTGGAACGAGGAAAGTTCTACGCCGAAGTTGCCGCAGGAACGTCTGTGGCACTCTTGGAGCCGGGCATCGCCAAGGCATTTCCCACATCGCAAGCAGTAAATGAAGCGCTTGCCGGTCTGCTCGCACTGACCGAGAAGACATCACGCCTAACACGTCGCTCAACACGGACGCGCGCAAAGGTAGCGCGCGCCGGGTAGCTCTGCGTTAGGCGCTATAGATAAAAAGGCAAAATTAGCATGCCGACGATTTCCATGTTTTACGGGATTCTCATTCGGATGTTCTTTCGAGACATCGAGAAAGAACACGGACCGCACATGCATGCCGATTACCAAGGTAAAGTGGCAGTGTACTCAATTCCTGACGGAACGCTTCTGGCAGGCGATCTGCCCCCGAATAAGCACAAACTGGTCGTCGCATGGATTGAGATTCATCAAGAAGATTTGCTTGCTGACTGGGACTTGGCTGTCACCGGTAAGAAAACCTTTCCAATCAAAGGACTTGACCAATGAGAATTATGGAACTGCAGGCACAACCAAACTGGGTGCTATCCGTTGTGGCAGACGACGGCCGTGTTGGCCGGTTTGATGTGAGTCCCTATCTTCAGTATGAGGCGTTCGAGGTACTTCGAGACCAGAACGAGTTTATGAAGGTTGTCAATGGCGGTTACTTTGTTGAATGGGATTGCGGTGCTGACGTGTCAGCGGACACGATTGAAGCACGATGGCAGGTTGTTGGGAAAGTAGCCCGGCAGACTACTGCCTAACAACTCGCTCCGGCGGGGGTGAGAAAATAGGGACATTCTGCATTATCTGAGGGTGTGTGGATGTAGACGCGAGTAGTTGGCTAAACGGTCGGTCATGGAAATGGTAAAAGCCTGGAATGTTACCGTTTCGCTCCTCTGGGAGAGGGAGTCGATAGCAAGAGCGACGATCGTTGTTACGCTGCGGTGCCGATGAGGCTTTCGAGAGGGATGTGGAGCTTTCGGTGAAGACGACGGATCATTTCCAGGGATAGGCCCCGCTTTTTTGTCAGGATTTCGGAGACACGCCCGCGCCTGCCAAGCATCGTTTCCAACTCCTTGCGCGTGATGCCGAGCTGATCCATTCTAAACTTGATGGCCTCAATGGGGTCTGGAGGATAGATGGCATGATGCTTCGCTTCATAGGCTTCAACGAGCGTCGCGAGGCGTCCAGTTCATCTCCGCCTTTGGTGCCGGGCTTGGCATCCATGAGTTGCTCAATGTGGCGCAAGGCGTGATCATAGTCTCGTACGGTCTTAATCGGGGCAATCGTCATATCGCCTTTGTATCTTCAGATGGTTGTGACATCAACGACGTCATAGTCTGTATGCGTACCGATGAAACGGATATAGACAATTCGATAGGAGTAATTGATCTTCACGATCATGCGGTAGTGGCTCCCTGCAATGTTGAATACTACCCGGTTTCCTGCCATGACCCCAATATGGGAGCAATAGCCCATTGGAATGGTGTGATGCCGATCCACAGAAGAGGCCGCGATAAATGGGTGGACGGGTGGAAAGCCGTTGGGTAGAATGAATTCCTAAAGACGAGGCCGGTTGGCAACGGAGTAAGTTGGGCACGTAGGAGTCTGCTATGGATACATCCCTCGTCAGCCGCAACCCTGAGATCATGAGCGGGACCCTTTGCTTCACGGGCACGCGCGTTCCAGTCCAGAGCCTTTTCGACTACCTCGAAGGGAGTTCTTCCATGGAAGACTTCTTAGAAGACTTCCCATCCATTCAACGAGAGAAGGCTGTGGCCGTGCTGGAAGCTGCAAGAGAACGATTGCACGCAGATGCGCCTGCTGCTTGACGAGTCGGTGCCGAGCCGCTTGCGACGTGCCTTGCCGACTCACGAAGTTCGAACGGTTGTAGAAATGAGTTGGTCCGGGATCAAAAATGGGAAACTGCTTGTCCTTGTTGCCAGTGATTTCGATGCGTTTAGTACGGTAGACAAGAACCTTCCATATCGGCAGAACCTGATCGAACTCCCAATCGCGGTAGTCGTGTTAGATGCAGTGTCGAGCGAGTTGCCTGCGCTACTACCGCTCGTTCCGAACCTCGAACGCGAGCTTGCTGCGCTCATACCAAGGACATGCGTCCGTGTCCAGGCCTGAGTTGAGGGCTAGGGGCTGAGAACAGGGACATGCTACTTTTCGTCATGAGTACAGTCTAGCTACCTTCTGAGTGGGCATTAGGTGAATGCGCACTCCAGGCTCGGTCGCTTGTCTTGAGGGATGGAGCCTGGCGATCTTCCACTACGCGCGACTTTCCCATCAGCCCGGCGACGGCCTTCGGATTCTTTCCACCTCTTTGAGAGGGAGTGGTCGCTCCCTCTCATCAGATCTACTTGCGGAGGAGGCGTTCGCGGACTTGAGCGAGGGTGCGAGTCGGCTGTTTCCGGCGGGCGCGGATCAGCTTCCAGAACTTCGGATCGGTTTGGAGGGCAACGGATTCCCAATCCTGGCGGGACACCCCCACGAGCACCGCGGCAGGTTGACCATGCTGGGTAATGACGATGCGATCTTTTTGAGCCCTGGCGACGAACTCACTGGCCCGCTTTTGAAGATCTTGAACCGTTGCACGTTTCATAGGATCTCTTCCGTCGTTTGCCCTGCCGGCTTCTTGCGGACGGCTCGAATATACACCACCTGTTCTTCATCCGCCACATCGTAGAACACTCGATAACTCCCTACTCGCAACTCCCATATTGGCAGCTCTGCCGTCCATGGGGGAACCAGCCCGATCAGAACCTTTCGATTGCGGGAAGACTTATTCGGCTCGAGGGCTAGCTGCCGTTCAATCGCATCGAGAATTGCATTGCGATGGAACGCTGAAAGAGTTTTCAGATCATGCTCTACGCCTCTCGCGATTTGAATGTCATACACGCGTGCATCCTGTCACAGCCCGCCGACGCAGTCAATTTGGCAGTATTTCCAGATCCGGCTTCGCGCACGTCGACATTCGGGAATGGTCTTCTCTATGGCAGATCGCATCCACCCGCTACTTTGCGATACAATGCCGAATACAAGCGCCGGAGGGCGCGTGGTCATCGAAGGGGCGGGGAAACAGGGGCATTCTCCATTTCGGGTGCGTGTGAGCGTTGGGCCAGGCTCAACATTACGTCGGGCGCCGGCAGATGATAATGACAATGTTGAATGTCTCTGTTCTATCGCTCCCTCATCATCCTGAGCTGGACAACATATGACGACGCCCAATCAACACTGGAATGCGGTCTTCGTGGCCAAATCCGACCAGGAACTCGGCTGGTACGAACGCGATCCAGCGCAGACATTAAAGTTCCTTGATCTCATCCCCGGGAGCCGTACTGCGACGATATTTCTTCCCGGCGCCGGGACATCGGTGCTCGTCGACGAGCTTCTCGCACGAGGGGCGCAGGTGATCTTGAATGACGTCAGCGATGAAGCCTTGAAGAAATTGAAGAAAAGAATCGGGAATATTCAGGACAGAGTAACCTGGCTGCACCATGATATCTCCAAGCCGATGCCTGACAGTCTCCCACAAGTCGATATCTGGATTGATCGTGCCGTGCTGCACTTCTTGCTCGACACCGCCGGGCTTGAGGGGTATTTCAGGAATTTGCGGTCCCTGCTACGGAAGGGAGGTTTTGCCCTGTTGGCCGAGTTTTCAACCGCGGGAGCACCGATGTGTGCCGGGCTTGACGTGCATCGCTACTCTGTTGAGGAATTGACGACACGATTGGGAGAGGGATTCGATCTTATCCAGCATGAGGAGTATACATTCATCAATCCGTTTGGCGATCCCAGACCATATGTCTATGCGCTCTACAAGAGAAAATAATGATCCTGAAACCTTACCCGCTCACTCGGACTTACCGTACATGCCAAACGTTCGGAGTGTGAATGAAAACTGAAGAACCGGCCCTTGCTGAAAAACTGCCTATCTATATGGTGTCGTGGTCGTTGCCCCCGGCCTTCGTGATTCTGGCCGTCGTAGTCTTGGCATTGGATTCTTTCAATGAGGCCGGTGTGGCTGCACTCAAAGGGGAATACATGTTCCTTCTTGTGGTGGGCGGCACACTGCTGAACCTTTGGCTGTACTTCGTGCGCCAGTTCAAGCTGAAGCGCCGGATCAGCCCGCTCCATATCGTTGCCAGCCTACTCCTTCCGCTTGCCTACGCCTGTTTCTATTATGGAGTAAACACGACTGTTGTCGTCGCGATATGCCTGGTGGGGATTCCCGTCAGCATTTTATCGGCTCGGCAGTCTATGAATATGGTGTGAGTCTCTGGGCTGAGAAATATGTCTGCAGGCGGCTTAATATCAGAGAAGTCCGGCAAGGAGGAGGGCAGAGCCAATCAGGGGGCGCTCGGCATGGTAGGCGTCAGAAGATCCTTGGGGATCAGTATTCGTCCAATTCATCCGTTTCATCGAGCAACTCGGCCGTGATCTCCGTACTTCCTGGGTCCCACTTCGTCAAAGAGATGCCACCGGCCTTCAAAATCGCTTCCTGCTCCGTGCCGGCAGCTATCGTCAGATCATACTGAACGGTTTGTCGCACCTGAAACATCTTCATATGGTCCCCTCTTGACTCTGATTCTTCGGAACGTCCCACCCTTGAAAGAATCGACGGCCAACCGAAGTTGGCCGTTCCTGTTCTCTTACGTCGGTTCAACGTTTGGGCGACGGGCGGATTCTAGCATTGAACAAGTAGGACCGGCTAGCCTGCGAAATCACCGCACCTTCCCAGCCATCAGTTCCCCTTGCCGATTGGGTTTCGTTGACCCCTCAGATCCGGATCGCTATCATTGCATTAACTGGCTGGAAGGCTTAGGGCACGGTTTCTTGCTTGGTAATGCAATAGCGCGTTGAGTAGGCTGACATATCGTGGAGCAACGTCAGGCGGGAAACGATGTTATGAATGACTTGGGAGCGTGGTATGGCTGAAATCAAAGTTGCGTTCTGGAACGTCCAAAATCTGTTCGACACAGTCGTGTCGCCAATTGCGGCGGATTTCGAGTTCACTCCCGAACAGGGCTGGACATCGGACGTATTCGCTGCCAAGGTGGCCAACCTCGCCAAGATCATCAAGCAAATGCACGGCGGCGCGGGTCCCGACCTGCTGGGCTTGTGCGAAGTGGAAAACAAGGGTGTCGTGGAGCGGCTGATAGCCAAAATCGGGCGCGCCGACTATCGCCTGGCCCATGTCGAGTCGCCTGATATCCGCGGTATCGACTGTTCGCTCATCTATTCGGCTGACCTGTTCAACGATCCGGCTGCGTCCGACATGCAGGGCCACCTCGTCCACTTCCGGTTTCCGACGCGCGACATCTTTCAAGTACGGCTGACTTTCAAGGCCACGGGCACTGAGTTGAACGTGTTTGTGAACCACTGGCCGTCGCGACGGCAGGGGCAGTTCCAATCGGAACCCCATCGCATTACAGTGGGTGAACGTTGTGGTCAGCTGGTGGACGAGGTGCTGAAGCTGGATCGGGAGGCGTATACTCTGGTCCCTGATACTGCGGCAGGTTTGGTGCAGTTGAATGCCAGATGGAACCGCAACGTGCTCCTGATGGGCGATTTCAACGACGATCCATTCAACCGCAGCATGACCGACTATCTTCTGGCGTCGAAGGATCTCGATAAAGTTGAAGAGGAGGTCAAGGCCGGAGAGAGTCGCCAGATTCCCACGATCAAGTCGTATCTCGATCGAACGCCAGTGCTGTTCAATCTCTCGTGGCCGCTACTGGGGGTGCCGGATACGGGTAGTATTTTTTTCAGCGGAGACTCGGCCAACACGATGAACCTGTTCGACCAGTTCATCGTGTCACGCGGCCTGCATTTTGGTGAGTCGGGGCTGAAAGCGAGGGCTGGCTCTGTGCAGATCTTTCGTCCGACCGATATGGCCACCGGGTCGAAGAGACGGCCGAAATCGTTCGACAAGAAAACCAAGAAGGGATTCAGCGACCATTTTCCTATCGAGATGATGATCGACACCGTATGAAACCGATTCTTTCCCTGGCGATTCCTGCGCATAACGAGGAGAAGCATATCGCGCGTTGCGTTGAAAGTATCGTCAATGCCGCACGTCATAGTTCCCAGCCCGTGGAAGTGGTTGTCGCCTTGAATCGCTGCACAGATCGAACGCGCCACATCGCTGAATCCCTCGGCGCCCGTTGCATTGTCGAGGATGCGAGATGCATTGCGGCCGTTCGAAATGCTGCCGTCCGTGCGACGACTGCACCGGCAGTGGCCACGCTTGACGCGGACAGCTGGATGTCGCCGGATACGATTTCCGAGATCATCAGAAGAGTCTACGATGCGCACTATGTCGGGGGAGGATCGATGGTGAAGCTGGAGCGGTGGTCGGTGGGCATCGCGTTCAGCCTTCTAGCCATCGCCCCCTATCTTGTCAGGCAGCGCGTATCCATCGGGATGTTCTGGTTTTTGCGCGAGTCGTTCGAGGCGATCGGCGGTTTCGACGAAACTCTGGTCAGCGTGGAAGATCTGGACTTTGCCGTGCGCCTGAAATCGTACGGGCAACGTCGTGGGCAGCGATACGGCACCATTTGGCGCAACGGCATCACGACGTCCTGTCGTAAGTGCGATCAATTTGGAGACTGGTATATTTTCCGCAACCCGCGTCTCGTCAAGGCACTCTTCTCCGGCAAGGACAAACGGGCCTCGGATCACTTTTGGTACGATGCCAGGCGATGATGTCCATAGAGCAGGCGAGGTCGCGTGACATCAAGCCCTCCTCCTCATGGGCGATAGATCCGCACACATGCCGAAGTCATGCAGGTGCAGGGCTGTATCTGTCTCCATACAATCCATTCGCTCGATGATGTGACAGGTCGTGTAGTTTGTCGAGGGCACAACATCTGCATGAGTGTCATTTGCAAATGTAGGTGTTCTGGCAAGATGCTGAAAAAGTCTGCCAGCGGCGTTCTCGCGTCGCTCAGAGGCTCAACGTACCGAAGCGTACGCCTCG
>NEWP02000049.1 GCA_002869895.2 Nitrospira sp. CG24E | reverse complement strand
CCACAGCAGCCTGGATGCGCGCAGCGGAATCGGAACTCCACCCATTGCACGGATGGGGCGAAGGGTCCGAGCGTGAGACCAAAACGATGCACGGACGCCATCACGCCACCCGCAAGGATCATCTCATTCGTCGTCCACTGCTCTTCCCGGTTGGTCGTCCAGATCAGCACGCCTGGGCAGTTCGTTCTGATGCTGAGACGGTCGCCTGAACGGACCGATGGGATCGGCCTGGCAAAGGTCCAAATGAGAGCATGCGGTATGATAGCATCATCTAGCTGCACCGGTGGTTTGTGTCGAAGGGCCCGATAGACCGATTTCACATGATCCCGAAAGAGGTCATCGAACTCTGCATCGGAGTCTGAGGCCTGATCCTCGCCGAACCACCAAAACCAGTCGCTACCCTCGGCCGCGTACAGTGCGTCAAAGGCCTTCCGCTGACGCTCTGGGGTGACCTTCACACGGTCCAGGAGATCACGGGTTTCCCTCAGCAAGTCCCAAGCCCGATTCTCCTCGACCTCACCGATCCAGGTGCCGAGATCGTTCCCGGGCCACGAGCCGTTCTCGTCGATCCAGCTCGCCTGGAACAAATCATAGACCTTGCTCAACTCAGCGATGGGATGAGCCGACACCTGCCGTGTGAGATTGCCCTCCAGGTACTCTCGAAAGGTGACCGTCCTGATCTCCGGATCAATGGCGAGCGCCGCGTACAGCGCATGGAGGAACGGGCGTGCCTGTCGCTGGTATGCACCCCAGGCGTTCTCGCCATCCAGAATAATAGATGCGATGCGGTTGGCGGGATCGTTCACCTGCCAGGCAAACCGCTCCTTAAGTTCTCGTATAAAATCAGCTGCTGCCTGTTCAGAATCCTGGTACTCCTGGTAATGAAATCCGATCTTGTCTGAGAGCACAGTATCGCGGAAAAAGATGGCGACCCCACGGCCGTGCTCATCCTCGGCCCGATAAGCCTGACAGAGGATATTCGGGTCCTGGACGTTGTAGCCATACTGACCCGATCGCGCCAGCACGCCCCGATCGGTTGCGATCCAGTGCACGTCAGCCTCTGCGAAGAGCGAGATCACCGACTGACCCACCGCGCCCTCGGCAGGCCACATCCCCGCCGGCGGATGGCCGAACCGTTCCTGGTAGAAGGTCACGGCCTGATGCACCTGCGCAGTCGCATCTTCAGGCCGGTGGAAGCGTGTGGGATGCGTGGCGTTTTCCCGGTCGATCGTGGCCCGATCAGTGTCTGCGAGCAGGGGGAGGATCGGGTGGTAAAAGGGTGTGGTGGAGATCTCAATTTGACCGCGATCCTGAAGCCGGCGATGAATCGCGACAACGTTGCGCATGATCTTGAGTTGTTCATCGACCAGCTGGGCGATCTGGTCCGAACTGTATCCGCTGCCTTGCGCGATAAAGCTCAGCGCGGAAGCCACTTCCCCGTTGGGAAGTTTCACCGACCCCTCCTGGAACTCCGGGCCGAACCAGGCCAGATTGAACCACATTTGAAGATCAGTGAGATCCTGAGCCGTGAACGAGCGACCGTCCTGGCGCTGCTCGAACAAGGCGCGATACCGGGGCCAAGAGAAGATCTGGGTATGCCAATCGGCCTCGAAGAACGTGGCGAGGAGTTCCTCTCGCTGGGCGGTGGACAGACGAGCCGCCGGGGTCAGGGTTAATTCCAGGGCGCGGTCTGTCGCGCCCCGTTCAGTATAGTCCTCGATCTGTTGGAGGAGGACGGGTGTGAGATTGATGGTGAGATGCACCTCGGGATGCTGTTCCAGCAGCGCGGCCATGGCGTAGTAGTCTCGAATGGCATGCAGGCGCACCCAGGGGAACCGGTACGATCCCTGTGGCCGCTTGGCTTGCAGATCTTTGTAGAGCGGCTGGTGCTGGTGCCAAAGAATCGCAAGGTGAAGCTTCGGGCTCACGACAAACGAGATAGGCTCCCCGTCGCTGGACCCGGACGGAGAGCTTCCCCTCAGCCGATACTCCACCCGATCCCCGTCCGCAAACGGTCCGACGTTGAGAAACCAGTAGCTGTTGGTCTCGCGGTTGAAATTCCAGGTGCCTTCCACCTGTCCTGTATGCGCCGTACCGTCCTGGTGCAGGACTTGATAGTCAATCCAGGTTCGTTGGCCCCCTTCGATGGGCCAGGTACCGAACTGAAGATTGACGTGCTGCCCCGCACTCACGAAGAACGGGAAGCGCGTGGCGTCAGGTGTGAGATGCCAGATGACCATGATCTTAAATACTCTCACTCCGAACAGAGAAACCTCAATGTCTGTCCGGCTCTATCTGTCAGCGTTCCTTTTTGCTGCTTTCCAAATTTCCATGGCGACGAGCGGCAGCATCCCGATGCCAATGGCAAGAACCCAATGTTCAGGATCGAAAGGCGCCACCTTGAAGATACTTTGAACCGACGGCCAGGACACAATGCCGGCCTGCAACAGCGCGGACAGTCCCACCGTGGCCAGCAACGGCTTGTTCGTCCAGAGGCCGAGAGAAAAGATGGATCGGTTCTCGCTCCGGTTGTTCAGGGCATGGAAGAGCTGCGCCAGAACCATCACCGTAAACGTGAGGGTGCGGGCCCGATCCAGATTAAGGTCCATACCATAGAGGCAATACAAGAACACCAGGAGCGTGATGACAGCGATGAAGGTTCCTTCGACAAAGAGTCTCAGTAATCGCGCCTGTGTGAGGAACTGCTCCTGTGGCGGGCGGGGGGGACGTTGCATCAAATCCGTGTCCGCCGGGTCAACCGCCAAGGCCAGCGCTGGCAAGCCATCTGTGACCAAGTTGATCCACAGAAGTTGTACCGGAAGCAGAGGGAGCGGGAGCCCGAATAACGTCACCAACAACATCAGTAGAATCTCGCTAATGTTGCAGGAGAGCAGGTAGTAGACACTCTTCCGAATGTTGTCATAAATCGCCCGGCCTTCCTCCACGGCCGCCGCAATCGACGCGAAGTTGTCATCGGTTACGACCATGTCTGCAGCTTCTTTCGTCACGTCAGTGCCGGTGATCCCCATGGCAATCCCAATGTCTGCCGCTTTGAGAGCGGGGGCGTCGTTCACCCCATCGCCCGTCATCGCGACAACTGCGCCCTGTTGCTTCCACGCGCGGACGACTCGTAGTTTGTGTTCTGCTGTGACGCGCGCATAGACCGACGCAGCCTTCACCCGATCACGCAACTCATCATCCGAGAGCTGGTTCAGCTCCGCACCTGAGATGGCTTGCTCGCCCGGTTCCATTATCCCTAGCTCTTTCGCAATAGCGACCGCCGTGTCCTTATGATCTCCGGTGATCATGACGGTTCGAATCCCAGCGGCCCGACACACCTCCACGGCCGCCTTCGCTTCAGGCCTGATCGGATCTTTCATCCCAACCAATCCCAAGAAAACGAGATCGTGTTCCAGACTCTTGGCGTCATAGACATCCGGAATCCGATCCAGTGGACGCATGGCCACCCCGAGGACTCTGAGCGATTGAGACGCAAGGCGCTGATTGGTGGCCGTAATCTCCTGGCGGAATGCATCCGTGAACAGCTCGATGTCGCCGCCTCGCGTGAGCCAGGCTTGGCAGTCGCGCAGCAGGACATCCGGAGCCCCTTTGACAAAGGCGACTGAACCGGAGAGAGTTCGGCGCACCACAGTCATCTTTTTTCGCTCTGAGTCAAACGGCACTTCGCCCAGCCAGGGATTTTCCTGTTCAAGGTGATTCTTTGTCAGTCCGGACTTGGTTGCCGCGACCAGCAACGCGCCTTCTGTCGGATCACCCACGATTTGCCAGAGAGAAGCCTCCAGCCGAAGGTCGGCACCATTGCACAGCACACAGGCGCGCAAAAGCGTCATGAGTCCTGGTTTCAAGGCCGGTGCCATGGGCTCACTGTCCGACCGGATCTCCCCGACCGGCGCGTACCCTTCACCGGTCACGGTGAAGAATTCTCCTCCTTGATAAAGGGCCGTCACCGTCATCTCGTTCTTCGTCAGCGTGCCGGTCTTGTCGGAACAGATGACTGTCGTCGAGCCCAACGTTTCGACCGCGGGCAACCGCCGGATCAGCGCATGGCGCTGCACCATTCGTGTGACCCCGAGGGCCAGCGTAACGGTTACGACAGCCGGGAGTCCTTCCGGGATCGCAGCCACCGCCAAACTCACCGCCGTGAGAAACATCGTCACCGCCGGGATGCCGCGTAGGGTGCCAAGCAGGAACACAACCGTGACAATGCCGAGGGACAACCACAGCAGGGTGTGCCCCAGTTGCTCCAGCCGACGCTGCAGTGGCGTCTCCTCTTGCTCGGCCTGGGTTTCTCGGTGAATCAGCGCGGCAATCTTTCCAAGTTCCGAATGGGCTCCTGTAGCCGTCACCAGCGCGCGCCCCTTTCCGGAGACGACAATGGTCCCCATGAAGAGCATGTTATGGCGGTCGCCCAAGGGCACCTCGGTTTGGGGGCTCGGCTCGGCTAATTTGGCGACCGGTATTGATTCGCCGGTCAGCGAGGCCTCCTGTGTCTGGAACCCCGTCGCATAGACTATGCAACTGTCTGCTGGAACGCGGTCGCCCGCTTCAATCTGAATGAGATCGCCCGGCACGAGCTCACGCGCGGGAATTGACCGGATCACCCCCTCTCGGATCACGCGCGCCATTGTGATCGAGAGCTTTTTCAACGCCGCGATGGACCGCTCGGCTCGATACTCCTGGACAAAGCCGAGGGCGGCGTTCAGCAAGACGATGGCGAGGATCGCGGCCGCGTCCACCCATTCTTGGAGCAGCCCGGAGATGACCGCGGCCCCAATCAGCACCCAGATAATGACGCTTGTGAACTGTCCGAGGAGGAGAGTCAGGACTGAGACAGGAGGAGCTTCGGGCAGTTCATTCGCGCCGTGTTCAGCTAGGCGTTGCTGGGCGCTTCGCTCAGCCAGCCCTCTTTCCAGATTGGACTGCAAACTCGTCTCAAGCTCATCCGGCGTACGAGTGTGCCAATCACACGAGTTCATGTCTCCCCCCCCCGGCGCCGAAGAGCTTCACCTGTCGTTGTCCTTCCCAATTCGTCTGCTATAATCCCGCTCGATGAGAATCCTGGTCACCCGCTCCGAGCAGACACAGATCACTTTCAGCCTTGCCGCCATCGTGATGGCCTCCCTTCTCTCGAGTTGTGCAAGCTCTCCCACGTTCCCTCGAACAGTGTACGAAGACCCAACCATTCTTGTACGGTTAGACAGTCCCTTGTTTCAGGAGGAAGTCTCTAGCTCGCCCGCTGGGCACATTCCTGAGTTGACTGCCGCTGATCTCGCTGAGCTCTTGCGATCCGTGAGGATTCAGCCGGAGAGCAGCTTTGTCAGTTACTGGATCATGAGAAATGCGCCTCAGCCGGAACTCGCCTTTCCCAATGACGATGCCGCGCTCCTTGCCCCACATCTCCAGAGGGCATTGGCCAAGGCGCGGTCTAATGAGACAGTGGTCTTTTTTCTCCTGAAGACTCGAGCGGATGGCATCCCGCTTGTCACCACAGGAGGACTGCTCATCCACGGCGATCAGCTCGTTGTTCTGCTGGCTCATGCCGGGAGACCTACGACGACCCAACGAAAGATCGAGACTGCCCGGGGTGCACCGCTTCACCCACTTGGAGAGCTGGATTTTCACTTCGTGCCTGGACCCCACCAGACCACGCCGGCCAAGAAAGATCTCCCGAAGAGCATCACCATGACCTCTGCCCCGGCTCTATCAGTCAACTATCGGGCATGGCTCGCCGGCCTCTTGCCACCTGGCCGGGGCACCACTCCGTCTCAGACTGAACAAGAAATTCCGGCTGCGATGATCGAAGAGAAACTACGCCGGTTAAAAACCCTGCACGAGCAGGGGCTGATTACCGACGACGAATATCTGCAGAAGCGTCAAGATCTCCTCAAACATTTTTAAGCCATGTCCTGCCCAGCGCGGACCTTCAACGGGCCACTGCATCGCCATCTCGGATTAGCTTGTATCAGAAGGCAAAGTGGAGACCGGCGAGATATCGCTGCTGACTACTCGACGCGACCCCGTTCGGCTCCCCAATCCCTAACACATCCAGGCCTTCTCCGCTGACCTTGTTGAATTCCGCTACGGCTCGCACATTTTGCGTGACGTAGTAGGAGCCATGGATGGTGACGAGCGTCCCATTAGCTTTCGCCGGATTGTTGGGACTGCCGGAAACCACCCCAGTATCCTGCATCTCATACCGGGCATCCAGGAAGAGTTTCTCTGGGAGCACTTCAAGGATGCCCTCGACCAGATAGCTCCGTCGATCCTGCCTGGCTATTCCCCCGATATCCCAGTTGTAATAATAGCCGAGCAAGACCTGGCCACGGCCAAAGCGGAGATTCAGGGTCGCATCCAACTGCTGCCGCATCCGCCCGTCAATGATTGGCGAGGGATGGTCGGAATTGGCTTTTGTATTGATATACCTGACTCCCACGATGTGATCCCACAGGTTATACGTTCCCCAGGTGTAGAAACCTTGAAGTTTCTTGTCCAAGTTGACCACCGGGGTATTCACTCCTTCCTCTCGCTCGTCGTTGACTGCTCCTGCTGCGTATCGAATTCCGGACCAGAAGCCGTTCAACTCGGCGCCGGTCACATTGAACGTCACCGGGGCCAGGTAACGCTGGAAGGTGAGCCGCCGTTTCTGCGACAGATAATACTGTTCGTTCAACATACGGCCGGCGCGCAGGTTCAGCGCACTGGCTGGCAGGAGATCACTAAATTGCATCCAGATCTGCTCGTTTCCAAACGAGCCACCCGCCGCCACTTCTTGGGCGAACTCCGCGAGAAAGCCCACCTTCGGAGCGGCCGTGCCTGCGGCCATGATCTCAATTTCATCGATCTCCGCTTTGCTGGTCGTGGACAGCCTGGCTTTGGTCACAGGATCGTTCTCGTGCGCATTGAGATACTGCATGGTGCCGATCATGGAGACGGGCAAGCTCTTCAGCTCCCAGGGATACTTGCCGTTCTCGCCCGGCAGCCGGAACCCACGCTGTTTGAACTCCATCCCAAACTCGTTCAGCAGTGGGAACCCCGCATGGCAATCGCTACACTTGAGCCCATGTTCTCGTGAAAATGATGGGATGGCCGAAACCCGCTGCACGGATAAGAGCACCACGGCCGCCAACACCACGAGCATCAGTACAATGGTCACCGGTGTTAGTGATGCCTTCATGCTCGCCCCCTTTCTTGGCAATCTACCTGCCTGATTGCGTCAAGGTCCGCAGATACGCGATCACGTGCCAGCGCTGCTCCTCGGTCAACTTGTCCTTATACGCCGACATCGTGGTCCCAAATTTCTTTTCCGAAATACGCCAGTACCAATAGGTATCTGAATGT
Organism: Nitrospira sp. CG24E; assembly: GCA_002869895.2. GTDB lineage: Bacteria > Nitrospirota > Nitrospiria > Nitrospirales > Nitrospiraceae > Palsa-1315. Next base: position 9,597 of record NEWP02000049.1, on the reverse strand, counting down.
TTACTGCCTTCCGCCAGGCCTGAAAGATCCGGCGCGCCTTTGCCCACGCTGGTTGGCTTGCCATCATGTCCATGGCACATCGCACAGTTGACGTCCGGCTTCTGTTTGCCCTCATAGATGTCTTTCCCCGCTGCAAGCACCTTGGGATCGCTTGGCCACCCAACCGGCATCACCTTGCCCGCATAGTCCGGAGGGACCGTTTCATCTGACGATGCGAATGTCGGTCCCGTTGCCATCAACGTCCCGGTGAGAGTTCCCATAACAATCAGCATCCTCATCGTACTTCTTCGAGCCCTTTGTCCTGTTGGAATGCTAGCTGGCACCATCGATGATCCCCCTCTCTTCACACACCTGATGTGATCCGGTCTGCCCTCCACATCAATGGGACTGCGCCAGCCACAGCTCAGACTGCGAGATTCCAATTTGCTTTGAAATGAGGCACTCTCCTTGTCGATCCGCATGCCGCTGACTCGGTCCATCTCTTTCGTCGGTGTCATAAGCCTGCCTCCTTCCGCCTCGTTAGACTGACTGTACTGCCTTATCTAGCAAGTCGAAGGGCAAGGTCAAAGGTCTCCTCCATCAGAGCGTGAAACACGTACCGACGCTGTTGTGGACAAACGCGTCAGGCAGTTCCCTGGCAAGGGCATGGGTCGCCTTCCAGCCGGTGCAATGGGACGGCACGATCAATGCCGGGTTGAGTTCTTTGAACGCCGCGATGGTGGGCGGGATGATCGGCTCAAACAGCGCACCAGTCAGATGAAATCCGCCAAGCACGGCATACACCTTCTGGATTCCGGTCAGCTCCTGAGCGTGGCGAATGGTGTTGATGACCCCCGCGTGTCCACAGCCCGTGAGAATCACGAGTCCCTTCTCCTTGACATGTATTACTACGGCCTGGTCGTCATGGATCAAGGGGTCTTGCTGCCACTGGTCTGCAATGCGGGCATAGTGGACAGGGAAGCCCCGCTCGAAGGGTGTCGAGCGATGGACTTGCCCCGTCACCAGCACGAGGCTCCCCAAGAGATAGGATGGCCCCCGCTCTTCGATGAACTCGATACCTTCTTGAGACAGGATACGTCGATCAGGAGGGGGAAGATTGAGTTCGTGGCCATCGGGAAAGACAATCTTTCGTTCGAGAAACGCGTCCGGATGCAGGAGCAACGGCATCTTGCGTTTCTCTAGGCGCTCGACGAGTCCCATCAAGCCTTGCGTATGGTCCGCATGGCCATGACTCAACACGATCGCATGGAGCTCTTGGGGTCGCACCTCCAGCACATCCAAGTTGTGCATGAGCCCGTGCTTGCTCAGTCCCGCGTCGAAGAGCAGGGACTCCGTCGTGTGATTACTCCTCACGGTCACCATCGCGGCAAACCCATGCTCGGCGACGAGGACTTCACGTGTGACGGCGTCAGGATGCAGAAAGAATCGCTTAGCCTGCGGCGTGCCGGCCATGAGCATATCGATGGTATTGTCCAGGACGGTCAGGATCTCAACTCCGTCTGCCTCTCTGAGTGGCATCGTGGCCATGGCCCTGCCTCCTTTCCGAAGTCCTCAATGAGCTCGCTACCGTGCAAACCGTCGCGCCATCAGGCGCGCGTTGAAGAGTAACTCATTGCCACTATCAATTTCCTTTTCCCTATACCCGTCTTTTGAATTTCTTGGACTCGCTCAATTTCAATCTCCGGCACTCTTGCCCCCGCCGCATTCAAAGCCGTTTCCATTTTCGTGCGAAGACGTGAAGCCAATTGACCATTGGCCTCCGCCTGAATAAGGACTCTGAGCCTGCCAGGCTCTTGCACAATCTGCCATTGTTTGAGCGGAAAACCCTCCATCACCCCATGAAAGAGATTCGGGTGAATCGTGACCGAGTCGCCATGAAAATCCTGTAGCTGCACAATATCCTCCTGCCGCCCTTGTACGCTCTTGAGCATTGCAAAGGGGCGTCCACAGGGACAGGGATCGGAACTGATCGCAACCGAGTCGCTGAGCTCATACCGAATCAAGGGAACCGTCCGGCTGAACAACACCGTGACGACGAGGCGGCTGCCGTACTCTCCGATCGCAACCGGATGATAGTCCTCGCCGAGAACTTCTGGAATCACGAGGTCCTCGTACAGATGCAGACCTCTATGGAATTCACACTCGGACGCAATGCCGGCCGTTTCAGTGGTGGCGTAGACGTTGAAGGGTTGAATCCCCCAGACAGACTGAATCGTCGATCGAGCCTGTGGTGTGAGCGGTTCAGATGAACAATAGATAGCCCGTGGCGAAATCTTGAGCCTTCCTTCGTCTTGCTCGTCCGCTAACAACCGCACCATATCGGCATAGCCGACCAAAGAATCAGGCTGGAACTCGTTGAGGTTCTGGATGATCAATGCAAGCGGTTGGCGAGCATCGATCCGCAGTGTGTCAACGAACGGACTGTTAGCTGTGAACCCGACACGCGTCGATTGATGCCACGGAGCAAGAGAGCTGACCATCGCCATTCTTTGCTTGTGCACCAAGCTGATTCTCGATCTACCCCACTCAAATGCCCTGACATAGGAAGCCGTGACCCATGCCCATTCCGACGGATCGTAGAGAAAGAAGCCCTTGAGGCCGGTTGTGCCCGATGTGTTCACCACACGATACCGGCCTAAGAACAGCGCGTCTCCCGTCATTCCCGCAACATGATCAATGACATCGCGCAGCCGAATGGCGGGATCGGTCACGACGGTGTCGAAGTTGTTTATCAACTGCTGTTTGGTCATCACCGGCAGTTCTGCGAGGGGGCTGTCGTATAGACCGGCATGACTCTCTCGATAGAACGACGAACGTTGATAGGCGTGCTGTCTCAGTGCCGCCAACTCCCGCTGTTGCAAGCGCAGCAGCATGGGGCGTGACCAACGGGACCGGTGCCCCAACAGCCACTTCCGATAGAGAACCAGCGGCAACATCGGCATTCTCCTTGACTGCAGTTTGAGGCCATCTTTAGCAAGTCGTCAGTCGCGCGCCGCCTCGATAATTTTTCGCTCCTTCCACCAGCGCCACATCACATAGACGGGCGGAATGACAAGTAGTGTGAGGATCATGGCGGAGAACACCCCACCGACTTGAGGGGCCGCAATCCGCTTCATCACGTCGGCGCCGGTGCCGGTGGCCCACATCACGGGGAATAACCCGACGACATCGACAAGCCCGATCATGGCCATGGGGCGGATGCGTTCCACAGCCCCAAGATGGACGGTTTCGATGAGGTCTTGAATTGTTCGTAGTCCTCCAGCTTCTTTTCGCCGCTTACAGGCCTCGTCGAGATAGGCCAACATCACGGCGCTGGTCTCGGCTGCCGTACCCACGACCGTGATGAGTCCCACCCACACCGCAATGCTCATGTTGTAATCGAGGATGGCCAGGTACCAGACTGCGCCGACAAGCGACAGCGGCACACCCACCATCACCATGAAGGTTTTCGCAACCGATTGGAACGTGAAATAGAAGATCACGAAGATGATGATGAGCGTCAACGGCACGACGAACTTCAGCCGCTCTTTCGCCCGTTCCATGAACTCATATTGACCGGACCAGGCGATCGTGTAGCCGGGAGGCAAGGTGACTTTCTCTCGCACCACCTGCTTGAGATCCTCCACATATCCGCCGACATCGCGTCCCGTCATGTCGAGAAAGACGTAGCCAGCCAACATGCCGTTTTCGTCCCGGATCATGGGTGGCCCGTTGACAAAGCGCAGTGTCGCGAGTTGCGCGAGCGGCACCTGCGCGCCGGTCGGGGTATCAACAAGCACGCGCTTCAGCTTTTCAGGATCATCGCGCAACTCACGGAGATAGCGGACGTTGATTGGATAGCGCTCACGGCCTTCAATAGTGGTCGCGATATTTTCACCCCCGATGGCCGTCTCGATGATCTTGCCGACATCCATCAGCTTGAGGCCGTAGCGGGCGATCTCGTCACGGTTGATATCGAAGTCGAGGAAGTAGCCGCCGGACACCCGCTCCGCATAGACGCTCCGCGTGCCAGGCACCTCTTTGAGTGCCATCTCCAGATGCTCGCCGATCTGTTCGATCTGCTTCAGATCCGGTCCAAAGATTTTGATCCCGACCGGCGTCCGAATCCCGGTCGTCAACATGTCGATTCGAGCCTTGATCGGCATCGTCCAGGCGTTCGTCACACCAGGAATCTTGAGCGCGCGATCCATCTCATCCACGAGTCCCTCATAGCTCAACCCTGGTCGCCACCGATCCTTCGATTTCAGCTCGACGACCACTTCCATCATGCTGAAGGGTGCCGGGTCAGTGGAGGTCTCGGCACGTCCCGCTTTGCCGAAGACATGCTCCACCTCGGGGAATGATCGAAGCTTTTGATCCATGATCTGAACCAGCCGGCTGGCCTCCGTCACCGAGAGCCCAGGCAGAGTCGTGGGCATATAGAGGATCGTGCCCTCGTACAGAGGCGGCATGAACTCCGACCCCATACGCTGGTACGCAGGAACAACGCTGAGCATGAGTCCAATGGCTAAAACCACTACGGTTCCGCGATGCAGCAACGTCCATTTTAACAGCGGCGCATAGAGGCGCTGAAGGCCCCTGCTCACCGGGTGCCGTTGTTCCGGGAAAATTTGCCCACGAATGAAGGTCGGCAGGCAGGCGGGAACGAGGGTAATCGCCAGCACCGCACACATGGCGATCGCGAGGTTATTCGTCCAGGCCAGCGGCTTGAACATGCGACCTTCCTGGGCTTCAAGGGCAAAAATCGGGATAAACGAAATGGCAATGACAAGGACCGACGCGAAAATAGGCGGACCGACTTCCTTGGCAGAATCGATCAGCACTTGCAGCCGGTCGCCCACCTTGCCGTTCCGTTCCCAGTCCTCCAATCGCTTGTGGGCGTTGTCCACTATCACGATGGCTGCATCCACCATGTCGCCGATGGCCACGATGATCCCACCGAGCGACATGATGTTGATGCCGATATCCATCAGGTACATGGGAATAAACGAAACCAGGACCGCCAGCGGAAGGGTGAGGATGGGGACGATGGCGGAGCGAACATGGAGCAGGAAGACGAGGATCAACACGCCGGTTACGACCAGTTCTTCGATCAGACTTTCGTTCGCAGTCGCGATCGATTCGTGGATCAAGTCGCTCCGGTCATAGACCGGGACGACCTTTACACCTTTCGGCATGGAGGGTTCGATCTCCTTGAACTTCGCCTTGACTCGTTCAATCACATTGAGGGCATTCTCGCCGAACCGCATAATCACAATGCCGCCGGCGACCTCGCCTTGGCCGTTCAGTTCAACCAATCCTCGCCGCATATCCGGCCCAAGCCGCACCGTCGCCACGTCACGCAAGAGAGTCGGCGTGCCGTTTTCGTTGACGCCGACCGCGATCTTTTCGATATCCTCCGCCTTCTTGATGTAGCCCCGTCCGCGAACGACGTACTCGATCCCCGAAAACTCCACGACACGGCCACCCACATCGTTGTTGCTCTGTCGAATGGTCTCGACGATCGAGGGGATCGAGAGGCGATAGGCCGACACTTTGGTCGGATCCAGGTTGACCTGATATTGCCGGACAAAGCCGCCGACGCTCGCCACTTCAGCCACACCTTCCACCGCCCGCAGCCAGTACCGCAAATACCAATCTTGGAAACTGCGCAGCGATGCGAGGTCCTGCTGGCCGGACTCATCGACCAGCGCGTACTGAAAGACCCAGCCGACCCCGGTGGCGTCAGGCCCCAGTTGCGGCGTGACTCCTTCCGGCATGCGTCCGGAAAGTTGGTTCAGCCGCTCCAAGATACGAGAGCGCGCCCAATAGATGTCGGTCCCGTCTTTGAACAAGATATAGACATAGGAGTAGCCGAAGTCCGAGAAGCCACGGACAACGGTGACTTTGGGCGCGGACAGGAGCGCTGTGACGATCGGATAGGTGATTTGATCTTCAACGAGATCGGGCGAGCGTCCCGCCCAGGTGGTATAGACAATGACTTGCGTGTCGGAAATGTCCGGCAGGGCATCGATCGGTGTCTGCCACATCGCCCAGAGCCCGACCGCTGAGAAAGCAAAGACCAGCAGGAAAACAATGAAGCGATTCCTCGCACTGAATTCGATGATGCGTTCAACCATGGGCGCTCAATCCTTCATCTTCATGCCGGGCATGCCACCCATGCCCTCGACAACAGACTTGAGCCGGCTTTCACTGTCGATCAAAAAATTCGCCGAGGTTACAATGTGCTCGCCTTCTGTCAGGCCTTCCAGCACTTCAGACCACTCCCCGGTCTTCACGCCTGTCTTGATCAGACGCGGTTCAAGCTTTCCGCCGCCATGGTGGAGAAACACAACCTGCTTCTGGCCAGATTCGATGACGGCTTCTTGCGGGATCGCCAAGCGAATGCCTAGGTTCACCTGCAACTCCACATTGGCATACATGTCCGGCTTCAGCTTTTCAGCGATGTTGTCGAGTTCGAACCGCACCTTGGCGGTGCGCGTTTTAGGGTCCAAGGTGGGGTAGATGAATCTCAGCTGTCCCGTGAGGACCGTGCCAGGGTCGTAGGAAAGGGTGACGGCAGCCTTTTGTCCCGCTTTTACAAACGACAGCTCATATTCGTAGATGTCCGCTAAGATCCAGACGTGCGAGAGATCAGCAATGGTGTAGAGCTCCTGGCCGGGGTCGATGTGGGTCCCCGCCACGGCCTCTTTCTTCATCACGGTACCGGAGATGGGCGAATGGATGGGCAGGGTCTTCAGCACCTTCCCGGTTTTTTCGAGTTCCCGAATATGATCATCCGTGATATCCCAGAGCTGAAAGCGGCGCTTGGTCGCTTCCAGCAGGTCCTTTGAACCCCGAGCCACTTCCGGGAATTCGCTCTCACCCATTTGCTTGCGGCCTTGCAATGCCAGTAGATACTCCTCCTGACTCGCGACCAGATCGGGACTGTAGATCGTGAAGAGCGTTTGTCCTTTTTTGACATGATCCCCTGTTGCACTGACGAACAGCTGCTCGATCCAGCCGTGAAACTTGACCGTGACTTTGGCCAGCTTGCGTTCATCCACGGCGACGCGCCCGACTGTCCGGATGACCTTCTCCATGGGACGACGCACCACCTGCTCGTACTTCACCCCGATCGATTGGAGTCTTTCCGGTGGAATCGTCACGATGCCTGGCTCGCGCATGAGGGATGAGGCGTCAGGCGTAAGGGGTTTCGTCTCACGTTTCACGTCTAACGTCTCACGACTTTTTCCCATCCCCGGCATGTCAGCCATGTCGTCCTGTCTGGAATCCTCCGCCGGAAGGACTGCTGGTAGCGACATCAGCCAGACGATTGTGGCGGCGAGGATGGGCACCGCTGCCATACCGATGAGACGCCGGCTTGTCATGGCCCAGGTTTCCTTTCCGACAACGGGCCGCCTAACGGCCCACCGGTCACGGCTTCAAGCCGGGCGAGCGCTTTCTCATGGCTCACCATTTCCCCGTGGAGCTCGAGTTGGCTGTCCTGCAGGGTCAACAGACTGTTGAGCAGCGTCAGGAAGTCCACCTTCCCCACCGCATACCCTGCTTGGGCGGCCTGCAGTCCAAGTGTTGCCTGGGGAATGATGGCATCGCGTAGGATAGTGATGAGCCGCTCGGCGCGCTGCGCTTGTACGAAGCCATCTTTCACCTGGAACAACAGATCCTGCCGAGTCGCTGCAAAATCCTCACGCGCTCCCTCCAGGCCGGCGAGCGCTTCTCGGACCCCTTGTTTCTGTTTGGTTTCATAAAACAACGGGATCTTGATGCCCACCATGATCTGGTAACCGTTGTCGTTGCTGCGATCGTTTCGAAGCCCCAAGGCCGTGACATCGAAGTCGGGGTAATACTGCCGCTTGGCTAACGAGACGGACTGCTCAGAACGATCGATACTTTTTGCTGTCGCCAACAACGCAGGAGAGAATTCATCGGCGCGCCGGTTGAGTTCCTGCAGCAAGATCGTCAGTATCGTCGTGTGAATTTCCTCCGGTGTTCCCAATGGTCCGGACGGCGGTCGATTCACGAGACGATTGATCGCGGCATGCAGACTTTCCTTTTGCTGATCCAAGACCGCTAACCGATCTAGAACCCGCGAGATCTCGACCTGAGCGCGGAACACATCTTGTTGGGCCGCTTGTCCCACGCTGTAGCGGGCTTTGGCTGTCTTCTCGAACTGCATCAAGAGCGCCTTGTTCTTTTCCACGATCTCGATACTCTTGTGGACAAAGTGCAGGTTGAAGTAGGTTTCCTTCAGCACTGCGATCAGCCGGAGCCGAGTCGCGTTGTATTCTTGCTCCAGCCGCTCCGCGTCCCGCTGCGCGATATCCCCCTTGAGGCTCAGCTTGCCGGGAAATGGAATCTCCTGCCCGAATCCATACATCGCGCCCTGAAGCGGTTCGGTCATCGGCATCCGCTGATATCCGAACTGGAGTCTCGGATCGGGAAGCGTCTGGACTTGTGGGACAACGGCCTTGGCCGCTTCCCATCGTTGGCGGGCGGCCCTAATTTCTGGGCTCCGGGCTACCAGTTCATCAATAAGACTCTGGAGAGTGATCCGATCGTCACCCGGCGCCGTGGGAATTGCGGTATCCGGGCGCGTGGCACCACCAATCTCTTGCGCGCCGCCAACACAGAGCGGGCCAAGGCCTACGACGGAGAACGTAAGGGCAGAGAAGACCCACGAGGAAATATGAAAAGGTGATCGGTTCACGGCAACACCTCCGGCGTCGTTGGAACAACGGACTTCGCCCGCTCAGCCTAGCCAGCCAAACGGCAAGCAAAGAAACTGAATGTGCAGAATCAGATTCGAAGAACCGAGGAGGAACGTATGGAGAGCGGGACAAGGGAGAAATCGCTGCTCCAAGACCACTGCGGCTTGCCTGACAGGTTTGTGAGAATCCCAAAAACACTTGGCACCGCTGACGGCTGATCTGCATCTGCAGCCGCACGATTTTTCAGCTGGCGTTCCGGCGATGACATTGCCGACGGCGGGCACATGGTGGTCCCATCCATTGGGCAGACCATTCCCTCTTCCACGAACAGCGTCGCCCCTTCTGCCACCGAAAGATCGGGCAGCGCACACATCGCTCCGATCACCTGGCAAAAGGCAAACACCAGCACCAGCGCGATGTACCTTGTATTCACTCGTGGAATCATGCGACCGACCACACTCCTAAGAAGCCAGCATTGTTGAATTCTGTTTAGCTAGTCTCTATGAGCCGTAACAGACATGTCAAGCTTCCTCAACTTACCCTACCGTGCAAAACAACAGCGATGCCAGAAAGAACGGAGCGTGGCTGTTTTGAACCACATTCGATTCTGAGAGCGTACGCACCGCTTCCCCCAATTCACGATCTCACTCTGGTTTGGAGTGCGGTCTTTCGAGTCAGTCTCTATATCGATATCTCTAGGTTGACTCCACTGCCTTCTCTAGAGCCGTGCCCTTGCTATGCGCTGCTGGCCTTGTCGCCTTTCACGCGGCGCCGTCTCCCCCCTGAGTCCTCAGTCTGACTCCCTGCGCCCGAACGCCGAACGTATTGACCAGAATCAGGCCTACTAGCAACAACGCGGCCAGCCCAACCCACGGCAACAGCGGGG
>NEWP02000048.1 GCA_002869895.2 Nitrospira sp. CG24E | reverse complement strand
GCCATTTCGAAGTCGGCGATCACGCCTTCTTTCATCGGCCGCACCGCGATGATGTTGCCCGGTGTGCGGCCCAGCATCCGCTTCGCTTCGGTGCCGACTGCGAGCACTCGTTCCGTCTTCTTCTCAACCGCCACGACCGAGGGTTCATTGAGCACGATCCCTTTTCCATGCACATACACGAGGGTCGATGCCGTTCCCAAGTCAATGGCTAGATCGTTTGAGAACCATCCAAAAATGTCGCTCCCAAAACCCACGAGTGCTCTCCCTTCCCCTCTAGACGCTGACGGTGTGCTTAGTCAGGCACCGCCAGTCGACCCGCATCCAACACCTGGGTACCGGCTACCTCGTCGCCAAGACGTCGTCCCTGTTCGTTTCCGAGAATTAACACCGCTTCAAACGCAATGATCGCGACCGACACAAGCCATCCCACATACGGAATTGCGAAGGCTACATGAGCGACCGCAAAGGGCAGATTGCGAATGATAGATTCGCGAAATCCCGCTGCCACACGCCGACCTGGGAGCGCCGTCTGCAGGCCGATCAATCGCTTGCCGATACTCCGCCCATCGGCAAATCCGTCAGCAATGAGTATATACGCCAATCCCCCGAGAAAACCTACCGGAACGAACACCTGCCCGGCCGCTGCCACGATGAACAGATCGATCAGCTTGGCAATGCCGCGGTTCAGGACCTGCGCCTTGGGGTAGATCCCGGCACCGATTGAGTGAGCCCCGCCGACCTCCTCCGCCAAGAGATCTCCTTACAATTAGTGGCAAAGTATAGCAAATCAGATTACCTAGCACAAACAAAGATCATTCTTCTGCAGATCAGGAATTGAGGATGATCCATCTCGTCTTGACGAGCAGGTGACATAGCCCGATGACGGGATAGCCGCATGGGGGAACCGGCATCTCTGACAATCGACGTATGCTATCGGCCATACTCACACTGTGGACGTTTTCCGCTGTGGCTGGATCAGATAAACTTCTTTCCCGTATTCTTGACGGAACTTCGGAGTAATCGCCGATACCCATGGCCTCTTCGATCCAGTAGTTCGACAATACTTCAAAGGCATCGACCACATGCTCCACGCCGGGGATATCGGTAATCGATCCGTGATCGGCCTGGTCTGTCTGGTCCATCTGGTGAGTCTCATGCAACCTGACAGGCCGAACAGACCATATGGACACGATAGGCAGGGGTGCCTCCAGCTTGCCAGCGGGAATGCTCTGTATTACACTAACGTCTCACACGTCAAATGAGGCCACCATGGAAACAAGCGTCCGTTTACCGGCTCGACTCGAACGACTCGTGGCGCGTGTGGCTAAAGAGCGGGGAGCCACAAAGTCCGAGGTCATTCGCAGTGTATTAACCGTCCTTGAGCATGACAACCGCGCGCGCCATGCGCGCCCGACTCCCTATGAGGCGATGAAACATCTGATCGGATGCGCCTCAGGAGGCCCTCCCGATCTCTCAGAAGAGACCGGCAAGAAATTTCGTGCGATGCTCAGTCGTCGGCGGACTGCCCGGTGAACGCGATCCTGGTCGATGCAGGCCCACTGGTGGCGCTCCTGCATCGCGATGATCAGCACCATCAGAAATGTGTGACGGCGCTCGCCAGGCTCCGCGATCCGCTGGTGACGGTCTGGCCAGCGCTCACCGAAGCGATGTATCTGCTCAACTTCTCCTGGCGGGCGCAAGACGCCCTGTGGGAACTGGTGTTGGAAGAAACGATTCAACTCCTGCCCGTGGAAGCTGCCGATCATCGCCGCATGAGAGATCTGATGAAAAAGTATCGAATGTTACCTATGGATTTGGCCGACGCCGCCTTGGTAGCGGTGGCAGAACGTGAGCGAATTCGGCGCATCTTCACTGTGGACCGGCGAGATTTTTCAATTTATCGTCCTGCCAAACTGGCAAGTTCATGATTGTTCCATGACATCGCTGCATTGAGTCGCAAAACGATCTCGCAATGTGAACGATGAACAGTGCGGATCCCCCCTCCAGGGCCGAACGATTGAAAGCGGAGCTTGCCGCCTTGCCGAAGAAATTGCCGGAGCCGTTTATGTTCGACTGGAAACAGACATAGGCCGGGCTCTGATCAATTAGCGAAACGGTTCTTACCGGCTGATCCGCAATAGACGAATGCGGACTCGCGTGTCTTCAAACACCACAACACAGCCCTGTTTAAGAGCCTCCGATATCCCGGGCAAGTTAGCAATCAAGAGGGTCGCTTGAGCGTCGGGACGCCGTTGAGAGGCTCTTAACAGGCTGCGAAAAAACTCGATGTATACATACAACACCGTTGAAATATGACAGAAGTAGCGACAGCCCAAAAATCATCAGGATGCTCAAAAAGGCCGTCCAGCAAGGCCGCAGCGAGCGAAGAGGCGAGGCGTACGCTTCGGTACGTTG
>NEWP02000047.1 GCA_002869895.2 Nitrospira sp. CG24E | reverse complement strand
GGGCCGTGGATGGAGCGATCGACATGGCTCTCGGCGGCAAAGTTAATGACGGCGCGGGGACGGTGCTCGGCCAGCAGTCGATCGACCAACGAAGTCTCGCCGATATCGCCGCGCACAAAGACATGCCGTTCATTGCCTTGCAACCCGGCGAGATTCTCCAGATTGCCCGCATAGGTGAGCTTGTCGAGATTGATGACTGGCTCGTCGTTGTGCGCCAACCAGTCAATAACGAAGTTAGCCCCGATAAACCCGGCGCCGCCGGTCACGAGAATACTCATTCTGCGGTTGGAATCCCTGTGTGTCGCGTCTGATCGAGACACACTCAATAGGTGTGCTTACGGAGGCTGAATCGATAATCAGAATAGAGCTTGATCAACGCACTCCTGTTCAAGCCACTAAGGAAGAACTGGTTCCTCATTTCGCTTTCTCTACGAGGCTGAGAAACTCACGAGCCGTGACAATTCGCACGCCTCTATATTCATGAAGTTCAAGAAGATCGGAATCTCCACTGACGAGATACCCTGCGCGTCCTTCAAGCGCGGCAACCAGATACTTATCATCATCAGGGTCGTTCTCAACCGCTCTGAGCTTCAAACAGCCTTCAGTAGGTTCGGCAATCAGTGCCAGTGCAATGACCCAACGATCAATTTCTTCATGAGAGAGGGAAAGATACCGGCGCACTCGTGGATATGCGAGACTGCGTCGAACCTCATCAAAGATTGCACCAGACCCAACAAGCTGGAACGACTGATCGTCCAGCAAACGGCGAAGGATGCGCCCCGGTGGTCCCTGGGGCCGAATGCAGGCACTCACATAGATATTGGCATCTAAGACAGCTCGAATCACCCGTTATTTCCGACGTGGCCGACGAGTACGGTGTTTGGCTTCGTTGGCAAGTTGGTCAGCCTCGCTCTGAGATATCCCTTTTGCTCTCTGATCGAGGATAGACATCAAGTGTAATCGCGCCGCTTGCTGCATTTGTTCAAGTCGCTCCACCGGCACCATCGCAGCCAACGGTTTGCCTTTCCGCTCGATGACAAATTGATCATGACGAAGTGCCACTCGATTCAAAAGGTCTCCGAGCCGTTGGCGGATCTCAAGCGTGGACACTGTCTCCATCATACATCACCTCCATCATTGCAACTATTATAGTTGCAATAGATCGTACGGTCAAACTATGCCCACGATCCTACGGGTTAGTTTTCTCATGCTCCGATCTCAAAGAAGCACTCCATTCCGTCCCGCTCTGCGCGACCAATCAGTCAATAGTCAGGCCTGACACCATAATTAGGCGTGGTCTTGAAGAGCGGCTGGTCTGGTTGATCCTCAAGCTCCGAGAGGATGAATACGAAGCGCCTCCCGTCTCGCTGCCACGAGCAATTCCCGGTCGAACGCCAAAAATGTCACCCCCGAAGGTATCCGCTCGCGCAAGCTCAATGCGGAAGCCAAATGCAACGCATCATATCCACGCAGCGCGCGATGTGCAGCCAAGTCACCCGCAGATTGTACGAGCCGATCCGTGACCTCCACAGCAATATAGCGAGACCAATCCTCAACAAACGCGTCCACGATGTGACGATACGCTTGAGCCGACAGACGAACCTCTCGGCGAGCGCGAGCAAATGCCGCTCGCGATTCAGCATACGCCAACAGCGACGTGGCGACAGCCTCAGCCTCATCCACAGCAGCGGCGAGTTCTCGTGACATCGGCTCGTCCACATAGAGCTTGACCAACGCGCTCGTGTCCAAATAGAGCATCATCGGCGATCGGCCAGTACCATCTCAGATAAGGTCTGTCCCTGAATCACCGGCCTCCGGCTCGCGCCGCGCGGTTTACCTCCATTCCAGCGCACCGCCCCCTCACGCAGCAGTGGCTCTAAGGCCCGTCTGAGATTCGTAGCTTTGGCGGGGACAATTCGCACTACGGATCGACCCCGCTCGGTCACAATAATCTCCTCCCCCTTCTGGACACGTTTCAGGTAACGACTGAGTCCATTCTTGAGCTCACGCACTCCAATATGAGACATACCGCGCTCCTTTCATATGAG
>NEWP02000046.1 GCA_002869895.2 Nitrospira sp. CG24E | reverse complement strand
AGGCCGGGCGTGCTTTTCTAACTCGTGAACCACCTGACATCTGTGTCTTTGGCCACACGCACCAGCCGAAAGTTGAATGGCTTGGCAAGACGCTGCTGTTCAATCCAGGATCGGCAGGACCGAAGCGAATGAAGAACCCCGCAGCAAGCTACAGGGAATCACAAGTTCAAGTTTCTACGATGTCTGGGCATCCTTGTTCTCACAAGGCAGAAAATAATTCCGATGCACATCCTAATCGATGATAGGTGGGCGAGGGCAACGCCGCGTTGGGGAATGAAATCCTACTTGAGATGCCTCACGGGCGACCAGCGGATTTGTCTGTCAAAATAGAGTGGTAATTCCGTACACTTCTCTAGCGAGGCTACGCCAAATCTTGAACCCACTCTTCTCGATACCGGTCTTTGGGTACGCGCATACAGGAGAAGGATTCCTCTGTGACCTTGACAGATATGTATGATATGGGCATGATTGCCCTCATATGAGAACGACACTGAACATTGTTGAGTCTTCTTTATCGGGCCGCCAAGTTCACGGGCTCCAAGGGAAAAACTGCCTTGTACGGTTAGGCTTGAGGCGTTGATAGCTAAACCGTCAGCCCGGTGCCTTTCCGAGCTTTGCGGTACAGAAAAACCCTACAGTCGTTCGACACCAGAGTTCTGGCGACGTGTAACTTTTAGTCGGGGTAGAAAGAGAATCCTGAAGTCGGTTCATTTTCGCGGTCTGTTAATAACGGGAGGTGACTATGATGAGGAGAAGGATGAGCGCATTAATTTGCGTGACTGTGCTTGGGCTATCTCTCACAGCCTGCGCGAACGTAGTGTCACTGATTAGCGAAGGGGGGCTCGACCAGAAAATGAGTTTTACTTCAGACCCACCTGGCGCAAAGGTGTTTCTCATGGGTTCGATACCTTTAGGCGAGACCCCACTTGTGGATACGAAAATAGAACGAACAAAGAACACTTTTCTTGTTTTAAAGAAGGAGGGATATGAAGACCAAAATCTCCTTCTAAAACATCGTTTCAATCCCTGGTTCTGGGGGAACATCATTTGCTGTGGACTCCTCGGCTCTACAACCGATGCGACGACTGATGCAACGGTGCAGTTGAGCCCAACTCAATATCATGTTGTCATGAATCCTAAGAAGGCATCCCTTGAGCAAAAAGAGCAGTTTGTGAAAATTAAGACCGCCAGGAATCTCACACTTAGAGGTTATTCAGAGGTTCAGCAGAATTTGGCCGTTGGGCATGGAGAATATCTGACGAGTCTATTGGTAACGTTGAGGGTGTCAGAATCTGAGCAAGACGATGCGATACGTCAGTTACAAAAGCTAATGGTCGACTCAAAAGATCCGTTGGATTTTTCGGATAAGGTTCTCGATCGGTTTCATTTGCTGCGATTTTAGTTAAACAGGCCTGAATCGATTCCTTGAAATCTTGAGATGAGGAAAAGGAGAACATTTAACCGCGTTGCCATGTTACTCGGCGTACCACCCAACCATCATCAGACGTTTTATGCGCTGGCGCAGGCACGCTATCGAGGGTTCATGAACTGCGGAGAGACTTCTCCGAGTGCTCTCATCAAGGCGCTGGCGAAGCTCTCGCAGAACATTCGATTGTAGCCGAAGTTGAGACAGCTCGGTGGCCTTATATGGCTTTGTCCTGATCCTAGAAGCATATGTATTTTTTTGTAAACAATTGTGATGACTTCGGCTATACTGCGATCTATTGTTTCGTGGGCTAGCAGTGGTACCTAACCAACTCTAAAGGAGGAGGACTTATGTCGAAGAAAGTGATCATGTTATCGGTGGCGGTGCTCTTTGGCATGCAGGCAGGCATCGCAATGGCAGCCAATCCAGACACTGGCCCTGGCTGTGGGCTCGGCAAGCTCGCCTGGAGCGATTATTCCCACCAGAAGAACATCGGACCCCAGGTGTTGATGGCAACCACCAACGGCACGTTCTGGAGCCAGACCTTCGGGATCAGCTCGGGAACCTCAGGCTGCACGAACGATGGAAAGGTTATGGCCGAGCAGAAGACGACGATGTTTGCCCAGCTTAACTTCGAAAATCTGTCTCAAGAAATGGCACAGGGCCAAGGCGAGCATCTTGCTTCACTCGCTACCTTGATGGGCGTGCCAGCCGAGAACCAGGCAGCATTCTTTGCCCTGACTCAGGAGCGGTATACCTCCTTGGTCAAGACCGGCGAAGCCTCACCGGTGGCGATGGTGAAGGCGATCAACGACGCGATTGCCACGCATCCAGTCCTTGCTAAGGTCTCGACTCGCTAATCACCAGCATGGGGCTTCGACGTTGAAGTCGAAGCCCCATGCTTTTCTAACCTGCCGCTTGTCCATTATTTTCCTGCTGTTCATACTGCTTCTCGCTTCCGCTTCGCCGGTTGACGCCGGCGAGTCCCCCGACAAGGCCTATCTCGTCGAACTGATCAACAAGGGTGCGCAAGCCAAACTTGCAGATGAGCGAGAGTGGCATCTCTTACTCCACTACCGAGAGAATCTGTTTGGTGGCCACACCAGCGAGCAGGACGACCAAGGTTTTTTCATGTCCCCCAATGGGAAAACCGACCCACAGGCAGAGCTCGACGCGACATTGAAGCAGTTCTTCTCCGATGAACTCATCGGACGCTCGAAACAGCCGGCTCAATGTGCGTTCATCGCGCGGTACGAGTGGCTACGGAATCAATTGCACTTTGACGAGACCCGCCTCCGGCCTCAACCCTGTGAGCGGTTTGAGCGGTGGTTTGCCGACTTTGACGTAGAGAGTGTCAGCCTCATCTTTGCGTCAGGGTTCATGAACAATCCCTCGTCAACGTTCGGACACACGTTTCTTCGCGTCGACCAAAGAGGTCAAACGGATCAGACTCGAATTCTGGCCTATACCATCAACTACGCAGCTGAGTTACCACCGAATACTGGTCCAGAATATGCCGTGAAGGGAATCTTCGGCGGCTATCACGGCTATTTTTCGACTATTCCGTACTACCTCAAAGTACAGGAGTACGGCGATATCGAGGATCGAGATCTCTGGGAGTACAAACTCAATTTCACGCCGGATCAGCTCCGCCGCCTACTGACCCACGCATGGGAAATGGGTAACGCATACTTCGATTACTTCTTTTTCAAGGAGAACTGTTCGTACCATATCCTCTCGCTGGTGGAATTCGCTGATCCCTCCCTGCATCTGACCGATCGGTTCGCCCTCTACACGATGCCCACCGATACGATCCGAAGGCTCATGGAGAAACCCGATGCAGCGAGCAGCGTCGTGTACCGCCCATCACGAGGCACGTCGGTCCGGAAAAAAAAGGCGCTATTGCCAGATCAAGAATATAGATGGTTACGAAGCATGATCGCTGCTCCATCGTCCGCCAAAGACCCAGGGTTTCGTGCCTTACCGCCACAGCGGCAAGTTGCCGTCCTGGATATCGCATCGGACTACCTGCTCCTGAAAAGTTCCGGCGAAGGGCTCAATAATAATCCTTACCAGAAACGAAATCGTGAACTACTTCTCGAAAGGAGCCTGCTGAAGGTTCAGCCTGAGAATGTGGCGATTTCTCCCTTTACGGACCGGCCCGATTCGGGGCATGGAACGTCACGGGCCAGCGTAGGCGTTGGTTGGCGAAACAAACAACTGTATGAAGAATATGCGATTCGGGCTGCCTATCACGATCTACTCGATCCCGAGAAGGGCTACACACCGGATGCCCAGATCGAAGCGCTTTCGCTGGCGGTGAGACAATATTCACCGACAAGCTGGCAGGACTCGAGTTTCGCGAAAAACCTCAGCGATACACAGATTCGTATCGAGCGATTCACCTTGCTCAATATGATATCGTTGTCGCCGATGGATGGCCTTTTCCATGCCCCCTCCTGGAAATTCGGCCTCGGCATGAACACGGTTCGACATGATAATTGTCGGCTCTGTAGCAACGGCTATTTCAATGGAGGGATTGGAGGCTCGATCGAGAGTCATTGGCTCAAACGGGAACTTTTCTTCGCGTTTGCCGAGGCAGAAGCCAATTACAGCAGCGCATACGAAGAACGGCATCGCATTGGCGGAGGCGGTACGGCCGGCATGCTGGCAGATCTCACAGATCGGTGGAAACTGCTTATGTCTGGGACCTATCTCCGCTATCCCATAGGGAACAAAGGCGACGACTTCCGATGGACCGTCGGCCAGCGCCTCGCCATTCTTCAGAATCTTGCCCTACGGCTCGACTACAACCACCGTGACCAAGACAACGACGTCATGTTCTCGCTGCAGGCCTATTTCTAGCTAACACCTAGAATCGACGAGCAATCACCCTTTACTGAGCGGGAGGCGAGCCTGATTGTTCCACAGGGGTTGATTGAGATTTTTGTCGGCGTTCAATGAACTTCTCTTGTGATGACTCAGACTCGATCACGACTTTTGAGACAGGCGGCGGGGTATAACCGTGAATTTCGAGAACCCTATTATCAGGCCCATACACAATCCGGGTTTCTTCATCGTGCCCCATATTAAGCTCGATCAGCGAGTAGATCGGTTCCCCCAGGATTCCGATGATAGTCAACCAGGCATATCCATACATCCATGCTCGTCCGGTATTAGGCGAATTACCCATCTCGTACTTGTAGGTGGCTTCCTGTATCCCAGCCGTCAATTCATTCATAGCGGAAGGGTGACCAAACTCTGCTTCCACTTGGTTCCGAGGTGCTCCGACCGAGATCAAGTCGAAGTTCGGTTGCTTGTTCCCGCTAAGCGCCATCCCAATTGAGCAACCAGACAAAACGATCGCCGCATAGAGCCCACACATCGTCGTCAGAATTCTGAAAGTCATCATGGCCTCCCTCCATCAATGCCTGGCAGTGTAGTTGGTAAGGAACGCTGGAATGCGTGATTGTTATAAGCGTGTCTTGCTAGGGTGCAAGGTAAATCTCTGTGCGATGGAGTGAAGGGTGTATTCTCCTTTGATGTTCTGTTCCCTCTTGCAAGCTATGCTCTGCTCCGTCAGAATTTTCAGGCACTCGCGCGGGCGTTTTGATGAAGAGCCTTTAAGGCTGTAAGAAGTTATGTGGCTCCAGGATGTATTCGACGAGGTCCTCTTAGTCTATAATTGCTAGAGTCTGACTTTCTAATGAGCATCCCCGATCAATACTTCGTCTTTCATCCTGAGCCCTGGCAGGATCGGGACTGGGCTCGGCTCAGTGGATTGCGGGTCGAGCGGTTGCTCGACGTCTCGGTGCTCTTACGGCTCCACGTCGCTTCCACGACGATCGAAGCCTGCTATCCGGTTCGCTGAAACTGTGATACATTTGCCCCCGTGGCTGAGTCGGACAAACTCCTTTCGCGGATCCTTCAGGGAACGTCAGATGCAAATATTCATTTCGATGACCTTTGTCGGCTGTTACGTCGTTTAGGCTTCGAAGAACGGAGCCGCGGCAGTCATCGCATGTTTAGGAAGCAAGGGGTTCAGGAGTTAATCAACTTGCAGCGCGACGGCGATCAAGTGAAGGTGTATCAAGTCCGCCAGGTGCGAGCGGTCATTCTGAAATATCGCTTGGGAGGCGAGGCCGATGTTTAAGTACGAGATCATTATCTACTGGAGCAATGAGGACGGCGTCTTTGTGGCGGAAGTGCCGGAGCTTCCTGGATGCCTGGCTCATGGCCCCTCTCAAGACGTGGCCTTTGCCCAAGCGAACGAAGCAATCCAGCTGTGGCTCGATACCGCTCGCGAATTTAGCGATCCGATACCCGAGCCCAAAGGTCATCGCCTCATGCTTGCCTGATCGTCGATTCCATGGAATTCAGTTGCCCGTGCCCCCCTTGTTCTTTCCGATTGGTAAGATAGTTTCACAAGCTGAACTCGATTCGTGACCCTCCTCGATCAATACTTCGTCTTTCATCCTGAGCCCTGGCAAGATCGGGACTGGGCTCGG
>NEWP02000045.1 GCA_002869895.2 Nitrospira sp. CG24E | reverse complement strand
CGCTTCGCCTCGTCGCTTGCTGCGGCCTTGCCTGTGGAAAGGTGCGTCTTGGCGCGCCGGGGTTGGGCGGGTGAGAAGCTGGCCTTTCTGAACAGCCTGCGCTGGCTTCTGAACGAGTCCGTGACACCCAGGCCTTTCGTTCCTGTCATGCTTCAGCAGTTTGTCAACACCCTGCTCGCAGCATGGCGAAATAGTATGCCAGCGATCCCTGCAAGGCAGATTCTTATCGTCCCACTGATGGAAGATGAAGGCGCTCCCTCCGTATCGAACAGACGACCGGCTCCAGAGTCCCGTCATAGAGCCCCTTCGCCGCCGAGAAGAGCGCGCAGTTTCATCCCGTTGTGAATGAGCATGACGATGGCAACCACGAATGCGACAGCTGCAAAGCTCTTCGTCAATGTCGCCGACGAGACCCGTTGAACGGCCCAGGACCCTCCGGTCATACCCACGGCACTGCCGAGCAGCAAGAGGCCGACGAGAGGCCAATCCAGCCGCTCTGTTTGCAGATGGCCGGCAATCCCTCCGATGGCGACGAGCGCGATGATCAACAGAGAGGTACTCACGGCCATCCTCATGGGAAACCCCAACACCAGCGCGAGCGCCGGCACGATCACAAAGCCACCGCCGACCCCGAAGAATCCGGTCATCAGACCGACGACCACACCGATCAGCGAGACCTTGATCCAGCAGGAACGGGGAAACCGCTCGGCGCAATTGACTTCTGAAGAACTTTCCCGCTTATGACCGCTCTGCCGCCACATCTGCCAGGCCGCAACGATCACCAAGAGACTGAACAAAAGAAGTACTGCCTCCTCCCGTACGAACCGATGGCCGGAAGCGCCGACCCACGCGCCGACCCACCCGGTCGCACTAAAGATCAGAGCAGCTTTCACCCTCACCTCACCGGACTTTCTCCTCTGATACACGCCGAGTAACGCGGAGCCTGCCACCACCACGAGGGAAATCGCAGAAGCAGGCTGCACTTTTATTCCTAGCACATACACCAAAATCGGAATTGCCAGCAGGGAGCCGCCCCCGCCGGTCGCGCCAAGTATCAGGCCAATAAAGACGCCCGATCCGACGGCCAATGCGGAGTGGGCATCCACGCGCTATCCTTCCACAATCGAGACGGACACGATGCGGGGTCCACCCAGCGCATCCTTTTGTAAAAGATCCGGCAAATATTGGTTCTCCAGCTCATGGTTGACGTAGACCGTCCCGTCCTTATCGCACATGATGTTACGCCCCTCCGACAGCGTTACCCATCGGAAACCCCGCCTGCTTCCACCCCGTCATTCCACCCACCATGACATGTACCTTGGGGAAGCCTGCTTGCATGAGAATCTGGGCCGCCGTATGCGCGCGGCCACCCGCTTTGCAGATCGTCACGATCTTACGATCGCGATGCGCGTCCAGTTCGGCCAGCCGATGGGCCAGTGTCGTCACGGGGATGTTCGTCACGCCTGCAAGATGGCCGAGTTCCTCTGTGAGTTCCTGCGGGTCGCGCACATCGAGCAAAAACAGGGGACTCCCTTCATCCAGTTCTCGCTTGACCTCTTCCACAGGCATGCCGGCCACCAGCTGATCGTTCGCGCCGATCGCCATGGTGCCCTTTACCTCGCAGGCCGGCACATCGACGGGAATCCAGGCGGCTTGAGGATCGCGCGCACATGCGTAGTTGGCTTTCAGCACGTCTTTCATCCAATCCGCCGGCCCGAGTTTCAATCCTTCCAGATAGTCGATGTACTCTTTCCTGGTGCGGGGTTTCAAGTTGGGATTGCGGAGTTTCTGATCCTTCATGCTCGATGGCTGGCGGCCCCGGTACTCGTGGGCCGGATACACGATGAGATGATCGGGCAGACCGAGTACACGTTGCATACTGTCCCAATGTTCGCCCGGATCGCCGCCCGGCAGATCCGTGCGGCCGGCTCCCGCATCGTCCAAAAACAGAACGTCGCCAGTCAGAATGCGATCGTCCATCACGAGCGCAATGCTGTCTTTCGTATGCCCAGGCGTCGTCATCACCTTCACCGGTATATTCCCCAGACGACATGCAAAACCATCCGTCAAGTGAACGGTGACGCAACGGGCCGGCGCCTTCTGGTGCATGACGTATTGACAGCTCGCCTCATCCTTGAGCGCGGCCCCACCCGAGATATGATCCGCGTGAGTATGCGTATCGATCACATGGGTCAGTGTGAGCTTTCGCTGGTCCAGCGTCTTCAGGTAGTCCTCGACATGCTCCAGAACCGGATCGACCAGAACGGCCTCCCGGCTCTTTTCATCGCCGATCAAATAGGTCCGGCAGGCATGTGGATTGAGCTGTTCAAAGATCATCCCGCTCTCCTTATCCGATCGAGACCTGGGTGCTGAGTGAAATATGGACTCACCACCCAGGTCTCATTCTTCATCAGTGTCCGGCTCCGCTCCGCTCAGCCCGCTCCGCTTTCTCATGCTGCGGCTTGTCCGGCCGATCGATGTGGGCCTGCTCACGAGTTCGTTCCTGCGTCCGCACTTGCTCCTTAAGCTGATCCTGCTCTTTCAGCTGATCCTTGTCTTTCAGCCGGTCTCTGGTCTGGAGCTTGTCCTTGTCCTGAAGTAGTTGGTCCGTCTTCAGCTGATCGCGGTCTCGATCTTGCGCGGACGCGATGGTCGCGATACCAGCCGACAGCAACATCGCTGCCGCCACCGCGATAGAAAGAATCATTCTGGACTTCATCTGTCACCTCCCTGCGCACATGGCCGGAGCGACATTGCTCTCGGCAGAAACAGGCATCTGCCTGCTTCACTGTGTCCGTCATCCGGCCATGGCGATCACATACCCTATGAGTCATCAAATTGAAAAAGGATTCAACATTGTTCGCCGTTTTCCCGCCCTCACACGTTTCACGTGTTACCTTTCACATTTAACGCTCCGCCGAGAATCGATACATGTCATGGCAGGTTGTACAGCGAGCCGTCATGCTAGAGAGGCGCTGAAGAATCTGTTGGGGAGTCTCTTTCTGGACAATCCCGTCGGCAAGGGCATCCATGTCCCTATGAATCGACATGCCCATTTGCTTGAACGGTAGCGGTAGTTTCGCCATGAGCACCGGATTCACATCCTCAGCCATGTGCATTCCAGCCGAGCGGGCCGCCTGTTCCATCTGCGTTCGAGCCGCCTCCAAATCCTGGCCGGCCAAGCCTGTAACCACGCCATGAACCGCCTTCAAGAGCATCCGCATCTCGCCCAGGATGAGGTCTCGCTCTGTCGGCGCCAGCGAAATTTGCATCCGTCCATCTGTACCCTGCGTCGTCCACCCCTGCACGAAGAACCATCCGGCCACCCCAATCGTCACAATCCACAGCCCCAACGTCATCCGGCAAAGCGTCGATCTCATCGGAGCCCACTGCCCATGCCGTCATTTTGTTGGGGAGCCAGGGTCCGCACATAGGCCAGCACATCCCAAATCTCGTCGTCTGTGAACGCCTCCCTCCAGGCTCCCATTGCCGTGTTCTGCTTTCCATCATGCACGCTCTTAAATAACCGCGCATCCAGCTTTCCTTGAATGGCAGCGGATGTAAGGTCGGCGACCGGAGGAGTGAACTTCATCTGTCCCTGTCCCTTCCCATCGATCCCATGACAACGGACACAGGTTGTCGAGAAAATGACTCTGCCACTCAGCACATCGCGCTCCTGCTGCGACACATTCAATTCTTTGAGACTCGGCCCCCCTGCATACCCCGATACCGTGATCCCGGTAAATACCAACAGCACGATCCCGATATAGGCAGCTTTCATCTCATCGCCTCCTAGTAAGCAGGACGCTCCTTCTTTCTCATCGTCTAAAACTCTGTGCGAATGAGATGCCAGGCAGGCAGGGGGGAGGCACGCGATCAAACCGTCGCACAAACAAGATGTTAGAAAGCGGCGCTGGAAGCCGCCGCCGGCAGAGCGCCTAAAGTGGCGAGAAAAACCCCGTTAGAACCTACTCACTGGCGCAAGACGCCACAGAGGGAGACAGGCAGGGGGTGAGGCAAACCATTCGCACAAGTCAGAGTTTCGATGACCGGCACCTCTGGTGCAGAGTAGAAGAACAGAAGCGGAGAGACTGGTAGTATTAACCCGCTACTGTGTACCGTGCCAGCCGGTTTTCGTTCATCTGCGTAATCCAGAGTGTGTTACCCACGCCCCTTCCAATTCCCCAGAGGCCGCCACGTATCTGCTCCATTTCAGTGATGCTGCCGTTGGGCGTAATTCTCGCCAGCAGGCCGGCGCCGTACTCGGTGAACCACATATTGCCGTCCGGACCTGCGACGATATCGCGCGGTTGGGCCCTGGCCGTGAGAAGCGGGAACTCAGTAATCACGCCGGACGGTGTAATCCGGCCGACTTTATTATTGAAGGGCTCGGTAAACCACACATTTCCATCCGGGCCTGCGGCAATTTTCATGGGACCCATGACAGGGCCAAACTCGGTCATGTTTCCCATCGTATCGATCCTGCCGATTTTGTTCCCCTGAGACTCCGCAAACCAGAGCGCGTCATCAGGGCCAATCGTGATGCCTTCCGGCGTGGCTGCAGGAGTGGGAATCTTGTAGAAGGTAAAGGTTCCCGACGACGGCTCTAACTTTCCAATCGCGTTGCGATTCCCCTCCGTGAACCAGAGGTTTCCGTCCGGACCTACGACAATTCCATTTGGAGTGAGGCTGCTCACGGGAACGAGGCCGAATTCTGTGAACCGGCCGTCAGTCGTGACCCTCCCAATGCCTTTAGGAAATCCAGAAGGCTCCGTAAACCAGAGTGCGCCATCAGGCCCTGAGGCGATCTCCGAGGGTGCGGAGAATCGAGTGGGAACAACAAACTCAGCAACTCGCCCCTGAGAGTCGATCATGCCTATCTGGCTGACGCCAGGGGCTGCCTCCGTGAACCACATGTTTCCATTGGAACCCAGGGTGATTTGCCGCGGATAACTACCGGCCGTCGGCAGGCGAAACGACCTGAGGCCTCCCTCAACCATGCAGTCCGGCGCAAGGCGACGAGGCGCAGACAGTACGCCATGACAAGAAGACTTATTCAACCTGGACATTCGCATAAAAACCTCCAAGATCGGGAACCATCTCTCTAATCCTTTAGACGCCTTCACTCTCATTTCGTAAATCACAGACCTCTTTCTGGAATCCGGGGCACAGCGCGCGCAGTCAAGTGATGAAAAACCCATAAAATTTTCAAGAAAATCTCTTGAAGATTGCCGCCAATCTATACGCCTGAGCGATGTAAGGGGCCTAGCCCGCATTATTCATGACGGTTCGTCGCGAAATCGCGCAGTCGCGCGCGAGACGGTCATGCGGAGGCCAGGGGACTGGCTCCGCCGTCTGCTGCGGCGCCTGTCCCGCTCTTCAGACGGGGACAGCAACTGTCTTTGCTGTCAAGGCCTAAACGGGTCATGTTGGG
>NEWP02000044.1 GCA_002869895.2 Nitrospira sp. CG24E | reverse complement strand
TGAGGCAGTTAGCCCGCATCATTCACGAAGGCTTCTACTGCAACCGCCGATACGCTGTTCCGACGGGCGTGCTCGCCACTCAGTCGGTCAACATACTGTTCAAGTATGCTTCCCTCCTTCCCGGCTGCGCTTGCCCGTCTCATGACGCGTCTCAGCGGTTTCGTCACGAACCCTCGTGAATAATGCGGGCTAACAGGGTGTTGACACACTACTTGGACATGACAGAAACGCAAGGTCCGAATACTCATAGACCCGTTCAGAAGCCATCGCAGGCTGTTCAGAAAGGCCAGCTTCTCACCCGCCAAACCCCGGCGCGCGGCTCGACTGAGCTCGCCGAAGTCCAAGACGCGCCTTTCCGAAGGCAAGGGCGCAGCAAGCGGCAGGGGACTGCCACCTTTCCGGTCGGTGGCTGTCCCCGTCCAGATAGCGGGACAGGCACCGGCCAACGCCGGAGCCAGTCCCCTGAGCCTCTGAGCGCCGCGACCGCCTGCGCAAAGCGCTTCGGCGGGGGACAGGGAACGCCGCTGGCGGACTTTGTCCATATAAGCCTGCTAGGAACGCTCCGACACAGCCAACTATTTTTGTTTTTCTGGAATATGATCGCGTTGTGTCTTCGATGGCTCCGTGCGCGCCGGCTCACGGCGATGACTGGAAGGGGAGGCGAAGCGTTTCCATGCGGGCATTGTGGCCAGGCAGCCGGCAAGCAGGACACTGCTTCGAAGGGCCAAGCCAACGAATCCGCTTGATAGTGTGGAACCGGTCCAGGCTGTGATGCGTGCCACAAGGTCATCCCGTTCTTGGTCTACACGGATCGCTTCTTCTAACGAATCACCCATGGCGTCTAATCGCTCCAATGGGATTGTGCTGGCTGATTCGGATGGGTTCGGCTCTTCGGAGTCGCGAGGGGCGAATATCTCAATCGGGACGGTGGGCAAGTGAGTCGGATCAGGAATCGTATTCCAGCGTGGCATAGCGAAGTCCTTCACTCTCTCGTTGGTGCGGCGGGGTTCTTCGAGTGTGAACCCTGTGAGGGCTGATGGTGCCTCAGAATTGTGAGGTGAGGTCACGGTCGGTTCACCAACCATCGAAGTAAGAGGTGTCGGCGTCAGCCCACCGGAAAGCGGAGTTCCAGGGGGGGGTAGTCCTGGCTGTGCGGTAGGCACGAAGGATGGCGGTAGCGGCGGATTATTCGACGGGGGCGTAACCCGTTCCGCGACATTTGTGACTGTTACTTGAATTGTCTGTGTCGTGGTTGCACCCTGGCTATCGGTGACGCGGACTTGCATCACATAGATATTGTTCCCGTCGGCATCGACCGGTACTTCAAAGTCAGGCGGTACGACGAAACTCAGCGCTCCCGTGTCGCTGTCGATGGTAAACAGGGCTTGGTCGATCCCGCCGCTGACGCTGTAGGTCAAGGCCTGTGCCGACAGATCCACATCGGCGCCGGTCACGATCGTCACCGCACTCACGTTCTCCGCCACGTTGTAGGTAGTATGAGCGTTGCCTCCGCCGCTCACGATGGTTGGGGCGTCGTTCACCGGGGTGATCGTGAGGGTAAGGGTCGTGCTTCCGATCGTGCCGCCGGCACCGTCGCTGACGGTGAACGTGAAACTGTCGCTTGTCGTCTCTGACCCGTCGTGGACGTAAGTCAGTCGATTGGCCGCGATGTCGGCTTGGGAGAAGGTTGTCACGGAGACGCCGGGCGCCGTCGTGAATTCCAGCCGTCCATGTGCCGGACCAGTCTCAACTGAATAGGTCAGCTGGGCAGCTGCGTTGTCCACGTCTGTCATGGCCAGTTCGCTTATGTCGATCGTATCCGCTCCACCTTCGACGACGGTGCTGCCGCTGTTGGTTGCCAGCGTCGGGCCATCATTGGCTGGCGACACAGTGATGGTGACGCTCGCCACGTTTGAGTCAACCATGCCGTCATGAACTTTATAGGAGAAGGTGTCGGTGCCGGAAAAATTTGCATTCGGCGTGTAGACGAAGCTGCCGTCGGCACTCAAATTGAGTGTGCCGTTCGATGGGCCGTTCACGAGAATGACGGTGCTCACGTCTCCGTCGATCTCCAGGTCGGTGGTCAGAAGCCCGGAAGAGACATCGACTGTCAGCGTGCCGTCTTCCTGGATGGAATAGCTGTCGTTCCCTGCAATCGGCGTGTCGTTGACAGGTGTCACCTCGAAGGTTAGCTGATTCGGTGCTGAGGTATACGCGTTGTTGCTGTCACGGACTGAGAAGGTGAAGCTGGCGTAGCCGGTACCGTTCGCATCGGCTGCCGGGGTAAAGACGAGATTGCCGGCGGTGATGTCGGCCATCGCAATCACTTGCCCGGCGGTCACATCCACTCCGGACAACTGGAGCGTGCCGGCGGTGGGGAGGCTGTCGATCCGCACCGCGCTCAAACTGTCGCCGGCATCCACGTCGCTAAATCCGAAGTTTGCGCTGGTCAGCGCGTGCGAGGTGTCTTCATTGATCGTGACGGCGGCGTCAGCGCCGGTGGGGGCCTCGTTCACGTTGGTCAGATTGATCGTGAACGTCTCGTTGTAGGTGAGGCCTGCAGCATCAGTGACCTGGACGGTGACGGGGTGGCTGGCCGCTTGTTCGTAGTTGAGCAGACTGCCGTCGGCCACCGTGATCTGCCCTGTACTGCTATTGATGGCGAAGCGCCCACCCGCACTGTCAGTCAAGCTGTAGGTCTTGGTGTCGCCCGCATCGGGATCCGTGCCGGTAATCGTGCCGACGACGGTGCCGGAGAGGGCGTTCTCGGCGACGGAGTTAGCGGAAAGACTCAGGTCGGTAGGACCTTCGTTCACGTTGGTCAGGTTGATCGTGAAGGCCTGATCATGGGTAAGGCCTCCGGCATCGGTGGTGCGGACGGTAATCGAGTGGCTCGTCGCGGCTTCATAATTCAGCATCGAGCCATCCGCCACCGTAATCTGTCCTGTTGCGCTATTGATCGTAAAGCGGCCACCGGCATTATCCGTGAGCTGGTACGTGGGCGTGTCGCCGGCATCGGGATCCGCGGTCGAGGCAGTTCCGACAAGAGTGCCATTCGTCGCATTCTCGGCCACTGTATTGCCCGTGAGACCGATCGCCGCAGGACCTTCGTTCACATTGCTCAAGTTGATCGTAAACGTTTCATTATAGGTGAGGCCTGCAGCGTCGGTGACCTGGACGGTGACGGGGTGGCTGGCCGCTTGTTCGTAGTTGAGCAGACTGCCGTCGGCCACTGTGATGACCCCCGTCGTGCTGTTGATGGCAAAGCGTCCGCCCGCACTGTCAGTTAAGCTGTAGGTCTTGGTGTCGCCCGCATCGGGATCCGTGCCGGTAATCGTGCCGACGACGGTGCCGGAGAGGGCGTTCTCGGCGACGGAGTTAGCGGAAAGACTCAGGTCGGTAGGACCTTCGTTCACGTTGGTCAGGTTGATCGTGAAGGCCTGATCATGGGTAAGGCCTCCGGCATCGGTGGTGCGGACGGTAATCGAGTGGCTCGTCGCGGCTTCATAATTCAGCATCGAGCCATCCGCCACCGTAATCTGTCCTGTTGCGCTATTGATCGTAAAGCGGCCACCGGCATTATCCGTGAGCTGGTACGTGGGCGTGTCGCCGGCATCGGGATCCGCGGTCGAGGCAGTTCCGACAAGAGTGCCATTCGTCGCATTCTCGGCCACTGTATTGCCCGTGAGACCGATCGCCGCAGGACCTTCGTTCACATTGCTCAAGTTGATCGTAAACGTTTCATTATAGGTGAGGCCTGCAGCGTCGGTGACCTGGACGGTGACGGGGTGGCTGGCCGCTTGTTCGTAGTTGAGCAGACTGC
>NEWP02000043.1 GCA_002869895.2 Nitrospira sp. CG24E | reverse complement strand
GATGGCGCAGCCAATGATGAACTGATCCAATTTTTAGCCCGTCGATTATCGATTCCTGTTGCCTCAGTACAGATCAAGTCCGGTGCTGGTGGGCGGCACAAACGGGTCCTTGTCAAAGGGGCCACGGCGGAGTTCGTCATGGCCTGTTTGGTAAGCGGACAGCAGAAAGGCAGGGTGAAGCCATGAAACGCAAAACGGTGGTGATCATGGGTGCAGCTCTGTTGCTCGCCGCCTGTTCCACCCCCCGTCCGATTCTGTATCCCAATGAACATCTCCAGTCTGTGGGGAAAGAGGTCGCGACGCAGGATATTGAGGCCTGTCGGCAAATGGCAGAGTCGGCAGGGGCTGAAGAAAGTGGCGGGAAGACCGGTCGTGTGGCGACCGGTACAGCGGTGGGGGCTGGAGTCGGGGCGGCGAGCGGAGCCGTGGGAGGTGCTATCTCTGGCGCAGTAGGCCGCGGCTCCCTGATCGGAGCTGCGAGTGGTGCTGTCTGGGGCTTACTCACCAGCCTCTTTCACGTTGCCGCCGGTCCCTCCCAACCGAACCAGGCCTATTCCAATTTCGTCAATCGATGTTTGCAAGAGAAAGGGTATGAAGTGACGGGGTGGCAGTAGAGGAATGGGGGTGGATAGGTGGTGCTCTGTGCTCGCGGAACGCGCGCCTCGGAAGGCCTCGTTCGACGCGCGCACTTGAGCATCCACCCACCCATCCCCTCAAATATAGAAAGAGAGGGCGAGTGAGAAAGAGGTTGTTGTGGGTGCGCGTCATTATTGTAAGCCTTGCCTGTGGACTTGTGGGTTGTGCGGGGGCGCCGGAGCCGATGTTGCGGTCGAATGCGAAGTTCCAGCTGCAGGGACGGCAGGCAGCGACACTTGATGTCGCTGTGTGTCAACGGAAGGCCGAGATGTCCGGGTTGAAGCCTGGTACCGAGAATCGAAGCGGCAATATCGCGGCTGGAGCAGGGCTGGGTCTGATTAGTGGAGCTGCAGTAGGAGCATCGAGTGGGCTCATCGGTGGATTGCCGGGAGTGACGATTGGGGCAGCAGTCGAGGCCACGCTCGGAGCCATCATTGGGTTGGTCGGTGGCGCCTACAGGCCCCTTGAACCTGATCCACCCTATGCCGATGCGGTCGTGCGCTGTTTATTTGATAAGGGATATGAGGTGAGCGGCTGGCAGTGAGAGGGGACTAGATGACGGGGTAGTTTCTTGCTCGCGCACCCCCCACGATAAAGCTGTGGTCGGTGGACGCGCGCAGGTGAAACCACCCCGTCACCTAGTCCTAAGGATGAGTGTGGAGTGAAAAATGAGGAGTCGTTCGACGCGAATAGTCGGGAACATCTCAGCCACCCCTAAGTTGTAATGGGATGGGCTCCAGGGCGTGATGTTTTGACAGGATGATAGGACAGCTTTAGAATTTGACTCGGCGCAGAGCATCACCCCGCTTCTTTAGGTGGCCAGAAAACTGAGTGACTAGATCAGATAAACTTCTCGAACGTGTTTTGCGTGGGACATCGGACGCCAGCATTCCGTTCGAGGGGCTACGGCATTTACTGGTGCAGTTGGGCTTTGAAGAACGAATTCGCGGGAGCCATCATATCTTTACGAAATCAGGGGTCGAAGAGATTCTGAATCTACAGCCCAAAGGTTCTCATGCCAAATCCTATCAGGTGAAGCAGGTCCGTCAGGTGATTCTTCAGCATAAGTTGGGAGCTGATGTGAATGAGTAAGTATGAAGTGATCATCTATTGGAGCAAGGACGATCAGGCGTTTATTGCCGAAGTGCCGGAATTGCCTGGTTGTGCGGCGGATGGGGCTACCTACCAGGAAGCACTGGCGAGCGTGGAAACCATAATTCAGGAATGGATCGAGACTGCGAAAGACCTTGGCCGTCCAATTCCTGAACCAAAAGGACGCCTGGCGTTCGCGTGAGCAAATAGGAAAGGGATTCAACGGCTATGGTCTTTGCCAAATGCCCCAAGCGCACAGCGATGCAATTAGAAGTACAGGGCAGTGAGGGGAAGCTCTCTCAACCAGGTATCCCTTTGCTCTCGGAACGCGCACGGTGAAACTGTGCTCGCTTGGGTGAAGAGCGCGTCTTGGCGCGCTTGGGTGGGCGGGTGAGGATGTGGTGCGCAGTAGAGGGCTGCTCTTTTCTGCCAGCTTGAGAGGGTAGAGATATGAATTGGAAAGATAGCCGTGCGATTCAGTCCGATCACGGAACTGTACGCTTTGCAAAACCTTTGGTTTGACTGACTGAAATCAGAAGGGTATTTATAAAATTCCTTCGCGGCGAGCATCAATAAAAACTCTCTTCGTGATCTCTCTCACAATTTTTGCGCTTAGCTGGCTTGGTCCCCCCCTATCCCACATAGCGATCTCATCTCCCCAAAACGGATATACCACTGGAACTAGCACCCCGGTCAGAACGCCCAACATGGCCTTCTTCGCAATGGTGTATTGGTATTCTTTGACTGTTCTGAAATCAAAGAGGAAGGTATAGCTCAGAACATATTCATGCGTGGTGTAGAAAGGAGTCAGGCCCATGGTCAGTGCACTGAGTAACTCAATGTAGAATGTGGTATCAGCGACGGGCTTCTCATTCAAAGTGATAATACACACCAATCCCTCAGACGGAATGTGTTCCGTAAACACAGCGAACCTTCCAAATGGCATATCGTCATTGAGGGATGCCGACACACCCTTCTCTAGATTAGTGCCGGTAGGACCGTGACAGTCTTCGTATCTCATCCCGATAGTTCCACATCTATAAATTTGGTAGTATTCCGGAATGACAAAGTATACTGGCCCATCGTACTTCGACGTCAGCTTGGTTCTTCCTTCTTTAGGCTCCTGAGCCGCTATTTGATGGTTTGCAATTGTACAGGCATTCATCGATGCTCCCAAGGCAATGAGCATGAGCAGGCGCAAGATGAAAGAATGACGATTCATAGCTTTCCTAAATTTGTGGACCATATGTAATGCCTGAAAAGGCCTAGCAGGCTGTTGACAAACGAGATGTTTAAACCGATTCCCTTGGGTAGTCTGGCCTGATTTCGTTCTTTGTTGAATGGACAGCCTCTCCG
>NEWP02000042.1 GCA_002869895.2 Nitrospira sp. CG24E | reverse complement strand
CTAGCCGAACAGACCGATGTTGTGCTCAATTCCTGGTCCAGCACCGGCAAGGAAATGAGTCTTCTTGGTATACCCGTCGTGATCTATTCACGCGAGCTGCCATTCTATCCTCCGGACCTCAACTATGTCGGCACGACCCATGAGCAATATTTTGCCAACATCGATCATGCATTGGCCGAGGGTTGGAATGGTGAGCGGATTCGTCAGTCATACCGGTGGGCGGCGTTTGAGTTTGTGCGATCAACAGTCTTTATAGGGGATAGTTACCAGGAAATAGAGCATTCCCTACATGCGAGAGTGGTCCGACGTCTACGGCGACTTCTAAATCCACACTTCAGGGAGCGCCGAGACTGCGAACGCCGTAAGGTTGAGCTTGGGGCTGCAGCCCTGATCCGCCGCCTGATCGAGACCGGTGGCCGTTCGCCGGTGGATTTGCTTGAGCCAGCAGAATGTGAGCAGGTTAGCTTTGCAGAAGAAACGCAATTTCTAGGCCGTGAACTTCGACGGCTTGCTGACGCGCTCTATCCCGACTCGGAAGTGCGCCGCATAAGCCGCCTGTACCGCCTGCTGCAATGTTTTGCAAGCTAGGATTAGGCGATGATGATTACCAACAATGTTCGTTCGAGGATGGCAAGCACGGCGAGGATGACTGCTGGTGCAGTCCGGTTCTGGATGGACGGCCGCACTCCTGGCTTCGCTTATCAGAGCATGGTTGGCCTGTTCTGCATGACAGGTGGGACGTCAAACGACACACTCTCTCGGCTCGTATCCTTATTGCATCCCCCTTATCGGCTCAGCGATATGTACGGGGTTCTTGGTAATTTAGGTGCCGAAGACATTTCGCGAGTCATCCTGCAGCTTGATCAAAAGGGACACTATGTGTTCGAGCGTCGGTTACCATCGGACTTTTGCGATCGCTTACTGCAGTTTTCCCTCACAAATCGCTGCCTTCAGCGTGGAATGAGCGATGTGCCAGAGGCGACAGAAACGCGCGAAGTGGAGCGATATCCGCGCAAAAATCCTGGCGGCGTGCGGTACGACTTTAGCGCTCGAGACGTAATCAACAATTTGGATGTCCAGCTTTTGATGGCCGACCGATCGATTCTTGCAGTGGCTCAGAG
Source organism: Nitrospira sp. CG24E (assembly GCA_002869895.2). Classification (GTDB taxonomy): domain Bacteria; phylum Nitrospirota; class Nitrospiria; order Nitrospirales; family Nitrospiraceae; genus Palsa-1315. The sequence goes on along the minus strand of NEWP02000042.1, from coordinate 5,119 downwards.
CTACCTTCGCTGTAGTCCGATCCTCGACGTGATGAGTATGTGGTGGCATACGGCCTATTCCAAGGTTCCTGACAAAGATGCAGCACAGTTCTGGCATTTCGACATGGATCGAATCAAGTGGCTTAAATTCTTTATCTATCTCACTGATGTGGGCACGGCCAACGGCCCGCATTCCTTTGTAGAAGGCTCTCACCGCACCGGGGGAATTCCCGATTCACTCCGCCTGAAGGGATACGTTCGACTGACGGATGAAGAGGTCGAAGCCTGCTACCCTCGTGAGCGATTCATCGAGTTCACCGCGCCGCGAGGCACCGTCATTGCCGAAGACACGAGGGGTTTGCACAAGGGGAAGCTTGTGCAATGGGGTGATCGTCTGGTACTGCAGCTTCAATTCAGCAACAGCCTGTTTGGCGGATACTATCCTCCGAGTAAGCTCACGCGAGTGGAATCTCCTGAGCTGCAGGCCATGATTCGGCGGTGCTCGCGTCTGTACTCAAATTACTGGCGAGAAGTCGATGGACCACGCTGAAGCTACCCGTCCCCCATCAAAGCTAGGATTTGTGATGCGAATGACGTATGCCGTGCTACGCAGACGACGGCTGAAGCGCAAAACTGCAAATGTGGTGCAAGAGTATTCTGACGGATGGAATCAATACCGGGACTACCTTCGAAAGGCGAAAACGCTTGAGGACTGGCTGCGAGTGCCTGGCGTAGAAGATCAGCCTGGTTTCTTTAACGTGGAAGGGCGCTTGTCGTATCAGTCGTTTGATCATATCGGCTTTTACAGACGTACCCTGTTGGAGGCTCTCAGGCGGCATTTCACCGGTATCAGCTCTATCACGGAATACGGCTGTGGTGTCGGAAGAAATCTGCTTTTTCTTAAGAGTCGATTTCCACAGGTGGCGATGTACGGGTATGAACTCTGTGCCCCCGGAGTTGAAATCGCACGGGCGGCTTCCGAAAAGTTCGGGCTCGATTGTTGTTTCTCGCAGTTAGACTATCTCCATGGTCATTCGTCGCAGTATGTGTTTCCGGACTCCGACATTGGCTTTACGATGTTCTCGCTGGAACAAATCCCAAAAGAGAGTCAAGCGGCTCTGAGGAACATACTGCATCATGTCCGTTTTGGTTCGCTTCACATCGAGCCCGTTCCGGAAAATTATCCGTTGTCGCTCCGGGGGTTGGTTGGTCGGCTGGACCATTGGAAAGTTGACTATCTCACCGGTTTTGACAAATCGGTAAGGCGGTTAGGGCTGAAGGACGTAATAGTTGAGCCGGTCTGTTCCGCGCACAATCCTCTCATGTTTCCATCGCTGTATATCTTGAACAAAGCCCAGAGCAGCCTTTTCCCTAATGATGAGAAATAGAGCCGGTCTGACCAGGGGCATACTGCATGCCGGGCGGTTGGGGCTAAGTCGATCGGTGGTTCTTCGGCACATTCGAAACTGTCTCAGGTTTCCCGGTCTAACTATGGATCCTTCGACGAATCATTCAATTGAGGGAGATCTCGAGTACGGGATCGGGACCGCAATCTCCGCAGGCTGTAACATTATCATTCTTCATGGCGCCACACTTCGTCTCGGTCGCGGGTGTTACATCGGCCGCTCGGTCGAGCTTGGACCTTCAGGCAGGATTGAAATCGGTGATAACACTTCCATCCAAGATCGATCGATCCTCGTCGGCGATGTATCAATCGGGCGATACTGCATGCTTTCGCTCAATGTGTTGATGACATCCGGAGTGCACTATTACGATCGATGGCCGCATCTGCTCATTCGCGATCAAGATAAAATGGTTTTTGACGACCCTGTTCTGCGCGCGAAGCATAGCCAGATGATCACGGTCGGTGAGGACTGCTGGATTGGAATGAACGCGGTGATTATGCCGGGTGTAACGATCGGTCGCGGTTGTGTGATTGGGGCAAATGCCGTCGTGACATCGGATCTTCCACCCTATTCGGTTGCCACTGGAGTTCCAGCCAAGGTGATCAAACGGAGATTAAATTTTTCTCCACCCAAACGAATCGACTGGATCGATGAAACCCAGTATCCTTACTTTTATGCTGGCTTTGAACTGTCTCGCGCGGAACGCGAATCCAATCGAGGGATGGGAGGACATGTCGCGCGAAACCGTTTTGCCGTCTGGGTGGATGGTGAACAGGCCAGGGAGATTTGTTTGACGCTACGTGCGTTCGATGGAGAAACCCCTGTGCTCGAACACGGGGCGGCATGCGTTCAAATTTCCGACAAGTGGCAGGAGTGCCGGTTTTCGATCGGAGCGCGGGGCATGCCCGCGAACTTTTCCATCGGTGGAAACTGTCAAGGCATTGTGGTTAGCGGCGTATGGGCATTATAGACCGCCTCACGTATCTCCGCACGCTGCTTTCCTTCGCTTTTCGGGAAAATCCCCTCCTTTATGTAAGCATAATCGTTTCAGTGCTGTCTGTTTTTCTTGAGCTGGCCGCCATGACGATGTTACTGCCTCTCTCCATTATTGCTGCTGGACAGCCCCTTCCCAATGATATGTGGGTCGTCAGAATCATAAATGAAGCGAATTTCGAGATCAATGGACAAAGCTTATTTCTGGTGTTTCTTGCGCTGTTCGGATTGAGAATAGTGACTCAGTTCGTCGGGGAAGCACTTACACTGTTTTTGAGTAAACGGATGCTGTCCCAGTTGGCGACGCGCGCGTTTTCCTCCTTGGTGAACTGGGTTCCCCTCAAGGATGTCGAGAAAACAAGCATCGGATCCTTTATTACTTTGGTTGGCGATGAGTCTTTTCGGGCCAGTAATCTCGTAATCTTTCTTAGTCAGTTTGCTTCGTTGCTCTTGTTGAGCGGCTTGTATTTTGGGGCCATTTGGGTTTATTCACCGGTAGTCGGCATAGGTCTCCTTGCCTTCATGGGAGCGAGTTTCTTGGCCATGTTCGAATCGTTCAGGTTTTCTCATCGATTGGGCATTCGGCAAGTAGAGCAGTCTCAATCCGCCGGCTCATTGTTCCTCGACGCATTGAACGGACTTCGCTCTGTACGAGCCTTTTCCGCGGAAGGCTACGTGACGGAAAGTTATCGGACTCAGATGTCGTCCTATATGCGTACGCTGTTTTCGATCGATCTTATTTCATTGCTCACCCGGCTGGGGCCGGCGCTGCTATTACTCGGCGCCGTCGCCGCGGTGACCCTCTGGCCAGCTGCCAGCACCCACCTCTCCATGGAATTCACGTTCATCGTGACCGTCGTCATCTTGTTGATGAGGTTTTTCCCTGTGGTCGGGCAAGCGCTCAGTGTGGCGCTCAGGGTGGCCGCGGATGCGAAAGCAGGACGCGATGTTACCAAGTTGATCCAGGAGTATGGAGAGGGGGCTGCGCGTGTGGATGCCCATCAACTGGGTCAGATTGAGACGATTGAGGCATGCGGGCTCGATTTTTCCCACAATAAGCAGCGAGCCGTTCTCAAGGGCTTCGACATCGTCTTGAAACGCGGGAGCAGCTATGCCCTCAAGGGATTGTCAGGGTCTGGCAAATCCACATTTCTTGATTTGCTGATGCGGTTTTATCCCGTGGAGCAAGGACGATTGTTGATCAATGGTACTCCGTTTGAGAGTCTGTCGATCGGCGATCTTCGGCGTCGGGTGTTGTTGGTGTCGCAAGAGACGACCATTTTTAACGACACAGTGGCAAATAACGTGCGTTTTGGCTCGCATGCCAATTATGCGGAGCTGGAGCGCGCCTGTCGGATTGCGTGCATTCATGATTCTATTCTTGGGTTGCCTAACGGGTATGAGGCGATGCTAAGTTATCGCGGGACCAATCTATCCGGAGGCCAGCGGCAGCGAATCGGTATCGCGAGAGCCCTACTCCGCCGACCCGATGTGCTGCTGTTGGACGAGAGCACAAGCGCGTTGGATGTCGACACGCGCGAACAACTTGTGCGTTACCTGCGCGAGGAATTTGCCGATCGCATTCTATTGTTCGTGACGCACGATGCCTTTGTCATTTCGCGAATGGATGAGGTCTTCGACATGGCAGTCATCAATCGCTCTGCCCCGCAACAAGCCGGGTTGCCGACAGAGTCCAGGGTGGGCTGAGACTTGATTCAGTCCATGCGCCTGCTGCTGAAACAGCTCTATCGCGCCACAATTGCGATTACTGTTGAACAGGAGACCGGAAAAGTCATCGAGTTCGTCAATCGGGGTCGTGCTCATCAAGAATGGGGCTGTAAAATCCTTGAGGTCGGTTGCGGCTACGGCAGATATCTGCACAGGTTGCAGGGGCTGGGTTTTGACGTCACAGGGGTAGATGCAAATCCAGAGCTGGTGCGCGCCAATCTGGAGGCAGGGTTGCGCTGCTTGACCGTAGATGAATGGCGAAACACCACGGATGCTTATGACGTCATTCTGATGTCTCACGTGATTGAGCATTTCGCGCCGCACGATCTCGTGCCGTTCATGGACGGTTACTTGGATCGATTGAAAGTTGGCGGGGCGCTGGTGATTGCCACGCCCTTCTTGACTCCCTTCTTTTACGATGACTTTGATCATGTGAGGCCCTATAATCCTCTCGGATTTCTGATGGTGTTTGGCGAGGAGAAGGCCCAGGTACAGTATTATGCACGCAACAAGCTTTGCTTGGACAATATCTGGATCAGACGGGGGTTTTGGCGGTTTGCCTATCACCGTGGCCGATTCGTGCCATCCTTTTCGAGGCGCATACTACAGCTGGTAGAACTTGCGAGCGCGATGGTCTTTCGGTTTTCAGCCGGCATGATCGGTCAAGCAGATGGGTGGGTTGGGCTGTTTCGGAAAGTGAAATCGGTGACTGCTGTGAAGTAATTTTCACCCGATTTGTTGTTCGGGGACCGACACGCATGATGCTCGCGCCGATCGCGCTTTTTGCCTATAACCGGCCTAACCATTTGCGCCAGACTGTCGAAGCGCTTCGCGCCGCGAGACAGGCGAGACTCAGCCGCTTGTTTGTCTTTTGCGATGGAGCCAAACGTTCTCAAGACAGAGATGCTGTTGAGCAGGTACGCTACTACGCGAGAACGATCGAGGGCTTCGCTTCAGTCACTGTGGTGGAATGGGAGCGCAACCTCGGCTTGGCTGTCTCCATAACGGAGGGT
>NEWP02000041.1 GCA_002869895.2 Nitrospira sp. CG24E | reverse complement strand
TGGAGCCTGATGATCTTCTGTGCTCGCGCAACGCGCGGTCTCGGAAGACCCTCGTTGAACGCGCGCAGTAGAAGATCATTCAGCCCCCATCCCCAGAGAGGTAACGAGCGAGCTTGGAGGGAGCATACTTATCATTCGATGCGCGCAGTCAAGGGCAGCCTTGGCCACCCCCTAAAATAAGACGTATAGATAATCGGAAGGCCCTTGCTCGGGCTAATGGCTTGTCTCTGCTTCCACCGGAAGTCGATTGACATGATGCGAGCACTCGGCTACGGTCCAGCATTCATTATGGACGTGAGAAACCAAATCGTTTTGGGTATCTACTTTTGCTTCGCACCTTCACAAACATTCCACGGGGGCCTCACGGCATGACCGGTGGGGATAGCAGCCTTAGTGCGATCATCGTCGAGCAAGGGAAGATTCTCGACTTTGTTGACGGGAAAACCCAACGCTTTGAGACACCCGATGAGTACGTCCGTCAGGAAATAGCCAAGTCGCTAGTCCGGGAATATGGCTATGCCAAGACGAGCATTGAAGTTGAATTCACTTTGCGTTTGGGTACGCGCAAGCCCCGAGCCGACCTCGTCATCCTGCCTCTAGAGAGCGAACATATACAGGAGAATGCGCACATCATCATCGAGTGCAAAGCCCCGACGATAAAGGCAGCCGACAGGAAAGAGGGAGTGGGTCAACTCCACAGTTATATGGCTGCATGTCCGAATGTGCAGTACGGCATGTGGGCCAACGGGATGGAACGTTTTTGCTATCGCCGCGTCGTCAAAGGCGGCAAGGTCACGGTAGAGGAAGTTCCCGACTTGCCTGCGTTTGGCCGTGGTGAGGAAGAAGCAGAGCGTCCTCGTTTCGACCAACTCAAGCCCGCCACGTCCGACGCACTGTTGTTCGCATTCCGCCGTTGCCACAATTACATCGCAGGCAATCAGGGCCTCCAGAAACCTCAGGCATTTTGGGAGCTACTCAAGCTTATCTTTTGCAAGATCCACGACGAACGACACAATGACGAAGTAGAATTCTTCACTGCTGCAAATGAGAGGCATGGCGTCAACGGTCCACTCAAGGTCCAAAAGCGGATTGAAGCGTTGTTCAGCCAGGTCAAGGCCGACTACCCGACCATTTTCAAGACGTCAGAAAACATTGATCTCAAGCCCGTCGTGCTCGCGTACTTGGTGACCCAACTACAGATGTACTCCCTACTAGAAAGTGACATTGACGTGAAGGGTCGGGCCTATGAAGAAATCGTCGGCTCCAACCTCAGGGGTGACCGCGGTGAATTCTTCACGCCTCGTAATATCTGTCGCATGGCCGTCGCGATGCTAGACCCAAGTGAAAAACAGCTACTCCTTGATCCTGCATGCGGCACAGGAGGATTTCTCATTACGGCCATGAACCATGTGATCGAAAAGATTCGCGTGGCAGAAATGGCCAAGTGGGGCAACAAGGTTGAACGGGCAGAGAAAGCCGCCAAAGACCGCATCAAAAAATTCGCCGAACACTCCATCGTTGGCATGGACTTCAATCCCGAGTTAGTGAAGGCTTCGAAGATGAACATGGTGATGAACAATGATGGCGCGGGTGGTTTATTTCAGGCCAATTCGCTGGAAGCTCCCGCGACATGAGACCTCGACCTCCGCAAGGTCAACCTCATGGGCAACGTTGACCTCCTATTCACCAACCCACCATTTGGCTCAAAAATTCCCGTGACCGACCCAGCCATTCTTGAAAAATACGATCTTGGCCATAGCTGGTCCTATGACAACGCTGCTGATCGATGGAACAAGACCGGAGCCGTGCAGAAGTCACAACCGCCGGAGATTCTATTCATCGAGCGATGCGTCAGATTCTTAAGGCCTGGCACGGGCCGCGCCGCAATTGTTCTACCCGACGGCATTCTTGGCTCACCAGGTCTCGGATATGTGCGCGAGTGGTTATTGCGAAATACCAGAGTTCTGGCAAGTATCGACTTACATCCAGATACGTTCCAACCCTTCGTGAGTATTCAGACTAGCGTGCTCGTACTCCAGCGCAAAACTGACGAGCTGATCGGGATCGAAGAAGCCGCAGGACGCATTAACGATTATCCAGTTTTCATGGCTATCGGTAACCATGTTGGGCACGACAAGCGCGGCACAGTCACATATGTCCGTGACCGAAAGGGTAATGAGATTGTCGAGGAGCTTGAGGAACAGATCAAAGAATGGGAGGACGGAACGCCGGTCTATAGAAAGCAGACAACACGCCGCAAGGTCGTTGACGACAACACCCTTCAAATTGCGCAGGAGTTCCGCAAGTGGCTATCCGAGCAAGGCTAGTCGCGCCGCCCCCCCAACCGAAACAGACATGGCCGTGGCACACCCTCAAGCATGCCAGTGTGCGCGTTTGCCAACTGCTTTCAGGCGATCGCCGGATGGAGGCTGAAACATATCTCTCTTGTGGATTTAGTCTCCGCGAAGCAATCGAGACACAGCCAAACGGCTGGGAGCCGTTTGGCGATCTTGCCCGAGTCGTGCAACCGGGCCGACTCAAAGGTATCCTTATGTCCTCTGAATACGGCACACCATTTCTCGCTGCAACTCAAGTCTTTGATGTTCGTCCAATCCCACGCAAGTTCCTCGCGCTCGACAAAATGGAAACTGCCAAGGATTGCTTTGTCAATGACGGCACAATACTTGTGACACGATCCGGTTCGGTAGGTCGCTCCACACTGGCCCACGCGCCGCATCGCGGCATAGTGATTTCCGATGACCTGTTGCGTGTGTCCGCGAAGGACAATCGCGACTATGGCTGGCTCTACGCCTATCTGCACGCTCCGCAGGTGCGTGCCATGACTGTCGGTGTGCAATACGGCCACATCATCAAGCACCTTGAAACCTCACACTTAGAGGCGTTGCCCATTCCCACTGTGGATGACGTCACCGCCGCTGACTTCTCGCGTCGTGTCGCCCACATCCTTGATCTTCGCAACGAGGGGCACCGTCTGACGCTGGAGGCCGAATCCCGATTTGAAAAGGCACTTGGCCCGCTTAGAGTCATCGACTGGGGTGATGAGGGGTTCACGGTCAAGACCTCAAAAGCATTTTTTGGCGGCCACCGACGATTCGATGCATCAGTCTACAATCCGGGGGTCATCGCGATTCGCCGCCATCTCGCCAAGCACGGCGAAGGGTTTACGACAATCGCAGAGGCAGGTTATGACACTTGGGTCCCAGGACGGTATAAGCGGGTTCCTGCCGAAGATGGTGTCATCTACCGTGATAGCGCCGATCTCCTGGAAGTCTCACCTGATTTAATGAAACGCTTTGCTGATTGTCGCTTTGGTGACGATTTTGGTGGACGAGTCAAAAGCGGGTGGATTCTTGTTCCAAGCTCCGGCCAAGTTTATGGAATCATCGGGACAGCAATTTTAGCTACCGAAGCCCTAGACAACCAAGTCGTCTCGAATCACGTCATCCGTGTCGCCCCTAAGAATGGAATTAGCGCGCGAGTCGGCTATGTTGTGACAGCACTCTCCCATCTACTTTTGGGTCGGCCACTGGTGAAGGCTCTAGCTTTTGGATCAAGTGTTCCGGAAATCGATGTTGATGAACTCTCCAAGCTGGAGTTAGTCCGCCTCAAGTTCGCCGAAGAATCCGCCATTGCCGACCTTGCAGAAGCATCCGCTAAGGCTCGGGCTGATGCCGACGTGCTCGAACGTGAGATTGCACGAGATGCAGGCGCAATTATCGAACACTTCATCGCGCGAGGTGGTAAGGTGATCGCGTAAAGCCCTAGTAGCACCGTCTTCCACCGTGGGAACTGGTCACAAATTGTGACCAGTTCTGGACATTGACCACACTGTGATGGCTCTGTAACGAACTCCTCGCAGCCTGCGATGA
>NEWP02000040.1 GCA_002869895.2 Nitrospira sp. CG24E | reverse complement strand
CTGCCCCGTTACCCCACTGCCCCGTTGTCAGTAGGCATGCTTGTGGACAAATCCTCGCCACATCGTCAGCAGCATAATCTTCAGATCGAGCCAGAGGGACCAATGCTCGATGTAATAGAGATCGAACTCAATTCGTTTCTCAAGCGAGGTGTCGCCACGCCACCCATTGACTTGCGCCCATCCTGTAATCCCGGCTTTCATCTTATGCTTAAGCATATACAGAGGAATTTGTTTTCGAACCTCCTCGACCACCCACGACCGTTCGGGCCGTGGACCGACAATACTCATGTCTCCCTTCAACACATTCCAGAATTGTGGCAATTCATCCAGACTGGTCGATCGTAAGAAACGTCCGATCGATGTTACACGGGGATCATCCTTCTGAGTTAACAACTGATGATCACCTGCATGATCCACACGCATTGTACGAAACTTAAGCATCCTGAACGGCTTTCCATCCAACCCCATGCGCTCCTGCTTGAATAAAATCGGTCCGGAGGAAGTCAGCTTAATCAACAAGGCGACCAATCCCTGTACCGGCAGTGTCAGGAGAAGAGCGATCACGCAACCGATTACATCGCTGCTACGCTTGAGGATAATATTCCATCCATAGAGGGGAGAGCCCTGCAGGGTGATAACCGGCAACCCTTCAAACATCTCCGCCTCGGCACGGAGCGTAATAAACTCATAGATAGAAGGAATGACTTTCACTTCGACGGTGGTAGTCGCTAAATATCCCAACATCTTTTCCGCTTGTGGCTCTGCCTCTGGAGGTAGACAGACAAAGACAATGTCCAAAGCCGGCGCATACTTTTCCACATCCCCGTATAAGCCGATGACCGATACCCCTTCAAAGGTTTCGCCCAGCTTTTGCGGCCGGCGAGTCAGGTAGCCCTGGACTTTAATGCCGAATTCCGGATGAAGCGACAGCGAGCGCGCAATCCTCTGTCCGAGCTTGCCTGCCCCGATGATTAGACAGTGCCGCTGGTTGTAACCCTGCTTCCTGAAGAACCTCAGGCCCTCACGAAAGACCATGCGCGAAAAGCCGAGGGCGACAAGGTTCAAAATCCAGAAATACAGGAAGACAAGACGTGAAAACTCGAACTGGCGTACGAAGAACGTGAGCCCAACAAGAACCAATACCGACAATGAATTGGCTTTTGCGATATCAAATACCTCGGCCAGATGTGAGCCCATCCTTCGAGGTCGATACAGATCGAATGCCTTGAAGCAAATGCCCCACACCACGAGAACAGGACCGAGGGCCCACAGATAGGTTTCAAACGGCGGCATCCCCTTATCGATCGGCATCCACCCGCTCTGGAACCGAATATAATACGCCCCCAGCCAGCAGGCGGAGATCAATGCCAGGTCAAATAAAAACAGGAGGCTCTGCAGAAATTGCGAATGGCGTTTCAGCATTGGCGAGTACGGCGGAAATCTTCCAAGCTCGTTTCGATCACCTGACTCATTCGTTCCTTAAAATATTTTCTGTCGAAGGGCTCCACATGCGATCGAATTCTCTCCGGATCAAACTTATTCTGATGGCGCTCAAAAATTTCGACCGCTTCGACCAGAGATTCCGGCTTCTGCTCATCAAAAAACACGCCGGTAGGATAGTATTCGTCGCTGGCCCGAAGCGGCATGCCCATAGCTTTATCCTTCCACGCGGAGGGCTCGCGTGGCACCAGCGACACCACTGTCTCTAACGCCCCACCCCTGGCGTAGGCTATGACCGGCTTTCCGCATGCCATGGCTTCAAGCGGAACGATACCAAAATCCTCTTCGCCCGGAAAGAGGAGAGCCTTGCAACGAGCATAATACTGGCGGATTTCAGAATCTGACTTCCAGCCCAGCAGCTCCACACTTGATCCGGCAAGCCGTCTAAGACGCCTTTCGTCCTGACCGACTCCTATAATCTTCAGTGGGAGCTTCATCCGATTGGCGGCCTCAATGGCTAGATCCACTCTCTTGTAAGGAACCAGTGCCGTAACAAGTAAATAAAACCCCTCGTCTTGGTTAGACGCTGCGAACGACTGCCAGTCTACCGGCGGATATAGAACAGCCGCTTCTCGCCCCCAATACGACCTGATGCGTTGAGCGACGTGCTCCGAGATGGCGACAATTCGATGCACCCCCTGGCTCGAAGCCACATCCCAACGTTGCAGTGGTTTTCTGAGCAACTTCATACCAGAACGTGACAGCCAACCTGCCTGTCCATCAGAAAAGTACGCATCGAATTGGTCCCAGATGTACCGCATCGGAGTATAGACATACGAAAGATGATGTGTGTCTTTCGGCACGCGTATCCCTTTTGCTACGCAATGGCTGGAACTGACGACGAGGTCGTATCCTGTTAGATCGAAGCACTCAATGGCAAAAGGGAAAAAGGGCAAGTAGTATTGATATAGACTGGACGAAAACGGTAGCCGTTGAACGAAACTGGTGTGGATCGTATGTTTCTCGATAACCGGGGACACATGTCCCTTTCTATGCACTAGCGTGAACACATCCGCTTCTGGAAAAATCTCACACAAAACTTCGAAACATCGCTCCCCCCCCCGCATGCTGACAAGCCAATCGTGGACGATCGCAACTCTCAATGTCATTGAGGCGCCCCTAGTCGGGTGGTCGCTGGCTACTTTCGGTCTTAATCAATTTTGAAAAACCTTCCAGCAAGCCTCCTCCCCATCTATGCATCTGCGATAGGGGAATTCTTCTGTTGTACCTGAGGAACTCTCGCACACATAGTCTCACCATGCTCATGATCAGAGCAGGCCTATTCGATTCTATCTTTCGGTTCTGTTGTGTGGCCAGAATAGCGCGCGCGTAACCGCCAACTTTCAGAGGTGGAACAGACCGATAATGTCGATAAAGCATATCCAAGGCTTCTCGCGCTCGAGGAACTGCTTGCTTGATCGTCTTGGATTCTTCGTGCAAGCGACTGTGCGCGAAATAATCCGAAAGATAATCGATTACAGACTGCTGTGAAATCCGAATCCACAGGTCATAGTCCATGCAGAATCTGAGGGACTCGTCTACCGGTCCGACTTTTTCCATGACGGAACGTCGAATGAATGTTGTTGGTTGGCAAATGTAGCAGGTATCTCCTAACCGGTCAGCGTCGAATTTCTCAGTCGGATAACGCTCGACGATCCTACCATCAACATCGATGTGATACCCTTCTCCATAAACCATACCGACCTGCTGATGATCGGCGAGATAGGAAACGGCTTTGGTGACGGCGCCCGGGAGGTAGATATCATCGGAGTTGATCCATCCCAACACTTCTCCCCTGGCACGCTTCCATCCCTTGTTGATCGCTTGGGCTTGTCCTTCATCGCGTTCCGATACCCAAAACGAAAGAAACCGTTCGTACTTCTTAATAACGTTTAAACTGCCATCGGTTGAGCCCCCATCAATGACGGCATATTCGAGATTGGGGTATCCTTGCAACAATACTGATCTGATTGTCTCTTCGATAAACTGACCCTGGTTATAGGAAGGTGTCACAATGCTGACACAAGGCCACGGAGTGCCGTCAGCCATCACAGACGGTAGGGCCTCACTCTCCTCCTCCCAAGGCCAACCTCTGTGCGTGACTTCACCAGGGGGAAGCTCAGCTAACGACGGACAACGCATGACTCATCCTGACTTGATGGACGAACTGACTACAACTCTTAATCACATACATATGGATAGATATTTGTGCCGTTGACAAACCGAACCGCGATCCTCCTCAGCCACATTCCAAATCGACGATTAGGAAAAAGACCAAGCACGAAAAACAGCACGTTGCTTTCCACAAGCCACATCTGTAGAGGAACTTTCAGAGCTTTTAGCGCTATAGCTCTTGCTTCGGAAGGATTTCCCACTCCAAAGTAATCACGCGCCAGTTTAAAGCAGTGAGTTGTCAACGCCATCTTTTTGATCGCATGAACCTCTGGAGGATGATCGCAAGAGAAAAACTGTTCAACGTTTGAAGCCTCCCTTTGAGTCCTAACTCGGGCGCTATCACAGTCTTGGAACTTGGATAATGACGTTCGTTGGCTATGACACCAGGCGGATACTGAATCTGATAGCAAGTTGTAACCCAAATCCACAGATCATACGTCCATTCATAGTGGAGGTCTGCTTTCATCATTCCCACCTGATCAATCAATTCTCTGCGTAGAAACACGATAGGTTGCGAGATATGCCACGACCAGCACAGGATGTCTTCGACAGCCATTGGCTTACCATTGTGAACTTTGAGCAAAGCCCCCTGTTCATCGATGAAATTGCTGTCAGGATAGACCATTGCGATATCAGAACTTTGAACTAGCAGTCTGTTGACAAACAGACATTTTTGAAGCGTGGCTGCGTCGAATTCACCCATTGAGGCCTCTGATCAGCGGCCTCTGTATCGATCATGAGGTGAGCCCCTCACGGGTTCCGCCCTCCAGCTCCTCGACTTCCCGCATAACCCAGCACCAGCTAATCCGGAGCGGGCATCAATTTCGATAGCCGCTTCAGATTGAGCAGCCAGCCCATCAAGTACGCCTCAGCTCGGACTTGCCAGAGCCCCCGTCGGCGAAACCGGCGGAAGCCGTGCCAACATTTCGCCTCGCCCCAGAGCTCTTCAATCTTCTTCCGCGCCCGCTGCGAGAGACGGTACCTCACCGTCCGGCCAGCCGCTGCACCCGCTGATGCACGGCCTCCCGTCCCGTGATCTTCGCCGCAATATGGAGCTGGATGCGCCGTCAGAAACGGCTTGGGAAAATAGCCCTTATCCGCCCCGACGGTCTGGATCCGCTGCGCGTGGCTCTGGTGGAACGTATCGAGTAACTTGCATCCGCCATCCGTCTCCGAGGCTGGCCCTCGAAACGTCTCCACGTCGATGCCTAGTAAGAGCCGATGTCGATTCTCCATCAGCCCATTCACCGTATAGCCCACCATGGCCGCCGTCCCCTTGCCTTTGTTCGCCAGCTTGGCGTCGGGATCGGTGGTTGACCGATGGGTCTGCTCCCCGCGGAATGTGACCGTGGGATTGCCCGGGTCCAGCTCCGGCGTCTGCTAATCCAGTGACCGGATCCGCGTCTTGTACTCCTCCGACTTCAGAAACACTTCGATCGGCACGAAGCTCTTGTGTCACGCGTTCGCCTGCACGAGCGTTCCGTCGAGCGTTGTATGATGCGAGACCAGCTTCTGCTGGATGGCCACGGCCACCGTCTCATCAAAGAGCTGTTCTAAGAGCCCGCTGTCAGTAAACCGCCGCTTCCGGTTCTGCGAGAAGGTGGAGTGGTCCCACGGAGCCGTGTCCAAGTCCAGTCCCGCAAACCAGCGGAGAACCAAATTTCCGGTCAGCTCGCGCACCAAGGCCCGTTCCGACGTGACGCCCAGAAGATAGCCACCCAGCAGGGCCAGAAACAGTTGCTCTGGCGGGATCGACGGGCAGCCCCCCTCCGCATAGAGTGGTTCGCACAGCGTCCGAATCCGGTCGGCATCGATCAAGGGTCGGATCTTCCGCATGGGGTGATCCACCGTCACAAACTGCTCCAGATTGATGTGGTAGAACATCGACGGCTGCGGATCGGATGTGCCCATCATTGGCGTGGTCCTCCTGATGGGATCACCTTGTCGCATATAATCGTCAAGGTCAAAAGGGGTTTGTCCATATAAACGGCCTGCTAGGTGGTTGACCGCTGCGGCGACAGCTCCCGGACAATAGGTATCGTCGGAGTTAGCGATTCCCGTAGCCCTTCAATATGTCAACGGTGTCATCCGTCGAGCCACCATCGATGACCCTGTATTCGAGATTGGGATAATCTCGTGACAGCACACTGTCGATCGTGTCCCGAATAAATTGTCCTTGTTAAAGGAAGGCGTCACCACCGTCACGAGGGGAAGGGAATGATTTATCACGAGCAGGGCCCCATCTGCGGCCAGCATTGTCGGACCGTGGAAAATTCATCAAAGAGTGAAAATACGCCGGAAACGAAATGTTCAGCGGTCCAACGGTGTGCCCTCAACAGCCCACGCGCTCTAAGTGCCTGGCAGAGTGCTGTATCTTCACTCACCCGATGGATAGTCTCAGCGATATGCGCTGAATCGCATGGATTAAAGAAAACTGCCGCATCGGCGAGTTGCTCTTTTGCTCCCTCAACGTCGGCCGCTATGACTGGACAACCAAGAGCGAACGCTTCCAATGGTGGCAGATTCTCTGGACCGCCCATACTGGCATATACCAGCATCAATGCGCCCCGATACAGGCCAATCAAGTCTTGACGATCAACGAACCCGAGAAAGACTACCCGATCGATCAATCCATACTCCTTCACAAGTCGGCGAACGTATGACTCATTGCCCTTATCGGAGCCGACGAGCACCAGCGTGAACATCTTCTCATGCCGTTCGCACAAGTGTCTCAGCGCGCGGAGCAGATTGACATGATTCTTGTGCGGCCAGAACTGGGCAGGATAGAGTAGATACGTCTCAGGTAGACGAAATTTGGCACGAGCAGATTCAGCCGTAAGCCCTTCTCCGTCCAGCGCGAACCGCGGAGCGGGATGGGGGAAAATGCGAATCCGGGAAGTCGGCACTTGATACATCATCCGAACATCATCGCGCCCAGCTTCTGTCCCAACAATGACGTACGATGCACGTTGGAGGAAGATCCTATGACGGAGTTCTCGTGCATCCCAGACACCGTTCATACTCAGCTCAGGAAACCACGGGAGTGTGCGGTGCTGTAAGTCCCACACCGTGGCAATATAGGGGATATCTATGGCTTCGTACGCTCCTCCCGACACATACCATAGACAATCCAACCGAGCCTGCGTGGCCGCACGTGCGATTCTTCCTGGAGCTCCCACGGTTCTTTTCAGCATCGGAAACGCCCTATTGATCTCCTCAATGACGCGATCCTTGAAAGTAGGCGGAGCCAGAGCAACCGCTCGAATGTTCTCCGGCGGAGCCAAAGAAGATACGAAACCGGGAAACGCCGGATGATCGCCGAAAACCACAAACTCGTCCGCGCGTTTGTGCGCCACCTGCACAAATGCACGGAATACATCATCCTGAAAGGTGTATCCGCCCCCGATATCAGGATCGAAACCAAAAAGGTACAGCCCTATGCGCATGGGGTTAGCGGGTTTCGCCAAGTCGCTTGATCGTTGTGGCGATGAAGTGAATTGTGTCATCCCGCAGGGTATAGGTGGAAGGGAGATACAGTCCCGTTTCCCAAATCCGGTCTGCGACAGGGCACGGGTCGGAGCGAAAACCGTGGATTGCCTGAAGACACGGCTGTTGATTCATTGGGCAGAAGAATGTTCGAGTATCGATCCCTTCCACTTTCAATCTGTTTGCCAGCTCATCTCTGGTCATGTTGAAGTCTGACGTAAGCACAACCGCATACATCCAATAGACGTTATGCGCCCAATCACGCTCGACCGGAAGTTGAAGGCCTGGAGTTCCATCGAGATAGGCGTGATATGTCGACGCAACCCGTCGCTTTTCGGCAAGGATATGATCGATTCGATGGAGTTGCGAGAGCCCCATCGCCGCCTGATAACCCGTCATGCGAAAATTATGCGCAGCTACCTCGTGACGAAACCGAGGCGTCGTAAACCCGAGATTGCGCAAGAGGCGCAGTCGCTCAGCCAATTTCTCGTCATTCGTCAATACCATGCCGCCCTCACCGGTGGTAATGACTTTGTTGGCGTAAAAACTGAAGCAGCTCATCTCTCCAAAGCTTCCGGTCATACGCCCCCGGCAGGTGGCGCCATGCGACTCAGCACAATCTTCAATGACCACAAGACGATGTTTCCTGGCAAGGGCACTCAAGCGGTCCATATCCACCGGATGGCCAAAGAGATGGACCGGAATGATGGCCCGGGTTTGTGGGGTAATCAACGACTCAATCAGATCGAGATTAAGATTCCACGTTTCTTCTTCAGAGTCTACAGGAACAGGGATCGCTCGGTTATGAACGACGGCCAAAGCCGTCGCGATATTCGTACTGGCACTAACCAACACCTCATCGCCAGGACCAATACCTGCAGCAGCCACAGCCAATTGCAAAGCCGTTGTGCCGTTCGTAACAGCCACGCCGTAACGACACCCGCAATACTGAGCGAATTCTCTCTCAAAGCTTTCAAGAAAGTGGCCGAATGTCCCTGACAGCTCCCCTTTCCGGAGGGCTGCGACGACATTGCTGATCTCTTCCTCGCCGATGACGGGCTCGAATACCGGGATCATAGTTTTACATCCACGTTGACTTTGTCGAACAGGTCGCCTTTGAAGGGCCCCTGTTTCACGCTGATGCATTGCATGTCTTCGATCACCCGAATCGCATGCACTCCATGAATGAGCACGATCGCATCCCCTGCCCGCAAGATCGCCTCGCGCAACTGTTGCCCCTGATCGTTATAGAGCTGTACGCCAACCACCCCGCGCTGCACAACGAACATTTGTTGCAAGTCGCTGATCGTCCGCGAGAACGGTTGGTGGAAATGGGGCGGCTCCTGATAGCCAGCCTCGTGCGCCAATAACCCGAACTGGAACGAGGAATCCGGAGGGGAAAAAAACGTCGTCTTCGCAACCCGCATATTGGCCCAGATGATTTCCGCATAACGCACACCGTTATACTCAATGACTTCAAGACTCATAATGCATGTCCTATTAAGGTTTTTGCCCTCGTTTGTCAACCGACCGCCACGGTATGCGGAGGGGTGCCGATTTCACGAAGGACACGAGCAGGATTGCCTGCTACGACAGTCCGGGGAGGGACATCACGCGTTACGACGCTCCCCATCCCGATCACCGCCCCTTCGCCCACCGTCACTCCTTTGAGAATCATCGAGCGCGCGCCGATCCACGCTCCCCGCTTAATCACAACCGGCGCCATCATGCTGTGCGACCAGTCGTGCGTACGACCGTTCATCCAATTATACAGATCGCGGGCCCGTAACTCCGGATAGACGCTGTGGTTGTCTGAGTCGGCGATGATACATTGATAACTGATTAAGACATCATTTTCGATACGGACCGACAGCGCACAATCGATCACGCTTTCGCCGCCGAGCAACACGTTATCCCCAATATCCAATCGGCTCTCATCCCGCTCTACCACCAACCGGCCCTCAATCAGACAACCACGCCCCACCCGGATTTGTGCCCCAGCGGCCCTCTGCTCAACTAGGCCGAAAAGTCGCGTTCCCAAGCCCCATTCACTGACACGCCGTCGATTCCCGTGTTCAGTCACAAGCCTCCGAGCATGACGTATCAAATCGATCACGGTCGGCTTTCTCCAATCTTGCGTGCCGGATTGCCGCCGACCACCGTATAGGGCGGAACATCATGCAAGACGACGGCACATGCGCCGACGACGGCACCACGGCCGATTGTCACCCCTTTGAGCACAGCGGCGTTGAATCCGATCCAGACGTCATCCTCAATCACGACCGGCTTCCTCTTGACCTGCTCTTGCTCGAGATGTCGGCCAACAGTTCGCAACTCACGGTATCGCGCATGTCTTTCCCCTGCCAATAAAGAATGGGTGTTATTGTCGAAAATCTGCACGCCATGCGAAATGAAGACGCGATGGCCAATTGCGATGGATAGCATCGACCAGACCTTGCAGCCTGGACCGATGTAACACCAGTCGCCAATGGAAATTCGACCGCCAGGCTCGAAAACATGCAATTCCCCCATTACGAGGGTGCGTTCCCCCACCGATACAGCCTCCGATACAAGCGGATTGATCACGGTCGCTTGGGGCGCGAACTCCGCGGAAGGATGCGCATCACAAGCCCAGCGCAACCAATGGCAGCGGATCCGTTGCCGCAGTTTCTCTGGTGCGCCGAGCAGTCCGCTCAGCACACGGATTAATTGCCTTGTCGGGCTACTTGCGGCAGACAAACCACGTCCCAACCGACAGATGATCACTCCACTTCGAGGGAAGATCCGACACCTCGCTGAAACCTCGACGGAGACGCTCCGCCCACCATTTCACCGAACAGTTGTGAAAACTCTGATAGGTCTTCAGCCAGCCTTCATCCCTTCCAGACCGTGAAGTCGGCATCATATGAAACGATGCGACACGCGTCACTCGCGCAGCTTCCCGCACACACTGATCGATGCCTGTATCGGAGAAATGCTCCAGTGAGCCGATCGAATAGGAGTAATCAAATTCCCGGTCGGCATAGGGCATCTTCGTGGCATCTGCAACATGCAATCGGTCCTGTGACAGACCCCGGTCGACCGCTTTACGAATCAACATATCCGAAATATCGAACCCGTGAACCTCGATCAGAGGTATGGCAGAAAGGACTGCCATCGTCTTGCCGGTTCCGCAGGCGATGTCGAGGACGCGCCCTCGACAATTGACGAACAGAAATTGAATCTCGTCCCAAACGTTCCCGTCTCCCCAGGTCTCCAACACCTGCGCCATCTGCGGGTCCCAGTAGACGTCGAGATCCTGCGTTCTGCCTCCTCCCTGCGCCCTCGCCCGCGCCATCACGGACACTTTCACCCGTTGCAACGTCCTCCAAGCAATGGGAGGACAGAGATCTTGCAGAACCGCCTTCATGCCACGAACCTTCTGATCAAGCGGGTCAACAGTCCTCCTTGCATAGACCGAAAATCATACGCAAGCCGTGCGAGAACCGCTTCATCGATTTGAAGTCTCTCCGGAAACCGGATAGGAAGTTCTGAGTCCGCCGCCAACTCCTGTTGCAAGGCGACATGTCCTCCATGTGTCCCGGAACCATCCACTCCGATATTGCGGACCATGCTCCGCGAGGGATACAACACCAACCCCTCCAGGAGAAACACGCTGAGATACCAACGAATGCCCCAGGAGTCGATCGCACCGGCGGCCTGGCGCTTGAGCATGCCGGAATAGTCGTAGGCGCCGTTCACGTCGAACCGCCGACGGAGCGCCTGATTATGGCGGAGCACGTCGTAGCCCGCCATCGTAGAATCATACCGATCCCAGGCTCGCTTCCAGGTCGCCCACCCCCAACAACTGGTCATCGGCAGGAAGAGGGTGTCTCTAGGCCTTCCGAATTCACCGGGATACATATAGCCTGAGGCCTGCATTACCTTCTCCTCGTCCGTGTAGCG
>NEWP02000004.1:46209-76829 GCA_002869895.2 Nitrospira sp. CG24E | reverse complement strand
CTGATGGTTCCCCTGTGCTCCCGGAACGCGCACGATAAAGCAGTGCTCGTTCGACGGGCGCAGTAGTGGAACCATTCAGCCCACGACCTTGGGAGAGTAGGGGGAGAGAGCGGTGCTCCCACAACGGCTGCAATTTGCGCATGAGTTAGTCCATGTCGGATATGCAGAGAAAGTAAGGGACTGAAGTCTGGCATAATACCGCACAGTGCGACCAGTAGCGGAGTGTGAAAATTAGCTCTGACACCGTTGAGCGTTACAGGCTTTCGGTCAAGGTAGGCAATCGACGCTACAAGCTATTCGCATATCAAGTGCTGGAGGATGAAACTCTTAGCATAGAACTAAGATGCCAGCCCCGGAAACAGCGCGTCTTGTCGGGTAGATTAGAAGCCCAATCGGGTGAGATCACAATTTTACCAGACGTTGAGTCCAAAGGAGATAGAGCTCATCACGTTCATTATCATCCATCTGGCCTACTACGAATTAAAGCATTCGATGGCACTCTAATACGCGAGCTTTCCCTTCCTCCTCTTCCATTGTTACATCTTGCATTGCCATTATTTCTTCTATCTGTCGCCACGGTTGACCAACTTGATACGGATGATCGACCTTCCAGGCTTGGAGATCACGTGGTAGATCTGGATTGTATGCCAATCCAACGATTGCAGTGCGTTGTTTGGATAGGACCTAAAGGTTCTTTTGGTGCTTTGTCGCCTATATCCGTACCGGCGCAGAAGATCGTTTACGATGATGCAGGCCTCTATGATGTCGCCTACACAGTCGGTGAAGGAATACCCGTATCTGCATCAGGATCACATAAGGGTGTTGCCATCAGTGAACGAGAGTAACTGCCGTCCTAGCCGCTGGTGTTCCATCTCCTAAACCTCTTCCAAGCCTGAGTGCCGAATATTGGGCGTCGCCCAACGCAATTGCGCGTCAACTTCGCGCCGCACTTGAAGACAAATTCAAGAGTGTCAAAGAAAAGCTTGGAGATGATAAGGATGGTGCTTGGGATGTGCGAATATCTCTGTCTAAGGACGGTCTGATTGCCGCACTAGACTGGAATCGCAATCTGTCTATTCCCGGATACTCTATTGCCGAGTGGTATCAACTATCAGTGTGTGATGTATTGGGGGTCTTGGGTGATGCGGGCACTGAATCGTGTCTCAAGGATGTAAACGACATAGATTCGCAGCTAACAGGAGGCCGCACAAAGACTTGTTTTGTGCGTCTCGGGAAAAATCAATCACAATCCTCAATGCATAACGCGGTTGTGTTCCTTCCAAATGAGCACTTGCGAGATCGTTATTACCGCATCCCACGGGTTGTGCTGAAACAACTGAGCAAAATAATTAGTCTCATAGATTCGAAATAAAGGGAGCGTGAACACTTCGGCTTGCGTCAGAGGAGGAGTAGCAGAATCCTTTCCTGATAGGTGCGAAAAACAAGGATAATGGTTATTGGGAGCAATTTAAGATCTAGTCGCTTAGGATTTTGGTACTGCGGCGGTGGGGACTTCTTCAACGCGGATGGTGTTGGCCCATTCGGCGACGAAGGGGTCTCGTTCTTCCATCGTCATCCCGGCATACTTGAGAAACATCTGCGGGCCTTTGCGGCGTCGCCAGGTGAGAAAGTTAAGAAAGTGCTCGCGGCAGATGCTGTGGGTGCCGGCCGGGGCATAGACTCTTGCTTGGCAGCCTTTGATGAGACAGGTTAGATCGTGCATCACATACTCCCTTTAGTAAGGGCAGTATGAGGGACAGAGGGTTGAATTTTCAACCGGCCTAACCTTGACGTGTCGACCCTGTTCCGGTAAGCCATTCCACATCATGCGTCAGTGTCGTCTACTTGTACTTCTTGCCTGTATGTCAGCTGTGTTCGGCTGCGTATCAGCGTCCCGTGAAGGGCTTCCCCCTGGGAGTCCCTTTGCTGAGACGGTTCCTGTTGCGGCTGATCTGCTGCCTCAAGGGATTGCAGTGGGGGATGTGACGCGCCAGTCGGCCCTGCTCTGGGTGCGGACAGACGGACCGATGGTGGCGCAATTTGAGTGGGCGCCGGTCGCGGCGTGGGATCTGGCATCGAAGATGGGGACAGCCGTCGCTTCTCCGGTGCAGTCGTCACCGTTCACGACCGGTTCGGAAACGGATTTCACCCTGGCGGTTCCCATTGAGGGGCTTATGCCAGCCACACGATACCGGTTTCATGTTGTTGTCGGCAGGAAGGGTCGTGAAGGTTCATCGACGGAAGCACAGATCGCGGCACGAGGGGAATTTACCACGCTTCCAGAAGCGAAGAATCAGGCGCCCGTAACCTTTGCCTGGAGCGGCGATCTGGGTGGACAGCAGCACTGCAGGCGAGGGGCTGCCGGATATCCCATCTTCGACGTGATGCTTGCCCAGCATCCCGATTTCTTCTTGTTTCTCGGCGATTCGATTTATGCCGATGATGTGTGCCCATCGCCTCCGAACGAACCCGGCGCTGATTTTCGGGCGACGACACTGACCGAGTACCGTGCCCGTCATCGCGACCAACGGGGTGCGGAGGCTCTGCGGAGGTTTTTGGAGAGGACTCCCGTCTATGCCATCTGGGACGACCACGAAGTGCAGAATGACTTTGCCGGACCTTTTGATAGCCAGATGCCGGTCGGGCGTCAGGCCTTGCGTGAGTATTGGCCGATCCGAGTCGTGTCGGACGATCCCCATCGGCTCTATCGAACGGTGCGTGTCGGGGCAGATCTGGAAGTATTCATCCTCGACACGCGTCAGTATCGGAGCCGTAATGTCGATCAGGATGGTCCGGCGAAGACGATGTTGGGAGAGAAACAGCTTCAATGGTTGCTGACCGGGCTCGCCGAATCAACTGCGACGTGGAAAGTGATTGTGACCAGCGTGCCTCTGTCTATTCCGAAGGGGGGAGGCGCAAGTGTTTCAGGAAACGATGGCTGGGCCGGTGGACTAGGCGCTCCAGGATTTGAACGGGAGCGGCAGGTGCTGGTGGACCACATACTCGGGCGGAAACTAAAGAACGTCGTGTTCCTGGCAGGCGATGTCCATTATGTGCAGGCCAATGAGTACGATCCAAACGGTGATGGGACTCCCGATTTCCATGAGTTTATTGCCGGCCCGTTGTCCGCCGCGCCAGGTCGATTGACGATGCCCAATGCAGCATTGCGCCCGACCACATTGATCAATGAAAGTGGATATTACAATTTCGGCCTCGTTCGAGTCACCGGGTCCTCCTTCGACGTCACAGTCCTCGACGATTCAGGGGGCACGCGGTTTTCCCATCGTCTGTCCTCCAGGAGCCCATCCGAGTAGCTCTTCGTTGTGAGGCGAAGGAGGCGCTGGTAGATGCGCGGCTGCAGGTTTGACAAAACCGGAGGCGTATTCGCTGGAATACGTCGAGGATTTTTTTCGAGCCGAGAACGATGCAGATGCCTGTGGATCATTTGCCCAGTAGAGAATCCTCTTGAAGTGGGGATAGATGCCCAGTTACGGTACCCATTCCTTGCGCGAGTGTGAGGTCGAGACGAGGTGCGGGATGCTGTTACAAGTAATTTCTGTGCTGGGTGCGCTGATGGTCCTGTCGGCCTATGGCCTGCTACAGGGCGGGATCTGGCGTGAATTGAATGCGGGATACCTGGCATTCAACATTGTCGGGTCGTTGTTGCTGGGGATTGTGGCCATTGTGGATCAGCGGGTCGGATTCATTTTCTTAGAGTTTGCGTGGGCCTGCCTTGGATTGGTCGGCGTCGCCAGGGCCGTGAAGGCCAGGCGTAATGCTCGCCTGCACTATTCATGACAGTTCGTTGCCCTTCGACCGGCTCAGGGTCCCGAGCCCAGTCGAGGGACGAAATCGCTGAGCCGTATTGCGAGACCGGTGCGCGGAGGCGGAGGACCTGAGGCATACTCGTGTAGTATGTTGAGGGTCCGAGGGGCGAGCCCGCCGGCCAAAGGCTCGTCGTAACAGCGGATCGGCGATTGCAGCAGAAGTATTCATGAATAATGCGGGCTGGTTAACAGGGTTTCAATGAAAGGATGACGGATATGGCAGGGTTGATGTCGGCGGATGAAGTTTTTGACAGGGCGCACAATGCCGCTGCTGCGGCGACGGGGCTGGATGAAAAGCCCATGCAGATCGACTACCCGGAACTCAAACAAAAGATCCGGGCAGCCTTAGGCGATCGCAAAGTTGTGCTGTGTCACATGAATAAGTTCTTGCCGGAAGGGTATGAAGATCAGGGGCGCTTCAATCTCGTACTGCTCACGCCCGGTAATGTCCTGTTCGACATGGTCATCGGCGATTCGTACTTTCGCTACGACGTCGTGTCGGTCGGGCAATTGGACAAGGTCCAGGTCATTCATGCGATGTGGGACAACAAAGAGAAGCGGCGGGAAGAACCGTTCCTGAGCCTGCGTCTCATGCATGGAGAGGAAGCACACCTCTTGCTGGCGCTGGATGATGACGAGCGCACCAGCTTGCTCGCGTTCGCGCGGGCGGTCTCTGCAGCGAGAAATCCGGAAAAATAGCCTGGTTCGTGAGGCGTCAGGGATGAGGCGTAGACGGGTTGTCTATCTGGTCTATCTAGTCTGTCTGGTTTATTTAGTGTGATGAGCAAGCGAGAGAAACGACGTATCAGAGGGGTGAGTCACGACCAAGAGTAGAAGAAATGCGGTTTGTTATGCATTTCTCGGCGCAAACATGATGATAGCCATGCCGACGAGCGCTATCGCTGACCCGACCAAGTCCCACGCAGTCGGCTTTATGCCATCGACTCCCCACAGCCACAGAACTGCGACGAATATATATACGCCACCATAGGCGGCATAGACACGACCGGCTGCCGTTGGATGGAGCGACAGTAGCCAGGCAAACAATGCCAGGCTGAGCGCCGCTGGAACCAAGAGCCAGGCACTTTTCCCCTGCTTCAGCCAGAGATACGGCAGATAGCAACCGACGATCTCGGCAATCGCGGTAATCAGAAAGAGTCCGATGGTTTTCAGTTCGAACATGGTTTGGTTCAGTGTTGAAAGGAATCTGCGAGGATGTCTAGGTAAGTCTTCATAAGAGCCGGATCAGCCAATTTCTGTTCGTATAACACATCATCCAATGTTCATGAACGATACGCCATCATCAATGCTTGTTCAATGAGCTGTGCCGAAGAAAGTTCCATCAGCTGTAGAAAAACTCTCTGGCATGCTGGAATTTCATTGCTCTGCACGTCTGGGACAAGCCCGGTCTCTCTGGTTCATCTGGTTTGTTTAGTTCATCTCGTTGATTTCGTTCAACCAAACAAACGAGACAGACCAAACAAATCAAACAACGGTCTTCTTACGCTGGTGGACTTTTTCAGCATCCTGTTGTGCTCACGGTTCCAGCAACGACACCAGCGCTGCATGGCCCTGCTGGCGCGCACGATCCACCGGACGTTGTCCTTTGGTATCCTTCGCCGATTTGTCAGCCCCTTGCATGAGCAGCAACACGACGATTTCATGATGCCCTTGTGCTGCAGCGACATGCAGGGCGGTCCACCCGTTTGTGGTCGCCGGTTTCACATCCGCGCCTTTGTCCAATAGCAGTGCCACAATCTCTCGATGGCCCTTCGCGGCTGCGATGAGGAGCGGGGTCGCGCCGTTGCTCGTCTTCGTCTGTTTCACGTCCGCGCCGTGATCCAACAGCAGTGTTACGACATCCAGATATCCTCCCTGGGCTGCGATAAAGAGCGGGGGTTCACCGTCGTCCTCCCGCTCCTGCTTCACGTCCGCGCCTTTGCCCAAGAGCAGAGCTACGATGTCTCGATGCCCCATTTCGGCTGCGATGTGGAGCGCAGTCGCGCCGTCCGCGGTTGCCCGTTTGAGATCTGCGCCTTTGGCCAAGAGTAGCGCCACGGCCTCTCCATGCCCCTTCTCGGTCGCACGGTAGAGAGGGGTTACCCCGTCCTTGTCGGCGGCGTTGACATCGGCCCCTTTTTCGATGACCCTGGCGATCTCACCCAGATCTCCTTTGTACGCCCCTGTCAGCAGCGCTTCATCCAGCGGCTTCATGGCCAGGAGCATCGGCATGAGGCCGAGCATTGCGATAAGCGTGATCCAGCGTTGGGTCATGTGACACTCTTTATTTGGCATGATGCATACCAGTCGAATATCTGTTCAACAACATCCTTGTCACGGTTTCAGGACCGGCAGTTCCAGCATCGGCACCAGTGCTTTGTGGCCTTGCTGGCGCGCAAGGTCCACCGGTCTGTCTCCTGTTGTCGTCTTGACCGATTTGTCCGCTCCCTGCTTGAGCAGCAAGGCCACGATCTCTTGATGGCCGCGTAATGCAGCGGCATGCAAGGCGGTCGTGCCATGGTCTGTTGTCGCCTGTTTCACATCCGCGCCGTTGTTCAACAACAGCTCCACGATGTCTCGATGCCCCTGCTCTGCCGCCATGATGAGCGGGGTTGTGCCGTCCGCTTTGGCTTGCTTCACGTCGGCGCCGCTGTCCAACAACAGCGCCACAGTGTCTCGATGCCCGTTCTGGGCCGCAATGAAGAGCGGGGTTGCGCCGTCCGTTCTCGCTCGCTCCACATCTGCGTTGTGGGCCAGCAGCAGCGCGGCAATGTTCCGATGTCCCTGTTGGGCTGCCATGAACAGCGAGGTTGCGCCGTTCGTCCTAACTTGCTCTACGTCGGCGCCGTGGGCCAACAACAGCTCGACAATGTCCCGGTGTCCTTTTTCGGCTGCGGCAATGAGCGGGGTCGTGCCGTCTGCCGCCGCCTGCTTCACGATCGCGCCGTGGACCACCAGCAGCGCCACGATCTTCTGGTGTCCTTTCTCGGCTGCGACGATGAGCGGGGTGAATCCTCCCGTATTAGCGGCGTTGACGTCGGCTTCTTTTTTGAGCAGCGCGGTCACCTCGCTCAGGTCTCCTTTGAAGGTTGCGTTGAGCAGCGCTCTATCCACCGGCCGCATGGCCAGGAGCATCGGCATGAGTCCGAGTACCGCTATGAGCGCTATCCACCGTTGGGTCATGTGGCTCTCCTTACTTATTGTCAACACCCTGTAGCCAGATGCGTACCAGCTGAAGGTCTGTCGAATGACTTTCGAGGAAACGAACCCTGAACCATTGTTACGGTCCCAGCAAAGGCACCAGCGCGCTATGGCCCTGCTGGCGCGCTAGATCCACCGGACGTTGTCCTGTTGTCATCCTAGCCGACTTGTCTGCTCCATATTTGAGCAGTAAGGACACGATCTCCCGATGTCCGTAATAGGCAGCGATATGCAAGGCGGTCCTACCGTTCGTCGTTTTCTGCTTCGCATCTGCGCTGTGGTTCAACAGCAGCGCCACGATCTCCCGATGTCCGCCTTGGGCTGCCATGAAGAGCGGGGTCGTTCCATCGTTCCTCCTCGCCGGTTTCGCGTCTGCGCCGTGCTCCAATAACAGCGTGACGATTTCCCGATGCCCCTGCTGGGCTGCGAGGTAGAGCGGGGTCACGCCGTCATTTGTCATTCCTTGGTTCGCATCCGCGCCTCGCTCCAACAGCAGCGCGACGATCTCTCGATGTCCATCCTGGGCTGCCAGGAGGAGCGGTGTCGCACCCTCCTTGTTCGCCGTATTGACGTTGGCTTCTTCCTTGAGGAGCATTTGCACTTCACCGAGGTTACCTTTAAATGCCGCTGTCCGCAGGGCAGCTTCTTTACCGGACATGACTGGAAGATCGGGTTGAGTCGCACAGCCTGCGAGTAACCCTACCGCGCAGGTTGTTGCAAGTAAGAGGAACGTCAGTCGCTTCATAATAAACGTTGAATCTTTCTTCACCTGCGGTGGTCCTCTCCGGTTGGCTCGATGCACACTCAGGCCCTGTCGATCGTCGTCGGAGGGTGCTGAGTTTCATGGCCCCCTGTGGCCTTCGGCGTAAACTGCCAGCGCAGCCTAGGGTACTGTTCGCGCAGGGTGAATGATCCCGTCACGAATTACCCCGTCAGACAGGGCTTCTTGCGCAACAGTAATGCATTTCACATGTTGCCAGTCTACGTGGATGCCTAACAGGGATGCAATATTTTGCCCTACTATTGTCAAGCCCTACTATTGCCTCGCGGCGATAGTAGACTGCGATGAGTGCAGCCTATCACGCAAGGGATGTGAGCTGCTGAAAAGGTAGTGTGCTGAATCTATACAAAGAGCTCACCGCAAACGGATTACGGGAAGGCGATTTAGCTCTTGGTATAGAAGGGCAAGGTGTGGACGGTGGCCGGAAGCTTTCGACTGTCGAACTCCACGGTTAGTTCCGTGCCCGGTTCACTGAAATCCCGCAGCGGAAAGCCGAATGCGATCACCGCATTCAGGTGCGGCGAGCGCGTCGCACTGCTGATCCAGCCCACTTCGCGGTCTCCGCTGAAGAGTTTGGCGCCATGGGGTGGTATGGTTGCGTCTTTCAGCACGAATCCCACCAATTTTCGGCGTACATTGCCGTAAGTGTCCATCCGTGCGACGACCTCTTGGCCTGGGTAACAGCCCTTGTTGAGGCTGAAGGCTTTCCCTTCCAGGTTCGCTTCCGGCGGGACGATTTCTTCGTTCAGGTCCGGCCCAGCCTTTGGCAGGCCAGCCTCGATGCGGAGGGCCTCACGAGCATGATTGCCGACTGCTTTGATGTGGTATGGCGCGCCTGCTTCCATGAGGCGTTCCCAGGTTGTGTTGAGGGCGTCAGCAGGCAGTAATATTTCCAGGTCGCTCTCTCCGGTTTCTTCCGTACGCAGGACGTACGAGGTATGGCCGCCGATCTTGGCTGAGATGGCGGTCACTGGTTTGATTTCGCTCATCTCGACGCCGAAGGCGGCGCTGACAGTCGAGCAGGCCTTGGGCCCACTGACAAGCAGGAGCCCCCAAGACTCTGCACAGTTCTCCATCTTGGCTTTGACGCCGTAGAGCAAAAACTTTCGGAGGGCTTGGAATGTGGCCTCGCCGACTTCTCCGACATCTTCCACCCAGAGGCTGTCTGATAGGGCATAGATTCGAAAGTAGCCGAGCATCTTGCCCTTGTGTGTGAGGAAGCTCGAATAGCGGCCCTGACCAGGTTGGAGAGGGAGAATGTCATTACTGATGAGTCCCTGCAGCCATTTGACTCGATCGTCGCCGGTCACGCGGATCTTGCCGCGGTGCGAGAGGTCGGAGAGTCCGACTGCCTGGCGCACTGCCTGATATTCCTCGACCCACTTTCCATAGTGAGCGGACATGTCCCACCCAGAGACCTCTTCAAAGGTTGCGCCGAGTTTCAGGTGCTGTTCGTGGAGGCGTGATTGTTTCATCCTAAATCCGTGAGGCGTGAAACGTTAGGCGTCAGGCGAAAGACAGTGTTCCTGTCCTATACTCCTCACGCCTGACCCCTTACGCCTGCCGCGAGAATTTCGTCGACCAGATCTTTCAGGCGACTTGAAAACTCATTGCGAGAGACGATCTTGGTTACCCCCAGCGCTTTGGCACGATGAAATGTATCGACTTCTTCATGGTTGGCGAAAGCCAGGATGGGAATAGTTTTCATGCGCTCATCGGCTTTGAGGGTTTCCAGGGCCTGAAAGGCGTCGAGCCTGTCGTCGTTCATGTTGACAATAAACGCGGATGGGATCGCTGCAGAGGCCTTCTCAGCGATGTCCTCCTGTGCGCGGGCCCGTTCGATCTGGTAGCCCTTCGACATCAGGGCATCGCGGACTTTGGTATAAAAAAAGATATCGGTGACGGCGACGAGAATGGTTTTTTTGTCTGTCTGGTTTGTTTGGTTCATTTCGTTTCTTTGGTAAGGAAAATAATTGCCGCACAAACAGGCTCGACGCCAACTAGATAAACCAAATAAACCAAACAAACGAAATGAACCAAACAAACCAAACAAACCGTTTTAGTTGAGTGAACTGATCAATCGCCCCAGTGCTTTCTTAGCCAAGGTGTAATCGGGATTGAGAGCCAGTGCCTTCTTATAAGAGTCGATGGCTTCGGTCCATTGTCCCTTGCGCTCATAGACCCGGCCGAGGTTGAGATGGGGGAAGGCCGGGCTTTCATAGCGCCTTGCCTGCATGGCCTTTTGAAACCAGATAATCGCCTCATCCAACTCACCCTTCTCGATCAGATAGGCCCCGATGTCATTGTAGGGGTTGCCGAAGTCAGGGTCCTGTGCGATGGCCTTGTGACATTCCTCGATCGCGTCATCGAGCCGTCCCATGAAACTGTAGGTCCACCCGAGGAAGGTGTAGGCTTCGGCGGTGGGATGTGTCTCGATCGATTTTTTGTAGAGCGTGACGGCTTCTTCCAACTCACCCCTCATCTGGCGCTCGTAGGCCTGTTGGAAGAGTTGCCAGGCCTCGCGCTTGTCTTCTTCGCGGCCTTCGCCTTGAATCAAAAAATCTTGTACGTCCATGGTGAGGCCGATGAAAAAGGTCCCCAGCGTCGTTCTCAGTCGTGCGAACTCCTCAACGTACTCAGCAGTACGCCTGCGGGTTCGCGCTCCCTGCGGCCTTGCTGGAGACTTTTTTGATCGGCCTCCAAGAACCGCAGAAATAAGTTATTCGTTCTTCAGTTTTTTCTTAATCAGTTCTGCGCCGTACCGTCCTGAAAGCAACATCGAGCCGAAGGCCGGGCCCATGCGCGGCGTGCCGTGTACGGCGGCTACGGCCAATCCAATCACGAAACAGTTGGGATAGACCTCGCCGGTATGATTCATCACATCTTCCTCCGAGCGCGAGACCCACATGGCGCCGTTTCCGGGCACTGCGGTGTAGAGATTGCGTTTGTGCAACAGATTGACCACAACCGCATCGTGCCCCGTGGCATCGACGACGATTTTGCTTTCGAGCCCGATCGGGTCGACGTGGATGAAATCGTGGCCGGCCATCTCAGCGGTCGTGTTGTTCACCACCACACCTTCCAGCACTCCGTCTCGGCGGAGAATGAGATCGACGACGCGTGTGAGGTTCAAAACCTTGGCGCCACCGCGATAGGCTGCAGCCACAAGGGCGCCGGTGGCATGCGGCGGATCGACCATGTACATCCCGTCACAGTCCTTGATCTTTTTGCAAGGTACCCCGATTTCATCGAGGATCTTGTGAGCGGGGGCGCAGATCGTCGCCTTGTTCATGAGATATCCGCCGTGCCAGAACCCTCCGCCGAGCGCGAGGCTCTGTTCGACGATGACGGTACGAAAGCCCATGTCGGCCAGATCATGGGCGCAGATGAGGCCGGAAGGCCCGGCTCCTACGATAATGACATCGCTCTCGATGAGCTGGTCGAATTCTTTGTAGTATTCGCGCGCGATGTGTCTCGTGATGTCCCGTTCGCGTAGTGGGGCTGGTTTTGGCTTGCTCATACTGTATTCTCCGTTCAACGGATGCTGAAAACGGTCCCCAACTTCGTTCTCGGCTCATCGAAATCCTCAACGTACCCCAGAGGGTACGCCTCCGGTTTCGACTCCCCTCGGGCCTTGTTGGATGATCGTTTTGAGCATCCTCGCTTGCACTATCGATAGATTTCCGATCCTGTCTTTCGGAACTCCTCAGATTTTTCTTTCATGCCGATCTGAATCGCTTTCTGCTCATCGACTTGGAGATGCGCGGCATAGTCGCGCACGTCTTGTGTGATTTTCATCGAACAGAAATGAGGGCCGCACATGCT
Source organism: Nitrospira sp. CG24E (assembly GCA_002869895.2). Classification (GTDB taxonomy): domain Bacteria; phylum Nitrospirota; class Nitrospiria; order Nitrospirales; family Nitrospiraceae; genus Palsa-1315. Next base: position 65,195 of record NEWP02000004.1, on the reverse strand, counting down.
GCAGAAGTGCGACACCTTCGCGGCGTTGTCCGGCAAGGTTTCGTCGTGGAAGAGCTGTGCTGTGTCCGGATCAAGGGACAGATTGAACTGGTCTTCCCATCGAAACTCGAATCGCGCTTTGGACAGAGCATTATCGCGAATCTGTGAGCCCGGATGGCCCTTGGCCAGATCCGCTGCGTGGGCGGCGATCTTGTAGGTGATGACGCCGGTCTTCACGTCCTCCCGGTCCGGGAGACCCAGGTGTTCTTTGGGCGTCACATAGCACAGCATCGCACAGCCAAACCAGCCGATCATGGCAGCGCCGATGCCGGAGGTGATGTGGTCATAGCCCGGCGCGATGTCGGTCGTGAGAGGTCCCAACGTATAGAAGGGCGCTTCCTGGCAGGCTTTCAGCTGTTTTTCCATGTTGACCTGGATCATGTGCATGGGCACGTGGCCCGGCCCTTCGATCATGACCTGCACGTCGTGGCTCCAGGCAATCTTGGTCAGTTCGCCCAATGTGTCCAGCTCGGCGAATTGTGCCTCATCATTGGCATCTGCAATGGAGCCGGGGCGCAACCCGTCGCCCAAACTGAACGAGACGTCGTAGGCCTTCATGATCTCGCAGATTTCTTCGAAGTGGGTATAGGCGAAATTTTCTTCATGATGAGCCAGGCACCATTTCGCATGGATCGCTCCACCGCGCGACACGATGCCGGTCATGCGTCTGGCGGTCATCGGCACATAGGCGAGCCGCACACCGGCGTGAATAGTAAAGTAATCCACACCCTGCTCGGCCTGCTCGATCAGCGTGTCGCGATAGATTTCCCAAGTCAGGTCTTCGGCCTTGCCGCCGACTTTTTCGAGCGCTTGATAGATCGGCACGGTGCCGATCGGCACCGGTGAATTGCGGACGATCCATTCGCGGGTTTCGTGGATGTTCTTGCCGGTGGAGAGGTCCATGACGGTGTCGGCGCCCCATCGAATGGACCAGATCATTTTTTCAACTTCTTCTTCGATGGAGGAGGCGACTGCAGAGTTGCCGATGTTGGAGTTGATCTTCACTAAAAAGTTGCGGCCGATGATCATCGGTTCGCTTTCCGGGTGATTGATGTTGGCCGGGATGATCGCGCGGCCACGTGCGACTTCATCGCGGACAAATTCCGGCGTGATGACGGAGGGAATGTTTGCGCCCCACGACTGGCCCGGGTGCTGGGTGACCCCGCCACCGTGCCCATTGCGCGCGGCAAGTTCGCGCGCCACTTCGCGGGATTGATTTTCCCGGATCGCAATGAACTCCATTTCCGGCGTGACGATGCCTTGTCTGGCGTAGTGGATCTGGGTCACATTCATGCCAGGCTTCGCCCGCAGCGGCTTGCGTATGTGCTGAAACCTGAGTTCGTCCAGCTTCGGGTCGGCTGCGCGCAACCGGCCATACTGCGAGGAAATATCCGAAAGCTCGACCACATCGTTTCTGCTTGTCACCCAGTTTCGGCGATAGGGCGCCAATCCAGACCGAGCGTCGATTTTCACGGCAGGGTCTGTATAGGGGCCAGAGGTATCGTAGATCGTGATTGGCTCATTGGCGACGAGCCCACTCCCATTCATCGACTTGGTGGCGGTCAAACCGATTTCTCTCATTGGAACCCGTACGCCGGCCTGTGTCCCCTGCACGTACACTTTGCGGGATGCGGGGAACGGCGTGGTCGTCAAGGCCGATTCGGCAGCTTTGCGCCCGTTACCACTGCCAGATCCGTTGCCGATTGTATGGTCGCTCATGAGCGAGCTCCTTTCTTCAGAACGCTGTGTCTTCGTCTCGCAATAAAAAAGCCGCACCGATAGCAGGGGGTGCGGCAGAGAGACCAACAGTTCCGGTTGTTCTCGCTTCCCTACGCTGGTATTACCCAGGTCAGGTTCTGAGGGTCATCCGTTTGGGCGGACTCTCAGCCGTGTGGCTCCCCTAGCTTCGACGGAGAATCGTATCGCCTGCCATTTGCGTTGTCAACGGGGTATTAGGCCTATCGTGGTCGAACCAAGTAGATCATCGCCTGCTTGGGCCTTCTTCTAACGGCTGGTTCATTGATTGTCAGAGAGCCCTAACGTAGAATGACGCCGTATCCTAATTTCCTGAAGGACTCTATGCAGACTGTATCGACGCTTCCGAAACCGATTACGGACTACCAGCAGCTGTCTGCGGAGGAGTTATTCCACCGGACAGTTGAGGCTAAATGTGTACTGGGCGACCGGGTCATGATTTTGGGCCATAACTATCAACGGGATGAAGTCATCGAACATGCGGATTTTCGAGGGGACTCTCTTCTGCTTTCGAAACTGGCAGCCGAACGGTCGGAGCGGCCCTATATCGTTTTTTGCGGCGTACACTTCATGGCCGAGACCGCTGACATTTTGAGCCGCTCCAAGCAAACGGTGATCCTTCCGGACATGGCAGCCGGCTGTTCCATGGCGGACATGGCGGCTATCGAGCAGGTGGATCAATGTTGGGAGACCTTAGGGCGAATCCTTCCGGTGGAAGAGACCGTGATGCCGGCGGTCTATGTCAATTCTGCCGCGGTGCTCAAAGCCTTTTGCGGCGAACATGGCGGGATTACCTGTACGTCATCCAACGCGAAGGCGGTGATTGACTGGGGTTGGGCAAGGAGAGAGAAGATCCTCTTTTTCCCGGACGAGCACTTGGGCCGCAATACGGCCAATAAGATGGGGCTCCCGAAAGAAAAGATGATCGTCTGGGACCCCTATCAGCCCAACGGGGGCAATACGCGCGAAGCGATCCAGCGCGCGAAACTCATTCTCTGGAAAGGCCACTGCAGTGTGCATCAGATGTTCCAGCCGGTGCATGTGGACAATTTCCGCAAACAGTATCCGGATGGGAAGGTGATCGTCCATCCGGAATGTCATGAGGATGTCGTCAATCGGGCAGACCTGTCAGGATCCACGGAGTTGATCATTCGCACGGTGACGGCGGCGCCGGCCGGGACGGCCTGGGCGGTAGGAACGGAATTGAATCTGGTCAATCGATTGAAGCGTGATCTCACCGATAAGAAAGTCTTTTTCCTCTCCTCCACGGTCTGCCAGTGCGCGACGATGTTTCGGATCGACGGAGCCCATCTCTGCTGGGCAATGGAAAATCTTGCCGACGGCCACGTCGTGAACCATATCGTCGTTCCGGACGATGAGAAACATTGGGCGAAGATTGCATTAGATAGGATGATGGCGATTAGTTGAAGTCTCTGGCCAGTGGCCAGGGGAGACCTTGAACGACGACGTAATAGGATTGCTACCGGGTTCTATCCTCCTGTAAATTCCCCTCACCCCTTGCCTCTAGCCTCTGGCCAAGTGTAGATGATTGAGAACGATGGACTATAAGGCGACACTCAATCTCCCCAAGACCGACTTCCCGATGAAGGCGAACCTGCCGCAGCGGGAGCCGGAGATTCTTGCCTCGTGGGAGAAGGAACAGCTGTACGAGCAGATTCAGCAGAGGGGAAAGGGGCGGCCACGGTATGTGCTCCATGACGGCCCTCCCTATGCCAACGGACGCATTCACATCGGCCACGCGCTGAACAAGATCCTCAAAGACATCATCGTCAAATCGAAGACGATGGCGGGCTACCAGGTACCCTATGTGCCGGGATGGGATTGTCATGGTTTGCCGATCGAGCACCAAGTGCTGAAAGACCTCGGGGAGAAAAAAAGAACACTCGATGCGATGGCCATCCGTAGGCTCTGTCGCGAGTATGCGGAGAAGTTTTACACCATTCAGCGGGAGGAGTTTCAGCGGCTCGGTGTCTTGGGCGACTGGCAGCATCCCTACCTCACGATGAATCCCGGCTATGAAGCTACGATCATTCGTGAGTTCGGCAAATTCGTGGAGCGGGGAGGTGTCTATAAGGGACTGAAGCCGGTGCTCTGGTGCACAGTGGACCAAACCGCCCTGGCCGAGGCGGAAGTCGAATACGAAGACCACACCTCTCCTTCGATCTATGTGAAGTTCCCGTTGGTCACATCGCCCACGGTGCTCAGCCAGACGTTTCCCGGTATCTCCTTCCCTGCCGGTATCAAGCAGGTCTCCGTCGTGATCTGGACGACCACCCCGTGGACTCTCCCGGCCAATCAAGCAGTCTGTCTCCATGGCGAGATCGACTATGCGTTTGTCCAGATTGGCGACGAGGTGCTCATTGTGGCGGAAAAACTTCTTGAGAACGTGACAAAGGCCTGCAAGCTGGAAGGGGCTCGCGTGTTGGGGGTGAAGAAAGGGCGCGAAGGATTCGAAGGGATCGAGACACAACGGCCCCTGACTACCGGGCTCTCACCGATTCTGCTCGGCGACTTCGTGACCCTCGATCAGGGTACCGGCTGTGTTCATATTGCCCCTGGTCACGGTATGGAAGATTACATTCTCGTCCTTGAGCACAATGCCAAGGCGTTACCGGGAGAAAAACTGGAGATTCTGGCGCCGGTTGACAACGGCGGGCGATTTACCGACGTGGTGAAAGAGTTTGCCGGTCAGCATGTGTTGAAGGCGAATCCCAAGATTGTGGAGTTCCTGCAGGCCAACGGACGGTTGTTGGGCCAGGGGTCGTTGAACCATTCCTATCCGCATTGTTGGCGTTGCAAGAATCCCGTCATCTTCCGTGCTACGGAGCAGTGGTTTGTGTCCATGGACACAAACGAGCTCCGGAAAGAGGCGTTGGCAGAGATCGAGCGGGTCCAATGGATTCCAACCTACGGCCGCGATCGGATCAATGGGATGATCGAGAACCGCCCCGATTGGTGTCTATCGCGCCAGCGTGTCTGGGGCGTGCCGATTCCCGGTTTCACCTGTACCGGGTGCCGGTCTATCCTGGCCGATCCGACTGTGATCGAACACATAGCAGCATTGATGGAATCCAAAGGAGCCGATGTCTGGTTTGAGCAATCGGCTGCCGATCTCCTGCCCAAGGGCACAGCCTGTTCCAACTGTGGTGGAACGTCATTTGAAAAGGAGCGGGACATCCTCGACGTCTGGTTCGAGTCGGGAGTCAGTTACGCCGCGGTATTAAAAGAGCGGAAGTGGTGGCCGGCCGATCTCTATCTCGAAGGATCGGATCAACATCGGGGCTGGTTCCACAGCGCTTTGTTGGCCGGTGTCGTGACGGATCATCAAGCGCCGTATAAGGCGGTCCTGACCCACGGTTTTGTTCTCGATGGACAGGGCAAGAAGATGTCCAAGTCGGCCGGGAATGTCGTCGCGCCGCAAGACGTGATCAAACAATCTGGCGCAGAAATCCTGCGTCTCTGGGTCTCGGCTCAGGATTATCGCGACGATCTTCGGATCTCTCCTGAAATCCTGACCCATCTCATCGAGGCCTATCGAAAGATTCGGAATACCTGTCGTTTCCTGCTGAGCAATCTCTATGACTTCGATCCGGGGAAGGACAGGGTCCCGTATGAACAGTTGCCAGAATTGGATCGCTGGGCATTACATCGGCTCAGCGAGCTGACTCCACGGATTCTGAAATCCTATGACGATTTTGAATTCCACACGATTTTCCATGCACTCAATAACTTCTGCTCGGTGGATCTGAGTGCGGTCTACCTCGATATTCTGAAGGATCGTCTCTATACGTTCCGCGCAGACTCGCCGTTGCGTCGTGGATCGCAGACGGTGCTCTTCGAAATTGTCGTCGCCATAACGAAGTTGATGGCTCCAGTGCTGAGCTTTACGTCCGACGAGATCTGGCGGACCCTGGCCGCACAGCCTGGAGGGCAGATGGGAGTAGGCAGCGTCCATCTGAGCGAATTTCCAGAAGCTCATCCCCAATGGCAAGATGCCGCGCTGGCTCAACGGTGGGAACGGTTGTTGGGCTATCGTACGCAGGTGCAGGGTGTCTTGGAGGGAAGCAGGCGCGATAAGACGATTGGGTCATCGTTGGAGGCATCGGTGGAGCTTCGCGCCAATACCGAGACCTACGAGTTCCTTCAGTCTTACCGGCAGGACCTTACCACGCTCTTCATCGTCTCGCAGGTCACACTGATCGCCAGCGGTGAGGTGAACGCCCCTCTGACTATTGCAGCGACAAAGTCATCTTTTGGAAAATGCGAGCGCTGCTGGAACTATCGTGAGGCGGTTGGGAAAGACTCTACACATCCGACGCTCTGTGACCGTTGCGTGGAGGCGGTGCGGTGATGGGAAGGCCCCTTCGCTACCTACTCCTGGCATTGCTGAGCGGCGCGATCGTGGCGATCGATCAGGCGACGAAATTGTCTATCGTGCAGTCGATGCACCTGAACGAATCCATTCCGATTGTTCCCAATCTCTTCAGCCTCACCTATATTCGAAATCCTGGCGCGGCTTTTGGGTTGCTGGCTGGTAGCAGCGACGCATTTCGTATGGTGTTTTTCGGAATTACGTCCCTATTTGCTTTGGCCCTACTGGGAACGATTCTGTACCGGATGCCGGAGAAAGATTGGAAGGGACAGCTCAGTATCGCCGGAGTTCTTGGAGGGGCAATCGGGAATCTGATCGATCGATTACGCTATGGCGAGGTGATCGATTTTCTCGATGTCTACGTGAATACCTACCATTGGCCTGCCTTCAATGTCGCCGATTCGGCGATCAGTGTGGGGGTTGTCTTCTTGATCATCCATTTCGCCTTCGAGAAAAAAGACGTACCCCTCTTGCCCCAACAGCTCCCCCCTGCTTCATAAACAGGATGCGGTAAGAAGATCGTTATTCGGTTTGTCTCGTTTGTTTGGTTGAACAAGACCAACCAAATGAACAAAACAAACCAGATAAACCTGCGCGTCTCGCCTTTCCCGCCAGTCTCGCGCGTTAGGTCGAGAGGGTAATGATGAACCCGCCTTGCTCACGGAACTGGCGCTGTTGTTCGGGCGAAAACAGCACGAGCGGTTCGGTGTGGCAGAACTGACATTCTTTCACCGTCACCGGCACGCTGCTTTCCCCCAGACTGGCTAAATGCTGTTTGGCGAGTGTCAGTGCCGTTGCCTCATCGGTCGTCATCACGTCGAAATGCAGGAGCCCCTTCTTGCCCTTCACCCACGTATCGAAGACATGTACCGTATCGGACTGAGGTTGAGCCATCGTGAAAACCCTCCTAGAAGCCAAAGATGTAGAAGACAGCGATGCCCATCAAAATGCGGTAATAGGCAAAGGGCCTGAGCGTATGTCGTTTCACAAACGACAGAAAAGCTGCGATCACAATCCAGGCGACGACGAACGACACGAGCATTCCAACCCCGAGCGCCAGATAGTCGTCTGGCTGGAAGACGTCCCGTGACTTCCACATTTGATAGCACGTTGCTGTGATCAAGGTCGGGAGCGCGAGGAAAAAAGAGTACTCCGTTGCGACTTTCCGGTCAAGCCCTAGGAAGAGCCCTCCGATGATCGTCGAGCCGGATCGGGACATGCCTGGTAGGAGCGAGGCACACTGGGCCACGCCGATCCAGAATGCCGAGGCCAGACTCACCTGTTCGAGTTGGTGGACCCGTGCCTGGTCGCGACGCGCTTCGGCAGCCAGTATGATCAGGCCTCCGACGATTGAGGAGACGGCTACGGTTTGAGGTGTAAAGAGATGGCCCTTGATCCAGTTGTGCGTGAGAAATCCAATCGCGGCGGCCGGTAAAAACGCGAGTCCGAGACCGATGAGAAACCAGAGGTTCCGATGAGTCGCCCAGGAGGTGCGTAGAATGGTCGACCATGGGGACGTTCCATGTGTTCGGAGCATAGGAGAGATGTTCTGGAGTTCTCGGCCAGCCAGTCCGATCATGGACAGGAGCTTGTGCCTCTCATAGGCAATGACAGCCAGAATGGCGCCAAGTTGGATGGAGATCTCGGCGCTGGCCGCAAGGTCTCCCTCGAACCCAAGGAAGTGGCCGACAAGAATCAAGTGGCCGGTCGAGGAGACTGGTAGAAATTCTGTCAGCCCCTCCACGATTCCCAAAACCGTGGCGAGACCAGGGCCCCATTCGGTCATGCAATGTCTTTCCGAAAAATATTTCGGGCTAGAAGGCGAATCTCGGGCATATTCACAAAGTGGCGACAGTCCGTCAAGTTGGCAGACGATTTGCGCAGGCTCCGACGACGATCGGCGATGGAGGAGGACCTGCAATTCTATTGACAAAACGATAGGCATGGCATACACCCAACATTATACGTATGGGTGTCGTATCGTCCTCTTATGCCGGCAGACATGTCTGGTAAAGAGCAGTGATCAATATCGGTCGCAGATACCACGCTCAGTGGGATGGGAGGTTCGTATGAAGTCAGGGTGGATAGCAGGCATCGCGCTGATCGGCGTCGTTTCGATGGTCGGCTGTGTCAGTCAAAAGAAGTATGAAGAGGCGATGATCGACGTCGATTCGGCGAAATTCGAGCTGGAAAGGACACGCACGCAGAAGAATGCCTTGGAACAGCAAGTCAAGACGCTCAAGGAACTCAACGTGAAATTCGGGAACGAAGCCCAGGTTGCCCACGACGAGCTGGAGCGTATTCAACATGGCCGTGATAAGGAGCGCGGTAGTGTTGAGGGGCGAACCAAGGAACTTGAAGATCGTGTGAAGCAGCTTTCCTTTCAGAATCGGGCTGTGCGTAATGAGTACGAGGATGTGAAGCGGCATAACGAGACGCTCAAGTCCCTGGTGGCTCGCTATCAGAAGGAGTTGAAAGATCAGTCTCGTTCCGTACCAGGGTCCCCGGCGCCTGCCGTGTTGTCGGTGAATCCTCCTCCTACAGGCGAGGCTGTTCCCCAGGCGACGAAGGCAGCTCCGCCTGTGTCTTCCTCTATGAACGTCAATAAGGCGTCTGCGGCTGATTTGGTGCTGGTGCTCGGTCTTCCCAAAGATATGGCTGACCGTATTGTGACGAATCGCCCGTACCGGCTGAAGGGCGAATTGGTGGCCAAGAAAGTGGTGCCGAAGGACACCTTCGACACGATCAAGGAGCGTATCAGCGTCGGTCCTTAATCGGAACCGTAGTTTGGCGAGTATGACAGGCCGTCCGCCGATCGGCGGACGGCCTGTTTGTTTTTGCCGAACAGAATGCAGGATGTTTCAATCAGGTGATTCCCTCCAACCTAGTTGATACAATGTAGTCCCCGTCGGCGATGGAGATTGGAGAACGAGTCGATGCGTCGTGCCGTCATGATCATCAGTGTCTTGGCCATTGGATTAGCCATCGGCGGCTACGTGTTCTTCAACGGGGAGCGCAAGGCCCCGGTCCGATATCGCAGCGCTGCGGTCGAACGAGGCCCCGTCATTTCGCTCGTGACGGCGACCGGTACGATCAATCCTGTCGTGTCAGTGCAGGTTGGGACTCAGGTGTCCGGCATGATCAAGAGCCTGCATGCCGATTTCAATTCAGTGGTGAAGGCCGGTGATATCGTGGCGACCATCGATCCCGAGCCGTTCAAGGCCCGCCGAGATCAGGCGGCCAGCAATCTTGAAATGTCGAAGGCGAATGTCGCAAGGACCAAAACCGATTGGGCGCAACGCAAGCGCGAACTGGATCGAGTGACATCCCTGTTGGCGCAGCAGTTTGTTTCACAGAACGATGTCGACGTCGCAGCGACAAACCTTCAGGCGGCTGAGGCGCAGATGAACGTGACAAGAGCGCAAGTGAAACAAGCCGAGGCGGTTCTGAGCGCCGCAGAGTTGGACTTGAAGTACACGGTCATTCGCTCGCCGGTGAACGGGATTGTGGTTGCCAGAAACGTGGAGGTCGGTCAAACGATCGCGGCCAGCTTTGCGACACCGAACCTCTTTTTGATCGCGCTCGATCTGACGAAGATGCAAGTCGATACCAACGTGAGCGAGTCGGATATTGGGGGGATCGCCGAAGGGAAAGAGGCGACCTTCACGGTCGATGCGTATCCTGGTTATCAATTTGCCGGCACGATCCGTCAGGTCCGTCTGGCGCCGATCAACGTGCAAAATGTCGTGACCTATAATGTGGTGGTCAGTGTCGAGAATCAGGATCTCAAACTGAAGCCTGGGATGACGGCAAATGTCTCCATCGTGGTAGCTCAGAGAGACGATGTGCTCAAAGTGCCGAATGCTGCATTGCGATTTACTCCCCCGACGGCGGGCCAGGCAGATCGTTCCACACCCGGCGGAAGGCCGGCCAAAGAGAAGGGGGCGGAGCAGGCAGCAGGAGCCGGTAGAGGAAATATGACGCCAAGTCGCACGATTTGGAAACAAGGGTCGTCCGGGGAACTCGAACCCATTCGCGTCCAAACAGGGATTTCGGATGGATTGGCAACGGAGATCCTGTCGCAGGAACTGTCTGAAGGTGCGCAGGTGGTCGTCGGGCTCGATCGGCCTAAAGGCGATCGGAGTGGAGGCGAGTTGCCTCCGGGATTTGGGAGTGGCGGCCAGCGGGGCTCCTCGCGCAATCGTGGGATGTAGGAGGCTGGGCAGGGTGCAGGTATTTTCTGTGCTCGCGCAGCGCGCACGATCGGAATGTGCTCGCTGGACGCGCGCAGTAGAAAATACCAAGACCCTGCCCAGCTCTTTTGAAATAGAGGGGACAAGACTAGCTCAGATCGAGGAATGCCGATGGGCTCACTGATTGAATGCGAAGATGTGTGGAAAATTTATCGGGTCGGCGACGTAGAAGTTCAAGCGTTGCGCGGCCTGAGTCTCACGATCGCGCAGGGTGAATTCGTCGCCATCATGGGGTCTTCCGGTTCCGGCAAGTCCACCCTGATGAATATTCTTGGCTGCCTCGATCAACCGACGAAGGGACGCTATCGGTTGAACGGGATAGAAGTGGACAACCTGAAGCCCGATCGTCTGGCCGGGATCCGCAATCAGCAGATCGGGTTCGTCTTTCAGAGCTTCAATCTGATTCCCAGAACCAGCGCGCTGGAAAATGCCCAGCTTCCGCTGTTCTATCGAGGGCTCTCGCTTAAAGAGCAGCGGGCACAGGCTGAAGCGGCATTACGGCGAGTGGGGCTGCAGGGCAGAGAACAGCATTATCCAACCCAGTTATCCGGTGGGCAGCAACAGCGTGTAGCGATCGCGCGGGCGCTGGTCACGTCGCCCTCGTTGCTCCTTGCCGATGAGCCGACCGGCAACCTCGATACGCAGTCCAGCCGGGAAATTATGAAAATCCTGGAAACGCTCAACCGGGATGAAGGGATTACGATTATTCTGGTGACGCACGAAATGGATGTCGCGGCCTCTGCCGCGCGCGAGATCGTGATCAAAGACGGGCAGGTGCTAAGCGACCGTGTGACCAAAGCGAAGCCAACCTCCAGCACAGTTGGGGTCTAGCCCGCATTAATCATGAACGCTTCTGCTACAATCGTCGATCCGCTGTTACGACGAGCCTTCGGCCAGCGGGCTCGCCCCTGGGCTCCGCGCGCTGGTCTCGCGACGCGGCTCAGCGATTTCGCGACGAACCATCATGAATAATGAGGGCTAGATGTCGGCGTTTGTGTGGCTCACGATTCTTACCGCGTTGCGGATCTTAGCTCGAAATCGGCTGCGCGCCGGTCTCACGATGCTCGGGATTGTGATCGGGGTGGGGTCGGTCATTGCGATGGTGAGTATCGGTGAGGGCGCCAAGCGGGCTGTGCAGGCGCAGATTGCGACCATGGGCACGAACGTCATCGTCATCTTTCCCGGAGTAACCTCTGCGAGCGGTGTGAGGGGAAGTCAGGGAAGCGCCATGACACTCACCGTGTCCGATGCCTTGGATCTGAAGAAGCGCATACCGTTGCTGGCCGATACAGCCTGGGCCAAGCGCGATGTCATGCAGATCGTCTATGGGAACCGAAACTGGAACGGGACGATTAACGGTGTCTCACCGAGTTATCTCACCATCCGGGACTGGGCCTTTACGAGTGGCGGGCCCTTCACTCAGACCGACTTGGACAGCGCTGCGCGAGTGGCGCTCATCGGCCAGACAGTCGTGGAGAATCTGTTTGAGCCAGGTGAAGAGCCGGTGGGGGCGGTGATTCGCATCAAGAATGTGCCGTTCCGTGTGATTGGCGTTCTTGTGCCGAAGGGCCAATCTGCGCAGGGAGCCGACCAAGACGATGTGGTATTCATCCCTTTCAGCACAGCGGAACGGAAGGTGTTCGGGACGTCGTTTATCGGGTCCGTCGGAGCGATGTTCGGCTCGACCGATCAGGTCGAAGATCTGCCCATGGCTGCTGAGCAGATTCGAGAGGTATTACGGGCAAGGCATCGGCTGCAGGCGGAACAGAACGACGATTTCACCATCCGGACCCAGGTCGATATCGGAAAGGTGCAGGAGGGCGCCAGTGAGACCTTGACGATGATGCTCTTTGCCGTTGCCTCCGTGTCACTGTTAGTCGGTGGAATCGGCATCATGAATATCTTGCTCGTGTCCGTCACCGAACGGACGAGAGAGATCGGCGTGCGCATGGCGGTCGGAGCGAAGCGGCGGCATATCCTCATGCAGTTTCTGATCGAGGCCATAACATTGAGTTTAGTGGGAGGTGTGCTGGGCATCATCCTGGGGATCTCCGGGACGAAATTGACGACTCTGATCGCCGGTTGGCCGACCATCATTTCCGGCAATGTCATCGGGGTCGCGTTCCTCTTCTCCCTCGTGGTCGGCCTGTTCTTCGGACTGTATCCTGCCAACAAGGCCTCTCGCCTCAATCCGATCGAAGCCCTGCGGTATGAATAGAGTCGGAGCGTAGTTTCGGTAGGATAGTGGCGACTCTTGCACTGCGCGGGTATTAGGCTGCGCGACTTGCGTCTTCTTGTTCCGATGTGACCACACGTGTAATGGATCGTGAGGGGCTCTCGCTCTGGTTGGAGAGGTCGACGGTAAGAGGGTTTTGATAAGGGCTTCCTGTTTCATCATAGGTTAACGCGACGATCGGTTGATGGAGTGTCGCGGGATTGATCGTAGTGATCATCCCTCGTTCGCTCGTATTGAGCTCCACGAAACTATAGATGGGGTAGATGCCGACCAGTTTGATGAATTGGGATACGAGGCCCAGGTCGAGACGTCCGAATTCTCCCTCCTGAAACAATTGTTGAATCGCCGCATGGGAAGACAGAGGTTGCAGTCCCCCGAATCCGGTCACGAGCTCATCGTATCGATCCGCGATCATCACGATACGGCTTTCTTCCGCCGTGGAACTTGCCGACGTTTCCGGCGGATAGCCCTGTCCATCGGGTGTGACATGGTGTTCAGCTGCGATTCGGCGAACGATCTGGGGGAATTCGCGTTGTGCTTCAATGGCAATGGCGCCGAGTCGTGGGTGGTGGTGAAAAGTCGACCGGTCTTCGCCGGAGAGAGGAGTCGAAGTTCGAAGCAGATGTGGCGGGAATTGTAACAGACCGATGTCATGGAGTAACGCGCCGGTCGCCAGTTCGCGGAGTTTTATCAGATCATAGCCGAGCGCTTGGCCGATAATCATCGCCATGGTGCAGACGGCGAGGCTATGGTTGTTGAGGGAGGCGTCGAGTTCTCTTCCATAGCTCATTGCCATGAATGTGGCATGGGTGCTGAGGGTTCGTGTGACGATGGTGATCTCCTGTACGGCTTCGTCGACCGGTTCCGGTCTCGCAACGCCGGTCTTGCTGATTTCGTTGAAAACGGCCTTGATCGACTGCGCGAGTTTCTCGCGTGCATCTCGCGCGACGGTCAACTCTTGGGCCAACAGTTCGAGGGAGCGAGGGGCTTCTTGTATAGGAGGTGTCTGAGCTGAAGTAAGGAGACCGATCCCGCGCAGGGTATCTTCTGCGATCGGTAAGGATGTGGTGTCGAGCCCTTTGGAGGGGTCGATGTCTACGGTGTGGATATTGGATCGCCGCAAACGGTCGATCTGTTCTTCAGTCGTCACCAGAAATCGGTGTTTGAGAAAAGGGGAGCGAAACCACGAGCAGTCGATGCCGGCGACATACATCCCAATCCGGAGTTGACGCAGAGGGATAGGCTTTCGCATTTCGGCTGATCGATCACCAAGTGGGCACTGGGCGAGAACCGACAAGCCGTTATCGGTTCGCCATGCCAGGATCTTGAATCCGAGCCACGCGGTTCCGCAAGTCTAGGAACTGGACGTTGGGGTCAGGTGCACTTCGATGCGGGGGTTATCTTTATCGATGTATTTGTAGAGGTGGGTTTCGACGATGCGGTTGTCGTTGATGCCGAGCCCTTCACAGAGGGCATCCTGTGCGATCTTGAGCCCGCCATCGACATCACGCCGGAGGGCCGAGGTAAAATAGAACCGGATGGACAGGGTGAGCCATTCCGACTGGAGCCTTGTAAGAAGGGTAGTTCGGTGAGTGGATTGGGCCAGTTTCAGCCACACGAGTTGTCCCACGTGAATCTTATAGGCACGCCCGGCCGATGAGATCAATCGTCGACCGTTCACTGTGGCATATTGATGGTTCACGCTGGGAGGGACAGGGAGGGTCAAGGTTACCGAGTGACTCTCGGTCGGTGGCTGCGGTAATGGGGAGACGGGCATACGGGTGATCGGAGCCGTTCTGATGGGGATACGCGCCACCGTAGCGCTCTTGCCGGGGCTTCGGTAGGAAGCCATGCGGACGGCCCGTGGAGAGGAGGGAAATCGGGTCGGGCGCCGAAACGTAGGCATGGGTTTGAACTTACAGGAGATTGAGGATCTTGGACATGTTCTGCTCGTACCGTTCTTCGGATTGAGAGATATAGCGACGCCAGGTGCTTGGATTCCAGATCTCCATGCGATGGTACAAGCCGACCAGAATGATTTCCTGGTCTTCATCCAACGGAATTATTTTTCTCAGCCGGCTTGGGATCAGGATGCGTCCGGCTTTGTCTATTTCAGAGGTGCCGGCCTCTGAGACGACGAAGTGCATGAACAGTCGATTCTGGTCTTCATCGAGCGTGGCTTTCGTCCGTTCCAGGACCTTCTCCCACTCTTTCATGGAGTAGATGAGCGTCGATTCTTCCGGACCTTTCAGGAAGACGACAGCCTGTCCCTCCGATTCGATCTGCTCACGGATGGGCGAGGGAACGATGAACCGTCCTTTTTCATCCACTTTGCAGAGGTATTCGCCGGCGAACATCAATGTATTGTCTCCGTTACAGGGCCAGAGTGGTTCTGGTGCGGTCGCGAATCCACTGTTCCAGATCCGAACGTACGAAGCGCCATTCTTTTCCCAGCTTGAAGGCGGGAATCTGGCGACTCCGCAGGTAACGATAGAGCGTACGCTGCGTGATCTTGAGATAGAGGCAGGTTTCCTCTGCCGTCATCAGCTCGCTCTTGG
The DNA here is from genome assembly GCA_002869895.2 of Nitrospira sp. CG24E. Taxonomy (GTDB): domain Bacteria; phylum Nitrospirota; class Nitrospiria; order Nitrospirales; family Nitrospiraceae; genus Palsa-1315. Next base: position 49,961 of record NEWP02000004.1, on the reverse strand, counting down.
GCTCTCTGACCATTGAAAAACCTGGCACGATAGGGGTTCATATGCCTCACGAGGCTTCGGATACTGTCGCCAGAGTAGGGAAGCTAGAAGGATCTGTCAAGTGAAAATATAGGACAATGCCTGTCACAGCCTGTCAGTACCGTCTGTTTCTACGCTGTCCGCTTCGCCTGACTCCATCGCCTCTGAGATGTCGTCGCCGAGGTCTTCACCCATCTCCTCGCCCATTGTTTTCATGAATCGCGCCATGCTGTCGGGATCATTTTCATCGAGTCCAGCCAGATTGCGGGGATCTGCTAAGGCCTCAAGCCGAGCCTCTTCGGATTTCGGCGACGCGAATCGAGACAGAATTCGTTCAACATGGGCGCTGGTGCAATGGGCGCAGGCTGCCGGCGCCCGATTCGCCAAGCTCAATACAAGGACCGTGCTGCGTTTTTTACAGTCGAGGCAGCGATATTCGTAGAGCGGCATGGATTATATTCCTATGGTCGTCAAGGGTTGGGCCACTTGCTCGGCAAAGAGGCGATCCGGTACCAGGCTGGTATCGATAGTTCTGGCAAGTGTCAGAGCAAAGACGGGGCCGCTGCCGGCTTTACGCAGGGCCTTCGCACATTCGTTCAGTGTCGTACCGGTAGTGAAGACGTCGTCCACGAGGAGGATGCGTTTTTCCGCGAGACTCTGTGGGCTGCGGACTTCGAACGCTTTCCGTAGATTTTGCAACCGTGCTTGCCTCGTTAATGTGGTTTGGGGATCGGTGGCAGTAATTCTCACGAGGTTCGTGGCCGAAACCGGGAGGGTCAAATGGCGGCTGAGCTGATCGGCCAGCAACAGGGATTGGTTGAATTCACGCGCTCGTAAACGGGATGGGTGTAGGGGCACAGGGATAATCACGTTGACGTCGATTTCATCTGGCAGGGCGTTGATCATCAAGCGGGCGAGTGGCCGTGCCAGCGTATGTTTTCCTCGATACTTAAACGAGCAAATGGCTTCTTGTAGTGGCGGAAGATAGGGAAAGAGCGTCCAGGCCCGTTGAAAATCCGGCGGCCGTTCCCGGCACTGTTGGCATTGATGATTTGGGGTATAGCTTGTAGCGGCCGGCGAGACAAACGGCTGATCGCAGCGAGCACAAGTCGGTTGCTGGAGCGGGCGGATGCTGTGCCAGCATGCGGTACAGAAGAAGGGGACAGGGTCGGCGCTGAGGGATCGGCCGCAGGCAAGGCATTCCACCGGCAATACAAACCGGAGGGCTTGACGACACCATCCGGCGAATCGATCCTCTTCCTTGTCCCCGAACATCGCAGGGCAGCGCTCCAATCAACCTGCCTGTGCTTCTTCTAAGAGAATGGACTGTCCCTGTCAAGGTTGTTCGTCTGTAAATAGTTATGGTATAGGTGACGCGCAAGACCTGTGCGAGGAGCGAGAAAGGCGGGACGGGAGCGAACGGGTGGTTTGTCTTGTTTGTTTGTCCTGTTTGGTTGTATTCGACCGATAGGCAAACAAAATAAGCCAGATGAACCAGATCAACCAGTCCCGCCCGTCTATTTTTAGATCAGGGACATGGAGAAGCAGATCGTGGTGGTGAGATTCGACCAGGTGTCGAAAATCTATGAGCGGGGTGGCGAGACCATCACCGGCCTGGATCAGGTCACGATCGAAGTGGCGAAGGGAGACTTCTGTGCGTTTATCGGTCCCAGTGGCTGTGGAAAGAGTACGTTGCTCAACCTGGTTGCTGGATTAGACATGCCGACCTCTGGGTCGATCTTCCTCGGAGGGCGGTCAACCGGTCAATTTGCGAGTGACGACTGGACGAGAGTGAGACGGGAAACGGTCGGGATTATTTTTCAAGCGTTCCATCTGATTCCCGGGTTGACGGCAGCGGAAAATGTCGCCTTCCCCCTGTTATTACGCGGGGAGCGAGGGGCGTCGGTCCAAGCTCGTGTCGAGAAGGTGCTCGAGTTGGTCTCGATGACGGCACGACGACACCATCGTCCCAGTGAGCTTTCAGGTGGGGAGCAGCAGCGTGTGGCGATTGCGCGAGCGATTGTGCATCAGCCGGAGATCATTCTCGCCGACGAGCCGACCGGCAATTTGGATTCCCAGCATGGGGCTGAGATCATCGTCCTCCTTCGATCGCTCGTCGAACGTTTTAACCAAACCCTCCTATTGGTCACTCACAGTACCGCGGCCGCAGAAGCGGCCGACTATGTCTGGGCCATGAAAGATGGGCAGCTCGTGTCGAGAACGCAGTATGAGCATATTACGGTGGTGGCGTGATGGACCTTTCGACCACCATTGCCGGCGTGCGATTTCCCAGCTGTTTCATGAATGCCTCAGGGGCTCTCTGTGTCACGCGTGAGGAGCTGCTGGCGCTCGGCCGATCTTGCGCCGGGGCTATCGTGACCAAATCCATGACGGTGGAGTCTCGCGACGGCAATCCGACACCCCGGTACTATGGCTTTCCCGGCGGATCCATCAACTCCATGGGTTTGCCGAATCTCGGGTACAGGGCCTACGCCGAGCTCATTCCTGAATTGAAAAGGCTCGGCAAGCCGGTCATCGCCAGTGTGGCTGGTCTTTGCGAGGACGATTTCCCGACTATTGCCGCCACGATCAATGCGGCAAAGCCCGACTTGATCGAAGTGAATCTCTCTTGTCCTAACATTCCCGGAAAACCTCAGATCGGCTATGACGCAGAAGCCTCCGAGCGGTTGCTGAAGAGGGTTCGGAAGGTGATCACGGTTCCAATGGGGGTCAAGCTGCCTCCCTATTTCGATCCGGCCCATCACTCGGCGATGGGAGCAGTCATCAGCCGTTGCGGGGTCGATTTTCTCAATCTGATTAACTCGGTGGGCAACGGGCTCGTCGTCGATCCTGAGCGGGAGGTAGTCGTCATCAAGCCGAAGGGTGGGTTCGGCGGATTGGGTGGCTCGATCATTAAGCCGGTCGCACTGGCCAACGTGCGGGCCTTTTGGAAGATTTTCGAAGGGCGGATGCCGATTATCGGAACCGGCGGCGTGGTCAACGGCATGGATGCGTTTGAACATCTGCTCTGCGGCGCGTCGGCCGTGCAGATCGGAACCGTATTGGTCGAGGAGGGGCTTGACGTATTCCATCGATTGGAAACGGAGCTGACGGAGCAGCTCAACAAGAAGGGCTACAGGAAGCTGGAAGATTGCCGGGGAAAACTGAAGGAGTTATAGGTTTACTTGGCCCCGAACGTCTTAGCAAGGAGGCCCAGCTGCAGGGCTCGCCGGAGTAGTTGCGCCACATTTCTCACATTCAACCGCCGCATCAAGTTGAATCGGTGCACTTCGACCGTACGCACGCTGATCTCCAGCACCTCTGCAATCTCGCGGTTCGTGTGTCCGATCGACACCAGGCGAAGAATGTCGCTCTGGCGAGGCGTGAGGAGATCGGCATCGATCTCTTCATGGAGCGGCTGGACTTTTCGGCTCAAAGCAGTTCTGGCGCCCATCAATTACCTCTCATCATCGACTCACGCGAGTCTAGCAAAGGTGTCTATTGCTGTAAACGAAACTACCGATTTGTGCAGGACTCCGTTACCGCCAAAATGGTTCGTTTCGTCCTGCTCCCTTGTCCATGATCCATTACGATTCTCCCTGAGCTTTGTGCCCCGCAGGATGGTCAAAAAGGCCGTCCGGCAAGGTCGCAGCGAGTGAAGGACCGAAGCGTACCCTCGGGGGCGCACGGTGCGACGAATAAGGAGCACCAAGTCTGTGCGCGCCGCCGAGTGG
>NEWP02000004.1:36020-46109 GCA_002869895.2 Nitrospira sp. CG24E | reverse complement strand
CGCGCCGCCGAGTGGTGAGGCGGCCGGGTCTTCGTTGAGGGCCTGAACGATGCGAGAACGAAGCTGGCGGACTTTTTCAACATCCTGTTAGGCCCTGGATGACTATACCACTCATGCTCCATCTCACCCTGATTCGCGCCCATGCTCTCCAGAGGCCATTTCGTGCGCTTCTTAGTATCGCCGGAGTGGCGCTGGGTGTTCTGGCATCTGTCGGTATCGGGACGGCGAACGTTCAGGTATTGCGGTCCTTCGAACAAGCCGTTACGACAGTTGCCGGTTCCGCCACATTGGAAATCGCGGGTCACGAACTGGGAGTGGATGAATCGGTCATGACGGCGGTCCGTGATGTGGATGGGGTAGTGAGTGCCGCGCCGGTGATTGAAGAATCGGTGGTGGTCGCTCAGGGGGAGTTGAGTGGTCAGGCGCTTCAGATATTGGGACTTGATCTTCTTGCGGAGGTCGGGACGAGGGGATTTCGAATTGCCCAGGCTGACGCGGATGTGGCGTTGGAGGCGCTCTTGGCTCCGGACGCTCTGTACCTCGGTCGTCAGATTGCTGCCGACTGGAAGGTGGGAGTTGGGAGTGTCGTCGAAGTCATGGCGGGAGGGCGCCTCGTCCGGCTGCGAGTCGTAGGGCTCATTGATACCGATGAGAAGAGTTCGAGTCTCTGGGACCGGCTTGCCGTCATGGATATTGCTGCGGCGCAGCTCTTGTTTCAATCGTTTGGGCGGTTGGACCGGATCGAGCTTGTAACCACGCCAGTTCGCTCCCTCGACGATATCGTGGCTTCCGTGCGAAGGGTTCTCCCTCCTCATCTTGTCGTACAACGACCGGCGCAACGGACAAAGCAGCTCGAAAACATGGTGTGGGCCTTCCAGCTTAACCTATCGGTTATGAGCTGGGTCGGGCTGCTTGTCGGGGTGTTCTTGATCTACAACACGATAGCCTTTGCTGTGGCGCAGCGGAGGCGTGAAGTCGGCATCTACCGCGCACTCGGCATGACAGAGCGGCGGGTGGCCGGTCAGTTTCTCGCGGAAGCAGGTTTGCTGGGCCTTCTTGGCGGCTTGGTGGGAGGTCTTGGCGGAGTTTGGCTGTCCAGGAGTCTGGTTTCGCTCGTGAGCCGGACGATCTCAGACCTCTATGCGCCGGTCATGTCCGGCGGATTGATTCTGTCGATGGACATGGTGACGCTCGTGGCAGTGGGGAAGGGGGTTCTGCTTGGGACAGTCGTCTCGATGGTGGGGGCTTTGGGGCCTAGCCTGGAGGCCGGCAGGACTGCAACGGCCCGTGCCTTGGCGCCAGGAGATTATGAGTCAACGCGTCAATTGAGAGCAGGCCTGTTTGGATGGATCAGCCTCTTATTGTTGGTGTTGGCGGGCCTCTGTTCGTTGCTGGGTCCGGTCGGAGAGCTGCCACTCTTCGGCTATCTCGCGACCATGTGCCTGTTGGGAGCGCTCTCCTGTCTTGCACCGCTCTGTATCCAGGCCCTGGGCATGCGGCGATCTCGCCAGGAGAACAAAACGATCATGCTCGGGGGGAGCATTCGGCATATCGCGGCAGACCAGGCGGCTCGCCATCCTGGACGAAATGCGGTCACGGTGTCGGCGTTGATGGTGGGATTATCGGTCATGATCGGTGTGGCCGTCATGGTTCGCAGTTTTCGTGACACGGTCGAGGTCTGGGTCGATGAGACAGTAATGGCCGATCTTGTTGTGGCCCCACCATCGTGGCTCCAGGGGAAACAGGTCGGGCAAGCGTCGCGTGTCTTGCCAGGAACCTGGCGTGCAGCCCTATCGTCGATCGACGGCATTGCTGCGGTCGATACCCTGAGGGAAGTGTCTGTGGGCGTGGATGGCCAGCCGGTATCGTTGGTGTCGCGAGACCTCCGGCTTCATGCGCAGCGCAGCCGCTATCGGATGGTTCATGGAGATTCGACCGCAGCTCTGCAGCGAGCCGCTGAGACCGGCGGCATCCTCCTGTCGGAAGTGTTGGCGACTCGATTACGGCTTCACGAGGGGAGCAATGTCTCGATTACGACGCCGGCAGGGCCGGTCGCTGTACCCGTCGAGGGGGTCTTTTACGATTATGCAACCGACGGTGGAAAGATGGTGATCGATCGAGCCAGGTATCAACAGGAATGGCACGACGATCGGGTGAATGTATTCTCTATTTATCTGGCTGCAGGGGCCGATGCAGAGCAAGTAAGGCGCTCGATTGTCGCACATGTGGCCGGGTTGGATGGAGTGACGGTTCCACCGTTGGTCATCCGAAACCATGAGTTGCGGCGAGAGATTCTTGAGATTTTCGACCGGTCTTTTGCGTTGACCTATGTTCTTGAAGCCATTGCCGTATTGGTGGCCGTGCTCGGTATCGTCAATACCTTGGTAACCGCCGTATTGGAGCGACGACGTGAATTTGCCTCGCTGCGGGCCATTGGCGCCAGCACCAATCAGGTGGAGCGCTTAGTGTTGTGGGAAGCGGCCTATCTCGGATTGATCGGAACCTCGTTGGGCGTCGTGGGCGGCCTGTTGCTCGCCATGGTGCTCATCTACGTGGTCAATAACAATCCTTCGGCTGGACGATTCAGATGTCAGTTCCAGGTGGAGTGATCCTGCAAGCCATAGGACTTGCACTGGCGGCTGCTCTGGTGGCCGGATACTTTCCTGCCCGCTGGGCGGCAAGGCAGCCGGTGGTAGAGGGGTTAAGAGAAGAGTAGCGGCCGGTTGATCCTCTGTGCTCGCGGAACGCGCACGCTCGGAAGGGTGGAGAGGGAGCGGCCAGGTGCCCTTCTTGCTCGCAGAACGCGCACGGTGAAACTGTGCTCGTTCGATGCGCGCAGTAAAGGGCAGCCTTGGCCGCTTCCCTAATAGCGGTACAGAGAATCAGAAAGCCCTCGCTCGGGCTAGTGGCACGTCCCGGCGTGCCAGTGGTGGGCGGGTGAGAAAATTGCGCGCAGTTGGAATGAACATAGGTTGCTATTCTTACAATGGGGGTGTCGAGTCGAATTCTGGGCAAGTAGTGGCTCGACTCACGCAGGAGGGGCAGCCTCGGCCACTTTCTTAAAGTAGTATGGAGAGATTCTTAATCTGCGACTATGTGTCTATGCGGCCGTGCGCAGACGATTGGCAAACGCGAGTCGCATATCCTTGCGGTCGGCTGGTGTAACGGTCAGTAACGGTCGCGCTGCGTACCCAATCTGCTGTGCTACCCACAGAGTAGGGATCTGTTCGATGGCAATATTGTAGAGGTTGACCGAGTCATTAAAGAACTCGCGCCGATCGGCTATGGTGTCTTCCAGGGCGGATATACGTTTCTGAACGGCTGAGAATTCTTGATTGGCTTTCAGGTCCGGATACTGTTCGGCCACGGCGAAGAGTTTTCCCAAGGCACCGACAATTTGGTTTTCCGCTTGCGCTTTGTCGTCGATATTCTGACCGGCGCCGTAGGCAGTGCGGGCGTTGGTTACGGCTTCAAGGGTCTCCCTCTCGTGCTTCATGTAGCTGTTACAGACTTCGACGAGCTTGGGGAGTTCATCATGCCGCTGTTTCAGGAGGACGTCGATATTCGACCAGGCCTTGTCGATGTTGTTGGCAAGTCTGACCAGCATGTTATAGGCACCGACGACATAGGCGATCACGGTCACCAGCCCCATCACGAGCAGGGTTCCGATTAGTAGGGTGCCATTCATGGACGTTCTCCTTTTCGGTCCGCCATTAGGATGCGGTTGTCACGTAGTAGGTGAAGATGAGGGTCAGACAAGTTGTCGCAAGTGTCAGCCCTCCGACTCCCAAGGCCGCCATCTGCCACTGCAAGCGGGATAATAGCTCTTTTTCGCTCCGGTCCGAGATGATGAACGCATGGTCTTGGCTGCTTCCGATGTATAGGCCGGAGGAGTTTTCGACAGGCTTCTTTGCACCATGCTGTTCATGGGCGGTTCCGAGAACGTAGACCTGCTCATCCGGCAGGATGAACGATTCTCGGCAACGTAAGGCATGGTTCCCCATCCATCGTTCGGTCGAAATTCCCAGTTGATGCAAGCCAGCGATGGTGGTGGGAGGTAAGTCTCCAAGCCAATTGCTTCGAGAGGTATGTTCGTCCGGCAAGATAAGCTCAGCTCCCTGGGGCATGACGCGTACTTGACCGGTGGCATCGTTCACAACGAAGGGCTGCTCGGAGGTGCCTGTAGCAAGGGTCTCCCACCGTGCAGGCTGCTCTGATCCTAACCGTTCTTCGACTGTATAGGAGTAGAAGACACAGGGAAGCCCGCTGAAGGGTGCAGAGAGGAGACCTTCCTCTGGCTGTGCTCGCCCACTGATCTCGACCAGACCCAGAGCGAGCGAACGAATAGTCGAGGTCGGAATGTTTTCGATCCAGCGTTTCCGTCGGTGAATTGTCCATCCATAGATGAGGAGCCCAAATCCTCCTATGCTACCGGCAATCAAGTACAGCAGGGCTTGATCAGGTGGACGGATCCATTGAGAGCTGCTCGTTGTCTTACCGATCCCTGCGACGAAAATGAGCCCGCCGATGACAAGGGCCAATCCGAAGAACAGGGTCCAGAACCACAGGCTCTGTCGGTTGGCTCCTGTCTTGTTCAACCGGGGTTGTTTGCGAGAGGTTTCCCTGCCCGCGCCATGTCTCGTTGCAGCTTGGGTATAGAGCTCGGTTTCATCGATCTGGATTGGAACCGCAGCACCGCGATAGGCCTCATTCAGGCGAGTGAGGCTTCCATGAGGAAGCCACCACCCGCGACAGGAATCGCAGCTGAGAAAGGACGTGTCCGAAACTGTCTCGGACTCCATGTGATTTCCGCATTGAGGGCACAAGGTCTCCGCCCTGACCGCGACACCTCCGGTACTGCCAAGGGCTCTCTTCAGCGCGGTGTAATCCTCCACGAAAAAATTCACCTCTCCCGCATCCAACCAGAGTCCATGTCCCGAGGAGCAGACATCGAGCCCAGGGCCATGGTTTGTCGGAATTTCAACGAGGTCTTGCTGACAGTCGAGGCATTTCATGGTGAGCATGGTCTTCAAACTGTAGCAAGAATCGGTCAGGTGTCAAAGCGAAACGCTTGTATTTACTTGGAGAAAACAGAGGTTTACGCATAGTCATCAGCAAGCAATCATGCGGCAGGGCGAATCAGATAGCCGCTGGAAGCCCGCCGTCAGATGTCTGCTCTTTTCTCTCCCCGTCCGCGGTTGACTCATAACTTGACTCATACTTGACTCATTGTATACGCTCAACCGCCATGTCGTATCAGCCTCAGTTCATTGTCTCGGCTCGAATGGTCGGCGAGCTGGAAACGATTGCCAAGTTGCGAGAGAGAATTCTCGCCGCGACAGTGCAGGTCCCGTGGATGCCGAGCCTCCAACGAGAGGCGCGCGTCAGAAACACCCATAGCTCAACGGCGATAGAAGGCAACCCCTTGACGCTGGAGCAGGTTCGGCTCATTGAGGAAGGGCATGAACTATCTGCTGAGCCGCCTCGCGCAAAACGTGAAGTCCTGAATTATCTCGCGGGGCTTCGGTATATTGAGCGTCATGCCAAGAAGAGACGCATCACCCATCGGAATATTTTCATGCTCCACAAGATACTCGCTGCCGGAGTGATGGACCAAGGTGACGCGGGCCGGTATCGCGACATTCAAGTCTATGTGGGCCGGTATACACCGCCGGCACCGCAGCTCGTGAGTGGATTGATGGCAGAGCTTCTGGAATGGTGGAATGAACGTGCCAAGGAGTGGTCGCCGGTAATCTCCTCAGCCATTCTCCACTATCGATTTGAGGACATTCATCCGTTCGCTGACGGCAATGGGCGTACGGGGCGAGCCCTCGCACTCTGGGAACTCTACCGCCGTGGGTTCGATACGCACCATATCTTTTCGGTCGACGAAGTGTACGGGGAGGACCGTCCCGCCTATTATGCGGCGCTGTCCAACGTGCGGAAACAAGGGAACGACCTCACGGAATGGATCGAGTACTCTGCGCGCGCCCTACACGTGACGCTCGATCGAGTCTGGACGCGCATTCAGCGTCTTAGAGCAAGCGCCGCACCGAAGAAGGTGATACTGAGACCGCGACAAGAGCAGTTACTGCGGCTGCTCAAGGACCGCCGGTCGATGACGCCTAAAGAAATTCGCGAGAGCTTGGGAATCTCCAAACAGGGGGCCATGGACCTGTTGAACCCGCTTCTGGAAGCAGGGTTGGTCCAACGTAGTGGCACCAAGAAATCCGGACACTATAGGCTGAGCTGAAGACCTGTTCATCTGGATTGAGCACTCAACATTTCGCTACCCCTTCCTCTGAAAGCTGGGTGCTTTCGTATAGCAAAAGGCGTATTCTTCGGCACGAAAGTTACTCAGAATTTCTGAGTAGATAGTGATCCGAAGATAGCGCAGCAGAAGAAGGGCAAGGCCATCAATGGCAAAAAATGGGAAAGCAACTTCTAAACCTGAGACTGGTGCAAACCTCGGCTTCGAAGCCAAGCTGTGGCAGATGGCCGATGGCCTCCGCAACAATATGGATGCGGCGGAGTACAAGCACGTCGTCCTCGGCCTGATCTTCCTGAAGTACATCTCCGACGCCTTCGAGGCCAAGCACGCCGAGCTCGAAACACAGCGCAAGAAGGGCGCTGACCCTGAAGATCCCGACGAATACAAAGCCGCCAGTATTTTCTGGGTGCCGAAAGAGGCGCGCTGGTCCTATCTCAAGGCGAAAGCCCCGCAGCCGACCATCGGCACGCTGGTCGACGATGCGATGGCCGCGATCGAGCGCGACAATCCCTCACTCAAGACCGTGCTGCCAAAAGACTTCGGGCGAGTAGGCCTCGACAAGATACGACTCGGACAGATCATCAATTTGGTCAGCGATATCGCCCTTGGCCATACCGCCGACCGCGCCAAGGACACGCTCGGCCGCGTGTACGAGTATTTCCTCTCCCGCTTCGCCAGCGCCGAGGGTAAGAGCGGCGGACAGTTTTACACGCCGTCCCGCGTGGTGCGCGTGCTGGTCGAGATGCTCGCGCCCTACAAGGGGCGCGTGTACGATCCTTGTTGCGGTTCGGGCGGCATGTTCGTCAGCAGCGAGAAATTCATTGAGGCCCACAGCGGCAAACTCGGCGACATATCCATCTACGGACAGGAGTCGAACTACACGACATGGCGTTTGGCCAAGATGAACCTTGCTATCCGAGGCATCGACGCGCAGATCGGCCACGGTGATACCTTCCATAATGACGCGCATCCTGATTTGAAGGCCGACTACGTGCTGGCCAACCCGCCCTTCAACGACAGTGACTGGCGCGGCGAGCTGTTGAAGGACGACAAGCGCTGGGTCTACGGCGTGCCGCCCGCGGGTAACGCCAACTACGCCTGGGTGCAACACTTCATCCACCACCTCGCGCCGACCGGGCTCGCCGGCTTTGTCTTGGCCAACGGCTCGATGTCGTCCAACCAGTCTGGCGAGGGCGAGATCCGCAAGGCCATCATTGAGGCCGATCTGGTGGACTGTATGGTGGCGTTGCCAGGACAATTGTTTTACTCAACGCAAATCCCGGTCTGCCTCTGGTTCATTTGCCGCGACAAGAGCGGCAAACCCTCGCCCGGCCTTCGGCCACCCTCTCCCAGTGGGAGAGGGACTAGGGGTGAGGGATACCGAGACCGACGGGGCGAGGTATTGTTCATCGATGCACGCAGAATGGGAACCTTGGTGGACCGTGTTCACCGTGAACTCACTGACGACGACCTCGCCAGGATCGCCGGCACCTATCACGCCTGGCGCGGCGACCCTCACCCGGCCTCCGGCCACCCTCTCCCAGGGGTAGAGGGTCACTACAGAGGGGGGTTCGATTTCTCGGGATTAGTCGAGACGGCAAGGAAGTTGAGAAAGAAGCAGACGCCAGCGGAAGACGTGATGTGGGAGCTTCTTCGTGATCGTCGGTTCATAAGCCTAAAGTTTCGGCGACAGCACCAGATCGGCGACTACGTGGTGGACTTCTTCTGCGATAAACACAAGCTGGTGATTGAACTGGATGGGGTGGTCCACTCCGAGCCTCAACAGGCAAAGAAGGACAAGACACGTGACACCTATCTTCGGTCAATGGGCATGACTGTTCTTCGTTTGAGTAATGAAGATTTTATGGCCAATACTGAACGCGCACTGCAACAGATCGCTTCGGCCTACAATCCCCCCTCTCCCCTTGGGAGAGGGATGAGGGGTGAGGGTCTAGGGTTGCGCTACGTGGATATCCCGGGATTTTGTCGAAGCGCGACCCTGGATGACATCCGCAATCACGGCCACGTACTCACGCCTGGCCGCTACGTTGGCACGGAAGAGACTGAGGACGACGGCGAACCGTTCGAGGAGAAGATGAAGCGGCTTAGCGAGACGCTACGTTCGCAGATTGAGGAAGCTAAGAAGCTGGACGCCGCCATCGCCGCCAACCTCAAGGAGCTGGGGTATGGCGGGTAAGAAGAAGCAAACGAAGGTTACTCGCGGCGTATCTTCTGGTGTGGCGTCGGGGACGCTTGATTTCAAGGCGCTGGTCGCCGCCATAGGCCAAGTACATGAGCGCTGTGCCATTCAGGCGGGCAAGGCGGTGAACATCGCCGTCACGGCCAGAAACTGGGCAATCGGCTGCTACATCCGCGAGTACGAGCAGCATGGCAGTGACCGCGCAGCGTACGGCGCTAAGCTGCTTGATGTACTTGCGCAGAGGCTCGCGTCCGCGCGGATCGCCGGTCTTGCTCCGCGAACCTTGCGCCAGTGCAGGCTGTTCTATGTGACCTACCCACGAATGTGGCAGGCGCTGTCTGCCACATCTCAAGCCGCGTTGCCCCTTGCGGGGTTTTGGCAGACGCTGTCTGCCAAATTGCCGATGCCGGCTTCGATAACGTCCCGCGCACTCGCTAAACAGCGCCAGGCGGCAACTCCCAACTCGACAGTCGATCCGGCACGGCTAGTCACACAGCTGTCGTTCTCGCACTTTGCCGAACTCATGTCAGTCGCTGATCCGCTCAAACGCGCGTTCTACGAAGTAGAAGCCATGCGCGGTAACTGGTCTGTTCGCGAACTACAACGCCAGATTGGCGCGCTCTACGTCGAGCGTTCAGGACTGTCGAAGAACCCCGAAAAACTCGCAGCATTGGTGCAAGCAAGCGCCGAAGCCGCTGAGCCCCAGTTCAGCATTCGAGACCCCTACGTGTTCGAGTTCCTGGGCCTCAGTTCGCAAGAAGCGATGGGGGAGTCGCACCTCGAAGACGCGTTGCTCGACAAGCTGCAAGCATTCCTGATTGAACTCGGCCACGGTTTCTGTTTCGAAGCGCGCCAGAAACGTATCCTCATCGGCGATACGCACGGTTTCATTGACCTGGTCTTCTACCATCGTGTCTTGAAGTGCCATGTGCTGATCGAGCTCAAGGTGGCCGGCTTCAAGCATGAACACTTGGGCCAGCTCAATACCTACGTCAGCTGGTTCAAGCGCAACGCGATGACGGCAGGCGACAACCCGCCCATCGGGCTGCTACTTTGCACGCGGAAGGATCACTCACTCGTCGAGTACGCGCTCGCCGACCTGCCCAATCGTCTGTTCGTCTCGAAGTACCAGCTTGAATTGCCCACCCGCAACCAACTCCAGAAATTCCTCGACGCTCAGCTCGAAAAGGTGGGCGATGCGTGACGCAGCGGAACGGCATGTCACGAATGGCCACGCTTCATCGGAAATTGTGCAAGAGGGCCTTGCACGATTCGCCGAGGGCGCAAGCATGACAAAACAGAAGCACATCGCGCCCGTGAAGCTGGATGCCGCCAACCTGAAGGAGCTGGGGTATGGCGGGTAAGCGACCGCGCGAAGCAACCATCGTCCGTTCCAACTTCGCGGCCCTGGTCACCGAGGTCAAAGGCCGCATCCAGGCAGCCCAGACCCGCGCGGTGCTCGCTGTCAACGCCGAGCTCGTCCGTCTCTACTGGGACATCGGGCGCATCATCGACGAACGCCAGCAGCGAGAAGGCTGGGGCGCCGCCGTCATTCCGCGGCTGGCTGTTTCTCTGCATAATGAGTTGCCTGATGTGAAAGGTTTTTCTGAGCGAAACG
>NEWP02000004.1:0-35920 GCA_002869895.2 Nitrospira sp. CG24E | reverse complement strand
CGAACCGTTCGAGTACTCACGGTTGAGCCGTCAGCCTGCCACCGGCTGTTGGTAATCCACTTCAATCTTAAATCCTAGATCCTCAATCATGCCCCAGACTTCTGGGGCTGGCTGGCCTGGTGTTGTGAGGTAGCCGTTCACGAAGATGGAGTCGGCTGGATAGAGCGCTAACGGCTGGAGGCTGCGGAGGTTATGTTCACGGCCTCCGGCCACGCGGAGTTCAGTGCGTGGGTGCAGGAACCGGAAGAGGCAGAGAACTTTCAAGCAGCGTTGAGGCGTTAAATTGTCACAGTTCTCTAGCGGCGTGCCTGCCGCTGGGTGGAGTGTGTTGAGTGGAATTGAGTCCGGCTTCACGTCGATCAGGGCCATGGCTAGGTCGATGAGATCTTCATCTTTCTCTCCCATTCCCACGATCCCGCCGGAACAGATTTCCAATCCTGCTGCCCGCGCATTCCGGATGGTGCTGAGCCGGTCTTGGAAGGTATGGGTGGTGCAGATTTCTGCGTGAAAGGCTTCGCTCGTATTCAAGTTATGGTTCACTCGGTCGACTCCCGCCGCCTTCAGTCGCTTGGCCTGTTGTTCATTCATGAGGCCCAGTGAACAGCAAATCTGAATCGGAATCTCCTGCTTGATCGAGCGCACGGCTCCGGCGATCTCGTCGATTTCACGATCCAAGGGGCTTCGACCGCTGATGACGATGCAATAGCGTTGGGCCTTTGAGGCAGCTGCCTGTCGGGCGCCGTCCATCATCTGTTGCTGAGACACGAGGTTATAGCGTTCGATGGGAGCGGTGGAGATCGCAGACTGTGAACAGTAGTGGCAGTCCTCCTGGCAGGCTCCGCTCTTGGCGTTCTGCAACATCTGGAGCCGAACGGTTTTGCCGAAATAGTGGGATCGAACGGTGAAGGCTGCTTGGAGGAGTCCCAGCAACTGCTCATCCGGGCTCTCGATGACGGCCTGACACTCGCTTCGTGTCAGCGTCTCATCGCGCAAAGCTTTGGCAGCGAAGTCCTGATAGTCGACCATGGATACTCCATCATCTGTTGAAGTTCATTGACTGCGATGCGGGTGGCTGCACTTGCGTGAGGCAGTTAGCCCGCATCATTCACGAAGGCTTCTACTGCAACCGCCGATACGCCGCTGCGACAAGCCTGACGGCGGGCGGGCTCGCCGCTCGGTCGGTCAACATACTGTTTCAAGTATGCCTCCCTCCCTCACGTCTCCGCGCGCCCATCTCGCTTGGCGTCTCGGCGGTTTCGTCACGAACCCTCGTGAATAATGTGGGCCGGACTGTCCGAAAACCTACACGGTTTCAAACGGAGAAGCAATGCCCTGGTAGGGAACGGCGGAGACTGGGAGGGGGCCGCGGTCTTGACCGGAGGCCGGTTGATCGGCATTGGGCCATGGCAGCGCGACCAACGTATTCCAGGTTCCACAGCTTCGGCACCGACCGGACCATTCGGTCGATTCTTGCTGGCAGGCGGTACAGACATAGGGGACAACCACGCGCTTTTTGAAATGCAGCGCTTTCTTGAGTTCGATGACGGCCTCCTCCATCTGTTGCTTGCGGAGAAAGAGATTGGCCATGATCTTATGGTAATCGACCAACTGGTCCTGTATCCCTTCGACGGTCGAGAGGATGTCGAAGGCTTCGTCGACCATTTCGAGTCGGTAGTAGAGTTTACCTAAATAGAACTGCAGGGCAGGGTTATTCGGGTCTTGCCGGAGGGCCTCTTGATAGACACGGATAATTTCGCTGGGTTCACCCTGTTCGAGAAAGAGCTCTTCCAGGCGGTGCAGAATGATGATACTGCGGGTTTTGGCGTAGACTTTTTTAAGAATTTCGACTGCCTGCTTGGTCTTGCTTTCCCGGATCAAGATTTCACCGATGCCGATATAGGCAGGCAAAAACGTGCGGTCTTTCTTAATGGCGCCGCGGAAGTAGCGCCGGGCTTTATCTGGGTGGCCACGCTCCAGCAGTTGGCGTCCGACCTCGTAGGTACAGCCGGTGAGGAGATGGGCTGCGGCCTGGCGTTCAGGCTCCGGCAGGTTGGCTTTGAGGAGGCGATGTTGGATTTCGAGGGCCTCGCTCCACTTTTCGAGCCTGATCAACAGATCGCGTTTGCGGATGAGCGCGGTGAGGTTATCCGGTTCGACCTTGAGCATCTTGTGCAGGGTCTGCAACGCATCTTCATAGCGCTTGGCGCCCTCCAGGTCGTTTGCCAACTCCAGTAGAATCTCGATGTTACGATCATCGACACGACTCGCTCGTTGATGGAGGCTGATGGCCTCGGCGAAGTTGCCTTCCGCGCGGTAAATATTTCCCAGCCAGAGCAGCGAATCGACACGACTGGGATCCATTGCCAGCGCCCGTTCGAACAGGCCAATGGCTTCGACAGTGCGTTTCGACATGAAAGCGTGGGTGCCGTCGCGATGGAGCGCATCGATCTTTTCCTTGCGGCGCAACAGCCGCGTGTTGCGCCAGTTGCCGATGGCGTGGGCAGTTTGCCTCATACCCACTGCCATAGCCACGAGCACGGCGCCCACAGCCATGGAAAAGACGACGAGTGTGATAGGGCTCAGTTCGAACTGGATGGAGGGACTGGTCCGAACCGAGACCGCTCCGGGATTCAGTTCGCGGAAATAGCTATAGAGGAAGATTCCGGTAGCGATAAGAAAGATGGTAATGAGCAGTCGGAGCATCGGTCTAGGCCTTGGTTTTTACGGATGCCTTTTTCCGTTTCACGGGCCGTGCGACACCAGCCGGTTTTGTGGCCGGCGGTTTGTCCGGGATGGCGATGCGCTTCGCGTCGGCCCACAACCGTTCGAGTGCGTAATGTTCCCGGACATCTTGTCTGAAAATATGGGCGACGACATCGCCAAAATCCATCACTACCCACTGAGAGGATCGCTTGCCTTCGACGCTCAGCGGTTTGGAGCCGGAACGAGAGAGGATGCCGTCGATATGGTCCGCGATGGCGCCGGCTTGACGATCCGAATCCGCAGAGCCTATGACCAGGTAGTCGGCAACGGAGGTTAGCGGGGCTACCTGGAGGACGAGAGCATCGGTGGCCTTCTTATCCCGCATGGCCCTGGCAATGGCGAGGGCCGTAGACCTAGCTGTTTGTACGATCGCGCTCCTCTTGGTAGAGATGATGCTGGAGTATATAAGATTCCACTAAGGGCGGCAACAGATTTGCCACAGAGAGTCCTTGCCTGATTCGAGAGCGAACATCCGATGCCGAGATCGGGCTGGGTGGGAGTTTGAGATAGATCAGGCGTTGGGTTCCAAGGGGTGTCTCGATTCTGGAAGTCTGTCCTGTATCCAGGTCTGTGAGCGCCGAGTAGGGAATCGGCGGAAGCAACGAGATGGTTGAGAGGGAGCGAAACGATAGACCGGGCCGGGAGAGGACGACGAAGGAGCAGAGTTCCAGTATTGTCAGGGGGTCGCGCCAGGATGGGAAATCCAGAAAGGCATCGAGCCCGATTAGGAAAAATAGTTGAGTGTGTGTTCCATATTCTTGCTGCAGCATGCGAATGGTATCGATGGAGTAGGACTTGCCTGGCCGGCGGATTTCCACGTCCGAGATGGCGAGAGATGGGTCTGAGGCGATGGCGAGGCGAACCATCTCATAACGGTCTTGCGCCGGCGCCAGACTGCCGGTTGGCTTATGGGGCGGGTGACTCGTGGGGATGAAGAGGATTCGGTCGAGATCGAGAGCCTCGCGGGTCTGCTGTGCAATAGCCAGGTGACCGTTATGCACCGGGTCAAAACTGCCGCCCAATAGTCCGAGACGCGTACTCGGTGCCGGGACCTGAGTGTTGAGCGCTGAGGGTTGAGATTCAGAATCTGGTGACATCATAACGTAGCGAGAACGAAGCTGGCGGGCTTTTTCAGCAGCCGGCTAGAGAATTACGAGGTTGTCCCGATGTATGACTTCCTCATATTCCTGCGGGCCGAGCTGCTGCTGGATCTCGGTCGTTTTGAGCCCTTTGATCCGTGCCAAGGTGTCGGAGGAGAAGTTCACGAGTCCTTTGGCGAATTCCCTACCCTCCTGGTCGAGACAACCGACCGCATCTCCCGATTCGAACGAACCGCCGACATTCAGGATGCCGGAAGCCAATAGGCTCTTCCCGCGCATGGCTAGCGCCTCGACGGCCCCTGGGTCAAGAGTCAGAGTTCCGCGCGGCCTGAGGGTAAAGGCGATCCAATGTTTGCGACTGGTGAAGCGGCGTTCCTTCGCGAGGAAGAGGCTGCCGCCTGGTCCGCCGGCTAATACTTGTGGAAGGAGCCCTGGCTTTTTCCCGTGCAAGATCAAGGTCGCTACGCCATACTCACTGACCTTCTTGGCCGCTCGGATTTTCGTGGCCATACCCCCGGTTCCTTCAAAAGTGGTGGACACGCCGGCTCGTTCCTCGATTTCTTGGGTAATCTCAGGAATCAAGGGGATCAGCGTGGCTGTTGGATTCTTGCGCGGGTCCTCCGTGAATAGGCCGTCGATATCGGACAGGATGATGAGCAGTTCCGCGTCGACCAGATGGGCCACTTCGGCCGCCAGGGTATCGTTATCTCCCACGCGGATTTCATCCACTGCGACCGTATCGTTTTCATTGATGATGGGGATGACGCCGAACCCGATCAGCGCAGTCAGAGTGTGGCGTGCATTGAGAAATCGCCTCCGATCGGCGAGATCCTGGTGAGTAAGGAGGATTTGCGCCACCTTGACATCAACCCGCTCAAACGATTTTTCATAGGCCCACATGAGTCGGCTCTGGCCGACTGCCGCAGCCGCCTGCTTCACCGGGAGGCTCTTGGGGTATTCTTTGAGGCCCAACTTTTTGATGCCGGAAACAATCGCGCCGGAAGAGACGATCAAGATCTCACGTCCGCTGGACCTGAGTGCCGCGATCTCATCCGCGAGCCGATCGATCTGTTCGGGGCGCAGCCCTGTATCTCGGGACGCGACGAGACTGCTCCCAATCTTGATGACGATGCGGGTGGTTTCTTTTAGGAGTTTGTCGCGCATGGTGCGGCTCGAAGCTTCGCCACCTGTTGCCCGACATAGGTGACAAGTTCCGTCAGTCCTTCTCTCGTGGCGGCAGAGATCGGGAGGCATGGATACCCGTGACCCGCACAGTACTTCTGTAACTCAATCAGGCGAGCTTTGTCGCCAGCCAGGTCGATTTTCGTTGCGATCACCGCGAAGGGACGTGTGGTGATTGGCTCATCGTAGGCGGCTAACTCCTGACGGATGATTTCGAAGGTCTTGACAGGCTCATCGGGAGCCCATTCCGATACATCGATCATGTGCAGCAAAAATGATGTGCGTTCGATATGCCGAAGAAATTGGAATCCCAATCCCTTCCCTTCATGGGCGCCTTCGATGATTCCCGGAATGTCGGCGACGGCAAAACTTTCCTTTTCTCCCCAGCGGACGATCCCCAGGTTTGGGGTCAGTGTGGTGAAGGGATAGTCGGCGATCTTCGGCCGCGCTGCTGAAATTGCGGCGATGAGGGTCGATTTCCCGGCATTGGGAAAACCTACGAGCCCGACGTCGGCCAACAGTTTCAGCTCGAGTCTGAGCGAGCGTTCTTCGCTTTCTGTGCCCGTCTCAAATTCTGTGGGTGTGCGATTGGTGGAGGTGGCGAAATGGCTATTCCCTCGTCCGCCACGGCCCCCATGCGCTCCTACGAACCGCTGTCCAGGCATGACCAGGTCGGCCAACAGCTCATTGGTTTCCGCATCGTAGATCACGGTACCGACTGGAATCGCCACCACGACATCCTCTCCGGTTCTTCCAGAGCAATTGGCGGCGCCACCCTGGCGACCGGCTTCGGCTTCGTAGTGTTTCTGATATCGGAGGTCGAGGAGTGTGGTCATGCGAGGCGACGCTTCAAACACGACATGGCCTCCATGGCCGCCATCGCCACCGTCAGGCCCCCCGCGCGGCACAAATTTTTCTCGGCGAAAGCTGCAGGAACCGTCCCCACCTCTGCCGGCTTTGATATGGATGCGGACTTCATCGACAAACATCGGCGCACCGTTTCAGCGTGATGGCTATGTAGGCATGGCCTATGAGGAAAATCCCGTTGCATCCCCTCATGCCGGGAGTCCTCGCAGTAACCAAACTGTGGCGAGAAGAAAAAGAGAGATGCGCTATGACACTGAAGGCACGGAGTAGACGCTGATCTTCTGTCGTCCGCGGCCACGTTCGAACTTCACGATCCCCGTGATGAGGGCGAAGAGGGTGTGGTCTTTGCCCAGTCCTACGTTGAATCCGGGGAAGAATTTCGTCCCTCGCTGGCGAATCAGGATTGATCCGGCCTTCACGGTCTCTCCGCCATAGGCCTTGACCCCAAGATATTGCGGATTGCTATCGCGCCCGTTTCTAGTTGATCCGCCGCCTTTATTTGTTGCCATGACTGATCCTCGTTAGGCCGTTTCGATACCGGTAATACGCAATCTGGTAAAGCCCTGGCGATGGCCATTGGTTCGCCGATAGTTCTTGCGCCGTTGTTTCTTAAAGATGGTGATGGAGCGGGTTCGGCCCTGGTTGACAATCTCGGCCTTGACGGTGGCTCCTTTGACCAAGGGTTGTCCAATTGTCAGCCCTGTGTCGCCATGAACTAGCCGAACTTGGCTGAGTTCGATTGTTCCCCCGACCTCGCCAGGAAGGGACTCTACTTGGACCAAGGATCCAGTTTCGACTCGATATTGCTTGCCGCCTGTCTCAATAATTGCGTACATAAGCCCTTATCTCCGTTAGGGAAGATGACTGTGTAGCATAGGGGTTTGAGGCCTGTCAAGGTAAAGGCTGTGCCAACTTGCTCTCTCTGCTCTCTTAATAGACAAGTTCTAAAATGGTTTGGCCATGAGGGGAGTCCCTTGCTGAAGCTAGATAACCTATAAGTAAGCAACTGGAAACTATGGTTTGTATGAACGAATGAGTCTCAGCTGGACATAACTGATTAAAGGGAGGCTCTGAGTGCAATCCGGTACGTTTACTACAAAATGTCGTATCCAGTGGATGCTGAAACGGTGCTATGCTAGAGGCCATAGCGGTTGAGATTTTCGGATAAGTGATCCTCAGATTACGGAAGGTAGCAGGCTTTTGGGCGCTGTAGTCCCCTGCTGCCGACGCTGGTTGACGAAGCACGATCCTACGGCACCCTGGTTTGTTTCTGCGGAGGCTGGGTGGAGAAGAGCACAGCACAGTCACCAAGAGGAGGGGCGCATCATGAACCATGTTGTCCTCCATGATGTCCGAGCTGGGTTTTTTCTGATGGTGGGCTTGACCATGTTGGCCTTCATCTGTGCGGTGGCCGCATTAAGTACTGTTCTACGCCCGGACCGGTGGGCTGACCGCAAGCCAGCGCAATTCTAGGATTTTTCCTCTCTTGGCCATTCGTTCTTGGTGCTTAGAGAGGGATGTCAGGCGCCTCTAGATCTGCTTCCTGCCAACCCTGAAGTCCGCTTTTCATCAACCCGCTAATCCAAACAAAGTAGCTGCGGCTTTTGCTAGACGTCATCTTTTTTTACAGGTGCTATATTTGATCTACGCTGGCGAAATATTATTCCAAAGATGGGAGAACAATCATGATCGGACGTCCAATGAAAACAGCTGCCGTGGCAGCAATGGGGCTCGTTCTGTTGGTTGGTCAGGGTTGTAGTATGAAATGGTTGCAGTCCGATGGGGAAACAGGGGCAGGGACCGCACAGAAGGGTGGTTCAGGGGGAGCGCTAAGTGGTTTCTCTCAGAATCCCTCCGAAGAGCGTCTGGGGAAAGGCGGCGAGATTGCCTCTCTTGCCTCCTCTGGTGGGCTGACCGCCCGTCAGCGGGCGGAAATAACTAGAGAGGAAAAAGCAGCTATCGAAGCAGGTTTACAGGATGTGTTCTTCGGCTATGACCAGTGGACGCTTTCGGATACGGGAATGGAGGCTCTGAATCACGACGCACAGTGGCTCAAGGACCATCCAGGCGCCGTGATGAAGGTCGAGGGTCATGCAGATGAACGGGGCACAGCCGACTACAACGTTGTCTTGGGTGATAAAAGAGCGAAGGCTGCGCGCAGCTATCTGGTCGAGTCGGGTGTAAGCCCCAAGCAGCTGGCGATCATGTCCTACGGCAAGGCGCGCCCGTTCTGCTCGGAACCTTCTGAGTCCTGCTATCAGCAGAACCGTCGCGGCCATGTCTTGTTGAATATGAAGAAGTAATCTAGCCGATACAGCCTCCAATGAACCCCGGCGCCTCTTCATACGGCCCGGGGTTCCTCGTTTAATTGGGATGAGACAGGGTGGCTCTATGAAAACTAAGCGGGATTCTAGTACGAAACATCCTCAGCCTCGCATGATAAAAGAGAAGGCCCGTATAGAACAGCGCCAACAGCCACGTTTTACGTCCCAGTTCAGAAGCATCTTTTCAGGCGGGCAGCAAGAAGGCCAAGGTCGGACGCTGGATCTCTCTACCGGCGGATGTAGAATCGAAACGGATGTGCCGGTCACGGTGGGGGCTGCATTTGAGTGCCGCATCTACGTCCCAGGGCTTGACTGGCCCTTGCGAATCGACGAAGCCCAAGTACGATGGATCAAGGCCGGGACGTTTGGAATCCAGTTTACGAAGATTCAGCCGGACGAGGGAGCAAAACTCGAGCGTGTCATTGCCAATCTCAACGAAGAACTTAGCGCATAGCCTTTCTCCATTCCCTTTTCTTCCCACTGATTCAGACAATTCGATCGTTTCTCCTCTACTGCTCAGCTTGAGGATTTATGCGCTGGCCGATGGAGCTGTTCGCAGCCTTCAGGTGCGTATGATATAAAGCATAGTAGGATCTGAGCAAAAGCGGAGCCTTCCAGAACTCGCTTTCAGACCACATAATCAGAGATCTGCAGGATGGATCAGGCTGCATCTTCAGCACAGAAAGAATTCAGTATTGCAACTGTGGCCGGCGGTTGCTTTTGGTGCCTCGAAGCGGTCTTTGACCAGATGAAGGGTGTGGTAGCGGTCGAGTCCGGTTATATCGGCGGTCAAGTAGACCATCCGACCTATGAGGCAGTCTGTAGCGGCAGGACTGGCCACGCAGAAGCGGTCCGCATCACGTTCGACCCCACCGTCGTCAGCTATCGCGAGCTGCTTGAGGTGTTCTTTGTCATTCACGATCCTACGACACTCAATCGGCAAGGTCATGATACCGGGACGCAATACCGGTCTGCGGTTTTTTTCCATACGGCGGAACAGAAGCAGATAGCTGAGGAAGTGATTGAAGCGGTGACGAAAGAGAAGCTCTATGCCAACCAGCTCGTGACGGAAATTACTCCTGCCGCGACCTGGTACGAAGCCGAGAGTTATCACCAGGAATATTTTGTGCGCAATCCCTTTCAGGGCTACTGTACAGCCGTCGTCGGGCCGAAAGTCGTCAAGTTCCGCAATCAATTCGCGTCGAAGCTGAAGCCATAATTCTCCCTGCGCTGATCGGCACACCCCAAACAGTTCGCCGATCGTACGCTTTATCCTTCGAGGGGAAGGTGAGTGAGGTCAGAATGAGTAGGGTGGCGGCTGCCTGAATCGGTTCCAGGCCGTACGATGTGGGCTGTCCTGAATCCGGTCAACGCAGCGGCATCCAGCTCGAACTCTGCATCCGACAGAAAAAGAATGTCACGGGGCGGTAGGCCGATCTGTTTGCTGATCGTATGGTAGCTGGATGCCGTTTTCTTCTCCCCGACGCTTGTATCGAAAAAATGTTCAAACAACGAGGTCACATCCCCGGCGTTAGTATGGGCAAAGAGGAGCTTCTGCGCCTGTTCAGAACCAGACGAGTAGATTCCCAGGCGGATGCCGCTCTTACGCCATTGTGTTAAGGCAGGCAGGACGTCGCCATACAGTTCAGGCTCAAACGCTCCCCGCCGATAACCCTCATCCCAGATCATCCCTTGCAGCGCTTTGAGACAAGCCAGTTTTCGGTCCTGATCGATCCAGCCTGTCAGTATGATGGGTAGATCCTCGTACCCAGGGCGGGTACCTGTTTCCTGCTCGATGGTATCCTGACATGCTGCGGTCCATTGGAGCGTAGTAGGGTCATGCCGCCGCTCTTTGAGAAAGGGGGGGAGACGGTGTTTCGCAAAGGGGAAGAGGACCTCACGGACAAAGGTCACCGAAATAAGCGTGCCTTCGATGTCCATGAGAATGTATCGGACCATCAGGTTGCTACCAGCGATAGCGCCGATCGATTTCGGAATTCGTATAGTGGGGAACCCAGCCTGCCTGGTCGGTGAAAATACGAATCGCCTTCACCCTGGGAGGATCGCCTAGATCGAACCAGTGTTTGCTGTTGGCTGGGACAGAAATGAGATCGCCTTGTTCGCACAGCAGAGCGAAGACTTCTTCCTCGATCCCTTCCTTGTGGAACCAAAAAAATCCCCGGCCTTCAACAAAGACACGGACCTCATCCTCGCTGTGGGTATGTTCACGGAGGAACTTTTCCCGGATCCCTGCCAGATTTTGTGTGTGATCGTCCACATGTATCACATCCGCCGTCTGGTAGCCGCCTTTGTCCATGAATGGCTTGAGCAGATAGTCGTAGGCGGCGAGGACCTGCTCGCTCGTGGCGTCGGAAGGTAGCTCTCTGTCCACGGACCATCGTTCATGGAGGATGCCTCGCACATCGAGAAATTGCCGGATGGCCGATGGATCACTGAGGGTCACGTTCTTATCTGGTATTCGCAGTGTGGCCATGGAATGTCACCTCTCGTTGGCATTGAAGAAGATATTCGAAGACCTCGAGATGTCGTCTTGCCTCCGGTAGATCCTTGCCCCAGACATAGAGGCCGTGTCCTGCCAGCAAGAATCCATAGTAGGACTGTTCAGTTGAAAGGGACTGATCCACGCGCAGCGATAATGCCTGCATATCCTGTGAATTTTGGAAGATCGGCAAGGAGACTTCTGCCTCGTGGCTGTGGACGCCGTTCAATCCCTTCAGCAGCTCCCATCCGGAGAGGACTATGCGCCCTTCGTTGCGAGCCAGCTGGGAGAGTAATGCCGCTGGGAGTGAATGGGTGTGAAGCACCGCTCCGGCTCCCATCCTACGATAGAGGAGCAGATGAAGGGGAGTTTCGGCTGAAGGTGTCAGTCCGTTTCCGTCCATCGCTCTGCCCTGTTGGTCGACGGCAAGGATGTGCTCGACCTCGATCGCAGCTTTGTCGACTCCGGAGCTTGTAATCGCGCAATATTCGGGGGCTGCATCGTCCGGCAACCGCACACTATAGTTTGTGCTGGTCGCGGGAGCCCAGCCCATACGCGCTGCCCACCTGGCTGTCTGGACCAGTTGTTCTGCGACCGTTTTGAAATCAGGAGATTGTGCCATGGACTACAACCGCAGGCTAGAGCGCTGATTCAGCAGAGTTGTGAGGCTCATGAGAGTGGTGGGGTAGGTGTTTGATCCAGCCAGGCGTCTTCCTCCCCCGCTGCCTGATCGGACGCACGAAGACCCATGAAGTCGAAGAGCCGTCGGTCCAGGAGAAGCGGCGGCGCCACGTTCGACAGGGCTGCGAAGATACTGTCCGTACAGCCAGGCGATCGTAGTTCCCATTCTTTCAAGAACCCCTTCACCTGCTTTCGCTTGAGATCCTCTTGTGAGCCGCAGAGGTCGCAGGGAATAATGGGAAATGCGCGTAGTTCCGCATATCGGGCGAGATCGCTCTCCCGCACTGCGGCCAACGGGCGAATGACGACATGCCGACCGTCTTTCGAGCGTAGTTTGGGCGGCATCGTCTTGAGTTTTCCGGTATACAACAGGTTCAAAAATAGGGTTTCAATCAGATCATCTCGGTGGTGACCCAAGGCGATTTTGGTTGCGCCCAATTCCGTGGCGACGCGATAGAGGATGCCGCGACGGAGTCGAGAGCAGAGTGAACAGGTGGTCTGTCCTTCAGGGATAAGTCGCTTCACGACGGAATAGGTGTCTCGCTCCTCGATATGGAACGGCACACCGATATATGAAAGATAGTCTGGAAGTACATGGGCTGGAAACCCCGGCTGCTTTTGATCCAAATTCACCGCGACAAGATCGAAATGAATCGGAGCGCGCCGTTGTAAGACCAGCAAGAGATCGAGCAGAGCATAACTGTCTTTTCCGCCAGATAGGCAGACCATGATCTTGTCGCCATCTTCGATGAGACCGTACTCGCCAATGGTTCCCCCCATGAGGCGAAGCAGCCTGGTCTGCAGCTGTTCCGTGGTGTCATCTAGTTTGAGGTCTGTGCGTGAAGGGCTTGCCGATTGCGACATAGGCCGGCATTCTACGCGCTCAGCCCTGTGGCTGTCGATCTTCAGTTGGGGCGTTATGGGGAAGGATCAGAATCGATGAGTGAAAAACTTCACTCAGTCCTATTCGTCTGCACCGGGAACATTTTTCGGAGTCTGACGGCAGAATATGCGCTCAAGAGCAGGCTAGTTCCCGGCATGTCCTGCATTGTCAGCTCGGCTGGGATTGAAGCCAAACCGCAGCCCGTGCATCCTTGGGTTCAGGCCCAGCTGCGCGAGAAGGGTACTGATCCAACCCTCCACATCCAACGGCAACTGACCCAGGAACTGATCGAGATTGCCGACCTCGTCATTGCAATGGGGCGAAATCACCAAGTTTTCGTTCGGGAACGATTCGGTCTCGACATTCCTCTGTTCAATCAGGTCTGTCTCGGTCTGGATCAGCCGATTCTTGATCTGCACGAAGCCATTCCGGATTGGGAGACCGACCCTGTGCGGGCTCGCTTGTACCTGCGTTCGGTGATCGACACCATTTGGGCCACGGTGCCGGCCCTTCTTCCTCGTCTCCATTAGCCCCTCTTGCGCTCATATTGTCTGTGCCGGTTCATTCTTGGACTCGATCGGACATTTTTTCTCCACATAATATAGGTGCAGCCAACGAATGGCCTCATAAATTTGGGCCCTGTTGAAACACCTGCTATATTTTCTACAGGACCTCTTGTAGATGGACCGCATGAACTAAGGCATTGATGCAACAATCGCGACTACAGGAAGTGACAGGGTCTGGCAGTCATGGTCACGAGCCGGACTGGGTCTCGTGGTCGAACGAGCAGCTCCTGGACCTTCCGATGAGCCAACTCGGCCTCACCCTCGATGGGGCATTCTTGTCGGAACAGATTCAGCAACTCTACGCCGAACTCGAAGCCAGACAGCTTCTCTTCCGTCCCCACTTTTGGTTGTCTAACGAATGGTTTACGCCGGATGGGGTACCGGGGATCGCCGTGCCCTTTTATCTGGCCCATCCACGACTCGAGAAACTTGAAATGGATCAGATGCTCGAAGTTGAAGGTGGGACGCCGGAATGGTGCATGAGAATTTTGAGACATGAGGCAGGGCACGCTATTGAAAATGCCTATCGTCTTCGCCGTCTTCGCCGTCGGCAAGAGGTCTTTGGGCGTTCGTCCGACCCCTACCCCAAATATTATAGCCCCCGGCCCTATAGCCGGAGCTTTGTACGGCATCTCGATGTCTGGTACGCGCAGAGCCACCCGGATGAGGACTTTGCCGAGACCTTTGCGGTCTGGCTCACGCCCGATTCGAGCTGGTCCGACCGTTATAAGGGCTGGCCGGTGCTGAAGAAGCTTCACTATGTCGAGGGGCTCATGGGGGGGCTGGCGGCAGTGCCGCCGAAGGTGGTCACGCATGAGGAGATCGATCCGTTGCCCCAACTGAAGAAGACTCTGCGTGAGCACTATGAGCGCAAACGAGCACACTATGGGACCGAACGCCCGTCGTTGTACGATCCGGACTTGAAGCGCTTGTTTTCCGATGCCCCTGCCCACGCCGATAAACTGAGCGCCGCTACTTTCTTGAACCGCTTTCGAAAAGAGGTGCGCCGAAAAGTCGCAGCCTGGACCGGCGAATATCAATATACGATCGATCAGGTGCTCGAAGGCATGATTCAGCGTTGCCGTCAGCTCCACCTGCGACTGCCGCTCGCGGAAGAGCAGGCGAAATTGGACTTCACGATTTTGCTGACCGTTCACACGATGAATTATTTGCGTAGCGGACGGCATAAGGTGGCAGTATGAGACGGCTCCGCATTCTCGTCTTGATGCATGAAGATCTGGTGCCTCCGGATCCCCTCGACGGACAGGACGTGGCCGTTGCCGCGTGGAAGACGGAATACGATGTGGTCTCCACGCTCCGCAAACTCGGGCATGACGTGAAGCCTCTGGGGGTCCGGAGCGATCTCGGGGTGCTTCGATCTGCCATTGAAGACTGGAAGCCGCACATTGCCTTCAACCTGCTCGAAGAATTCGATGGAGTGGCGGTATACGACCAAAACGTCGTGTCGTATCTTGAATTGCTGCATGTGCCCTATACGGGCTGTAACCCGCGTGGGTTGATGTTGGCGCGCGACAAGGTCCTCTCCAAAAAGTTATTCTCGTTCCACCGAATCCCATTCCCGGACTTCATGGTGGTGCCGCAGGGGCGGACGGTCAAACGGCCTAAGTGGTTGTCCTTTCCCTTAATCGTCAAATCGGTGACCGAGGAAGCCTCGTTGGGGATCTCGCAAGCATCCATCGTCCAGGACGATGACAAACTCAAGGAGCGAGTCGAATTTATTCACACGAGCGTAGGGACCGGGGCCCTCATCGAGCAGTACATCGAAGGGCGAGAACTCTATGTCGGGGTCATGGGTAATGGGCATGTGCATGTCTTGCCGGTGTGGGAGTTGATGCTGGATAAACTGCCGGATGACGCTCGGCGGATTGCGACTGAGCGGGTCAAATGGAGTCGCGCCTATCAAGACAAGTATGGGATTCGATCCGGCGAAGCCAGGAATCTTCCTGAAGGGAAAGCCGAGGAGATTCAACACCTCGCCAAACGTGTCTATCGCGCCCTTGGGCTGAGCGGGTATGCGCGCATCGACGTGAGAATGGATGCAGAGGGTCAGGTATATGTGCTGGAAGCCAATCCGAATCCACAAATCGCGCACGACGAAGACTTTTCTGACTCAGCAGAGAAAGACGGTTACCCCTACAAAGACCTGTTGCAAGAATTGCTGAATATCGGACTTCGCTGGCAACCGGCCAAAGCAGCCTAGCTGGTCCCTCTCCTCTCCTACCTTACGAATATTCTCTAAATAGGGCAGAGCATCGCCTTCACAAGCCACTGCCAAGAATCTGGGTCCATGTGTTTGACTCTGCGAACTTGGACAGGAAGAGGAAGATTGAGCGACGCGGGAACGAGGCCGGCTGGCCTTTTCAACAGCCTGTTAGGGGCCGAAGCGGAAACCAAACAGCAGGGCTACACTCGTCTGGTCCTTCTCTTGGAGCGATGGAGAGAGGTCGATGTCGTGGAGATTGACGATCAAGGTCGACGATAACGCAAGATTGTGGGTTGCCTGGTATTCCAGCGAGGCGCCGATGGGGATATACCAGCTCGTGTCGTTGCGATCGACGCGCGCTGGGCCGGTCCCGCGGTCTAGGTCTGCATGGAGCAAGCCGATTCCCGAAAAGGGCACCACGTTGATGCCGTTGTTGAGGCGAAAGTGATAGCGGGCAACCCCGGCGAAAGAAATCTGAAAGAGATCGCCCATCGGAGTGATCTGCATCATCGGTCCGACCGAGAAGTTTCGATCGAGGTAGTAGTCACCGTTGAATGCCAAGGTGAATACCGTGCCATTGACCGTTCCGGTTGTGAGGCCCAGGTCGCTGCCGAATCCCCAGCGGTTTTCGTCTGCTTGGGCCGGAGGGACAGACAGGACGGCGCCTGTAGCCAAGATAGCCGTCAGGCTGGCGGCACAGGTCCATCGTGAGATTGTGGCGGCGATCCGTCGAAACATGGCCGGACTCTAACACAAGAGTTTGGAGTGAACAAGTTGTTTGAGCAGTCTGGCACAGTGGTGTATTCTCTGCCTCCCTGGACGAGTGAGAGGGTGCGCATGTCAGCCAATTCAATGACACCGAGGCAAGCAGCGGTGGCTCTGGTCGCAGCGATGCCGATCGGTGTGACTGTTCAGCAGCTGGAAGAGTATGGGATTCAGGCGACGGTGGAGCAGGCTCAGGCGATCACACAAGAGCTGCTCTCGGTGAACCTGTTTTGGATCCTTGCAGCTATCGAAGCGCACATCCCTCAGAAGTATCAGGCCGCGGTCTCGGACCTTATCCTCAATGAGATGAAAGCAGGATGGGGTACGACTGTTCCCGTCGGTTCAGCTGGCTGGCCCGCCTACTTCAACGAATGGCAGGACCGGCGGCGACGGTATAGCCATTTGGTTGAAGAGGGGGCGAGTCCGCTTGCAGTCTGTGCAGAAGCTGCTGCGCTGATAGAAGGGAGCCGCTTAATCAAGGAAGCAGAGCGACGTAATCTCTTAACCTTACTCATTGATTTCGTCCCGGTCGACACCTACGGGCAGCTATTGGAAGACATCGGATAATCTCCCGCCTGTCTAACCTGTCAGAGGTAGCGGTGAGCGACGACCCTTCCCGTTTCGTCCAACTCATAGAGGAGAGGCGCGCCAGTTGGGATATTCAATTCCAGCACTTGCTCTCGGGAGAGTTGTTCCAACTGCATGATCAGGGCCCGTAAGCTATTTCCGTGCGCCGCGATGAGAATCGTTTCTCCCTTCAAGAGGTGCGGCTTGATGGTCTGTTCATAGTAGGGCAGCACCCGTTCCGCAGTGTCTTGCAAGCTCTCTCCCCCCGGTGGGCGCACATCGTAACTCCGCCGCCAGATCTTCACCTGCGCCTCGCCGTACTTTACCGCGGTTTCAGCCTTGTTCAATCCCTGTAACTCACCATACATCCGTTCATTGAGCGCCTTGTCTTTTTCGATGGGGATGTTTGGTTGACCGATCGCATCGAGCACAAGCCTGAGGGTTTCATTCGCGCGTGAGAGCACAGAGGTAAAGGCGCGGTCGAATGTAAAACTACGGAGTTTATTTCCAGCGTTCTTGGCCTCCTCTATCCCTCGCGGCGAGAGTGGTACATCGACCCAGCCAGTGAAGCGGTTCTCCAGATTCCATTGTGATTCGCCGTGACGAAGCAGGACTAATTGAGCCATACCCATCGCCTCCATGATCACAGACAAGGTCGAGCAATCCGCCACAGGATAAACGATCACCGCGCGAAGTGAAAGAGTGGGGAAACGATTCATGCGGATGCAGGGTGTCGCATCGCAGAGTCGGGGTCGAGCGGGTCTCCATACTCCAGGGGACCGAGGTCAAATCCACCCGAGAGGGGCAGGTGAACTGACAAGTGATTATCTCACCAGTCCAACCAGCTCGAACCGATTGACCTCCCTCGCGATTTCATGAAGGAACAGAGGCATGATATTTTCCCAGTTGACTCTGTACTAACTAGGACTATTATAATAGGGCCTTGGTTGTGTGTATATCGATGGTCATGCGGCAAGGTGATGAGACAGTCGCGGAGACGAGACATTTTTCGAGGATTATCGGAGAGTTCTTCCGCGCCATTGCGCTGTTGGCGGAGTCCTGGAACGCCTCTGGTAGGGATTGCAGAAGAACTGGTTTGTAAACAACAGGGAGAATGGGGGATTGTTCTCTCCCGACGATCGGAATGGTAATTGCCCTCATGAGGGCTGAAGCGAAAGGAGGCGCAAGCATGTTTGTCGTACTCGGTGCAACGGGACATACCGGATCGGTAGTTGCGAAGGCATTGCTGGCTCGTAAGCTGCCGGTGCGTGTCGTCGTGCGTTCGGCTGACCAGGGCGCGTCCTGGAATGCGAAGGGTGCGGAAGTCGCGATCGCGTCGCTCGATGATGTGCCGGCTTTGACCAAAGCTTTTCAAGGGGCAGTGGGGTTGTACCTCCTGGTCCCTCCGAACTACGGAGCCACAGCCTGGCTTGCAGCACAACGTCAACGCATGGATCAGGCCGCAGAAGCGGTGAAGACCAGCGGGATTTCGCACGTCGTCTTCTTGTCGTCCATCGGCGGACAGATTCCGGAAGGCACTGGTCCCATTCGTGCTGCTCGATACGGTGAGCAGAAGCTTGGATCTGTTGCACAGAATCTAACGATCTTGCGTCCCTGCTATTTCATGGAAAACTGGGGACCTGGGATAGCTATGGTCAAGGACCAAGGTATCCTGCCGACGTTCATTGCACCAGCAGCCAAGATTCCGATGATCTCGACGAGAGATATTGGTCGAGTGGGAGCGGAATCTTTGATCACGGGCGGCAGGGGCAAGCAGATTGTAGAACTGGCCGGACCGGAAGAATATAGTCCTGAGCAGGCGGCTGCCGCCCTCAGTCAGATCTTAGGGAAAGCTGTGTCTGCTCAGTTTGCGCCCCTGAGCGCCGTGGTGCCGACCTTCAAATCATTCGGCTTCTCCGATGAAGCAGCAAGGCTGTTCGAGGAAATGTATACGTCATTCTCCAAAGGGGCGATCGGCTATGAACATCCCGCGTCGCTCGTGCGCGGGACTGTCACCTTGTCTGAAGCATTGCGAGGAATGGTGTAAGAAAGGAGACCATAATGAAAACCGACTTGGGAAAAGTGAAGCAGCTTGCGAATGATCTGAGAAACAACTTCCCGCGAAGTCCGCGAGAAAAGTTGGGCGGCTATGTGATTGCGGCGCGGTGTGTGGATAAATGCCGATCCTTTCTGCTTGGTATAAACGGAGACTACAACTATTGGCCCTGTTCGCTCGCGAGTCAGTGGTTTTCGTTCACTGGGGTTACACCGGAGACATTCAAAGAGGTCGTGGCGACCGGGGCTACCGACGAGGAGATTGCCCAATGGATCGTCACCCACTCAAACGTGAAAGACACCGATGAGATTCTCGCATGGAACAACAAGCTTCGCGATATGCGACTCAGCGATATGACTCTTCAGGCTCAACAGTATCTGGAGGAGTATATTCCCAAGTTCGTGCCTCAGCATCGACCGGTGTATGTGTGGTTCGATGTGTACGATCTGGAGGAAAAGAGGTTGTAAGGACTACGTTCACAACGTTGGTTTCTGACAGAGGGAGGATCACGATGAATCAGCATGCAACGATCGCAACCGGAGTGACCAAGGAAGTCGTCGGAATCTATCAGCCCGGATCGACCCACATGGTCGGCGACGGTTTTCCCGTGCGCAATCTCTTCCCGAGCAACGACCTCGATCAGAAGGTCAGCCCATTCCTCATGCTCGATTATGCCGGGCCACAGTACTTTTCGCCGACGGACCATCCGCGCGGTGTCGGCGAACATCCGCACCGGGGATTTGAAACCGTCACGATCGTCTATGAAGGCATAGTGGCCCACCGAGACTCAGCTGGGAACGCCGGCGTGATCGGTCCAGGTGATGTGCAATGGATGACTGCGGCCTCTGGTGTCGTTCATGAAGAGTTGCACGAGAAGGAGTTTGCCAGGAAGGGCGGCACCTTGCATGCCATCCAGTTGTGGGTCAATTTGCCCCGTGCGTCGAAAATGTCGGCGCCCGGTTATCAGACCATTCTCAACGCCGACATTCCGGTGATTGACCTCGGTGACGGCGGAAAGTTGCGGGTAATCGCCGGGTCATTCCAAGGGCGGAAGGGGCCGGCCCGTACCTTTACACCGATCCAGCTGTACGATGTTCAACTGAAGGTAGGGGCGCCTCTGTCCCAGACGTTTTCTGACGGACACAACACCTCGATCTTTGTCTTGCAAGGGAGCATCTCAGTGAATGGATCATACAGCGCAGGAGAGGCAGAGCTGATCGTCTGTAAGCGTCATGGATCGCAGGTGACAATCGAAGCGCAGGCAGACAGTCGGCTCTTGGTCATGAGTGGCGAGCCGATCGAGGAGCCGATCGCCCGCTATGGCCCCTTTGTCATGAATACACAAGCTGAGCTGGCTCAGGCCGTGCAGGACTATCAGGCAGGTAAGATGGGACATTTATCCTGAAGCGTCGTTCGTTCCTCGCGAGGTGGATCTCGTGGAACGAGGAACGGGCATAAGAAGGTGGTCGATTCGATGAATCAGTCAGGTGCGCTGTTGCGGATCGAGATCTATTCAGATGTCATTTGCCCTTGGTGCTATGTCGGGAAGCGTCGGCTTGAGCGGGCGTTGGGTCAATTGGAAGATCGGGTGAAGGCGCAGATCAGCTGGCGGCCCTTTCAGTTGAACCCAACGATGCCTGAGGAAGGAATGGATCGGACCCTGTATCTAAGAGCCAAGTTCGGCAGTCTCGATGCGTTCGGTCAAATGAAGGAGCATCTGCTTGCGGCTGGAGTGGAGGAGCAGATTCCTTTTGCCTTTGAGAAGGTGCTGCGGACACCGAATACATTCCTAGCCCATCGCCTGATTCGGTATGGAGAACAGCAGGGTTGCCAGGATGCAGTTGTGGAATCGCTATTCCGGGGCTATTTCGCGGAAGGAAGCGATATCGGTTCGGTGCCGGTTCTCGGTCAGTTGGCTGGTCGTGCCGGCCTCGATGTTGCTGCTGTTGAATCATTTCTCCACAGTGAGGAAGGGACGACAGAGGTTAAGGCAGAGGAAGCGGCCGGTCGCAAACTCGGCATTCGCGGGGTGCCCTATTTCGTCCTCAACGGCAGTCTCTCGATCTCTGGGGCGCAGTCTCCCGATATCTTTCTGTCTGCCATTCAGCAGGCCGAAAGAGAGGCTTAGAAGGCTGAGGTCGAGGTTGAGCGAAGATCAGACTCTCTGCATCTCAGCCTTAGCCTGAACCTCAACCTTCTTCGTGTTGGCGGGCATTTTCAGCACCCTGCGAGAAAGGAAGGGGTATGATGGCTATCCAAGTCTATGGATGTAACCATATTGTCATTGAGGTGACTGACGCCAAGAAGGCAGTGAAATTCTATTCCGATGTGTTTGGCTTGAAGATGCTCCGCGGCGGCGAAGGCGCCGCCTGGTGCAAGCTCGGCGAGCACCAATTCATGGCGATCTTTGAAGTGGAGAAACTTCAGCCGGATCGGATGAAACATTTCGGATTGATGGTCCGCGATGCCAAGCAGATCAAAGAGGTGCGCCGGAAACTCACGAAGAAGTACAACCTCACAATGCAGCCCAATTTCCGTTGCGATTTCCGCGATCCTTGGGGGAACCGGATTCAAGTGGGAGATCTGAGCGACGAATCGCTCGTCTGGCTGCTCCCCTATCAGGAAGTGCAGAAAGCCGGGATTACATTCACCGACAAATCTCACAAGGAGAAATGAACATGAGTACCGTCAATCTACAGCAGCGGCTGAACGACCTGTTTGAATATATTCGTCAAGGCAAGATCATCGAGGCCATGAGCGAGTTTTATGACAAGGAAACGGTGATGCAGGAAAACGCCAATCCGCCGACCGCCGGCCAGGCCGCCAATATAGAGCGGGAAAAGCAGTTCTTGAGCGGCGTGAAGGAGTGGAAAGGGTTCAACGTAACGGCTTCGGCGGTGGGCGACAACGTGACATTTTATGAATGCGCTCTCGACTTCATCGCCACCAACGGCCAGCCTGTTCATATGGAGCAAGTCGTCGTGGCCAAGTGGAAGAATGGGACGATTGTGCACGAACGGTTCTATTACGATACCGGCAAACAGTGAGGGGTAAAGAGTGAAGTGTAAACGGTGCGACTATGGGAGTCTCAGTCCCTGACTGCGCACCCTCACCGGAGAAAATATGAAAGCCCACTATCTTGGCCATGTCGTCTTCTATGTGACGGATTTGGAGCAGTCGCTCGCCTTTTATCGCGATCTGCTGGGATTCAAAGAGGTTGGACGGATCTTCAATGGCGCCGCCGCTGCCCTCACGTCCGGTCGAACACACCATGAACTCTTGCTGATTCAAGTGGGCGAGGCGCCGGGACCGTTGCAAGGTCATCGTCGTGGCCTCTATCATGTCGGCATCAAGGTGGGGGACAATCTGGACGAACTGCGGGTGGTAAAAGACGAGCTGGAGCAGGCCGGTGTGACGATCGACGGCATGAGCGATCACACCGTGAGCCAGAGTCTCTATCTTCAGGATCCTGACGGTAACGAAGTAGAACTGTACGTGGATGCGGATGAGTCGGTGTGGAAGAACAATCCGGCGGCCGTCCTGTCGCCGATCAAGCCGTTACGCTTGTAGCAGGAACAGGGCCTGATATATAACAATTCGGGCCGGACCTGCGTTCATGTGGGGCAGCGCGAAAGCAGCCGTCGTTTATCGATGAGAGTGGGAGAAGGTCATCGATAGTTCTGCGCCTGTTGATCTTAGCGCCCTGTGGATGCGGTTGATTTAACTTGGCAGGCTTCACCGATTAACACCTGCATTCGCTTTAGTTGTCCTTATGCCGAGGACAGACGGTGCCATAAACAGAAGGGAGCAGTCATGGGATTCAGACGATTCATCATTTCGACAGTTGTCCTACTCGTCATCAGCACGGGGCTCTTAAGCATGGCTGAGGCAGCAACCATCGAAGCGGGCCATGCGACCGTGAGCTGGACGGGACAAGGCGTCATCGATGATGTAGGCGATGGAGACAGAATCTTTAGAGGCAAGATTACCGGAACCATGCTCGTGAAGCATCATCCAGTAGGCTCAGCACCGTCGCAGATCCATAAGGGCAAAATGGATTGTCAGGCGATTCTCCATATCAGTGAGAATCAAGAGGGACCGAAGACGGGCGTCTGCGTCATCAGGGCCCACGAAGACAAGGACCTCGCGTACGTTGAGATACGATGTGTTGGAACGAAAGGCGAATGCAAAGGCGAGATGACGTGGGCCTGGGGAAAGGGAGGATTCAAGGGTATTACGGGGACAACGCCATTCGCCGCCAGTATCTATATTGAGCAAGGGAAAGCGGGGCGGATCCATGGTAGTGCTCATTGGCCGGAGTTGACCTATACCCTACCGTAGGGGCTCATGCCTCACCACAGCGAGACTGGCATCACAATCAAACCGATTGTTCTTGTTGGGTCTTGGTGACGGAAGCAGAGGACATAGAGAGATGCCGTGACTCTCGAAAGAATCGAAGAGTGGTTTGAGCATCTTATGGAGTTAGAGATGAGAAGGTCAAGGAAGCCCATGGTCCGAGCAGTGAGGAGATCTGTTCACCCCGAATAACCCACAGGAGGACTATTGATCATGGAAAAACCACGCATTGCAGCCAAGGAGCCCGAAGTACTGACGTTGGAAGCGGGAACATACTATTGGTGTCAATGTGGACGATCGAGGGATCAGCCATTCTGTGACGGAGCCCACCAAGGAACCGGGATCGAGCCGGTCGAATTTACGGTAGATGAAACGAAAGAAGTGGCTTTGTGCATGTGCAAGCAGACGAAGACTCCGCCGTATTGCGACGGGACACACAAGACGCTCTAACAGGATGCTCAAAAAGTCCGCCAGCGTGGAGGGAACGGCCAGGTGTCCTTCTTGCTCGCAGAACGCGCACGATCAGAATGTGCTCGCTTGGGCCCTCGACGCGTCTCGGCGCGTCGAGGGCGGGCGGGTGAGAAGGTCGCGCAGTAAAGGGCGGCCTTGGTCTCTCCCTTTAAGAGATGTATATGAAGTCGGAGGATCCTCGTTGGCCGCGTGCAGTGGAGGACTCAGCCGGGCCATCCTGGGGAAACATCAACGAGCAAGCTTGGAAGCGCTATCGTTAGTCGCTCGCTGCGGCCGCGCTAGGGAAAAGGCGCGTCCCTGGGAGGAGAGACTGTCTTGGCAGCCTCAGGGCCCGGGCAGGTGAAGTCGTCGCCGGAGTTGGGCGGTGAGAAGTCTGGCCATTTTGAGCATTCGGCAGGAGTTTTCGTCTCTTGCCCCAGACATAGAGACTATCGAAGCGCTGCAATTTTTTCCGCAAGGGGCGTGAAACTCACGCCCCTTGCCAAGCCCTAGGCTTCGACAATATCTTTCTTCAAAGATTGCACGAAGCCGACTACCTCGCCTCGCTCAGTCGGGGGAAGTTTAAAGGCATCCAGAGTCGCATTGACGTGGCTGAAAATGCCGTCCAATCGGCTTCACTGATCTTCATCCCTTTATGAGACACCTTCATGTCTCGCCCGGTGTAGTACATGGGACCGCCGGAATTCGCGCAGAGAAAATCGATCAAAAGTTGCTTTTCGCGGGCGATACCGTCCTGTCCGCGATGCTCCCAGAATCGTTTCAGCCGTGAATCCGACATGAGGCGTGGCAACAGGTCCCCGGAAACTGCAACGATCGCGTCATAGCCACCGAGACGTTCATAGAGTGTTTTTGTGCTCATCGCTCGCTCTCCCTCCTGTTATGTATAAATAGGAATTAACCGGAGCTGATCAGGCGCCGCCGGACGCCAGCCTGTCCAACGACCCCGCCGGCGCCAACTGTACTGAAAATGCCAAACCAATGTCTACGGGTTCCAGCGTAAACTCGGTCCGTGAGGAGATGGTGTAGTAGCGCTTTGGTGGGGCCCGAAGAGCGTAGCGGAACATGCGCCACTCTCCAGGAAATTGTTAGATTCCCATCTCATTGACCATCCTGATTCTTTCCGCTGGAATCCACAATCGAGCCAGTAAATACTCCTTAAACGACGCCTCATATGGCTGAACAGCAGTGGCGTGCTGCATGCAGAGCATCCACGCGTCTCGTTCTTCAGCTCTAATGGGGAATTGCCTATGGAAATCAGGAAGGTTGACTGGGCCGTAATGATCGATATACAGCCGAGGCCCGCCGAGCACTCCGCACAGAAAGTATGTGAGCTTTTTCCGCGCCTCGGTCAAATCCTCGGGATGCATCTTCCTAATTACGCGGGCTTCCGGAAAGGTATCCATGTTTGAATAGAACGCATCGACGAGACTCGTGATCCCTGCAAGTTCTCCAGCTGCCTGATAGGGGCTCATGTCATTAGCGTATTCGTTCATATACCTATGAATCCTGCGCGAGGGTGATGAGAAAACTATGGTGTATTGGTGCGATGTGAGGTCGAACGCGCGCTAAGCGGCGGCGCGCTTGCGCGCTGTTCGGCTCGAGCGTGCAGCGATACGTCTTTGCGTCTCGACGAGACGACCCGACACAAACTTGTGGAGTACGCTCGCCATAAGAGTCTGGTAAGGAACACCCTCTTCAGCGGCCCTGGCTTGCAATCCCTCAAGGTCTCTGGACGAGATTCTGATGTTGACCCGCTTGTCTTTGAGCAAGGTGGCTTCTGCAGCGGCCTGGAACCGCGCAATCTCGCCCTTCTGATCCCGAACCGGCTTCCATTCTCCGCGCTCGAACGAAGCAAGAATTTCTTCCTCCAACAACCGTTCGCTGTTCATGTCAGTTGCCTCCCGATAAGAAATCCCGAGTTGCCTTGCGACTTGGCATGATGCTCTTCAAGAAAATCTCCTGCTCGTTTTCCACATAAGGAACGAGATAGGCGTAATCGAGACTCGATTCGGAAGGGCGGTCAAGCCCGGGAGTTGCTTACCTTCGAGCAATTCCAGCGCAGCGCCGCCGCCGGTCGAAATGAACGACATGTTCTCCGACTCGCCGGATCGATGCACGGCCAGGGCCGTTTCACCGCCGCCGACGATCGTCAATGCATAGGCATCGGCAATCGCGTGAGCCATCGCGAGGGTGCCTCGTGCATAGGCATCGATTTCAAAGACACCCATCGGTCCATTCCACAAAATCGTCTTCGCGTTCTGAACCGCTTCGTTAAAGAGTTTGACGGAGGCCGGACCGATGTCGAGAGCGTACCACCCGTTTGGAATTTCCTGGACCGGCACGATCTTCGATTCGGCCCCAGGCTCGCGGCTGGCAGCGACGACACAATCGACCGGCAGATAAAACTTCACGCCGCGGGAAAGGGCATGGTCCTCGATACCCTTCGCAAAGTCCAACATGTCGTTCTCGACCAGGGAGTTGCCGATTTCCATCCCCTTCGCCTTCAAGAAGGTAAAGGCCATACCGCCGCCGATAATGACTTTGTCGACCCGCTTGCCAAGATTTTCGATGACCCCGATCTTTCCCGACACTTTTGCTCCGCCGAGAATCGCGACAAATGGCCGAACGGGGTTTTCGACTGCCCCCTCGAGATACTCAATTTCTTTCTTGAGGAGGAAGCCGGCGACAGAGACGGGAATGAATTTGGTGATGCCGACAGTAGAAGCATGGGCCCTGTGTGCGGCGCCGAATGCGTCGTTGATATAGACATCCCCAAGGGCTGCCAACGCTTTTGAAAAATTGTCGTCGTTCTGCTCTTCTCCCGGATGGAATCGGAGATTTTCAAGGAGCAGCACATCCCCCGCCTTCATTTTTTCGACAAGCCCTTCCACTGCCGGCCCGATGCAATCCGGCGCGAACAGAATGTTCTTGCCCATGAGCCGGCCCAAACGCTTTGCCACAGGAGCCAGACTGTATTTGAGGTTGAACTTCCCGTTCGGTCGGCCCAGGTGGGAGCAGAGAATCACCTTGGCGCCGTCGTCGATGGCTCGATTGATGGTCGGCAAGGTGGAACGGATACGGGTGTCGTCGGTGATTTGGTTTTCATCGTCCAAGGGGACGTTGAAGTCGGCCCGGATGATGACGCGCTTGTCTCGCAGTACAACGTCGTCGATCGTTTGCTTGCGCAGTTTCATGGCGGTTCTGTCAGGTCTGTCCTTCCAGGGTGGGGTCAGTGTGAACGGGAATCGGACTGAGGATGGGATTGCCTCACGATGCTCAGTGCCCTACCGTTCTCGCTGCAACGACCTTGATCAGGTCTCGAACCCGGCACGAATAGCCCCACTCGTTGTCGTACCAGGCCGTAACCTTGACGAGCCGCTTGTCGATGACCATCGTGAGGGGAGAATCGAACGTGGCAGAATGGGGATCGCCCTTCTGGTCGATCGAGACAATCGGGTCTTCGGAATAGAGCAGGATATCTTTCATTGGCCCGTTCGCCGCTTTTCGGAAAGCGGCATTGACAGAAGCGAGATCACAGTCCTTTTCGGTTTCAACGGTCAGATCCACCAGCGAGACATTCGGCGTCGGAACACGGATGGCCATGCCATCGATCTTACCCTTGAGCTGCGGCAAGACCAAATGTAACGCCTTTGCCGCGCCGGTGCTGGTCGGGATCATCGACATGCCGGCTGCGCGCCCGCGCCGCATGTCTTTGTGGGGGAGATCGAGTAACTGCTGGTCGTTGGTGTAGGAATGGATCGTGGTCATGAGGCCGTGCTTAATGCCGAAATTATCCAACAGCACTTTTGCCACTGGCGCCAAACAATTGGTCGTGCAGGAGGCATTGGAGATGATGTGGTGGATCTTCGGATCGTAGGCCTCATCATTGACGCCCAGCACGATGGTGACGTCCGGATCCTTCGCCGGCGCAGAAATAATGACGTGCTTCGCTCCGGCAGAGAGATGCTTCCCTGCGCCTTCGCGGTCAGTAAAACGGCCGGTCGATTCGATGACGATGTCCACGTTCAGCTCTTTCCAGGGCAGTTCTTTTGGATCCTTCACCGCGAGCACCTTAATGGGCCGACCGTCGACGAGGATCTGGTCTCCCTTGGCCTCAACGCTTCCCTGCAAGGTCCCATGTACCGAATCGTATTTCAAAAGATAGGCAAGGGTCTTCGCATCTGTCAGGTCGTTAATTGCGACAAACTGCAGGTCAGGGTCGCCGAGCGATGCCCGTAGGACGTTCCGTCCGATCCGCCCGAACCCATTAATACCGATCCGAATAGCCATAATGAGTCATCCCTCACAAAAAAATCGGCTACAGATGCCGGCCAGAATGACGCCGATAGTATCCACGCTCCTGGGCCTTGTCAAGCTATACCACGATGATATCTCTGCTGTGGATCAGAGGAGTTTCACTGCCATCTTGCCCCCCATACCGACCCAGTCGGCGCGGGATCTGCGGAAGCTTACCTTGCGTCTCTGTCGATGGGTTCGTTAGAGTTCGTCCTGCCCAGCTTAAGACGTTCTCTCCGAGGTAACCGTGAATTTCTTCGAACAGACAACGACGGTGCTGGAGTGGTCTAGGCTACTCGATACCCTTGCCGGACATGCCCGCTCGACGATGGGAGCAATGCATTGCCGCGCCCTCGAATTGGCGACCAGTCTCCACGACGCACAGCAACGCCAACAGGAAACGACGGAAATGGGGCAGCTACAAGTATCCGGCGAGGCACTGCCGACCTTGGCATTTCCCGATATCCGGGACCCGCTCGCTCGGGCAAGGAAAGGAGCCTCGTTGGAAATCCACGAACTGCGGGATTGCGCGATGGTGCTGGAGTTGCTGGAAGACAGCGGCTCTTTTATGGAACGACATCACCACGACGCTCCTGCGCTGGCATCCACGGCCCATTCCCTACGATCGGTCAGAGAACTACGGCCAGTGAAAGCAGCGCTGGATGAGGCCATCCATCCGGATGGCTCGATCAAGGAGTCTGCGACATCGGAGTTGCGGCGCTTGACCCATCAGGCCCACTCGCTCAAACAACAGATGCGGCATGACCTCGATCAGATTCTGCACTCGCATCGCTATGAAGAAATCTTACAAGAGAAATATTTCGCCCAACGGGAAGGCCGTTATGTCATTCCGGTGAAAGCCGACATGAAGGGACGGACGCCGGGGATTGTCCATGATGTCTCGGCCAGCGGAGCCACAGTATTTCTCGAACCACGCGAGCTCATCGAACTGAACAATTCGATCAAAGTGGCGGATCTTGAGATCGAACGGGAAGTGCGTCGCATTCTCCGTGAGTTGTCCTCCCTCATCGCAACACAATCGGAGGCTCTGTTGGCTGGGCTCGATGCGCTGACCCTGCTTGACTGCATCTCGGCGCGGGCCTCGTTCAGTCTCCAGCTAAAGGCTCATCCTGTCATGCTCAACGACGAAGGGCGCATCCGGCTGCTGCAGGCCAGACATCCATTGCTGGTCTTGTCGAAAGAGCAGGTAGTGGCCAACGACATTCTACTGGATGAGTCGATCCATGTGCTCGTCATCTCCGGTCCCAATACGGGCGGGAAAACTGTAACCCTCAAAATCGTCGGGCTCTTTGCCTTGATGGTCCGGGCAGGATTGCACTTGCCCTGTCACGCGGAATCCGAGATGGCGTTCTTTTCCGATATCTATGCCGATATCGGCGATACCCAAGACCTGGCCCGAGACCTCTCCAGCTTCTCTGCGCACATGACTCAGATGGTTCAGTTGCTGGACGAAACGGACCGGAGGCGTAGCGACAACAGTGCTTTTCCGCAGCGATGGCTGCTCCTCCTCGATGAACCGGTAACCTCGACCGACCCGACCGAAGGAGCAGCCCTTGCCGAAGCCTTGCTCTGTCGGCTGGCCAAGCTGGGGATGAAAGTCGTTGCCACGACTCACTATGGTTCGCTCAAGGCCTTGGCCCACACGATGCCGGGCTTCGCCAATGCCAGCGTCGAATTCGACGTGGCGATGCTCTCGCCGACCTATCGCCTCTTCATGGGGGTGCCGGGCGGATCATCTGCGCTCGAAATTGCCGGCCGATTAGGCATGGACCGGGCTTTGCTGGATGAAGCGAGGCAAAGGCTCCATAAAGACGATCG
Organism: Nitrospira sp. CG24E; assembly: GCA_002869895.2. Lineage (GTDB taxonomy): Bacteria > Nitrospirota > Nitrospiria > Nitrospirales > Nitrospiraceae > Palsa-1315. The sequence goes on along the minus strand of NEWP02000004.1, from coordinate 6,480 downwards.
GGTTATGGAAACAATGCTGCAGGATCTGCAGACGACGCAGCGGCGATTGACCGACGATCTGGCCAAGGCTGTCGAGGCCAGGCGTGAAGCGGAACAGGCAGAACAACGAGTGAAAGCACAGTTGGTCCATCTGGAAGAGACAGAGCGTGAAGCGCAGAAGGGTCTCAAACGAAAGCTCAGCGAACAGTTCATCCGCGCGCGGGCTGAAGTGCAAGCCACGGTCGATGCGGTCAAGGGCGAGCAGAAGTTGATCAAGGCCAAAGAGGCGAAGCAGCGATTGTTCGAGCTTGAGGCTCAAACGAAAGCCGAACTAGCACCTGCCGGTACACCGGTTCCGCTGGCACAGTTGGGAGTGGGAGATCAGGTCGAAATCAGCGGGCTTGGCATGACAGGCATACTCCTCGAAGCGCCGCAGGGAAAGAAGCGTGTACGAGTGAAGGTAGGGGAAGGAGAAGTGTTCGCCACAGTGGCGAATCTCATTGGTCTCCCACGAGAGCCTGCCGCCCTGTCGAAGCCGGCGCCATCATCATCGAATCCCCGCCGGTTCTCATCAGGCGGCGGGCTGGGGCTCGATGAACAGACGGTCGTGGATGTTCGAGGGAGGGCGTCGGATGAGGCGTTGGATCAGGTGGTTGCAGCGCTGGATCGCGCGACGCTGGCCGGCGCGCCATTTCTGCGCATCATTCATGGCCATGGCACAGGAAAACTCAAGGCCACGTTGCGAACCTATTTAAAAGACTCGCCCTATGTGGCGGATTTCCGCACGGGAGACCGGGGGGAAGGAGGGGATGGAGTGACGGTCGTCAAGGTGCGCTAACAAAGGATGGGAGAGGGCGGCCCGCCTGATCCCCCTTGCTCGCAGAACAGAGAAGGGGATGGAGCCTGATGATCTCCTGTGCTCGCGCAACGCGGTCGGGCTTGTCTGTCTGGTTGGCCGGTCTTTCTGGTCTGTCTGGTTCTTCTGGATGAATTTTCAGTCCGATCAACTAGACAAACCAGATAGACGAGATAGACCAGATGAACCAGTATTCGCTGGACGCGCGCAGTGGAAGATCAATCAGCCCCCATCCCTGATCGATAGCTAGCGAGCTGGAAGGATCGATTAGATCGATGCTGGTCGTTCGTGTGCGCAGTAAAGGGCAGCCTCGGCCACTCCTTAACAAGAGGCGAAGAGGATTGGGAAGATGCGTAGACTGAGCGCCAATCCAGGCCGCACCTATCACCTATCTACAAACAGCGGAGGGGGCGAGATTTGAAAGCACTTCAGACCCAGAGACTATTGACCTCGATCTACTTCTATCGTTTCGTTGTCAATCACTTATAGGTGAGCCAGAGGCGTGGAAGAAACCGATCAAACCTGATCGCTTCGATAGTTCGGCCACACTTTGGCCACACGAAAGCAGTATCTCAGGACATTATGAAGGAGGCGGAGAATCGGTGTGGTGGGTAATAAGGATTCGCCTCAGTGGCAGTGACTAAAGATAAGATTTCGGTGGCCATGGGTGCTTTCTCACGGACCATTTGTCCATTTTTAGGGACCAGCATTGGAGGGCCATCCTTTGGAAAAGTCCAGAAGGCATGCACAAGACGATTTCTATTTTCGTTGATCCTCCTTAGATTATTGAGAAGGCTCTTGAGTTGTTTCAAATCCTGCGGCTGTGGAGCCTTACTTTCCGCAGCACGATAAAACCGTGTTGCAAGGCTGGACAGGGGAAGGTCTTCTGTAAGAATCCTTCCTTTCGCTGGATCAATCCTCAAGAGAGTGCCCAGATGTAGTTCGAGTAGTAAATGCGCATAACCGAGGCGCAGAACCAGCTTTCCAATAGACTCTTCGATGAATGGCTGTTGCGGGAGAAGATCAATGGCGGCTGGATAGTATGAGTCCCATGGCTTTTCATCTTTCATGAAGGCGAGCTTAGCACGAGGGTTATCGCAGTGGAAGTATCCGCGAAGTGCACCTTCGCAGCCTCGCCTTAATTCAATGTGCAACAAAGCTATTCCTTAACCTGTGGCTCAAGTGTGGTTGACACGAGGAGCGCTTATGAGGGTCATTGCTTGACTTGCCACCTGGTCAGCGACAGATTTCCAAAGAACTATTCATGGGCAGATACTAGGCCTCGAAATGGCCTGGAAACTTAAGCATGGCAGTGCGACCGTAGGTATTGAACGGGCAATGGATGGCGCACGATATTCCGAGAGATCCATGCTTGACAGAGCTCTCTAATTTACCTACAAGGGTACATCCTACCGGTCAGCAGCACATCGCAACAGTCAGACCATGGATCCTTCGCACCAAACTACATTATTCCAGCCACACAAAGCTCTTGCTCCAGGAGACTGTACGCCAGCTCCTCAAGCAACCTCGTGTTCGTCCACTCTAACTGAATGCATTTACACTGATGATTCAACACTGGCCTCTCATAGCATCTCGAAGTTAGCCGGGTTTGCTGCAGCTTCTGACGCTGATGCGGTCAAACTCGTCTCGAACATTTTCAACGAGAGCTTTGGTTTCAGGCCGGACGGGAAACCCTATCGTCTAGGGCCTAAATCGGTGAGTGAACGGCTCTTGAGCACGGACTATCTATTCATCGCTGGGGATACACGTTCCGGAGTGGGATATTTATTTGGAAAAGAAATCCCTTCATCAGCCGGCAGAGTTGCATGGATAGAATCGATGGCCGTACTGCCTCTATACCGTCGGCAGGGAATCGCCACTACTTTGGTGAGAAGCTTTGTCTCGGCCACAAAGGCAGCCCCTTTCGTGGGATTCGCGACTCCAAATCCCATTGCAGGCCACGTGATAATTCGATGTGTACCCGGACATCTTTACATCGGTCGTTGCTTCCCACCGTTCCCCGTGTATCAGATGCTTAAAGAGATACAGGATAACTGCTTCGACCTCCGCGGTTGCGCCCTCGACAAAGAAAACTTACTGATCAAGACGGGCTTTAGCCCCTTGTCCCGCTCTGATGAGAGACAATGGGCTCCTCGGGAAACGATGAAGGCGCCAAAGTGGTGGACGTTCATAGAGCATTTGCCTAATGCGTTCGAAGCCCTGGTTGTCATCAAGCGATAGCCATTCCTTCCCCTCACATCACTCTGATATGACGTTCAGGATTCTTATGGGGTGCTGAGCCTATGCTGTTGGAGCAAGATGAGTACGAATTCCACAGCTACAAGGGGGAAGAGGCCGCAGCCACGCCGAGCTTGGTGAACGCAGTTTCACACGTTTTCAGCAATAGCTTTGGAACGAATCCTCAAGGGAAGCCCTATCGGCTCGGGCCTAAGACAACAAGGGAGCGGCTTGAAAGTACGGATCACCTATTTGTAGCCCATCATCGGACCGAGGGAGATGTCGGCTATCTCTATGCGAGAATCCTCCGTGCAACTCAAGGGGTCGTCGGTTGGATAGACTCACTCGCCGTACTTCCCGATCACAGAAGAAAGAAAGTCGCGACGCGACTGGTCAGTCGATTGGTTAACACAATTTCAACCTGTCGATGGGTTGGGTGTGCCACCCCAAACCCTATTGCAGCACTGGTCATAACAAACGTAGTTCATGGAAAAATTTATGTGGATCGGTGTAATCCGCCAGACGACGTTGTAAGTATGATTAAGGAAATTCGTCCGAAGTGTCCTGACCTCAGAGGGGCAGACTTCAACGCAAGTAATCTCCGAGTGAAAACACGTTTTACGCCAGTTTCAAGTGAGGAAACGAAGGAATGGAGTCCGCCTCACCCAAGCGAACCTCCACCGTGGTGGGCATCGCTTCAGAATCTACCCAGCGAATATGAAGCTCTTCTTATCATCGACAGGGATTAGTAATACCCCAGAACTTACGGGACAAGTTGATGATGTTCACCACTATATCTCCTGTCCCATACAATAGTCCTTAGCCCTTTCTATCTCCCTCTTTTTGCATTCAAGAGTGGGACTGATTGATCTCCCACTGCGCGCGTCCATTCGTACTCTCATTCCGGCTCTATGCTCAGCCAAGCATGGGCGTGAGGGACTTTTGACTGCGCCCGTCGAACGAGGCCCTTCTTAGCGCGCGCGTTCCGGGAGCACAGGACCAACGTGGGTGTCCTTCCAATCCTTTTCTCGTGGGGGCTCTGCGAGCAAGAGGGATAGTTGCCTGCCCCCTCGCATCCTTCGGAAGCCCTGTGTTACGCGAGCACGGAAGATCATCAGCCTCCATCCCTGATTCTAGCCTCGAAGCCGTTATCATGATATAGTCATTTCCATGATAATCGAAAACAGCGATGGAGGAATGTTATGCCGATTATTAAGCCCATCTCGGATTTGAGGAACAAGACGAATCAGATTTCAGACCTTGTCCACAAGAGCCATGAGCCCGTGTTCATCACCAAGAACGGGGAGGGCGACATGGTGCTCATGTCCTTGGCCAAATACGGAGAGATGGAGCGGACGTTAGATCTCTACGAAAAATTGGCCGTCGCAGAATCGCAAGCGACAGCCGGCAATCGGGGGCGTCCGCTTGACCGCGTCATGGCCGATCTGAGGAAACGCATCCGTGCCTTCAAATAAGTACAGCGTCCGTCTTCTCTCGATCGCCGAGCAAGATCTAACGGATCTCCTGTCCTATCTGGCAGCAGAGAACTCACAGGCTGCGGCTGAAGTGCTCGATCGTATCGAGTCCCGGTTGGAGGCGCTGCAATCTCACCCCTTCGTCGGCCGTGTTCCCCACAATGCCAAGCTCACGGCGCTTGGCTATCGCGTTCTCGTCATCGACAACTATCTGGTCTTCTATAAAGTGAAGGGCAACGTCGTCCTGGTCCATCGCATCCTTCATGGAGCGCGAGATCTCCTGCGCCTGCTGTCCGAGTAGGGTGCCGAGACAGTGGGAGGGTTCAAGACGAACTGGCTCACAGTGAGATTACGTTGCAAGAAGAGTGAGAATCTCAACGGACGTTTTGACTATTTCTGAAGAAATCAATGATCGCTTTATTCTTCCCCGGCCATTCGCGGTGAGTCCCAGTCCCTTCGCAATAGCGGGTCGTGACATTATTCTTACAGCCCTTGTACGTGATGCAGCCGTCTGACTCTTGTACCGGGCTTGCTGTCTCGCAACCATTACAGGTAGCCCACCATTGGATGGCCTCTTTCCCATACCCTGGGAAAAGGCTGTCACGGTTACTGTGCATGATCATCACGGGAAGCGGGTTAGGGCAACTCTGTTCTTTCAAGTCTTCACCCCTGATACCCATCGCGCTGGGAGCAATCGCCGCTGGGATATGTCTGGTGCCCTTGAGAAATCCGATGCCCATGGCAATAGTCCCGCCATCGGAGTGACCGGTGAGAAAAACCCGATTCTTATCGATACACCATTTCTTTTCAATCAGCCCCGGTATCTCAGCCAGCGCTTCAAGCGCCTCTGGAGACAATCTGCGGTTATCTGCATAGGCCACAATAAAACCTGCTGCCGTTCCTTCTTGCGTAAGAGACATGAACCTTTCCGATTCATATCGATTTGTTCCCGCCGGCGCATAGACCATGAGTAGTGGATGGGCAATGGTTGCATCATAGTTGATCGGCGTATTGACCATATAGCGAATGCCAGCCGATGTCTTTTCATCATCGCTGTGGCCTGCGTGACCGGGCTTTGCTCCTGGCCCGCAGCGTCTTGTGTTATCGTCGACGGCATACACAGCCTCACTAAGCATTTTGCCGTGATCAACGGCTTCACCATCGTCCTTTCTGGCATATTGAATCGCGCCCAACACAGTAAAACCAATTATCAACGCGCCTATTGCGACGACAACAATAGTGATCCGGCCGGGCTGCTTTTGCCTAAAAGCATTCATGCGTACGGGGTTTCTCTCGAGGTATACTGCCCCTTAAGATGACTTGGCAGTCTTGAGATGCAACGCCGACTGCACTTGTTCAAGCAGAAACCGTTTCAAGAGCTTCTGATAGGGAATATCGCGCTTGTTGGTCAATGCCTTGAGTTGATCGAGTAAAGACTTTGGCAGCCGGAGTGAAATCGTCTCCGCCAGTGGTTTGAATCGCGTGAAGATCCTTCTGCGGCTATTCGAGTGATCAAAATATGTCGTTGAGTCATGCGACGCCCAGAAGGCGGCTTCCTGCACATCATTCTTGAAAGTCGGTCTTAGTTTTAACTTGCTCATGGTAAGTGCTCCCTTGCTTCACACCTATGTCTCTGCCCGAAATAGCACAAATCCTCTACTTGCGGGTAGCGAGGATGAGAAAGAGCCGCAGTCTTGCGTGGGCGTGCTCCATCACGTAGTAGCGGGACTTAATACCCCTGTATGACGTTCACGGTATGCCCTTTTATAGCAAGCTGCCACGTCAAGTAATAACCCCTTGAACCGTACTCTTCGGTTTTGGGCCAGCCCCGCGCTCCGGCATCCGGGGCGCGGGGCTAGCACCCACAGGCTCTTGATCCCTTAGTAGGGGATCACATGCAAGCACTTCTTGTCCTCGTTGTTCCAGACCACA
>NEWP02000039.1 GCA_002869895.2 Nitrospira sp. CG24E | reverse complement strand
TGGCTGACGGCGAAGACATTGGCCGGCCTTGGATTGAACGAACGCCAGGCCCAGGCTGTCGCATACGTTCGAACGCATGGACGGATTACGAATTCTGAATATCAGGAACGCCTCAAGGTCGCCAAACGTACGGCGCATCGAGATCTTGGCGAACTCGTCGAGAAGGCGGTGTTTGTGATGGTCGGCAAGACGGGGAAAGGCACCTATTATATTCTGTCCAAAGGGGCCACAAAGGGGCCAAAGGGGCCAAAGTGAGCTGGCGCTCCATCCGGCAAAGGGGCCACAAAGGGATCAAAGGGGCCATTTCTCCGAAAAGGCGGTGCCACGCGCTTCGTTCGCCAACACCGGACTCGACGCGCCAAAGGCTCACGGGACGTATCATCTGTCGATCTGTGCCGCCGGTTTACGGGAGCCATGTTTTGCAGAGACAGGCTATGCAATAGGCCGCCGGGGTAAACCGGAGTTGATAAAACAAGCACAAAGTAAACTACGGGTTTACAAATCGGCAGAATCTTAAACCCATTGGCCTCAATGGAACTGCTGAGCGTAGGCAATGTCTGAATATCTTCACGTCGAAAAGCCGTTTCTTGACCAGCTTGCCACATTGGGCTGGACGGTCATCGACCAAGGACAGGGCCTCATTCCTTCCGATCCAGCCATTAGCTTGCGCACAAGTTTCCGCGATTGGCTTCTTCCTGACGTATTCCGGAAGACCGTGCAGGCGCTGAACCGTCATCCTGACGGTCGGGAGTGGTTGACTGCTCGCCAGCTTGATGATCTGCGCGATCAGCTGTTGCGACATCCTAGCCGCACGCTGCTGGAGGCCAACGAGGCGGTGCATAAACTTCTGTTTAAGGCCCAGGTGGACGTGAACGAACTCACTGGCGAGCCGGACCCGGTGGTGCAGTTGATTGATTTTGTCCATCCGGAACGGAATGTCTTTCATGCCATCAACCAATTCCGTATCGATACACCAGGCTGTGTCAAAAGTTGCATCATCCCGGACATTGTCCTCTTTGTGAACGGTATTCCACTGGTGGTCGTCGAGGCGAAGATCGGAGACCCGAACACCGCCAATCCCTTGCACGCCGCCTATGAGCAATTGTTGCGCTACAGAAATGCGCGTCCTGAAACGATTACAGCCGGACTGCGCGAGGGCGAGCCGCGCCTGTTCCATTCCAATTTGCTTCTCGTGCGGACCTGCGGCGAGAAAGCGGAGTTCGGCACAGTTACCTCGGGTCACGAGCATTTTCATGCATGGAAAGACATCTGGCCGGAACGCCGACGCTCTTACAAGCCACCACTTGGCATCGAACGTGAGCAGGAGGTGATGATTCAGGGTCTGCTCGCTCCAGACACCTTGCTGGATCTGTTGCGTACGTGCACGGTGTTCATGGATACGGACGACGGCAAGCGCGTAAAAGTCGTCTGCCGATACCAGCAATACCGCGCGGCCCGACGCATTGTGGAACGGTTGCGCATGGGGAAAACGGCAGAGGAGCGATCGGGTGTGGTATGGCACACGCAGGGCTCCGGTAAATCACTCACGATGGTGTTCGTCGCCCGGATGTTGCGCGCCTCTTCCGACCTGGCCGACTTTAAGATTGTGATGGTCAACGACCGAATCGACCTCGAAGACCAGCTTTCCGCAACCGCTCGCCTGATAGGTGGAAAGGTCAACATCATCGCCAGTACCGCGCAACTCCGGGAGCACCTGAGTACCGACGCTTCCGATGTGAATATGGTGATGGTCCACAAGTTCATGGAGCGGACGGAAGAATTGCCGCTGATGGTGGCTGAGACACTGGCGCGTTATGGCACCCCGCCGACGGCTGAGACCTTCGGCATTGTGAACCGGTCGGAGCGGATTCTCTTGATGATCGATGAAGCCCACCGCACACAAAGCTCAGATCTTGGCGATAACTTGTTCGGGGCCTTTCCGAACGCAACCAGGATTGCCTTCACCGGGACACCCCTTATTACCGAGCAGCACGGTACGAAACGAACGGTGAAGCGGTTCGGGGAGTATATCGATACCTATAAGCTGATGGACGCGGTTGATGATGGCGCGACGCTTCAAATTCTCTACGAGGGCCGCACAGCGGATACAGCATTGAAGGACAAACACGCCTTTGACACGAAATTTGAAGATCTATTTAAGGAGCGAACAGAGGAAGAGCTGTTGGCCATCAAGAAAAAGTACGGTGCGAGCGGGGACATCCTTGAAGCAGAAAGGCGCATCGAGGCCATTGCGCGTGATTTGGTAGGCCATTATATCGACAACATCTTTCCGGACGGTTTCAAGGCGCAGGTGGTGTGTCACTCCAAGCTGGCGGCCATCCGGTATCAAAAATTCATACGCGCGGCGCTTGCGGAACGGCTGGACCGGGAGAAGCGGAGACCTAACCCCGATATCGAATTGATCCGGCGAATCGCGTTCCTGAAGGCGGTCGTGGTCGTGTCATCCGACGCGACCAATGAACTTGCAGTTATCACGGAAGCCCGCAAGGAGGCTAAACGCTGGAATGGGGTCGAAAACTTCTGCAAACCGTTTGATTTCGATGACCCGGAAAAGGACCTGACCGGCATCGCCTTTCTGATTGTCTGCGACATGTTATTGACCGGCTTCGATGCGCCGGTGGAACAAGTTATGTATATCGACAAGCGCTTACGCGAGCACAACCTCCTCCAAGCCATCGCCCGTGTGAACCGTGTGTCGAAGGGCAAGTCCAGAGGGTTTATCGTGGACTATATCGGACTGGCCAATCACCTGACCGATGCTTTGCGAATCTATGAAGAGGAAGATGCGCAGGACATTCAGCAGGGGCTGAAGAATCTACTCAGTGAATTGCCGATTCTCGAAGAGCGGTATCAACGTCTCTTGCAACATTTCCGCTCGGCTCGTGTGGCGGAGATTGAAGACTTCGTGAAGGGCACATTGACGACACCCCAGGCAGAAGTTGCCGTGGTTCATGCGGCGGTCGGCGCAATGAAGGACATCAAGTGCCGGGCAGATTTTGAGGTCTATCTAAAGAAGTTCCTCCAGAGCTTGAACCTCATCTTGCCGCACGAGGCGGGACATTCGTATCGTGGTCCGGCACGGCGTTTCGGCTACATTCTGCGCATGGTCAAGGAGCGATACAAAGACGATTCACTCGACATTACCGATGCTGGTGCGAAGGTGAAAGCGCTCATCAACGAACACCTTATCGATTTGGGCATCAACCCGAAGATTCCGCCCATCGAGCTGCTTTCCGCTGAGTTCATGGCCAACGTGCGGAAGCACGCCGGTGGCGACCCTGAGGCCAAGGCTAGCGAGATGGAGCACGCCCTCCGCAAGCACTGCACGGTGCACTTCGACGAGGACCCTGCTTTCTATAAGCGCCTGAGCGAAAAATTGGAACAGCTCATTCAGGAGCACAGAAATAACTGGGAGGCATTGGCGGAGGGTTACGAGCAACTTCGAACTGAAGCCGTAGCGGGTCGTACAGAGTCGGTCGAAGGGCTAACAAAGGAAGCAACGACGTTCTATGACTACGTGGTGCAACTGACCTTCGACAGCAAAGACGTGCCCGTCGAACACCGGCAATGCTTGAAGGACTTGATGCTGCGCATTGTGGAGATCTTGCAAGAGGCCATCGGCATCATCGACTTTTGGAAGAAACCCATTGAAGTGAAGAATCTTCGAGGCAAGATCGACACTGAAATCCTATTGACAAATATTCCACAGCTCGCCGAGCGACACGAACGGATTGCGGTCGAGATCGTCAAGCTCGCGGAGAAGAGGCATGGTGAATTAACAGAATGAGGACATCCCGAAGCTCAGACATTGCATATGAAATCATCCGTAGCAGACGGGCAACGGCCGATATCGTCATCGAGAGAGATGGACGGGTATTGGTGCGAGTGCCAAAGACCATCCCACACCAACGCATTGAACATATCGTCGAAGCGAAACGATATTGGATCTACAAGACCTTGGCCGGCTGGCGGAATTTGAACGCAACGAAGGTTTTGCGCGAATACCGCAATGGGGAAGGCTTTTTATATCTCGGACGTTCTTACCGTCTTTCCCTTGTGGCCGATCAGGATGCGCCGTTGCTGCTCAAAGGCGGACGGTTTTTCCTTCGGCGTGACCTGGTAGATCGCAGTGAAGCAGCAGGGGCCAAGTCCGCCTTCCGTGATTACTTTATCGCTCGCGGCCTCGAACGGATTACAGAACGTGTTCGATATTTTGCCCCCAAGGTTGGAGAGAAACCACTTCACGTTGACGTACGTGAGTTAGGCCACCGCTGGGCTTCTTGTTCTCTCAAGGGCAACCTCGCGTTCCATTGGAAATGTATGATGGCCCCACCCACGATCATCGACTACATCGTCGTACATGAACTCTGTCATTTACACCACATGAACCACACCGAAAAGTTTTGGAACGAAGTCGATAAAGTACTGCCTGCTTACCGAGAGCGGAAAGAATGGCTGAAGAATAATGGCGCAGCTATGGATCTGTGATTCACGGTGAAGGAAAGTCTTGTCAGTGCGCAAATCAAAGGGGTCGGGAGTCTTTTCTTAGGCCCTCGTTTGCAGAATTAATCGTCGACGATCTCAAATCTGCCCTCGAACAATTCCGATTGATCGCGAATGATCTCATGCAGAAGCAAATTTAAGGGGTCTGACCCACATGGGAGACCGAGCCGATGCTTGTGACGCCGGAGTCCCATCGTCGGAATCACCGGCAGGCCCTAGTAGCTGTTGGCTTGGTGGCTGGGACGGCGGGAGTGTTAGGCTGGCTCTCCCCTCCTCTCTGGCTCCTGCTGGGCCTCGGTCCATTCGCATACTGGTGGGTGCGGCGGCGGTCCCTCAGACGGACGGCAGTGATGCAGCAGCCGTTTCCCGATCAGTGGGAGCAGATTCTTCGCACACACGTGGCGTTCTTCGATGCGCTTAACGAGGCGGAGAAAGCTCGCTTTCGACAGCTGGTCAAAATCTTTCTCGACGAAGTCCGGATCACGGGCATTCGCACAGACGCGGACGACACGGTTCGGGTGCTTGTTGCGGCGAGCGCGGTGATCCCGATCTTTGGTTTCCACGACTGGGAATATCATCGACTGCATGAAGTGCTGATCTATCCGGACGCATTTGACGATGCCTATCAGAGCCGTGGTGGGTCCAACGAACACATTCTGGGGATGGTCGGCCTGCACCATTTGAGCGGGGTGATGATTCTCTCCAAGCCCGCGCTCCTAGCGGGATTCGCCCATCCGTCAGGCACGCACAATGTGGGGGTGCATGAGTTTGCCCATCTGGTCGAGAAAGAAGCCAGCGAGTATGGGCTTCCTCCGGAAGTCCCCTGGATGGCAGTCCGGCAGTGGGTGCGATACGTGGCTCGGGAACTGACTCATCCGTCGAGGCGAGGCGCTCGCGTTAGCACGTATGCGTACACGAACGAACACGAGTTCTTCGCGGTGCTGGCCGAATATTTCTTCACGTCGCCCGAGTCATTAAAACGCCAGGATCCTACCTTGTATGCCCTGCTACGGAGCTTGTTTCACCAAGACACTGGGTTACTGCTCCCGTTGGTGCCCCGACATCGCCAGGGAATCGGCCGCAACGCGCTTTGCCCCTGCGGCAGCGGGAAAAAGTATAAACATTGTTGTCAGTCGAAGCCTGGATAGCGGGGCCACCATGTTTCAGTCCCCCCGCCTTGCGGTTTGATCGTCCCCCTCCTACAATACGCCTCCCTGCGAGGCACCCATGTCCTGCGTGATGCGACCCAACCGCCGCTTCCCCTTTACAATGCGTTGTCACGTACAACGCTGGACCATTTCAGGGGCAAAGTATTGTGTGGAAACCCTTGTCTAATTGGCCCTGTTGAAAGGTAGATCTACGATGCGGCATTTCCTCTTCGCGGTCTTCGTGGTCGTGGCTTGTGCGACAGGTGCGGCAGCGGATTCCTACGAGGACGCAGTCTCTGCTGCTGATCGTGGTGACTATACAAGGGCGGCGCAACTGCTCCGTCCCCTTGCTGAGCAGGGTAATGCCCTTGCGCAGTACAACCTTGGGGTGCTGTATCGCAAAGGCCGAGGCATGCCGCAGGACGATGTCCAAGCACGACAGTGGTATGAAAAGGCGGCGGTACAGGGACAGCAACTGTCTTGACTGTCAAGCACGCAGAGGCGCCCCTGCGTACTCAGAGGCA
>NEWP02000038.1 GCA_002869895.2 Nitrospira sp. CG24E | reverse complement strand
GCCTGTCCCCACGGCGATGATTAAGACGACGGATCGGATCATCGCCATTGGCTCCTCCACAGGAGGCACGGAGGCGGTGAAGGATGTGTTGATAGCCTTGCCTCCGAATACGCCTCCAATTGTGATTACCCAGCACATGCCGGAGCGCTTTACAAAGACCTGGGCCGATCGCATGAATAGCCTCTGCCGCATTTCCGTCAAAGAAGCGCAGGACGGCGACAGTGTCTTGCCGGGGCATGCCTTGGTCGCGCCAGGCGGCTATCACATGACACTCGTTCGGAGCGGAGCCAGATATAGCGTCTCCATCAATCAGGATCCTCCAGTAAATCGTCATCGACCCTCCGTCGATGTCCTGTTCGATTCTGTGGCTCAGTATGCCGGAGCCAACGCCATCGGCGTGATACTCACAGGAATGGGCGGCGACGGTGCGAAGGGGATGATGAAAATGAAGCAGGCCGGTGCCTATACGATCGCTCAGGACGAGGCCAGCTGTGTCGTGTTCGGTATGCCGAAGGAGGCGATCAAGCTCGGCGGGATCGATAAGATCATGCCGTTGGCGGAGATTCCAGCCGGGATTCTGGCTTCGCTGTGTAAACACTAGAAGAGTGTTATTGGGTTTGTCTTGTTTATTTGGTTTGTTTGGTTCGAAGACCAAAAGAAACCAGACAAACCAGATGAACCAAATAAACCAGATGAACCAGATGAACCAGACAGACAAAATGAACCAACCAAGAAAGGATGTCGCTATGCAAATCAACGAACGGGTAGTGCCACAAGGAATAATCTTAGACGTCGTGGGAGACCTGACCTATGCGAATCGAGGCGTGTTTAAGGCGGCTGTCGACAAGGCAAAAAGCGCTGGCTGCCGGCATCTTATCGTGAATTTGGAGAAGGTGCGATTCATAGACAGCGCGGGCCTTGGGCTGCTCGTGCTGGTCTCGCAGAATTTGAAACTGATACAGGCTCAGCTCAGTGTGCTGAAACCGCAGCTGTATGTGCGGGAGATCATGAGCCTTGCCAATATTCCAAAGATGATTCCCATCTATGACAGCGAGGACGCTGTGTCCGGCGCGCGCGCAGCCTAGTTTGTGTATGGTTGAGGAAATCAGATGAATTCGAACGTCACAGAACCGATTGGACAGGCCGGCGAGTCCTCTGCGCAACCGGAGGCTGCCGCCACGATCCTCCTGATAGAGGATGAACTGGTGACCAGGACGAGTATGGCCGCTCGCCTGAGACGGCTGGGGCATCGAGTCCTTGAGGCAGAGAACGGACTGGTGGCGCTTGACGTGGCTCGACGCGAGCGTCCGGATCTCTCCATCGTGGATTGGATGATGCCGGAGATGGATGGGCCGACCTTCTGTGAAACGGTGCGCCGGGATCCCTTGCTGAAATCCAGCCAGCTTCTGCTCATGACCGCGCACGATCAGCCGGCGCAGATTGCCGAGGGGTTGGCGCGAGGGGCCGACGACTTTCTGAGTAAATCGGCCAGCAAACAGGAAATCGTCGCGCGTGTGCTGGCCGGTCTGCGCGCCAGCCGATTGGTGCGCAAACTCGAAACCACCGGCAATGAACTGGAGTCGTCGCTGTTGTTGTTGAAGAAACAACAGGCGGAGACGGAGGCCGATCTTCAATCGGCGGCGGCATTTGTGCGCTCGATACTGCCTCCGCAAGGCAGTCCCGCGCAGGGTATCGCGCTGGCATGGGAGTATCAGCCCTCTCTGATGTTGGGTGGCGATCTCTTTGGGGTGATGGCGATCGATGCGGACTCTCTTGGCCTCTATATTCTTGACGCCTCGGGACATGGGGTGGCCGCCGCGCTGCGATCTGCCTCGCTGATGACCTTTCTGAGGGCGGAACACATGCTGCAACTGCTCGGGTCCTACGATCCGGAGAAGGTATTGACCGAGGCCAATCAGCGGTTTCCCTTGAGCGTCGAGGGAGAATATTTCACCCTCTGGGTCGGGCAGCTGCATGTGCCGACAGGCCGCCTGTCCTATGCCTCTGCCGGCCATTCCGGCGCCTTGGCCAGCTTGGCTCACGGTTCTCTTCGATGGCTCACGCGCTCTTCATTTCCCCTGGGTTTCGATCCTTCTGCGCAGTTTCCATGCGACTATGTCGATTTGCAGCCCGGCGATCGGCTGTTCTTATTGAGCGATGGGATTTACGAAGTCCCTTCCCCAAGCGGGGAACTGTGGGGGCGCGAGCGTTTCCAAGATGTGATCGAGGGGGCAAAGCGGACGTCTTTGTCCGCGACGATCGCGTCCTGCTTTTCACAGGCCCGCTCGTGGCAGCAAGCCCAATTTTTTTCCGACGACGCGGCGGTCGTGGGACTTGAGCTCGCCGGTGGCTCGGAAGGGGGTGTCAATGGATAACACGATGGATCGTCCGATGGTGCTGAATCTTCCCGAGGCTTTGAATCGAGTCGATGGCGATCAGGATCTGTTCCTCACCTTGGCTCAAATGTTTTTGGATGAGAGCCCGAAGGAGGCTGTGGCGGCTCGTGCGGCACTCGATCGACGGGATGGACCAGGTGTGAGGGCGGCGGCTCATAAGCTGAAAGGGTCTGTCATGGAGCTCTGCGCGCCGCGCCTGTTCGAGAGCGCGAAACAGTTGGAAGAATTGGGCCGGGAGGGAAAATTCGACGAGGCCCTGCCGGTCTGTGCGGATGTCGAGACACACTTGGCCGAGGTGCATGCTGCGCTTCGGGAATTGATTGTCGGCGGAATACCAGCATGAGCCTTGCGGGAGGATCGCACAGAGAGGCGCGTACCCTGCTCGTCGTAGCAGACAATGCCGATACCCAGACCGTTATCCTGGAACATGCCAGAGCGCAGGGGCATTCGGTGATTTCCGCTGCAACTCCGGCGCTCGGACTGTCGACCTTCGACGCGACGAAGCCCGATATCGTGATTACGGATCTCTTCTTGCCTGAGCAGGACGGGGTCATGCTGGTGAAGCAGATTCATCAGCGTCGCCCAACCTGCCCGGTCCTGCTCCTCACCGATGCGGGGCAGGCCGAATCGACGATCGCAGGGTTGCGCGCCGGCGCCTTGGAGTATGTGGAGCAGCCGATTCATCAGGACGCATTCGCGCAAGTGCTGAATCGCGCGATCCATTCCCTGCCTGTCTCCGTGGACGATGCGCCGGGCGTCGAACGTCTGGAGTATGTGCTCGTCATGGGTCTGGACCCCGGTCACGTCGAGAGTACGGTGGTCTGGCTCATTCAAGGAACGGCCATGGGGTTGATGGAGGCGCGCCAGGTCCATCTTCGGGCCGCGTTGCAAGAACTCGTGATGAACGCGGTTGAGCATGGCTGCCTCGAACTCCGCTACCATGACAAGATCGAGGCCATGGCAAAAGACCAGTACGACGATCTGATCCGACAACGGAGACAAGAGAGTCGTTTCCGCGACCGCCGGGTGACGATCCGCGCCATCTATGACAAGCGGCAAAGGGTCTTGACCTACCGGATTGCCGACGAAGGGAAGGGGTTCAATTGGAAGGTGCGGGTGGCCTCCCGTCATGATGTCTGCCCCACGGGCGATGCCAGCGGGCGGGGTATATTTCTCGCGCACTCGTTCTTCCCCGACATTTCGTACAACGATAGAGGAAACGAGGTCACCCTCACGGTGCCGTTGGGGTAAGAGGCGTGAAGCGTGAAACGTGAAGCGGGAAACGCATGGCGGAATGAGTATGTCTGTGCGTAGATGGCAGAACCATCTTCTGTTTCTACGAGATACGCTTCACGCTTCACGCGACACGGTTCTGCCGCATCGGCAGTCCCCTGAATTACGGAGGTTCTATGGATACAGCCAACTCCACCCGTTCTAAACTGCGAATTCCCAACGATCCCATGTATCTCTTGCTGCGTGAAGGTTGCATCATCGAATTCAACGCCAAGAAGACGGCAGGAGAGAAGGTGGACTTGCGGGCATGCGATCTGCGGGGTCTTGACCTGCGAGGGCTGGATGCCGAGGGGTTGGATTTCAGCGACTGCTATTTTCGCCAATCGGATCTGCGGAGCGTGGATTTTCGCAAGGCGCGGCTGGAAGGCGCCAGCATCAATGCCGCAAAAATTTCAGGCACCTATTTCCCCGTTGAATTGACCTCCGGCGAAATTGAGCTCTCCCTCCTGCATGGCAGCCGCATGCGGTATCGCTCCGAGAAATAATAGCGGCGCGCGAAAGGCGAGACAGGCGGGAAAAGCGCGACTCGTGGGATTAGTGATTGCGTCTTGTGCTCGTCTCGCCAGTCCCGCCTTTCCCGCACGTCGCGCGGCAATACTCAGAGTGCATCTTCTTCAGATGATGTCGGGGAATCTTTCGGCTGTTTGCCGGAGATGTCTTTCTGGCGGAGCAGTTTCGTGAGGTAGGTTCGCTGAAGGCCGAGCTCTTCGGACGCTCGTGTTTGGTTCCAGCCATTTCTGCGCAAGGCCTCTTCGATGACCTTCCGACTATGGGCTTCCATGCTCTCATGGTAGAGGCGGGGCTGCGAGGCGGTCTCAGCTTCAGTCGCCGAGGGGAATGGAGAATCTGCCAGATACAGGTGCGCTGGTTCGATGGTGTCCCCGGCGCACAAGATGAGGGCCCTTGTCAGCACATTGTCCAATTCGCGGATGTTGCCGGGCCACCGATACTGTTGCAATGATTGTAGTGCACGGTCGCTCAGTGTGCAGGGGCGCTGAATCACGACTCCAACTGCGCGATTGATTAAATGCTGGGCCAGCGCAGGGACATCGTCCATCCGTTCACGCAGGGGCGGGAGCGTCAGGGAGATGACCGCAAGCCGATAGTAGAGATCCTCACGAAATGTGCCCTGCTGAATGGCGCGTCGAAGGTTTTTATTGGTGGCCGCGATGAATCGTACATTGGTGTGAATGGGCTGAGTTCCACCGACACGATAGAAGGTCTGATCCTGGAGGACCCGGAGTAGGCGGCTTTGCAAGGGGAGCGGCATGTCCCCGATTTCATCCAGCAGCATCGTTCCATCTTCTGCCATCTCGATCTTGCCCGGTTCCCGCTTGACCGCTCCGGTGAAGGAGCCCTTTTCATGGCCGAACAATTCGTTTTCGAGCAGTTGCTCCGGCAGCGCGGCGCAATTGACCGCGACAAAAGGTTTCGAACGGCGTGGGCTCCAACGATGAATGGCGCGGGCCACGACTTCTTTCCCTGTGCCGGTTTCGCCGAGCAGGAGTACGGTCACGCTGGACGGAGCCGCTTGTTTGGCGATGGTGAGTTGCGCGGCCATCTCGGCATTGACACCGACAAGGTGGTCATGTCGATCATCGACTTCCTGACGGAGGACGTTGACCTGGCGGTGTAGCGCGATGGTGGACAGGGCTTTGTTGACCACGACGGTCAGGTGGTCGGCACTGAACGGTTTCGTTAGGAAATTGAATGCGCCGAGCTGCATGGCCTGAACGGCGCGCTCGATCGTGCCGAATGCGGTCAGGATGATGATCAGCGGTGTGCTGAACGATTGGCCGATGTCCCCATTGGCTTGCCGGTCGCTGAGCGAAGCGCCTCTGACCCGTTCCAGGACCTCCATGCCGGATAGGCCCGGCAGCTCCAGATCCAGGAGCGCGAGATCGAAGTCTCCCTGTTCAATCAGCCGCAGCCCATCTTTTCCGTTATCGGCAGTGACAGGCTCGTGTCCCATCCAGGCGATACGATTCTCGAGTCCGAGAAGAATGTCTCGGTCGTCGTCGACGATGAGAATTTTTGCGCGCATGGTGTAAGCCCAGGTGTTTAGGCTGAAGACTGAAGGCCATTAGCTAGGTCTTCAGACAGTAGACTCAGCGGAATTCTAAATTATGTACTCAGGGAAATATACTCCTCGATCGTGAAGCCGGTCCTGAATTATGGGTTCTGGGTTATGAGTTTCCAGAGATTCGAATGTCGAATCATCCCGCGAACCTTTCAGCAAAAACTCAGAACTCATAACTCAGCACTCAGAACTTGTTTCCCCTCCGCGACTGGTATTGTGAAAAAAAATCGCGTGCCGTCTCCCGGCGTACTCTGCACCCAGATGCTTCCCTGGTGCATGGTCACCAGGCTTTTGGTAATGAACAGGCCAAGCTGCGCCCCCTGAGCGGTGGGGTTGGCAGAGGGCACTTTCGAGAACTCATGGAAGAGCTTTGCAATGTGCTCCTGGTCGATCCCACAGCCGGTATCGGCGACCGAGGTTTGCACGAATCCCTCCGGGGTCGTCTGAAAATCGACGGTGATGCAGCCGCCTGGGGGTGTGAACTTGATGGCATTGCCGATGAGATTCCAAAGGATCTGTTCCAGTTTGTCATGGTCGCTCAGGACCGCTGGCAGCCCATCCTTATGCGCGATCTCCAGGGCAATCGTTTTTTCAGCCGCGACGGCGCGCAAACTCTCGGCGACTAGGAGGGCCGTGGTTTCGACGCAAACCGGTCCAAGGCAGAGCATGTCGTTGCTGGACTCAAGGCGGGACCAATCGAGCAATTGATTGATGATTCTGGTGAGCCGGCTCAGGTTATGCCCGATCCGAGTCAGGTACGTCAGTTGTTGTTCGCTCACCGGCCCGGCAATACCGTCGCGCATATTGTCTGCAAAGCTCCGAATGACGGTCATGGGAGTGCGCAATTCATGCGACGCCACAGAGAGAAACAGGGACCGCCGCCGATCCTGCTCCTGCAGACGCTCGTTGGCGATAGACAGTTCTTCTGTGCGTTCTGCGATACGCTGCTCCTGGTGTTGCGTGAGTTCTTCAAGGTGGGAGTAGGCCCTGACGTTGTCGATGGCCGCAGCGACATGGCTGGCGATCGTCAGCAGCATATGCAGATCCTCTTTCGTGCAGGGTTGTGAACCTCGGTCAGCGGCGAGGTAGCCGAGCAATTGGTTGTGGCTCAGGAGCGGCACGGCGACGAAAGACGTCACTCCGCTACGGCGAGCCAAGTCCAGCATCGGTGGATGCATTCGATCGGCTATGGTCTCCAAGCTAGCGACGAGCAGGGGCCTCCCATGAACCAGGAGGTCTGCCTGGAGACCTCCATCGTCCTGGATCGGCAGGTCAAGTTGGCGAGCGGCTTCCGCAATGTCCGGCGTGACTCCGGCAATTTGGGCCACATATGCCGTGTTTCGCTCGGGGTCCCGCAGCATCAAACACATCCGTGTATAACCAAGATTGTCGATCAGGAGCTGCAGGACGGTGTTGAAGAGCTGGCTCCGGTCCAGTGTCCCGACGATGGCCGCACTGACCTGATGCAACGCGGTTAATTGACTGACCTGGCGTTTGATGGTGGCCAGGTTCGTTGTGATAGCGATGCTCCGATCCTGTAGCGAGTGGGTCATCAAGTTAAACATGCTCGTCAGTTGACCGACTTCGTCACGGGTGGAGGGTGTGAGGGGCACTGGCGGGTGACCCTCAGCCACTTGTTTTGCCAGAGCGCCGAGGTGTCTTAGCGGGCGCGTGATGCGGAGCGTGAGTAAGTGGACCCCGATGGCGCCCACGAGGATGGTGAAGGCGGTGAAGAAAAGAATATTGATCGTCAGCCTCGTCAGTTCGCCTTTCAAGCGCGCATCGGTCAATCCTATTTGGACGATACCGGACACGAGTGATGCCTGTGCAGGAGTGGAACCGGCGCTTTCTTCACCAAGCTGTAGAGAGAATGGAGGGAGAGCGGTGTTTCCTTTTGCCGCTCGCAAGACCGGCATGGCAAAATCGTAGACGACTTCCTCCCATGCGAGCTGGTTGCTGAGCGAGGGTGAGGCGGGCAGGCGTGTCATCAGAGGGGCGGAGCGTGGCGATTGTAAGAGCTGTTTTGCGATTTGATTGTCCGGGTATTGGGGATGCTCCACGGACTGCACAAGGCTGGAAGAAGATCGCCCTGTTACCTTCATATGCTGGGCGAGCACGGCGCCATCTGATCCCGTAATGACAACATAGACCACCTCCTCGACGGCTAGGAGGCCTTCAATGAATTGTTGGAGCGTCGTGCGGTCTTCCGCCACGAGGCCTGCGTATTGGAAGTGTTCATTACGGACCACGTTTGTCAGGAGAATCGTTCCCAGCTGTTGGAGGTTGTCTGCCATCGCCTCTCGCCGGTTTTCAATGAAGTACCAGCTCAATGTCGAACAGGCGATGGCGAGAATGATGGTGAAAAACAGCACAAACTTCGTGCGCAGGCTGGGAAATCCCTTCGAGGGCAGTGACGTAGGAGCCACTTGTGTCTCCGGCGGGTATGGAGGATTCAATGGCCTGTCCATATTAACCTGCATGATTCATGACGGTTCGTCGCGAAATCGTGCCACGAAGCCAGGCGAGGGGCACGAGGCGAGAGGCAAGAGAAGTCTTCTCGCCCCAATGCTGGTTTAATAGGCTTCATCGATGAGACTCGTCAATTCTTTCGAAAAGGTAATGCCCAAAAACTTCGCGGTCTTCAGATTGACGGTGATCTTGAGTCGCTCAATCGGCATCGGGTTGAGCGGCAGTAATCCGCCCTCGTCGAGAATGCGCTTCGCGAGGAGTCCGGTTTCACGGCCGACATCGCCGTAGTTGACGGATATGCTGAGCAGGGCTCCCAGCCTTGTGAATTCCGGTGAGAATCCGATGATGGGTATTTGATGCCCGAGAGCCGATTCAAGGATGAACCGTATGGATTCGTTCGTCAACACGGTGGAATCCGGCATGAGCCAGAGGGCTTCGGCATCCGAGAGCAGTGCGCGCAATTGCTGAGGCAGGTCCTTTTCACCCTCGACGGGAAGCCCCGTCAATTGAAAGCCGGAGATGGAAGCCTGCCGCGCTGCCTCCTTCACCCGAGAGGCAGTTTTGGCAGGGTCGTAGAGCGTGCCGAGCTGGCGCAGGGGCGGCAGGAACATCCGTATGATTTTCAGCTGTCGCTCTACTGGAACCTCCAGGAGCGTGCCGGTCATGTTGGCGGAGGTGAGGTGATGTTTTAACGGATCGAGAATCATCATATAGACGATCGGGACGTCCACAATTTCCATCTTCGCTGCCAATGCGGCTTTGAGCCCCACAGCGACGACCAGGGATGCATTCGATGCCCGCACCTTGCGCGCAAGTTTTTTTCCGAACTCCACGTCGCCTTGCACATCGTATTCCGTATAGATCGCCCCAATCGGTCCGGTAGCCTTGAAGCCCGCCACGGCCTCGTGATAGGCCGCGATGTCGGAAGACTGCAGGATGGCAATGTCCATCGCCCGGGATTCAGAGACAGGCAGGGTGCAGAGACCGAGTAGCAGGACGAGCCCCGCCACCGCCCGGAAGAGCCGGTCGATGTAATCACTCGTTTTCATCATCCTCAGATCCTTGGTCCCCTGGCAATTCTGGTATCTGTCGATCTGTCGAATGTTAAATGTTGAATTTTGAATGATGAATGTTCGGAAATCATCAGATCGAGTCCGACTCCGACAATTCAACATTCAACATTTACCATTCAACACTCCCAATGGCGCTTCAGGTTTCACGCTTCACGGGGGTCCAGAGCGCGGACCGTTCCCAACATGTGCAAGGCCTTTCCGTCTCGATCTCGAATGATCTCCCCCGACCAAATACACCACTGGAAGCCGCCATTCTGTTTGATGACACGGTGTTCAAATGTCACAGTGGCGTCTGATTGATCTATCGTCTGCCGCAGTGAGCGAGTCAGCGACTCCCGGTCCTCCGGATACACAAGCGCCAGCCATTCGTTCTGCGTGTGAGGCAGCCCCCTGTGTGATAGGCCGAGGAACCGGTCGACCTGTGTGGACCAATAGATGTGATCGGTCTGGAGATCCCAATTCCACATGCCCATCTCTACTGAGGTCAGGGCCAGGCGAAATTGTTCCTCATGGGCGCGGATGATCTGTTCAATGCGCTTCCGTTCGGTAATGTCGGTGGAAATACCGCAGGTTGCATAGGGTCTTCCCGTATGGTCGCACAGCGGGAACTTGATCGAGATATAGGTATGGGGCCCATCCGTATGGGGCGCCACCTCTTCATATTCCATCGTACGATTCTGTTCGATCACGATCACGTCATTCGCCCGGAAGGCATCCGCTGCCTCGGGGGGAAAGATCTCATGATCGGTGCGACCGATAATCCGATCGGCGGTCAGGTTGAAGATCTGTTCAAACTGATGATTGACAAAGAGATACCGGCCGTCCGTGTATTTGACGTAGATCACCGCCGTGGTGTTGTCCGCGATATCCCGCAGCAGTTTCTCGCTACGGCGCAGCGCGTCTTCGGTCTTCTTTCGTGCGGAAATATCCCGGATGATGCCGCTGTAGAAACGGCCTGTGGCGGAATCCCATGTCGCCAACGTGAGTTCGATGGGAAATTCTGCGCCCTCTTTCTTGAGCCCGTGCATTTCAAGAACAGACCCTATCTCGGAGCCTTTGCCTGTCGATCCAATGCGGGCAAGGCCTTGTTCGTGGGCGTGGCGGTAGCGTGCCGGCATCAACAGGGTGAGTGGCTGTCCGATCGCCTCCTCATCGGCATAGCCGAAGAGCGTGGAGGCAGATCGGTTCCAGGAGACGATCAAGCCGCGGTGATCGGCCACCACGATGGCATCGGAGGCCGACTCCACCAGCGAGCGAAACCGTTCTTCGCTGACGTTGAGGAGGTATTCTGTTCGTTCGGCCTTTACGGCCAGCTCCTTCACCCCGATGGCGCGGTGGAGTATGTGCCGAAGTTCTTCCCGCTCATAGGGTTTCGTGAGATAGGCAAACGCTCCCTCCTTCAGCGATCCTACCGTGCGATCCGCCGAGATATGGGCGGTCACGATCACGACAGGGAGAGAGGGGTCCAGGTGGTGGGCTTCTTTCAAGACGACGAGCCCATCGCCGTCCGGCAGGCCCAAGTCCAGAATGACGGCGTTGAAGCGCTGGGCGCGAACGAGCTCGATGGCGTCGGCGACGGTACCGGCGACAGTAACGGCGTAGCCATCATGCTGCAGCAAATGCCGTAACCCCATGGCGAGATCCTGGTTGTCTTCTACAACGAGGACGGAATATGGATGTGCAACGGTGACCATTGAGACCTCAGGTGCGGGGAGGTTCTTGGTTTGGAGTTCTGAGTTCTGAGTTAGGGGATCGGGGATCGGAGTTCGGAGTTCGGAGTTCTGGGTTTTGGGAACGGAGTTCGGAGTGCTGAGTGGCAAGCGTACTGCGTGTGGTTAAGATGATGCTGTTCAGGATCGTTTTCAATGAATCACACTCGGTGAGTAAGCAGGCGAGCTCTTGGATATTGTGCGGCTGAGTTTCTCGAATCAGACGCAACCAATAACCTGTCTCCCGAGCCTCCTTTGCAGCAATCGCGAGCTTGGCAATGAAATCCTTACGGCTCTGGCCGCCCAATGCTTCCTCGACGTTCGCTCCGATGGAGGTTCCTGAACGAAGCAGTTGCCGAGTCAACACCAGGTTGACGCGATCGTTCTGATGTCGGCGAGCATAGGCGACAATGTCTACAGCAAATCGAAAACTCTTCTCCTGCACGAGACTCTTAGAACGAGGTCGTTCCATGGCGTTCTCCTGTGAGAGTTCTGGGTTCTGAGTTCTGAGTTCTGAGTTAGGCACTCAACGCTCAAACATCACTCGATATTCCAGCTCGGAACTCTCAACTCAGAATTATTTGTTCCCCTCCCCAACTCAGAACTCAGAACCTTTATTCCCCATTCCATCACGCTTCCTCACCTTTCAACTCAGAACCTCCGTGAATCCCCTTTCTCACCCGTCCCGCTATTCTGTAACTTAAAACTCAGAACTCAAAACCCAGAACCTCTGTTTCTTCCCCTTGCCTCTGTCCTACAAAGTCCTGTATCCTGTCCGACAGGAGGCACTCTATGGCGCTGGTTCAAGTCTCTGCACGGCTGAATGCCGATAAATTGAAACGGGCCAAAAAGGCCCTCGGTACGAAGACGACCAGTGAGACCCTTCAGAAGGCCTTGGATTTGGTGACCGAGAAGGCCGCTCACGATTGGGTGATCCAGCGGTACAGCGGCGTCGGAAAACCGAATGCCTTCAAGCACAGCTAAATTCGCCATTCTCGATACCTCGGTCTACATCGAAAACTTTCGAACCGCTCGGTTCACTTCCCAGATCCTCCGATCGCCATTCATCATTCGCTGCTCCTCGGTCGTGGTGCATGAACTGCTGCGTGGCGCCAGTCCTGGAATCGAGCGGCGGTTTGTGATCGATCTCATAAATCGGTGTCAGGTCCTCACGCCGACCGAGGGGCAATGGGTCCATGCGGCGGAGCTCCTGAATGCCATCAGAAGGCGCGAACATTATGAGACCAAGAAGTTGAGAGATTTGGCGTTCGATGTCTTGATCGCGCTCACCGCTCGTAGCATCGGGGCAACCGTGATTACGTGCAATAAGACTGATTTTCAGGCTATCCGGCGTCATCTTTCGTTTCCGCTCCTCTGCTGGAGCTGACTCAGCTCCGAACTCAGAACCCAGCACTCAGAACTCCTCTGCGGCATGCTGGGTGAGAGGCAATTTATCACAATGAGGTGAAGCATTCTCTCTGCCGTAGGCTGAGCCTCTGAGCGGCGAGAGAACGATGTTGGCGGACCTTATGCGCAGCCTGCTGGTGGATAGGTCTGTCATGGGTGGGCGATCCTTCTGCCTCGTGATGTAGGTCATCGGCAGCCAACGGTGAGATAAACAGCAAGAGTCATGCGAGGCAGATATGCGGGACGGACGAGATAAATAGAACCGGGGGGAAAAGGAGGTGCGAGGGGTAAGGGGGGAAATGAGCGAGGTGGGACGGGTGAGGCGAGCGAAGGTTTAAGGTTCAAAAGGTATGATTCATGCCGCACTAGACTTGGGATCTGTCTCTCCTTCAACAGGCGGAACCAGGAAAATGGGTCGTCGAGTGGACGATAGAAGGCTTTCCTTGGTCGTCCTTGCTGTCTGTCATGGTTCGACGGGTTGTGACCAAGGAGACCGAAAAGGATATCGATCACCAACAGCCAGATGAGCCCGACCAGGGCAATAAGCGATCCCCAATACATGATCGCTTGAGTCATGGTTGCGTTGTGATTCGTATCGATGAGTTGGGCATCGGCGAGGAGTCTGTTCGCGTCATACCTATTGCTGCGGTAACCGATGGCCTCGTATCCGGCCGCACCTCCTTCGTCTGGCACCGAAGGATTGCTTGGACGGACTGCTACCCGGACTATTCATGGACGCCGTTGCGAGGCGTTCGAGATCAACGCTCGCCGGAGCTTCTCGCAAGTACGACTGGCGTTGGCGTGCTTGCAATCCGTCGGGGAGGAGCCGAACGTGAGAAGCCCTCCGGGGAACGGGTCGAACACCTCGCGATGGCATCCATGCATGACTTGAATATCTAGCAAGCCACATGCCTTATCTGAAGTGAGCATGTACTCTCGTCCCAGCTAATGTTTTCTCAAGAATTGAGTCAGACTAGATGCTCTAGCAGAGGGATGAGCGCAATCCACATGAATCGAAAAGGATTCAGTGCTGAATCAAATTTGATTTACGAAGATCTGCCAGAATGCCCCGCTCGGAAGAGCGGGGATGAATGGCAGCTCGTAGC
>NEWP02000037.1 GCA_002869895.2 Nitrospira sp. CG24E | reverse complement strand
GTCACACACACATTCATATTGCGCTCCTCTCCCCAAAGCATATCTCCCGTCAGGCGCAGAGAGACTCCTGTCCGGGCTTCACCAGTGCGGGTGATCCTACGGCAGTTGGCACATACCCACAACCCACACTATGAGGGGATGCATCCCCTCCCCCTCGAAAGGTGGAGGAAATCTTGCTGCAGGGTGCCGTTTTGCCGCATTTTTCCGACGAACACAGCATCGACATACCCATGCCACAGCCTAGGCTGGAGATCACACATGCCACAGGCAGGCACGCCGGTGGCCACCTCGTCGACATCTCGCCCGAGCATCACCGGCGCTTGATGGATTTTCCGGATCGGCAAAGCGTGGTCGCCCACAACAGCCACTAACCGCGCTGATTTCCCCTGCTGACGTCGGCAGCCCCTCCAAGGAGGAATACTTTTGCCACCTCACGCCACGCTATACTGCGGCCTGCGATGGAACAGCCAAAACCCTATAAACGCGAGCATTACCGACTCCCGCTGCCCGTCACCTATCCGGTGATGTTTGCAGGCAACACGGCGATCGGCGAGGGCACCCTCACCAACCTTTCGGTGCTCGGTTGCACGATCGAATGTGCGACGATTCCCCCTCATTCGACAAACTTACTATTGCGGCTGATTCTTCCGGATCAGAAGGAATCACTTCCGATCGATGAAGCGGAAGTGCGGTGGATCGATGAGCGGAGGATTGGAGTGCAGTTCAACAAGGTAGAGCGTGCAGCCAATCTGCGGCTCCACGGGTTCGTATGGGACCGTATGGTCGAGCGACTTCAGACCATCAAGCAGCAACACTAACTACGATTGGTCCTCGTCCACCTTCAGCTTTGTTGTGAGTGTTCATCCAGATTAAAACTCCCGCCAACCCTACGACCATATACTTCATCCAGGCCCTCTGCCCGATTCGATCAAGGGCGGGCTCGATCAAGTACCGAGGCTATTCCCGTCACTGCATCGTAGGCTCCCTCCGTCACCCACCCCTCGCAATCGGACCCGCCCCCGGTCGGCGT
>NEWP02000036.1:11382-20389 GCA_002869895.2 Nitrospira sp. CG24E | reverse complement strand
CCTGCTCTGTAAACTCTAGTCAGCTGACTGTCTCACTCATCTTGACACGGAGGGCCCATAGAGAGTGGATGAGAAGGATGCGCGCAGCGGTAGGAGATGGGGCCTGATGATCTTCTGTACTCGCGCAACGCGCGGCCTCGGAAGGCCCTCGTTGGACGCGCGCAGTAGAAGCTCAATCAGCCTCCATCCCCTAAGAGGTAACGAGCGGGCGTAGAGGGATTATCTGAGGTCTCGTTCGACGAACGCACTGGGACCAACACAAGTGCCGTGCCGATAGCAGCCCACACCGCAATTGGTGGTGGCGCAGAAGTGTCAGGAACCATTGTCTGAGCTGAACGCGATCAGTGGACAACCGTTCGGGAGCAGGCCGTGGGGATTACGCCATGGTGGCGAACAATGGTTGCTGACACCTTTTTCTTCCTCCAAAATGAAACAAACACCTTCATCAAGTATTAGCTCAATTAGAGCATTCGGAATTGTGCTGCTTTTTTTGTTCTTCGTTTCCCCACAAGCAGGTCTTCCAGCAAGCAAGTTGGATGACTATCTGGCAGCGTTCAAGGACAAACATGTAAATGTCAGGAGGGCTGCCATTGAACAATTGCTGGCCTGCATAACAGATGATGACACGCCTATGCAGGCGAAGAAGTGCCCCGAAGGAGGTGGCCCAGATGCGTATAACCGGCTTCTAACTGCAATTATTGATCTGCTGGCCGATTCCGACCCAAAGGTCAGAGAGACGGCGGTTTTCTACCTGAAACAAACTACTGACGCTCGGGTTATCAAACCGATTGCGCGACTACTTCGCGATGTGAATACGGATGTACGGGCTGCAGCAGTCGAATCGTTTTACCTTATAAAAGTTGATAGTGTCACTGTGCAAGAGCTTGAACGTCTACTGATGGATAAAAACAAGAGAGTGCGAATGGGCGCGGCTAGTTCTCTTGGCTTGAACGGGACCAAGAAATCTTTGGGTCTACTGCGAGGAGCGCTTGCTCGTGAAGCTGATAACGAGTTGCGCGAATTGTATGCGCAGATAATACAAGAGCTTGAAAATAGATTCGCCAAGAAAAGTACAGGGAACAGGAAGATGGGAAAAGAGGACAGGCTGAATTACTGATGGCTGCTGTGGCTGAAACAGAAACGAGGGGGAGAAAAAGGTGTCAGCAACTGTCTTGAGATTTAGGCATGGTGTGCCCGCACTTCTTGCCAGGGCGTCCGATGTTTCAGCATCGCATTGAGCATCGTCAGCAACTTGCGCATGCAGGCGGTGAGTGCCACTTTCTTCGCTTTCCCGGCGTGCTGCAACCGCTGATAGAAGACTCGGATCACTGGATTGAACCGGGCGGCGACAATGGCCCCCATATACAGAACCGCGCGAACCTGCGCGCGGCCACCCCACACCGTCCGTCTCCCTCGGAATGTTCCGCTATCGCGATTCAATGGGGCCACGCCAACGAGCGCGGCGATCTGCTTATTCGTCAACGTGCCGAGTTCCGGGAGACTCGCTAAGAGCGTCGAGGTTAAAACCGGGCCGACTCCTGGCACGCTCTGTAGGAGATCAAGAGGAAGAAAAGAGGAAGAAAAGGGGTCGGGAGTCATTGTTTGACGCGGAAGCTTCCAATCATAGTGAGAAATGACTCCCGACCCCTTTTACAGACCCCCGTGCGCAATTCACCTACCAATTGGAACGATCCAGCCGGGCTAAAAGCGCAGGTGTGTTGCCGACCTGCCTTTGGAGGTATTTTTCTAGCTTCACAACATTGCTTTATTAGTGACAATGTGCGGAAGAAAATGGGGACATTCTGCATTGTTTGGACGACCAATAGAGATTGGCTGGATTACTGATGGCTCCGCGAGGAGGGAAAGAAGGATATTCTACTTTTTCAGATCGGCTGGGTCTATGCGGAGTGAGGGAATCGACGTGAGAATGAGAGAGAGGCGCAATCGAATCGGCTCGCACGCGCCGAGAAATGCAGGATGTCCCCGTTTATTCCTCCGCACCTGTCATTAAAAGCCTGAAACGTTTTACATTTCATGAGAGAGAAGACCCGCCCTCCGTGTCTGAGGAGCGAGGTGGGGATAGCATTTTACGCAAGGAAACGGGATTCTGTTTGGACGTGCTTAGGCCATAAGCTGATGGCCATGAGAGAATTCGTCAGGTCTGGACATTGCCTGCTGACCGGAATACCATGTGGCATAGCAGCTGTGGACACATGGTTGAGGGATGACGATGAGTGAATTGATTTTCGTGGTGGAAGAGGCTCCTGAGGGCGGGTTCCTGGCCCGTGCGCTTGGGGAGTCTATTTTTACCGAGGCGGACACGCTTGCTGAATTGCCCGGTAAGGTTCGTGATGCGGTCCGTTGTCACTTCGAGGAGGGGAAGGCTCCGAAGGTCGTCCGCCTCCATCATGTGCGGGAGGAAGTCATCGCCGTATGAGGCTTCCCCGCGATCTGTCGGGAAGCGATCTCGCTCAGGCCCTTCGCAAACTCGGCTACTCGATCACTCGCCAAACCGGCAGTCATCTTCGACTCACCACCCAATCTCACGATTCCCCAACATGCGGCGCATCCATATCGGGACGCTCTCGGCAATCTTGACCGACGTGGCTGTACATTTCGAAATAAGCCGCGAGCAACTGGTTGACAGACTATTTGGATGAGGGCGACAGGGCTGTCAGGAACCAGTTTGACCTGAGCAGCCACACATCGGATTGAGGTTGTTCCCCGTCTCATTTCGCGAAGATGAAACCTCCGACCAGTCCCGCTTTTCTCGCAAGTCTCGCGAGTCCCGCTCGGATAACGAGATGCGCTTCACGCTTTACGAACGACGTCTTTTCGTGGGGGCTCGCTGAAGCGGCTAGGCCTGGCTGGTTTCGAGTCGGTCCATGCGGGTCTTGAGTGTGGTTACGTCCGCTTCGAGGGTGTGGATGCGCTGATCGAGTTGAGAGAATGAGAGCCGCAGAAGCGCCCGCATTTCTTTGAACTCATCCCGGATCTCATCGCGGTGTTCCTGAAGTTCATGCCGAATGGTGGCATGACCTTCGGCAATCTGGCGGATATCATTCCGAAGTGATTCGGTCACGACGCCGATATGGCGTTTGATTTCGTCCATCTGCTCGGCGTTCATGGGTCGTCTGTATATTCTCTTTGTTCAAAAAATGCAATGAGAGGTTTCGCACCGCGGTAGTGCCAGGCTGAGACAAGTTGTGAAGGTGGTCCGGAGAAGAGGAGGGCAAATACGATAACGTTTTGGTCGAGAACGATTCAGATCATCGGCGTCGGCCTCGGTGCTTTCTGCCCCGAGTGATGGCGCGATCCAAGTCCTTTGGCTCAATCCCGAGATCCTTGATCTTCTGTCTGACGGTTGCCAGCCGAGAACCTGGCTCTGAAACGGTAACGGGCCTGAGGATGAGCACTCCGCCCCTGGTTGTGATGTCGAAATAGTCGGTCTCGGGAATCTCCCGTAACACCTTCATCGGCAAGGTCACTTGATTCTTCGATGTTTTTTCACGAGCATGATCACCTCATCAGTGAAACAAGGATGTCTTACTTCACGGTATCTTGCAAGATGGGTGTAAGGGCATTGGTGGGAAAGAGGATAGGTGTCTGGTTTTTAGAAATGTGTCCAAGAGAGATGACGTTACCATGTTGGACGTCATCTCTCTTGGACAGGACTCCGCCTACGTTTGGACTAACGGTCCGCTATGCCGGGAGTGAGGACGAGATTGACAGGGAGCTTCTCCGCTAAGGTATAGGGACTCGCCTTATTTTCCTTCACCCAGCGTTTTTCAGCCACAGACTCAAACGGTGGGGCCAGTTCTCCTTGAAGAGACCACAGATCGACAGGTGTCTCGTCGATGGAAAGCTCCCAATCATACCCGCGGTCCTTCACGAAGGGCGCGATGACCTGATCCAGCGTCCTGCCCCACCATTCTCTGAGGACTGGGCCAGGTACTGTCCTCGCAATTTGGTCGACCTTGAACCGGATAAATTTGTTATGTAGCTCCCCGCCGACGAAGCAGGAGTCCTTGGCGACTTCCTCAAAAATGAACACGACATAGAACTTGGGGAGAGGAATGCTGGCATAGACCTCTGTGACCCGCTTGGCCAGTGCATTTTTGTCTTCGGTCGTGAAGGCTCCGACTGGATGATACACTTTCCATAATGGCATCGCTCGTCCCTCCTATTGTTGGGAATTATTAGGTGCAGTCATTGGGAACAGCTGCCCTTCTTTCATGTCGAATGAGTCATTGCACATGTTCGTTGCCGTTGCCCAAAGTCATGCCCGATGCTAGCATTGTCACTTGCAGTATGCAAGCTACTCACCTCCCATATCTCGTCCTTCCCCATCCCTATACCTCCCGGGCAGGTGTATAATGCCGGGCGGTTGGAGCAAGGGGTGATGCAATGACCTTTAAGCGATCATGCTGTCCGATTACCAATGCGCTGGACATTCTTGGAGATAGATGGACGCTGCTCGTGATTCGCGATCTGGTGTTGGGGAAAAGACGGTATCAGGAATTTATTTCGTCTCCGGAAAATATCGCTTCAAACATCCTTGCGGATAGGCTGAAACAATTGGAGACGTCCGGTCTTGTTGCCAAACGGGCCTATCAGCAGAGCCCTATACGCTATGAATATGTTTTGACAAAGAAGGGGAAGGGGCTGGAACCAGTATTGGAGACGTTAGTCGTATGGGGGCAGAAACATTTCCCCGGCACCATGGTATTTCCTCGCGTCAAGCGCCGCTAAGGACCAATGAACATTACCACCTGGCTGTTCCTCTGTTTTTATTGTTGAATGGCGGAGAGCAGCCACTTGCCATCCAGGGATTGAACGAAGGTCCAGGCTTCGCCTGATTCGGTCGCGGTCTTCTCGTTGCCTTCGACGATGTAGCCTCGTTCTCCAGGCCGCTTCGTGAGAGAGAGGTTATAGTCGCGGGCACTCCAGCGTAGCCCTGCTGTCACATAGACTGTTCCTTGTTCGGTCCAGACCTCTAGGACCTCTGCACGGAGTAGCACCACATCCTCCACATGATTCTGAATGTCCTGACTCGTATTGTCGGCCAGGGCGGCGCTGAAATAATTCAGCATCTCCGGCGTGACGAACTGTCGTAACTCATTCAGATCCTGTTTGCTCCAGGCCTTTTGCACATCGGTCAGTAGTTGCTGAAAGATTGCCTTGTCTGCGGAGGTGACGCTATCGACCGATAATTGCTGCCTGGCTGCAGAGGAGCGCCTTTTCGGCAGCTTGTCGATGGACGGGTCTCGGCCTGCGATCCCGGAGAAATCTGGGAGGGAAGGGCGCTGTATTTTCAGGAAATAAAAAATCGTGGCGGCTCCCAGGAGCAGGAGGATCAGAAGGATTCCGGCAGAGCCGGAACCTTCTGATCTGGTGGGGGGTGGAGTGGCTTCGGCAGATGGTACATCGGTTTCGGTTGTCTGTGCGTAGCTGCTTGTCGCTCCGAAGAGCATATGACCGACCGACAGTCCGCTCGAGTAGCCTAGGCCAGATCCGCCTCTTGCTTCTGGAAGGACTAGGGTAGGGACTCCTAGCAGAGTCACCACGATACATGTGGCAATGACGGTCGTTCTATTCACGCAAGTTTCCTGTTCTCGGCACTGTTGGCAATTCGATATTTGCCTATCCTAGCAGCAATGGTCTCTGAAGTGTGAGGATCATTCTTTGAAACGGTATTGCCAGAGTGTCTCAAAAGACCGGCGTTTCGGCAATTCTCTGTTGACTCTCCGTTTCTCAGCGTCTAGCCTGCGGCAGCATCCAGATATGGGATGGTTTTGCCTGAGTTGGACTGAGAAAACACAGAATGTTTAGAAGATGTCGACTTGCCCTTGCTCCGATCATCGCAGGTTTTGTGGTGTTGATGGCTCCCTCCCTGTCGCACAGCGAGGCATCTCCGACTGTGTTGTCCATTTCGGCAGGAGGAGGCCACTCCTGTGTTGTGCTTAGTACTGGCACGGTCCGTTGTTGGGGAAACAACCGGGATGGCCGGCTTGGAAATGGCAAACTCACGCAAGAATTCGGGAGATCGGTGCAGGTGGCCGACATCAATACTGCACGACAGGTCGCCGTAGGGCTGAATTTCTCCTGTGCCAGTCTGGCCGATGGAACAGGTCGTTGTTGGGGCGGCAATCAATATGGTCAGTTAGGCAACGGGGCGACTACTTCTGCTGTCACGCCGGTGGTGGTCAAAGATCTGCATGCTGCAACAGATGTCACAGCTGGATTTTTCCATGCTTGTGCGCTGAGCAAGGCCGGTACGATTTCCTGTTGGGGCCGCAATGACCATGGTCAGTTAGGAAATGCGGCGCAAGTCGATTCTACCGTTCCAGTGCCGGTCAAGGGGGTGACTGAAGCCATTGCGCTCAGCGCTGGACTCAGCCACACCTGCGCCCTTCTCAAACCCGGCACTGTGCGTTGTTGGGGGAGTAACCAGTGGGGAGAATTGGGGAACGGCACCAAGACAGACTCATCTATGCCGGTCGATGTGGCCGACTTGCAGTCGGTGACAGCGATTGGAACGGGAAATAGTTTTAGCTGCGCGGTGCTCGCCACCGGGAAGGTGAAGTGCTGGGGGGACAATCGCAGAGGCCAGCTAGGGAATGGAACGAGTGAGGGGGCCCTCGTTCCGGTGGAGACAACGGGTATTACTTCCGCCATAAAAGTTGATGGAGGGTCTCTTCATGCCTGCACATTGTTACGACAGGGGCTGGTCAATTGCTGGGGATTCAACCAAGTAGGGCAACTTGGCTATACCACTCAGGATGATCCATCCCGCCCGATTCAGGAACAGGGTATTTCTGCCCCTGATGAGGTCAGAGGATTACGATCCGTCAGTGCTCTCGCAGTTGGGCTGATGCACAGCTGTTCGCTTGAAGAGAAGAACATGGTGAAGTGCTGGGGCGGGAATACCAATGGAGGGTACTTTACGATGCGAGTCGCCGCCTCGACGATCACGCCGATCGAGGTCAAAGTGATCCCGTAATCGTTCCTTGCGCGTGACTCGCGCGACATGCGAGAAAAGCGGGACGAGTGGGATAAGCGAGAAAAGCGAGACACGCGGGAGACGCGAGATGGGCCAGATAAGCAGAAAGGGCGAAAAGCGCAAGAAAAGTAAGACGATCGAAAGCTAGGATCGGTCCAGTCTCGTCTGTCGCGCACAATTCACGAACCACCCAACCAGACAGACCGAATAGACCAGATGAACCAGACAGACTAAAAACTCCCTGCCTGGACGACGTCATCGAGGCTGTTGATGTCGAGCCAATGTCCTGCCGTATAGAGCACTCGCACAGGATATTTCCTCTTTAGTAGTTCTTGGAGCAGCTGAGGGATACCGGCCTTGCGGTTGTCCGGCTTGGCCAGCAGCTCGATAATGATGCCGGTGATATGGCTTGCGGCGCCGGGTGAGACTTTGAGGAACCCCATCCAGACTCCGTGGATGGACTCTTTGGGGATCTTGTTCCCCAATTGCTTGAGATAGATCTTGGCGTTAAAGGCCTTTCTCGTATTGGGAATGGTGCATTCGGTGAATCCACCGAGGCGGGCATAGCTGGTCTGTTCCTGCCAGTTGCTATCGACGAAAATCGCACAGTCATCTATCTCCTGGCAGAGGGTTTGGGGAATATATTTATTGAACAGCACGTCGCCGTAAGACACGATCGTGCTCTGCGCAGGGCCTTTTCTGGACTGCAGGGCCTTGAGCAGGGAATGCAGTTCGCCGGTTTCTGCAAAGTCGTCGTTATCGACATAGGTCAGGTTGGGCAGATTGACGGTTTCTTTTTTATACCCACGGACCACCACAATATCCTTAATGCCCACGGCATTGTAGGCATCGACAATGTGGGAAAGGATCGGGGTGCCCTGGATGCTGACCATGGTTTTGGGCTGCTGTTCGGTGAGTTCTCCCAATTCTTTTCCGCGGGAGGCGGCCAGCACGATGGCGCAGGTGTCCTCGGCCCCTCTGGGAAGATACCGGTCTTCGGCGTCTTGAAGCTCTGCGGCATTTTGTAGACGGAAGATTTCAGATACCGGGGCGACTTTGTCTTCAATGGAGAGCAGGTGTTCATCCTCCTTGAGGGTCCGCGCGGTTTTCTGCATGGCTGCTACTGCAGTCCGGAGCATGTGATTGGCCCAGATCACAATGGAGAAGCCATGCTGCCGGAACACATCGGTGGGCGTGGCATAATATTTAGTCGGCACGATCACAACGGGGCAGCGATTGCCCCATTCCTGTTTGAACGAAAGGATCTCGTCCGGCACCGATAGAGCGCTGTGAATGAGGATGCCGTCTGCGCCGGCCTGACGGTAGGCTTCGGCTCGTCGTAGAGCTTCCGCCAGCCCCCAGCCGCAGATGAAGGCTTCCACCCTGGCAATGATGGAAAAGTCCGGATCGGTCTGAGCGTCTTTGCCCGCCTTGATCTTGCCGCAGAACTCCTGCATGTCCGCCATCGGTTGGGCGTTCCCCTTGATAAAACTATTGGTCTTGGGGAACAGTTTGTCTTCAATGCAGACTGCGGCAATGTGACGCTGTTCGAGTTTACGGACCAGCCGCTGCATGTTGTTGAAGTTGCCGTATCCCGTGTCGCCATCGAGGAGGATCGGGATCGTGACGGCATCGGACATGAATTCCAGGTTATCCAGGACTTGGGTCCAGCTGGCTTCGTTGTTGTCCCGGACGCCGAATTGGGCTGAGATGGAAAGGCCGCTGGCCCAGATGCCGGGAAAGCCGGCTTCTTGAACGATTTTTGCGCTGAGACCGTTGTGGGCCTCGCAAATAAATTCCAGCTGCTCTGACTGGAGGAGCTTCTTAAATTGGCGCGAAGTAGACTGGTTCGGTGTGGAGCTCATGGATTCCCTTCCCGGTATCGGCAGAAGCTATATCAATAGGTTGTTGGCAGTGCAGCATCGGCTCTAACAGGATGCTGAAAAAGTCAGCCAGTGGCGTTCTCGCGTCGCTCCGAGGCTCAACGTACTGAAGCGTACGCCT
>NEWP02000036.1:0-11282 GCA_002869895.2 Nitrospira sp. CG24E | reverse complement strand
CCTTTCGTGAAGGTTAGGGTGTAGGTTAAGGTTGAGATCCGCTGGGTCTTGCTGATCGGGCTGTTTGAGCATCCTGCGGAAATATCTGTCTGTTACGCCACAGATGCGAAACAATAAGCCGGGCAAGTCGCCGGCTGTTTCGTTGACTGGATTGGGGGTGCATGTTAGCATGATTTTGTCCAAATTTTTGAACATGCTTGCAGGGATCTTCCGTTATTACAGCAGCAATTCACCGTCCTGATCATTACCAAGGAGGCATGCACATGAATAGCGTACTGGGGTTCAGGTCGAGGCTGGTCGGGGGAGGAGTGGCTATCGCCCTGATGATCGGACTTGCTGCCTGCGGCGGTCCTCCGAACTGGGTAAAACAGGGGTCAGGGGTGTTCAACGAGAAAGACAGTAAAGGATTATATGGTGTCGGGGCCGTGGCTGGTGTTCGAAATGAGCCGCTGGCATGGGATACGGCTGAAAATCGGGCGAGAGCTGAAATCGCCAAGACGTTTGAAAC
Organism: Nitrospira sp. CG24E; assembly: GCA_002869895.2. GTDB lineage: Bacteria > Nitrospirota > Nitrospiria > Nitrospirales > Nitrospiraceae > Palsa-1315. Next base: position 10,774 of record NEWP02000036.1, on the reverse strand, counting down.
CTATACGGGCTACCTGATGCGCGACTATGCTGCCTCCACAACGGCCGGCGACTTTACGAAAAACTCGGAAGAACAGAATGTCGAGCGGGCCATTAAGACGGTGACAACCACGACCCTGAGCGGGGTGAAGCCGATCGATCGTTACAAGGATGAGAAAACGAATACCTACTATGTGCTGGCCAAACTGAATTTCGAAGAGATGAAGAATAATCTTGAACAGGCGAAGGAATTGAACGCGCAGGTTCGCGATTACGTCAGAAAGAATGCCGATAAGCTCTTTGAGCGACTTGAAAAGGAAGAAGACAAACGGGCGCCTCGGTAAAATTTCCTGTTCGACCGCCAATGGCTGCATGTGCGAGGAGGTATCGTGTGATTATGATGGATCGAAGACGAATTGGGTTCGCTGCGTTGGCTGTCCTGTTGCTGGCTGGCTGTGCGCAGGAGACCAGAATTACGAGGGTCGACTCCGAAGTGGTCACCGATCTGAGCGGTCGTTGGAACGACACCGATTCCAGACTTGTCGCGGAGTCGATGGTCAAAGAGGCGCTGCAGTTTCCATGGCTCAATAACTTCTCCGGTTCGAAACATCGCCAACCGGTCGTCGTCGTCGGGACCATTTTGAATAGCAGCCATGAACATATCAATGTGGGCACGTTTGTGAGCGATCTGGAGCGGGAGCTCACGAACTCGCAAAAAGTGACGTTTGTGGCGGGAAAAGGAGATCGCGAGGAGCTTCGCACCGAACGCAAGGAGCAAGCGATGTATGCGCGAGAAGATACGCAGAAAGCGCCTGGCAAAGAGATCGGAGCCGACTATATGATGAAAGGCACTATTGCCACGATTCTCGATGAGGCGGATGGGACGAAGGCGGTGTTCTATCAGGTCGATCTGCAGATGGTGGATTTGGAGAGTAATGCCAAGGTCTGGTACGGTCAGAAGAAGATTAAGAAAGTCGTCGAAAAGAAACGGTCCATCTTTTAGGCTCCGCAACTTTCGGTGAGCCTCGTCGCCCCATGCCCCACCGCCTCTGTTCCGGCACGGTGGGGCTTTTTCATTTCTACCCACTCTCTCTCTGCCATACTGGCAATCCTGCTGCTGGCCGGGTGCGGCCCCTCGGTCAACCGCTATCTCCTCATCGACGCAAACCTACGCGCCCACGACCCGAAGGGCGCCGATGCCATCGTCCAGGCTGCTGAAAAGGAGTATGGCGAAAAAAGCCGCTTGCTCTATGGGATGGATCGAGGAATGACCCTTCAACTTGCCGGCAATTATCAGCAGAGCAATGCCGTATTGGAACAGGCTGAGGAGGAACTGGACCGACTGTATACGCGAAAGATTCGAACGGAAACCCTCGCGTTCATGACGAACGACACGGCATTACCCTATGAAGGCGATCCCTATGAACAGGTGCTGATCAATGTGCTGAAGGCGCTCAATTATGTCTTATTAGGTCAGTGGCAAGATGCGCTGGTTGAAGCCAGACGTATCGACCACCGGCTCAATGTCTTGTCGGATCGGACCAAAGAAAAAAACGCCTATCGGGACGACGGCTTTGCGCGCTATTTGAGCGGGATCCTCTATGAGAGCACCGGCGACGTCAACAATGCGTTCATTGCCTATCGGAAGGCCTATGAGACGTTTGAATCCAGCCGCGCCTGGGCACAGACCTCCGTTCCATCTCAGCTGCGGATCGATCTGCTGCGTACGGCCGATGCATTGCATTTCACTCAAGAATTATCCGAGTATCGATCTCTATTTCCTGGTACGAAGTGGGAGAGTAGTCAGTCGTTACAACAACTCGCTCAAGTTGTCGTGATCAGTTATAATGGCCGCGCACCACGCAGGGAGGATCGGTTTCTTGACCTTCCGATCAGTCTGGATGCACTCCAGTTGGTGCTGCTCAACCGGGGGTTTTCATCGTCGAATCGGAATTCCAATCGAGGTGTGGATACGGTCTTGTATGGGCTGAACGGACGAGTCGTTCGTGTGGCCTTGCCGCAGCTCATCCCGCAGAAGACCAGCGTACTCGTCGATAGGGTGAGCCTCATCCCTGACAAGGGCATACCGGTGACAGTGAACACGGAATTGGTGCATAACGTGACGGCCCTGGCAGATAAAGCGCTATCGGAACGGATAGCAGGAATCACGGTCAAGGCAGTCGCCCGTGCCGCCACGAAGTTTGCGTTGGCCGAGGGGGCGATGAGGGGGGCTCAGCAAGCAGCAGGCAAAGATGCGGCGCCCTGGGTCGGTCTTCTGGTCGGGTTGTTGGCAAAGGGACTGGCTGTGGCATCGGAGGAAGCCGACAAGCGGAGTTGGCAGACATTACCCGATGAAATCCATCTTGCACGGTCTTGGGTTCCACCGGGGCAATATCAGGTTCAGAACCGGTTAGCCGGAGAGTCTCAAGGCTTTCTGCTACCGGAAGCCATGAAGACCCTTTCTCTCGAAGCAGGCGACACCGCTCTGCTCATTCAACGGGTCATGCCATGAGACATGAATTACGGTTGGTGAACCGCGTCGGAGTGGCGCTAATCGCGTTGGTTGCATTGTCCGGCTGTTCATGGTTTGGAGGACAATCGAAACCGGATTGGATCCATGGGGTGAGTGGCGCCTATCCGTCCAATCAATACCTGCTCGGCGTAGGACAGGCGGAGAGTCGCGCGGCAGCCGAGGATCGCGCCTATGCAGCGGTGGCCCGTATTTTCAAAGCCGAGGTGAGTGCGCAGGTAAAGGACTGGGAATCGTATCTCCTGATCGAGCAGCGGGGGCACAGCAGCGAGGAGCGGCGCTTAACGCTCGACAATCTGACCCGTGTGTCGACTGAGAAAGTATTGGAAAATGTCCGGATAGTCGATCGATGGGTGGATGTGGACAAAGGACTTCAGTATGCCTTGGCCGGCATGCATCGGCCTCAGGCAGAGACAGCGTTTATGGAGCGGATTTCTGGGCTGGATCGGTCGATCGGCGACGATGTCGAGGAGGCCCAGCGGAATTCCGATAAGCTGGCCAAAGTCAGAGCATTGAAACGGGCTGCCAGAAATCTGGTGCTGCGGGAGACCTACAATGCAGATCTTCGAGTGATACGACCCAGTGGACAGGGTACGGGGGCGGCCTACCGTGTGAGCGACCTCACGCGTGAACTTGAACAGTTCCTTGCTACGAATCTTGTTCTGGCTGTTGCGGTCACCGGCGATCAGGTTGAGCCGGCGCAACGTGCGTTGGTAGAGGGGTTGCTGAAGGAGGGGTTACAAGTCACGAACCGTCCGTGGGCAGGGGATCGTTCGACCAGCGGCGATTTCAGCGGACCATCCCCGGAGTTGCTCGTGCGTGGTATGGTCCGGGTGTGGCCGATCGACGTGCAGGATCCTCAGTTCAAGTTCGTGCGATGGTGCAGCGATTTCGAAGTTGTGGACTTGACCAGCCAGCGGGTGGTCGGCGCCTTGTCAAAGGGTGGAAAGGAAGGTCATTTATCGGAGCGTGAGGCGACGGCGAAGGTTGTGCGTGTGATGCAACAAGAGTTGACAGCCGAGGTCGCGAAGGCGATTGCGGCACATGTATTTGGAGAGACAGAACTGCCGGTACAGGCGAATCGGCCTGCCGGCTGTCCACGGGACGGGCCGGTTACGAAGCCGGCCACTGCATCCCATTAACTGAGAGAGAGGAAGGATATGGCTAATTCGAAGTCGGAAGCAGGACGAGCAACCGCTCGTGCGCCACGCAGCCGTGGCCGTGGGTTGACGGTCACGAAACAACGGGTTCCCAGTCGTCTGGCGAAACGTCGATTGAGTGACCGGCTCAAGAACGATACGGCATCGTTCAATCAGGGAAACTTAGCCGATAAGTTTCGTAAGGAAGGATATGACGAGCTGCAACTGGATGAACTCCAGGATCGTCTCTCAAAGATGTCGGGCCCCCTGGCCGCCATTATTCTGAAGGGAAGGGTGTGATCGCATGCCATACTACTATTTCGATTCAACCGCGCTGGTCAAACGATACAGTATGGAACGCGGTACACGCATCATCAACAGGCTTATGGTGAAGCGGAGTAAAGTGGCAATTGTGCCGACCTGGTCCGTGACCGATTTTTATACGGCATTCGCCAATCGAGCGCACCATGGAGAGATTACCCGTGACGATTGCTACTCCGTGATTCATAAGTTCGAGAGGGAGTCGCAGGAGGGACTGTACCAGTTCATTGCTCCGACGATGCAAACCTCCTTAGCGATGAAAGAGCTAGCGCTGGAGTATCCTGGGCTGCGATCGCCGCAAGTGTCGCATTTGGCGCTGGCACTAGAACTCAAACCCCTGCGGCTGACCGTCGTCAGCGCCGATACGCAATTGCTGACGGCCTGTCATTCTGTGGGGCTCCACACGATTAACCCGGAAGAAGATTGACGAAAGGGGACTGGCACCCTTCTTCGCGTCTGCGCGTGGTGCCTGTCCCCCTCCGAACCGGGACAGGCACCGCCGGGGACGACGGAGCCTGTCCCTCAGGAGACCTGTGCCAATAGTTTCAGGACCGCTTCATTCCATCCAACTGGTCCAACTCCTTGGGCATAAATCAGTCCAGCCAGCTGGATATCCGGGTCATAGGATCCGTCCGGTTTCTGGACGAGGATCGGGTAATCCACCATGGCGAGCAGGGGGGCATCGTTGATGCTGTCCCCGATACCGACGGTCTCGATCCGTTCCGTTTGACCGCTCATGCGTTGTTGGCGCAGATAGCAGCGTAAGAGTACGGAAGCAGCTTCTCCCTTATCATTTTCTCCGAGTAGATGAAATAATCGTCCGCCCTTGGTCCAGCGCAGGCCGCGAGTGACGATTTGCCGACAGACTTCTTCGATGAGCGCCGGAGGACCCTGCAGGAGATAGGGTTCGTCGTATTCCCGTTGCTTGGCCAAGACGGCGTCGGCATGTGGGAGACCGGTGACCTGCATGATGGCCTCTACGGATAGATCGCCGAAGCCGTGTAACGGTGTTTCAACCGCATCTTCGATTTGTTTCAGAACCTCTCTCAGCATGTGGTAGGGAAGGCCTAGTTCGATGACCTGGTAGGAAGCTCTGGTTCGCATACGTTCCAAGGGAAAGTCGAAGAGGCCATGAGGAACGAACACGGCGCCTCCGTTTTCGACAATGAAAGGGTCTCGATGGGCGAGGCGTTCTCGAAGCGGCTCCATTTCAGCGCGTGTTTTACTCGACACTAAGACAAGCGGAATATCCTGCTCGCGGAGCGCGGTAAGGGCTCGTGTGGCCGCTGCATATGAATAGGTCGTGCTGTCCAGGAGCGAGCCGTCCAAGTCTGTATAGACGATCATTTTTGGCATGGGTGTGCGCCGTTACCAGTGATGCAAGTCATCGGCTGTGCTGGATTTTGACCGGGGCGCCAGGCGTCGTTCCAGGAACTGTTTCGCGAGATCGGTTGCACCGAGTCCGAAGGCAATCGCTCCGGCCAACACGACTCCCCCCAAGGTGATGCCGAACCCCACCACCACGATATGCTGAGCAATCCCGAGTTGCTCCATGGCCATGGCTCCGGCAAGGATTTGGAGCCCCCAACGGGAGCAGGCTGCAATGAGTCTGGCAGGAGGTAATCCCGCGTTGACAGCGGCAATCAGGACGGCTCTGGATATAAAATTTGAGAGAAAGTATCCGGCCAGTAGAATGACCGCTGCCGTAACCAGATGGGGCACATAGGCCAACAATGACTGGGCAAACTGGTTGATCGGCGCCAGATTCAGGGCTCCTAATGCCGCGATTGAGGCGAGCACAATCACCGTCCAGTAGAGGCTGCGACCGACGAGGCGAGAGGGGTCGGTCTTGACCCCTCCGCGCAAGAGCGCCGCATTGATCCCCAGCCGGTCGCAGAGATGGTCGAATCCGATCACGCGAAGCAGCCGCTCAATAAAAAACCCCAATGCCCATGCGGTGAAGCAGCCGCCGAGCAGGATAATCCCCATGGCGAGCATATTGGGGAGCACCACCAACACCTGGTGTCCGAGGAGTTCCAACGGCTTCAGAAGCGCCTGACTGATAAAGTCATTCATGAACACCTCCTGCGGCGGTGGTCGTCGCCGCCGTATGACGCAGTAACACAGGTCTTACCGATTGCAGCGCCTGCGGGTTCCAGTGTTCAAACAAATAGGGTTTCATACGTTCGAACGTCTGGCACAGGGCTTCGACCTTCTCTTCCGCTTCTGTGGATGTCAGGCCTTGGGTAGCCTGGACGAACGAAGCGGTCCGACCTAAGTAGAGGGGGGTTAAGGCTTTTAGGAGATGCTCGCGCGGCATGAGTCGCTTGCGATATGTGGCAGCCGCATCGTAGATGACCCGGACCCACAGCTCATCCGGTATGCGGCAGTCGCCGACAGCTGTCCCCTGAAGGTTGCGCAGATGATCGAATGTATCGTCGGCTAGAATCTGCAGCCAGATAGGTTCCAGATCGGCAAGCCCCTGACGATAGTACGACACCATCTGGGCTACATTGACATGGACCGGTTCGATCCCGACTTCGTAGGGAAATCCAAAAAGCGGAACCGGCTGGGACTCCTGTTGCCGTGACCAGACAGATTCGTGCTGTTCCATTGAAGCAAAGAGCGCTCCCATGACTTGCGTCAACATGGCGGATAGGTCGGAGGCAGGGTCCTTTGGATTATGAATTTTTGCGCCGAGGAAACTCTGGCAGACCCTCGCGCCGCTGGCGATGGCTTCCGTTGTCATCCAGATATCGATGCCGAAACGCGCCACTTCCGATTCCCAGACATGTTGATCGAGATAGTGGGTTGCCAGTGCGCCGGAAAAACCGAACTCTCCACCGATGGGCTGCCGGATACGCTGCCCATACAGGGCTCTGGTGAGTGGATAGGCAAGGCTGTTCGTGATCGTGCCGTCATATTTGTGGCGGAGATAATAGGGTGCGACATAGTCGTATCCCTCTTCCAAGATCGGGCGGAGCAATAATTCGACCCATTCCGGTGAAATGCTACGGAGGTCTGCGTCGACGACGGCACAGGCTCTGACTTGCAGTCGCCTGGCAATCTCGAAGATGGTTCGGAACGCGCTGCCTTTTCCGGGAATGCCATGATAGGGGGTCACGATTCGATGAAGGACGCTTTGTTGATCGCCGATGAAAAGGCGTTGGAAGTCAACGGCGGTGCGGGCGACAAGAGCGGGTGTTCCATCCGATGAGCCGCCATCGGAGTTGACCAGGACGGCCCGATGCTCAGGAAAGTATTTCGCCAGGCCGACACTCACGGCCCGAACGACATGCTCGACGGTATCCCTATTGTTGTAGCTCGGGATTCCGACAAGAATGTCTGCCGAACCGATTTCCTGAAGCCGTGCCTCAGTTTGCGCAGTGAGTGGAGTGAGGCTGGTGCTCATGATGGAACGGCGGCTGGTTCAGATGTGGGATCCCAGACGTGATCCGCTTCGACAGCGTCGACCAAGCGATCGAAGATATCCGGTACGGCGTGGGTGACTCGACTCCAGTTGGATATCATGGGGACGCCAAGCGGATCGTCGAGGAACCCGTCGGTGGCCAGCTTCATGCCTTTTAAGAAGACTTCGACCGCCGTCCGTTCTTGGTGCCGGTCGAATGTGAGACTGTTGATGGCCGCGTCGTTTTCGTAGCGGCTGATCGCCTCTTGAGCGGCTTGTAAATACGTCGCCCGTAAGGTCTTGAGGACTCCATCGGATAAGACGACGCCCTCGCTTGCCAGGTTTCTGAAGAGCGATTTTGTGATATCGACGCACATCTTGAGCAGGCCATCGTCGGGGTTGTGATCCGAAAGCGCTTGGTGTTTGTGGTCATAAGCATCGGCGATATCGGCCTGACAAATGCGCCGCAGAGCGCAATTCCGATAGACTTCCGCAAGGACGCCGATTTCGAGGCCCCAATCGCCAGGAATTCGGTTGGTCCAGGCCAGGTCCCGCACCATGGCGAACTCGCCTGCCAGGGGGTAACGAAAGCTGTCGAGAAATGTCAGGAGTGCGTGAGGTCCGACAAGTTGTTGGAGGCTTCGGATCATGGGGGTGATGAACAGGCGTGTGACCCGTCCGTGGAGGCGGTCGGTGACGCGGCTGTAGTAGCCCTTGCAGAATTCATAGCCGAGATTCGGGTTCGCAATGGGGTAACAGAGGCGCGCGAGATACTCCCGATTGTAGCTGGTGATGTCGCAGTCGTGAAGCGCAATGACCTGGCTATGGTTTCTGGCCAAGACGTATCCGAACGCCGTCCAACAGCCGCGCCCCTTGCCCTGCAGCCCGATGTCGAGATTATGGTCGACGAGCAGTTTGAGGATGTTTTGGATCCGTGCGCCGTCATTCCAGATGAGACGTACCCGTTGAGGAAGGACGGAGAAGAATTGTTTCGCCAGGCGAAACTCCAGAGCGGATGCGCGATCCAACGAGATGACGATTTCGGTGAGGTACGACACATCCTTGAGAGTGCTTACGATGGCCTTCAATGCCGGGCGTCCCAATTCTGCATAGAGAGAAGGGAGGACCAAGGCGATAGGGTTCACACGCCCATAACGCATCAACTCACCCTCGAGCTGGTCGACATTTGGCTGCCCAAGGCGGTGCAGTACTGTGACGACACCGTTTTGATAGAAGTCGGACATCGGGCCTCCGGAGGGGCGACTCGCCTGCGGGGTTTCGCATGGCACATCCAGAATCAGGAGTGGGCTCCGACCAGATGGACCTCATACGCCGTTATGGCGTGGCCTCAGTATATTGCACTATCCTGTGCAGGTGACGTGCCACTATGAAATGGCTTAAGCATTGGATGTTCGGAGAGCGAAGCAGGTGTTAGGTGAAGAGGGTGGTGGGAAAACCCTTCACTTCCAAGAGGGTTGATTTGGTTTGCCTGGATTATCTTGTTTGTTTGGCTGAACGAAACAAACCGGATGAACCAAATCAACCAACCAAACCAGTCAACTACGGACGGTCGGTCGAGACTCGTTTTGAGAGGCGGTGGGCGAGCCTGATCATCCCAGCCGAGCGATCCTTTGGGCTCAGCAGCACATTCATCACATGCAGGTGGTTGGAGTCAGCTAGGGCTGTTGCAAGTCCTCGCTCGAACTCTCCTTGGGTGGCAATCGTCATGCCGACTCCTCCACCAATCAGGTCGCAGATTCGCTCATAGTGCCATTCGTGGACATCGTTAAAAGGGCCTTCCAGAATTTCTCGTTCGGTGGAATAACCTCGATTATTCAGCACGATCACAATCGGCGTCTGGCCGTATCGTACGGCGGTCGAGAGTTCCGATCCTGTCATTTGAAAGGCGCCATCGCCAACCAGCACGATCGGTCGAAGCGTGGGGTCGGCAAACGAGGCGCCCACGGCGGCCGGGACGGCAAACCCCATCGAAGTGTAATAGGCTGGAGAAAGGAACTCGCATCGCCGGTGGACATGGAGGTCGGCCGCTGCAAAGAGCGATTCTCCGACATCGGCGATCACGATCGTGCGTTCATCCAACAGACTATCGAGATGGCGAAAGAGTCCATTCAAGGTCACGGGAGAATCCGGCGGGGTGGTGTCTTCTGGCAGAGGGAGTGAGGCAGGCAGGGGGCGGGAAGGAAATGAAGGGAGGCGGGTGGTCACCAGTGCCTTGACAAAGTCTTGAAACCGGATTGCATCGTAGCGATGGTGTTTGATGGCCACCCGATCGGCTGTCGCGTGAATCGCGCGGCCTTCTGACAACAGCGGCGAGTCGGCATTGAGATCTTCGACATCGGATAAGATGGATCCCAGGATGAGCAGACAGTCCGATTCATTGATGAACTGTTGGACCTCGTCACGCGCGATGAGGCCGCCATACACTCCGATGTAGAGCGGGTGGTCTTCGCGAATAACCGATTTGCCGAGCAAGGTTGAAGCGATAGGAACGTTGAGTCCCTCGACCAGGCGAGTCAGATCGTCTTGCAAACCGAATCGTGCGATCTCTGCACCGGCTAGAATCGCAGGGCGGCTGGCTGAGGCCAACATGGCGCGGACCTCGTCGACGGCTTCGTTCAGCGCGGCGCTATCGCTCGCGTCATCGTCGAGACAGAGGGGTCCTAACGAGTGTGTGAGCGGTGTATGCACGAGATCGCGCGGGATTTCGATGTAGATAGGGCGACGATAGCGTAACAGCGCCGCAAAGGCTCGATCCATTTCTCGTTCGGCGGTTGAAGGATCGTCCAGCGAGATCGCAGCCACTGTGATCTTCTCGAAGACCTCTCGCTGTGTGGAAAAGTCCCGTACCATGTGGTGGAGGTAGGGCGTGCGAACCCGCTCTGAAAGTCCCGGCGATCCGGTGAGCAGCACCACCGGAGACCGCTCGGCATAGGCGCAGGCGATCGCGTTGACGGTATTGAGTCCACCGACGCAGTAGGTCACACAGGCGGCGCCGATACCGTTGATGCGCGCATAGGCATCCGCCGCAAACCCCGCACAATCTTCTCGTGTAGTCCCGATGTGTTGAATCGGTGAGGCTTCGATCAGTTGGTAGAGGCTGAGGACGTAGTCGCCGGGGATTCCAAAAATATGGCGGACCCCCAACTGGTGAAGGCGATCGATCACAGCGGAGCCGATAGTCGGTGTGAGTTTCATTGTTGGGCTTCCTGGTTCACGGCGCGGAAAATATACTGTATCTCGTGCCAGGCTAGCGTTTCGACGATTCGTAGGTGTGCTTGCGACGAAATCCGTCGAACGGCACAACAGAAAAATACTTCGCAGGATGCTTAAAAAGGCCGTTCGGCAAGGCCGCAGCGAGCGAAGAGGCGAGGCGTAC
>NEWP02000035.1 GCA_002869895.2 Nitrospira sp. CG24E | reverse complement strand
GAATGTTTCCCAGCCTAACAGAGATCAAAGCCTTGCTCCTCAGAGCAATGAGCAAGGTGACAAATACGCCTGGTTACCGTATCATGAGCCGCTAGTTGCATTGAAAACTGCGGTACACCCAAGAATGGCTGCCGATGATTAGATCAATTGAAGTTAAAAACTTCAGATGTTTTAAGAGCCTGAATCTTTCGCAACTTGGGAGAATCAATCTGCTCGTTGGCAGAAATGCTAGCGGCAAGACCGCATTCTTGGAGGCTCTATTCTTAGTTGCAGGTGGCTCCGCGGAAGTAATCCTACGCCTGAGAGGGTTGCGAGGTTCTGGCGATGTTATAAAAATCACATATACAAAGAAGTTCTATGAGTCATTGTGGAACGATCTCTTTTACGCATTTAACCCCAAGCAAGGTATTAGCATTCGGACTAGTGGAACTCAGGGTGCTGATCGCGTTCTAAAGATTTCATATGACGAGGAAGAATCTCTCACAATTCCGATAATGGACAAGGGCGAAGACCTTCCTGGCATTACACCTATAAAAATGCAATGGACCACAAGTGGCGGAAAATTTTTTGAGGTGAAACCCACGATCACACCCCGTGGCTTGAACGTAGGGCAGTTCGTGGATGCTCTCCCAGGAGCCTTCTTCGCTTCGTTTGTCAGCCCGAATGCTGAGGAAAACGCTACGAATTACTCGGAACTAAGCAAGCAAGGTAAGGAAGGGGAACTAGTCAAGGCCCTCAACAGAGAGTTTCCGTATATCCAGGGACTATCCGTCGAGATAGATTCAGGCACACCAATGGTATACGCAAGCATTGCGGGAACCGCTCACCTTCGAAAGGTTCCCCTGACTCTCGTCTCAGGAGGAATCAATAAGTTTGTCAGCCTTCTTCTCGCAATTGCGAGTAATCCAGGTGGCGTAATTTATGTCGATGAGATCGAAAACGGATTTTATTACGACCGATTAACAACCATTTGGTCATCTCTTTTTGCATTGGCCAGACAATATGACGTCCAGATCTTTGCCTCAACCCACAGCTCTGAATGTTTGAAAGCAATTCTGCCTTTGATTAAGCAAGATGAGGAAGAGTTTAGATTGTTGCGAGCAAATCGAGATGACGATCAATGTAACGTTTTAGTGTACAGAGGAAAGGATCTCGGAAATGCCATTCAGCAGGAGTTTGAACTAAGGTAGGAGAGCTCCTTGCTGCCAGCCCGCATTGATGGCCCGTGCCTAATCATCGGCGAAGGAGCTCACGAGGAAGCATTCCTTCGCCATCTTCTCCAGAACCGTAATATCTCAGGGTACCAGGTAGGATTTCCTCAGCCCCCCGACCAAAGCAGCGGAGGACGGGGAGGATTCGGTGAAGTTCTTAGCGGTCTCCGGGTACGACCTGATTTTAAGAACATTCGGGCGGTAGTACTCGTATCGGACAACGATGAAGATCCTGTTACTTCGTTTAATGAAATTAAAGCTCACATCACTGCCGCAGGGGGGTTTTTAGAACCGACTCAGCCTCTCAGTGTGGCACAGACAACTGACCATCCTGATCTCGTCACTGTCATGCTACCCTGGACTGATCAAATTGGGTGTCTAGAAACGCTGTGCCTACCAGCTGCGCTTGAAGCGTGGCCTCAACTAAAACCATGTGTCGAGGAATATAGTCGGTGCGCAGATATTGGGACGTGGCCAAAATCCAAACAGTCAAAGATGCAAATGCGATGTCTTTTTTCTGCTGCCTGCAAAACAGATCCAAATACCCCGCTAACTTATGCTTGGAGCAGAAACCCACCATTGATCCCATTGGGGCATCAATCTTTCGATCAGTTGACAGAATTCCTACACAATTTCCGAGCACGCTATTAGACACACCCCTATCTCGAAACCAGAAACAATGGGCAGCAGTCTTTTTTAAAGCGCTACGGGATAAGAACACAGGGTCCGGCTCCGTTTTGCGGCGTGTGGCGTGCCATAAATAAGGGAGATAGAGTGGGATAGGGAGGCCATCGATGCACATCACCGAAATCGCTTGTACCGGTACGCCGGTCACAGATATGAGACGCGCCCGCGCCTTTTATGAAGGGGTGCTGGGACTCAAACCCACCATGGAAGCCGACGGCGGCATGTGGGTGGAATACGATATCGGCAACGGCACATTCGGCCTCGGCTGTTTCGGCGACGCTTGGAAGCCCTCGCCGGACGGAACCTGTGTGTCGTTTGAGGTGAACGACCTCGACGCCGAGATCGCGCAGCTCAAATCCAAAGGCGTGCCATTTGCCATGGGTATCACTGACACACCCATCTGCCGCTTCACCATGATTTGCGATCCCGACGGTAATAAAATTCTGATTCACAAGAGAAAGTGAGAAAAGCCGCTTCGATGCCTGAAAGCCAATGGATAGATGCCGGGTCGGTTGAAGAACTGAAGCAGTCACCGCTGCAAGAGGTTCAATGCGGGAAGACGCGCATCGCGCTCTCCTATTCGAACGGAAAGTTTTCAGCGATCTCCGGGGTCTGTAACCACGTCGGCGGTCCATTGGGCAAGGGTACGCTCGACGGCGAGTACGTCGTCTGCCCTTGGCATTACTGGAAGTTTCACCGTGAGACAGGTCAAGGAGAGTCAGGGTACGAACAGGATCAGGTGCCGGTCTATGCGACAAAAATTGAGGACGGGAGGCTCTATATCGATCTATCCTCCGCGACGAAGCGGAAGAAACAGCAGCATAAGCCCCATCCACTGGCCCGCCCTGTGCTCCGCCAAGCGGGGCCGATTCGGGTGGTCGGCATCTCCACCACGGCGATGACGGCGGACTATCCACGCTACAGCGCATCCGATGCGCTGCTCGATGTGGCGCTGGACCACGCACGAACGACGCTTCAACTGGAAACGCAATCCATCAAGCTCCGGGAGCTGAATTTTCGCGCCTGCGAAGGTTTTTATTCCAAATCGGCTCAGGCCTGTACCTGGCCTTGCTCGATTACGCAGATGGATCCGACGGATCAGCTCGATCGGGTGTACGAAGCCATCGTCCATTGGGCCGACGTGATTCTGGTCTCCACCCCAATTCGTTGGGGCACTGCCAGTAGCCTCTATTTCAAGATGGTCGAGCGGATGAACTGCATTCAAAACCAGGAGACCATCGCGAACAAGCACCTCCTCAAGAACAAGGTGGCGGCCTTCATCATCATGGGTGGGCAAGACAATGTGCAGGGCGTGGCCGGGCAGTTGATGACCTTTTGGGCGGAAGTCGGTTGCCAGTTTCCGCAGTTTCCCTTCATCGCACATTCCCGCGGCTGGAGTGCGGAAGACATGGAACGCAACGTGTGCGAAGTCCAGAACAGCCGTGAATTGCGCGAAGGCGCTCAAGAACTCGTGGCCCGATCAGTAGACATGGCCAAACTGATGGTCGCGGGCCAGATGCCGGATCATCCTCTGGCCTCCGGCGGCCGCAAGGCGCATAAACTCGATAGCGAGCCGACAGGATAACGATATCGCCGCGCCAGCCTAGTACCGAGCGGCGCCGGTCGTGACGCGAAGACGATAGACCGAAGAGCTACCAGTGATGAACAGAGTTTGGCCATCCTCTCCCCACGCAACGTTGGAGGTCGGCTGACCGGTCTCAATCGTGCCTAGAAGTGTCCCGTCCGGTGCGATGACGCTCAGCCCGCCCGGTCGTGCGCCAAAGATGTTGCCCTGGCGATCGACCTTGAATCCGTCAGGCCCGAAGAAGGGATCTTTTCGCCAGCGTGTCGCATCGAAGAAGACGCGGCCGTTTTCGACTGTGCCGTCCGGCTTCACGTCATAGGCCAGCCAGGCCGTCCGATTCGGATCGACATCGGAGACATAGAGCGTCTTTTCATCCGGGGAAAAGGCAATGCCGTTCGGAGCCTTGATGTCATGAATGAGCAGGGTCACTGTGCCGTCCTTGGACAGGCGATAGACCCCCTGCACTGGAGCCTTGCTCGAATCGTCGAAGGCGTTCGGGAGGCCAAACGGCGGATCGGTAAAGTACAGGTCCCCGTTCGATTTGAACACTAGATCGTTCGGACTGTTGATCTGACGCCCATCATAGCGGTCAGCCAGTGGAACGATCGTTCCATTCGATTCCAACCGTCCGATTTGCCGATCGCCGTGGCGGCAGAGGACAAGCCGCCCTTGGTCATCGAACGTGAGTCCGTTGGAGCCTGGCTCCTTTCCTGCAAACGGCCCCTTACCGCTATAGCCGCTGTTCTTCACGAACAGACTCACATGCTCGCCTGTTTTCCACTTGTAGACCGAGTTGCTGGGGATATCAGAGAAGAGGAGATACCCCCCTTGCTTGTGCCAAACCGGCCCTTCCACCCACGAGAATCCCTCGGCAATCCTTTCCAGCTTGGCATCGCGCGGGACGAGGTGATCGAATCGAGGATCGAGGCTGGTGATCGTCGCCGCCACCGGAGTCGGATCATGCTTCTTATGCGCTTCAACAGTAGGAACAGCCCGGTTCGAAAGGGCTAGGGCAAAGAAGACAATCAGGAAGACAGCGATACGACTCATACGGAGACCTCCGGCTATCTCTCTGTCACGAGAATGACCCTAGCCTTACATGGGAAACATGAAGACTTTCACGAGATAGAACAGCGTTTTCGGATGGTTTCTATTATACCCAAGCATCGCACCCACCGCTAGGTGAGGAGGAAAGAGGGCTTGGCCTACTAGACTCCACCTTCATCGCCACTGGGCTACGGTCTGACTCCCGCAATGTTCATCCTGATCCGATAGATCCCGGTCAATGCCGTGATGTAGAGCGTCTTGCCGTCATCATCGCCCCAGGCCATGTTGTGGGGATCTTCCGGCCCCTTGATCAGGCCAAGCTGCTTGCCTTCCGGCGAGATGATCCAGAGTCCGCCGGGTCCGGTCGAATAGATATTCCCCTGTTGATCAACTTTCAATCCATCCAACGCATCGTTCCCCGGAGCCTCGGTCATGTCGAAGAAGAGTCGACTGTTGGTCAGCGTACAATCCTGATTGACATCGTACCGGAGGATCACCTTTTTCTTGTCGTTCCAATTGTTCACATAGAGAAACTTCTCGTCCGATGAGAGCGCCAGACCGTTGGGCGCATCGAGATCTGTGCTCACCAGCTTCACCTGCCCGTCTTTCACGCAATAGACGCCGCTGTAGGGCAACTCTTTCCTCGGGTCATCGAAGACCTTTGGTAGGCCGAACGGCGGATCGGTAAAATAGAGCGATCCGTCTGAGCGATAAACCAGATCGTTCGGGCTGTTGAGTCGATTACCCTCATACCGATCAGCCAACACCGTAATATTGCCGCGTGGTTCGACACGGACTACTCGCCGATTGCCATGTTGATTGATCGTGAGGCGGCCTTGTTTGTCGATTGCGAGCCCATTCGATCCTGGCTGATGGTATTCACCGACATTGACGCCTGCATAGCCGCTCTTCGTACGAAAGACGGATACCTGCCCCTCAGGTGACCAACGATAGATCGTATTGGCGTTGGGATCGCTGAAGAGGAGATACCCAGTTGTATTGGCTGTGGCCGGGACCCACACTGGCCCCTCGGTGAAGAGAAAGCCACCGGCGAGTTTTTCAAGTTTGGCATCAGCTGACACAATCGCATCCAGAGCCGGATCGACTCTGACAATTTCTGTCTTCACCAACTGCGTCGGGCCGATCTGGTTCGTCTTGTAGAAGTCGAGCGTCGCAGAGCGCACCCAGATGAAATTGCCCGGTGGATTCGAGAGGGGTCCGTTGATACCGAACACAGCCAACTGAATCTTCTGACCGGGCCGCGCGTTCTTGGTGAGTAGCACACGGTTCGGCGTATTGAATCCCTTGATCAACTGCCCACCGGACTGGCCCAGCACCAGCGGCAGCTTCCCATCAACCCAGATTTCAGCATAGTCATCGACGGCGACTTCAAAGACGACGGTTGCGCCGGTTGGATCGAATGACCTGACCTTGTCAGGAATCGTGATGCTGGTCCGATACCAATTGAAACAGAGGCGCCCGGTGGATCGCCTCTCTTCCAACTGCCCCGGCTTCAGCGCTTCCCACTTGGAATCATCGAACTCCACAGCACCGGCATGCAGATCGATATCCTGAGTTCGATTAGGCGGACCGGTCGGAGCGAGATCTGCCCCAGGGCTATGATGATCGACATCGACGACCTTCACGTTACTGTAACGCCATTGACCCTTGACCAGCCCGATTCCTTCATCAGTCTTGAGATCCACAATCGCATCAGGCCTCACCCCCGGCGCATCTGAGGTGACTTGAGCCACCGCCACACTTGTCATGGTCACGACGAATGCCGCAACTCCTACAATTGTCCTGACGATATGTCCCACCGTCACCTCCGTCGCTCGTCGTTCGTGAAGCGTCGTTCGCAATCGATGGGGCAGGTCTTTACTCCGCAAGGCTCCATCTTGCACTTCACGAGATACGCTTCACGCTTCACCGTACCTTGACCACGTAATAATCAAACGGCGCCTCCACCTCTTTGAACCAATGCGGCACCCCGTTCGGGATAATCACCACATCGCCCGGCACCAGGCTGCGCGTCTCACCGCCATTCACAGTCGGCGCACGAAACTCATGGGGCGCAATCGTTTTCGTGCCGACCGGCGTACCGCCGGTGATCAATTGAGCAGAGCCTTTGAGAACATAGACGATGTCCGTATCGAGTTCATGCACCTCCACCACCCCCGGCTTGTCGCGATGACTGGCGTGGACCATATAATTCAGAGCCGCATGCATCATGTTTTCATCTTCGCCCACCAGCACCGCTCCCTTGGTGAATGAAGCAACGACTTTCTGACTTTCGATGTAGGTCACAGGCAGAGGAGCATGCCAGTTCGTCATGCCGGCCATCTCCATGTTGTCAAGCGACTTGGCGCCGATGATCGCCAACTCTTCATCCTGTTGCGCGCTCGCCGCACCACTCACGCCGACAGCGCCCACAATCTTTCCTTCCCATTCAATGGGGATGCCGCCTTGGAGCGGCGTGAAATTCTGAAGATCGCCGCCGAGTGCGATCATCGGTGTACGTCCGCCTTTGATCACGTCCTCGAACAATTTCGTCGGCTTTTTGAAGAGCGCTGCCGTGCGGGCCTTCCCAATTGAGATATTTGCGCTGGCTGCAAAGGTCTGGTCGAGCCGCTCAAGTGCCAAGAGATTCCCTCCGTCGTCCACGACGGCGATGGAACCGCCCGGTGCATTGACCCGCTTGGCTTCCGCTACGGTCGCGGCAATCACCTTTTTCGCTCCCTCCAGCGTGAGTCCGCGCTTGTCGGTCACTGACTCGGCGTAACTGATAGAAGCCAGGACCGCGATGATCACTGCTGTAACTGCTGCCGTAATGTGTTTCATAACCGTTCTCCTTTTCCTCGGCATTAACTCATTAGCTCAATAGTTCATGCGGTTTGTCCCGTTTATCTGGGTTATTGGGTTTGCCTGGCTCAAACCAGAGAAACCAAACAAACCAGATCAACCAGATAAACGTGAGCACTGACGGTTACGGTTTCGTGAACGACGCCGCGACTGTGGCTCCAGCTATCGCAATGCCTTCATCTTGTCCCGGTGTTTCTCCGCTGACCCCGATGGCGCCGATCACTTTCCCCCCGACGATGATCGGCACCCCCCCCTGCAGAGCCACTGCTCCATGTAAGGCCAAGGCTGACACTCGCCCATTCTTCACTTGATCCTCGAAGACCCTGCTGGGCCGACGATAGATTGCCGCAGTCCTCGCTTTGTCGATACCGACGTTCACGCTGGCAACTTGCGTGTCGTCCAGCCGCTCCAAAAACAACAGCGATCCACCTTCATCGACGACGGCGATGACCACTCGCGCACCTTCAGCCCTCGCCTTGGCTTCAGCGACTGCCGCGATCTTCTTTGCCCCCTCCAATGTGAGGGCAGTCTTCTCGATCAGTTGGGCCTGTGCCACCGTAGCGAGCAGGGCCATGCCCATTGTCAGACATAGGGGAAGTTTCGTCGTCATCACTGCGGCTCCTTTATCTTGTGTTGTCGTCACCTCGGAGGACCGGGGAGATGAGAGTCATCTCCCCGGTTCAACCAAGAGGCTCCATTTACCGGCTCATCGCCATGTTGCCACTGTTCGTCAGCTCACCGGATGCAGTCACGATCGGGCTCGCGAAGGAAGCTTCACCCAACAATGCTTCGGCGAACGAGCACCAGGTCTGAACCTTCGCGACATCGTGAATATAGGGTGGCAGTGCGATCTTGCGATTCGTCTTGCCGGCTTTAATCCTCTGCTGATTGAGGAGATAGACATTCCCTTTGGAGTCCACCACCTGCCAATGGGGCGCAGGAGTCTCCGGAATCTTGTAGTCGTCCGACACAGTCAATATGTCGATGTTGCCTTGACGAGAATGAGATGCCGTACCGACGTTCGCCTTCACACCCTCGAACTTCGTCGTGGTGTGGGCATCGCCCGCAAACCCATTCGCTGCAGTGAACAGCCCTGCCGCAACGACCATCGATAACAACCCCAACTTGAGAGAACCTTTCGCACTCATGACGCCCCTCCTTGTGATGTAGTTAAAACCCTCTGCTGATTTCACTCAGCGTTGCGGGATATTCCGCTCTGCCACTTTGTCGTACAAGTGAACGATTGCTTACACAGCATCGTCATTCGACGTGAGAGATATGAAATGCAGACGCAATGCGGAATGGCGAATGAACAGATGCGTGGACGGTGGTGCAGAGGTACGGAGGTATCAATGCATGTAGTTGCAGCAGAAAATGCAACGCGTGTCGTTCTGGTGGTGGAGCTTCGCACAGAGGACTTGGCGGGCGCCTGGAAATCGAACGTAACATTCTGCGGCAAACAACATCCCGAGAAGCGGCGCGGTGAGGTATATCCAGAAATCGGTCCAGAGATGCGCAGGAAGCGCGGAGGCAAAACTGCGCGCCGGATTCATGCTCATGCCGGAAAGCGGAGCTTCAATGGCAATGTAGCCCGCCACAAGTACGCCGGCGAAGACACCGGTCCAGGCATTCAACTTCGTCTGGTTAGACACGATCAGCACGACGAGCATGAGACAAAACGAAATGCCGGCTTCTGCGGCGAATGCGATGCCGCTCCCCTCGATCCCCGGCACTGTGACGACGTAATTGACGGTCGGATGTTCGATCGTCATTCCAAGAGCCATTGAAGCGACAAGAAGCCCAATCAGCCCCCCGGCAAACTGCGCTAGCACGTAGAAGAGGGCATCCAGGCCTTGAATCTTTCCTAGCCGGAAGAACGTCACAGTGACTGCAGGATTAAGATGTGCCCCGGATCGTTTTCCCCATGGAGAATAAATAATCCCGATCGCCGTCAGACCCATGGCGATTCCGATCAAGACCCGGCGGACAACCGGATTTGGCAGGAGTTGATTCAGTGGTGAATGAGGATATTCGAACAGTGCGGTCACGACTGCCGCAGAGATCATAAAGAGGCCAAGGCCGGCCGCCTCTATCAGATACTCAGGCCAATGTTCTCGCACGACTTCAGATGACGCCCGCATACGAATACGGTCCTCTCCTCGCACCGGCAGATACCGGTTCCGTGACGTGGGGAGCTGTCCACGAGGCCACGGCATAACTGATCCTCGTAGGGTCTGGCCCGCGATAGCCGGCGCTCAGCCAGATCTCTTCAGCCGTTTCATGACAAGGCCGGCAGCGCCATCGAGTTATCGTAATGGCACCCTTCTCATCTTCGAACGCTTGGCTACTGGTGCTGACCATCGCACGATGACAGGCTGGACAATGCATAGGATCCTCCTTCGCGGGTATCAACTCGTTGGTGCATGCTCGAACACAGAAATTTACGGTTCGTCGAGACCCGTCCCCTTACAGAGACTGCACGGCATACCGACCTCCTCGTTCGACCGGCGACGGCATCGAGTCGGACTGCGCAGCAGGCATCAGTGTTTCCAGCCGCATCTGCCATTCCAAAAACTCCACTTGCTGACTGAGCCACCAGCAGGTGGCACGGAAGCGGAACTCGTGCAGAGCGAGGCTGCTATGTTGAACTGCCCAGTAGATCGTCGTTTTCATCGATCACCTCACATTCTTGAGCATGGGTCGCATGACGCAACCATGTCTTACAGCGTGACGGCAGCGCGCAAGAGTGTGAACCGCTGATTGTGCATCAATCAGCGAGGCAGAGCAGCGTGCGGACAGGAGGGGAGCCGAATACTCAGAACACGTTAACCAGGCAACAGCACCAGGTCGCAATAGACTGAAATTCTGGAAAAGTCTTTGTCGGCGGTAAGCAGCGGGAATCCATGCTGACAACAGGCTGCTGCAATCAGAAAATCGATGGAGCCTGCATTGACTCCCTTAGAGCGGCATTGGGACTGGAGGCGAGCGGCAGAAACATAGGTTTGGCGGTCCAGATCAAGAAGCGGGTAAGGATCGAGGAGAGCCGCCAGGCGGTCAAACTGTTTGGTGGAGCGTAGCCCGTCGAGGAGTTCCTGAAGAATATTGCCGACCAGAAAAATCCCGTCGCCTGACTCAAGGTGCCAGCGAAAGGCACGGACATGGGGGTCGGCCTCATCGACCTGCGGTCGCCGAAGCACGAAAGACCATACAGATGTGTCAACGACCAGGTTCACGATCGCGACGGTCCTTTTTATAGTCCCATCCCCTCCGAAACTCAATCGTGCCGAGCGACTTCAGAATCTCCCGTTGCCTGCGCCGCTGGATAAATTCCGTCAAGGCTTGCGTGACGGTTTCCTTTTTTGTGCGAAGCTTCCCGACTCGACGGGCACGCTCCAGCAATGCATCGTCAATGGCTAGGTTGGTGGCCATACGACCCTCCATGTGTAACGGTTACACAGAGAATACGCCTGACTCATAGGACTGTCAAATCGTGTCAGACGCCGCCGGGATTGCGACAATGAGATGGGGATGGGAAGGCTATCCACCATGATTTCACGCTTGCCGAAGCACGCACGCCCAGATGGAGCGAGAAAGGGTCAGCCTGAGATCATTACGTTGGGACATTTTTCCCACCGTGTAGGATTTTGCCTTCGCAGGAACCTGCCGACACAATTTACAGTCTGCGTACAAGACGCATAAGCGCCACTCTGTCTTTCTCTTGAAAATATAGACAAAATCTAACTGGCACTTCGCTTGCTCACCGATCCTCACCTGTCGGCTGCATCCAGCTCGCCTCGACAATCACGCATGATGCGTACTCGTATTCGCATGAGATGCGCATCGTTGTATCGAGGCGTGGATCTACCGATGAGAGAAACCCTGCACACACAAGGAGGAGAGAGCCATGAAGCGTACCATGAAAGTCATGTGCTTGTTGCTGGCGGCGATGGGACTGCCATTGGCACTGCCGGTAAAGTCGAGTTACGCCACATCCGGTATTGGGAGACAGGCAGACGCTGCCTGTCAGACCTTCAACGGGACTACGCCCTTTGCCGACAAAAGTTGTGCCCTCTGTCATACCTCGAATAATTTCTCGAAAAGCGATTTGAATCAGAATGGCACCTTGGCCCGTAGTGGTAATTTTACGGACATCTGCCCAGTGAGCAATGTCGCGCCTATCTCCAATGCCGGGCCCAATCAGAGCGTGACAACCGGAACGACTGTCACCCTCGACGGAAGCGGCTCCAACGACGCGGACGGCAATCCGTTGACCTACCTCTGGTCTTTCTTCTCAACCCCCACCGGCAGCAGCTCGACCTTAATCGGCCCCACCACAGTGAAACCGACGTTTCTGGCAGACAAAGCCGGTCAGTATGTCGTCCAACTGATTGTCAACGACGGAGTGGTGAGCAGTGCTGCCGCCAAGGTAACGATTACCACCGCTCCCGGCAATACCGCCCCGGTGGCAAACGCAGGGCCCGATCAGAGCGTACAAGTGGGAATAACAATTACGTTGGATGGCAGCAAATCGAACGATGTAGACGGCAATCCCCTTACCTACCAGTGGACCTTCATGGCAGTACCGACCGGCAGTACCGCCCAGCTGCTCAACCCAACCACCGTCATGCCGACCTTTGTGGCAAACGTCGCAGGCCAGTATGTGGTCAAACTACTCGTCAACGACGGCAAGGTGACAAGCGCTCAGGACACCGTGACCATTACGACGACAGGCGGCAACACGGCGCCGGTCGCCAATGCGGGACTGGACCAATCGGTGCAGGTGAGCACGACGGTGACGCTGAACGGCGCCGATTCAACCGATGCAGACAGGAATCCCTTAACCTACGATTGGTCATGGGTTTCCATCCCGTCCGGCAGTACTGCGACATTATCGAACCCGACTGCCGCTGCGCCATCCTTTGTGGCTGACCAGGCAGGCACCTATGTGGCCCAACTCATCGTCAACGATGGGACGGCGAACAGCAGGCCCGATACCGTCGCCATTGCGGCAGCGACTGGCAACACCGCTCCGGTCGCTACCGCGGGACCGGATCAGGCTGTCCCGCTGAATGCATCGGTGATCCTAAACGGCAACGACTCAACCGATGTCGATCGGGATGCCTTGACCTATCAGTGGTCGCTGACCAGCAAACCGGCCGGCAGCGCGGCAACTCTGGCTGATCCCAACACGGCCATGCCGAAGTTTACCGCCGATGTGGCAGGTCAATATATCAGCCAACTGATCGTCAATGACGGCAGGGTAAACAGTGCGCCGGATACCGTGATCGTCACGGCGGGCGCCGGCAATACTGCGCCGGTGGCGAATGCCGGAGCAGCGCAGATCGCCGCCATCGGCACGACCGTCGTCCTGGATGGCACAGCCTCACGCGATGCAGATGGAAACGCCTTGGTCTGGAAATGGGCCTTGACGGCCAAACCGGCCGGAAGCGCCGCAGCTCTGTCCGATCCCACGGTGGCCAGACCATCCTTCATCGTGGATACGGCTGGAGAATACGTGGCTCAGCTGATCGTCAATGACGGGAAGCTCGACAGTCCCCCCGCGACGGTCATGATCAAGACACAAGTCATGCCGCCGGCACGCGGGATCTATATCAGCAGAGCACGGTGGAATGTTGAGACAGGGAAACTCAAGGTAGCAGGCCGGGCGCCTAACGGAGCCATCGTCGAACTTCTCGATGCCGATACAGGCGCGCAGATTGCGACCGGTGAAACCGGACGCCATGGCAGATTTAAACTGCATGTGACCGTCCAAGTCGCACCCTGTGCACTTGTCGCCAAAGCCAATGGGTTGACGAGCGTCCGAACCCCGATGGCCGGCGCCCCTGCCTCGTGCGGCAACGTCAGACCTCCACGAGGCGATGACAAGGACGACGAGAAGGAGGAGCACAACAAATCACTCTCCAAACAAAACCAAGAGCGTAGCGGAGGCTCACTCTTGAAGCAGAACAGGCAGGGATCCGCGCGCCTGTCTCGCAATGCTTCTCTACTATTTCGCCACGAATCGCCATGCACAATCGGGGCTCTGGCCCGCTTACTTCGCAACACGCTGCACAACATTGCCACCCCCTATTCGGTAAAGGCGTAGGGCGCATGCCTTCTGCCACCCCATTTCGAACTTGATATCGCAATTTGCGATTTCAAGTGTTCGAACTCCGGTTTCGTAAGCTGGAACATGAAATCGCTTGGGAAACGATCTTCATTTCGTTTGACCGTTTCGTTCAATCTTCCCACTGTGACACCATAGAGCTGAGCCAGGTCGCCCAGCATCACGTTATGACCTCGGATGACAAGGATCGTCTGTTCAATTCGTTCGCGCGGTACTAACGCGCTCACACTCCCTCCCCGCCATGTAAAACCCATTCGTAACGCCGCACAGAAATACCGATTCCGTTACAGAAAATCAACGAACGGAAGGCCGAAATGGTTGTATTTATGCGGGCTTGAAACGTTGCGGGGCTAAGCGTGGACTTTCAAACCAGAGCAACCCAGGCAGCCACACAAATGGCTATCTCGTGACTGGGCACGCAGCCATTTCGATGGCAACCAGAATTTTTGCGCGGGTCTCAGGATCGAATTCGTGCCCATAGAAGCGGAGAAAGACCCCGGTATGGAGGGCTTCGACGGTGGCGTGCGGATCTTGTTCCAGAATTGAGGCTTCCACGAGCGCGCGTGCGGTCTCCCGCATAGCGCACCCCATTACTGAGCCGTTCTTCTCCGGACCGCTGCATGAGCATGGCCCGATAGCGCTCATCTATTTTGCACGGTGTACCGTTCACTGAAGGACCTCTTGGTAGAGCGATGTGAGGCCTAATCGCTCCACCCAGCGATTCAGATAGGCGGTGTCGAGAGTCTGCACGGACCTGAGAAGGTTCCGAACATCGTCTAGCAAGGTAATGGGGCGACGCGAGCGGAACTACTCTCGGAAGCGCTTGATTTAATATGGTGAGCCGGCCGGGGCTCGAACCCGGGACCCTCGCCTTAAAAGGGCGATGCTCTACCAGCTGAGCTACCGGCTCACACTATTTCTTATTATTTCAAGGCCCTATGCTGGATGATCCACGCATAATCGTGACGAACGCCGAAATATATCACCCGCACCACCAAGACATCAAACCTCGCCCTAGGAGCCTGTCCGACATTGACCGTTCTACTGCGGCAAAGGATGTGCAACCACCTGCGTCGTTCTCGGCCCGAAAAAATCCTCAACGTATTCCAGCGAATACGCCTCCGGTTTTTTCAAGCCT
>NEWP02000034.1:83775-96407 GCA_002869895.2 Nitrospira sp. CG24E | reverse complement strand
TGTGGTCTGGAACAACGAGGACAAGAAGTGCTTGCATGTGATCCCCTACTAAGGGGCGCGTGACTTCGTTGGGTTAACAATAGAGAGCTTGTCGGCGTCCTAAGCGCCGTCCACGGGCGGCCCTCCTTGAATGGAGGGTCGCCCGTGCCGTTTAAAGTAGAGCTTGTTTCCAGGCTCATAGTCCTTCATTGACATAGCGATGAAAGCGGGAGTATGTAGGAACTACCCACGCTTTCATCTTCGGAGAGGAGGTCTCTGATGGAAGGCCTCGGCGCATCGGATCTGATGGCCTGCCGATTCGAAGACTGGCCGTTCAGCTGGTCTGTCAGAGAAATTTCTGACCGTCATACTATTTCCCCACTCGATGAATACCCAACGAGGCTCCTCTGCATGAGGAGGCACCGGTTCTACGTGAGCAGGCCCAAGATATTCAATTTCCCTTTGACGGCTATTCGTGCTGTTTCTCCTGCTGATGTCATCCGGAGGCTCTCTGGAGGGAAAGGTATCTTGGAGGTCAATCACCAGAAGGGAGGTGGATATGCTTGTCCATGAAGTCATGTCGACCGGTCTCGTCACAGCCAAGAAAACAGATACGATCCGGTCGGTGGTTATGAAAATGCTGAATCGCCACTGCGCAACTATTCCTGTTGTCGAGGGAGACAATCGGCTCATTGGAATCGTTACCTTGCGCGATGTCTTGCTACCGCTGTATCCCAACTATGGCGACTACATCCACGACAACGTGCATAGCCGGAATTTTGTCGAGATGGAAGAGGGATATCTTGAGGTACTTGGCGGGAAAGTTGAAGAGATCATGAGCCGGAACCCTGTGACAGTGGAACCCCATGACCCTATTCTGGAAGCAGCTTCGTACATGGGTCTCAAGAAATTCAGGCGAATTCCGGTTGTCGACAAGGGGGCTCTTGTGGGGATGGTCAGTCTCGGAGATATTAACCGTGGGCTATTCTTTGAGAAAGGGATGCAGCACTGAACCGTGATTTCTTGAAACTGCTGTTCCGATGGATAGGGCCATATTCGTCAATACTACGAGGGCACGTCTACCCACGAGCGTGGGCGACACAGTGCGAGGAATGATTTTCGTGAGTGCTGCCTTGAACCGATGGCATACTGGCCATTGTCCGTTCGGTCATTCCACGATCCACAGCGTATAGCCTGACGCCTCACGCAGCAGCTGATCCGTGACACCGACGCCGAAAAACCTCTTCATCCTGTTCGAGCCTTGACGGCTTACCACGATGGTCCCGTAGCCTCCGGTGCGGGCTTCGTCGAGAATCGTATGGGCGATATCATCTTCGTGCCCGAACTTCAGTGTGACGCGATCCAGAGGGAACCCGGTTTTTCCAAACAGCTCCAGCGCCGTCAGCAAAATCGGGTGCTCAAACCGGCTTTCTGTGCGGACCCAGTTTTCCTGATCCTCCTGTAACTTCTTGGCAAGACGAACTTCTTCTGCGGGATCTTCAGATCCGCCATGTTCCAGGAGTTCGCGCGGCATCGGTTTCAGCACATGAAACAATGTGACCTGCACGTCGCGAGTATCACGCAGTAGCGTTCCCACATAGTGCAGGGCCCGGGCAGAGTGCTCAGAGCCATCGATGGCGATCAGGATTCTCGAGAGGAGGGCTTTCCCGGGATGAATTGTCGTCGGAAGTGGTTGAGGCATGACCAGTCACCAGACTTTAGCGGGTGAACGGTGGAATTCCGCGATCACTGGAAACACGAGTGCTGAAAAGTCCATGTAGCGCATACGAATAGCGTCCGAGTGGGTCCCGGCTTGAAAAACGATCTCCTTACCCTCCGCGAGCGATCGGTCGACATATACAGGAAGGCCATAGAGGGTACCGAACGGTGGCATCGCGCCAACCTCGCAGTCAGGAAACAGGCCTGCGATCTCAGTCTCGCTTGCGAGCCGCACATGGTGGGTTGGAAAGAAAGCTCTAAGGCGATGGAGATCCACATTCCAGCTTGCCGTCAGCACCGCCATGACGAACTGCTCATCTACCTTCACAATCACAACCTTGGCCATCTCTTTCTCCGAGGTTCGGAGCGTGTGGGCGATCTCCGCAGCGCGAAACGCTTTGGGATGTGGCAGCACGTCATAATGAACATGTTCATGATCGAGATATGCGTTGAGTGTCGGTGCAATTGACATGGTAACACCTCCTCTGGTTGGCGACCTCCGAGCGGAGATCATGACCGGAATGGTTGAGGATGGAGAGAGGACTGCTCGATGACGATTTGACTAAGAAGGGCAGGTGATTCATGACCAAGACCCCACGCTCATCATGATGAGCGTACTCGACCTGTCGAGTATACGCCGTTTCTCTTGCTCAAGAAAGACTCGCATCTACAAGTAGTGGGTCGAACGATGTGGGGGAAGCTAGAACCGAGCAGGAGGGCTAGAGAGGATGCCATCGACATCGAAGGATCGCATCGTCTGCCTATAGCATCAGTTGCTGCAGGCCCTTGACATTCCTTCTCCGGAAGCGTTGGAATGAAGGGCGTCAGCATCTCCACCCAGCATCGGGCATTACTACCTGTGTACTATATGAGGAAGCAGGTCACTCTTCAACGCTCGATCTCGCTCTCAGTCATCTCCATCGGTTTGCTCTCCGGCTCATTCGGTTTGGGCTATGCGTACTGGCAGGCGACACACTCCTTACGCGAGACCATCGGCCTTGGGTTTCAGGAGCTTGCTCGCCAGAGTGCGGATAAAGTCGGGTTAATCCTGGATAGGGAGATCGAATGGGTGGAACGGTTCAGTTCCCTACAGGAGGTTCGTGGAGCAGTCCGAGAAGGGACCAGGCTCACTTTCGACCAGGGGGTTCTTCAACGGTGGAAAGACTCGCAGCGACCCTATTTTCGATCACTGATCATCCTCGATCGCCGAGGCCGTTCTGTCGGCGGGGGGGCCAACGAAAAGACGAGGACGGATCATAACAGGCAACCTTGGTGGCAGGTCGTATTCGAGCAGCGCCGGTCATGGGTTGGGGAGCTGCGTTTCGACGAAATGGGGCAAGGCCATTTGGAGGTTGCCGTGCCGATCGTCGACGAGGCTGGAGCTGTATTGGGCGTGTTAAATGCTGTGATCGAAAAGGAGCAGCTCTTAACTTCGGTTTTCCGAAGTAGGATCGGCAGTACTGGCCATGTCATGCTGATCGGACCCCAAGGGAGGGTGTTGGCCTGTCCACTCCTTCCGCCAGGGCAACATACGATCTTTACTGGACCAATGAAAGACTCATACAACTCGGACCCGTCCATACCCGAACTCGCCTGGATGGAAGTCCCGGACGATGGCCATGGTCAAGGGGGCGGGATCATCGGACTTGCACCCGTGGCGCTCCGACCAGGTATTGTCCAGACGGACATGTGGTCCATTCTCGTCAGTCAGGATCCCAATGAAACCTATGCGCCGTTGCGTCTCCTCACGTGGAAGCTTTCGGCATTCGGCATGCTGACCATAGCCGTGGTTGTCCTGCTCCGATGGCGTCTCGGTTGCCGCATTGTGCAGCCGATCAATGCACTGGTCGAGCGTGTGCATCTCCTAGGACAGCCGGGCGGTGAAAAGCCGACGATGGCGACGCAGCCTGCCGGCATTGCGGAAATCGATACCTTGGCTGTGAGTTTCGATGAATTAGCAGAGCGGCTGGAGCGTGCATCACGGGAGCGGAGGCAATATGTAGCGGATCTCGAACGAGCGAACCAGGAACTGGTTATTTCCGAGGAACACTACCGGATGTTGTGGGATCACTCAACGGACATCAGGCTGCTCGTCAACAAGGCGGGTATCATCCAGGATGTCAATCGGCGGGGTGAGACTAAATTATGGACTTCTGCTGATCGCCTGATTGGCACGAAGATGGGGGATCTATTTCGTGAGGAAGACCGTTCCCGGTTGCACGGATTGTTAGAAGAAGTCATTGATACCAAGAAAGAACAGCCTGTCGGCGAGATGCGGATGCCCTCACGGGCCGAAGGCACTCACATCATGGATGTCGATCTGGTGCCGTTCGAGGACGCTGGATTGCTGGCTGCCGTGATGGTGCAACTGAGCGATCTCACCGAAAAGAAGCGTCTCGAAGAGCAGTTGATCCGTTCGGAGCGCCTCGCTTCGCTCAGTCAGTTTGCCTCGATGTTCGCCCACGATATTCGTAACCCATTGGTGGGGATCAAGAAGACGTTGGAACTGCTCGCCCTAGACGAAGGATCGCAGCCGTCCGCGCAGCGACAATGGTGGGACGATATGCGATTGACGATCGATCTGTTGCTCGGCATGATCAATGACATGCTGGATGTCTATCAAGAAAGCTACTCCGAGCTGCCACTCTTGACTTCGACGGTCTCGGTCAACAATTTGGTTGCTGAGGTGGTGCAGATCTTCCGAACCGAAGCCACGGCGAAGCAAATTGCCTTTCATCTCGAGGTGCCGAAGGACGATGTTGTGATTACGGCCGATCGCCGTCGTCTCTTACGGGTACTCATTAATCTCGTTCACAACGCGCTCAAGTTTTCTCCACAGGGAGGAACAATCACGGTGGCGGTTCGAGCGGAAGTGCGGGGATGTCCGGAAGGTGTTGAGTTTCGTAGCGCGTCATCCTTTGAGGCAACCATTCAGGTTGCAGATGAAGGCCCAGGCCTCGCTTCTGAGGATCTTCCTCATCTGTTTGAGATGTTTGGTCGGAGGAAAGATCCTGGAGACATTCGAATTGGTCGAGGCCTGGGGCTGCACTTTTGCCGCCTCGTGGTGGCGGCCCATCGAGGGATAATTTGGGCGGAGAATCGTTCCTCCGGCGGTGCAGTCTTTTCCGTCGAACTGCCGCTGAGTCAGGAGGCCTATGCGGGCCACATTGCTGATTGCCGAAGATCAACGGCTCTTTAGGCAAAGCCTTCGGCTGCTCCTCGAACGGGAGCGGGACCTGCGAGTGGTCGGAGAAGCGACCGATGGGCGCGAGGCGTTCGATCTGGCGATGAAAACCAAACCCGATTTGATCCTGATGGACGTAGATATGCCGAAACTCGACGGGGTCACGGCCACCCGCCTGATCAGGGGCTGTCTCCCTGATGTGAAAGTGTTGATGTTGTCGGTTCATGATGAAGACGCGAGAATCGTGGCGGCGGTTCAAGCCGGCGCCTGTGGTTACATTCTGAAGGATGCCGACCATGCCGAGTTTCTTCGCATCATCCGAGCCACCTACCGGGGGGAACAAGTGCATTCCACCTTCATGCCTGACGGCTTTGCTCGGAACGCGGTCTCCGCGCTGCAAGAGGCTGGGAGCGGGCCTGCCGCCGGCGTCGCATTGCTGACCGAGCGTGAGCGGGAGATTCTGGCTTGTGCCGCGTCCGGGCGCGGAAATAAAGACATCGCCGATCAGTTGTGTGTGTCGCTCGACACCGTGAAGACCCACCTCCACCGCATCTATCGCAAACTCGGCGTCGCCGGCCGGGTCGAAGCGATCCTGACCTATCTCAACAGCAAGTAAGATTGGTGTCTCTGAGGTACCCCTCACGAATTCCACAATGAGCGGCCTCACCCAAAGAGTTGAGGAAAACTCCATCCTTTGGGTGATGGGCCTCGCTCGATACTCTCTAGTAGGATGCGATCGAATGAGAAGGGAGATCGATGGCAGGCCGTGAACATTCAATAAGGAAAGGAGAATACGGTGATGACGCGGATGCCATGTACAGATATGCCTGCCGGTAAGGTGATGCGTATATGGTGCTGTGGTTCCGTCGCGGTTGACATCCTTCAATTCAATGAAGAAAGGAGGCATCCATGAAATCCATATTTGTGACACTCGTCGCAGTTTCCTGCACAGTGGCCTTGTTCGCCGGGGGGATTGCGTTAGGGCAATCGACGAATTGGATGGATGAACTTACCGGCTCGGTGAAGTTTTATCAATCCAGGTATCCGGCCACCAATAATGTACCAGCCAATTGGGACCCCTATCTCAGCGAGCTGAAGCTCATAAAGAAAGCGGCGATACGGGGCGATTTACAGGCCGTGAGGGTTGGAATGGGCGATTGGTTTAAGATGCTCAAGAACCGGGAGCATGGAATTCACCCCAAGGCAGCAGACGAACTCTTCCACATAGCAGTGTTGGCGACGCCCTTCGAGGAGTACAAAATTTCCGTTCCCGATAAATAAGGGACAGGGACTTCCAGCGAGGAGATAGGTGAGTACCGGGTGAGCGGACGAGTATGATTGAGAATAAAAGGCCCACGCTGTTCACCCGGTGCCTCAGTTTTATACCGGCGGACTGGGAAGCGTCTTGCTGGATGTCTCAAGTCAGGATGCGTATTGCCGATTATCCGATGATTGTCGAGCCTTTCCACGATGTTGATCACGTCAGGATCGGCGTCCATCGGTTCGGTGAGTGAGTTCCTCTCTCCCCACTTCTCTCCCCACTTCTTGACTTCGCCTGTGACCAAAAGTACCATTTGTCTCTGTGGATGTCCCTGTCTGCAACATGGCGGGGAGGGCATCGCGCCTCACGAGCTGTTTCACCATGCATGCGCAGCAAGGTCGACGTTATGGCTAGTCGCCTGCGGTGGATGATTGCACCGTTCCTGGCCTGTGCCGTGGCCGGTTGGGCAAGCAGCGAAGGCGCTTGTGCGAAGGATCGTCAGCCGGAATCCGGCATTCCCCTTCAAACCATCCTTGAGCTCGAGACAACCGCTCGTCTTCTGGCGGTTCTGCTCGATTCCGGACGAAATGTCATCAACGAGCACCAAGTTCGGATCGATGAATCTGAGAAGATAGAAAAGGGTTTTACACCGGAGATGTTTGAGCGCCAGTTACTGGACGTCTTTCGCAGTCGCTCGGGTGTCGACCTGCAAGAGCTAGGGACCGCGCGAATTCCAGTCAGAGCAAAGAGGCTGCTCAAAGAACTGACGCTGGTTAGCACGCAAGTGGTGGAACAGGCTCAATCGGAAGTCAATCGACGAGGTGGCGGAATCAAAGAGTTCATTCCCGCGATCTTCGGTGCACAAGTAGCCACCCGATTTACAGAACGGACTCAGGTGCGGCTCAAGCAGACGGCGCTAGCGCCTCGGAATCCCCTTAATGCGCCGGATGCAGTCGAACGAACGGCGTTGGAAGGATTCGCAGATCCCTTGTATCCCCGTGAGAAAGTGATCAGTGAGGTGACGGTGAAGAGCGGGTCGTTGCGCCTTATGTTTCCTCTCTATACAACAAGGAAATGCCTGGATTGTCATGGGGAACCCAAAGGGGAGCTGGACCGGACCGGTTATCCACGGGAGGGCCTCAGACTTGGACAGAATGCCGGCGCGATTAGTGTGGTGATTCCGATTCGACCATGAGACGGATAGCATTATTTTTATGGGTGATGATCGTTGTCGGCTCCGGTAACCTCTGGGGGGCGGAGCGAGTGGACACGCTAACTGCAAAACCAGCAGGGAGCGGGGTCATTGTCCATAGTGATGGATATATCCTGACGGCCAAACATGTGATTGACAATGCGAGGCGGATCTTTGTCGTGACTGCCGGAGATTTCCGCGCGCCAGCGATCCTCATCAGTAGCGATTCCGAACATGACCTCGCACTGCTCAAGATTGAAACGGTGGGGCTCACGGAAGCGCCCATCGGCTATGCGGGGGCCATCCAACTCGATCAAGAAATCATTACTGTCGGATTTTCGTTCGGCCTCCGGGAGGTATCTGTGACCCGCGGCCGGATTGCTGCGGTGCGGACGAGAGGTGTGCAGCGGGTCTTTCAAGTGGATGCGGCTATCAATCCGGGCAACAGCGGAGGGGCCATCTTCAATCGACGTGGGGAAGTAGTAGGCGTGCTTACCACTAAATTCACACATCCGTCTGGAATCGTGCCGGAAGGAATGTCCTTTGCGCTGCCGATCAGCTATGCCACGCCTCTTCTCGCAAATATTCCGGATTTCGACTTTACGATGATCGGGAAAGGGAGAAAGGTTGCCAAAGGGAGTGGTGAGGCCAAAGATCTTGCCAAGGAAATCGTCAGGACGACGGTGCTCATTGAGATTGTCAGGAACACCGACATTCCTTCAATGCCGTCGGTTCCCGCTGAGGTTGCCAGAGCATTGCCAAAGAGCGATTCTCCGGCAGCCGTGTTGTCACGCCAACAGTCAAGCACAGTGGTGAAACAGGCGCCGAATGTTCAGGATGAAGAGGCGATCGCACGGGTGAATGATCAACTACGGGCTGTACAGGATGGTGAATTGAAGCAACTGGCTCTGCGCGGCATTGCGCAACCTGAAGGGATGGTGGTGATCCCTGCCGGGGAATTTATGATGGGTACGGAGGATGGGTTGCAAGATGCTCGTCCCATACACATCGTACATCTCAGCTCCTATTGGATCGACAGGTATGAAGCGACGAATGCGCGGTACAGACAGTGTGTCGAAGGCGGGGGCTGCACGCCGCCCAAAGATCGCCAAACATTTGATGATCCTCAGCGTATGCAACATCCCGTGACCAACATTACTTGGGAGCAGGCTCGATCATTTTGCCAATGGCAAGGCAAACGATTGCCGACAGAGGCCGAATGGGAAAAAGCGGCGCGAGGGACGGATGGCCGCCGCTATCCCTGGGGCAATGACGAGGGAGTTGTAACAGGAGGTGCAGGAAGTGGA
Organism: Nitrospira sp. CG24E; assembly: GCA_002869895.2. GTDB lineage: Bacteria > Nitrospirota > Nitrospiria > Nitrospirales > Nitrospiraceae > Palsa-1315. Next base: position 87,765 of record NEWP02000034.1, on the reverse strand, counting down.
GCCCTTAAGGTCGTTGCCAACGGGACAGAACCGGTCGGGCGCCAGGCGTCGACGGTGTCGCCATACGGAGTCTTCGACCTGATCGGCAATGTGTCACAGTGGGTAAAGGATTGGTACGCAGAGGATTTTTACCGGACATCGTCCACTCGAGACCCACAGGGCCCGGCACGTGGGTCCTTTCGTGTGCTACGGGGTGGGGAATGGAATGAAAAACCTCCGGATCTCCGGGTCAGCTATCGAGGGTGGGATGAAGTGACCTACTGGGGTCCGACGCTCGGTGTGCGCTGCGCCGAAGATGTGCCCTGATTTTTGACTCTCCTTGCGAGGCTCCCCATGTCTGTTGCCGTATGCCCATTCCGTTGCAGTTTGCGGCAATGCTCTGATAGGCATAGCACTGGACGTTCTCTTGCGCTGCAGGCCCATGTGTTGAGTTTTTGCGCACTGATCGCCCTGTTGCTTCTGAGTGCTGTTCCAGCCAATGCGGAGTGGGTGGCGGTTGAAAAAGACTATCCATTGCCAGGCATACAGATTCTATACGTTGAGCCGGACACCCTTCGGAGAGAAGGGAGTCTGGTAACGCTGTGGCAACTCATTGACTTTAAGTGGATGCAAGGAAGCGCGAGAGGGCCCACCAGATTTTTGTCGACGAAGACGCACAAGCAATTCAACTGCGCGGAAAAGCGACTTCGGTTGCTTGCCTTTACGGAATTTTCACACTCGATGGGAACCGGTATCTCGGCTAATGGCTATGTAGACAAAGACAACTGGCTGCCGATTGAACGAGAGAGTATCAACCAAGCTCTGTGGGAAGTCGCTTGTGGCAAAGAGTGATTGCACCGCCATAGACAGAGGGCAAGAGGAGGCTCTTTAGTCGGCGAACACTCCGGCTAATTTGAGCACCAGGACCCATTCCGTTTCTGTTACAGGCTGGACCGACAGGCGGGAACCTTTTCTCAGCAAGACCATGTTTTTTAGCGGCGGTTCCTCCCTCAGTCTATCGAGCGACAGGCTGGCCTTGAACGTCTGACGATACCGGATATCCACCATATCCCACCGTGGAGCAGCGGGAGCGCTGGCTGGATCGTAGTGGTGGCTACTCTTGTCGAACTGCGTTTTGTCCGGGTAGGCTGTCCGCACAACCTCCGCAATTCCCACCACAGCTGGCGGTTCGGCATTGCTATGGTAGAAGAGCACTTGGTCGCCGACGGCCATTGCACGCATGAAATTGCGCGCCTGGTAGTTCCGCACGCCATCCCAACAGGTGGTCTGTTTCGGGGATTGCGCAAGATCCTCGATCGAAAAGACACGCGGTTCCGATTTCATGAGCCAATAGCGGCGCTCTGGTTTCATCGCAGCATCTCCTCCCGCTCGGTCATATGACTCACTCCATCGTTCTTTGCCAAAAAAACACGGGAGGGAGAGGCAAACCCGCTCCCTTCCGCTGACTGCACTACTTCGAACTGACGAATTACTTCAGGCCTTCGTAGATGCTCTTATCTGCCGTGCCCGCTACCTTCAGCAGGCCCATGGCGCCTTTTGCAATGCGGAAGATTGAGTGATCAACATTGATATAGGTTCCTGGATATTCGACCTTAAGTTCTGCCATGGACGAACTACCTGCAGGCACCACGGTGGTTCGGACGTTCTGCAATGGAGATGTAACCAAAGAACCCTCGGGATACACCCGGTCAAATGTTTCGCCGATGACGTGCCACGACGCGATCAGGTTGGGTCCTGCATTGATATAGAACATTCGAACGGTGTCGCCCACCTTGGCTGTCAGAGGATTTTTGACCAGCGAACCTACGCTGCCGTTAAACACGACATGTGAGGGGTGCTCCATTAACCCATTCTCCATGGAGAACTCCAAGGTTTCACCCTTCTTTCCAGTTCCAGCCTTGGTATAGAACTCACTTTGTACAACATAATATTCTTTCTCGACAGGCTTCAGCCCACCAGCCGGCTCCACTAGGATCCCGCCGTACATGCCATTCGCGATGTGTTCAGCAATGGATGGCGAGGAGGTGGCACAGTGATAGAAATAGAGGCCGGCATTGAGGGCCTTAAACTTCAGCTTAGTTTCCTCTCCTGGCTCGGTATTCAGCATGACGGCTCCACCACCTGGTCCCGTGACCGCGTGAAAGTCGATATTGTGGCTTTCCAGGCTGTCCTTTCTGTTCTTCAAATGGATCTCAACCGTATCTCCCACCATCACTCGGATCATCGGCCCTGGAACGGTGCCATTAAACCCCCAAAACCTATAATTGGCATCGTCGCTCAGCCGACCGACAAACTCGGTCGCTTCAAGATCTACGATGACGTGGGCAGGCGTGGTTCGATTGATGGGAGGGGGAACATTGGGTGCGGTCGTGACTTGCGCCTTGATGGTCTCCATCGCAAACCCGGTATTGGCGAGAAGACACAACCCCACGACAGCTGCGCTGAACAATCCCGCATGACGTATACTACGCGAAAAACGAATAGGCATAGAGTCTCCTTTGATTTTTGACTGTGCTGATGGTCGCTTCTAGCATTGACGTACTACCCACCGAATGGTTTCAGCCCCAACTATGGGGCCGTGGATTGTCCTCATCTTTAAGGTTTGTAATCCGTGTGTTCGGCTGGTTTCCCTCCGTGCGAGAACTGGTGCTCAAGGGCCATCACTTGCCAGATTTGCTCTTCCGACAAGAGGTTTTTCCAGGCTTTCATCTTCGACTTCGGGATACCTTCGGCTATTCGCCAGAACCAGAAGCTGTCTGAGCAACGTCCGACGTTTTTCTGGTCACGAAGGAGCCTGTTGCTCAAACCCATAGTTGAGTCGTCAGGTCACCAGCACATGTCTCGGCTTGTTCAGGTCCGGGCTTCTTATCGGCGGGACCGTGTGCGGAGAGGGTGTCTGTGAGCATCATGTTCCCGCCTTCCTCCTGTCGCCGGTGTCGAACATTCGTCGTCCTCGTCGCCGGCCGGCCCACGCGGCTCTCTTGCTCCGCCACAGCGTAAACAGATTATGCGTGGAGCAGAGAAGTTTCCACTCGTTCTCACATGCCTGCTTGCCCCGTCGCATGAAGCGGTCACCCCCGTCACCAGGCCCGCGTCGTGTGATCGGGGCACTGATCGGTCGTGATCACTCGAAAGGCGAAATCCTGCTCACACAGCTGTTCGATCCGTCGGCTCGACCGCTCCACCAAACAGAACGCATACAGCGGAAGCGCCATCATCATGGCCGGCTCGTACGCCGCCCGTCCCCATCCGTCCGCCTGATAGGTCCGCTCAATCTTCGCCAGATCCACCTGAGTGACCGCATCGAGGAGGAACCAGGCCAGATCGCCCTCCGACAGCCAGTCCTGCAACGCGGGCGGCATCAGACACCGCAGGACGCCAGCGCATACATTATATTACATAAGTGTAAATTTGTTTGTACAACCGGCTCATTTGGGACTAATAAAGGGCTTGACTCTAACCGTACACTGCGATAGATACTACCAAATTTCGCTCTGTTCTTCTTTTGCTTACATTCAGACGAAGTGCCAGTGAGACGTTCAGATAAGAGAAGTTCAGTTGCACATTTGCCTGGGAAAGTTCGCCCAACCATATCAGAGAGGAGTTCAACCATGATGAAGAGACGATCACTGCATCTCATGGCCATTGCAGGGGCCACGGCCCTTGCGATGGCCGGATTGATGGGATTGCCGTCCGAGGCATCCGCGAAGACCCATGACATCAAGATGACTGCCCTCGAAACGGAAATCGTGATTGAAGGAACAGGAACGAAATATAAAGCCTGGACGTTCAACGGCCAGATGCCGGGGCCGGCCGTTCGGGTCACGGAAGGCGACACTGTCAATTTCACGCTGGAGAATCCCAAGACCAATTTTTATCCACACGCCATGGACTTCCATGCGGCGGAAATCGATTTCCTGAAGAACTACCGGGCCATCAATCCGGGAGAAACCATTTCCTTTACCTTTGTGGCGAAGAAGCCCGGCGTGT
>NEWP02000034.1:56307-83675 GCA_002869895.2 Nitrospira sp. CG24E | reverse complement strand
AAGAAGGCGTCTTGGCCGTGGCTCTATCGTGAAAAGGTGCGGAACACGTTGCTTGGGCCGGTATTGTAGGCCGAGATCACGCAGTACTCGCGTGAAACCTGATGGTCGATCGCTTCGAGCTGGTTGAACGTCAAGACATTGAGGTAGGCGGTTCCCAGTTCCACATTATTCTCAGGATCGAACAGATAATCGCGTGATGGGGCCACGTCCTGTCCTTTTGCCTTTCGGTAAGCTTCGCGGCCTCCGCTGGTCGGCACGAGTTGCATGAGTCCGTAGGCCGGCGCCGAACTGACGGCATAGGGATTGAAGTTACTTTCCGTCCGAATGATCGCGAAAACGAGACTGGGGCTGATCTTGTACTGTTCGGCGAACTGTTGGACGAGAGGACGATATTTTTCAGCTTGCTTGTGCGAGAGGTTGGCCGCCATTTTTATCGTGACGTAGGTGGCCGTTTTCTTCGTTCCATCCTGGTCGACGTCCCGCCTGCCGGATTTGCTGGTGAGCAGATGCTCTGCGAACGGCTCTGCGTCGCCCGGTGTTCGAATTGCGTTACCCTCTTGGTCGAGGACCAATCCAAGGAGGTAGGGCTCCTTGGCGCCGGTCAGCACGATCTCCTTATCGGAAAACAAGTCGACGGCTCGGGGATCTTGAGGCGTCAACAGCGTCGTCACGATGGCATTCTTTAAGCTACGCTGTGGATCTTGCTCGTCCACCGTCTCGACGAGAATGTCGCCCTTGTCGAAGTCCACAATCGCGCGACTCTTATAGTTCTGCGTGTACTTCACATATTTCTTCTGCTCGGGCAGTTTGACTTCTTTCTTCCCCCATTTCTCGCCGACCTTTCCGCCGAGGGCCTCATAGAGAATTTTGAAATCACGTTGGGCGGATCGGAGGTCTCTGAGCAACGACTCGGGATCGCGGGCGTACTCATCGAGCCGACGTTTGGCGATCTGTCCCGGATCCTTTCCCTGGGCAAGATCGATAATAGTCTTACCGGTCCGCCCCGATACGATCCGCTCCGCACCGGTGAGCACACGGTCGGTTGTTTCACAGCCTGATGAGATCACGGCAACGGCGAGAATCAGTAGCAAGGGGAGCGAAGTCGATAGACGCATGGGGGCATTGTACAGATTTTTCTGTGGTCCGCAAGACAGGCAGCTGGTTGCTCTGGTTTGTTTAGTTTGTCTGGTTGATTTCGTTCATCTTGTCGATTTTGTTTAACCAAACAAACGAGACAAACCAAACAAACCAGATGAACCCCAGGTATTAGGGCTGGCCGGCGGACTCCGTCTGTTTTCCTTCGAGTTCAGTCCAGCGGTTATAGAGCCGCTCTGCTGCTGTGCGGGCTGCTTCCAGCGCTTCGGAGCGTGACAGTAGTTCCGCTGCATTGGAGGCGATGGCTGGATCTTCCACTGCTGCCTGACAGGAGGCGATGGTCTCTTCGGCCTTGAGAATTCGCTCCTCCATCTTCGCCCATTCCTTCTGCTCTCGATAGGACAGGCCTGTCTTTTTGGTTTTCGGAGAGGAATCTGATTCGGCGCGGGACGATTTGGACGGTCGCACCGACGATGCGCGGGCCTGCTCTGTCGCCTTGCGTTCTTGCATGGATTCCCATTGCGCGTAGTCGGCAAACCATTCAGCCTGTCCTGTGCCGTCCAGCGCGAGCAGCATCGTGGAGACTCGGTCCAAGAGCCATCGGTCGTGTGTCACCAGCATCAGGGCGCCGGGAAACTCCACCAGACTGTCCTCCAACACGTCGAGCGTTGGAATATCCAAGTCGTTCGTCGGCTCGTCGAGGATCAAGAGATCGGCAGGCTGGAGCATCAGCCGTGCGATGAGGAGCCGCGCCTGTTCGCCGCCGGAGAGGCGAGAGACAGGGAGATCTAACTGCTCAGGACGGAAGAGAAATCGTTTCGCCCAGGAGACCAGATGTACTGAGCGGTCTTGATAGACGACCGCGTCGCCATGCGGGGCAAGGGCTCGGCGGAGCGAGGAGGATTGGTCCAGCGATTCACGGTGCTGTTCGAATGTGACGACGCGCAGTTTGTCCGCCCGGACGATGCTGCCTGCATCCGGCTGGAGGGTGCCTGCCACCAGTTTGAGCAATGTGCTCTTCCCACTTCCATTCGGACCCAGCAATCCAAGCCGCTGTCCTGGCCCAAGCAGCAGATCGAGATCTTTAATAATTTGCCGCCCGCCGAGCGATTTGCAGAGTTGTGTCGCCTCGACCAACTGTTTCGATCTGCGTCCCGATGCAGTGAAATTGATACCGGCGGGTCCCTGATCTTTCCGGGCCTCGGTGCTGTTCAACTCTTCGATCATGCGGCCGGCCGAGTCGATCCGCGATTTGGCTTTTGTTGTCCGGGCCTTTGGACCGCGGCGGAGCCACTCCACTTCGCGGCGGACACGATTCGCCAATGACGCTTCAAAGTTGGCCTGTGCGTGGAGCGCTGCATCCCGCTGTTCCAGAAAATCGCTGTAGTTGCCTTTGGCTTCGAAGACTCCGTTGGGATAGCTGCGATTGATCTCGATCATTCGCGACGTGATCGCTTGCAGAAAACGCCGGTCATGGCTCACGACGAGAAAGGCGTGGGCTTCGGCCCGTAACAATCGCTCCAACCACAGAATACCTTCGACATCCAAATGGTTGGTCGGTTCGTCCATCAGCAGGACGTCCGGTTCCAGCATCAGTGACCGGACGATAGCCAGGCGTTTCTTCCATCCTCCGGAGAGCGTGGAGACCGACTGATCGGTGGCGGGGAATTCACCCAAGCTGAGCGCCGTGGCGATACGGCCGCTGTGGTCATGGGGATCCAGGCCCTCGTCGATGAGGACCTGCGCGAGCACTTCTTCGATCGTGTGCTTCCCGTCCAGCGCCGGTTCCTGCGGTACGTAGCCGATGCGAAGCTGTCGGCGCATCGACCTGGTGCCTTCATCCGGTTCTTCGAGCCCTGCCATGATCTTCAGTAAGGTCGATTTGCCGGAGCCGTTCGGTCCGACTAATCCGACATGATCGCCTTCGGCCAAACCGATTGATAGTTCGGCAAACAAGGGTTTGACCCCGTAGCTTTTGCTGATGGACTCGCAGCTCAGAAACATTGTCGGTGGCATAGCTCTATCAAACGAATGAAAAAATGTTGATCAGCTGATGGACGATCGGGCAGGACTATTCAGGCCAGGCTGGATCGCGAAGAACTCAGTGTACGGGGTGGGGCACGAAACTGCAAGGGGAAGCGAGGGTAGCCTGGTCGTCCTCCTGCTCGCGGAACGCGCACGATCAGAATGTGCTCGCCTGGGACAAGAGCGCGTCTCGGCGCGCTCGGGGTTGGGCGGGTGAGATTATTGCGCGCAATCGAGGATCGGCTTCGCCGGTTGCCAAGCTCAAGCGTATCCGGAGTCCAACACATGGCGGCTGTCTTGGCAGCGAACGTATCTCAAATTGAACGAGTATTCTTGAGCGTCATCGAGCCATCGGATTAGCGATCTGGCGCAAGAAGTTGATGCCGATCTACTGGCTTGCTTTGACCTCTTTAGGAGAATCGTCCGACTCGGCGGCTGAGAACATGATAGGCGAGGTCTCTTGGTAAGATCCTCCCTTCATACTCGATTCACGGAACTTGTCCTAAAAGTCCGGCCTATCGGATGCTGGGAAAGACCATCTTCGTCGTCCGTGAAGCGCTTCGCTCCGAAGCGAGCTCTAGCGCTCAGGAGCGGCGGTCATCTCTCGTGGCCAGGGTTTCTGGTCTTGGGTTTCGGGTCTCGAGTTGCTGGAACGATCTGCAACATGAAACTAGAAACGAAGAACTAGAAACGTTCAAACGAGATACGCTTCACGGGTTGAGAGAGCGACGTGGGTGTGCTGTTTCAGTAGCCAGGAACGAGAGCGTGAGAGGATTACGCGGCGATTTTCGTGAGAAGTTTCTTGACCTCGACGTGGGCGAAGATAACGTCTGGTTCCCGCTGAAGGGCTTCGTAGTAACTGCGTTCGAAACCGTCTCCTTCCTCTGAGGGACGGATGAGGGCTCTGGCTTCTATCAGGAAGTGCTCCATCTCAACCAGCAGCAATTCGGACTCGTCATCCAAGAGTTCATCGATGCGAATGACCAGCTGAGAGAGGGGATGAAGCCAGGTAAACCAGGGATCGTTCAACACCAATTGCAGCAGTTGGCTGGTTGAGGCGACACGGCCATTGATGCGTTCATAGGTCACCTGTTCCGCCAGGATGAGGGCCTTGTGAAGGCTCAAGAGGCTGCCTCGCATGTCGAGGAGTCTTTGCCGGTGAGGGCAGGATTCCCTGGACGAAGTTTGTTGCGGCACAGGTTTCATAAAATAATTCTAGCAGGTTATTGAAAAAATGGTGGCCTCTTGGACTCGATCGAGAGGTCGGTATCAGCATTGATGGAATATCGGCAGACTCAGCTTCGCACTGTAGTCGTCTGGTCTATCTGGTCTGTCTGGTTTATTTGGTTGAACCAGATCAACCAGACAGACCTCACCCCGGGCTTCTGACTCTGGCGTTGGATGGGGAGTTACGCGGCTTCTGCCAGCAGGGCGCGGGTGACGTGGAAGTGGGCAAGCACGACTTCGGGGTCTCGCTTGAGAGCTTCGTAGTAGGCTCGTTCGAATCCGTCTCCTTCAACCGACGGACGGGTCAGGCTGCGCACTTCGGCGACAAGATGTACGACGTTTTCATGGGTGATGTCGAACGCATCGTCCTCTAGGAGCCGATCGATTCGGAGCAGCAGATCCAACAGAGGGGAGAGCCATGTGAACCAGGGATCTCTGAGCAGCAATTGGATGAGTTCGTCTGTTGTGCCGACGCGGCCGTGGATACGTTCATAGGTGAGTTGCTCCGCCACAATCAGCGCGCTATAGAGAGACAAGAGTCTCTCGTGTACCTCCAGCATGGTCTGGCGGAGAGGATCGTTGTGAGCGAGCCGATCGAACGGTGACGGTGTAGCCATAGGGTATAGTGTAGCAGAGCCACAAGTTTGGTCTTTTTGGTTCATTTGGTTTATTTTGTTTATCTGGTTCATCTGTTTAGTCTGGTTCAACCAAATAAACCAAACAAACCAAATAACAGCCTTTTGTTAGTTCCTTACCCGGGTGGCGAACTGCGCAAAGAGTTCCCCTGTGAGGTAGCCGGTATTGGCTGAGTCGTTTACATCCTTGCGGCGAAGATAGTCGTTGAGGATGCGGCCGTCGGCGGTTTTGTGGACGTGGGGTTGATCGAGGTTCATGCGATAACGTTCGATTGCGTCTGCCACACGGCTGATGAAGATGACCGTGCCATTCGATTCCTGCCGTTCGACGATCCCGACGTGGGTCAGAGGGTCGTTCACCTTGCCGTCTCCATTATAGTCCCATGTATTGTCGAAGAAGATGAGGTCTCCCGGGTGGGCAACCGGCCCCTGATGGAAGGTGCCTTCCTGCCGTATGTGGGCATGGATGATTCGCACGCCGTTGGCGTCGGACTCATCCGGTTCACCATCATAGAGATCGATCCCATGAGCGAGAAATACTGCGCGGGTGACTCCGGCGCAGTCATAGGCGATGCGTCGGCCGTTGCTTTTGATCGTTTTCGCGCCGACCAGTTTGGCCGCTGTCTGGACAATGGCGTGTCGGCTCGGCGCGCGTTCGACGGATCTGCAGCAGGCGCGGCTGTCCGATACCGACGGGCGAGATCGCTCCACCGGTGATGTCGCACAGCCTACGAGCGTCACCATGGCGATCGTGGCTGTGATGAAGAGAAATCGCATCGATGTCACCGTACGTTGACAAACCGGCCTTGGGCCGTCTCCCGGAGCTGATCGATGTCTTCTTGCCTGGTGACGGAAAGTGGCACAGTGTTGGTCAATTCTTCAATCAAGAGATCGGTCGTGAGTGGTGTCTTTTGATGGAGCGCGCGATATAGGGCTGCGACCACCGCCTGTTCGATTTCCGAGCCGCTGAAGCCGTCGCTGGCGCTGACGACCTTGACTAGATCGAACCGTTTCACCTCCTGTTTCCGAAGAGCCAGGTGAATTCTCCAGATGGATTCCCGCTCGCCGTCGTCCGGCAGGTCCACGAAAAATATTTCGTCGAATCGCCCTTTGCGAAGGAGTTCAGGAGGAAGCAACGAAAGATTGTTGGCGGTGCCCACGACGAAGACCTCTTGTTTCTTTTCTTGAAGCCACGTGAGAAATGCGCCGAAGAGCCGGCGACTTAACCCGGCATCGGCTTCGCCGCTTCCGCCCCCGGCAGCCATCGCCTTCTCGATCTCATCGATCCAGAGGACGATGGGCGACAACGACTCAGCTGTCTCGATTGCCTTGCGGAAGTTTTTCTCCGACTCACCGACGAATTTATCGAACAACCGGCCTGCATCGAGCTTGAGCAACGGCAGCTGCCATTCCCGCGCGATGGCCTTCGCTGCCAGCGATTTACCGCAACCAGGCACGCCCACGAGCATGATGCCTCTGGGGGGCGTGAGATTGAGCGCCTTGGCTTCCTGGGTAAATCCGACTTTCGCCCGTTCCAGCCAGGATTTCAGATTGGCGAATCCGCCCAACTCGAACCGATTGTCTTCCAGCGGATAGTATTCAAGCAGACCTCCGTCTTTGATGGCCTGCACCTTGCGCTTCAGAATCTGCTGCACGTCATCGGCGGAGAGTGTGCCGTCTTCGACGACACATTGCGTAATGACCTGTCGTGCCTGATGGAGCGTCAGCCCCTGCAGGGCTCTGAGGATTGCGTCACGCTCGCCTGCCGAAGGGTGCTGGGCTGCAACTTTGGAATCTTTGATGGAGCTGAGGATGCTTTGTACGACGGTGGTCGAGCGCGGGCGCTGGAGAGAGGTTCTGGGACTGAGCGATTGCAGAACGCTCTGGAGCATGGATTGGAGTTCGTCCCGATCCGGCAGTTGCAGATCGAGCCGGACGGCCATCTGTTCAATATCGAGTGGCAGGGCGACGGGATTGCCGGTCAGTACGCAGGAGGCTCGCGAGCGGTCGTAGGTCGTCGTGACCTCTCGGAGTTGGCGGGCGACAGCGGCGTCCTGTAAATGCGGCGCAAGATCCTTGAGCCAGAAGACTGCCTCGACTGTCAGGCCTTGTAGATGCTGGAGGAGAGCCAGAGGGGTGGCTGTCATTTTACTGAGGGTTGGTGCGTCGTCGACCCTGGTGAGTCCTCTTGTAACAGACCATTCGAATAGGGGCATACGTTCCTGGGCGGCAACCGATTGGAGCAACGATCGTACTCGCTCCTCCTCCACCGTTTCGATGATAATCAGCGGGTGGCAGGAGCGAATGAGGGTGCGGAGATCGTGTACGCTGGTTGAGAGGCCCATAGGAGGGAAATGCTAGCACGAGGATTGTCCCTCACCAAGGAAAGGGAGCTTTGCTGCGACGTTCTGGCAGGATGCTGAAAAAGCCCGCCAGCTTCGTTCTCGACTCATTGAAGTCCTCAACGTACCCCGGAAGGGTACGCCTCCGGTTTCAATTCGTCTGCGGCCTTGCTGGAGGTCTTTTTGAGCATCCTGCCGGGCTGTGTTACCTAACGGCGAAAAGCTCGGTGAAGCTCAGGAGTGTCCCAGAGTTTTTCCGTCGTCTCCTAAGGGGCAGTGGGGATCGATGATTTGGCGCACCGGAATCCGATCGTTGCTGTCCTCTGATCCGGTGCTGAGCCCCCGCGGGTCACTGTGCGGAGCACGACACGGTTACTTTTCCACGAGCCGCCACGGACACTTTTGTAACGCCCGCTCGTCGGTCCCGGGGGATTTCGCTCCGGCATGGAAGCGTAATAGTCGGATCCGAACCAGTCCTGTACCCATTCGGCGACGTTCCCCGCCATATGGTGCAGGCCATTAGGGGCTCATGCCGGCATCATGCGAATCCACCGCCGCAAGAATGGGAATTTCATGGACATGGTACTGTCCGAACATGGCGTGTGTTGTGTCGGGAGTTGTATCGCTCCAGGGGAAGAGGCTGCTTTCTGATCCTCGCGCTGCCTTTTCCCATTCAGCCTCCGTCGGCAACCGTGCGTTCCTGGCCATACAGAGATCATTCGCTTCGGCCCAGGTGACATAGAGCGCGGGCCACCGGCTTAGGGTCTTGTCCGTGATGGAATGGATCGTGATGACGTGCCAGAGGAGTTTTTGCAGCTCGTCCGGTGGATGGAGCTTCCGTTGTTTCAAGAAGGCCAGGTATTCTCCAAGGCTCACTTCATCGCGGTCCATCTCGTAAGCATCGAGCCAGATTCGATGTTGGGGGAGTTCCGTATCGTCGAACGGCGCCCAGTTTCCAGTGGGATCGTCCTCGACTCGCTTGCTGCCGAGCAGGAAGGGGCTGGCCGGGATGCTGACCATCGGTGACGGTTGGGCCAGTGCCGCGATTTCGATCAAATGGCGGGCCAGTTCCGGTGAGGGGTTCGACCCAGCCTCTGCGCCGTGTGGGTTACCGATGATGCAGAAGGAGAGCATGGCCGCGAGCCATGCACAATAGTGCTGCATCAGCAGGCTGTGGAAATATTCTGTGGACATGCCGGAATTTGGCTGGTCTGCATGTGTTGGACAACGGGAATACACCACGCAGGGCGCTTAAGAAGTCCGTCCTCGTCGTCCGTGAAGAGTCGTTCGTCTCTCGTGCAGTCCCCGACGTGGAATCTTTGCGAAATACGCTTCACGATTCACGCTTCACGGGTTGAAGGAACGAAGCCGGCGGACTTTTTCAGCATCCTGTTAGGTTTTGCTGGTGGAGGCCAGGCTCTTATTGATTTCCCGGATGAGGCTCCGTTCAATTTCCGCAACCTCCTCTGCGCTCACGCTCAGAACTCGTCCTCCCTGTGCCAGCTTCTCATACTCGGCCTTGACGCTAAGCCGGGTGATATTCGCGGGGAGGGCATGAAGCGACACGACGTATTGATTCCGTGAGCCGGGAGTCTCAAGCGAGGCAGCGGGGGACACTTTTCGCTCCGTCACGTAGATGGCTTTTTGATCGGTTTTGATACTCACTTTGATGTGGTACCCATTGCGGCTGAGAGCATCCTCCGCGCTTTTGGCGACGTTGCTCAAGGGGCGGGGAAGGTCATCGGTCTGAGTCCCCTTCTCCTCGACGTAGATATTCTGGGCTGCTTGTGCCGCGACGGTTTTCTGAACTTCGGCAGTCAGTTTTTTTGCCTGGGCTGCTTGCATGGCCAAATCGGCGGCGGCAGCTTTCGCGTCGGCTTTCGCGCCCTCAGCCGACTTCTTTGCGTCACGGAGTTCTTGGTTCAGCAGATCGATCTGTTGCTGCATGACCTTGTTCCCGTCTTGCAGCGATGTGACCACCGACTCCTCTTTGGCCAGTTGCTTGCGGAGCGACTCATTCTCCGCTTTGAACGGCGAGTCGTCAGGCTTGCATCCGCCGGCCAGGAAACAGAGCGCGATCGCTCCGATCCACAAGGGCCATGAGTTCGATTGAGTCTTGTCTCGCACGTGAGGTCCCTCCGTTTGATTGCCTGGATTATCCACGCTTCGCGTATACTTGTCCACGCCGGATTCAATGAAGAGAGGTTGTTGCTTGCGCCTCGATGGGCGTAGACGGTAGCATGAGCGCACCATGTCTATGATGATTCGAAAAACCTTTTCCGTCCCGCCCCTCGGTTGCAACTGTTCGATCATCGGCGATCCAGTGACGAAACAGGCCATCGTCGTCGACCCCGGTGGCGGCCATGAACAGATTTTGCGCGAGGTGCAGAAGCTGGGATTGACGGTCACACATATTCTCCATACCCATGCCCACTTTGATCATTTTCTGGCCTCAGGGGAAATGAAAAAGGCGACAGGGGCGACGATCTGTCTCCATCAGAGCGATCTTGACCTGTGGAAGAATCTTGAATTGCAGTGCCGGATGTTCGGCGTCGTCTATATGCCTGTTCCGATGCCGGACTACTGGCTTAAAGATGAAGAAAAGTTGCTGGTCGGGGGAATTTCCGCTGTCGCACTCCATACGCCAGGCCATACCCCTGGGTCTATGAGTTTTCATTTTCCTGGCGACAACGTGGTCTTGGCCGGAGACACACTCTTTCGCGGCAGCATCGGGCGTACCGATCTCTGGGGCGGGGACTTCGACACCATCGAGCAATCGATTCGAGAGCGGTTATATACCTTGGAGGATGCCACGACTGTGGTGACGGGGCATGGACCGGAGACTGAAATTGGGGTGGAGAAGGAGACGAATCAGTTTGTCCGAGTCTAGCAGGACGCTGAAAAAGTCCGCCAGCTTCGTTCTCAGCTCATCGAAATCCTCAACACCCCCTGAGGGTACGCCTCCGGTTTCGACTCGCCTGCGGCCTTGCTGGACGAACTTTTTGAGCATCCTGCGGGAGCGTTTCGCGGCTGTACAAATCTATGGGCAAGCAGAGGTCGAAGAGTCCTGCAGGCTATTCTTTTTCCATCCGAGCGCGGAGCCGTTCAAGGCGTTTGTCGGTGGACTGTTTGATGAAGGCCATGTTTTCTCCGAGGTGCTGCTCGGCGGTGATTTTGCCTTCCTCGCGCCGCTTCAACTGGTCTAGCCCGAATTGCGCGATTGAGGGACCGTCTTCCCTGTTGAGCTCTTTCCAGATCTCAACGCACCGTGCTTGTTTCGCGGATGGATATTTATCACAGGGAGGATCGGCTGCCCATGCATTGCTCCAGCTTACGCCCAGTAGGATAAAAATCAACGCCAGCGCGGTCATGGCACCTTTCCTCGCGGCATAAATGGCCTCGTTCAAATCGCCCCACCATAACACAACGCAACTTGTCTTGCAGACGGTCGGTAAGGGCTTTCATGCCACACTCAGTTGGTGTTGTTGAAGCCTGTGCGTAAGACGTGTTCTAGTCCCTTGACGTCCGTGATGAACGATGGCAAGAGACGTAAGGTTTCTTGCGGAAAGCCTTTGCCATAGTCGTGCGTGGTGGTGTTACGGTTGTCTCGATACGCGAACCAACGTTCAACTTCTTCCAGTGTCATGATGCCGTGGGTGGCTGCGAGCCTGAGGAGGTCTTTGACTGGTGAGGCGCCGAGCTTGTTTCCGCTATTCGCATCGAAGCTGACCCCACTCCGTTTCCACACGGGCGGATCGTCGGTATCGAACCGTTGGATCAAACACTGTTGCCGACCGTAGGCCCGTTTCGTGGCCAGGATCAGACAGGCGTAGGGCTTGCCCCGATACTGGCGCGGGGTGTACGTCCCCTTATGAGGCGGATTGAATGCTTCTTCGATCATGCCAGCACCATCAATAACACGGTCCACACATAGCCCACCACGTCCAAAGTCTTTGAGCACTCGTTTGAGGAGCTTGAAGCTGGTCTCTTGTGCCAGTTCATAGCCTTTGACGATGGCGTTTTTGAACACTTCCTGATTGATGCTCTCCGGTTCGGCTTGTCGATAAAGGGTCAGCGACGATTCGAGGGTGCGAATACAATGGGCGAGATGATCGGTACTGATGGACATGGCGTACGCTCCAACTGTTATGACTCTAGCGAGAGCTGCCGATGCTGTCAATCAGCCAGCCAGCGGAGACACTTAGTAGACGAGACAGACGAGATAGACGAGATAGACCAGACAGACAAGACAAACTGGCGGACTTTTTCAGCATCCTGCTAGAATCCGTCCACACCTATGCCTGAACCATCCGCATGATTCTCGGATTCGTCGTTCTCTACTTGCTCCTGTCGGTAGGGATCGGTCTGGCTGCTGCCAGGAGGGTCCATACCGCGAAGGACTTTGCCGTGGCCGGCCGCAGCTTGCCGCTGCCGGTCGTGATTGCCACAGTCTTTGCCACCTGGTTTGGCGCGGAGGCCGTACTCGGAATTTCTGCCACGTTTGCGAAAGAAGGGTTACGGGGCGTCGTGGCCGATCCTTTTGGCTCGAGCCTCTGCTTGATCCTGGTTGGCCTGTTCTTTGCTCCCCGTTTCTACCGGCTGAACCTCCTGACCGTCGGCGACTTCTACCGTCTGAGGTACAACCGCCTCGTCGAGGTGCTCTGCGCCGTCTGTATTGCTGCCTCCTATCTAGGATGGGTAGCGGCGCAGTTCAAAGTGTTCGGACTTGTGCTGAACGTGGTCACAGATGGCGCAGTCAGTCAGCCGGTCGGGATGGTGATTGGAGCGGTGATCGTTCTGGTCTATACGACCTTTGGCGGCATGTTTTCCGTTGCCATCTTAGACTTTGTCCAAATCTCTGTGATTATGGGAGGGCTCCTCTATATCGCGTCGGTCGTCAGCGGATTGGTGGGGGGAGTGGGTGTTGTGCTCGACCATGCGTCTGCAGCAGGCAAATTGGATTTCTTTCCACCTCCCACTTTTGCCGCGTGGGTTCCTTTTATCGGGGCCTGGATTACAATGATGCTGGGGTCGATCCCTCAACAAGACGTATTCCAGCGAGTCACCTCGGCCAAAGATGAACGGACTGCGGTGCGTGGATCGGTCCTGGGAGGGGGGCTCTACTTCTGTTTCTGTTTCGTGCCGATGTTTCTCGCCTATGCGGCGACGCTGGTCGATCCGGCTCTGTTCGCAACGCTGCTCAACCAGGATTCTCAACTGGTGTTGCCGACCTTAATCATGCAGCATACACCGGTCCTGGCGCAGATCGTCTTTTTCGGGGCCGTCCTTTCAGCGGTGATGAGCTGTGCCAGTGCGACGTTGTTAGCGCCGTCGGTAATGCTGAGCGAAAATGTGATCAAGGGGATGCTGCCTCGTCTCAGCGACGGGGAGTTTCTGCGGGTCATGAGGCTGGTCGTGGTGGTTTTTGCCGCCGCAGTCCTGGCCGTCGCACTCACTTCCAGCTCCAGCATCTATACGCTGGTGGTGAACACCTACAGTGTGACGCTGGTGACGGCCTTTGTACCGCTCGCTGCCGGGCTCTTCTGGTCCCGTGCGACGACGCAAGGGGCCCTGTGCGCTTTCGCAGCAGGATTGATCACGTGGGTGGGGTTGGAATTGTTCGGTTCTTCCGATTCGCTCTGGCATCCTCAACTGACCGGATTCTTCTTAGCTGCGGTGGGGATGATTGTCGGCTCGCTGCTGCCCCAGAAGATCGGAACGTGCGAAGCGTGACAATGTGGTGGTTCCTTTGGTTTGTTTGGTTTATCTGGTTAGTCTGGTTCAACCAAATAAACGAAACAAACCAAATAACCAAATGAACAGTTCCGCTTGTTTGTTATGCTGCGGTGATATCCCAGAATGATGAATAGACCGACCCGTTGGGTGACATACGCAAGCATGGTCCTGGCAGGCATCGTCGCCCTGCTGGGACTTGTCGTTGTGGCCTATGGCGCGTATTTGGCAACCTTTCTTGAGCTGCCCAAGAGCGATGACCATCCCCCTCTGCGTCTGTATAGCGGACCCTTTCAGCTGAAACCGGACCTCCCGCTTGTGCAGAGCCACCTGCTTGAGCGGTTGCAGCGGCTGGGCTATCGACAGGTCAAGACGATGCAGGCTTCCGGCGACTATCTGTTGACGGAGGAGTCTCTGACGATTTATCTCCACCCGCAGCCGGAGGCCCATGTCGGCGCGACGATGGTGAGGTTGCCGCTGGAGCAGGGGCGTGTGACGGATGTCCTGTCTCCGCTTGATGGCACCCCGCTCTTTTCCATCTTTCTGGAGCCGGAACTGCTGAGCGGTGTGCGGGGTGAGTCGCGCCAAGTGCGAGAATGGATTCCGTTGGCGCAGATTCCCCCACAGATCATCGAGACGGTCTTGACCATCGAAGACCGCCGGTTTTATTCCCATTTCGGCATCGATCCGGTTGCGGTGGGTCGGGCGCTCTGGACCAATTTCACGAAGGGTGGGGTGGTGCAGGGCGGCAGCACGATTACGCAGCAGTTGGCAAAGAATCTCTTTTACTCGCCGCAGAGGACGATGGGGCGAAAGTTCAAGGAGGCTCTGGCGGCGTTGGTGCTGGAGGTGAAGTACTCGAAACAGAATATCCTGGAGAGCTATCTGAACGAAATCTATCTCGGGCAGGCGGGATTCGTTTCGATCTACGGTGTGAGCGAGGCAGCCCATCGTTACTTTGGCAAGACTCTTCAGGAGTTGACGCTTGAAGAGATCGCGATGGTGGCCGGCCTGATCAAGGGGCCCAACAGTTACGCGCCGACGAAACATCCTGAGCTGGCGAAGCAACGGCGTGATGTGGTGTTGCGGCGGCTGAAGGAGACCGGTCTTCTGACGGAAGAGGCCCGGAGTCGCGCCGTAAAAGCCCCGTTGCGTGTGACTCCGCCGGAAGACGGCCTGACCGACGCGCCCTATTTCGTCGATGTCGTGCTTCGACAGGTGGAAGAGGCAGGCGTGGCGCCCTTGCCGGAGGGCATGAGGATCGACAGCACGCTCGATCCGATGATCCAGCAGGCGGCGACTGAATCGCTGGAGAGGGGACTGGCGAAGTTAGAGACGACCTATGCGCATCTCAACCAGTCGGCTGAACCGGTGCAAGGGGCGGTGGTGGTACTCGATCCCAAGACCGGGTCGATGTTGGCGTTGGTCGGAGGGCGGGACTATCGGCGGAGTCAATTCAACCGTGTCTTTCAGGCACGGCGGCAACCGGGCTCTCTCTTCAAACCCTTCGTCTATCTTGCGGCGTTGGAAGCGGCTCGTGAGGGGCAAGTCGGCCAGTTGACGGCGGCGAGCTTGTTGGCAGACGAGCCGGTTACCTTTGAGTCGGGGACCGGTCCCTGGTCTCCGCAGAACTATGACAAACAATTCCACGGACCTATCACGGTACGGAACGCGTTGGAACAGTCGCTCAATGTGCCGGCGGTGCAGGCAGCCAAGACCGTGGGGACCAAGCCGATTGTGCAGCTGCTGCATCGTCTTGGCGTGACGAGCGCGATCGGCGAAGACCTTTCGTCGGTGGCGTTGGGCAGTTCCTCTGTGTCGTTGCTGGAAATCACGGCGGCGTACGGAGCGATCGCCAATGGAGGGATCGCTGTCAAACCGACTGCGGTGCGATCGACGAGAGATCGCCAGGGAGATATCATTTGGAATGACACGCCGGATCGGCAACAGGCGACGTCGCCTCAGGGGGCCTATGTGTTGACGACGCTCCTCGAAGGCGTCATTCAGCGGGGCACGGCGAGTAAAGCGAGAGTGCTTGGACTCCAGGGCACGGTGGCCGGAAAAACCGGCACAACCGACGGCTATCGCGATGCCTGGTTTGTCGGCTACACTTCCGATCTGGTCATCGGTGTCTGGGTGGGATTCGACGATGAGCGTTCTCTGCGTCTCACTGGGTCTCAGGCGGCCTTGCCGATTTGGATAGATCTGGCTCGCCGGATCATTCCGCCCACTGTTTCCGCATTCGTGATGCCGACCGGTGTGGTCACCCGTACCATCGATCCGAAGACGGGGCAATTGGCGACGTCGCAGTGTCCCGAACAGGTATCGGAGGTCTTCATTGAAGGCACGGAGCCGACCGTTTACTGCGAGGTGCATGGAGGGGGAATATGGGAACGGCTTAGGCACACATTTGGATTCTCCTAGGACTCCCGAAGAGGAATAGTGTAAGCTGGCCAGAACGACCGGATATAACAGGGGGGATGCCGCATGAAGAGTAATAGCTTTGCCGGGGACGACAACATTACCCTCTTGGCCAAAGGCGTGGTGTTGAGGGGCGAGATTCATGTTGAAGGGACGGTGCGGATCGATGGACGTCTCGATGGCGACATCCAGACCAAGGGGCAGGTCATTATCGGCGAGGACGGACTGGTGCAGGGAACGATTACGGCCGGCGCGGTTGTCAGCAGCGGTCGCATCAAGGCGAAGGTCATGGCGAATGAACGGGTCCATCTGATGAAGACTGCGACGCTGATCGGAGAAGTGCTGACGCCGGTGCTCATCGTTGAAGAAGGCGCCAAGCTCCAGGGTGTGACGGACATGGGGGTGACTGCCTGGACCGAGGAGCTTCCAAAGTTGCCGGGTGGTGTCAGCGACATTTCCGCACACAGGGCTAAGCAGGTTGTGGTGTTCGATAAAGAGGCCAGCGGCGACGCGCGCCGATAGCGATAGGGCGGTCGGTTCTCTTCTGTTCCTGTCCAGTCCATGACGAAGCCGCAGCTCTTCACCGCCGTATTTTTTGCGCTCCTTCTGTTGCTCCTCTATCAGATCGCGCTGATGTTTCGTCCGTTTCTCCTCCCGGTGCTCTGGGCGGCCCTCCTGGCCCATCTCACGTTTCCACTCCATGTGCGGTTCACGGCCTTCCTTCGCGATCGAGAGGTCTTATCGGCCTCCTGTCTGACCCTCTTGGTTCTAGCTCTCGTGGTAATTCCGATTTCGATGATGGGGGTGTTGCTGGCCCGCGAAGCCAGTACGGCCGAACAGACCATTCGCGACTGGATCTCTAGCGGAGCGCTCCATACGCTGCCTGAACAAGTGCGCACCTGGCCTATCATCGGCGGGCTTCTCGATCGCGTAGGGGGCAGTACGTTGTTGACGCCCGACTCCCTTGAACAGGGGCTTCTCTCGGCTGCGAGCTTCCTGACCCGTTTTTTTCTCGATCAGGTGGGCGACCTGCTGAAGAATGCCTTTGTGTTGGTGACGGATTTCTTTCTCATGCTCTTCGCGCTGTTTTTTCTCTTCAAGGATGGGAAGCAGTGGTTGGCGTCACTTCAGGAAGTGATTCCACTGGAAGCGTCCCATAAGCAACGGATCGTCGATCGTATGGATCAGACCGTTCGCGCCGTGGTGAAGGGGATCGGCGTGACTGCCATCGTGCAAGGACTCTTGGCAGGGCTGGCCTACGTGGCCCTCGGAGTGCCCTTTCCAGTCGTCTTGACGGCGGTGACGGTGATCCTTGCGCCGCTTCCTTTCGGTGGAACTGCTTTGGTATGGGGCCCGATCGTGCTCTATTTCTTTTCAGTCGGACCCTTGTGGAAAGCGTTAGCCATGTTGGGTTGGGGCATCGGCGTGGTGTCGATGATCGACCAGTTTCTTCGGCCTTGGCTGATCGGACAGGCGGTCCAGATTCCCGTGCTCTTCCTCGTATTCAGCGTCCTCGGCGGGCTGGCACTCTACGGTCTCATCGGGCTCTTCGTCGGGCCGGTACTGGTGAGTCTCTTGATGACCAGCATCCAGATCTACCGGGAGGAATATCATAACGCTGAAACAGCTGCACCCACGACTCCTGCCACACCGTCGTAACCAATTCGTCAATTGTCATCAGTCAATAGTCATCGGTTAACGGGAAGAAGGTCGTTCTTCCTGCCAATGACCAGTGACTGTTGACCGGCCAGTCATTCCAACGGAATGGTGATCGCGATCCCGCCCATGACATCGTTGAGCTTAAAGTCCCGTTTCGGGCTGAGCAAATGACCGTTGTGGCACTCGATACAGGCGGATGAGACGGCGAGGTCTGGATAGATTGCCTGAAAGTATTGTTTGCGCCCACTGGTCACAACTCCTGTGACAGGCACGGCGGGATTCTTCTGGAGAGACTCTAAGGCGTTCCGTTCCAGGTCGCTCGCAGGAGCATTGCGACGGTAGATAGGCCAGAGACCGATCAGCCGATACCGGATCTCGCTTCCGCTCTCCGCTGCCAGTTTGCCCGAATGTTGAAGGAACTGGGCCGGCAACATGAGGGCGTTCTCTTGCTCCCAATGTTCAGAGGCGGTGGAGACCCCTTTCGCTTGGAGTCGATTCACGATTTCCGTTGTGTACAATGTGCGGTCTGCCTTGATGACGTCATAGATATAGGCCGCCACCTTCTCCGGGGGGATGCCGGACGGCCCAAATCGCTCCTTTGCAGAAAGGGCATAGGGTCCCCACCACAGACTAACAATGAGGACGGTGAGGGTTACGGCATAGAGCGTGACTCGGTGCATGAAACCTCCTCTGTGCGTGGCAGTGGGGGAACGACCGGGAGCGTCACGATACATGAGGTGCCGCTCCCTTCCTGGCTCTCGATTCTGATGTCCCCTCCGAATTTTCTGAAGATGCGGCGGGCGACTGTGAGGCCGAGCCCGGATCCTTCGCCCTGCCCCTTGGTGGTAAAGAAGGGGTCGAAAATTTTTGACAGGTATTGTTTTGGAATGCCGGGACCGGAATCTTCAATCCTGGTGACGACAGATGCATCGGTCAAAGCTGTCGAAAGACGCAGGCTGCCTTGTCCTTTCATTGCCTGAATGGCATTTGCCACCAAGTTCATGAACGCTTGTCTAATTTGATCTGGGAGAGCCGACACGCAGCTGTCTCCCGCGTATGTTTTCTGGATTGCAAGTTCTGTCGCGTCGATGCTACCCACGACTGTTGTGACGGCCTGATCGAGTTCCCGTTCGATATGGACCGGTTGCCGCTGGTCCGATGTCTCGCGGGCTGTGACGCCGGTGAAGTCTCGGATAATCGCGGCCATTCGGCGGCCATGCTGGACGATGTCTTTCGCATAGGACCTGACACGGTCCAGGTCTGCCTCTTCTTCGATGGCCTCTCCCAATCCGAGAATGCCGAAGAGGGGATTGTTCAGCTCATGGCCGATTCCGGCTGTGAGGGTCCCAAGACTGCCTGATTTCTCTGCTTGAATGATCTGGTCTTGGAGGAGACTGTCGTCCGTCGTGTCTCTGAAGACCAAGCCGACTCGGTCCTCTCCCTGGTTTCTACCTACCATGTGGAACCATTGGTAGTGATATCGCCTGGCGCCAATCTGGATCTCCTGACGGTTGCTTGGTTCTGTCGTTCCTGTCGCAGGAGCCAAGGGGTCTCGGGCGGTCTTGACGATGGCAACATCCTCTGTTCCGGATGCTGTTTTGACCTGGTCTCCGTTCCGCGCGCGCCGGAATTCTTTTCGCAAGTGCTCACGTAGGGCGGCGTCGTTTGGGAGTATCTCGAACAACGGGATCGATTGGGTCGCATGATGGGTGACCGGAAAGGAGTCCCGTCCGACACGATTGATGTACTGCACCTGTTCGTCTTGATTGACCATGATGATGGGGGTTGGGACCGCATCCAGGATCTGGTCCGTCGAGTGGAGCAGGGACTCCACCTGTTGCGTTTTGAAGGTCACTTGATCGGTCAGGCCGGCAAAAGCCGCTTCCAATTGGCGATTCATCCGATTGAATTCCTCGGCCAGATCCTGAATTTCATCGCTCGTCTGAATGTCGATGGGTTGGCGAAGCTCACCTCGCCCGACTAATTGTGCCGCAGCCTGTAATCGGCGAACCGGCGTGACAATACGGCTAGCCGCCAGGTAGCCGAGCGACGTCATCAATCCTACGGTGATGAGACTGAAAACGGCCATCCAAGTGAGGAAGTGACGAATCGGGGCAAAGAGTTCGTCGGACGCTTGCCAGACAAAGGTGTGCCAGGAGCCTTTGCCGAGATCGCTATTGGTGGCCCGACTGGTTTCCGGCATCGGGGCGAATCCAATAATCGAGGTCGATTGTCCGCCGTGGCCATCGCTTGGCGCACTGACCCAGCCGGGCTGAAGAGGTGTAACGAGGGGGACCAGCTGTGCATCGGAGAGCCGGACGCCGGTCGGCAGAATGGGGCAGCTCATGACGATGCCGCGATGGTCGATCAGCATCACATGGCCGGTCTTGCCGAACCGGATGGGCGAGATCGAAGGAGAGATCAGTTCTTTGGCGTCGATGACACGATGGAGCACCCCGACTACTCCGTATCGGATGCGATCCATAATGGGAAGCGAGATACTGATGACATAGCTCTGGACCGACTCGTCGAAGTGGACGTCCTCGATATAGAGCTGGCCGACCCCGCGATGGGAAGCGCCTTTCCACCAGGCGGTTTCTTTATGGGAAAAGGAAGGCCTGGTGGTCGACGAGGCCACCAGGTTGCCCTCAACGTCTGTGATGTAGAGCATCTTCGTGGCAGACCGAACCACTTGCGGGATCAATTGATCGGCTTCACTCTTGGATCCTGCGAGATATTCTTGGATGAGGCCGGCCATCTTGCTTCCAGTGATGGCCTGGACTGCTGTCGGCTCTTTGGCCTCCCAACCCTCTTTCAGTTTATCCACCGTTCGGCGCCGCGCATCGTCAGACATGTCCAGCAAGGCATCGCGCCGTTGTTCAAGTTCAAGGATAATCGAAGGGTCTGCCGCGATCCGCGCCGAGCGGCCCACCTCATCCGACATCAAGAGATCGACTTTTCGCGCCGTCTCTTCGGCCAGGGCCTTGAAACTTTCGCCGCTGACGACCTGGATTTCGCGGGAGCCCTGCCAAAAGGCGAGACCGAGTCCCACGATAAGTGGAACGATCCCGACAAGCAGCATGGAGAGGATCAGTTTCGGTTGCAGCCCCCACCTCCTATTGGAATGAGAGGGAGGAGGTGGGGGGGTCATGACAGACCCTCTTGCCCGGTCGGTTCTCCCTTGGGGAAGGTCAAGGTGAAGGTCGTTCCCTTTTCGATTTGACTGTCGACGGCAATGACTCCGTGCATTTTGTTGATGATCGTTTTGACGTTATAGAGTCCCAGCCCTGTACCCTTGCCCGGGGCCTTCGTCGTGAAAAACGGCTCGAAAATTTCGGGGATCTTGTCCGGGGCGATGCCGCACCCAGTATCGGAGATTCGGACGTCGACCTGTCCGTTGAGGACAGAGGTCTCGAGCCTCAGCCTACCGCCTGCCTGTTCCATGGCATGGACCGCATTGGTGATGAGATTGACGAAGACATGGAGCAGCTCATCCGGATTGCCTGTGACGGTGGCGCCTGGCTGATACTGTTTGACCATCTCGATATCGTGAAAGCTCGACGCGTAGCGTGCGATCCGTAACGCCTCGTCCAGCTTGCCGTTGACCGGTACCAGCACATCTTCATGGAGAGATGCGCGCCGTGAGTAGCGGGTGAGGTCCCGACAGATGGCGCTTGTCCGTTTGACCGCTTCAATAATCTCATTGGCCTGTTCGTGGACGGCGGTGAGGTCTCGTTCCTCCGTCAGGTTTTCCGCCAGGCCCAAAATGAGCTGCAGGGGGTTGTTGATATCGTGGGCGATTCCCGCGGCGAATGAGCCGATTCCCGCAAGCTTTTCCGACTGGAGCAGCTCTGCTTCGAGTTTGAATTCATGTTGGACCAGTTCCCACAATAGTCGGGATGACGATCCGCTGAGGATGTCCGTGGTGGGAGGTCTGTGGGCATGGAGATAGGTCTCCATCTCCGGATCGTCCGTGACGTCCATGATCAGGCTTGCGCCATGGTTGCCGATCAGATCGGGCAGATCGGCGATGACGGGAATCCGCAGCTCACGCGCGCGTTGCAGGCCTGGTGCCGCAGGGTTTCTATCTGCAATGCCGACGATTTCAATCGACGGGACTCGATGCAGCAGATCCAGCAGTGCGTGACCCCCGTGTCCCGCTCCGACAATGGCGACCCTGGTATGGCCGGTTCTTTCCATTCAGGCGGTCTCACTATTGAGGGACTGTGGCCCTCTGTTCCGACGAGAGCAAATAGGAGAAGGTCTTTCCTCGAAACAGAGGGGAAGGATGTCCGTCGTCACAACCGTGCAAGTTCCCGCTGTTCCATGGCCCGTGCGACGGCTGCTCTCAGCTTCTCCCCCTCGACTGGCTTGACGAGATAGTCGACCACTCCCTGCCGGAGGAATGATGTCGCCATATCGGTGTCCGGGAAACCGGTCAGTACGATCAGTGGGACGTGCGGATAGCTCTTCCTAAAGTAAGCCACGGCTTCGGCCCCATTGATCTTCGGCATGCGGATGTCGCAGATCACGACATCGAGGAGCAGCCGGTTTTCGCCTGAATTAATGACCTCGATCGCCTTCTCGCCGTTTTCCGCTTCAAGGACCTCGTAGCCGGATTTCTGCAGCGTCATCTTGACGACTTTGTGGATATCGGGCTCGTCGTCGACCACGAGCACCCGTCCCTCGCAGGCTTCTCCTCCGATAAAGGACCCGGACTTAAACTCACTCATGGCACCCTCCTTTGTTGATGGGTAGATGTGGAGGCATTATGATCGACTCCCTGGTTCTTACCCAACGCGAAGCGCAATGTGCGTGCCAGCATGGCCATGCAGAAACGGTTCAGATTTCCTGGAAAAGTGGAGTCTCATGGAGGGTGATGTGCGGAGCCCTAGCTGATATCCACCATCATGTGCTGAAAACCACCACCAAAAAATGTGAGGAGGGTTGATTTGGTTTGTTTGGTTTCTCTGGTTGATCTTGTTCAACGAAACAAACCAGACAAACGAAACAAACAAGAGGAACCAGCCTCCGGCTGCGAATTGCCTTTCAGTCTGGCGCCGAGGTATTCTAACAGCCTTAGAATCGGAGAGGTCATGATTACACCGGATGTGCTGACGGAATATGTGAGGAAGATGATGCCGGATGCAGTCGTCACTGTGTCGGATCGAACCGGGACGATGGATCATCTCAAAGTGGTGGTGATCTCGTCGGCATTTGCAGGGAAGAATCTGCTGGATCGTCATCGTCTGGTCTATCAATCGTTGGATGCCCCGATGAAAGATGGACGAATTCATGCGCTTGAAATTACTGCCCGCACAACCGATGAAGCTTAGGAGGCGGACCCATGGCAAATCCCATTGAAGAAGAAATCAACAAAGAAGTCGCTGCGCACAAGATTTTGATCTATGGCAAGGGTACCAAGTCGATGCCGATGTGCGGGTTCACAAGGGAGACGATTCAGTTCTTCGATAAGTACGGGTATCCGTTTGAACTCATCGACGTCCTGTCTCAACCGGCGAAGCGTGAGGCACTCGTCAAGATGACCAACTGGCCGACGCTTCCCAAGGTGTTCATCGACGGACAGTTTTACGGCGATACCGATATTCTGGATCCGATGGCGGCCAAGGGCGAGATTGAGCCGCTGCTGAAAAAAGCATTCGGAAAGTAGGCCGACGGGCGGAAACTCCGCCGCCTGCACCTTCGAGGGCACCCAACTAGCCCTTGCTCGCTCGAAGCCCGCAAACTCGTCCAAAGCGACTCAAACAGTACGCGCTTCGCCGTTGCCACCAAGAGCAACGGTTGCGAGCTGCGGCAAGTTGTGTCCCGCCCTCTTCGGCGATGGCGGCAGAGTTCCTCCCGTCAGCTCTTTCTGTAGAACTCAGCAGCGGTGGGGGAAAGTAGAGAAAACAATCTTCTTGAGGAACACGCACGATCAGAATGCGCTCCCGTGATGCGCACAGCGAAGGACATTCTGGCTGCTCCCTTTAGCAGAGTTGCTGGGGCCTTGCTTGCGACAAGGCGATCCCGTCTTGCGGCACGAGCAGGACTTGGCTATCATAGCGCTATGACATCCCTTGATCGCATCAGTATCGATCCGACGATTCGCTTCGGCAAGGCCTGCGTCCGTGGCACTCGACTCACTGTCGGCGAAGTGCTGGGGTATTTGGCCGGTGGCATGCCTGAAGCGGAAGTCCTGTCCAGTTTTCCTCAGCTCACACACGAAGATGTGTTGGCTTGTCTTGCCTATGCCGCTGAACGCGAGCGTCGTACCCTGTCGATTCCTGCCGCTTGAGGGCCTGTGCGGCTGCTGTTGGACGAAAACCTTTCGGAATCTGTTCTTCTTGCGATAGCCGACTTGTATCCCGAGTCACTCCACGTTCGCTTGCTTGGTGCCGGGGGAGTCCCAGATGATGTGGTGTGGCGGTTGGCAAAGGAACATGGCTGTGTGTTAGTCACACGCGACGAGGACTTTCTTCGCCTAAGCATTGTACGCGGCGCGCCGCCGAAGGTCGTTTGGCTTGCTGTAGGCAACTGTTCCAATCAAGAGGTCATTCGTCTGTTGAGAACACGTCATCAAGATATTCAAGAGTTCTACAGCCATGAGCAAGCCACCTTCCTGACCCTTGGTTTCTAAGAGATGCGTGAGTATGGTGTTGGCTGCTCTTAGGCGATGAAGTGGTGTAGCGCAACGGGACTAGGCAAGCGCCTCGGCATTGCACAGTCACGTGTCTCTGACCTCGTGCGTGACAAATGGGACAAGTTCAGTCTTGAAATGTTGATCACGCTTGAAGCGCGGATCGGGCGCACATTTCGCGTAGAATTCGCGGCGTAATTGGCGACGTACCTAGAGGAGGCCGATGGTGACGCCGCGTGTATCGCCAGGGCGTTGGGCGACATTGCCCGCGCCATGGGTATGGCCCAGGTTGCGCGGGATGCCGGCCTATCTCGCGAAAGCTTGTACAAGGCGCTTTCCGGTGAGCGGAGTCCCGATTTCGACACCATCCTCAAGGTTATCGGCGCATTGGGGCTGAAGTTGCACGCCGAAGCATCACTCAGCAGGCCTCGTGCGTCAACATCACGGCCAAGCAGCCGCACAACAAACCGGCGCGCGGCTAAGGGTGCTCTGAGCTGCTGAGAGCGAAATTCAGATTTTCTTGAATTTTTATCCGATTTCGCCACGTTTCAACGCAGCAAGGAATCTCAGGAGCCAGGTCAAGTAACGACTCCTAGAAGGCAAGAATGCCGACAATACTGAGAAAGGGTCCGTATCGATTCTTCTTTTATGCCGGAGACCGTGAAGAGCCGACTCATGTTCATGTCGAGCGCGAGGAAAACGTTGCGAAGTTTTGGCTGGAACCGGTACGATTGCATGCGAGCGGAGGCTTTTCACGGATCGAGATCCGACGAATTCACAAATTGGTTGCCGATCATGCCGAGGAACTGAAGGAGGCCTGGGATGCGTATTTCCACAGTTGAGGCAGAAGTGCCCATTATCCAGAGAGCTGCCGTGACCGATGACGCACTGAGAGTCGACCTCAGCGATGGGCGAACCATTTCCGCGCCTCTCGCATGGTATCCCCGATTACTGCATGGAACAAAAAAGGAACGGAAGAACTGGCGAGTGATTGGGAAAGGCTACGGGATTCACTGGCATGACCTTGACGAGGATATCAGTGTCGAGAATTTACTACTTGGGCAAGCATCCGGCGAAAGCCAAGCATCCCTTGAAAGGTGGCTGTCCACGAGATCGTCTCACCACACAAACGGTTCCAAAAGACGTCGCTGACACGGTGATCCGAAAGGAGACTTTCTACGTTTTACTATCTCCGTGACCGACCTGATGGGCCGAAGACTCGCGCCATGTCCTCAGGCCGCCAGGAATGTAGAATGTCCCCATCTCCTCCTCCTTTGTTCATATCCCCTTTTTCTTCTTCGTGCTGAGTAGCAGTATATGTCCCCCTTTCTTGGTCTCTTTTCTGCGTCTACTGTCCTATGCAGCCGGGCGTGAAGTTATCAACAAGCCAGAATACGTATAGTTCGCAGTCATCTCCCGCAGGAGGCCGGGGACGCGGAATGTTTCGCTCTACCGGAGGTAATGTCCGAAGAAAGGCGATGAGGGCGCGTAGATCTTCTTCATCTAAGTTGGAGGCATGGTCCCAGATCATGCCTTGCCAATGGAGAGCGCCTCCATCTCGACTTACTCCACTCCGAATCGCACGTGCGATTTCTCGGTCACTCCACGCTCCGATGCCCGCTGTCTTGTCGGATGAGATATTGCGACTCCAGATGGTCCCGAACGGACGCCAACTGAACTTCACTCCGCCGCGACCGTTGCCTTCATGGCACATGGCACAGGAGGCGACCGTATAGAGCAGCCGCCCCCGCTCCACCAGCGCCACCCGCTCAGGGTTGGGTAATTTGGTCAGGTCCGGCCGATAGACCTGATTCAAAAAGACATCCGCCGCTTTCTGAGGCGGTATGACGACCGACGCGGGCAACTCGTACACGAGCCACCCAATCCCGATGACGAAAAGCCCTCCAATAATCTTCAGCCCACTCCACATCCATGCACGCCATCCTGTCGAGCGACGCTCAACTGGTCTCCACAAGACCAAGATCAATCCGATCACGACCGCCACAGATCCTTGTGCGTAGACCATGACCGACTGAGGAAGATCTCGCGCGGCTTGATGAGGCGCTTCACCGAAATTCCCGTCCCGGAATGTAATCGTCCTCGGTGGAAAGGCGGGAGGTGACTTGGTGAGTTTGACAAACACCGTCTCTAGCACACCGTATCGCGAGGGATCGGGAATCCGGTTGTACAGAGGAGGCAGGGACTTCAGGTAGCGTGCTATCGCCAAGGCATCCGTCTCGCTGTATGCGGCTAAGAAATGCCATGGCATGTCAACCTGGTTCAGAATGCGCCCGCGGGCGCGGCCCGTCTGAAGGGCCAGTCTCACTTCTTCCTCTGTCCAATTTCCGAGGCCCGTCTCAGGATCGGAGGTCAGGTTTCTGCTGACGTAATTACCGTGCGGATACATTTTAACAATCTGCCCCCCCCGCCAAATAATGGGTGTCTCCACGATAGATACTGGTTGGATTTATTTCGGTATGACAGATCCCGCACATCGAAGCGCGCACCAGATACTCCCCGCGTCGGAGAAGATCAGGTTGCTGGCCAGGTCCATCGAGTGTACCGCCTGGTTCCCCAGGCGCCGGTCGGCGCAGTGAGAGCACATAGTTGACGAGATCCCATCGCTCCGTCGGGATAAGCACGGTTTCAAATGCTGGCATCGGACTGGGTGCGAGACCCGTGGTAATCCTCAACCAGATTTGCTCCGGAGTGCTCCGTCCTCGAAACGTCCAAGGCGCTGAGAGGTCTCGTGAAATCACCGTATAGCCATTCATGTCTATCATCGGGATCATGCCCCGCCCATTGGGACCATGGCAGACACTGCATCCACGCCCAGCAAACAGCGCTTTCCCGCGTCCAACGCTCGCTTCATCTGCTGGGACGCGAGGCGGAATGGCTAGAGGCCGAGGCGTTGTCTTCTGAAAGACCGGAGACATACTCTTGATATAGCTGATGACCTCGCGGATCTCTTGCTCCGTTAACAGATCTCGCCAGTAAGGCATGGCACTGGCCTGCAGTCCCTCGGATACGACCCGGATTAGGTCCTCGTCAGTGGGTGGTTGTCCAACGGGTGTTGACTTGTACTTGAACTGCCCCTTCGTAAAATCTCGCGGGTGAGGCCGGAGTGATGGGGCGGCCGGGCCATTCCCGCGTCCATCCGGGCCATGACAGACCGCGCAATGTTGTGCATAGACCCGTTGCCCGATTGGGGCGTTCGCTGGAAGGTCGGCACCAGGCGGCCAATTCAATTCCGCATACTGAGCGGGATCGGGTTGCCAGATCGCGTTAGGCTGTTCATACCCGACCCTCGCATAGATCGAACGTGCGATGTCCAGGAGGATGAGAACGCCGAATAACACGAAAAGTACTCGTCGTCGTGTCTGTATAATGACTCCTCCTCTTCATCGCCTCGACGGAAGGAAGCGCTTGGCGACGCGACAAGCACACAACGCAGGGACAAGCTACGCTTTTGCACAAATCAGATGAATAACTTCACGACTGAGTACTATCTAACTAATCGCTCTTCTGCAGTCAATCCCGTTACTAGTGGCCTGTACCAACTGATTGTGTACTGAGATGTCGCGACGGATCAGC
>NEWP02000034.1:35256-56207 GCA_002869895.2 Nitrospira sp. CG24E | reverse complement strand
TCAACGTATTCCAGCGAATACGCCTCCGGTTTTTCCGGGCCTGCGGCCTTGCAGCTCGCCGCATCTTCTTCGTCTCGTCACGAAGGGCAATGTCGGACAGGCTCCTAGTGACTATGATCCCCTTGCTCGTCGCTTCTGGCTGTTCCTTTTCTCCAGTCGCAATACCTGAGACCCTTGAACAGCAGATCGATCGAAATCTGACGTTCACGGCCTTGCTTGCCTCACCTGAGTCCTATCCAGGACGTCTGATGCTGCTCGGGGGTAAGATTCTCAGGGCCAAGCGGCTAAAGGAGGGAACCCGGGTCGAGCTACTGCAACTCCCGCTCGATACAGATCAAGAGCCGACATCCGATCTCACTCGTTCGCAAGGGCGCCTATTGGTGCTGCATCAGACGTTTCTGGATCCGGCAACCTTGACGCCTGGGTTGCTGGTGACGTTTGTCGGTGAGGTGAGCGGAGCGACGATCGATAAATTGGACGACATTGACTATCGCTACCCAACTCTGACGGTGAAACATTGGTATCTGTGGCCCCCTGCCACCCCTATCGATCGGCGCGGTGGTCCCTATATCGGTGTCTTCGGTGGGATGGGCGTGGGAGGAGGCTCTCGTGGCGGTGGAGGATTTGGAATCGGGTTCTGATGCTAGCCCACATTCTTCATGAACACTTTTGCTGCAATCGCCGATCCGCTGCTACGACGAATCGCCATGAATAATGCGGGCTAAGATGATTTTTCTCGCCGTTCATTTGTGAATCGCTCATTCGGCAGCGCCCACACCATCGCCTTCAATAAACCCTACGGGGTCCTGCCCTGCTTTACGGACTCAGAGGGACGACCGACGCTGGCTGACTATGTGGCGATTCCCGCTGTCTATGCGGCTGGGCGACTCGATCTGGATAGCGAGGGGCTGATGTTGCTTACCTCGGACGGTACCTTGGCGCATTGCATCACGGACCCGCAGCATAAGTTGCCGAAAGTATATCTTGCGCAGGTTGAGCGAATTCCGAACGAGGAGGCCTTGGAGCAATTACGAAAGGGAGTGGTGCTGAACGGCAAGAAGACCAGACCTGCTGAGGTGCGCCTGTTGCCGGACGATCCGCAGTTGCCCGATCGGTCCACGCCGATCCGTTTCCGAAAAAATGTCCCGACTGCCTGGCTGGAAATCATACTCCGTGAGGGATTGAACCGACAGGTCAGGCGCATGACCGCCGCGGTAGGGCACCCGACCCTGCGTCTTGTGCGGATTGCCATCGGCTCGATTGAACTGGGCGTCCTCCAGCCTGGCCAATGGCGGGAAGTGACGGGTGGTGAACTTGCGCAGATCAATTCCGCTGTCTCTTGTCGATAAATCCTGGCGCTGCTCCGAGATTTCCTCCACAATCTGTGAAGCCTGTAAGTAGGTTGGTGTAGCGCTGGATCGGCGTATATCAATAAGACTGAGGTCTAGGGTTTGATGATTCGGCACAAGTCTCGCTGGACAATTGCATTAACCATAGGTTTGGCGATTGGTCTCGTCGGATGTCAGACCGGAGGCAAGAGGACCCTGCAAGGGCTGCCCTGTTCGGAGTTTGAACAGCAGATTAATCTTACTGACAGGATCGATACCCTCAACCGGCTGGCCGACGCCTTTGCGGGACGCTGTTACGACGGGGTGATCCTCTACGGCGAGAAGGCCCGGTCGGAATATCGGCACAAGACCTTCTCTCTCATGAAGGAGACCACCAATGTCTTCGTGCCGGAGGGCTCCTTCATCGATTATGTGATGGAAAGTTATGAGCGAGGCTATCTCAGCCTGTTGCTGGCAGCGAGTTATGTGAACGTGCAAAAACCTGACGAGGCAAAGGTCGAGCTCAGGCAACTGGATCATGAATTATTTACGCCACTCTACAATTACGGCGAAGATCCAGTGAATCTCATGTTGTCCGCTGTGTTATGGGAGAGGGTGGGGGAAGTGAATGAGGCGCGCGTCGACTGGCTCCGGTTGAGGGATCTGGGTGTGATGTGGAAAGGCCAGCAGAACGAAGCCCGGCTATTCGCAGCGAGGCAGGTGGATCGGATCGATGAAGGGCAGGATTTCAGCGAGCCATGGCACGTCTATGGCATCGGTCGATTCCCCGATCTTACCTGGGACCTGAAGTTTTTTGGATCTACGAGCGGATATTTTTCCGTGAAGGCGAACGAAGAATTCCTCTCAGCCTGCCAATCCGACACGGGCGCACGGCTGTCTACGAAGAGTTGGTTCGACAAGGTAGCGATTCGCCATAGCCATGGTTATCATCCGCTCTTGAATGTGCAGGCCTGGATTCGGTTGCCGGTAGGCTTGACCTATAGTCTAGTTCCTCTAGCGGCAGGAGCCGGCGTCATGGTCGGAGGCTGCATGCTCGATGCCGCAGCCAAGGGAAACGGGGGGCTCTGTGAACTCTCGGTGATCGGGGGAGTGGCCTTGATGCGCACCGCACCGGCTGTGATGGAAGGCGCATTACGGCCCGATCTGCGCCATTGGGAACATGTGCCGGCAGCGTTTGTCGTGACCAGAGCCGCACAGCCAGAGCTGGAGCCCTGTCTGGCAAAACTTGGAGCTTCGATTCAGCGGCTTCTATAGCAGGATGCTGAAAAAGTCCGCCAGTTCCACGGGACGTGGTGCGTGAAACGCGAGACATGCGAGAAAGGCGCGATGTGAAGTTGAAGTTCGGAGTTTTGAAAAGCTCGGCCTCAGCCTATCTCAGCCAGTCTCGCGCCGCGTTTTCATGCGCAACATAGTTTCCCGCTGCCTGATAGGAATGTCCCACTCGCGCGCGTTTTCGAAAGTGTTCAGAAGCCTCTTTATTTCTTTGGGCGACGACGACGTCTACGGGGCTGATCGAGTGCTTGACCCCAGTGGGATAGAAATTGAGTGATGAAGGTATGTTCCTGATCGGGTTCCACAGCCAACGGGGCCAGTGCGAGGGCGACGGCGAGCGATACGTGATAGCCAATAGAGCGGGAGGCCAGCGCTCGCCGATAGGCTGGATGGGCCTGATTGATCCAGACAGTGGATTCGACGAGCCGGCCCAGTTCCGAGTCATCGGGGCGATCTTCAAACTGAACCCCAAGCCCGTACTTCATTGGAGCACGGGACCGTCCATGACCTGGAAACATGGCAGATGCTGAATCAGGGATTGTCGATGTGGAGGGCTCGGTCGTTTCCGTGTTTTGCTCAGTCGGCGGAGGGGGCAGTTGAGGTTGAGCTGATTCAGTCTCATTTGGCCGCAGTGTTTCGTCCGTCGACGGAATGGCCAAAATTGCAAGGGCTTCGGATCCCGTTGCCCTGTCGCCAGTCTTGCTATCTATCGGCAATCGCTTTTGGCCGCCGGCCTTGCGTTCAACGAGTGAGGCGAGCAATGGAAAGTCGTCGGACAACTGTTCCAGCACTCGATCCAGATCCCGTTCCAATGGACGCATCATGCGCGATGAGGCGTCCGCGGTTCCTGTGCGCGTATCGCCCCAGACCTCCAATTGCCGGGAAACGGCTTCCTGGATAGCCTTGCGATAGGCCAGATAAACGGCCCCTCTGTTGCCCGTGCGGATGAAATCTCCTTTGTTCAGCGTGAGCGAAGCTGCCAGGTCCGGGACTTCGATCAAGCCGGTAATCCGTTCCGACTGTAACGAAGTTACACCCAACCAATCCCATCCGCGTTTGATGACCTTCCCCAACGTGCTGATCGCGACGCCGCGCTGGTCCTCCGGTAATGGCATGGAGTGGCGCAACAGATATCCCAGTGCCGAGGGCTTTCGCCTGCGGGCCAATCGGACGGCTAAGGGGGCTTGGTCCGGTGCTGAGCTGGAACGCCGACCCAATGTTTGCCCATTGACTTCGAGTGCGATGCCGGCTGGGTAGTGCGATGCCAAAAAGATATCAAAGGGCGGTTCAAGCAACGGCTGAAAATGTCTGCGCATTGCTCCTTCGACATACCCAGGGTCCACGAGAGGAGAGAGCGGGGTTCGTAGCTTCAGCTGCACCGCGGTACCCCGCTCGCCGACCAGTCCAGGCGGAGTAATCCATTGCCAAGGCGCGCGATGATGTGAGGCTAAATGCCACCGCGTGGCCACGTGGGTGCTGCCGCGCTTGGTTTCAGTGAGCACCTCTTCGCATACCAGCAGTCCCAGTTTGATGCCGACTCCGGCAAACCCGATGCCTTGCCCGCGCACTTTTGTGCTGGAAGCGATGTCGTGATACTGCCGCATCGCCGCTCGCTGCATGCCGGAGCCATTGTCCACGACAGTCAATGTGGACTGAACAGGATCCGTGGTCATGGTGATTCGAGTAGCGCTGGAGTCCAGAGAGTTGGCGATGATTTCAGTCAGGATGGTTTCTTCGAGGCTCGATGGGTAGGCATCACGGAGGTCTTCCAACAGATGTTCAAGATCGACGCGGGTCTCGCCCATGGATTACTACTCCGTAAGGTTTGCCATGAATGGAGAAGGAGACTGTAGAGGGAGCTGGAGGTGAAATCAAGGAGAGAGACGACGAAGGTCGGAACTGGGTTTCAGGCTTGCGCCGGTCTGCTTCGATCCAAATACTAATTGGAGAGTTCGCGCAGGCAGTCGATCATATTGGATTATAAGACTTGCCCACAGACTTGGGCCTAGACGTGAGCATGTATATTTCGCAGATGGAAGGAATGGAATAGTCGGCTGCGTATTTTTACGAATTCCTTGTAAGAAACCGAACTCAGCGCATACTCACGTAAGAGTACCTGCCATGCTGCTTCTCACCTTTCTGCTACGGAGGGGGACGATGAGATCTACAAGCAAACAGCCTTCCAGTCCAGAATCAGTCGATCGAAAAATGCTTCTGCTTCTGAAGCGAAAAGGGGCACAAACCATAGAAGGCCTCACTGGCCTGACAGGCGCCTGCTGGGAGCAGGTATTCTTTTCAGTGGATCGTCTCAGCCGTACAGGAAAAGTTTCCCTGACCCTCATTCGCCCCTGCGAATACCGGGTGTCAGTTGCACAACCGATTCGCTGATCAAGGACTTCTTCAGCTGGCTGAGTACGTCGTGTCGGCAAAACTTCCGCTTGCCGGTAAGTCCAGAGCATGAGTTGATACTCATCGACCCCTAAAACTCGTTTCCATGCTTGCTGATGGGCGCAATGAGTCGTGAGTGGGCTCGGTCGAGCGCCATGTTGGTAGCCTTGTTGTGTGGGGGTCGAAACTGTGGGCTGAGTCGTGATAGGCTCCCGCTGTGTTTTATGAGTGGGATCCGGAAAAGGCGACGGAAAATCTTCGCAAGCACAAGGTGTCGTTTGCTGAGGCAGCTTCAGTCTTTCTTGATCCATTGGCGCTCACCTTTTCCGATCCGGACCACTCGCAGGAGGAAGACAGAGCGATCACTATTGGCTCGTCTTCAAACCAACGTGTGTTGTTCGTTTCACATTGTGAGCGAGGAGACCGCATCCGCATAATCAGCGCACGAAAGGCCACCCGCAAGGAACGAGTGCAATATGAGTAGAGAATCGGTGAAGAGACTCATTGATGAGCTTCGACCTGAATACGACCTGTTCCAACTGAAAGGCGGAGTGCGTGGCAAGTATTACAAGCGAGCAATTGCGGGGACGAATCTCATCTTGATCGAGCCCGACCTTGCGAAAGCCTTTCCCAGCCCTGACTCCGTGAATCGGGCACTGCGCACGCTGCTCGATGCCGCCACTGCGACTGCCGGGCCAGCGCGCCGCCGACAATTGAAGCCGAACAGACGGCTCAACAGATCTCTAGGAAAGAAAAGCATGACATCTTAGGTTTACATATCGACGGCCTGTCTCAACCCACCAAGCGAAATGCGCTCTCAAAAATGACTAACCTCTAGGAGCGCATGATGAACAAAAAACCTCAACGACTCGTTACGATGTTGCTGAGCATCTTCGAACTCCGGAAGAAATGGCGGCGTATTTGGAGGCGTGCCTGGAAGAGGCAGATGGTGACGCTGCGTTTATCGCCAAGGCGTTGGGCGATATTGCCCGAGCCGTAGGCATGGCTCAGGTTGCGCGGGATGCCGGTCTGTCTCGCGAAAGCCTGTACAAAGCACTTTCCGGTGAGCGGAGCCCTGATTTCGACACTATCCTCAAGGTTATCGGAGCATTGGGGCTGAAATTGCACGCCGAAGCATCAGGTCGCCGGCCTCGCGCGTCAACATCACGGCCAAGCAGTCGCACGACAAAACGGCGCGCGGCATAGAAGAATGCGAGGGAGTAGCCAGACCGTTCTTTTTGCTCGCAGAACGCGCACTGTGAGACAGTGCTCGTTCAATGCGCGCAGTAAAGAACAATCTGCCTACTCCCTCTGGAGAAGGTGAAGAATCAGAAAGAGGCCGTGATCAGCGGCTGGAGGGGTAAAGCCGTAAAGTATAAAGGAGTTCACCACGCCTCGGCGAGAGTTCCGAGGCAAGTTATACGGACAGGCACTCAAAGATCCGCATCTTATACGGATACATCTGATCATTGTACGAGGGAAAATGAGCATTGACGAGTTGAAAGCCGCATTGGTTAAGAGCGGTTGGCACCCCGAAACTCTTGAACTAGCGATCGCTACTGGGTTTCGGTGTCAATATTGTGACAAGTATTTCTTTGAGGATGTTGATTCTTGGTACGCATTCGAGCGGGATCACATCGCACCCCGCGATTCAACCAACGACAATAGGGGTAATTTGACGGCGGCTTGTAGAACCTGCAACCGGCTCAAGCGGCGTACTGACCCTCGTAAAAAAGCACCCAATAATCCAACCCGTGAGCAGCTTATTGATGCGGCCAAGCAAATCATTGACGAGCGAAGAGCCGTAGCGCAAACCCGCTTAGAGTGGGAAAGAGTACTGGTTGATGAACTTCTTCTGAAGGTGAGATCGTGAAATGGGATTGTTACTTGACTTAACACTTCCATCTAATTGATAGAAACCAAAGACGGTCCAGGTCAGAGTAGACAGCGGCATTCTTCACACGCATTTCAGCGCGACAACCACCATTTATATAGGATGTTCCTTCCAAGCTTGCTCGTTCTCTCTTAAGAGGGATGGGGCTGATGATCTTCTACTGCGCGCGTCCAACGAGGGCCTTCGGAGGCCGCGCGTTGCGCGAGCAAGGAAGATCATCAGCCTTCATCCCTCATCTCTTGGCTTCCGGCGGCGGCCAATTCAATTCAGCATGTCTTCCGCAGTAGAAGCAGGAGAGGCGGTAACGGGCTTTGCGTCTGGGATTCGGCATGGAGGTAAAGGTAATGGGGGTGTCGTCAAAGGGGCAAGTCGGTTGCTCGTGGAGGAGATGCATTTCGGCCATTATCGTAAACGAGGCGACGTCCCAGGGTGGGGAGGTCTGTTCTACACCCGTGATCGTTTCCTTCACATGGCAGCGTTCACACTCCGCGTGGTAGGTCTTGATGTGGGCATCGTGCAGAGTGTGATCCTCAACATCCATCGCTCCGCCGCACCCAGGCTGTGCGCAGATCAGATGCTCATGCTGTAACGCCTGCACAAACCGGCCATGCGCTATCCGCTCCTGTTCTGATTTCATACGACCTCCCTCTGATCCCTCTTCTTCATCTCAATATACAAATACAAGGGGGTTGAACGGCCTTGGCTCAACTGCGCGCGTTGCGCGAGCAAAGAGCCGAAACCATCCGTCACCCTCTTTACTCCATTCAGAGGGGTGGCCTGAAGTGCCCTTCTTGCTCGCAAAACGCGCACACTCGGAAGGTGCTCGTTCGATGCGCGCAGTGAAAGGGCACTTCAGGCCACCCCTCATATCCCCCACGCCCCGCTGATCTGAATATTCGCCCCATTGACATAGCGGGCTTCGTCACTCAGTAAATACCTCACGGCCGCCACTGTATCATCGACGGCACCGATGTAGCCGGCAGGGATACGTTTGGTCACACCGGCCAACTCTTCTGGCGGTGCGCTGCCTGAGTCGATGAAGCCTGGTGAAATTGCATTGACGGTAATACCGTGGGGCGCCAGCAGTTTGGCCAGGGTGCGGGTCAGAATCAAGATGCCGGCCTTGGCGATGTAATGGGCCGTGACATCTGGTTGGGAAATCATCTGGTCGGCATTGGCCATGCTGAAATTGATGATACGGCCGGCCTTACGCGCTTTCATGCCTGGCGCGACCGCCTGCGCAAGATAGAAAATCGGGTGGAGGTTGCCGGTGAACATCTCGTTCCAGCCCTCGACGGTTTCCTCGAAGAGATTGATTCGATGGTAGGGGCCGGCTCCATTGATTAAGACATCGATCCGCTCCCATTGTTGTTCCACCTGTGCGACCAAACTCTTAGCGGCCACCGGGTCTGATACGTCGCAACGAATGGCCATAGCCTGCCCGCCTCGTTCCGTGATCGCAAGGGATGTCTTCTGAGCCTCGGTTTCGCTGGTGCGGTAGCAGATGGCGATTTTCCACTTCTGTGCCGCGAGGTCGAGGGCAATCCCACGCCCAATACCCTTGGCCCCGCCTGTGATGAGCGCCACCCGCTCTTTCATGGTGATTTCCTATGGTTGGTATGGATCTATTATGCCCGCGACTGTAGCCGTTTGGCGAGAAGCTGGAGCGTACCGGCGGTACGCTGTGAAAACGATTGTTCGTTCTTCGGTTTCTTGGCATCGAGGGCGCTGGA
Organism: Nitrospira sp. CG24E; assembly: GCA_002869895.2. Taxonomy (GTDB): domain Bacteria; phylum Nitrospirota; class Nitrospiria; order Nitrospirales; family Nitrospiraceae; genus Palsa-1315. The sequence continues at coordinate 47,571 of NEWP02000034.1, read as the reverse complement.
TTCGATGAGGGCCTGGAGATCCGCGATAGTATCGACATCTCTCCACGGAGGTAGGAGTGCCGTCTTGAGTCCAAGAGTTGTGGCGTTTCCCTGGGTAGTCTCAAGAACCTTCTCAGTTGACCAGGGAATTCCCGCGAAGAGATCGGGAACCATGCGCTTCAATCCGATCAAGTAATAGCCGCCATCAAGGGCGGGACCCAACACAAGATCATTCGTCGCCAGTAGAGGAAGGGCCTGTTTATAGTGGTCAAGCGGCAGCGTGGGTACGTCGGTTCCGACGATCAGGACCTGTGAGTAGCCTCGCGCGAACAGCGTCTCAAACGTGTGCGACATGCGCGCTCCCAAGTCATCGCCGATTTGATCGATCAACTTCACGTGTTGACGTTCTTCCATAATCTTGAAAAACACGAGTGCTGAGGACGGCGCACAGGCGAGATAACGATCCAGCGGCAATTTCAATTTCGTGACCGCAGTTGTTGATCGTTCCAGCATATCGAGCACGAAACTGCCGTGCAGGGTGGCAGCCTCATCAGGCGTCAGCGGCGGGCAGAGGCGTGTCTTCACCTCGCCAGGAATCGGTGCTTTCGCGAAAATCACCAATGCTGCGTGAGGGGTGAGGGGTGAGGGGTGAGGCGATGGAGAGGAAGGTTGCTTCATGAGTTATCGAACCGATCTGTACCACCGACTCAGTGTATGGGCACTGATCCCCATCCAGTACAGGAATCGCAACGTCCACATCAAGAGGATTGTCTGTAACGGTCCATGCTGTTCCCAGCGACGGAAGGAGGTCGTCACAGTTGCGGTGAGCCCCACCGTGATTCCCATTCGTTTGAGTCTGCCGGAGAAATCGATATCTTCCATCAAGGGTATGTCGGCGAAGCCACCGATCTGTTCGAAGATCTGACGGCGCACGAAGAGGGCCTGATCGCCGGTGGCGATGCCGCTTAGCTTCGAGCGCCAGTTCATCAGCTTGCTGATGATGGCTCCCCACATTGAGGGGCGGTCGAATCGGACTTTGAACCATCCGCCTACCGTTAGGCGATCGGTCATCGTGGTCTCGATCATCGTCCTGGCATTGTCCGGAAGCTGCGTGTCGGCATGGAGAAATAATAAAATTTCTCCACGACCGGCCTTCCCGCCTTCGTTCATCTGCCTGGCTCGTCCAGAGGGAGCAGTCACCCATTGAATAGGACTGAGCGCTGATGCCTGAGGGCTGAGTCGGTATGATTCGACGAGCGCCGGGGTTTCATCGGTACTTCCGCCATCCACTACGATGAGTTCATCGAAGCCGAGCGAGGCGGTATGCGCAAGTGTGCCCAAGATGGTTCGCTCTTCGTTCAACGTGGGGATGATCACGGAAATGTGCATTGCCAGAACACATTAGCAGCCTTGTTCGTTTGGTTCCTTTGGTTTCTCTAGTTTTTTGGTTGACGAAACCAATCAGATGAACCAAATCAACCAGATAAACAAAACAAACCAGAAAGACCGGGCTCGTGCTATTTAGGTTTCTTCGGTTCGTTGAACATGAAGTACATGACGACAACTACCGTGCCCCAAAACACGACTTGCTTATGCCAGAAAAGGACCTCCCCAAAGTGATAGAAAACGGCTGCGAGTAAGAGCGCGCCGCCGATGATGCTGTAGCGGAAGGTCGTGTTCTCGACAACCGCATTCGCCCAGACAGCAATTCCAGCGAAGTAAATCATGAAGGGAATGACGTCGATCTCGAATCCCCCGCTGATCGAGAGAAAGATATCGAGAAACCCGAGGAAAATGAGGGCGATGCCCACGATCATCCCGGCGACGCGCATCTGGTTGTCGCCTCCGGAATCCTCCTCCGGCTTGCGGCGCTCCGGCTCGTTCGTCGGCTCTGGCAGCATAGTCAACTGGTTCCTAACTTACGCGTTGGTGCAAGGTTCGTTTGGTTCATCTGGTTTCTTTGGTTTTTCTGGTTCAACGAAATACACGAAACAAACTAGACAAACCCGCCGGTTCTCCCGCTTCACGGGTGCCGAGCATCCTGCTATGCCTTAAAATGTTTGCTCAGGGTCAGGCCTTGGCGCTGGTACGAGGATCCGAGAGCCGTACCATAGAGCTGGCTGGGGCGTGCGAGCATCCTGTCGTATACAACCTTGAAAAATGTTTGTCCATCATGGATCAGGAAGGGCACGTCGTGGGGGCGGACCTCCAGAACCACCTGGGTGCCGTGCAACTCGCCGCGGCCGTATCCAAACCCCGGGTCGAAAAACCCGGCGTAGTGGGTCCGTAATTCGCCACAGGCTGCTTCAAAGGCGACCATCTCGGCTGCATAGCCGGCAGGAACGCGAATCCGTTCTTTCGATGCGAGAATGTAGAACTCTTCCGGTTCTAGAAGAAGACTGTCCTGGCGGTGACGGTAAAGGGGTTCCCAAAAATCCAGCGCCGCATAGTGCCCGACCTTCGAGAGATCGATCACGTGACTATTCTTCTTCGCCCGATAGCCGATAATCGGCGAGTCGACTTGATCGTCCCCCTTCAGATCAATGCGGAGAAACAGACCTCGATCCGTTCGGAGATCACGGTTGTCCAATGCCTGTTTTGTCGGGAGGTTGTGGTAGAGCAGGGGCTCTCGCTTGTGAAGCGTCTGCAGGGACTGGTCTGAAACGGTCGCGCCGCCGTAGACGAAGCGGATTTGATTGAGAGCGTAGCCGGTCTTCACCTTGACGGCAAATGAGCGTGGGACGATTTCCAGATAGAGAGGCCCGGAATAACCGGCTCGGATTTCATCGAAGCCGGTGTTGAGATCCGTCACGACGCGGGTAAAGACGTCCAGCCGTCCCGTCGTACTTTTTGGATTGGTCCGCGCCCGGAGAGTTTTGGGCAACGACACACGTTCCAGCAGCGGCACCAGATAGACGTGGCCTTTTTCGAGAATAGCCCCCTCGGTCAGATCCATCTCGTACATGACGAGGTCGGATTGGTAGAAGTCCAGGATGTTGAGCCGGCTCGTGATCTCGGACAACTCCGGTAGAAAGCTGCTGATCAACCGGTAGGCCTTGCGCCCGAGACGCAGATCAAGGCTGGCCGGCTGAATCTGCCGGTCTTCGATCGCTACGTCGGCGTGGATAGCGCCGCTCGCGATCAGCTGCTTGATCTGTTGGTAGGGCAATATGCCCTGCGCGGTTTTGCTGCTCACAGGTCGTCGTGCGCTCCATTGCTGCATGATTCCAGGACTGGTCCCGCGTTGACCATCGGCAGTTCCCGCACGGATCCCTGGGGCGGTTGAGGATAGTGGAACGCCTTGTTCTCATAGTTCTTCAAGAGGACCCCCTCGGCATCCATGTGCACCATATAGTCGCTGGGGAGTAGGGGAATTTTTCCGCCGCCTCCCGGCGCATCGATCACGAAATGCGGGACCGCCATTCCGCTGGTGTGGCCCTGCAACGACTTGATGATGTTGAGCCCCGTCTCGACTGTGGTGCGGAAGTGATTCGTGCCCTTGGTCAGGTCCGCTTGGTAGAGGTAGTAGGGCTTGATGCGAGCGAGCAGTAGCTGGTGCATCAAGCGTTTCATGGTGTCGGGATCGTCGTTGACTCCCCTGAGCAGCACGGTTTGTGCGCCGAGCGGCACGCCGGCATCGGCCAGCATTCCGCAGGCTGCCTTCACTGCCGGGGTCAATTCGTCCGGGTGGTTGAAATGCAGATTCATATAAATGGGGTGGTATTTCTTGACGATGGCGCAGAGCTCCGGCGTGATTCGTTCCGGTAACGTGCCAGGCACGCGGGATCCGAGGCGAACCAATTCCAGATGCGGGATGGTGCGCAGGGCTTTCAGGATTCGCTCCAACAGGTGATCCGGCAGGAGCAGGGGGTCGCCGCCTGAGAGAATGACGTCGCGTACTTCGGTATGCTCGCGCAGATAGGCGATGGCCTGGTCGAGTTCGCCTTTCTTGAGGAATCCCGGTTTCCCGACCAGCCGTTTCCTGGTGCAGAAACGACAATAGATCGGGCACTGGTTCGTGACCATCAGCAGCGCGCGATCCGGATAGCGATGGACCAGATGCGGGACCGGACTCATAAGATCTTCTTCGAGCGGATCGTCTTCCGCTTCGAAGTCGTCCATCTCAGCAATGTCCGGGACCACCTGTTTCCAAATGGCGTCGCCCTTTTCTTTGATCGTCGCCATCACCGTGGGGGTAATGCGCATCGGATAGTCGCCCACGATGGCTTCGATTTCTTTCGCATCGACACCCAGCCGCTCAGCCAAGTCTTTTGGCTTCACGATACTGTCAGCGAGTATGCGTCTCCAAGCTTCCATGCGGGCTCCTTTACTGTCGGTGGATCGGCAGGATGCTGAAAAAGTCCGCCAGCTTCGTTCTCGCTTCACTCAGAGGCTCAACGTACAGAAGCGTACGCCTCGCCTCTTCCTTCACTGCGGCCTTGCTGGCCGGCCATTTTGAGCATCCTGCGAGTGTGCTCTCCTCTTGTCTCACACATGCCGGTCATCATAGTTCTTGCTGTGCAAAATGGCTTTTCCATAGCCGACTAGCTGTCGGCGATCCGTTCCGGACCGTAGGCCTTGTCTAGATAATCGAGGATATCCTCAGTCTCCGTCAACACCCTGTCCCTGTCTTTGAGGACAGGAACATAGTACTGGCCTGAGACTTCTTTCACCACTGTGCGCATCGGGCGTATGTCTGGCACAATAACATGGTCATATTCGATGTGCAGATCCGCCAGTTTTTGGCGCACCACTTCACAGTCGGGACACCAGGCTACGTGATAGAGGGTCATGGTCATAAATACAAATGGTGAATGTGCAATGTTGAATGGTTAATGGTTAGAGGAAATCTTAGGATCAATTCAAGATTCATCATTCCACATTCATCATTGTCCGGCGACGGCGCAGGGCACCATGATGGCATCTTTCATTCCATGGATCACTTTTTTATCCGCCGGGCAGATGGTAGCCAGGATACCAGCCAGTTCGGTCTTTTCGCCACTCACGAAGTAATAGGGCGAAAGCCTGGCGCGACCGGACATCCGGTTCATCTCGCCGGTTACCGGATCGAAGTAGTCGAGGTCATACAGACGGCCCTTGTGAAACTCCTGCAGGATATAGGGAGTTCGAGGGAAGGAATCCAGGGCCTTCTCGATGGCGGTAGTCCATTCGCTCTGCGGCATATCGTGTCCGACCGATACGCCTCGGCTGCCCCAGGCGAGTTCTGAAAACCCCGATGGCTTGATGACGAACTGCCGCTCTTTCTGGGTTGCAGTGGTCAGGTCTTGCCAATTCATGACGGCCTGTCCTCCAATTGCCAAACCGGGGATCGTGGCGGATGGAGGAATCGGCGCAGGATCGAGAATCCACGTACGAGGCATAAGAGCGGTCAGGTGGAGGAAGACCTCCAGGCCCAAAGCCTTCTCCCAGAAGGGTCGCAGGGCCGGATGATGGAGAAGGGCGAAGGCAAGCTTCTCTTCCAGCGCCGGCTTGTAGGGAGGTGTGACGGCGACCCGGTCTTTCTTAAGGGCATATTGGACGAGTTCGGATTTGGGAATGTTCAGAAGATCGAATAGCTCATAGAACCGGTAGATCAAGGCAATCGGCCGGTCCTTTCCCTCGTTGGTGATCCAGAGGCCTTCTTCAGTGAATCGAATATCGCGAGGTTCCACGCAGTAGGCGTCGAGGCCGATGGCTTGAAGCCGTACTGCGAGCCATCTCATTTCGGGCCGATAGTCTTTGGCCTCCTCCGACAGCAGAATCACGATGCCACCGGTATGTTGGGCGAGTTGATCTCTCAACATGGCTGCAAATCCCTGTACCATTCCTTGAGGGCCTCCAACGAATTCCAAGGGGTAAGGGGTAAGGGGTAAGGGGTAAGGCGTTGGAGGGGCGGCGCTGTATATCTCCGTCAACGCTCCGGTTAATCCGATTCCTCCCGGCACCGAGTCGAGCTCGGTGATCACCATACCGCCTTGGGTGGAGATGATGTCTGGTCTGATGACGGCAGGGAGCTGGTCGCGAAACCGTTTCATCCGGCTGTATGCGAGCAGGGCCTCCGGTTTGCCTTGATCCAGGTATCCTGCGACCCAGGCCGGTTGGAGTCCCCGCAGGCTGTCGGCATAGAGGCGGTTCAGGGTTCGATAAAAGGATAGGAGCTGTGGCCCGAGTCGGTGAAAAAAGTCCAGCTGGTCTCTGGTAAGGGGAAAGGGTGTCGTGCCGATTCGCCAGGTTGTCGTGGCAGGGACTGTTTCGGAAGTCGAAACCTGTTCGGGCATGGATGGAAAGAGGCCGGCTTGACTCAGCCGGTCGCGAATGGTTGAGCAGCGGTGAAGGAGATCGGAGGTAGTCAAGTCAGACAGAGGCAGTATTCGTGTCAATGAGAGCCCCTCATGCGAGGCCAATGGACTGTAACACGGGCTTTACGGACCGTACAAGGGGCGGGAGGAGCCGTAAGAAACCGGAGGGTTACAGCGCATATCCGATGGCGGCGCGAGTTGAGAGGGTTGCCGGTGAAATCAAACATCCTTTTGGGCAGTTCGGCAGAATGGTGCTAGTATGGGCTGCACATGAATCGATTCTTTCAAAGGGCTTAGACACCGTCCAGTCATGATCTAGTTGGTTCTCTGTGACATTGTCGAACGCACTTCCACAACTCGTACCGAGCCGCATCTGTCTCCAGTGCGATGTCTGCTGTCGGTTTCCAGACCCAGATAGCCCTCTGCGTCCCTATTTTACAGAGAACGAAATAACCGGGGCGCTGGCTGGGGGCCTTCAGGGAAGGGCCTTTCCCAATCGTCGAGGGTCACAGGTGCAGCTGGTTCCCGATCCCCATAGCGATGGGTATATCTGCCCGGCATTCGATAGGGAGACATCAACTTGCGGCATTTATGAACAGCGCCCGCTCGATTGTCAGCTCTATCCGCTGGCGCTGATGTGGGATGAGCCGCAGGACCAAGTATTGTTGGGGTGGGATACGAAATGCCCCTTCATGCGAGAGGAGATCCCGGGAGAAATCCAGCGTCATGCCGAGCAGGTCATGGACTTGCTCAATCAAGCGGATATTCATGATCAGGTTGTCGCACATCCTCGCCTCATCGGGCGGTTTCAAGAGGACGTGGTGGTGCTCGCCCCTCTTCCGCGTCTCACAGAAGCCGTGGCTGGCCGATGGGGGACTACGAGGCTGCATCGGTTCACGCTGGAGGATCTCCCGCTCATGGCTGCGGCCCTGGATCGGCCTGAGTGTTGCGAAGGTCAGTCGCTTGCAGCCTATGCACCGGTCTTTCACTACATGTGGAACCGAATGTTGGCCTATTGGTGGATGGAGCTTCGGGGGGCCTTTTGCCTCTTCGCACAATCGTCTGATGGCTGGTTCATGGCCTTGCCTCCGATCGGGGCTGGCCCGATCGAGGCTCCCCTGTCCGATGCGATGCAGCTGTTGCAGCGTTGGAACGGCGATTCGCCGGTAAGCCGAGTTGAGAACGTGCCATCCCGGTTAATTCCAGAGCTGGAACGGTTGGGCTATCGTGTGACGCCGACAGAGCCGGACTACCTGTATCGCGCACCAGACCTCGCGGCCTTGGCAGGCGACCGGTATAGATCTCAACGAGCATTGTGCAATCGATTCGAACGAGAGCAGTCGTTTGAGGTGGACTCCTATCAGATTGGCGACCGCCAAGGCTGTCGTACCCTCTTAGGAGACTGGTCGCGACAGAAGCAGACGGAAGGCCTCGAATCGTTCGGCGCGATGCTGGCGGTCGATGCTCTGTCGGCTCATGAAGTGATCTGGTCGCAGGCCTCGGCCCTGCAAGTCACTGGCAAGGTTGTGAGGACTCACGGACGGTTGTGCGCGTATACCTTCGGCTATTGGTTGACGAGCGCGACATTCTGTGTCCTGTTAGAGGTGGCGGATCGGACTCTTCCCGGTTTAGCGCAGTATCTCTTTCGAGAGACCTGTCGGACGGCCCTGGCGGCAGGGGCCGAATACATCAATACGATGGACGATGCAGGCCTCTTCGGATTACGTGCATCGAAACAGGCCTACCATCCTGCCCAGTTGATTCCCAACTTCGTCGCGTCCCCGGTGCGTCAATCATGAAGACTTCGATGGCCCCATCAGTCAGCACGTCTCGTCGCTATCGCTGGTTGCCCCATCTTCTTCTCGTCATGACGGTCTGCGCAGTCCTCGCCGGTTTCGGGCTGATCCGATTCGTCGAAGATCGTTTTGTCGCAGCGACAGGAGGCGAACTCACGCTGGCAGCGGCGGAAATTTCCGAGAAACTCGACCGGATGCTGTTCGAACGCCAGGGCGATGTGCTCATGATGGCCAGAAATTTGGCGTTGCGAAATTCCGATCCGAGCTATCGCTCTGAGTATCTGACATGGATGAAGAAAGAATATGCCCCGGCCTACCAATCGATCGTGGTGACGGATGTCCGGGGTACGGTCGTGGCGGCGACGGAGGCTTCGCTGATAGGACGCGATGATAGCCATGCTGCATCGTTTATCGCCGCCCGTACGACGCACCGGTTCGATATCGCCGATGTTGCGGAGCAGGAGACTGAGAGTGGCGCTGCTGGGATTGCCTTTACGGCTCCGATTCTCGACTCACGAGGCGCCTTTCTGGGTACTGTGACTTCGCGAGTCGGCGTTTCATTTCTGGAGGAAGTCACCACCAGGACGATCCGCTCGATTGAAGTCCAACAGGGAGCAGGCGGACGAGTCGAATATCGAATGTCGACAAGGGATGGCAGGGTATTTGTTGATTCAGACCTGTCTCGTAAGGAGCCCCTTAATCTCAAAGAGCGTAGGCTCCCTTCTGTGCTGCTGAGCGAGTCCGGTGGACCGGGGTTCATTGAGGAAGAGCATGTACGCCGGCATGTCCAAGTGGTGACCGGCTATGCGAAGACCAGAGGGTTTGGGGAATTTGCTGGGTTGGGTTGGTCGGTTCTGGTGCAGATGGAGCGACAGGAGGTCCTTGCGCCCATCCATGCATTCTTATGGAAAGCCGGGATCATCGGCGGGGCGGTTTGGATTCCCATGACGGGCCTGTTGTTCTGGGCCACGGCACGCTTGCGAGCAGAACATCGGCAGGCACAACGGGAAAGCGCTTGGGCGAAAGCCGCTGAAGCTGCGCTGCTCCAGAGTCAGGAACGAAATCGGGCGGTCGTCGATACCGCGCTGGACGGGGTGGTCACCATCGACTCGACTGGGATGGTGACGGATTGGAATATGCAGGCGACGGCGATTTTTGGATGGTCCCGTGAGGAAGCGCTGGGACGAGTCTTTTCCGAAACCCTCATTTCCGCACAGGATCGTCAGGCGCATGAGCAGGCTATTCGTGAGTTTCTTCGAACAGGAACGGGAGCGATCTTGAATCGCCGGATTGAAATTCTCGCCCAGCACAAGGATGGACGGGAGTTCCCTGTTGAGTTTGCTGTGTCGCCAGCAAAATATGGGGATGCGTATATCTTCAACGCCTTTATCAGGGACATTACCGACCGCCGCCGAGCTGAACGGCGTCTCGCATCTCAGTACGCAGTGACCCGAGTCCTCTCCGAGGCGGTGACCTTGGAAGAGGCGGTCCCAAAGATCATTCAGGCCATCGGGGAAAGTTTGGAGTGGGATTTGGGCGTGTTTTGGCGGGTGGAGAAGGCGACCGCAGCATTGCGTTGTTTCGATCAATGGAAAGCGCCGTCCCTGCAGGCAGATCCGTTTATCATGGATACGTGGCAGCATGTGTTCGCTCGAGGTGAGGATCTGCCCGGACGTATTTGGGCCAGTGGTAAGTCGGCCTGGGTGACGGACGTCACAGCAGATAGCAATTTCTCTCGTGGAACCCAGGCCCGGCAAGTCGGGTTTCACGGGGCGTTTGGCTTGCCTATTCTCGTAGGGAATGAGATCGAGGGTGTCATCGAATTCTTCAGCCGTCAGGTGCGGCAGCCAGATGGCGAATTGTTACGAATGGTGGAAGACATCGGTCTCAAAATCGGCCAATTCGGCGATCGGGCTCGAACGGAGGAGGTGTTACAGGAAACTGAAGCGCAGTTGCGGCAGGCGCAGAAGATGGAGGCGGTGGGGCGATTGGCCGGCGGGATGGCGCACGATTTCAATAATCTCCTGACGGTGATTCGGGGGTACAGTGAGTTGCTCCTGGGTCGTCTGGGGCCCACCGACGGCATGAGAAAGGATTTGGAAGAAGTGAAGAAGGCGGCGGATCGGGCATCCGGGCTCACCCGTCAATTGCTGGCGTTCAGCCGCCGTCAGTTCATCGCGGCGAAAGTCCTCGATCTCAATGCGCTGGTTTCCAATATGGATGGGATGTTACGGCGTCTGATCGGTGAAGATATCATCGAGTTCAACACGGAACTCGATTCGTCGGCCGGCGCCATCAAGGCGGATCCCGGCCAGATCGAACAGGTCATCATGAATTTGGTGGTGAATGCCCGCGATGCAATGCCCAAGGGTGGCCGCCTGACGATTGAGACTCAGAATGTGATGATCGAGGATGAGTTGCGTCTGGATGCCGTGGGGGTGGCGCCGGGATCCTATGTGTTGCTGGCGGTACGCGATAGCGGACAAGGGATGGATGCTGAAACTCGGTCGCACCTGTTCGAGCCCTTCTTCACGACGAAGGAGAAAGGCAAAGGGACAGGCTTGGGACTTTCGACTGTCTACGGCATCGTCAAGCAGAGTGGAGGAAGTATTACGGTGGAGAGCGCTCCTGATCGGGGCACGACGTTCCGGATCTACTTCCCACGGGTCGAACAAGAAACTCATGGGCTGACGGGGGCGGTCGATGCAACCGATTCGGTGCGGGGCCACGAAACGATCCTCTTGGTTGAGGACGAGCCGGCGGTTCGCGGTCTGGTGAACGAGACGCTGCGGCTCCAAGGCTATACGGTGCTGGAGGCGCGCCATGGTATCGAAGCCCTCCTTACCAGCGCAAAACATGTGGGGCCGATCCATCTGTTGTTGACGGATGTTGTGATGCCCCAGATGAGCGGGCCTGAAGTCGCGGAAAAGATTCTGACTATTCGTCCGGGGATCAAAGTGCTGTACATGTCGGGATATCCAGACCATCCGGTTTTCGATCACGGCGGTGTGAACCTGGAAATCGGGTTCCTGCCAAAGCCCTTCTCGCCCCATACGCTGGCGCAGAAGGTGCGCGAAGTTCTGACCGGTGTGAAAGCAGCCTAATCTGGTTGATCTGGTTTATTTGGTTTGTTTGGTTTGTTTCGTTCATTTGGTTGGTCTTGTTCGACCAAATAACCAGACAAACCAAACAAACCAAATGAACAAGTCAGACGGGCAGACTTGTTCAGCCTCCTGCCAACCGCTTGATCTTCCACCTCGGTTCCGTTTATCGTGATCCCAACATGCGTGAATCGTGAAACGTGAAACAGATGATGCGATTGATTGGATAAGTGAGAGATGACGACGCAAGGACGAGAACTCGACATCGGTTCTTTCCGCATCGATCGGGAGCCGTTCTATGCCGAGGTCCGCGGTGAAGTCGGACTCTTCACCATTGCGGCAAACAGCAAGATGCCGGTCATGCTCAAGGGGCCGACCGGCTGCGGCAAGACCCGCTTTGTGCAGCATATGGCCTATCGGCTGGATCGCCCCTTAATCACGGTGGCCTGTCACGAAGATCTTACCGCTTCCGATCTAGTGGGGCGCTATCTGCTCAAGGGCCAAGAGACGGTTTGGGTCGATGGACCGCTGACACTCGGCGTGAAGCATGGCGCAATCGTCTATCTGGATGAAGTCGTCGAAGCGCGCAAGGACACGACGGTCATCATCCATCCCCTGAGCGATGATCGCCGCTTTCTGCCGATTGAAAAGAAAGGCCAGATTCTCGAAGCGGCCGATGACTTCCTCCTGGTGATCTCCTATAACCCCGGCTATCAGAGTGTGCTCAAAGACTTGAAGCAAAGCACGAAGCAGCGTTTCATGGCGATTGAGTTCGACTATCCGGCGCCGGACATCGAAACCGCTGTGGTGGAGCGGGAAGCGGGGATCAGCCGCGATCTTGCGGCCAGCTTGGTGAAACTTGGCGGCAAGGTGCGAAACCTCAAGAATCATGGCTTGGAAGAAGGAGTCAGCACCAGATTGCTGATCTATGCCGGGACGCTCATTCGGCAGGGCGTGGCGACCGATCGAGCCTGCGAGGTGGCGATCGCGCGCCCGATCACCGACGATCCCGATATGCAGCGCAGTATTGTGGAATTGGTGAAGGCCATTTTCTGATTTCATAGCTAGCCCGCATTATTCATGAACGCTTCTGCTGCAATCGCGGATTCGCTGCTGCGACAAGCCTTCGGCGGGCAGGCT
>NEWP02000034.1:0-35156 GCA_002869895.2 Nitrospira sp. CG24E | reverse complement strand
CGGCAGGGCGGGGTTCTTTACTGCCATAGTGGATGGTAAAGACCATTTCATAGGTAACGATTTTCTGGCAGGGGTTGCTGTTCCAAATGAAAAAATCAGTAGAGCAGGTTCTTGTCGTCTTGGTTACAGCGGCAAGTCAGAAGGAAGCGGTAAGAATTGGTAAGGGAATGGTGAATGCAAAGCTGGCTGCCTGTGCGAATATCATCCCAGCGGTCCAATCCATCTATAGATGGAAGGGAAAGGTTACACAAGCACAGGAGACTCTCCTCATATTGAAGTCCACGCAATCCCGGTATGGGGCATTGGAGAAAGCGATCAAGATGATACATACCTATGAGACTCCAGAAATCATCGCTTTGCCTATTAAGAAGGGCTCTGATCAATATGTTGGGTGGGTTTGCCGGGAGACCCACAGCTAATTGTTGATAAGCCTGATTTTGTTGTTACTAAAATGAGGGATTGACCGAAGTGATAGGGATTGATAGACTCGCCGAGTCTGAGGCTGTGGTCCGAGAGGGTCTATTCCGCAGGGGGTGAATGGCTATGGGACAAACGAACGGCACAGAAAACAGTGATGCCTACACAGTTGTAGTCTTTCGTGGCTCATCCGCTAAACCACTTCGGTTCAATTTCCATCGCAAACTTGTTAGTAAGCTATTGATTGTTGGATCTATTTTTGTTATAGCCAACACTCTTGTTGTCGCACATTATGTGATTAGAACCGGCGAAGTTTGGGAGCTCTCATCCTATCGACAAGAAGCCATGAGTGCTAGGGAACAGACAGGGGAGTTTTCCAGCTCCATTGACGATCTAAAGAAGCGTTTAACAAGCATGAAGGAGGTCAATCAGCGGCTCCGTGTCATGCTGGGAATAGAACCTCCAAAAACAGGGGATATGACGAATGGTCGGGGTGGTACAGATGCGCCTCTTCCTGATGGCGATACGTTTCCTGCTGCCGAGAAACCATACAAGAATGGCGCTGGGGCTCAACCATCAAGTTCCGTAGAGACCAGTCAGAGTTCTCCATCCGGTCAAGCAAGCTCATCTGCCGATTCGGGTAACCTCACAGAGCAGGAGAAGATCGCTTTAATTAAGGATGGTATAGATTGGCTGTCGAAAGAAGCTGCAATTCAGGAGCAATCGCTTCAAGAGTTGTCCTTGGCTGCCGAACAGAAATCTTCGCGATGGGCAGCGACCCCTTCCATTTGGCCAGTGAAGGGTTGGGTCACGTCTGGATTCGGGCCCAGGGTCTCCCCATTTACAGAAAAGCCCGCGTGGCATGACGGGTTGGATATCGGAGCTGCTGCTAATGCACCAGTTCAGGCTTCGGCTCAGGGGCGAGTTACGGCAGTCGGTTTCGATCCTAAGCTGGGAAATCTTGTAAAGGTCGACCATGGGTTCGGTATTGAGACCCTCTATGGACACCTGGCCAAGGCCTTAGTCAAAGAAGGGCAGCGCGTGAAACGTGGTGATGTGGTTGGTTTAGTCGGTAGTACAGGACTAGCTACGGGTCCCCATTTACATTACATGGTCAAGGCTAATGGCCAAGCGTTAGATCCGGTAAAGTATATTCTCGAATAGCGCATTGGGTTTTCCTCCCTACCTACCGAATTGTCATCAACTGACTTAATTCATCATCAAGCCGCACTGAACTCACTATCCCATTCATTGATCTGACCGAATCGACCCACATCTTATGCTATACTGCCGTTCCGCTGAGGTAGTAGAGTCCATACCCTTGCTCAACCATGACGGATATTGAAATCAACCGGTCAGTGAAGGCGCGTTCCATTCAGGATGTCGCTGGTCAGCTTGGCATTCAGGCCAGCGAGCTGCTTCCATACGGAAAGTCGAAAGCAAAGGTTTCGTTGGACATACTTGAGCGGCTTCAAGTTGCGCCTCTTGGGCGGTACGTACTTGTGACTGCCATTAATCCGACCCCACTCGGAGAAGGCAAGACGACGACGTCGATCGGGCTTGCCATGGGCCTTTCCCGTCTCGGCCATCAATCGGCAGTTACGCTTCGGCAGCCTTCCCAGGGGCCGGTGTTTGGAATCAAAGGCGGAGGGACCGGGGGAGGGCGGGCGCAAGTCCTCCCGATGGAAGAGATCAACCTCCATTTGACCGGCGATGCCCATGCTGTATCTTCCAGCCACAATCTCTTGTCCGCCTTCGTTGATAATCACGTATTTCATGGGAATGATCTTCAGATAGACCGGGATCGGATCACCTGGCCCAGGACGTTGGGAGTCAGTGATAGAGCGTTACGGCAGATTTCGCTTGGAGAGGGTGTTGCGGCTCGCATGGGTCAGTTTGTGATCACCGAGGCGTCCGAAGTCATGGCCATGCTTGCTTTGGCATCGAGTCAGGTCGATCTGCGGCAGAGACTCGGGCGGATTATTGTTGGGTTTACAGCGGCAGGTAAGCCATTACGGGCAGAAGAGTTTGGATGTGCCGGGTCCATGGCGGTCTTGCTGAGAGAAGCGTTATTGCCGAACTTGGTACAAACGCTGGAGGGAACTCCAGCGTTTGTGCATACTGGTCCGTTTGGGAACATCGCCCACGGGAATTGTTCGATTCTTTCAGATGCCATTGCATTGCGCTGTGCCGACTATGTCGTCACGGAGGCCGGATTTGGGAGCGATCTCGGGGCAGAGAAATTTTTCAACATCAAATGCCGCCTCTCAGGATTCAAGCCGGCAGCAGCCGTGGTGGTTGCGACGCTGCGGGCGCTTAAGCTTCACGGTGGCGGAGGAGAGGTCAAGGTCGGAGCCCCCCTTCCGGCAGGGCTAACCGGGCCTAATCAGGAGGCATTGGTAAAGGGCTTTGCGAACTTAGAGCAGCACATTGCAAATGTGAAAGCCCATGGGGTACCAGTGGTGGTGGCGGTTAATGCCTTCAGCGATGATCCGGTGGCTGAGCTGGAATGGGTTCGAGCGCGCTCTCGAGAGGTTGGTGCGGAGGATGCGGCAGTCTCAACCCATTGGGCTGATGGCGGCAAGGGAGCCGAAGAGTTAGCGAAGGCGGTAGTCAGGGCTACAGAGAGAAAGTCTATCTTCAGGCATTTGTACGAAGTCGCCTGGCCTATCAAGGAAAAAATCCAGACCATTGCCATGCAAATGTATGGGGCCTCGTCTGTGTCGTTCGATGCAGATGCGGAACGAGACATTGAGTTGGCGCAACAGCTTGGACTCGATCAGCTGCCTATCTGTATGGCAAAAACGCCGTTATCGCTGTCGCACGATCCGGCGTTGAAGGGGCGCCCATCCGGGTTTACGCTGCCGATCAAGGAGGTGCGAATGCTCGCAGGGGCTGGATTTCTGACGGCAATCTGTTCGGGGATCCAGCTCATGCCGGGCTTGCCGAAGAAACCGGCAGGGGAACGAATTGGAATCGATCCGGGCACGGGCGAGATTGTGGGGCTGTCCTAACGGCTAACGCTGTTTCAGATAGCGGAAGAATTCTGAGTCCGGACTCATCACCAGGGTGGACTTATCTTTGAAGGTTTTCTTATAGGCTTCCATTGAACGGGTGAATTCAAAAAAATGAGGATCCTGCCGGTAGGCATCGGCGTAGACCTTGAATGCCTTCGCATCCCCCGCGCCACGAAGCTCCTCCGATTCCTTGTACGCCTGAGCCAGAATAATCTCTTTATCTTTTTCCGCTTCTGAACGGATTTTTTGCGCTTCCTCAGCGCCTTCTGCACGGTATTGTTTCGCCTGTCGTTCCCGCTCAGCTTGCATTCGGGCAAACACGGCCTTCTCATTCTGCTCAGGAAGATCGGCGCGTTTGATCCTGACATCCTGAATCTCGATTCCGTAGGCGGACGCTTTTTCATTCGACCGCTGGGTCACAATTTTCATGAGCTCGCCCCGGTGTGTCGCGACGATTTCTAGGAGGTCATGGCGTCCGAGTTCGACGCGCAGTTCAGAATAGATGATGTCGTTGAGTCGTTGCAGCGCCCCCCGTTGGGTTTGGAAGTTCTGAAAGACCTTGAGGGAGTCGATAATCTTCCATTTGGCATAGTTGTCTAGAAGCAGGGTCTTTTTGTCTTGGGTAATCACATCTTGTGCCGATGAGTCGTAGTCCAGCAGGCGCTTATCGAAGTAAATCACCTCTTGAACGAATGGCGCTTTCACATAGAGTCCTGGTTCCGTGAGATTGCGAACGGGCTTTCCAAGTTGGACCACGATCGCATTTTGGGTGATGTCCACGATAAAGAGCGGCGAGGCTCCCAGAAAGAACAAGCCGGTGATGATCACCATCACTGCAATAATGAACCCTTGTTTGGTCATGGGTTCTGGCCCTCACCGGAGGTACTCGGCCTCGGTTTGTGGCGGTCGAGTGGGAGGTACGGCAGCATACGCTCGGCGGTCTTGCCGTCAATGATGATTTTTTCGATGTTCGGCAGGATCTCTTCCATGGTTTCGATGTAGATCCGCTTGCTGATGATGTCTTTGGCTTGATTATATTCTTTCAAGGTCGCCATAAAACGGTTGGCTTCACCGTGGGCGCGATCTACTCGGGCCTGGGCATTTCCCTTGGCCTGGTTTACCACCTGAGCGGCTTCGCCCTGAGCTTTGGGGAGGATGTCGTTGCGATAGCTCTGAGACTGATTGATCAATTTCTCCCGGTCTTCCTTTGCATTGGTCACATCCTTGAATGCTGCCGCCACGGCTTCAGGAGGACTCACGTCTTGGAGTTGGATGGCGGCGACCTGGACACCGCTCTGATACTGATCCAGAAGGGACTGCAGAAGTACCTGGGTATCTTGTTGGATCTGGGCCTTGCCAGTCGTCAAGGCCTCATCGATCTTGCCCTTGCCTACCACTTCACGCATTGAGGCCTCGGCGGCTTTACCGATCGTTTCCTCAATTTGAGCGACGTTAAAGAGATAGTTTGACGACTCTTTAATCTTAAATTGTACGATGAATTGGACGGCTAGGATATTCATGTCGCCGGTGAGCATCAGCGCTTCTTGCGCCAGCGTTTGCTGACGGCCTTGCCGATCTGTGCGGAAGCCGACCTCGATACGGTGGAGTTTCTGGACTTTCGGCTGCAGGACAGATTCGACGATCGGGATTTTCAAATGGGGACCAGGCTCCACGGTTCGGACAGGGTTGCCAAACCTCTTGACAACACCCTCCTCATCAGGGGCGACGATAAATACGCATTGCCAGGCGAGGAAGATGAACAGCCCTGCCAACGCGATGTTCCTGAAACCGCTTGAGGGCAGCAGATTCCCGAATGAGGGCATCAAATTCTTGAATTGCGACTGGGCCTGCTTGAGGGCATCCTCAAGTGGGTCGCTCTTTCTACTCCAAGGATCTTTGGGGTCCCAGACCATGCGAAGTATTTGGCTGAAGATGGTGGTGAAGGCTCTTTATATTTTGAGCACCTTAGCAGACTGGCTTGACGCTATGCAATCCCGATAATTTCGAGCGGTTATGTGTCAACGGCCTGATCGAGAAAAATCTCTGGCGTCGATTATTGGCAGGGTACGTGGGGATCGCCAGGCTCAGCAGAGGCTCGTTTTACAATCGGTCACAACGAGATTCGAGACTTTTTCTCCTGCTTCCAGATCGAGAATCAACCAGGCCAGTCCCACGAACTGCTCTTCCTTGGCGCGTTCCCGATCACCCTCGATCAGGCTGATGATGTAGTAGCGCCCGGCTGGAATCTTGGTGAACCAGAAATGGCCGGTAGGGTTTGCTCTGGTTGCGCGGAGATAGGGTGCCAAGCGTTTTTCCATCCGAAGCCGACTCAGAGCTTCGTGTGCGCAGTCAGCCAGAGTGCTTGTCGCAGGGGTGCTTTCAGGGACGGTAGAGGTACCTGTCGTTGACCAGACTGGAGCTCTCACAGTCCGGTCGAACCAATAGCGTGTGTATGGGGTGATGGGGATAAGATGCACCAGAGCGCCGGCTTGTGTAACGGCTTTCCCGGATGGCAGACCAAGAAACGCCTGTCCTGCCAGCGTACTTCGTCCCTTCTGTTTGTAAGGGGATAGGTCTTTTTCGTTGAGGACTGGAGGCTGTGGCAGAATGGCACGAGGTGTCGTACCCGCTTCGCCGGCCTGCACCTGATTGGACCACAGTCCTCCCAGCAGGAGGGTGATGACCATTCCGTATAGGAGGCGTCTTTGCCGCGGCATAGCTGTTACAAAGTGGGTGTAGAGGATTTTGGCGTTTCGGCCAAAGGTGTCGATGCGGCAAGAGCCTTGTGTTTGAGGGCTCGGCCTTTGTCTGGAGTTGGATCTGTGACGGTGCCATAGATTTCCCGTCCTTCGTGGCCTTCCGGAAGATACTCTGTGATTGGAAGGCCGTCCTCCCGCACAAATAAGAGGCAGTGGCAGTATTTGTAAATCTGCATTTCGTCGCACGCACACATCCAGCGGCGGAGCTTGGCTTCTGCCTGTTTATCCTTGTAGAAATTGCATGGGCAAAGGGGCTTACCCAGTTCATCCATGTGCACCGCCAAGCCTTTGACTACGGCCTCGGTGACTGCGGGAGTGGGATGCATGGTCGTCCCGCTCTTCTCCGCAAATCCCTTCACATACTTCCACATTTTGTCGAGATTCACTTGCGTGGGTTCGGCCATTGAAACTCCTTTGGCAAAATATACCGGGTAGGGGTGAGCGAGTAGTTCTGTGCCATAGGGCGTAGTTTACAAGCGCTGGTGCGTCCTTTACAATCCAACACTTCCTGCAAATTCTAGGGGGCTTGGTATAGAGCGTGGAGATGCCGGATTCCCATAAGCGATTGATTGCCAAATTGGCAGAGGAGCTGGGGCCAGCGACGGCTCAGCACCTGCTCCTTCGTCTCGTCGAAGCCAATGAAAAACCGAAGCAGGCGGAAGGCGTCTTGCTGGTACTCGATGAGTTAGCTGAAGTCTCGCCTAAGGTGGCTTGCGCCGCGATCGAATCGTTCCCTGAGTTGCAACAGAGGGGTCGACTCAGCGATGTGGTAGCCTGGCTGGATCTGGGGACGGCACTTGCCGAATCGTCTGGGGCGATTGGGCTCAAGTTTTTCAAGGAGAGCCCTCTGGTTCTGGGTCTCATCGAGCAAGCGCCGGTTCGATCGCTGGTGTTGAAAACTGCTTTGGAGCTGGCCGAGCAGGATGCGAATATCGCACTGGAGTTTTTCCGTGTATCTCCGGAGTTGGTGGCGGTTGTCTCCGCGGATCAACTGGGTGGCTGGTTAGAGATCGGGCTCGAACTGACACAGGTCGATTTTGTCGTTGCGTTGGAGTACATCCGAAAAATTCCTGCGGTCGCCCAAGTGTTACCCATTCAGGATGCCAGAGCCTGGGCGATGTTCGGGCTGAAACTCATTTCTCAGAACAGTTTCGGCAAGACCGACTATTTCGGGACCATCGAATTTCTCCGCACGAGTCCGCTCATCCTCGGAGATGTGGACGATCAATCGACCAGGGCCAAGGTCGTTATGGTCGGGTCGTTGCTTGCTGAGCGCGATCAAGCATCTGGTATAGCCTGGTTGTCGGAATCGCCCCGTCTTCTTCGCATGCTGCCGAATGAGAGCCGTCGGCTGAAAGTATTGCAGTATGGGGCCTTGGTGGCAGAACGTGATGCAGCAACGGCGCTGGCCTATTTGCGACGTGCTCCTGAACTCATGAGTATCATCGGCGAGTCAGCCGAATCTATGGCTCGCTTTGAGGCCTGGTTTACCGGTGGGATGGAGGTCTTGGCATACAGTGTGGATGGAGCCAGGGCCTATTTTTCCTTGGAGTCGCAGAAGGCCCTCACATCGGTGGAAGAGGCTTTGAGTGGTGTGTCGCTCCGGCAGGTGGCCCGTACCTTGAAGCTCTTCGTACAAGGGCTTTGTGGAGCGGACCTGGCGATTCAAGCAGTCCCAGACTCCCTGAGCCACGAGCCGTCTGCGCGGGCCACGGTGAGTCAGGATGGACGCAGCATCTCGCTGCCGGCGCTGCTCCGTCGCTATCCCACTGCCGAAGCGAATAGGCGCTTGTATCTGGTGATGGCGGCTCACGAAGCAGGCCATGTGGAGTTTGGGACGTACCGGTTGACTCTTGGACCGCTCTCAGACCTCGTCCTGGTTTTGTGCCAGAGGTATGGCCGCATCAAACTGGCGGCGCCGGATTCCTTGGCCTCGTTGTTTCGCCTGTATCCTCATCCGGGACTGATCCAAGATTTGTGGATGCTCGTAGAAGATGCGCGGGTGGAGTTTCTGCTGCAGCGCGAGTATCCGGGACTTCGGCGGGATCTCCAGCAATTTGCGCGGGAGGGGATCACGACAAGGTCGCTGACGCATGGGCTGACCGTTAAAGAACTCGTAGTCGATCAATTGCTTCAACTGTCGACCGCCGGGTCGGAGTCTATCGCGATTCATGAAGCTATCAAAGGGGAAATCGCCACCCTCTGGTCGATATGTCAAGCGATTCTATCCCCCGCAGCCACAGCAGAAGAGGCCGTACGGGTGGCCCATACTCTCTATGTGCGGCTCGAAGAGTTGCTGATGCCGAAGGAGGGGATGATCAAGGCGGATCAGGCCGATCACGAGTCAGAAGATCTGGGGGTGGGTCCCTCTGCTTCCGAAGAGACGAGTGACGCCTATCGTCCCGTCACCAACTGGGTCTATCGAGGGGCGATGAATCCGGAGTTCATTCGCCAGCAGCAACAGGATCAAGGCGCATCGGACGATCAAAAACAATCGGAAGACGTCGAGCGAATGGCAAGCGCTGCCGGTGGAGTACAGGAGTCTTCAGCGCAGGGCCAACGAAATCGTGAGGGTATGAGCGCGGAGACAGAGAACGACAGTTTTGCCGGGGGGCAGCAGTTACCCTCTCACGTGGAAGAACTTTTGGCTTTACAAGTCGAACAGCCGACGCCGATTGATCATGCTGGACCAGGCGACCGTTCAGTGCGTTATCCGGAATGGGATCAAGGGATCAACGACTATCGCCTTAACTGGTGTCGTGTTGTGGAACGTGCCGCAGAGGAAGGGAACGGAGATATCGTCGGTGACACGTTGAGCGCGCACGGGAGCGAGGTCTCGGCCCTTCGACGATTCTTCGAAGGTCTGCGGCCGCCGGGATTGCGGCGTGTGCCAGGCCAAGCCGATGGCGATGAACTCGATGTGGATGCATCGGTTCGTATGTGTTCCGAGCGGGCGGCTGGTATCGACCTATCGGACCGGATCTACGTCCGGCGGGAACGAAAAGAACGGGATGTCGCGGCCGCGTTTCTGGTCGACGTGAGCGGGTCAACCAGCCGTCAATTGGACAACGGCCGCCGCGTGATCGATCTGGAGAAAGAGGGACTCGTGCTCTTGTGCGAAGCGCTTGAGGCAGTCGGAGACCAATATGCGCTCTATGGCTATTCGGGCCAGGGCCGAGGGCAGGTGGACTTTCTTGTGATGAAGGATTTCGACGATCGGTTGGGCGGGAAGGCCGCACAGCGTTTGGGCGGACTGGTTCCCATGCGGCAAAACCGTGATGGGGCAGCCATTCGCCATGCCACTGCCAAATTGCTTGCGCGGGAAGCGCGGACGCGGTTGCTCGTCCTGATCAACGATGGACGTCCGCTCGACGACGGCTACAAAGACGAGTATTCACTGGAAGACACAAAGGTCTCGTTACGGGAGGCGCGTCAGCGGGGAGTGCATCCGTTTTGTATCACGATCGATCGGGATGCCGATGGGTATGTCCGGAGAATGTATGGGGATGTGCAGTTCGCGGTCATTGACCGGCTCGAAGCCCTGCCGCTGCGATTGCCGAGAATTTATCAGCGGCTGACGACGTGAAAGGTGAAACGTAAAAGGTGAAAAGTGCGAAGAGGATGAATAATAACGCAGCAATCCGGACCCAAACATTTCACGTTTGACGTTTCACCTTTCACGTGTGAGAGAAGATGACGACGAATTCAACAGAGAGACCGACCGTACCGCCTTGGCTGCACAAGCTGTTTACAGGGCATCAGTATCCCTACGTCCGTCGGTTGGCAAAGTTTGCCCAGCCCATCAAGCCGGGGGAGGATCGCCAGGAACCGACGAAGGACATGATCGAGGCCAAATTTTGGGAGGTCTATCCCCGTTGTTGGGCCAAGATTCTTCAAGAGGTCAAAGTGGGGATGATCGTGGTCTTTCACGATCTCGGTGAGTATCCGGCGGGCGGGTATCAGGAACTGATCGATGATCCGGATGCGTTCCTGGGTAAAACTTATGGCAAGAAGAAGATCAAAGTAAACTTTTATGACGGAGACAATTTCGTCTGCACGATCAACTTTAAAGTCGCGGGCTGGACAGAACATGAACATGCGTGAGGAGTTAGGGGTGAGGCGTAAGGAGATTGTACGCGTCACGTTTTACGTTTCACACTTCACGAGGTGAGGTAATGGGGAGACCGAAGATTACAGTGGTGGGCGCGGGGAACGTCGGAGGCACGACGGCGCAGCGACTGGCCGAGAAAGACGAGTATGAAGTCGTGCTGGTCGACATCGTCAAGGGGGTTCCGCAAGGCAAGGCCCTCGATATCACACAGGCCGGGCCGGTCTGTGGCTATAGCACCCGCGTGGTGGGCACCAACGGCTATGATGAAACGGCCGGCTCGTCGGTGGCGGTTATTACCTCTGGAATCCCACGGAAGCCGGGAATGAGTCGCGACGAGTTATTGACCACGAATGCGAAGATCGTGCAATCGGTCGTCTCCGAGCTGGTCTCTCGATCGCCGAACGTCATTCTGATTCTTGTCACCAATCCGCTGGACGCCATGGTTCATGTGGCGCGCCGTGTGAGTGGACTGCCGAAGTCGCGCATCCTGGGGATGGCGGGAGTGCTCGATTCCGCTCGTATGCGTGCCTTCATCGCCGCGGAATTGAGCGTGCCGGGCCTTGATGTGGTTGCGATGGTGTTGGGGGGGCACGGTGACACGATGGTACCGCTGCCACGCTACACAACGGTGAGGGGTAAACCGATTTCAGAGCTGATATCGGAGGAGCGGTTGGAGGCGATTGTGAAGCGGACACGCGAGGGGGGCGCCGAAATCGTAGGTCTATTGAACACGGGCAGCGCGTTTTATGCCCCGTCGGCATCGGCTGTGAGTATGGTCGAAGCGATCGTGAAGGACCAGAAACGAGTGCTGCCCTGTGCGGTGCTCTGTGAGGGTGAGTATGGATTAAAGGATGTTGTCGTCGGAGTGCCGGTCCGGCTGGGTCGTGGTGGGGTGGAACAGGTGGTTGAGTATGAGTTGACGGCTGAGGAACGAGCGGCATTGGTGGTCTCTGCGAGCGCGGTGCGGGAACTTTGTATCACGGTCGATTGTCTGATGGCCTAGAAAGTAATTAGCGGTCAATGGTCAGTCTTCATTGGTGGAGGCAGCTGTTCACACCGTTGACTAATGACCAGTGACCTCTAAGTGACCTATCCGTTACTTGACAAGAGTAGAGGGCCTACAGTACAGACAGCGGCATAGCCATATACTGAGCAAGGAGACACGATGAAATTTCTAGAGAGTCCGATGCAAACAATGAGCGTAGGGTTTGCGCTCGCGATCGTGCTGATGATGGGGTACCTGGGCATGGCCGGCATAGGAGCCGGCGATGTCGATTGGGTAGGGTTGGTGTTTCGCTGGGTCCATTTCTTGGCCGGAATCGTCTGGATCGGAATGTTGTATTTTTTCAATCTGGTCAATGCGGCGTTCTTGAAGAGTTTGGACGGTCCAACCAAAAATATCGTCATTCCCAAGTTGATGCCGGCGGCGTTGAACTGGTTCCGTCATGGCGCGACGGTCACGGTGCTTGCCGGGATTGTGTTGTACCTCTACATGTATCAAAGAGGTGGAACAGGCGCGATCGCGCTGGGAATCGGTGGGCTCTTAGGCATCATTATGATGGCCAATGTCCATGCGATTATTTGGCCGAACCAGAAGAGGATTATTGCAGCTGTGACGGCCGCGGCTCAGGGGACCCCAGCGCCACCTGAAATGGCTCAGTGGGGCCGGACTGCCCTTCTTGCTTCGCGAGTCAACTTTATGTTGTCGATTCCCATGCTGTTACTTATGGGAGCCGGCAGCCACCTCAGATAGATGCTGTAGGGTTGCCGGCGGGAGAGCCCGCCGGCAACCCAGTTATCTTCCTCTCTAAGATCTTCAGTGCATGCTGATCCGTTCAGATGGCCTATATGGCTAGTTGGGCATAGGGCAGTGGCCCTAAGTTGTTGAGATTCAGGTCTATTATCGAGCCGTCGCCTTGACGAATACCGACAAAACACCTTATAGTATCGCTCCATTGGTAGGGCCATAGGGGGTAGGATAAAGGCACATGACGACTGCAGCTGAGCCACGGATTCTTCAAACGCTTGAAGGCGCTCCTTGGGATATCGAGGTCTACCGGAAGATCGGGGGCTATGAGGCCTGGAAGAAGTGCATCAAAGAGCTCAGCGCGAACGATATCGTCAATGAACTGAAGAAAGCGGGGCTTCGTGGTCGTGGGGGGGCTGGCTTTCCCACCGGTATCAAGTGGGAAAAGGTCCTCAACCATCGGGTCAAGGAACATTATTTCGTCTGTAATGCGGGCGAGCATGAGCCTGGAACATTTAAAGATCGCTACTTGCTCAAGCATGCGCCGCATCAGCTGATTGAAGGTTGTCTTATCGCTGCGTACACGGTCCAAGCCAAGGCGGCGTTTATCTATGTGAATCATGAATACCACGAAGAACGGGAAAATCTGAAGAAGGCCTTAGCGCAGGCCAAGGCTCAAGGGTTCTTGGGTAGCAATATTCTGGGGAGCGGTGTGAGTCTGGATTTACAAGTATTTGAGGGCCATGGGAGTTACGTGGCAGGTGAAGAAACAGCCATGCTCGAATCCATGCAAGGGCGTCCGGCGATGCCGAGACAGAAGCCGCCTTTCTATCCGACAGATTTCGGTCTCTATGGGAAGCCGACCCTGGTTAATAATGTCGAAACCCTGTGCAACATTCCACGGATTCTGCTGAAGGGTGCTGCCTGGTTTACCCAGGTGGGGACAGAAAAATGTCCTGGCACGATGATGTTCTCGCTGAGCGGGGCCGTCAATCGTCCCGGCGTGTACGAGATGCCGATGGGTACAACGATCCGTGATCTTGTGGACAAGTGCGGTGGAGGGGTGCCAGGCGGGCGCAGGGTCAAGGCTGTATTTCCCGGTGGGCCGGCATTTTCAATGGTCACCGCCGATCAGCTCGACCTGACGATGGATTTCGATTCGCTGAAGAAGGCCGGGACGGGGCTTGGATCGGCCGGTGTGATTGTGGTCGATGATGCGACCTGTATGGTGGCGTTGACGCTCAAGTTTTCTAATTTTTTTAAAGTCGAGAGTTGCGGACAGTGCCCACCCTGTCGAATGGGGACGATCAATCTTGCCGCACTCATGACGAAGATTGAGCAGGGCGAAGGGACGGATAAGGATATGGAGAGTCTCCTGCAGATCTGTGGATTTGTGAAGGGGACTGGCTATTGCACGTTAGTCACAGGGGCATCTGTGTTGGTGCAGAGCAGTATGAAGTTGTTTCGCCACGAATTTGAGGAACATGTCCGATTGCAACGCTGTCCCTATCAGCCGGTGGCAGCCGCTGCGCTGGTACATTGAGGGGGGAGTTGCAATGCCGCAAGTGACATTTCTCCATCCTGAAGGCAGAAGCGGAGAAGTTGATCCCAATACGTCGCTGTTGGAAGCGTCGAAGCTGCTCGGGTTTGTGTTGAATCACGATTGTGGTGGGAATGCCTCCTGCACCACCTGTCGGGTCGAGGTACAGGTCGGCGCCGAGAACCTGTCGGAGATCGACTTCGATGAGCAGGATCTCCTCGATCGGGAAGCCCTCAGTGAGCCGTGGCATCGCCTGGGATGCCAGGCCAAGGTGCTGGGAGACGTCGTTGTTCGGGTGCCGCAAGGCAAGTGGGTTGCGCCTACCATGGAGCAGTCTGAGTCACAGGGGATTGAAATCCGGTAAAGAGATGTTACACTAAATCATTCCAAGCAGGTCTTTGAAGGACGGTTTGGTCACAGGAGGAGGAGCACAATGGTTACCATTACGGCGATTGCAGAACAGAAGATCAAGGAATTGATGGTGGAAGAAAAGGATATCGTCGGCCTGCGGGTCTATGTCAAGGGCGGTGGGTGCCATGGCTATCAATATGGGATGGCCTTCGAGTCGAAGATGGCCGACGACGACACCGTGGTTGAAAAGGGCGGCGTGAAGGTCATCATGGATTCGCAGAGCGCTCCGCTCCTTCAGGGAGCCGAAGTCGATTACGTGGATAGCCTCCAAGGGTCAGGGTTCTCGATCAAGAACCCACAAGCCAAGACCACCTGCGGCTGTGGCAGCTCCTTCACTGCCTAAGAAATTGGCGCTGAAGTGGCTTCAGCCGGCCAGTCGAATGTATGACAAGTGGAGCCAGGATTGTCCGGATACAACGGCCAGTCCTGGCTTCTTTTTTATTGCGCTGGAAGTGAGCTGAATCGACGATGGCACAGGCGAGTCTCACAAGGCGGTATCGATTCTGCGCGGCGCACCGGCTGCACTCGGATCATCTGTCTCCTCAAGAAAACCTGGCGGCATTTGGGAAGTGCAATAATCCCAATGGACATGGCCACAACTACGTCGTGTTGGTGACCGTGAAGAGCGCAGTGCCGACCGCGGCCGGTGGAGGGCTGGATCTCGATCTGCTGGATCGGACTGTGGGGCAACAAGTAATCACGCGATTCGATCATCACGATCTCAACCAAGATCCTGAATTTGCCGCTCGCACCACCACGGGAGAAAATCTGGTGCTGCTGATCTGGGATCTGTTAGTGAAAAGTCTTCCTGCCGGGCAACTGGAAAAAGTTGGGCTGATTGAAACCCGCGACAACTACTTCGAGTATGCGGGGGCAATGGGAATGTTGAATGATAAATGTTGAATGGAGAATTGCCGGAATCGGAAGAATGTCTGACGGTTTGATGATCTCCCAACATTCCACATTCAAAATGTATCATTTCATATTGGGCATTACGGTATAGTGAGGAACGGCATGGCTAAGCAGGTCATCAAACGGCGAGGTCGGCGACAGGTCGAAGATATCGGTGGGAATGGCAGACCGGCAGATTTGGCCGTGTTGCAATCTCTGGTCACAGAAATGTTGCTGGCCCTCGGCGAAAAACCTGGCAGGAACGGACTGCTCAAGACTCCTGAACGAGTCGCCAAGGCCCTTGCCTTCATGACCCAGGGGTACCACCGCGACGTCGATCAACTCCTGAACGGGGCGCTGTTCCCGATCGAGTACGACGAGATGGTGATCGTGAAGGACATCGATTTCTTCAGCATGTGCGAGCATCACCTGCTGCCATTCTACGGCAGGGTCCATGTCGGGTACTTGCCGAATAAGAAAGTGGTGGGGCTCAGCAAGATTCCTCGTATCGTGGATGTTTTCGCGCGACGACTACAAGTCCAGGAACGGCTGACAGTCCAGATTGCCGAAACCCTGAAATCGAAGCTCAATGCGCATGGAGTGGGAGTGGTCGTCGAAGCGCGGCATCTCTGCATGATGATGCGGGGCGTCGAAAAGCAGAACACCGTCGCGGTCAGCAGCTCCATGTTAGGCGCCTTCCGCAGCCAGCCGCAAACCAGGCTGGAGTTCCTCAAGCTCATACGCAGAGGCAGCGTCGGCGACTCCGACTAATCAGGACGTTGAAAACGCCCCCCAGCTTCGTTCTCGCTTCGCTCAAACCCTCAACGTACTTAAAACAGTACGCCTCGGGCTTTCGTTCGCTGCGGCCTTGCTGGATGGCCTTTTTGAACGTCCTGCGTGCTTTCTCCATTTCCTTCCCGCTGTGAGCTATTCAAAACCTGCAGGCGTCTCTTAGAGTAATGCTGGATCAGTTTGGCCATCACTTTGCATCTCGTAATGTGAGCCTTCTGCTGATTCCAAATTGAGGCATCATCCTCTCGTGAACAGAAAGTTGCGACGATTGCCGACTGAGAGGGAGCGTTTCGCCAAGTTCTAAGCCTCTGCTTTTTTGACGAATCGTTTCATACCAGCTACCATTTAGCAGGAGACAACAATACTGCTATGAAACTACCCAAGTCAGTTCACCTGTTTGTTTCTTTTATAGTCATGGGAATGATCGGCGCGAATAGTTACGCGAACTCACTACCCAATGAATGCCTAATGAAAGCGACCACACTCTCCTGTATGTTTACGAAAGATTGCATTTGAATGCCCCGCCCGGGAGGGCGGGGATGAAAAATGCGTGCTGCCTCCGGCAGCAGGAATCCGGTAGAGTGCTGGCAGGGGAGTCCAGCGAGCCAGCCACGGTGTGTATGACACGCGCTATCATCTGGTGTGGGCACCGAAATATCGCAAGTGGGTGTTGCAGGGGGCGATTCGGCAACGGGTGACGGAATTGTTTCAGGACCTTGCCGGGCATCATGGATTTGAGATTGAGGAGATGGAAGTAGACAAGGATCAGGTGCATCTGTTTCTGAGTGTTCCGCCGAAGTATTCGATTGGACAGGTGGTGGGGTTGATGAAAGCCGTTAGGGCGAAGGAGATTCGGGAAGAGTTTCCGGAGGTTCGCAAGCACCTGTGGGGCGGGGAATTTGGGGAGGATGGGTATTTTGTTCGAACGGTGGGTGACCAAGTGACCGCCGAGGTGATCAAGAAGTACATTCGGTTTCATGAGGCGAAGAAGAAAGGGGCTGAACAATTGGGCCTCTTCTAGAAAGCCCTGCCCGGAAGGGCGGGGTTCTTTACTACGGTCCTTGACGAGTATTCTTCAGGGACGACGAAGTTTATTGCCGTGAGGTCAGCCCATGTGACCTCAGCATTTCAGAGAGCGTTGGCTATTCAAGACCTTGGTGTCTGCGTGCCAGAATAGCGATACTGCCAACCCCGACTCGTGCTCTTTCCAATTCCAACCGCAATCCGTGGTAGGGCTTACCCAGCCACCCGTCTTCATACCACGTACCCACATCCGAGTTGGACTAAGGCAAGGATCAACTGAATTAGAGTGTGGTTCAGCATGGCCTCACTGTGTCGATATCGTCGTCGCAGTGAGGGGACTGACTGAAATTTTGATTTGGAACAGAGTTGGGTGGTCAGTTTTGCTCTCCTCTGCCGAGCTCTGAGATAAGGGACCGTTTGCGATCACGATAGCCGGCGTATACAATTCACGCCATTCTTGGGGACACTTGATGACGACTTCAGGCGATCGGGCTCCTGACTTGTTTGGTACCCCCGAGGGAGGGAGATCCGTTGAAGCTCCCTTGGCTGAGCGTCTGAGGCCGAACGAGTTTGCGGACTTTGTCGGGCAAGAGGAGATCACTGCGCCGGATCGGCCGTTACGACGGGCGATTGAGGCGGATCAACTCTCTTCCGTCATTTTCTGGGGGCCTCCAGGTTCAGGCAAGACCACACTGGCGCATCTCATTGCGCGCCACACGAAGGCGCAGTTTGTGCCATTTTCGGCGGTTACAGGGGGTGTTCCTGAGCTGCGTGCCATCATCAAGACAGCAGAGCAACGTCAAGCAATTAACGGCCAACGTACCATCCTCTTTGTCGACGAAATCCATCGATTCAACAAGGCGCAGCAGGATGCCTTTCTGCCCCATGTCGAACGGGGGACCATCATCCTGGTCGGTGCGACCACGGAGAACCCCTCATTTGAAGTGATCTCACCGCTCCTGTCCCGATCCCTGCTCATTGTCCTCAAGCCCCTTTCGGATGAGGCTCTGGGGCAGATTCTGGATCGGGCACTCGCGGACCCTGCGATTGGGTTGGGAAAGTGGAAAGCCCGCCTGGCGTCTGATGCCAGACAACGGCTGATTGCCTATGGAAACGGCGATGCGAGAGCGCTCCTGACAGCGCTGGACTTTGTGGTTACACAGCAACCGGCAGGGCCTGACGGTACACGTCTAATCGATGCGACGGCGTTGGAGGCAGCGCTGATGAAGAAGTCAATTCGTTACGATAAATCAGGCGAAGAACACTACAGCGTCATTTCTGCCTATATAAAGAGCCTGCGGGATTCCGATCCTGATGGCGCCCTCTACTGGCTTGCCCGCATGTTGGAAGGGGGGGAGGATCCGAAGTTTATTGCCAGGCGCCTGGTTATTTTTGCCTCCGAGGATGTGGGGAATGCCGATCCAATGGGTCTGGTAGTCGCTGCTGCGGTCGCTCAGGCCGTGCAGTTTGTGGGACTTCCCGAGGCCCAGATCAATTTGGCCCAGGGGACGACCTACCTCGCAAGCAGGCCTAAAGATAATGCCTCCTATGTCGGGCTTCTTGAGGCCATGGAAGACGCAAAAACCTATGGAAATCTTGGTGTTCCGCTCCATTTGCGGAATGCCGTGACCTCGATGATGAAGGGGCTGGGCTATGGGAAGGGCTATCGCTATGTCCACGACGACCCCCAGGCGAAGGTGCAGGAACACCTCCCGGAATCGCTCAAAGGCCGTCGGTACTACCGGCCTAAAGATATTTAAGGAATAGGCTCGATAAGGTGGTGGACAAAGATTTCTAATCGGTTATACTTAGGCTTGTGAAACGGCAGAATCTGAAATCCACAGAATCGATAGCGGCGACGAACGAACGGCGTAAATTTGTCCGGGCAACCCTGGTCGGTTCTGCGCTGATTTCACCGAAGAGCGGAGCCAAGGCGATTACGGCGGTGTTGGATAATGTCAATAGAGTCGGCGCAGGGTTGCACACGAAAGAGAAGTTGGCGATAGACCAGCCAGTAACCGTCTCGCTGGCGTTTCTCGACTCAGATCGCGCGGAACAGATGGAAAAGCTTGAGGGGAAAGTCGCCTGGGCAAAATCCTGGGAGAAGGGTTTTCTGATCGGCGTGGTCTGGGACGAGCTGGTGACGAAAGAGAAGAATCGCTGGCTGTATTATTATCTAGAAGAAACGGTCAAGTCCTCCCTCTGACTCACTGCGCGACGCGCAACTTCTGAAGCCACCAGTCGCGCTTTTCCCGCTAGTCTCGCCAGTCCCGCGCCGTCTTCTACGCAAAAGCTGCCAGCTTCTGTTTGACTTCTTCCAGTTCGGCTGAGAGAGTTTCCCACTTGGCGGTGAGCCGGGCCAGCTCTTTCTTCCACCCGTCATGTTCCAAATGGAGCGCGCTCCACTTGGTGAA
This sequence comes from Nitrospira sp. CG24E, assembly GCA_002869895.2. GTDB lineage: Bacteria > Nitrospirota > Nitrospiria > Nitrospirales > Nitrospiraceae > Palsa-1315. The sequence goes on along the minus strand of NEWP02000034.1, from coordinate 16,034 downwards.
TTCATCTTTATAGAGTGCAGGATTGGCCAATTCGAGATCCCGAGCCTTAATTTTCGTTTCGTATTCTTCAATTTCCGCTTCGGCTCGCGCGACTTGCTTCTCCAGGCGGGCCTGGGTCTTGTTCAGATCGCGGCGATCTCCGGATGAGGGCTTGGCCGGAGCCTGTGAAGCCATGGCCCTGGTCGGCGCGACAATTTTTCCGTGATTCACTCCCTTCAGGTCGTCGCTCGATTCCTTGATCGATTCGATCTCCTGGGCTTTCTTCCACAAATAGTATTCATAGTCGCCGGAGAAGCTGCGGGCATTGCCCTCTTCAATTTCAATGACGCGCGTGCAGACTCTGGTCAGGAAGGTTGGGTCGTGGGAGATGAAGATGATCGTACCGGGGAATTCTGAGAGCGCATCGGTGAGCATATCGACCGAAGCCGGGTCGAGATGGTTGGTTGGCTCGTCGAGCAACAGGGTATTCGCCGGTTCAACCAGCATCCGTGCGAGCGCGACGCGATTACGTTCCCCTCCGCTCAGGGCCTTGATCGGTTTTTTTTGATCGTCCCCGGTGAACAGGAAGGCGCCGGCAATCCCGCGGAGGAAGTTCGTCTCCGCTTGGCTGGAGATCTCAGAAAGAGATTCGAGGATCGTCTGTTCAGGGTTCAGAGTTTCTGCCTGGTGTTGGGCGAAGTAGTGGAGTGTCACACCATGGCCGACCGTCCTGGTCCCTTTGTCGAAGGCCAACACGCCGGCCAACATCTTGAGCAACGTGCTTTTCCCGGCGCCGTTTTCTCCCACCAGCGCAATGCGCTGACCACGTTCGACCGAACAATCGACTCGTTCATACACGACTTTTTCTCCATAGCGTTTTGCGACGCCCTGGAGCTCTAACACCTGCCGACCGCTTGCTGCAGGGAGGGGAAATTTGAACTTCACCCGCTTGGGATCGCGCTTGATCTCAATCATCTTGACCTTTTCAAGCTGCTTGATGCGCGATTGGACCTGGCTGGCTTTGTTGGCCTGATAGCGGAATCGATCCACGAAGGTCTGGACCCGTGCGACCTCTTTCGCCTGGCGCCCGGCAGCCGCTTCACGCTGCGCGTCCCGCTCCGCACGGATCTTTTTGAACGAGGTATAGTTGCCGCGATACTCTTCCATCTTATGGTGTCGAAGATCCCAGATGTGGGTGACGACACGATCGAGAAAGGCTGTGTCGTGGCTGATGATCAACAGCGTCATTTCCGAGTTCAAGAGGAACTGTTCAAACCAGCGTTGCGTCGGCTTGTCCAAATGGTTGGTCGGTTCGTCGAGCATGAGGACGTCAGGGTTGGTCAATAGGAGGTGCGCTAAGGCGACCCGCATGCGATAGCCGCCGGACAGTTTTTCTATCTCACGGCTGAAGTCGATCTCCGAAAATCCCAATCCCATGAGAATCCGTTCGGCTTCATGTTCCGGGTAGAGATCGCGATGAGTAGCATCCAGCACGGTCTTGCCCGTGATGGTTTCGAGTTCCTGTGGGAGATAGCCGATGCGGAGACGAGGCCGCTTACGGATCTTGCCCTTGTCCGGCGATTCTTCCTCAAGGATCATGCGAAAGAGAGTGGTCTTGCCGGCGCCATTGGGCCCTACCAACCCGACCCGCGAGCCGGGACGGAGATGCGCCGTGGCTCCTTCAAGCAGAATCCTCGTGGAATATTGTTTATAGACCGACTCGATTTGGAGCATGAGAAGCTAGGTATGGGGCGAGGGGCTAATGGCTAGAGGTAGAAGGTGATATCCACAGTGATAGTGAGTGCGAGGGCACGATCCTCAAGAGTTTCTTTCCTCTAGCCTCTTGCCTAGTGCCGCTGGCCCAAAAATGGTGGAGCTGGCCGGGATTGAACCGGCGACCTCGTGAATGCCATTCACGCGCGCTCCCAACTGCGCTACAGCCCCACATCGGTTGACTTGGAAATACGCGAAAATCCTTGTGAAACCGCGGTCATGCTAACACGGCACTCCATGGCAGTCAAGAAAAGTGGAACCGGGCATGCCCCACTCGTCTCTTGTGCTCGTGGAACGCGCAGGCTCGGAAGGTGCTCGTTCGACGCGCGCACTAGAGACGAAAGGGAGGGCCTATCCTACTACAGTTCTTGACAATCATTAGGGGGGTCCCTAACATGACGCCTCGGCCCTGGCCATCAGTCCAGCCAGGGATTTTTTTTGGGAGCATGTCAGGCGATGGGAAATCTCGTAGTCATCGGGGCACAGTGGGGCGACGAAGGCAAGGGCAAGATCGTGGATATCCTAGCCAGCGATGTCGATGCGGTGGTCCGCTATCAGGGTGGGTCCAACGCGGGGCACACTGTGATCAATGACCGGGGCACCTTCGTGTTTCACCTCATTCCCTCAGGCATTCTCTATCGCGGGACTCTCTGTGTGATCGGGAACGGGGTTGTCGTGGGCCCGGCCTCGTTGATCGAAGAGCTGGACCATCTCCAGACGCAAGGAGTCAAGATCGGAAAGAATTTTGTCGTGAGTCAGCGAGCCCATCTTATTTTGCCCTATCACAAGGCCATCGACAAAGCGTCCGAACTCTCGAAGGGCTCTCGACGAATCGGCACGACAGGACGGGGGATCGGCCCTGCCTATGCCGATAAGATGTCGCGGGTCGGTATCCGAATGGGAGATCTGCTCAATCCGAAGGCGTTTCGGACCAAGCTCGAAGAGAACGTGGTCGAGATCAATTGGTTTCTCGAACAACTCTACAAGCTGGAACGGTTCGAGGTCGACAAAGTGTTCCGGCAGTATATGGGCTATGCCGATCGGCTGAAGGACCATATCGTCGATGCTGTCATGCTCGTGAATAAGATGGTCGACGGAGGAAAGACCGTCTTGTTCGAAGGGGCGCAGGGGACACATCTGGATGTGGACTTCGGTACCTATCCCTACGTCCCCTCCTCCAGCGCAACGGCCGGCGGCGCTTCAACAGGGACCGGCGTGGGGCCGACGAAGATTGACGCGGTGCTCGGGGTCGCCAAAGCCTACACCACTCGTGTCGGCAGTGGACCGTTCCCCACGGAACTGACCGGTGCGGTGGGAGAGGGGCTTCAGGCACGAGGCAAAGAGTTCGGGTCGACGACCGGTCGTGCGCGCCGCTGCGGCTGGTTCGATGGGGTCATTGTGCGGTACGCTACCAAAGTGAATGGACTTACATCGTTGGCGGTCACGAAGCTGGATGTGCTTGACGGCTGCAAAGAACTCAAGGTCTGCACCGGCTATCGATATCAGGGGAAGCTCTATCGGGACATGCCGTCCGATCTCCAAACGCTCACCGACTGTGAGCCGCTGTACAAAACCTTCAAAGGCTGGTCCGGTACGACCACCGGCGCCTCGACCTATAAGCAGCTTCCAGCGGAAGCCAAGCGCTACCTTCAGTTCCTTGAGGATCTCTCCGAATGTCCCATCGACATGGTCTCAACTGGCTCGAAACGTAGCGAAACCATTATTCTGCGCAATCCTCTCAAGGCTCGCCCACGTACACGCTAGGCGATTTATTCTCTTGACGGTCTGGTCTATCGGTCCGTCTAGTTGCTTCGTTCGAAGCAGATAAAATATACAAATCGAACAAACCAAATAACCATCTTCTTGTACCGCGGTCTAGGCACAGGTTGGGCATCGGCGCTATTTGAGTCAAGGACAAGTAGTGGGGTATGGCTCGGGTAGTTAAGGACGCAGTGCCATGGATAAGTGTGCGGCTTTGCAGTAGACTTGCCCTCAATGGAGTGCTGAGGCTGCGTTGCTCTGCAGCGCAGGTTGCAGAAGCTTATGTTCAGGAGCTCATGAAGAAGGGGATTCTGCCGAAGGGGAAGTGATCGGTGCCATTGATGGAAAGGTGGAGAGTCGATCAGTCATGGACATGAAGGTGGAGGAGCGACGGGTTATACCCCGTTTCCCCGTCCAGTTTCATACCACGGTGTCGGGCTCCGCACAGCCCGATGGAGCAGGCATTCTGCTCGATCTCTCAAGTGGCGGGTGCCGGCTGGAAAGCCCGCTGCTTATTTTGCCGGGCCTCTCGTTAGAGCTGCGCATCGATGTGCCGGGCTGGGAGTGGCCGATCATAATTGATGGGGCCGATGTGCAGTGGGCGGACGAGGAGACTGCCGGGCTGGCGTTTGTTCAAATGAGGGAGACTGAGCGGCAGCGACTCGATGAAGTGATCGCAACTCGGCTCGCCAAAAAGTCCGAGGACGGCGCCGAAGAGCGGTTCGAGGCTGCGCCGGTTGAGCTCCAAGAACTGGAAAAGGAGCTCTCGAAGGACCCTCGACTCGCAATCAGCAAGGGACTGATCTGGTTCGCTCAAGACCGGGAGCAATTCCGGTTTCGAGGGGGGGGCCTCCTCAGCAGAGCGTTTCCCAGCTGCACCCCGGAGTTCGCTGCCGCGCTCGCCGAGTCGGTAAAAGCCGGCGGCGATACGGAGGCAGATTGCTCCCTAGCGATTCTCCAGAACTATCCTGGGGAGACATCCCCCGACGTGGTCTTGAAAGAGATTGTGTCGCGATTTCCGAATGACGAACACAAAATGGGCGGAGTCAGGAGCCACATCAATAGTACCGGCGTGGTCTCTGGTGACTTCGGGCTTGCGGAAGCATGGCGGGGCAAGAAGGAATTGCTGACGAAGTGGCTGACGGACGGACGACCTGCAGTTAAAGCGTTCGCCGAGACGCATATTGCAGAACTCGACAAAATGATCGCGTCGGAGCGACGCCGCGTGGAGGCCGAAAGGGAAATGCGAAATAGGAGCAATGACGAGACCGAGCCAGGTGCGTATAGGGCGAAACCCTTCTGAAAGAGGATCAGAGACAGAAATGAGCAAGGCCGTGATCTACAAGGGGTATACCATTCAACCGGCACTCCGGCAACTACCCGACACCGGCCAGTGGGAATTGAACGTCTTCATCTCCTGGTCCACCGAAGAGGAAGAGGACTGTCGCCATTTCTATTTGGTCGGTCGGTATGCGACGGAAGACGAAGCCACGGCCCATTGCATTGCCCATGGCCAACAGATCGTAGATGGCAAGATCCCCGGCTCATCGGTTGGGTGAGCATGAGCGACAGGGGGACATTCTGGGTTTTCCCGAGTCGGCGGGAGTCCTGTCATGAGCGGAAATGCAGAATCTCCCGGTTTCCCCTTTACGCAACGACCTCGATGTGTGCTGTTATGCCTCTATGCGGTAGACGGTCTTTTTAAGGTCGGTTTGGAGGAGCTGAAGCAGTCTGGGAATCAGCGGAGCAAGGTCTCTGAATTTTGTTGAGGTGGATTTGAGGACGATGACGGGAATGGGAAGCGAGGAAGAATCTTGTTGAAAGGCAAGGTTGCGGTCAACAGTAAGAAATAGGTCGAACGTGGCTGCCGCTTTTTTCAGAAGTTCGCCGTTCTGTACGCCAGCCCAGCCGGCGTCGGGAACGGTGATGACTTCGTGAACTGCAATGATCGTCCTCAGCCTTCGAGGCGCGCACTCATCCAGCAGGATCTTCAAGCGGCCTTGGTTCCGTTGAGGGCCTGGTCTTTGAGTTGTTCGAGAAGTTGAATCACTTGTTCCTTGGTCACGGTGGGGAAGTCGGTCAAGAACTCATCAATTGTTTCGTCCCCTTCAATGTAGTCGAATAGGTTCTGAATGGGCACTCGAGTTCCTTGGAACACCGGAGTCCCGCCAAGGATGCTAGAGTCAACTTGAATCACGGTTTTCATGACGGCCAGATTACCAGAACTACCGGGGGCATAACAATGCGTTACAGCCGACGTTACCGTAGCCTAAGAACTCTACCAGTCCACCTCCTTTATTCGCCTCGCAAGTTCCGCCTCTCTCACACATCTTACGTCAAGGACGCTATGTGGGAGGAATGAACGGGGCCATTCTGGTTTTCCTGAGTCGGTGGGGAATTATGTTGTGAGCAGAAATACAGAATATTCCCGTTTTGTCGGACGGTAGATATCGATGGAGGTTGTGTTATGAGCACAAAGTTGCAAGCACTCCCTGTAGAAGAACGAATCAGGATTGTTGAAGACCTGTGGGACAGTATTGCCGCCGATCAAAAATCCCTACCGCTTACCGCCGAGCAAAAGGCCGAACTCAATCGACGTCTCGACTCCTACGAAGCTGATAGAAGTCCTGGCCGCTTGGCCGCTGATGCGGTGGCCGACATTCGACGCAAACTATGACTCTTGAGTTTCGTTAGCGTTTGGTATCGAGTCGAGATCAGCACAATCGGTGTCGTCGCAGTCATGCATGGCAGCAGAAACCCACGCAGTTGGAAGAACCGCACGTAACAAGTCGTTAAAGGGACGCCGTAGCTATCGCGAGTGTGTTGCGGCGCGACGCGCGCCCGAACCAGCGGCTACATCGGACAATTTCTGGTTGCTCCACGCCCGCCGGTGAGCCGCGGGGTCGTTATAATTCAAGGAGATGTCTTGGGGAAATTCTATAAAACTAGAAATGGCTGGGCTGTGGAAATGGCGCTTGCATGCGCAGAATCGTTTCAAAAAACGGCAGAGCCATTCATAGAACGTATTGCCAAAGACCTTCCCGAAGGTTCCTTACAAGAAACACACGAGCGAGGTTTCGGTGATCTTATCGTTTCCGCCACAAATCTGGCTTTTGCGCTTGAGACATACCTTAAGATCCTTCGCGCCCAACTTGGCTTGTCGGTTCCAAAAACGCACGATCTGTCCAAGCTCTATAAAGACTTGCCTCCGAAGGTTAGATCTGAGATCGAGAACAGATATGATGATAAAGGGCGCTCCCAACCTCTGCCAGTTCGAGCCTCGATCACACTTGGAAAAGCGATTCGCCAGGAGGTGCCAGTGTGGCAAGATTATCGCCAGGAGTCGAAGGCGCTCGGAAGTTTGTTGGAGAGGTCGAAGGACGTGTTTAAGGTATGGAGATACGTATTTGAAGGCGACCCCAAGGAAGATGGTTTTCAGAGTTACCAGTTCGAATATCTTCTGCTACTTTTTGCTTGTGAAGCAGTCAGGGCGGCCATCCGGAACCGCCTGGACGAATCTATAGGTGAGTCATAACAAGCCGTTGTACCCGACCTTCGGAGAGCTGCACGTACGTCATCGCTTGACCTTGTACTTCATGCCCTTGCCAGCCTACCCTTCACTGCGCACATAATTTCTTTGACGCGAGATGATCGAGACAGGCGGGACTTGGGAGACGAGTCAAACGAGAGTGCCTGATCGATCCTCGATTGCACACCTTCCGGCTCCCTATACCCTCAGACCTTTGCGTTAAGGGAGTGGCCAAGGCTGCCCTTTACTGCGCGCATCGAACGAGCACATTCTGATTGTGCGCGTTCTGCGAGCAAGAAGGGCACCTGGCCGCTCCCTTCCCATCCTTCGGAAGCCGCGCGTTGCGCGAGCACAGAAGATCATCAGGCCCCATCCCCTCTTTTCTGTTCCGCACCCAGCAGAACGACCAGACTATCTTGGCTATACGTATGGGGTATACGGTTGACGGCTGGGATGGAGAGGGGTAGAGTAACGCCATGCGAGTTTTATCTCATCGCTCCCTTTCGGTCCTGGCCTGCACACTCGTCGTGCTCTTTTTCGCAGTGAGCTTCAATGCCTATGCCTGCCTCCTGCCGGTGAATAGCGTCACGGCCTCTACAATGGAGAAGGGCTGCTCGACTCCAGATGAGCAACCGGTCTACCAGTTATGCGATGCATTCAAGACACTCAGCGTACAGTCCATCGATAAGCTCCAACTCAGTAGTGATTCCCAGACGATCTGTTCCGAAGACACAGCCTCATTAGCACTTCTTGCTGTCCTCACTTCACCCAGCAGCCGCTTGACCGATCATCCTATAGTCGGTCCTCCGCAGGATCTCCTGCTCAAGATTTCGGTGCTTCGCATCTGATCTTCCTCTCCCATACCGCGTAATCGCTCCTTTGCTATCACGTGTGCCGTTCGACGCTCAGTTTGAGCGACCGGCCTATCGTCCAGTTCTCTTGGCCACCTAGGGCATGAGCACAGACAGGGCTTTGAACATGTGGGAACTTTGGGAGGTCATTGCCATGAGATCGAATAGCCGACGTCATTGGGTGATGGTTGCGTCAGTGCTGATGCTGCTTCTGAGCAGCGGATTGTCGAGGGCGCAGGATCCTGATCCTACGCTGCGCAACAGGCTGGTGTTGCCGGAATTGATCCAAGAGGTTCTGGCTCGAAATCCCGAGCTTGTTGCGACGCGCAAGCAGTGGGAAGTTGCCACGAGCCGGATTACCCAGGCTGGGTCGTTGGATGACCCAATCCTGTCCGTCCAGTTATGGAACTTCCCTCAGTCGTTCAATGCCACAAGATCAGACAACAGCATTTTTGGTCTCTCGCAGAACCTCCCCTTTCCCGGCAAGCGTTCCCTCAAAAGCGATGTGGCGAGCCGTTCGGCCGATATGACCGAGCAGTTGGTCCGAGCAAAGGAACGGGAACTCATCGCTCGTCTGAAGCAGGCCTACTACGATCTCTTTCTCGCGCAGAAGGCGGTCCAGATTCATCATGAACAGGTTGAACTGCTCAGACAGTTTGTGGAGATTACAAACTCGAAGTTCCGCGCAGGCAAAGGAAGTCAGGCCGATGTCCTCAAGGCCCAAGTCGAACTCTCCCTGCTGTTTCAATATCTCCCCGTCCTGGAACAGCGTCGCAAGACTGCTGCAGCGGTGCTGAACACGCTGCTCGATCAGGATCCTTCAACACCCTTGGGCTTGGCGCAGGAGCCCGCTCAACTGCCACTCGATGAGTCCGTCGATAAACTGCACAGTCTCGCGCTAAACGACAGGCCTGAACTGAAAGCCGCCGAGCTCGATGTGCAGCGGAGCGAGCAGTCCCGTGCGCTGGCCCAGCGTCAATACTACCCGGACTTCAACGTGGCGTTTCAGCGCTTCCAGAACTATCAGGCTAACGATGGATTCGGCGCCTATGTGGCAATGAGTCTCCCGTTCGCGTTTTGGACTAAGCCGAAGTACGACGCGGGAGTACAGGAAGCAGAGGCTGCAGTTTCGGTCGCGCAGGCACAGCAACATACCTTAGAAAACATGACCAGGTTTCAGATCAACGACCTCCTGGCCAAGCTCCGGGCGACTGACCAAGTGGCGACGTTGTACCGCACCACCATCTTGCCACAGGCCGAGCAGAGCCTGGAATCGGCGCGCGTCGGGTATCGTGCGGGCAAAGCGGGTTTCTTAGACCTGATCGATACCCAGCGGACCTGGCGGGGGTTTCAGCTTGAGTATTTCAAGGCTCTCGTGGACCGCCAGTATAGGTTGGCGGAACTTGAGCAGGTTGTCGGTGTCACGCTCGATCGGCAGAGCTAACATCATCACGTATCAAGGAGGTGCACATGGACCAGCATCCATATAGGAAACATTTCATCGTCGGCACTGTGGCGATCGGCGTGATTGCCGGAGTTGCCGCCGGCTTCTTCGCCGCCCACGGACAGGTCTCTGAGATGGGTGATATGAAGCAAATGGATATGAAGGGGATGTCTATGCAGGGCATGCAAGGCATGTCAGCGTCGCCGTCCGGGGCAGTGGTGGTTCCGGCTGTGATGAAACAATTGATCGGAGTCCGTAGCGCGCCGGCTAGCGTCGAGGTACTGGGGCAAGAAATTCGCGCGGTCGGTACGGTCGGTTACGACGAACGTGGTTTCACGCAGGTCACAGTGAAGACTCCCGGGTGGGTGCGAGAGGTCTTTGTCGACTCGATCGGTCGCCCCGTCCGCAAAGGCGAACCCCTCTTTACTCTCTACTCGCCGGATCTTCTGGCTACGCAGGACGAGTATCTTCTTGCCGTGAACATGCAGGGCCGGTTGGCTGCCAGTCCCCTCGCTGAAGTGAAGGCCAATGCGGATTCCCTCGTGGCCAGTACGAGGGAACGCCTCCGACTATGGGATGTGACGGATCAGCAAATTGCTGCACTGAAACGTCGAGATAAGGCGGAGCCGGTGATGATGGTCGCCGCCCCGTCCTCCGGGATCGTCATGAAGCGCGAGGCAGTTCCGGGAAAATATGTGGAGCCTGGTACGACCTTGTATGAGGTGGCGGATCTCTCTAAGGTCTGGATCTCCGCCGACATCTACGAGTCCGAGGTTGCGGCGGTGACGCTCAACCAGCCGGCGTCCGTCACCTTCGCCGCCTATCCAGGAGAAACGTTTCAAGGCAAGGTTTCCTACATCTATCCCACGCTGAATAGCGAGGCCCGCACCGTGCGGGTACGGTTGGAATTGCCGAATCCTGGACTCAGGCTGAAGCCCGGCATGTTCGGAACCGTCACCTTGGTGACCGATGCGGCGAGGATGTTGGTTGTTCCCAAGGAAGCGGTGCTGGACACGGGACTTCGCCAAATTGTGTTTCTGGATCGTGGCGAAGGATCCTATACCCCCTACCAGGTCAAGCTAGGCCGCAGGAGCCAGGATTCTGTTGAAGTGCTGGAGGGAATCAAGGAAGGGGATCAGGTCGTCACCTCGGCCAATTTTCTGTTGGACGCGGAAAGTAAGTTGACTTCGGCGTCGAGCATGCAGGCCATGATGGGCCGGATCGGCATGGGCGATTGGCAGATGCGCGGCGCGTATGAGGGCAAGATGGAAGGGATGGACATGGGGCAAGGGGGTATGGAGGGCATGAAAGGCATGCCGATGGGAGACATGAAGGGTATGGAGGGTATGGAGGGGATGAAGGGCATGCAAGGCATGAAGGGGATGGAAAATATGCCGGGCATGGACATGGGAAAGGGAAGCGCTTCAGGGGCTCAGACCCATCAGGTGAACGGACTCACTCTTTCTCTCGCGACGGTATCGGAAACCCTCAGGCCTGGTATGGCGCCGCTCAAGCTGACGATCACAGATTCAGCAGGCAAGCCGGTGACCAATGCACAAGTTGTGTTCGTCTATACGATGCCGATGCCGGGCATGATGGACTCCAAGGCGGCGGTTCGCCATATCAAGGATGGGGTCTATGAAGGGAATGTGCTGTTCGGCATGGGTGGCACCTGGGTGGTGACGGTCAACGCGACGGTACCAGGGAAAGCGCCAGTTGCCGAAAAATTTCAGTTCTCGGTGTCCGGCGGCATGTAATCCATCATGATTGCACGACTCATTGAAGGAAGCGCCCGCAATCCGATCCTGGTCATTCTCTGCGTACTGCTATTGGCGGCGGGGGGTCTGTGGGCGGGATTTCGAGTTCCGCTGGATGCGATTCCTGACCTGTCCGATACCCAGGTGATCATCTACACCGAGTGGCCTGGGCGCAGTCCTACGTTGATTGAAGACCAGGTCACCTATCCGATCGTCACCTCTCTGCTGGCTGGGCCAAGGGTCAAACGGGTGCGGGGGGTCTCAGAATACGGGGTTTCTTATGTCTATGTGATCTTCGAAGACCGGACGGACCTGTATTGGGCCAGGAGTCGTGTATTGGAATATATGCAGAAGCTGACTGGGAGGTTGCCCTCCGGTGTCTCGCCGGCGCTCGGTCCCGACGCGACCGGCGTCGGGTGGGTCTATCAGTATGCGCTGGTCGATGAGTCCGGCACGCACGACCTGGCGCAGCTCCGGAGTCTGCAAGATTGGTATCTGCGCTACCAGCTGGAAAGTGTGCCAGGTGTCGCAGAAGTGTCGGCGGTCGGCGGGTTCGTCAAACAGTATCAAATCGAAGTGGATCCGAACACGTTGGCTGCCTACAAGCTACCGATTAAGACGATCATCGAGGCGGTCCGGAACAGCAATGCGGAAGTGAGCGGCCGTGTCTTGGAAATGGCCGGGACGGAATATGTAATTCGAGGGAGGGGCTACTTGCGCTCGATCGACGATATCGAGCTGATCCCCGTCGGAACCGATGGCCGCGGCACGCCTATCCTGATCCGGGATATCGCCCATGTCCAAATCGGGTCGGACCAGCGGCGGGGTGTCGCCGAGTTGGACGGCAAGGGGCAGACGGTCGGCGGCATCGTGATCATGAGGGCCGGAGAAAATGCACTCTCCGTGATCGAACGGATCAAAGCCAGGCTGGATGAAATTACACCGGCCCTGCCGAAGGGTGTCCACGTTGTGCCCACCTATGACCGGTCCGATCTCATTCATCGGGCCATTGCCGTGCTCCGCGAGAAGCTCGTGGAGGAGAGTATCATCGTCAGCCTGGTCGCGATCGTCTTCCTCTTTCACCTGCGTAGCGCCCTGGTGGCGATTCTCATTTTGCCGGTGGCTGTGCTGCTCGCCTTCATCCCGATGGCCTACTTGAACATCACCTCCAGCATCATGTCGCTCGGTGGGATTGCCATTGCTATCGGCGCGATGGTGGACGCCGCCATTGTCATGGTGGAGAACGCGCACAAGCGGTTGGAGCAGTCTCCACACACAGACAGGATCGAGACGATTATTGCAGCAGCCAAAGAAGTCGGCCGTCCTCTGTTCTTCTCGTTGCTCGTAATCGCCGTCTCGTTCCTGCCGATCTTCGCATTGGAATCGCAGGAAGGCCGACTGTTCACGCCCCTGGCCTACACCAAGACCTTCTCGATGTTGTTCGCTACAGCCCTGTCTGTGACCTTGGCGCCTGTCCTGATGGTTTTGCTTATCAGAGGGCGCATCAGAGCGGAGGTCAAGAATCCGTTGAACCGACTATTAATCGCCTTGTATCGGCCTATCCTTTCTGTCGCGTTGCGCGTCCGGTGGCTGACGCTCGCATTGGCGGTGGTGGTGGTGGGATTCACCGTGCCGATCTTTTCCCGCCTCGGCGCGGAATTCATGCCGCCGCTCAATGAGGGGACTATTCTCTACATGCCGACCACTGTCCCAGGCCTTTCGATTCCTGAATCTGCCAAGGTCTTGCAGGTCCAGGATCAATTGCTCACGACCTTCCCGGAGGTGGAACGGGTATTCGGAAAAATGGGGAAGGCCCCGACTGCCACCGATCCGGCTTTTGTCGGCATGGCGGAGATCACAGTGACTCTCAAACCGGAAGCGCAATGGCGGCCCGGCATGACCTGGGATCGGCTCTTGGATGAGATGGATGCCAAACTGCATATTCCAGGATTTCCGAACATCTGGTGGATGCCGATTCAGACTCGCACCGAGATGATCACGACCGGTGTGCGAAGCCCGGTCGGCATCAAAGTCCTGGGACCGGACTTGAAGACGATCGAACGCATCGGCATTGAGATCGAACAGGTCTTGGGGACTGTGCCGGGCACAAAAAGTGCCTTTGCCGAGCGGCTGAATGAAGGCTATTACCTGGACATCATCGTGAACCGACGCGAAGCAGCCCGTTATGGTCTGGCGGTGGGAGACGTGCAAGCGTTGATCACCTCGGCCATCGGCGGCGAGACCGTGACGACCATGGTTGAAGGGCGGGAACGGTATCCCGTCAATGTGCGTTATAAGCGTGAGCTGCGTGACGACCCGGATCGGCTCAAGCGGGTGCTCATTCCCACGCCGGGCGGGGCACAGATTCCGCTCGCACAAGTTGCCGATCTGGTCATTACGCAGGGGCCGCCGTCGCTTGCGGATGAGGCAGGGGCCTTGGCCGGCTTAGTTTCGGTCTCGGTCAGCGGCCGTGACCTTCGGGGCTACGTCGAAGAGGCTCAGCGTACGGTGCGAGACAAGGTGGCATTACCTCCTGGATACCGGCTGATCTGGGCTGGTCAATACGAGCATCTGGTGCGGGCAGAGGAACGGTTGAGGCTGGTCGTCCCAGTCACCATCGGGATCATTCTCTTGCTGCTCTATCTCAACTTCGGTTCGCTCGTGAAGTCGCTGATCGTGCTCCTGTCCGTCCCCTTCGCCGCAATCGGGGCCATCTGGTATCTCGACTATCTGGGTTATAACATGAGCGTGGCGGTCTGGGTCGGCATCATCGCCCTGGCCGGCGTGGCTGCAGAGACGGGGGTCGTCATGCTCGTCTATCTCGACGAGGCCTATGAGCAGCGGGTACGTGAAGGCCGCATGGCGACGGTTCATGACTTGCGCGAAGCCATCATGGAGGGCGCAGTCCAGCGAGTGCGCCCGAAGATGATGACGGTCGCGGCGATTATGGGCGGGTTGCTCCCCATTATGTGGACCACCGGCACGGGCGCCGACGTCATGAAACGGATCGCTGCGCCGATGATCGGAGGTATGGTCAGCTCGACCATCCTGACGCTGATCGTCATTCCGGTCCTGTATGCCTTGTGGCGAAGCCGATCCATTCAAGCAGTGGATCAACCGCTGGATGTGCCATCTCATCACATAGCTAAATCAGAGTAGCCGTAACAGATTGAGATTGCTGCAGGGAGTTCGCGGGTGTAGACGCAAGCAGCGGCATCCAAGTTGTTGCCGAGCGGGACAGCATCAGGATCACTGATTAGCGGCGTACTCGCCTACATCGGCGGCTGGATTATCGTGTATGAAGAACGTCGTTGATGGGCGATTGACAGCATCATCCTGGAATCGTAGCCTATCGGTATTGTTTCAGGCCAAAGAAGTGCCAATGTGGCCGCACATCTTTGAGAAGGTGTGCTAGGGGTATTGTTGGCGTCGAAACAGAAAGATGAGATAAGGCGACAGGATGGTCAATAGAACGAAATCCCAGGCAGTCGAGACGATCTCTACGGCGAAACGGACAGATCAAGCTGCGGATGGGTTATTAGATGATCTCACGCACCGATTGCTGGAACAACAATCGGCTCTCCGTGCGTTCCTGCGCAAGCGGCTCTCCGATGATGTGGTGGTGGAAGATCTGCTGCAGCAGAGTCTGATGAAGGCTGTCGAGCGGCACCGCGATTTGGAGAAAGCCGAAAGCGCCGTGAGTTGGTTCTATCGTATCCTGCGCAATGTGGTGGTGGACTATTACCGGTCGCATGCCGCCGATCATCGAAAGGTGGATGGCTTGCTTCAGAAGATGGTTGCGTCAGGTGAAGATCAGGCACCGGCGTTGGACGATCTCCGTCCAACTATCTGTACCTGTCTTGAAGCCGTACTAAAAGAAATGCGTCCGTCCTATGCCGACCTTATCAGGCGTATCGACTTGGAAGGGGAGTCGCTGGCTGCCGTAGCCAAAGACTTGAAACTGACCGCCAATAATCTTACCGTCCGCCTCCACCGGGCGCGCCATGCTCTACGGGCAACCCTCGAACAATCTTGCGGAATCTGCACCAAGCATGGTTGCCTGAACTGCACCTGCTGACCCACTGTAATAATCCGCTCCCTCCTCCGTCTGTAAGGGTGAACGACAACTTCACTACTCACAGGGAGGTTTCACATGTTGCAGCTCGAATCCGCCGCCACACTATCGCACGAAGAAGAACCGAACTCTTGCTGCGCCAAGCCGAACCGGCAGGAGCGGCACCATACCGAGCATGAGGACCATCGACGCCACGAACATCACGGGCATCATGGAGAGAGGCATGAGGCGGCGTCTCTCAGCCGGACCGCCGTTATGGCGACCCTGCATTGCTTGACGGGTTGCACCATCGGCGAAGTCCTCGGCATGGTGATAGGCACAACACTTGGATGGGCGAATTGGCCGACGGTCGCACTTGCTGTGACGCTGGCATTTCTCTTCGGCTACGGCATGACCATCTGGCCGTTGCGCCGCGCAGGTATGGCTTGGAGCGCTGCACTCGGCTTGGCCTTCGCATCCGATACCCTGTCCATGACGGCGATGGAATTCGTGGATAATGCAATCATGCTGGTAATTCCCGGCGCGATGGAGGCCGGTTTGCTCGATCCGTTATTCTGGAGCAGCCTTGCGGTGTCATTAGTGCTGGCGGGAGCCGCTGCGTATCCGGTAAACCGCTGGTTGATTGCACGTGGGAAAGGCCATGCCTTGGTGCACGCGCATCATGTTCACTGAACCGCACGTCGATGGGAGGATAGACGGGGCGAAGATCGACACCCTCAGGCGAGCAAGAGCGATCATAGTCATGACCACGATCGCTCTTGTGATCTCCATTGCCAGTTCGAGCTGCAAGACGATATGGGCGGGTTGCTTCCCATTATGTGGACCACCGGCACGGGCGCCGACGTCATGAAACGGATCGCTGCGC
>NEWP02000033.1:131447-150794 GCA_002869895.2 Nitrospira sp. CG24E | reverse complement strand
AGGTTTGTTTTGTGATTAGGCGGTTGACTACCAGGCTACCGGGAGGGATATCAACCATGAAGCAAAATGGCCGTCCACAGATCTGGGTGGCGTAAAAGGAATTATCGACCGGCTATTGCGACGGAATGACTTAAGCGAGATGTGGTGCCGAAGGCGGGATTTGAACCCGCACACCCTTGCGGGCGCTAGACCCTGAATCTAGTGCGTCTGCCAGTTTCGCCACTTCGGCACTAAGGCACGCTGAAAATGCCCTTCAACTTCGTTCTCGGTCGCTTGCTTCACTGCGACGTAACAACATCGTACGTCTCGTTCGCAAGCTCCCTGTGGCCTCGTTGAAGACCACTTTGAGCGTGCCAGGAAGAAAACCACACCACAAACTTCCGGGATCGGGATTATCCTGAATTATTGAGCTTCCCGTCAAGCAAGCGGCGTCGATGACCGAAGTTGCGACTCGCGTGGGGTCCAGAGCCCGGCTGCCTCGACATCGCGCCGGTTGCCGCTAATCACGATCCGTTCACGGACAAGCCCTGCCGCGCCGAGCAGGGGCGCAGCCGCGATCCACGGCGCCTCATCGGCGATCAAGACATCAAACCGGACGCGATTGAACAGGGGATCGCTCAGCACTCGCGATGCTGTGGTCACCACGAGTCGTCTATTTTGGATGAATGCTTGGCGGCTCGTGTCTTCCTCTGCCGCAAGCAATTCCCGGATCTTTTTAGTTCCGCCAAGCCGGATGATCTCTTCTTTGAGCTCGCTAAACTCCGGCCGCATGTCTTTCGGGACAGCAGCCTCTGGCGCCAGCTCAGCGATGCGCGCTTTAGCGATATCGATTTCCCCCCGCAGTTCGGAGCATTGACTCTCATACAGCGTGAGATACTGTTTGAAAGACTCGACGTTCTTCCCGACGGCCTGCAGGCTGAGCCGTTGCAGGAGCGGAAGGTTTTCATACGCAGACAAGGTGTCATTTGTCTCCTTGATCTTGGCTTGTAGGTCGCTGACCTGCGTTAGCAATCGCCATTCCAGGAGGCGCACCTCATCGAGGTCCTTTTGCTTCTGACCCTTGTGCGCCAACACCGGAGTCAACTCTCGAAACCGCTCGTACTTGCGCCGGAGCGCGGCCTTGTCTGCGCGCGACTTGGCATAGAACTGATACATCTGCGCTTCGAACCCCAGTTCGTGAATTCCGATGCCTTCGACTTGCTGGGACAATGTCATTTCATAACGACTCACCCAGGTCTGGTGCATGAGGCCCGCGGCTTTCATCGCTTTTGCGGTAGTTCCGACCAAGGAGTCTGCTGCCTCATGATCAGGGCACACCACCAGAATGCGTTTATTTGTGAGAATCATTTCGATGGCCAGCGCAGCCAATCGCTGTCTGCGTACGGAAAGATCCTCCTCCCAGACGGTCGTGAGGACCGACGATCCAGTGCCTGTTCCGGAAAGATCATCCGCTCCCGTCGTCGCTTCGAGGAGTGGAGCCAGACGATCGGCCGGGCCGAGTCGATAGGCGTCCGGTTGCGCGAGCATGTCGCGCAACCGCTTGGCTGATGTGGCCAGAAACCCGGCCCGATCGGGAATCACGGTTGCACCGGCGCAGGTCTGTCCGATGGTATCGAAGGTCTGAGCAAGGATGACATGGTCTTGTCCGGCAAGCACAATGCCTTCAGTCGGCTCCAGATCGTTCTGAGGGACGATTGAAAGGGGAGTGTCATGCGCGAGAGAGGAGCCATACGGAAGCGTCAACTCATATAGGTGAAGCGCGCCGACGGTACCCACAAGTCGGCCTGCGACCTGATCAATTGGCTGATCTAACGCGCTAGCGCTGACCCGCTTCTGTTCCGCTTCCAGCCGGAGCGCCCATGTTTCGAGAAGGTCTCGTGCGGTCATGCAATCCCTAGACAGTCATTCCTAATTCGCTGTTCGCATCATACGGTCGGTCTTTACACCTGTCCAGCGTGCGCTGGGTACTTTCACATTCACTATCGCCTTGACTATCGTGACAAAGAGAACAGTTCAGGTAGATTGCGAATTGACTTTTTGGCGGCCTCCCAGTATCCTCTTTTCCTTTCAACAGAAGGAGTTAGGGGTATGAAGGTCATTCTACAAGAGACCATGGATGGGGTCGGACATCTCGGCGATCTGCTCGAAGTAAAAGCCGGATACGCTCGGAACTTTTTGCTCCCACGCAAGAAAGCGGTGTTGGCCGACAGTCGCAGCATCAAGGCTTTTGAGCATATCAAACGAGTCGCCGGCGAACGGGCGAAGAAAGAAAAGCTGGAGATCGAAACCCACGCTAAGAGCATCTCAGCCGTATCCATCACGGTGCAGGCTCAGGTCGGTAAGGACGACAAGATGTTCGGATCGGTCACAGTCAAAGATATTGCGGAACGGTTATTGGAGCAAGGCTTCACGGTGGATCGGCGCAAGATCCAGCTGGAGCATCCGATCAAGGAACTCGGCACGTTCACTGTGCCGATCAAGCTTCCTCGGGATGTGACGGCAACTGTGGCGATTCACGTTGTGAAGAAACAGGACGCCGAAGCGGCCCCCACTGAGTCTTAACCAGGGAACCAGCGATCATGAGCGATGCGATCGGTTCTTTAGAGGCACTCAAAGTCACAGATCCGGATGTCTATGCCGCAATTATTGCCGATGAAGCGCGGCAACGTGAGAAACTGATTTTGATTGCCTCTGAGAATTTTGCCAGTTCCGCCGTGCTGGCCGCACAGGGATCGCTCATGACCAACAAGTACGCCGAAGGGTACCCGGGCAAACGGTACTACGGCGGTTGTCAGCATGTGGATCGAGTGGAGGATCTCGCGATCGAGCGGTGTAAGCAGATATTCGGCGCGGAACATGTGAATGTGCAGCCGCACGCAGGGTCCCAGGCCAACATGGCGGCCTACCTCTCCGTATTGAAACCGGGGGATACCATCCTGGGCATGGATCTCGCCCAAGGCGGTCACCTGACCCACGGCAGCAAGGTCAATTTTTCAGGGATCCTATTCCGTGTGTTTTCTTATGGCGTGGACCGTGAGACCGAAACCGTCAACTATGACGTGGTGCAGAAACTGGCGGAGGAATGCCGGCCTCGTATGCTGGTTGTCGGGGCCAGCGCCTATGCGCGCACCTTCGATTTTCCACGGTTCCAACAGATTGCGAAGTCGGTCGGCGCCTATCTGCTGGTCGACATCGCTCACATTGCCGGGCTGATCGCTGCCGGGCTCCACCCGAATCCGGTTCCCTATGCCGACTTTGTCACGACGACCACCCATAAGACTCTGCGGGGACCGCGAGGCGGCGTCGTGATGTGCAAGGCTGAGCATGCCAAAGCGGTCGACAAGTTTATCTTCCCGGGAATACAAGGCGGACCCTTCATGCATGTGATCGCGGCAAAGGCCGTCGCCTTCAAGGAAGCCCTCTCACCGGCCTTTACCCGTTATCAGCAACAGGTGATCGCCAATGCGAAGGTGCTGGCTCAAGGGCTTCTCGACCGAGGATATAAGATTGTGTCGGGGGGCACGGATACGCACCTGATGCTGATGAATCTGACCAACAAGGGCATTACAGGCAAAGAAGCGGATGCAGCCTTGGGCTCTGCCGATATTATCGTGAACAAGAATGCCGTGCCTTACGACGAGAAACCGCCGGCCGTCGCCAGCGGCATTCGGCTGGGGACCCCTCTTCTTTCGACACGTGGGATGAAAGAAGCCGAGATGAAAGAGATTGTAGGCTTGATCGACCGGGCGCTACAGCATCGGCATGATCCTGCGATACTCGAAGAGGTTCGCGTGCAGACCAAAACGCTCTGCAGCCGTTTCCCTATTTTCCACACCTACTAAACCGCGTAAGACGGGGCAGGATCGCCGCCTGTGAAATGTCCGTTCTGCGATGAACTCGAAGACAAGGTCGTCGACTCGCGCATGGCGAAAGAAGGCGAGCTGATTCGCCGCCGCCGCGAGTGTCTTGGCTGTAAGCGTCGCTATACCCCCTACGAACGCGTCGACGAAATTCTTCCCATGGTGGTGAAAAAGGATGCCCGCAGGGAGTCATTCGACCGCTCCAAAATTCTTGCCGGTCTGAAGAAGGCCTGCGAAAAGCGGCCTATCAGCACTGCGACGATCGAATCTGTGGCGGATCGCATCGAGAAGCGCATTCAGGAAATGGGGGAAACAGAAATTGAGAGTCGGATCGTGGGCGAAGAGTTGATGAAAGAGCTTCATCAGCTGGATCAGGTGGCCTATGTTCGCTTTGCGTCGGTCTATCGTGAGTTCAAAGACATCGACCAGTTCATGGACGAGCTGAGAATCTTGGCCCAGCAACGCCGCGAGCGGTGAGAACCGCAGGCTCCTCCTGCTCCCTCATCGTCCTCTCTATGTCCCTCCGCCGTTCGTCGGTCTACAACCAGGTTCAATTTCTCAACGAGTAGGCGTCAAGATGCCAAGGGCGCATGCCATGCCTTCCAGACGACCGCGCGTCAATAGGGCGCCGAGCGCGACGCATGTGGCGATTATCGGCGCAGGCCGAGGCGGCACGGCGCTGATAGAGGTTTTTGCGGCAGACCCGCTGGTCCAGATCGTAGGTGTCGCAGAAGTCAAGGCAAACGCTCCTGGCGTCGCGCTGGCGAAGCGGCTCAATATTCCCGTCACCCGCGATTACCGACGACTCCTGGAGCTTGAGCATGTGGATCTCCTGATCGACGTGTCGGGTAATGCCAAGGTCTGGGAGCTGCTCCAGGACTATCACCGGATGGGTGTCACCATCATCGGTGGGGCAAGCGCCAAATTCATGTGGGAACTCATTGAGGCCCGGATTCGCGCCACGGCAGAGATCGAGAAATCCTTGAATAAATACCAATCGCTCTACCGGCTGTATGTCAAGGAGACGAGTGTGGCAGTGACGGATGAACGGACACGCATCGCCTGCGAAATGCACGATGGCCTTGTGCAGAATCTGGCAGGGGTGAACTTCAAATTGGATCTGAGCCTGCAACTGATTCGGAAAAATCCCAAAGCGAGCCTGGCCACCCTGCGCGAAGGCAAAGCCCAACTGAAGCTGGCCATCCATGAATCGCGACAAGCCATCTTCAATCTCCGCCCGCTCCACTACGACAAGATGGAGTTGCTCCCGGCTTTGACCAACTATCTCACCTCCTACGAAACCCAGTACCATATCAAGACGCAGTTCCACGTATCCGGCGATGAACAGATCTTGTTTCCGCGCACCAAAATATTCTTGTTCCGCATTGTGCAAGAAGCCCTCAGCAACGTTGAGAAACATGCGAAAGCGACGCGGGTTACCGTGAGGCTGGACATCGACCCTCAGCTCCTTCGCGTTACCATCGTAGACAATGGCGTAGGGTTCGACATGGACACCGTGCTGCGCGATCCCGATAAATGGGATCACTTCGGGATTCGTGGAATCCTGGAACGGGCTCGGCTTGTGGGCGGTGAAGGCAGGATTGAATCAAAAAAAGGGCATGGCACGACTATCGTCGTCGACATTCCTTTGGATAAAAAGGAGACGAGGTCTCATGGAGAAGATTAAGGTGCTTATCGCAGATGACCATCGCGTCGTACGAGAAGGACTGGCCGCGATTCTCAAGATGAAAGACGACATTCATATCGTGGGCGAGGCTCAAGACGGCATGGAAGCCGTCGAAAAGGTAAAGACGTTGATGCCAGACGTCGTGTTGATGGATGTGAGCATGCCCCGGATGGGCGGGGTCGAAGCCACCAGACAGATCAAGCGAGAATCCCCCCACATAGGGATTGTGGCCCTGACTATGTATGACGAGCAACAATATATTTTCGATTTGGTGCGTGCCGGCGCGACAGGATATCTCTTAAAGGATTCCGAGTCCTCGCAGATCGTCGCGGCAATTCGCGCAATCTACAAGGGCGAGTCACTGATCCATCCGTCCGTGGCGAGCAAGATTCTGGCGGAGTTTTCCTTAATGTCGCAGAAGAAAGGGAAGAAGCCTGGATGGGTCGAGCATGATTTGACGGAACGAGAGATTACGGTCCTCCGTTTGGTTGCAGACGGTAAGACGAACAAGGAGATTGCCAATAATTTGGATTTGAGCGAAAAGACCGTCAAGAACCACGTGCGGAATATTTTTCATAAGCTCCAAGTCTATGATCGCACTCAGGCCGCAATCCTGGCGATCCGGAAGGGCCTGATTGAGTTAGATCCGCGGCCCTGATTTCATTATGATGAGATATTCTTCGTCAGCGACCAATAGGACATGACCTATTTCAACAATCCTTCATGCCAGTCGTGGTGGTTAAATTGATATTCGGTTGAGGTGGTTCATTGTAAGCAGTGGCGTGTATTCTGAGTCGATAACTATTTGAAAAGTCACAGGTGTGAGGTTTTTACAACATGGCATCACATCGCCACACTTAATAAATATTATTTTATTATCATATAGTTACGACATATTTTTTGCAATAATTATAGTTGGTACATGAATTGCTGGTAGCCACAGTGTAATTTATTGAGGTGATTCTGTGCGGGCTCAACAAACCTTAGCGAATGCGGTCAGTTGCGCAGGGGTTGGTCTCCATTCTGGGAAGCCGGTCACCCTCACGCTCAGGCCCGCCACACCAAATACAGGCATCGTCTTTGTCAATCGGAACGGCAAGGATGGAGCTTCTCTCGCAGCCTCTATTGAACATGTGGTGCCTACTGAACTCTGTACTGCAATCAGCGGCAATGGGTTTCAGGTACAGACGATTGAGCACGTTTTGGCCGCATTAGCCGGACTCGACATCGATAATGTCTATGTTGAACTGACTGCCGGCGAGGCTCCCGTCATGGACGGCAGCGCGGGACACTTTGTTCGCTTGATTCAGTCAGCCGGAATTGTTTCACAGAGCCGGCGGCAGCCCTATCTGAAAATTACGCAGCCACTTGAGGTTGTGGACGGAGCTCGCCGAGTTCGCATCGAACCCTCTTCCACCACGAAGATCACCTATTCTATCCAGTACAACCATCCCTTGATCCAGACTCAGACCTACGGTTATGAACATTCAGCCCATTCGTTTGAGCGGGAGATCGCCGATGCCAGGACATTTGGATTCTTACAAGAGGTGGAAGCCATTTGGGCTCGCGGCCTTGGTCAGGGCGGTAACCTGGACAACACGATCGTTCTCTCTCAAGACGGCATTCTCAATGAATCGGGCCTCCGTTTTACTAATGAGTTCGTGCGACACAAGATTCTGGACCTGATCGGGGACTTCTCGTTGCTCGGAGTACCCTTTATCGGACACTTGATCGCTGAGCGTTCGGGACATGCGTTACATACGCGCCTTGTTCGGCAGATTCTCACCCACCCCGATAGCTGGGTATTGCTCAATACAGAGGACTCACTCGCTGTGCATGAGTCTCGTTCTGCGGTAGCAGCACCGCGATTAGCGTCATTAGTAGCCCTCCAAGCTTCCTAATATTCCTTATCCATATTCAGAGAGTGGGTCTCAGGTCTTGCTGGCTAGAGGTTAGCTGGTTGTGGGCTTGCGTGGTCAGCAGATTAAGTTTGAGGCCTCAACAGAGTTGTATCTGCAGACTACGGAGCTCTGAGATAGAACTGTCCCGGGGTTTTATCGAGGCAGGCCGGACGATGAGTGGGGCGCTGGTGATTGAGATGTGATTTAACGTCGGGAGCGAGTAGCCTCACCCCCGACGCTAGAATCAAGGCGGGGACTACTTCTTCTTCTTCTTTGCTGCTTTCTTCGTTGCCAAGACTCTCACCCCCTTCCGTGATTTTAAGGTCTACTAACTCAGGAACACTAGACTGCGTGGATCAAGGACTGTTCCAATGCTTCGAAGGTATTGGGACCCACCTTCTTGAATCGCTTGTCCCGTTTCAATGAGGTGGCCACAGAGGTCAGCGGCGTTTTCCCCTTGATCTGGAGGCCTCCCTCGACCAATCGCTGCACCAGTTCTTTTGCGTGCATGGGGCGATTCGCCTCGCGGAGCATTTCGTAGGCAGCTTCCGACACGCTTTTCCCTGAATATTTGCTCCGCCCCATGAGGATTTCTCTCGACTGGTCCGTGACGTCCGTATTCGGTCGCTGGCGAGCGCCTTTTTCGTCGGAATAAAATTGACTGGAGAGGCTGGCGAGTTTGGCCTTATCGGCTTCAACGCGATAGAGAGTTTCTGCCAATTCCAAATACTTTTTAATCGTGGCGATTTCGTCGTCCAGGCGGCGACGTTTCTTTTCGAGCTCTTGCAGACGGTTTTTGTAGGCGCTGATTCGCTGTTCAAGACCGACCAATATATCGGTGAGTTCTTCCACAGAATTGCCCCCAGGTGAAGCATGCTTGCTTTATAGCATTGCTTTCATAGCAAGTCAATATCTAAAGTTACAATAATAGCTTGCATTAGATTATCGCTTCCAAACGAAATTATGCTTGAAAATGATGCTATCTGCTCTGTCAACAAGAGTAGCAAGAAGCTAAGTTGGTCTTAGCCCCATTGGGCTGGCGGCCCTCCCATTGAGAGGCTTCTTTGTTCTTGCAGGAGTAAACGCCAGCCGCGTGTTATGATGCCGCCCCATGTCACAAGCACAGGACCAGGATGTTCCGCTCGATAAACTCCTCTCGGTAGCGACTAGCGCGGCACGGCAGGGCGGAGCCATTCTAGTCGAGTGCACGCGCGCCGGTTTTCGTATTGAACATAAGCAGGCAATCAATCTGGTCACCAATGCTGATCACCAGGCGGAGCAACGGATTATCGACGTTATCCATAGCGCATTCCCGACCCATTCTGTTCTTGCAGAGGAACGTGGGCTGACCGAGCAACATCCATCCCGCTACAAATGGGTGATCGATCCACTCGATGGCACAACCAATTTTGCCCACGGATTTCCCGCCTACTGTGTATCTATCGGGGTGGAATGCGACGGACGTGGAATGACTGGGGTAGTCTACGACCCGACTCGAGACGAACTTTTCACTGCGCAACTCGGTCATGGGGCTTACCTGAATGGTGTTCCCATTTCCGTGTCAGCAGCGGACCATCTCGATCAGGCGCTCCTTGTGACCGGGTTTGCGTACAACATTCGTGAGACCTCGAACAATAACTTGAACCATTTTTCACGATTCGCGTTGAAGGTGCAGGGATTGCGTAGAACCGGAACGGCAGCTCTGGATCTTTGCTATGTTGCAGCCGGTCGGTTCGATGGATTTTGGGAAGTGGCGCTAAGCCCATGGGATATGGCGGCAGGAGTTGTCATCCTCCGGGAAGCCGGCGGTAGGGTGACGGATTTCGCGGGCAACCCCCATTCGATCTACGGGCAAGAACTAGTGGCGAGTAACGGGCCACTTCACCAAGCGATGCTCGATCTGCTCCAAGAAGACGCAACAGCTTGCTCGTAAGGCCTCAGCCCAACGCTTCAGTCTGATGACGGAATAGTCGGGTGGTCAGAAGGGCTTTCTGCCGGATATCCGGATATACAGACCGAATAACGATGGAGTATGATTCCTTCCGCAAGAGGGGAAGGAGATCGGTTCTATGGCAGGTGCAATGCCTCCAGCAGGAGATTCAAACGGAAATTCACTCCAAGCTGCAGCGTCCGAATCATACGGTAAGGAGGTAGAACTGCTGCGGGTACTTGTGAGCCGAAAAGGAACACAAGTCGATGCCCAATGGGCGATTCACCCTCAACTGAAACAGGATCTTCTGCCGCGGGAATGGCAAGAAGTGACCGACCTTATGGCCAAGGTGACCGGCATCGTCGGCGCACGGTTCTCCCAGGTCCTCTTGCAAGCTGATTCGGAACCTCCCAGCAACGCGTAGTAGGTTGAGACTCAGGCTCAGTGCGGTTTTCTTCCAGGCTTCTCAGCCGCAGCCTTAGTAACCTTCCAACGAGGAGTCACAATGGAGACGTATTACCATCCCCACGATCTGAGAAAGTTTGCCGAGATGGGCAAGGGGAACAAGGAGCTCTGGGAGAAATTCATGGCCTACTATAGTGCTGTCTTTGCTGCAGGGGCTCTGACGGAACGAGAAAAGGCCCTCATCGCCCTTGCCGTCGCCCACGCAGTCCAGTGTCCCTACTGTATCGATGCCTACACGCAGGCTTCTCTTGAAAAGGGGTCGAACATCGAGGAAATGACAGAAGCAGTCCACGTCGCCTGTGCTATCCGGGGCGGCGCCTCGCTCGCGCATGGTGTCCAGATGCGCAACGTCGTCGATAAACTGTCGATGTGATGAGACTGGGGTCTCGTTTGGCTAGAGGTACGAGTTTTCTGGAACAGCCAGTGTGAAGTACTTGCCACGTTCTTCGTAGAGAATTCGCGCAGCCGTCAATGAACTGAGAGCCTGATCAATCTCTTCGTCGCGGCTCCCTCCTCTCTCTGGTCGGCTTGCCAATTGGACCCTGATCTGGTCTACATTCTTAGCCGCCTCGTTACAGACCTCGATGATTCCTGCGGCAGGCCAATCGAAGCGCCGCCGTATCGGTGCCTTCTGGTTTCGACCATCGTACACGGTGACATAGTCCATCGCCTTCGAGTAGTAGAGAAACGGTCGATCGCTCGAACCGGCCACTCGTTGCCACTCATGCGCTAAGTCGACCAATTCTTGGTAGATCTGCGGATCCACCGTCCAATTGTCTAGCTCATATTCGAAATCGTAGGCGATCTTTTTCAAGTCCACTTGCCTTGCATCGTAGACATACTCATAGGCCGTTCCAGGACCGGTGATGCGAATACCATACTCGTGAGGCCTGCTGTAGTAGGGACTGAACCGTTGTAGCCAAAACTTCCCGGTCGATTCCGGTGGCTGCAGGTGAAACAACGAGGGAAGTATGTCTATCTGCCGCTGGTAGTCCTCGTTCGTTTCTCCCGGAAACCCGAGCAAAATATTCCAGGCCACCGCGATATGGTAGTACGCGCTCCATTTGAGGCAGATAATATTCTGCATCGGTGTCACGCCCTTATCCATGGCCTGGAGCTGATTGAGGCTCAGACTTTCTAACCCCGGCTGCATGCACTTCACGCCTCCGGCGGCGAGCGTACGAATCTGGCTTTTGTGGAGATTGCTTTTGGTCTCGATGAAGACGTCCAGATCGCAATGGTCCGCCGCAAATCGACCGAATAGGTTCTCCACATATTTCATGTCGATGATGTTGTCCACCAGGCGAAATCTCGACGTATCGTATCGGCTGGAGAGATAGGCCATTTCCCGTGCCACATGCTCGGACGATTTTGCCCGAAACTTCATGCTTTCCGCGTTCAATCCGCAAAACGTACAATGATGTTTTGCACCCCACCAACAGCCACGAGAACCCTCGTACAGCAGGATCCGATCCAATCCTTGCGCCGCCTCGCCGAGTTCGGCAAGCAGGTGGTAGTAGTCGTCGTAGTCCGGCGGACCGGTGTTCGAGAAGTCAGTGAAGAGAGAGGCGTTTGGCACGAAGCAAATCCGGTCGCCTTGACGGTAGGTGACTCCGCTGGGAATTTTTTCGCCTTTCCCTTCCAAGATTGCGCGGACGAGAGTTGGGAAAGTCTCTTCACCCTCACCGATCACGACGTGATCGATAAAGGGGAAGGCCCTGAAATATTCCAATCCCATCTCTCCGTCGTAATTTGCTCCGCCGAAGATGATGGTCACATCGGGATAGAGATCCTTGATGAGCTTCGCCATCGTCAGGCTCGCGAGGTTCTGGTCGAACGTGGAGGTGAAGCCGACAACCTTGTATTGGCCCCAGTCGATGGCGGTTAAGGCCCAGGTCAAAAACTGCGGCGCTGTCCTCGTCGCCATCTCTTCGAAGAACGAGGCAGGATACCCGCTCTCCTTGGTAACTTGTTCGAATACCGGCTTAAACAGGCGGGGATACTCAACCCGTTTTGGATTGTCGCGAAACAAGAGGTAGGAAAAAATCCATTCACCGAAGAGCGCCCGTTTCTCGCAGATCGTTTCATAGAGGGGCACGCCGATTTTGTGGGCAAAACGAACGTTCAGATGATGACAGTCGACGACAATGCCTTGCGACTTGAGCAGCGCGGAGAGTGTGCCCAGTTGGATCGAGGGATACTTCGAATAGCTGAACGGCATGTTGACGAGTGCCACCTGGGCTCTGTCGCTCATCTCATGCCTCGTGAGTTCATGACGCAAACATCCTGACGCGCGGTTAACCGCCAACGGCGCGAAATGCTTCAAACTCCCGATCGGCTTTGGCCGCCATGTAGAAGTCGCTCTCTGTCAGGCCATTGATCTTGTGCGTCCAGATCTCGACCTTACACTTGCCCCAGGCGAGATAGAGATCGGGGTGGTGACCTTCCGTTTCTGCCACGGCTCCAACCTTGTTCACGTAGTCCAAGGCCTGGGCAAAGTCCTTAAACGTATAGAGCCGTTCCAGATGGCCAGCTTGATTCAGCGACCACCCACGTCCTAACTCTGTCAGCAGAGCCTGCGCACGTTCCGCTGGAACTGGCGGTACACCGCCTTGGCAGGGGATACAGTTGTTGTCAGCAAGACTCATGGCGGCCTCCTCTTGGATGGGAATCACTATCGTGTGCCGATTGTATCTGAGAAGGTATTCTAAATGGGCTTCGAGAGGAAGGGCAAGGCGGGCACTCAGTGATTACACGGTCATTCCATCTCATCGACAGTGCCGCCTGAGCGGACAGGTCTCCCATCTTGATCTTTCGGGACTGATTCATCCATCAGCGACACAAGTCTGAAATCAGTCACGCAGAAGATCGGCTGGTTCAAGGCTTCCTGCGTGCTCGTGAGCAACACCATAGGTGGGGGAATTTTCATCACAACGGGAATCATGGCGCGAGACCTCAGCGATTCACTGCTGATTCTCCTATGGACCGCAGAATCGTTGTATGGCGCGGCGACAGTCACACAACCGTTCCCAGCACAAGCCCTGATCAGGCTCGTCAACGTGCCCTTCACAAAGTGCAGCAACTGAAACTCCATGGCGGCGGGTCGTACAGCGAGGCACTGAGGGAAGGGACAACGACAGAGGGGGAGATCTCTACCATCCGATAACAGAACGGGCGACCCTGCACTAGGTGGGAGGTCGCCCGTATGTGGCGCTTAGGACGCCAAGTCAGCCATATGAAATTGTCGCGGCCCAGAAAAAACTGAGACCCGCACGACAGTTGGAGCATTGGACAACCGATCGGGGGAGCGCGAATGCATCCCAGGCGCTTGTGTTCCTCGCGCCAGCGTCGAGTTCTCCCTACAATAAATAGGCTAGTACCTTAATTGGTGTTGGTGCCGTTACGGCACAGCCAGTGGAGAACCGGCTAGCACGACCGATCAGAAGCCCGCCCTCGAGTCGGCGGGCCTGTGTGGCCAGGTGGAGTCAGGTCATCCATCGCTACCCTCCTCTCTTGAGAAAGTTTGCGGGGGTACCCGTAAACAGCCGCGCGCTCTGTCCGGTCCCCCTGATCGAATGAATGAATGGGCCGTAACTTCCTATTACGCCCATTAGAAAAACGTGTCAACGGGAAAGATGATAATTGGGGGAGATTATTTTTGCACCGATAGGTTCGACAGATTCTCACTGCACGATCTTTAAACCGCGAATAGAGCGTGAAGCGAGGGCAGAATACAGAAACTGTAGTGGCTCAGCGAGGGAGTGTGTCTCCATGCTAAGAGAGATCATCGCTATACCCACCGTCTCGACAGAGAAAAATGTGGAAGAATCGTTCACAGCAACTCTTCTTTGCGCATATTCATCTAAGAGGGGGTGGCTTGACAGCAGAGCCTCGCAAATAGTATTAAGTAGGCCATGAATTCTAATTCCTACCGGAATACTCATGTATGAAAGTTTCGCTCAGGGCTACCTATGGAATTATGGCGGCGGTCGACTTGGCGATGCATCTTGGAACAGTGCCAGTCCAAGCAAAATCGATTGCACGACGTCAAGCGATCCCTGCTCGCTTTCTTGAACAAGTCCTTCACGGCATGAAGAAGGCTGCTCTTGTATCGAGCCTTCGTGGCGCCCAGGGTGGATATGTGCTTTCAAAGAAACCATCCGAGCTGTCAGTCGTTGAAATTCTTGAAGCGCTTGACGGCCCGCTTTTTCCCTTAAGCGATAGAACTGGACGAACACAGCTGCGGCGACTCAGTAAGCCTGAACTTTTGCTTGGGAAGGTGTGGGAGCAGGTCTATCGAGCCGAGCGAGGCGTGCTTGAAGCGATAAGCGTAGAAGATTTGGCCGGGCAGCAACGTGTGCTCGAGCAAGAACGGTCATTGATGTATCACATTTGAGGTCTTTATGAGTCCTACACCACTTAGCACGGTTCCGATAACGATAGAACCGATTTCTCCGGCAATATTGGAAGAAATCGAGACCTTCGAGGCAGAGGCCAAGCGCCTCGTCTCTGGTGATGTCTCAAGCGATCTGTTTAGGCCCTTTCGGCTCCAATATGGCATTTATGGCCAACGGCAGGCCGGCGTTCAGATGGTCCGCATCAAGATTCCCTTCGGGGGACTGACGGCCAATCAGCTTCGCCGGGTTGCGGAATTGACCGAGCGATATGCCACCGGTGTCGGACATGTGACCACGCGTCAGGATATCCAGCTGCATTTCGTCGAGTTAGCGGATGTGTCGGCCATCATGCGTGGGTTGGCGGAAGTCGGTTTGACCACGAGAGAGGCCTGTGCCAATACGGTCCGCAATGTGACAGCCTGTCATCTTGCAGGAATCTGTCAAGGTGAGGCGTTCGACGTGACGCCCTATGCGAAGACCGTCGCGCTCCATCTCTTGAGGAATCCGCTCAACCAGAGCCTTCCCCGAAAATTTAAGATCGCCTTCTCCGGCTGCAAGCAGGACTGTGCGCTCACGCCGATTCACGATATCGGGCTGTTGGCCGCGAAACGTGCGGATGGAACCATTGGTTTTCGAATGGTCGCAGGCGGCGGCCTCGGTTCCGCTCCTCGCCTTGCGCAGGTCCTTCGAGAGTTCACTCCAATGGATGAGCTCATCCCGAGTGTGGAAGCTGTGATCCGGGTGTTCGATACCTTGGGCAATCGGAAAAATCGTACCAAGGCCCGCATGAAGTTTGTTATCGAAAAACTGGGCTTTGAGGAGTTCAAGCGGCGCTGGGAAGAGGCTTACGTGTCGATGGGACATGCCCGTCCAACCCATGAGCCGATCAAGTTGCTGTCGTATCCGGATGAGCCCATTCAGCTTATTATGCCGACCTCCAATGGTTCGACCCAAGCAGCGGCGCACACCAATGGGCATCCCCGTGATGCACGAACAGAAACTCCGTTCGAGATGTGGCGCCGCACCAACGTGGTGCGGCAGAAGCAAGAGGGTTATGTTGCGGCAGTGACCAAGCTATTCATGGGCGATCTCACGGCAGAGCAGATGCTCCTGATTGCCGATCTTGCGGATCGCTACTCCAATGGCAACATTCGAACGACGATCAATCAAAACATGATCATTCGATGGGTGCCGGAGTCGCGTATCGCCGATCTTTACTCAGATCTTGCCTCGCAGGGCTTGGCCGATCCCGGCGCCGAATTGGTGGAGGATATTATCGCCTGCCCCGGCACCGATACATGTGGCCTTGGGATCACGTCTTCCAAGGGGCTCGCTCGGGCACTGGCAGAGGTATTTCCAGCTGGGCTGGTTCCTGAGGATCTGAAGGATGTCTCTGTCAAGATCAGCGGGTGCCACAACTCCTGCGCCCAGCACCATATCGCCACGATCGGGTTGCATGGAGTTGGAAAACGCATCGGCGAGCATGTGGCACCCTTCTACGAATTGCATTTAGGAGGGAAGGTCAATGGTACGGCGAAGATCGGGCAGATGGTGGTCAAGTTGCCCGCCAAGAGTGTGTCGGCGGCGATTACGCACTTGATCGACGTGTACCGGCGTGACCGCCATTCCGGTGAAGGGTTGCCGGCCTTCATCGATCGTGTCGGCAAGATCAAGCTCAAGGAGGAATTGATTCCCTACACCATCGTTCCCTCCTTTCAAGATGATTCGACTTTCTACTACGACTGGGAAGGCGAAGAAGAGTTTATCTTGGAGGATCTTGGACCGGGCGAGTGCGCAGGCGGCGCGCTTGAAATGATCGAGAACGGTATTCTCGAAGCAGATCAAGAACTCTATCAAGCTAAGCTTCTTGTCGATAATCACCAATATTCCGTCTCGGTGAACAAGTCTTATCGGGCAGTGTTGGCCGCTGCCAAGGCATTACTCGTAACAGAGGGGCTCGAACCCTCGACCGATGCAGAAACCTTTCTTGAGTTTGATAGCCGGATCGCGCAAAAGGGCATCGTTCCAGCGATATATCGGGATCTGAGGAAGAGAGTCGGCGACTTAGGGCCCAAGGACACCACGGGCGAATCAGCCCGGGAGAAGCTGGTGTTCGCCAAGGGATTCGTCGATGCCTGTCGCGCATCCACGGATCAGATGGGCAAAGATCTTAAATTAGCACCGGTGGGTGAGACAGAGAGCGCTAAGGCCAGCGTGACAGCAGAGGTCAAGTCAGCCCAATTGGCAACCCCCGCACCTGCCCCATCTGGTGTGCCAGTTTACGATCTGCGCGGGGTGGCTTGCCCGATGAATTACGTCAAGACCAAGCTGAAACTGGAGATGATGGATGCGGGCCAACAATTGGAAGTCTGGCTCGATGCGGGAGAACCCATTAAGAACGTGCCGATGAGCTTGAAAAACGACGGGCATAAGTTGTTGGTGCAGGAGGCGTTGGAAGCGGACGCTACGCACTATCGGATTCTGGTCGAAAAAGTAGAATGAGAAGGAGAGGCACGAGGATCGGTCTGTGCTCCCAGCGCGCGCACAATGGGAATGTGCGCGCGCGATGGGCGCAGATGACCAACCCCGATGCCTCTCCAGATGAAAGTGTGGATGGGAAGAGGGGTTAGCGTGCAGAATAGAGAACATCCAACCTCTGCCGAGGAGCTCGCAGCCTGGGGTGAGTCGTTCGAGGCGAAGCAGCCACAAGAGTTGCTGGCTGCTGTGATCGAACGGTATGCGACCAAGATTGTACTCGCGTGCAGTTTCGGGGCTGAGGATGTTGTGCTGGTGGACATGGTTCACCGCATGAATCCATCCATGTCACTCTTCTACCTCGATACGGACTTTCTCTTTCCTGAAACCTATGCCACGCGCGATCTGGTGATCGAGCGTTATGGGCTACAACCACAGCAGGTTATCCAGGTAAAATCGTTGCTCACTCCGGAGCAACAAGCCGCTCAGCATGGCGATGCCCTCTGGGCGAGCCATCCCGATCGATGTTGCGAGTTGCGGAAAGTGGAGCCTCTTACACGCGTGCTCAAGGGATTCGCCGCCTGGATCACCGGGATCAGGCGCGACCAGTCTCCCACGAGAGCCAATGCAAAGCTGATCGAGTGGGACCAGAAGTTTCA
Organism: Nitrospira sp. CG24E; assembly: GCA_002869895.2. Lineage (GTDB taxonomy): Bacteria > Nitrospirota > Nitrospiria > Nitrospirales > Nitrospiraceae > Palsa-1315. Next base: position 133,420 of record NEWP02000033.1, on the reverse strand, counting down.
GTTGGCCAAAGTCAATCCGCTTGCGAAGTGGACGTCGGAGGATGTCTGGACCTACATTCGTGTCCATGAAGTTCCTTACAACGAGTTGCATGACCGTGGCTATCCGAGCATCGGCTGTACCTATTGCACAAGTCCCGTGATGCCCGGCGAAGACTCCCGCGCGGGACGATGGAAAAATTTCGCGAAGACTGAGTGCGGGCTACACAAGGCTTCATAATGTCGATGCAGGAAATTATTGCAAAAATTGCCAAGGGGCCAAGGGCTGCCAAGGATCTCACCTGGGACGAGGCGAAGCGGGCAATGAAGGCGCTCATTGAAGGGGAAGCCACGGCGGCCCAGGTGGGAGCCTTTCTCATGGCCATGCGAATCAAGATGGAGTCGGTTACCGAGCTGGCTTCAATGACAGCGGCCGCACGGTCCTATGTCGCTCCTGTGCCGATCCCACGTGAGCTTGGCGTCGTGGATCTGCCGAGCTATGCGGGGAAACGCGAAACCTTCCACGCCCTTGCCGCTTCCGCCATCGTGGCTGCGTCGGCAGGCGCGTCGGTCTTGATGCATGGGTACGACGGGATTCCCGGTCGTGCAGGGAACGCCGGGGTGCTCAAGGCCTTAGGCCTGCCGATCGATATGGCGCCGAAAGGTGTGGCAGAGGCGGTGGTGCGGCATGGATTCGCCTACCTCGACATTGCTCTGTACCACCCTCCGATCTATCGTTTTTTAGAAATGCGTCAAGAACTGGGAGCGCGAAACGTGTTTCATCCGATTGCGAGGCTCTTGAATCCGGCTCGCGCCTCGTCGCAGGTTGTCGGCCTATCCCATCCTCCCCACTTTGAAAAGACCGCGGAAGTGTTGCGGATGCTGGCTTGTCCGCGGGCGCTGGTGGTCAGCGGTGTTGAAGGCGATCCAGAGCTGTCGATTGCCGCGCTCACAAGGGTTCTGGAGCTGCGAGACGAGCGAATTACGCCCCTCTCGTTCGCATCAAAAGATGTCGGCTTGCCGCTGGGTATGTCGCAGGACATGGCGGGCTTTCCATCGAATCAACGGGACAAGGAAGCGGATCTGCTCCGACGGATTCTCCACAATCAGGTACAGGGAGGACCCTATAACTGGGTATTGATGAATGCGGCGTTAATCTTGTACGCCGCTGGTAAGGGGGCAACCTGGGCGTCCTGCGTCCCACTTGCCCGTCGAGCGTTCGAAGAGGGAGCGGCGGCACGAAAGTTAGAGGAGTTGACTCAGGAGCCGGTAGGGATTGGTGTCACCAGCCGAATTCATTGACCACAAGAGAGGATCGAGTCCGTGCGACATCTTCGTCAATTAGAAGACCAGAGTGTCTACATTCTTCGGGAAGCCTATAAGCATTTTGATAATCTGGCCATGCTGTGGTCGATGGGGAAGGATTCGACGGTGCTGCTGTGGCTGGCGAGAAAGGCGTTTTTCGGCCATGTTCCGTTTCCACTTTTGCACGTCGACACGAGTTACAAAATCCCCGCCATGATCGAATATCGAGATCGCATGGCCCGCGAGTGGGGCGTGAAATTGGTTGTGGGGCAAAACAAGGAAGCGCTCGCGGCCGGGATGAATCATACGCTGGGTCGTGTCAACTGTTGCACGGCGTTGAAGACCAATGGACTCAAGCAGCTGATCGAACAAAAGGGCTATACCGGCATCATTCTCGGTGTGCGCGCAGATGAGGAGGGGACGAGGGCCAAGGAACGGTACTTCTCTCCGCGTGATAAACATGGCGATTGGGATTTCCGCGATCAGCCGCCGGAGCTGTGGGATCAATTCAAAACGACGTTTCCTCCAGGAACGCACATCCGGATCCATCCGTTGCTGGATTGGACGGAGATCAACATTTGGGAGTACATCAAATTCGAGAATATTCCCTTCATCGATCTCTATCTCGACAAGGGTGATGGGACACGTTATCGGAGCCTCGGCTGTGCGCCCTGCACGACACCGATCCAATC